>NZ_JBPCHK010000001.1:1790000-3199176 GCF_054923835.1 Pseudoalteromonas sp. GB56 | reverse complement strand
TACACCAATAGTCATGCCGTCTTTAGCGTACACGATAGCGTTCGACTTAACGAATTTCGCTACTTTCCAACAGAACATAAAATCTTTAAGTTCTTGCTCTGTAGGCTGGCGCTTAGACACAACCTTAAGCTCTTCAACAGCAACCATACCTTGGTCACGGTCTTGCACTAGGATGCCGCCGTTTACACGCTTGATATCAACGCCAGTAGTTTTGTCTTGCCATTGACCACACTCAAGAAGGCGCACGTTTTCTTTTGCAGAAACGATTTGTGCAGCTTCTTCACTGATGCTTGGTGCAATGATCACTTCAACGAATTGACGGGCAATAATCGCTTCAGCTGTGTCAGCATCGAGCTCGCGGTTGAACGCAATGATGCCGCCAAACGCAGATGTTGGGTCAGTTTTGAATGCACGGTCGTAGGCTTCTAGGATGTTCTCACCCACTGAAACACCACATGGGTTTGCGTGTTTTACGATAACACAGGCTGGTGCATCGAATTCTTTCACACACTCAAGTGCAGCATCTGTATCAGCGATGTTGTTGTACGAAAGCGCTTTACCTTGAAGTTGCTTAGCTGTCGCTACAGACGCTTCAGTTAGGTCGTTCTCGATATAGAACGCAGCATCTTGATGCGAGTTTTCACCGTAACGCATGTCTTGCTTCTTGGTGAATTGCATGTTGATGGTGCGTGGGAATTTAGTCTCAGCAGCTGCTTCTTCAGTGTAGTCTGGAACCATTTTACCGAAGTAATTAGCAATCATGCCGTCGTACTGAGCTGTGTGTTCAAAAGCAGCGATAGCTAAGTCAAAACGAGTTGCATGGGTCGTTGAACCTTGATTCTCTTTCATTTCTGCAACAACGCGACCATAGTCACTTGCATTAACAATGATGGTTACGTCTTTGTGGTTCTTTGCTGCTGCGCGAACCATCGTTGGGCCACCGATATCGATATTCTCAATCGCGTCTTCTAGTGTACACCCTTCGTTCGCAACTGTTTGCGCGAATGGGTATAGGTTTACAACTACCATGTCGATTGCGTCGATGTTGTTTTCACTCATCACGCCTTCATCTTGACCGCGACGCGCTAGAATACCGCCGTGGATTTTAGGGTGAAGTGTTTTTACACGACCATCCATGATTTCTGGATGACCTGTGTGCTCAGATACTTCAGTTACTTTAATACCGTTGTCTGCAAGAAGTTTGCATGTGCCGCCGGTAGAAAGAATTTCAACGCCTTGAGCCGCTAGCTCACGTGCGAAGTCAACGATACCCGTTTTGTCAGATACGCTCAGTAGCGCGCGACGAATTGGACGATGTGTATCCATGGTAGTTTTTGTTACCTCAGTTGAGTAGATAATCTTGTCTTAGGCGACACCTAATTACAGGTGAATAATGCCTAGGGGTTAGACAAGGGATTTGCTTAGAAACCCTATTTTAAACAATGATGGTGTTTTTGTATAACACCACGACCAAGTTGTAGCGCTGGTCGCTTTTCGCATATGGGCGAAAATAAAAAAGCACCCGAGGGTGCTTTTAGGTGCAGCGCGAGGCTGCAAGTAAATTAGTTCATGCCGTACTTTTTAAGTTTCTTACGTAAAGTACCGCGGTTGATACCTAGTAAGATTGCAGCACGTGTTTGGTTACCGCGAGTATACGTCATTACTTCTTCTAGAAGTGGTGCTTCTAGCTCAGAAAGAACAAGTTCATAAACGTCTTGTACGTCCTGGCCGTTAAGCTGCTTCAAATAGTGGTGAACAGCTTTTTTAACAGCGTCGCGAAGAGGCTGTGGTTTCTCTTGTGACTGAACGTGAGCGTTAGTAATAAAAGGAGAAGTCACATTTTGTTCAAACATCTTTGTATGTCTCTTTCTTTCTGGATTAGCAATAAGTTTCAAAGTATTCATTTAGTGCATCTACCTGACTATCAGGTGTTTCTAATGCATTAAATACTCGCCTAAACTGACCTTCTTGGTCATGGGCTTGCAAATACCATCCAACATGCTTACGAGCAATCCGCGGCCCCATGGGCTCACCGTAGAATTGATGAAGATTTACTAAATGCTCCATCAGGATACTGCGCACTTCCTCGATAGGAGGGGGTGGAAGTATTTCTCCGGTTTTTAAGTAATGGTCTATTTCCCTGAAAATCCAGGGGCGACCTTGAGCGGCTCGTCCAATCATGATGGCATCTGCGCCCGTATACTCTAGTACCTGCTTCGCTTTTTCTGGTGACGTAATGTCGCCATTAGCTACTACAGGAATTGACACTGAGCGTTTCACGGCTCTGATCGTGTCGTATTCAGCAAAGCCCTTGTACATGCATGCACGTGTGCGCCCATGTACGGCCAGTGACTGAATACCATTGTGCTCAGCGATAGCTGCAATCTCGACACCATTGCGGTTGTCCGTGTCCCAGCCTGTGCGGATTTTTAATGTGACGGGCACATCAACCGCTTCCACCACAGCTTTCACAATGGCTTCGACTAAGTCCGGGTACTGCAATAAGGCAGAGCCTGCGAGCTTTTTATTCACTTTTTTGGCAGGGCATCCCATATTGATATCTATGATCTGCGCGCCATTGGAAACGTTAAATTGTGCTGCTTGTGCCATGAGTTCTGGATCTGCGCCCGCAATTTGCACGGAGCGAATACCGGACTCACCACTGTGATCCATCCGTCCCATCGATTTGGCGGTTTGCCATACCTTGGGATTTGAAGACAACATTTCTGAGACTGCCAGTCCAGCGCCTAAGCGACGGCATAACTGCCGAAAGGGGCGATCGGTGATCCCCGCCATCGGTGCAACCATCAAATTGTTTTCTAACTGGTAAGGACCAATTTGCACAGCGTTACAATTTACCTCGTTTCAAGGGGCGCTAAGTTTACGGTTTTTTGAGACAAAATCAAAGGCTATAAATTGAACAAAAGTGCTTTTTTTTTAAACTTTTTGTATTGACATTTTATAACGAGCTGAGGAGATGATTTTTTTGTGTGTTTTTTGTACACCGGCCCGAGAGGGCTGATATAGCGTGGTGTTGATGGAGCGTAAACAAAGTAAAAATACTGCATAAGCCGTTGCACAGGGACTTTTGTCCGCTGCGCAACGAAGGATCAAAAGTGGTTACTTCTTAATCCCACTGATCCTTACCCACTCACCTTCTTGGGCAATTGGGTCAAGGTTCACTTTGTGCTCGTAGTAGCTCGCTACCGATTCAGCTTGTTCCTCAAGCACACCTGACAGGGCAATTTCCCCTCCGGACTTTAATAGCCCAAGAATTACTTCATTAAGTTCACGCAGCGGTTGCGCCAAAATATTCGCAACCATCACGTCCGCTTCAAAGCTAGGCTGATTTTCTGGCAAATATACTTCGAGTTTGTCAGCAACACCATTGCGCTGCGCGTTATCGCGACTGGCGTCCAGCGCTTGCTGGTCGATATCGATACCAATCACACGCTCAGCACCAAGTTTAATAGCTGCTATGCCTAAAATGCCAGAGCCACAACCGAAATCGACGACTGTTTTACCAGTTAAATCTAAGCTGTCGAGCCAACGCAGGCACAGCGCGGTAGTGGCATGAGTGCCGGTACCAAATGCAAGGCCGGGGTCGAGCATGACGTTTACTGCACTCGGGTCAGGTACTTCTTGCCAACTCGGACACACCCACAGGCGCTCACCGAACTGAATTGGTTTGAAGTTCTTCATCCATTCACGTTCCCAGTCTTTGTCTTCTAACTGTTCAATCTTGTAATGGAATTGCTCTTGGAGTTCAGGTTGTACTTTTAGGTAGTCAACCACCGCTTGCATATCATGTGTTGCTTCGAATAAACCAATGACGGTGGTTTCAGCCCAATAAATGACTTCGCCGGGTTGCGGTTCAAAGATTGGGGTGTCTTTTGTGTCCATAAAGGTCACGGATGGGCAACCGATATCCATTAAATGTTCACTGATTGCGTCAGCGGTTGATTCGGTTGCACGAATGCGTATTTGAATCCAAGCCATGTTAATCCCCATGTTGGATGAATAAGGTAAGTGATACCAACCCACATAAATATCTGCTCAATCTAGCGGATTGGTATGATACGCAAAGGCCGCTAAAAAGCGGCCTTTGTTATTCTAAAAGCAGACGCTAATTATTTATTAGCATCTAAGAAGCTTTTCAGTAGATCTGAGCGAGAAGGGTGGCGCAGTTTACGCAGCGCTTTCGCTTCAATCTGACGGATACGTTCACGGGTTACGTCGAACTGCTTACCTACTTCTTCAAGTGTGTGGTCAGTGTTCATATCGATACCGAAACGCATACGTAATACTTTCGCTTCACGGGCTGTTAGGCCAGCAAGTACTTCGTGCGTTGCACCTTTGAGGCTTTCCATCGTTGCCGAATCAATCGGTGATTCAATGGTTGTGTCCTCAATGAAATCACCAAGATGCGAATCTTCGTCGTCACCGATTGGTGTCTCCATTGAGATTGGCTCTTTGGCAATTTTCAGTACTTTACGGATCTTGTCTTCTGGCATCATCATGCGCTCAGCCAGCTCTTCAGGGTTCGGTTCACGACCCATCTCTTGCAGCATCTGACGCGAGATACGGTTCAATTTATTGATTGTCTCAATCATGTGTACCGGAATACGAATCGTACGCGCTTGGTCAGCAATAGAACGGGTGATTGCCTGACGGATCCACCATGTCGCATATGTCGAGAATTTATAACCACGACGGTATTCGAACTTATCAACTGCTTTCATCAGACCAATGTTACCTTCTTGGATAAGGTCCAAGAATTGTAAGCCACGGTTGGTGTATTTTTTCGCGATTGAAATTACTAGACGTAAGTTCGCTTCAACCATCTCTTTCTTCGCACGGCGAGCTTTTGCTTCACCGATGCTCATACGACGGTTGATGTCTTTAATGCGCTCGATTGATAGGCCAGTGCTTTGTTCAATGTGCGATAATTTAGTAATGCAGCGCTCAATTTCAGGTTTAAGCTCAGCAAGTTGCTTTGAGTAGCTTTCGCCCGCAGCGATTTCAACGTCAATCCAAGATGCGTCAGTTTCATTGTTCGCGAAGTGCTTAACGAACGTTTTCTTAGGCATTTTAGCAACTTGAACAGCTTGCTTCATGATGATGCGCTCTTGTACACGCACTTTGTCCATCATGTCACGCATGTTGTTAACCATGCGATCAAACTGTTTTGGTACTAGCTTGAAGGTACGGAAAAGCTCACCGATTTCAATGATTGCCGCTTTCGCATCTGGGTGCGAACGACCTTTTTCTTCGAAGATAATACGTGCATTGTTGTACAAGGTACGGAGGTTTTCGAAGTGAATACGCGCTTCTTCAGGATCTGGACCGTTATCAGTCTCTTCCTCTGATTCGTCATCATCATCATCGACATCATCATCTTCGTCGTCTAAGTCATCGTTACTTAGTTCTGAACCGATGTGTGTTGCTGAAATCTGTGTTTCTTCTTCGTTTGGATCAAAAGAAACCAGTAATGATATCGCTCAAGCGAATTTCTTCAGCTTCGAACATATCCCATTGTTCAAGCAAGTGTGAAATTGCTTCTGGGTATTCTGCAACAGAAATCTGTACTTGGTTGATACCTTCTTCGATACGCTTAGCGATATCGATCTCGCCTTCACGAGTCAATAGTTCAACAGTACCCATCTCACGCATATACATACGCACAGGGTCAGTAGTACGACCGATTTCTTTTTCTACGGTTGCCAGCGCTGCGGCTGCAGCTTCTGCCGCATCCTCATCGGTGGTCGTTTCAGCCATCATCAATTCATCAGCATCTGGCGCGCTTTCGCAAACCTTGATACCCATGTCGTTGATCATACTGATGATATCTTCGACCTGATCCGAGTCTATGATGTCCTGTGGAAGGTGATCATTCACTTCAGCGAATGTAAGATAACCTTGCTCTTTACCTTTCTGAATCAGAAGTTTTAGTTGTGACTGAGGAGTTGGATCCATAGAGATTTGCTCTTCCACCCTGATAAATTAATACAACAGGCGTCAGCTTAAGAACCTAAGCTGGGTGCCCCAAGCCGGTATGACGCAGTGAATAGCGTAGTATAACAGACCGAGAATTTTCTGGCTAGCTTTCGAGCACTTCACTGCCTTTAAGTGCTTGTGTAAGTAGAGCGTACTCGCGCCGCTCATCAACGCTTAAACCTTGTGTCTTGTCCTTTATTAATAGGGACTCGAGTCGATGATTTAAACACTGGTCTTCAATGAATTTGACTGTTTGTTGAAAATGAGGTTCCAACACATCGTCATTTATTTGGTGCGGCCACGCAGCAAGCTTAGTAAGCGCGCCATATTCTGGACGTTCGCGATAACTTTCCAATAACTGAGCAGTGCGCGTATTTGGGTTATCAATACAGTATTTTTGAATACTTAAAAATAGCTCTAATCCCGGTAATCCTAATCCAGCTAGCTCTGGCATATAATCTACGGTGCTCGCAAGTTGTGGATGTTGGATCATTAAGGCGATAGCGGTGCGCATTGGCGTCATTTTGAATTGACTCTCAACACGGTGTTGCTGCCTAGGTGTTTTCAATTTAGCATTAAGTTGTTCACGGGTACGGCCAATAAAGCGCGCCAAACGTTCCAATAAATTTTCTTGATAAAATTCACTGGGGATTTTTTCAATAAGTGGCAAGGCGAGGCTTAGCAGTTTTGCTTTACCTGCATCTTGCGTCAGGTCGATGTCATCACTTAAGCGGGCGAAGAACACCTCGATAAAATCCTTAGCTTCATTCAAGCGTTGCTCAAAGGCATCTTTACCTTCTTGCTGTACGAGTGAATCAGGGTCTTCACCATCCGGTAAGAACACAAACTTCAGCGCTTTGCCATCTTTTAGATGCGGTAATGCATTTTCCAGAGCTCGCCACGCGGCATCGCGACCAGCTCGGTCACCGTCGTAGCAACAAATTACTTTGTCGGTCGCACGCAACAGCATTTGCATGTGCTCCGTTGTGGTCGCAGTGCCAAGCGCTGCTACAGCGTAGCGAATATCATGCTCAGCCAACGCGACGACATCCATGTAGCCTTCAACAACCAACAGTTGGTCTAGCTTTTTGTAGGCTTGCTTTGCTTCATAAAAGCCATACAGCTCAAAGCCTTTATGGAAAATCCGTGTTTCCGGTGAGTTCAAATATTTCGGGCCGTTATCATCTTGCCCCATGATGCGCCCACCAAACGCGATAACGCGTCCACGGCGATCGCGGATCGGAAACATCAAACGGTCGCGGAAAAAGTCAAAGGTGCGGCCATTGTCTTTTTGCGTTGCCAGCTTAAGTTCGATGAGTTGTTGTTTTTGTTTGGGGTTCTTCCCTAACGTTTGACACAGGGCTTCCCATTCACTGGGCGCGTAACCAATGCCAAAATCTTTAACGGTTTGCCCACTTAAACCTCGACCTTTTAAGTAATCAATCACCAATTGTGCATTGGCATGATGGCGTAATTGTTGCTGGTAATAACGTGCGCTTTGCTCCATCAAGTCGTAATCTGAGCGCTTTTGCTCTTGGCTAACTGGAGGGCGGTCACTGTTACTGTGATTGCCTTTTTCTTTCGGCACCTCTAGATGCAATAAACTGGCGAGCTCTTCTATGGCGTCAACAAAATCCAGTTTGTCGTAATCCATCACAAAGCTGATGGCATTACCGTTGGCACCACAACCAAAGCAGTGATAAAACTGTTTATCTTGCGACACGGTAAATGAGGGGGTTTTTTCATTGTGGAAAGGGCAGCAAGCTTGATAATCCTTACCTGCTTTTTTCAGGTTGACGCGAGAATCGATCAATTCGACGATATCGGTGCGCGCTAAAAGATCATCGATAAATTGTCGGGGGATCTTACCTGCCATTTTCAACACCTAATTAGAAGAGAGAACCAGAGTATTATATCAATCCCAATGAGAAAAGGGATTTTTGCACCCACCCAATATTAGATTATTTGCATCACTTGCAATGATTCTTAGTGAGCGGGGGGCTATGTTGTTATCAGCTTTCTACAGTGAAAAAAAACGGTACTTGCGTAAAACGAAGAAACCGAGCACGAGGCTCGGTTTGCTTGAAATTGCTTTCGCGATTTTTTAGGCGTTAAGACGCTGTTTAATAAGGCCTGATAATTTGCCCATATCGGCACGACCTTCAGCTTGACTCTTAATTACGCCCATCACTTTACCCATATCTTGCATGCCTTGAGCACCAGTATCGGCAATCGCTTTATCAATCATCTGATTGATTTCATCTTCGCTCAGCTGTTTCGGTAGAAACTCTTCCAAAACAGTCATTTCAGCAGCTTCAACATCAGCAAGATCATCACGACCAGCGTCTTTATACTGTGTATAAGAATCGCGGCGTTGCTTCACCAGCTTTACAACAACTGACGTAATTGCAGCGTCGTCTAATGTGATTTGCTCATCGATCTCGCGTTGCTTAACAGCTGCAAGAACCGAACGAATAGCACCAAGGCGAAGTTTTTCCTTGGCGCGCATTGCGTCTTTCTGTGCGTCTTTCAACGAATCTAATAGACTCATGACTACAAGACCGGACAGTGATTAGTATAATTTAACGCGACGTGCGTTATCGCGAGAAAGCTTTTTCATGTGACGCTTAACAGCAGCTGCTTTTTTACGCTTACGCGCAGCAGTTGGCTTTTCATAGTGCTCGCGACGACGAACTTCTGAAAGGATACCTGCTTTTTCACATGAACGCTTGAAGCGGCGTAGAGCTACGTCAAACGGCTCGTTTTCTCTTACTTTGATTACTGGCATTAAAAATTCACCTACCTAACTTAATGAGCTTCACTCATCTGATCAAATAATGATCATGTGGTTCAAAAATGGTGCGGCATTGTAATCCGACTTACCCACGCGTGTAAAGAATAAATATCACAATACTGGTAAAATTGCAGCAAGCGGGTAAAATATGCGGCCGTACCAAGCCACCCAGCTCTCAAAGGAGACACACATTGCGCATTTTGGGGATTGAATCATCCTGTGACGAAACCGGGATCGCCATATATGATGACGAACAAGGTTTGTTAGCCCATCAGCTTTACAGCCAAGTAAAAATGCATGCTGACTACGGCGGCGTAGTGCCAGAGTTGGCGTCTCGTGACCATGTTCGCAAAACCCTACCGCTCATTGAAGCGGCATTTGCTGAAGCGAATTGTGGCCCTGAGGATCTGGATGGCGTTGCTTATACAGCAGGACCAGGTCTAGTCGGTGCTTTACTCGTAGGATCGTCGATCGCGCGATCGCTGGCCTACGGTTGGAAGCTACCAACGGTAGCTGTGCATCATATGGAAGGTCATTTACTTGCACCGATGTTAGAAGAAAAAGTGCCTGAATTTCCATTCGTGGCGCTGCTTGTTTCCGGCGGCCATACCTTGCTTGTGAAGGTAAGCGCTATCGGTGAGTATGAAGTGTTGGGTGAATCGGTGGATGATGCTGCCGGTGAGGCGTTTGATAAAACTGCTAAGTTACTGGGCCTTGATTACCCCGGTGGTCCACTGTTGGCAAAGTTGGCTGAAAAGGGCACACCACTGCGCTTTAAATTCCCGCGTCCAATGACCGACCGACCTGGTTTGGATTTTAGTTTCAGTGGCTTGAAAACATTTGCTGCTAACACAATTCGCAGTGAAGGTGATGATGAGCAAACAAAAGCGGACATTGCCCATGCGTTCCAAACTGCTGTAATTGATACTCTTGCTATTAAGTGTAAGCGTGCGCTCAAAGAGACAGGGATTAAACGTCTCGTTATCGCTGGCGGCGTAAGTGCGAACACCTATTTGCGTGAACAGTTAGAAAAGGTGATGCAGGGGATGCAAGGAGAAGTCTTTTACCCGCGTCCTGCTTTTTGCACCGACAATGGTGCCATGATCGCTTATGCCGGTATGCAGCGCCTTAAGGCTGGGCAAACGGCCACGATGGACACCAAAGTTCAGCCGCGATGGCCGATAGATACATTGCCTAGTATCCGTTAAGGTAATCAGCGCTGGGGGTTAATCTTCTGGCGCTGCCTCCCTCTTTTTCTTTCCCACTTTCGGTTCTGTCCCTTTAAGCAAACGTACAATGTTGGCGTGATGTCTGATTATGATCAGTACAGTCAAAAACGTTACAGGTAAGGTATACAAAGGTTTAATTAGCCAGGTATACAAAGGGGCCAGTGACACAGTGACTAAAGCGGCAAGTGAAGAGTAACGCGTTATAGCTACCACCACGCCCCAAGTTAGGATCAATAACCCTCCTAAGGACAAGCCGATAGGTAACAGCGCACCAAAAGCAGTAGCGACAGCTTTGCCGCCTTTGAATCCGAAAAACAGTGGGAAAATGTGACCAAGACAAGCACATACTGCAACGAGTCCAAGGTGGATAGGGTCAATCCCCATGAAATATGCGCCCCAAACAGGGATGGTGCCTTTCAGTATATCGAATGCGAGCACCATGGCCGCGGGTAATTTTCCGCCTATTCGCAGCACATTGGTCGCGCCGGGGTTTTTTGAACCAGCTTGACGAGGATCTGGCAGCGCAAATAGGTGGCTGATCAGCACGGCTGAAGAGACCGAACCTAAAAGGTAAGCAAAAATGCACATTAACGCCGCTAACACTGTCATCCTTATTTTTTAATTGTACTTTTTAAGCTATCATCGCCGCTCATAAATTAGTTTACGCAGGTGCATAACAGCCGCTGATAAAGCGCTGAGTGCATTGACGACGCGTAAGGGTACTGAGTTTAATCCCTTTTAGGTATCCGACCAGCTATTATTGGAGCCAAGAGATGGACACTGTCTATATATCACAGCTCAGAGTCGACACCATAATAGGAGTGTACGACTTTGAGAAGGAAAGTAAACAAAGCCTTTATTTCGACATTGAGATGGATTGTGACTTATCTAAAGCTGCACTGAGTGATGATTTAGCCCACACCATAGATTACGCTCAGGTGAGTCAACGCGTCACTGAGCACTGCATAGCCAAACCCGTGGAGTTACTGGAGACCCTAGTGGAGCAACTGGCTGCGTTGATTCTTGAAGAGTTCAACACTCCTCGAGTGAGTATTACTGTGAGTAAACCTGCCGCTGTTCCAGCAGCGAAAACGGTGGGCGTAAAGATAGTACGAAGCAAAAACTAACGATGGCACGCATTTATATTAGCCTTGGCTCTAACATTAATAAACGTTCAAACCTACTTAATGGTTTGCAGGCTTTGCAAGCGCATTTTGGCGAGTTGAACCACTCAAGTGTCTATGAAAGCGAGGCGGTTGGCTTCAATGGCAATAATTTTTATAACTCTGTAGCAGGCGCGGATACTGAATTAAGCCTTGAACAAGTTTGTAAGATTTTAAAGCAAATAGAACGCGATAATGGTCGCACCCCGCAAGACAAAAAATTTAGTCCGCGCACCCTCGATTTAGACTTACTTTTCTATGACGATGTCATTTGCCAAACGCCCGCGCAAATCCCTCGCGATGAAATAACCAAGAATGCCTTTGTGCTGTGGCCCTTATTTGAGATTGCTCCTGACTTTTTTCACCCTGTGGCCAACGCAACGATCGAGCAGTTGTGGCAGGCCTATGATAAATCAAAACAAAACCTATGGAAGGTTACGATTGAATGAGTATTTTAGCGATTGTGGTATTGGCGTTAATTCAAGGACTGACCGAATTTTTACCTATTTCTAGTTCTGCTCACCTTATTCTTCCGTCTCAATTACTTGGCTGGCAAGATCAAGGCTTGGCGTTTGACGTGGCTGTTCACGTTGGCTCTTTATTGGCTGTCATGATTTACTTCCGTAAAGAAATTGGCGATATCCTCGTAGCCTGGTTCAAATCTTTTGGCCCGCAAGGTGCAACCGATGACAGCAAGCTTGGCTGGTATATTATCCTAGCGACTATTCCTGCAGGCTTAGCAGGTAAGCTGTTTGAAGATCTGATTGAACAACATCTTCGCGCAGCTATCGTCATTGCCATCACAACTATCTTCTTTGGTTTAGTATTGTGGTGGGCCGATGTGAAGGCTAAGCAGGTACGCAATATTTACCAATTAAACTGGAAAACCGCGCTAATAATTGGTTGTGCTCAGGCGATTGCGCTCATACCGGGTACTTCGCGCTCTGGTATTACCATGACCGCGGGGCTATTTTTGGGTCTGACAAAAGAGAGTGCGGCTCGCTTTTCATTTCTCCTGTCCGTTCCCGTGATTGGCGGTATGGGATTAATAAAAACAATTCAACTGGCTACGGGTGAGGAAGCGGTTGACTGGCATGCGCTAATCCTGGGTGCTGGTTTGTCGTTTGTTGCCGCCTACGCATGCATCTTTTTATTCCTCAGATTCATTGAGCGCATGGGCATGATGCCATTTGTGATCTACCGCTTAATACTTGGCTTTGGCCTGCTCGCTTTTCTGCTTTATCACTAAGCTGTCACAAGACTGCCATGGTTACGCCATGGCAGTGTAATACTCGCTTTGCAAGCTAAGGCTGTGTGAAACAGCAAAGAGCAAGGATTATGCGAGTTACAATTTTTGGTTCAGGTTATGTAGGGCTAGTACAAGCGGCAGTATTTGCAGAAGCTGGACACCAGGTCTGCTGCGTTGATATTGATCCCAAGCGTGTCGAGAAATTAGGACAAGGTGTGATACCCATCTTTGAACCTGGGCTCGAAGAGTTAGTCGTACGTAATATCAATCAACAACGACTCATGTTTACAACTGATTCTGCACAAGGTGTGGCATTTTCCGATATTCTTTTTATCGCTGTAGGTACCCCTAGCTCCGCAGACGGCAGTGCGGACTTAAGTGCTGTGCGAGCCGTAGCTAAGACCATTGGCCAACGTATGGAATCCGATAAAATTGTAGTCAATAAATCGACTGTTCCCGTTGGCACCGCCGATGAAGTAGCGGCGATCATTTCAGGCGAGTTGGAGCGCCGAGCCTGTGAGTACTTGCACATTGATGTTGCTTCCAATCCCGAGTTTCTCAAAGAGGGCGCCGCCGTGGGCGATTGCCGCAGCCCTGATAGAATTATCATCGGGGCGACAGACTCGTCTACTTTGGCCACGCTCAGGGAATTATATGCGCCGTTTTGTCGCCAACGTGACAAAATTATCGCGATGGATCGGCGCAGCGCCGAGCTCACCAAATATGCCGCCAATTGTATGTTGGCCACGAAGATATCCTTTATTAATGAAATGGCGAATATTGCCGAGAAAATGGGCGCTGATATCGAGCAAGTACGCCTCGGGATTGGATCTGATCCGCGCATAGGGTACCACTTCATTTATCCTGGACTTGGTTTTGGTGGCAGTTGTTTTCCTAAAGACATCGATGCCATGTTGAGTATGGCGAAGGCCTACGAAGTTAAAAATCAGCTTTTGGAATCAGTCAAACAAACTAATGAACAGCAAAAGATGAGCTTGGTGCATAAAATTGTGTCTCGCTACGGAACAAACCTCAGTGGCAAAACCTTCGCTGTGTGGGGACTCGCATTCAAACCAAACACCGATGATATTCGTGAAGCACCGAGCCGTGTAACGATTAACGCGCTGATTGACATGGGAGCTCGCGTGCAAGCTTTCGACCCAAAAGCGGGTTCGGCGATAGCACAAATATATCAAGGTGTTAAAGAAGTTTTAATTTGTAATAGCAAAGAAGAGGCGATAGAAGGGTGTGATGCTTTGCTTATTTGTACAGAGTGGGAGGCATTTCGCGCACCTGATTTTAAATTCCTTAGACAATCTCTGCATGAGGCAGTTGTCTTTGATGGCCGAAATTTATTCGAGCGTGAACAACTGCAAAGACATGGCTTTGAGTATTACTGTATTGGACGCCCGAGCTAACGTTTAAGGGATCGGATGATTAGAAAAATAATCTCTGGCGAACTCAACGAATGACTTTACTCGGTTAGAGAGCGCATATCGATGAGGATAAATAGCTGCAATGGTCAAAGGTGAAAGGGTGTATTGGGGCAAAACCTCTACCAGTTTACCTTGTTCAACGTAGTGATTAACTGAGTATTTAGGAGCTTGAATAATACCTTGGGCTGCTGCTGCAGCCTCATTGAGAAATCGCCCGCTATTCGACGTCATCGTCCAATCAAATTGTTGGCTTATGTGCTCCCCCCAAGCGCAAAAAGCCACTGGTTTTTTCTCACGTTGTGCTTAAAGAAGAGTAACCGATGCTGATTTAACTCCGATATCGATTTAGGTGTGCCAAATTTTTTCAAATAATCAGGACTTGCCCATAACGATAAAGATGAATGGCAAATCGTCTGTGCAATATGATTGGCATCTGGCAAAGCCGGTGCTATTCGAAAAACTAAATCAACTTCACTGTTAAACAAATCGACAGGTGTATTGGTTAAGTGGATATCGAGTTTAACGTCTGGATAAGCGCGTTGGTATTTATCAACTAACTCCACAAAATAAAGACTGCCAAGCTCTGTGCTAGTCGATAGGGTGAGCGTCCCTTGAGGCGTGCTACTGAGATCAGATATCTGCGTGTTTACCGCTTCAAACTGGTTGATGAGCGGTTTAATTTGTTCGAAATAGCGGGTTCCTATCTCTGTTAGGAATATTTTTCGCGTGTTCCGTTTTATTAGTAAACACCCCAGATGTTGCTCTAAATTCTTAACATAGCGACTGACCATAGTAACGGATACATGCATCTGCTGGGCTGCAAGTGTAAAGCTCTTGTGCTGAGCAACTAAACAAAAGGCACGAATGGCTTCAAGCTGATTCATTGATAAAAAATATGAACTAAAAGTTCATAAACTATAAACTTAAATGTAGTGTAACCCAACTCTAATCACGGTTACTGTGGAGGTAACAACTCCTAACCTCATGACCTGATTATGAAAAAAACAATAAGTTCGGCGTTACTGGGTATGGCACTTCTGTCATCGCCCATTTTATATGCACAGCAAATTGCGTTGCAAAATGTCAATATTGTCGATGTAGAACAGTTAACTGTGATTCGAAATAAAACCATATTGATTGAGGACGACAAGGTCAGAGGCATTGTTCCTGCGGGGTCAACGCAATTCCCTCGCGATGTAATTCAGCTGGATTTAAGTGATAAATTTGTGATTCCAGGACTTATTGATACGCATGTTCACCATGCCACCTCTCCAGATGGCAGTGATAATGACCGCATAACGCGACAACGCTTACGTAACTTACTGCGAGGTGGCGTAACCTCGGTGAGAGATATGGGAGGCGATACTCGTGTACTTAGTTCTCTCAAGCGTCGCGCTGATAATGACCTTTTCCAGTCACCCGATATCTTCTATTCAGTCATCATCGGTGGCGATGAATTCTTTTCTGATCCTCGCACAATTGCGTCAGCAAAAGGAGAAGTACCAGGTGCTGTAGATTGGATGAGGGCGGTTGATGAGCACAGTGACTTTGACGCAATTATGCAAAGAACCAAAGGAGTGGGGGCAACAGGGATTAAGATTTATGCCCGTGTTCCAGCAGAAGTTGTACAAAAGCTCAGTTTGGCAGCAAAAAAGCACGGTCTAAAAGTGTGGTCTCATGCCTATATCGGCCCAGCAACGCCCCTTCAGGGAGTTGAAGGCGGTGTAGAAACTATTTCTCATGCAGCGGATTTTGCAGCGCAAGTAATTGATAACTTTTACGAGATGCGACGCAAAAATGTAGCTTTGACTAACACCCAAAAAGCACAAGCTAAGACTCTCAGTTCTTACACAGAATTAATTATGGCGATGAAGGAGCAGGGGGCGATATTGGACTCTACGCTAACGGTGTTTGACATGACTAAGGATGAAAGGGGTGAAAAAGGCCGCTTGCTAGATGAGTGGGGGGTTGTCTTCACCCAGCTTGCACATGAAGCAGGAGTTGTTATATCTGCAGGCACAGATGTGACAAGCGACCGCTTTAATACTGACACCCCTATGGTCCACCATGAAATGAAATTGCTTGTTGAGCGGGTCGGACTTTCACCGCTTGAAGCGATACAAGCCGCGACCATTAACGGAGCAACGGTGATTGGAATTGAAGGTAACACGGGCTCAATTGCGGTGGGGAAAAGTGCTGACCTAGTCATTCTTGATAAAGACCCCCAGCAGCACATAGAAAATACGCAGCACATTAAACATGTAATAAAGCATGGCCAATTTGTGCATTTAGGTGACAACGAAGCGCTGCCTTTTGTTATGGCTCGACGCGCAAACGGGCTCCTTTTCTTATCGGGTCAATTGGGTAATTTACCTACGACAATGGCGTTGGCTGGCGATGATGTAAGTGCTCAGATGCATCAAGCTATGAAGAATATTGGTTTCATTCTAGAGGAACATAATTTGTCTTATGATGACATAGTTAAATGTACTTTGATGCTTGCAGATATCGCTGATTGGCCTGAGGCTAATAAAGCATATACGCCATTCTTTAACATATTACCTGCGCGCAGTGCTTTTGCAGCTTCTGGGCTAGCACTGGGCGCAAAAGTTGAAGTGGAATGCATTGCCAGTATGTAGCAGTGTATGCTTCACTACAAAACTGAAAAAGCCAGCACATACGTGCTGGCTTTTTTGTCTATCAACTAGTTAGGCTTACTGTAAGCCAAGTACCTTTTTACCTTGTACAAAGTTTACATCTACAGGGATGTTTGCTTTGCTTAATTTTTCTAGGTCTGCAGCAAGTTCAGGTTTGATATCGCCCATAGTTGCAACCAATTGGTCTACTTTTTGGTAATCACCGTCGCCTTGTAATGTCAGAATAAGATTAGAAAGCTTCGCCATCGCTGCAGCCATCTTTTCCATGTCGACTTTGTATAAGCCGTTTTCATCTTTAGAGAAGGCACCTTCTTGCTTGAAAAAGTTGAAACGGATCATGTTAGCTTTGCCGTGTGCGCTTGATGCACCAAAACGCACTGAACGGAAGATACCCGCCATGAAGGTAACGTAGTAATCCTCAATGGTGCCTTCGGTGATTTCACCCTTGTTAAGCAATTGCTCAACCATATAAAGGCCTAAGATATCCGCTTTACCTTCTTCCAAAGCACTAGCGTGTTCTTGAAGTGATTGGCGCACAGTCCCTTTTCCTGTGATGGTGTTTTTAATACCTAAACCATGAGCAACTTCATGGAACATGGTATTAGCGAAAAAGGCATCAAAAGTAATGTGTTTACGTTGCTCCGGCACGATAAGTTCCGCTGCGATTGGCATCAATATTTTATCGAACTTAGCACGCATCGCATTTTTAAGCTGTAAGCGACGAGTCCCTTTTTCGAGTTGTACTTGCTCATCATTTGGTAGGTTGATAGCAATTGTTTTGCTGCCTGCATTTGAGTGACCTGCATAGTAGATGACGTCATAGGCATTTAAGTCTGCGTCAGAACCCGGCACTTCTTGCTTATACTCATCAGCTACTGGTAAACCTGTTTGTAGTTCAGGAAGGAATTGAGCAAACTTTGCAAGGCGCTCACTCCATGCCATGTCTTTTACTAGCACGTATGACTCAAATGCTGCGCGGTAGCCAAATAGTTGGTCTTCATAGGTTTCAATTGGACCAATAACGACATCGATTGGGTTGTTCTTCATGTCCATCCAAGCGAAATCAGACGCTTGATAATCATCACTCACCAACGCATCAGCACGCATACTGAGGTAATTAGCAAACTCTTTGTCATCTGCTAATTCGCTCGCTTCACGAAGTAATTTAGCGGCAGCTTGAAGCTCTGTTGCGTATTCTTGTGAGTAAGGCACGCTAAAGAGTTTGCCTTGCTCGTCACGCTTAATGACTGAATAGAGGCCAGTTTTATCCGTCACATCACTGGCTTCCAACTCTTCTTTGCTCATATCAGCTGGATAAAATTGGGCACCAGCGGCTTTAGGTTTGAAGCCAGATAAGAAAACTTCATCGCCATTCAATCGATCCCAAGGACCGTAGTTAATGTCTGCAAATTGCTGTGCTTCATTGTTCTCAAGTTTTGCTAAAAATTGTGCTTTGTTTCCTGAAAACGCTTGCTTCCAGAACAGGTCGTCCATGATTTTAGAAGCATCAATTAGCTTAGCGAGCATCTTCTTTTGATTACCGCTAAGGTGAGACAAATCAGTGTTCAGCTCAAAATCCGTATAGATCTCTAGGCGACTAGGTTCGATATTTACCAGCTGCACTTTTTCTGCTGCATTTTGTTGCGCTTGAGGTTGAGCTTGTGCTTCAGGTTGTGGTGTGGCTGTTTGCTCAGAGCATGCGCTAAGGGTGAATACACCTGCTATTACTAAGGCTTGGGTAATTTTCGAAAGTTTACTCATGAGTTTCCTCGTTGTTGTCTAGTCACCTTTCACTTCAGTTAAGAAGCAAATTTATGTGCCTATTTTTAGTTATCGTGAAGGGGAAAGCTTCGCAGTGGATTAAGTTCCAATAGTATTTAGAACACACTTGGCGAAGTTGCTTCCTAACTTGTTCTTATCATCAGCAGAGGCTGAAATTAATTGTGTAATTTAAACAATTCATCGGAGTGCTGACAATGATAAAAAATGTTATAGGACAAAGAATTTTCGTAAATAAATGGGCAATTGCGCTATCACTTTCTAAACTTTATCGGTAACTTATAGCTAATTATAAGTACATCAACAGCGTTGCCCAGAAAAGGATACATCCGATAATGTCCACAGAAAATGCTTTGCTAACCATCTTAGTAGATCGGATCAATAATGACACTCTAGTGCTGCCTACCTTGCCGGAAGTGGCTTTGAAGGTACGAAACAGCGCAGATGACCCTGATATCACATTGCATTCTATGGCGGATGTAATTGCCACAGATCCGGCGCTGTCTGCGCGTATGATTAAAGTTGCAAACAGTGCTCTAATGAGTCGTTCTGTAAAAGTGACCACGATTAACCAAGCCGTTACCCGTATCGGCTTAAGGCAGATTAAGAACATCGCCACCGCGATGGCGATGGAGCAGCTTTTTGTATCGCAAAATGAGCTTATTAAAGGCTACATGGACAAAGCGTGGCAAAAGACGATTCGGGTAGCATGTCATGCAATGGTGCTAGTGAAGCGCTATCGCGAAGGTCAGCGCCATGAATTGATCAACACCGAGACTATTACGCTCGCCGCATTGACCTATAATATCGGTATTTTACCCATCCTCACGGAAGCAGAAAAGCATCCTGAAGTGTTTGCTAATCCAAGTTTCTTAGCACATGCGATTCAAAAATTAGCCGGTAAGATTGGCGCGGCTATTTTGACGGCGTGGGACTTTTCCGATGAGTTTGTTGAAGTCGCGAAAAACTGGTCAGATCCAAATTATCGCCCCGTAGATGTCGATTTCGTCGATTTTGTACGTATGGGCGCTATTTTAGAAGGAATTTTACAAGTATCTGATAAGTCAGCAGCGCTTAACGTCTATGTGGATAAAGGTATCATTCCATCTGTGGAAGTGTTCGCCGATGCTGAATATCAAGAAATGGTCAAAGATGTGCGCAGCGTGTTTAGCTAACTGTATGTAAGTAATAAAAAAGAGCCTGATTGAAGGCTCTTTTTTATTGGCTGAAGACAAATGACTTATAGGTCTTGAGAATCGCCCAGTTGCTTTGTCAGCGCCTCGAGTAACTCTTTGATTTCCTCTGATGCAAGGATAAAGTCCGCATCCAGTTTTACTGCCAAATCTTCCTTAGGAATATCAGCGTTTTCTTCTTTGAGCACTTCCGCATAATTCATGCGCTTAATTGAACCATCGTTTTGCAAGATGAATTTAATGCGCTCTTGGTATTCCAGTGCCAGTTTAGTTACTTCTTTACCACTCACAAGGTGATTGGTCACTTCTTCCGTTGATAAGTCATGGCCTTTTAGTTTTACTTGCGCGCCATTGTCATCAGGTTCTTGCAATTCGGCATCCAATCCAATCGCAAAGCCTTCTGGTGCATTGAACTCTTTTAACCAAGTCGTTAAAAATAAGCCGAGATCATAGTTTGCAAACGCTGGTACAACTGGCAGCGTGCCTAATGATTTACGTAATAAAGCGAGTAATTCTTCAGCTTTATTGAAACTGGCACTGTTGACTACAACCCAGCCGTTTTCCATATCGATAAACGCGAATTGTAAACTCGATTTTTTGAATGCTTGCGGTAGCAACATATTCAAAACGTTTTCTTTTAACTCGTCTTTTTCTTTTTTGGCGACGCGTCTGTTTTCTTGCGCTTCTAGTTGATCAATTTTCTCTTGCACCATCTCATTTACGACTGATGCAGGAAGTACTTTCTCTTCACGTTTAGCACAGACTAAAATTGAGTTCTTAGAGAAATGGCTCAGAGTTTGGCCATGCTTGCCGAATGCTTTGGTCCAACCAAAGGTTGTTAAATCTTGGCTCCCGCAAGGGCGGAAAAGGTCCTGCTCAAGTGCTTTTTCAAAGTCTTCTTGTTCATAGCTAATGTCTTGCTTAAAGCGGTAACAAATTAAGTTACTAAACCACATAAATATACTTCCATGGAGCGCACACGGCGCTGTTTTATTGTGGTGTCATCATAGCAGGAGTTATCGACCTAATTAAACATTTGCATGGGCTTTGGCATGTCTTTTGGAATGGTGATCATATATTGCAGGCCTTCATTAGGTTTACTACTGACCTCAATATCACCACCGAGCGTTTGTTTAACGAGGTTAAAGGTGATGTGTGTGCCTAAACCACTGCCGCCTTGATCGCGTTTGGTCGTAAAGAAAGGGTCAAAAAGCTTGTCGAGTTGTTCTTCATTCACACCACGACCATCATCACGGTAGTTGATTAGCACGCGACCATCTTGCTCTGTTACATCGATATTGATGTTGCCATGGGTGATGCCTTCAAAGCCATGAATCAGCGAGTTCATTATGAGGTTTGTGAAAATCTGACTAATCGCACCAGCTGGTAAGTTAAGTACTAAATCATCTGGGCAAGTAATGGCAATTTCATGTTTCGTTTTTTTCAGTTTCGGGTGCAGTGAGCGAATTACTTCGCCTAGGTACTCTTTGAAATTAATGGTGCGTACGGCTTCACTTGCTTGGTCCACAGCAATTTGCTTAAAGCTGGCAACAAGCTCTGACGCGCGGTCTAGATTACTCGTCAGTAGTGCGGCACTTTGTTTAGCATCTTGAATAAACTCTTCAAGCTCTTTGGGAGAAAGCGTTTTGTTTTGATACGCTTGTTCAACTGCATTGAGGCGCTCTTGCAGGAATGAGGTTGCAGTGACACCGATGCCGACAGGAGTATTAATGTCGTGCGTGATGCCCGCAACGAGGCCTCCAAGTGCCGCCATTTTTTCAGAGCCCAGTAAGCGTTCTTGAGCTAAGTTTAATTCATCTACGTAGCGCTGCATCTCACTTTGTTTGGTCAATAGTTCTTGTTCTGTATGACGACGAAGCTCTATCTCTTCGGTAAGGTTGAGTTTTTGCTTTTCCAGTTCGTATTTCTGCTGCTGCAAATCCATCATTGCTTGGCTTAAATTTGATGTTTTGCGCGCGACTTCTTGCTCTAACAATAAGTTTTGCTGGTCCAGCTTTTCATTACTCTTTAATAACTCTTTTTGCGTAAGGTCGAGCTTATTGCGATATTCGACAACTTTGCTGATGAGGTTATTGAAAGACTGAGCCATTACATTGAGCTCGTTTTGCTCTTGGTTATGCACATCGATTCGTGTGCCCTCGAGATCATCCAGCTCAATAGATTCAATTTGTTCAGTTAGTTGTTTTAGTGGCAATGTAAGGTGTTTTCTAAATGCCATTAAGAATAACAAGATCAAAAAGGTCGTTTTGATCATGGCGTTACCAACTAATAGGTAGATGGAGACAATAATACGACTAACAACTACATCACGACTTGAAAATAAGGTGACATCCCCAACTTGAGTCGCGCGTCCAGAAAATTCGAAAATAAGCGGGAAGGTGTAACCAAACAAGCCAGAAGGCGTATCTTCAATAATCGATGCGTCTTGCACGAGTTGTTGCGAATAAAGTTCGCGAATATCCAGTGATCGGCCTAATTGCGAAATCACTTCGCCACTGTCATCACGCACGATAATGCCTTCAACCATAGGGATTGCGATTAGGCCTTCTGCAATGGTCACGCTTTGATCGACGTTTAGCTCCCATATTGCCCGAGTTAAGCTGCCACTGAAGGTTTTTTGTAAGGTATGGAGTTCATCGCGAATATAGCTTTTTGTGTTGAAATACTCAGCGAAAATTTGGCCGCAAGTGACCACAAAAGTGAGCACGAAGTACACTGATAGAACACTGGTCAACAGCTTTTTTGACAAACTATTATGCAACATGCGCGAACTTGGCCCTGATGAACTCAAAAAATAAAGGTATTACTGATCCAAAGTGGTTTTTAATTTTATTGTGTAGTACCTCAACTCTAATTTAGCCAAGGTTTGCGAAAAAATAAATAAAAGAATAGCTTAAAGGCCACCGATTAACAAAATATAATGCCTAAAGTTACCCTGTTAACTTATTGGTATTAAGGAATTATTTTGCGCTTAAAATTGTCTTTACGAGCTTTAGATGGCTTTTAATGTTCTTATTTGTGATGATTCGACGATAGCTAGGAAGCAAGTTGCGAAGGCATTGCAAAAATATCTCACATGCGAATGCACCTTTGCCGCTGACGGAGTACAAGCATTGCAGCAGCTGCAACAACAGCATTTTGATTTATTGTGCTTAGATTTAACGATGCCAAATTTGGATGGTATTGCTGTATTGCAGAAACTAAAACAAAGAAAAGTAGAGACTTTTGTTGTTGTCATATCGGCCGATGTGCAGGAGCAAATGCGTAATAAAGCACGAGCTTTAGGCGCGCTTGATTTTATTGCTAAGCCTCTCCAAGGTGAACAATTGAAAAGTGTTCTGCATAAATTTGGCATTTATTAATTACTAACATGCAAAAAAAGCATATTCATTCTTGATATTTGCTGTTGACAGAAATAGTCATTTTCGTGCAGTCTTAAGGCATGAATACAAATTACACAACACTGACCACGATTATTACAACCATCATCCGTAGCGGATAGTGGCATGGGTCAGTGCGCAGAATATAAAGGCCTATGCTACGCAGCATAGGCCTTTTTTTTGGCTTAAAGCCAATCGCTTGCCACTGACCTAAAGTAAGAGCGGAACGTACGGGGAATGAGGAAATTATGCAGGTATTAAAATTCGGAGGTTCATCGCTTGCTGATGCAAGATGCTTAAAGCAGGTGAGTGACATTGTAAGGGCTGAGCTCAGAGAAAACATGTTATTGGTGTTGTCAGCACCCGGCGGCATGACGGATTCTCTGGTTGAGTTGGCGGAGTTAGCGCAAGCAGGAAATGGTTTTGAAAGGGCGTGGCAACAATTCTATGAGCGTGCGCACACATTAAAACGTGAGATTTCTGAGGTATCAAGAGAACCTAGTAACTGGCCAGATTTCAATGCATTAAAACAGAAGTTAGATGGGGTTGAGATGCTCGGCCTGTGTCCTGATTCGGTTACAGCATATGTAATCAGTTTTGGCGAGCGTGTTAGTGTGGCGCTTATGCAGGCACTTCTGCACGACCTAGGTGCACATTATTTATCAGCGCAGGATGTAGTGAGTTCCGTAGGTGGGTATCTCGACGCAGAAGTGGACCTCGACGCGTCTAAAGTTAAGTTTCAAGCGTATTTAAAAGCGAATCCTGCACAGGTGTGCATTATGCCTGGTTTTACTGGGGCCAATGAGCAAGGTGAGTTGACTACATTGGGTCGCAATGGCTCTGACTACTCAGCGGCGGTGGCAGCAGCGTGTTTAGAAGCTGAAGTATGCCAAATTTGGACCGATGTGGACGGTGTTTACAGTGCTGATCCAAGATACATCAAAAGCGCTCAGAAAGTGGACTTCCTTTCCTACAAAGAAGCAATGGAACTTTCCTATTTCGGCGCCAAAGTATTGCACCCAAAAACGATTGTGCCCTGCGCCAAAGCGGGTGTACCGTGTGAAATCAAAAACACCCATGACCCAAAAGCGCCAGGTTCATTAATTAGTGATGAAAATGTGTCATCAGAGCCTGTAAAGGCACTTTCTAGTTTACAAGACTTAGCGATGCTGACCGTGTCCGGCCCTGGCATGAAGGGGAAAGTCGGGATGGCGGCAAAGGTGTTCAGTGCCTTGGCCACCGATAACGTTTCAATCGTCATGATCACGCAATCGAGCTGTGAGTTCAGTATCAGCTTTTGTGTTCATCAACAAGATTTAGCGTTGGCACTTAAGGCACTGGAATCAGCATTTGAGCTGGAATCTAAAGCTGGGTTGATTGAGCCTGTACAGGTACAACGCAATCTCGCTATTGTAACTTTAGTGGGCGACAACATGCGTGCGCACAAAGGTTTGGCGGCAAAATTCTTTGCTTCTTTAGCGCAGGCGCAAGTGAATATAGTCGCTATTGCACAAGACTCAACTGAGAGCTCTATTTCAGCCGTTATTGACGGCGAACTGTGTAATGACGCTGTCAAAGTGTGTCATGAAAACTTCTTTACCCATATTCCTTCAATCGATGTGTTTTTGCTGGGGTGTGGTTTAGTGGGCAGTGAATTACTTAACCAAGTTCAAAAGCAGCAGCAGTGGTTAAAGCAGCGTAATGTCAAACTCAAAGTACGCGGTATTGCCAACTCAAGACATATGCTACTCAACAGCGATGAAGTGAATCTCGACACGTGGCAAGATGATTTGGCCAATTGCGCGCAGCAATTTGATTTAAAACTGGTTGAACAGTTTGTGAAGCAAAACCACCTGATCAACCCAGTGATTGTTGATTGTAGTTCTTCAGGTGCGTTAGCGGCTCAATATGCCGATTTTCTTAACTCAGGATTTCATGTGGTTGCGGCGAATAAAAAGGCCAACACCAGTTCGATGGCGTATTACCGCGAGTTAAAGCGCGCTGCTCAAATGCACAATCGCCGCTTCCTATATGAGACCAATGTGGGAGCAGGCTTACCCGTACTGGATAACTTACAATCGCTGTTTGGAGCAGGTGATGAGCTATTGCATTTCAGTGGCATCTTATCGGGATCACTTTCTTATATGTTTGGTGTGATCAGTGATGGCTTATCACTGTCAGAGGCGACGCAAAAAGCCAAAGCAAATGGTTTCACTGAGCCAGATCCTCGTGATGACCTATCGGGCACAGACGTAGCGCGCAAACTATTAATTATTGCTCGCGAATCAGGTCTGGAGTTGGAACTAGATGATATCGAGGTTGAATCAGTGTTACCTGAGGGCTTTGCACAAGGGTTAGGCGTAGATGAGTTTATGGCAAAGCTGCCACAGTTGGATGATGACTTTGCTGACAAAGTCTCTTCGGCGAAGGCACAAGGAAAAGTACTTCGCTACGTGGGTACCATAGATAATGGTAAATGCCGAGTCGGTATTGAAGCAGTTGATAACGAGCATGCTTTATATGATATCCGTGATGGTGAGAATGCATTAGCGATTCTGAGCGCGTACTATCAACCTAAACCATTTGTTATCCGTGGCTACGGTGCTGGTGCTGAAGTTACGGCGGCGGGTGTATTTGCTGATGTTCTCAAAACACTGCCTCGATAGGAGAGAGATATGATAGAAGTATATGCTCCTGCCTCAATTGGAAATTTCGCTGTAGGTTTTGATGCACTTGGCGCGGCAATAGCGCCAATTGATGGTTCGTTACTGGGGGATGTGGTGAAAGTGAGCGCCAGTGAGCAAACAGAGTTTGTTTGCAGTGGTGAATATGCTCATAAACTGCCTAGCAACCCAGAAGAAAACCTTGCTTACATGTGTTTGGCGCATTTTAAAGAAACTGTGGCACCATCAATGCCTCCCGTCCGCCTTGAATTAGTTAAGAACCTACCCATTGGTTCTGGCTTAGGTTCAAGTGCATGTTCCGTCGTAGCGACCATTGCCGCTTTGGATAAGTTTGCGCAAACGCAGCTGTCAGATGAAGCCCTTATTGAGTTGATGGCTGACTTTGAAGCGAAAGTCAGTGGCGGGCGCCACTATGACAACATCACCCCATGCTTTTTGGGTGGATTGCAACTGACAGCGGAGCTTATTCCCGGTAAGTCTTTGGCGATTGCGACACCTGAAAATTGGTATCCCGTTGTTGCGTTTCCAGGGTTTACATTAAATACAGCGAAAGCGCGCGCGGTGTTGCCTAAGCAACTCGACATGCATCACAGCGTTGAATTTGCGCAAAGGCTCAGTGCGTTTTGCACCTTAATGCTACAAAACAAATCAGAGCAAGCGCTATCAATTATGATAGATACAGTGGCAGAGCCGCATCGCGCGGCGTTGATTGAAGGCTTCAGTGGAGCGCAAAAGTCGCTGCTAGCAATAGGCGCAAAAGCAGTGAGTATATCTGGCGCTGGACCGACTCTGTTTGCCTTGTGCGACAACCTACACACAGCGCAACAATGCGATGAGTGGCTCAAAGCACATTACATTAATGAACACGGTTTTAGTCACGTTTGCCAACTTGACTGGGCGGGCACACGCCAAATGAATGAGGAACAAAAGTAATGCAGTTATATAATTTAAAGGATCATGACCAAAAGGTATCGTTTGTCGAAGCTGTCAAAACCGGTCTCGGTCGCAACCAAGGCGTGTTCTTTCCACAAAACCTAACACCACTGAAAGATGTAGACGCATTATTGGAGTTGGATTTTGTTACCCGCAGCGCAAAAGTGCTGCGTCATTTACTCGGTGATGAACTCAGCGACGAAACGATTGCACACATGGTTGAAGGGGCATTTACTTTCCCAGCACCTTTGGTGAAAGTGGCAGATAACCTTCATTGTTTAGAGCTATTTCATGGTCCTACTTTAGCGTTCAAAGATTTCGGCGGGCGCTTCATGGCGCAATGTTTGGCGCAATTCAGCCAGGGCGAAAAAGTAACAATTTTAACCGCGACAAGTGGTGATACCGGTGCGGCCGTAGCGCATGCATTTTATGGCAAAGAAAACATCGATGTGGTGATTCTGTACCCGGAAGGCAAGATTTCACAAGCGCAGCAAAAACTATTTACTACCCTAGGCGGTAACGTGCACTGCTACAGTGTCAACGGTTCATTTGATGATTGCCAAGCAATGGTTAAAGACGCATTTTTAGATGAAGAGTTAAAATCAAAACTGGGTTTAAACTCAGCTAACTCTATTAATATCAGTCGTTTATTAGCACAAGTATGTTATTACTTTGAAGCGGTGGCGCAGTTACCAAAAGAGCAAAGAGCGCAGGCTCATATCTCGGTTCCAAGTGGTAACTTCGGTAATGTCTGTGCAGCGATGATCGCAGCGGTGATAGGATTGCCTGTCGCTAAACTGTCAGCAACGACAAATCAAAATGACACGGTGCCACGTTACCTTGACTCCAAGCAGTGGCAACCTAATGACACCTTAGAGTCGCTATCAAACGCGATGGATGTAAGTCGCCCTAACAACTGGCCACGTGTGCAAACCATGTTGGACAATGGCGATTTTAGCTATGACGACTTTTATTCACATGGCGTTGACGAAGCTACAACCGCTGCTGCGATGAAAGAATTGCAAGCGATGGGGTATGTTGCTGAGCCACACACTGCGATTGCGTATGAAGGGTTGAAAGCGGATTTAGCGGCCAATAATCAGGGAATATTCCTTGCAACAGCACACCCAGCAAAATTCAAAGACAGTGTAGACAGCATTCTTGAGCTGGATATTGCGATGCCAAAAGCATTAGCTGATGCCTTGGCTAAGCCGTGTTTAGCAGAGTCTATGTCCACAGAGTATCAACAATTACGTGAAGCGATGCTGGCGAAATTAGGCTAGTTTGATAAGCTTGTGACTCAATACAAAAACGGTCTTTATGGCCGTTTTTTAATGGATGAGAGACGTTAATGACTTCGTGGACAGATTTACTCGCTGAACAAAAACAACACGCTTACTTTCAAGATACGCTCAACTACGTACAGCAACGTCGCGATGAAGGTGTGAATATATACCCTCCGCAAGAGTTGGTATTCGAAGCGTTTAGAGCAACTGTATTTGACGAGGTGAAGGTCGTGATACTTGGCCAAGACCCGTATCATGGGCCTAACCAAGCACACGGTTTGTGCTTTTCGGTGTTGCCTGGGGTCAAACCACCTCCTTCACTTGCAAATATGTACAAAGAGTTAGCGCAAGACATCGATGGTTTTACCATTCCTAGTCATGGCTATTTACAATCATGGGCACAACAAGGTGTGCTGTTGTTGAACACGGTACTCACGGTTGAAGAAGGGCAGGCACATTCCCATAAACATCTAGGTTGGGAGCGTTTTACTGATGTCGTTATTGCGAAGCTCAATGAACTTGGAGACGGGATTGTCTTTTTGTTGTGGGGGGCGCATGCCCAGAAAAAGGGTAAACACATAGATACCGATAAACACATCGTTTTAAGCGGACCTCACCCATCACCACTATCAGCCCATCGTGGCTTTTTTGGCTGTAAGCACTTTTCAAAAGCGAATGAAGCGCTCGCTCGCCAAGGTAAGGAACCGATTAACTGGTTGCTACCTGAGCAAGTGTAATAGCGTCCATCAAGCGCAGCGAACTGTTGCGACAAATATGTAATCTGTAGACGTAAAAAAAGGAGCAACGAGGTTGCTCCTTTTATATGCTAGAAATCGAGTTCTTCTAAGCTAATGTCGTCGCTGAAAAGATCTAGTTCTTGTAGTTCTTTACGAAGACGTTGCTTGTCTTTGAGTGCTTCAATTTCGCGCCATTTACGTTTTTTATTACAACCGGACGTCTTACGGTCTTCATGACCATCTATTATTTTTATTAGTTCGTTCAGACTATCCATGACACTCTCCTGTATAACTAACGCAATGAATCTATACCATAGAAAGTGCAAAAGTAAAACGAAATTGTTTATACAAGGTTACAAGAAAGTGATGTTTTTATTACAAACGCGCCAGCGTAGTGCTGGCGTGTTTATTTTGGGTATGAAAGAGGGCGTTTTATAGTGCTTTGAAGCGGGCTTCCAAATCGAGTTGTGCTTGGGCAAAAGAGCGAATGCCTTCAGCGAGTTTCTCTGTTGCCATCGCGTCTTGGTTATGTAACCAACGGAACTCGCTTTCGCTTAGCGCTGCTGGCTTTGCAGATACACTGCTTGGTTGAGCTAGTAAATAGTCAGTATTCGCTGGCAATTGCTCCAACTCTTCTAATAGAGCTGGACTGATCGTTAAACGATCACAGCCAGTCAACGCAAGAATTTCACCCACGTTTCTAAAGCTCGCGCCCATTACAATCGTGTTGTAACCATGGCTCTTGTAGAAGTCATAAATGCTGCGCACTGACTGAACGCCAGGGTCTGCTAATGGGTCGGTCGGCTTTGCCATACCATTGGCAACATGCCAATCCAGAATACGACCAACGAACGGAGAGATAAGGTATACATTCGCGTCTGCACAGGCGCGTGCTTGAGCTTCACTAAATAACAAGGTCAAGTTACAGCGAATACCTTCTTGCTCTAATTGCTCAGCCGCTTTGATGCCTTCCCATGTTGACGCAATCTTGATAAGGATCTTGTCACGGCTAACACCTTCTAGGTCGTATAACGCGAGTAGTTGCTTGGCTTTAGCAATCGTTGCTTGGGTGTCAAACGATAAACGGGCATCTACTTCTGTCGAGATGTAGCCCGGAACGATGTCAGAAATCTCTTTACCAATCAACACAGCAAAATAGTCACAGGCTAATTCAAGTTGCACGCCTGCATCATCACTTTGTGACTTTGCGTAGCTCCATGCTTTGTCTAGATACGGTTTATACGCCTCAATTTCACTGGCTTTAAGTAACAGTGATGGATTCGTTGTCGCATCTTGCGGTTGATGCTTACGTATCGCGTCGATATCGCCGGTATCGGCAACAATAGTTGAATGCTGTTTCAACTGCTGTAGTGCTGTGCTCATTTGCTTTCCTCATTCCAAGCATGTGCGTCTATTAGGTTTATCTCACTGCGCAGTAGGCTGGTGGACAACACCGTTAGATTAGATTGTTAGTGTTGCACCTTAGTGACAATTAAGGGGAGGTCAATTGTCCGTGCAAAGATGTACTAGCCACAAATGTGGCAGAAATAGTGAATCAGTGATGCGTCTTAAGCGCGCGGTTACGATTCCAAATTGACGGACGTTGAGCGCTTATGTCTTTGTCGTCTCATCAATTTTATCGATGGTACTGATTTTTGAATAAAGCGTGATCTTTGCTTTATTTAATGTTGAAATTGACACTATTGAAGAGTCAAGTCAACAGCAAATATGATTACTGTAATTTCACCAGCAAAAAACCTCGATTATGAAACCCCTGCACCTATTCAAAGCCACACTCAGCCTGAGTTGTTAGCGCACAGTGAAGAGTTAATAGAGGTGTGCCGTAACCTATCTCCACAACAGATAGGTAGCCTGATGAAGATTAGTGATAAGTTAGCTGGATTAAATGCTGCACGATTCAGTGAGTGGGCGCAACCATTCACTTGTGAGAATGCTAAGCAGGCTATTTTTGCTTTCAATGGCGACGTTTACACAGGCTTGGATGCAAGCACATTAGATGATTCATCAATTGAGTACGCGCAGCAACATTTACGTATTCTGTCAGGCCTTTATGGTGTGCTTAAACCGTTGGACTTGATGCAAGCGTACCGTCTTGAAATGGGCACTAAATTAACAAACCAACGCGGCGCTAACTTGTATCAATTCTGGGGCAGCATCATCGCCCAAAAGTTAAATGAGGCACTTGCGCAAAGCGGCGCTAAAGAATTAGTGAACCTTGCTTCAAACGAGTACTTTAAAGCCGTTGATAAAAAAGCACTCAATGCGCAAATAATTACGCCAATATTTAAGGACTGCAAAAACGGCCAGTTTAAGGTGATAAGCTTCTACGCTAAAAAGGCGCGTGGCATGATGGCTCGTTATATTGTTGAAAATGGCGTGCAGACTTTGGATAATCTAAAGAAATTTGATTGCGCTGGTTACTACTTTAGTGAAAAGGCAACACTTAAAGCCAATGAGCCCGTGTTTTTGCGCGCAGAGCAAGCTTAAATGTACAGAGCTAAAAAAAGCGCCTTTGGCGCTTTTTTTGTGTGGTTCAAGCAATCAAATTATTGGCGCGCGTAATTAGCAAACTCTCGCAGAGACAATTTACCGTCTTTGTCTTGATCATAACTACTGAAGCGAGACCACAATGCAGGCTCTTGTGCGGCTTCTGATTTGCTAATAGCGCCATCTCTGTTTCTGTCTAACTCTTTAAAACGTGTCTCGATACTTGAGGCGTAAGCGCTTGGCGCAAATACACCAATCAACATTAGGCATAAAGAGAGTACTGCAATTTTATTCATTTCATTTCCTAGCGCATAATCACGCATTCTATATTCAAAGCGTAACCAATCTTCTAATAACCACCAAACAGAATAAGATTAATCACCAAAATGGTGAGACAACTTGGTTTGTTGTGTTCTGCAAGCGCCACAGCGTGTGACTTATCTTAACGGGAGATTAACCGCGCAACTAGTTTTACATCCAACTCTTGAGCTGCTTTGTGAGTAATGCCGTTTAACAACCAACCTAAACGGCAATTTCAGATGGGGAGCAATACTACGTAGTGGTGCACAAGGTCTCCAATTCATTCTGGCTTAATTAAAACTCAGTTATAAGTACAAAGATAGGTCTTTAGACCGTAAAGGGGTCTCCTTAACAAATTTAGTGCCAATCTTTAAAGGTTATAAATATCAGTGAGTTACTCGGATGAGCTAATGTATCATGGCGAATACTTGTTGCCTTTTTGCAACGCACTCCCTTTCTTAGTTTGTAACCTTATGATTTGCATTTGTTTTTAAATGTCGCAACTTAGCAACGAGAGGTTCAAGTGATAGCGCGATTATTGCATTGGCGTCCTAGCCTCTTCGCACAGTTTTTCATCGGCGTCGCCATCTTACTGGTCCCATTAGCTTTGGTGGTTGTCGTGTTTTTACAAGCACTTGATAAGCATATGGCTGATACCCAGCAGATGGTGCTAAGTAGCTATCAAAAGAGTGAAGAGTTTAATGAATTTAAACAATTATTTCAGTCACTTGAGCGCGCTACGATGCAAAATTGGGTACTCAAAAGTGAGCGGTTAAGTAAGGCGGTGGAGCAGCAATGGTCAACAGCTGACTCGCTTCTAAGTGAGCAAACTCGCGCTGCAAGTCAGTACAGTGAATTGGTCCGCTGGCAAGAGCTGCGTGCGACTTTCGCAGCAACCCGAGATGAACTTAACGTCACACAGCAAGCCAATGCAGAATTATTTAGGCCCTTGCGAAGTCAAATAAATGAACACGGTGCCTGGCTCCACAGTCACACTAAAAGCCAAATAGAGCAGGCACAGCAATCGCTCGTCAATTTACAACAAAGCTTTATTCACTGGCTCATGGCATTGGTTCCTATCGTACTGCTTTTTGGTGGTGGGTACCTTTGGCGTTTGAGTCGTCGATTAGGTTACTTATCTAAAGTGATCAGTCAGTTAGGACGCGGTGATTGGGATGTGGAGATCAAACTTACTGGAGCCAAAGAGTTACGCGATTTAGGCCAAAAGCTGCGTTGGATGCAGCACCAGTTGCAAAGCCTAGAGCAGCAAAAAGACACCTTTTTAAGGCACGTAACACATGAACTAAAGACCCCACTGGCCTCAATGGTGGAAGGGTGTGATTTGCTTCACGAGCAAGTGGTTGGGCCGATGAATGAGCAGCAACAAGATGTGTTGGCATTAATCAGTCAAAGCACTGAGCGATTGCATGTGATGATTCAAAACTTGCTCAATTACAATGCTATTTCAGCACGTAAATCAAACGGTCAATCGTGCAAGGTGTCAATGTTGCAATTACATATACAAGAGCACTTTGCTCAGCGTTTGCAGCTCGCACAACAGCAATTGCAATGGCTGAATCCTGACAATCTAGAGACGCTTCCTTTGGATGAAGAATTAATTCAAATGACGCTTGTGCAGTTAATCTCCAATGCGATTAAGTTCTCAGCTCCAGGTGAACAAATCCAAATTCACATGGTTGAAGATAAGCAAGGTGTGCGCATCGAAGTGCACGATAAAGGCCCAGGTGTATCGCCTGCAGAACAAGCGCGCTTGTTTGATGCGTTCTATCAGGGCCAAGCGGGTAAATTAAGTTCGGTGGCAGGCAGTGGCCTTGGGTTATCCATTGTCAGAGAGTGTGTGAATCAGCTTGGTGGAGAGATTGGTATTCGTTCAGCTTCACCTAAGGGCAGTTGTTTTAGTCTTCATTTTAGCTCGGTAGGTATTGGAACCTAGTATGTACAAATATATAAAAATGGTTGTCATAGCTCTGGCGGTTATTGCAATGAATGGTTGCCAGCTTACGTCTGGGGTAGGCGATGGCAACGCTTATAGCGAACCTGTTAAAACCGCTCCCAACCCTAAACCTCGCCCTAAAATCGAGCCGTTATATCCAACTGCAACTGATCTGGTGCAGTGGCATGCGCAGCAGTGTGGCGGCTTTACTTCAGTAAAAGAGACACAGGAATTTGTGGGCGCGCCGAGATTGAAACAATTTTTCGCACGATTGTGTTTACGCGGGCAAACAAACCCGCAAGAGTTATTGGCTGAATTGGATGTGATCAGTGGTAGCAATATTACTGGCCAGAGTCCAGTGCACGATATTTTTGGTTACTCAAACAACAGCTCCAAGCGAATGTTCAACTGCAACAACGTCTTGCCGTACAGCAAAATGAGCAAAAGCAAATGCAGGAAAAAATGCAGCAGACACTGTCATCGCTCGCTGCCATCGAACAACAGTTACTACAGCGTGCTTCACTGCCACAGGAGAATAATGATGAATTCTAAAGCGAAGATTCTACTCGTTGATGATGATGAAAGTCTCTTAAAGCTGCTGACTATTCGCTTGATGGCTAATAGCTACGAGGTAACAACGGCCAGCAGTGCTAGCCAAGCATTAAGTGAATTACAGCAACTGCAATTTGATGTTGTACTGACCGATTTGCGCATGGATGACATCGATGGCATGCAGTTGGCCGAGCAAATTCATATTCATTATCCGAGTTTGCCGGTGGTGATGATGACCGCTCACGGTTCTATTCCCGATGCGGTTAAAGCGACCAAGCAAGGTGTATTTGCCTTTTTAACCAAGCCCATTGATAAAGATGAACTTATCGATACGCTGGCAAAGGCAGTGCGTATGCATGGCAATAACGGCGCTCAAGCCAGTAATCATCACGATATTGTAACTCGTAGTGCGACTATGCATCATTTATTAGAGCAAGTTCGCATGGTCGGTGCGACAGATGTTAACGTGTTGATATCTGGGGCCAGTGGTACCGGTAAAGAATTGCTAGCAAAAGCAATTCATAAAAGCAGTAATGTCAGCGATGGGCCGTTTGTGGCAATCAACTGTGGGGCCGTGCCTGCTGAGCTATTGGAGTCGCAACTCTTTGGTCATAAAAAAGGCGCATTTACCGGCGCAACGTCTGATCATGTTGGCTTATTCTCACAAGCGCAAAACGGCACCCTGTTTCTTGATGAAATAGGCGATATGCCTCTGAATTTACAAGTTAAGTTACTTCGCGTTTTGCAGGAAAAAACCATACGCCCAGTGGGGCACAGCGAAGAGATCCCTGTGCATGTTCGGGTCGTATCCGCAACCCATAAGAACTTACCTGCGGCGATTGCTGATAACACCTTCCGAGAAGATTTGTATTACCGCTTGAATGTCGTGAATTTACGTTTGCCGTCGTTAAATGAAAGACGTGAAGATATCTCTTTGTTGGCTCCTCACTTTTGCGAGCAAATTGCACAACGTCAGGGCCAAGGAGTAAAGCGCTTTAGTGATGACGCGATGGATTTATTGCTGCGCCACGACTGGCCTGGGAATATTCGACAGTTGCAGAATGTGGTCGAGCAGGTCGTAGCATTGAGCCCGGGTTCGTTGATCAGTGCGCAGCAGGTGGCAATGGCATTACAGTGTGAGCTTGAGGCCAGCTCACCTATCGCCCTGAATGAGGCGAAAAAGCAGTTTGAACGCCAGTACTTAATCAACGTGCTAAAAATGGTGGAAGGCAACGTGGCACAGGCAGCAAGTCTAGCAAAACGTAACCGCAGTGATTTCTATAAATTGATTAAGAAACATGAAATCGATGTTGAACAATTCGCTGTCCTTTAGCTATTCATTGACTTGCTAGTATCTAATTTTATTAACTTTTTAGGTGCATAAGACGTATACTCATTGGCATTGCAAATCAATGGGAGTGAGTCATGCAACTGTTTTTAGTGTACTTAGGTGGTCGTGTAGAAGGTTGCCACATCGAAATGCATGATGTGCGTTTTGTTGTCGGTGAGTCTATCGAGCAGACCTATTCTAAGTTAAAGGCGCAATGGGTCGGCAGTAAAAATAACGTGCACATGGACAGTTACATGGCTGTGCATGACATTGATGGCTTTTCGGTGTCTATCAGCGATACCCCTCAGAATCGCCCTGAAAGACTCTATTTTGTTAACCTCGGTGCTTACGAGGAAGATAAACTCGCAGAACAACACGCTTTCACACTGACCGTTGCACACAGTGCTGAGCAAGCAAAACAACAAGTTAAACAGCGTTTTCTAGCAGGTATGAGCCATCAACACAAAGATGATCTTCATGAAGTGGATGACTGTTTTGCGTTAGACTTGTTGGACAGTCAGTATCACATTCATCTGACCCCAAGTGGTCGTTCGCAGAGTATGCGTCCAGATTGGTTTGGTTACCACGTATTATAATTCAGTTGGCAGGTCTTCATTTTGATGCAGTAGGCCTTTGGCTACTTATGCGTCGTCTTGGCGCTCTTGCTTAATCGCTATTCGAATTGCCACTATGACTAATGCAAATAACGCAAAGGGCAGTGCCGCTAGGGCATATTCGACAATGTGACTGTCTTGGTAATTCGGCTGTAAGACAAAATGTCCGCCCACGCAAAGGGCAATAGCAATGAATAAAATGGGGAGTAGAGCGAGCTCTTTTTTTGGCTTGATGTTTTTTCACAGGTAGCATCGATAAATAACAATATGCACTATTATATTGATTTCGCTACCATCATGCAGCTTCTTCTTTAACCAAAGGCTCTTGTTCTAGGGGCTGTGTCTCGCGTTGCGTATTCTCACCTTCTTGAAACATCAAGAAAATGAACTCGAGTTCTTCAGGCTGCAATATATCGGTATGCATGCACTCTCCGTAAGTAATGACTAACTTACGGCTGATAATAAGTAAATCAAGGTTAATAGAGCATGAACTAGGGTCTGTTGACCGCTGCTGTGTGTTTTTTCAGCAGTCATTGAGGGTTTTGGCAAGGCAGAGCCTGCGTCGCATAGTCATTCTTTGTAAGTCAGGTGATAACGCCGAAAAAATACCTCAATGGCGCTGCCCGAAGGGTTCAACCAAAGGCTCACACTACGCTGTCATAGGCTATTAACATAGCTCACTATGCAACTTAACCCATTCCTTGCATTGAAAGCCGTTGATTTGAAAGAAATTCATACTTCAAAGGTCAACAGACCCTAGGTAATCGGTATGGAAACCGTGATACATACACCATCAGCTGTTTCTAAATTTTGTGCTCTAATTTTACCACGATGGAAGTCGACAATAAGGCGAGCAATGTACAATCCTAGACCTAGGTGAGGTTGTTGTTGTTTGTCTTGTCCTCGCACGGATACCATTGAATCAAAGATGTGATCGCCAATTTCTTGAGGCAGTACTGGCCCATGGTTACTTATGGTAAATACCGCATTGCCTTGATGCTCCGTCAACGACACTGAGATGGGCGTATCTTGCTTCGTAAACTCAAGTGCATTGCTGATGAGTTTATCCAATAATTGCGCGAAGAAATCCGCAGAACCGTCAACTGTCATGGAAGTATCGTCAATCTTTACGTCAAAACTCGCGTCTGGATAGGCGATGGCGTAGCCTTGCATACAGCCTTGGACGACATGGGTTAAATCGTAGTTTTCTCGCGCAGCGGTACTGATGCTTTGTTCTAAACGTGTTGCCTCGCTCATGGTGGTGATCAGTTTATTTAAGCGGGCAACCCCTTCTTGCGCACGAGTGAGGTACTTTTGTTGCTGTGGCTCTGTGGCGATGAGTTGCAAGTTCTCTAGGGAGCTTCTCACGACAGTCACGGGGGTGCGTAATTCGTGTGATAAACGCGAAGACATGTTTTCCAGATAGTGGGTATACCCACCCAATCTATTTACTATGTTGGCAAAACTTCGGGATAAGTCGCCAATTTCATCGCTGTCGTCACTGATACTCAGTTGGGAACGCACACGGCCTTGATCATCAATGGCTTGTTCGGCACTGTCGCGAAGGCGACGGATGCGTGAAGAGATCCGCGACGCGAAGAAGAACAATGAAATGGTGCCAATCAACATCACCGCAATGATCACATTAAATAACTTCTCAAGTGCCTTGTTTCTGAGGGTACGTACGCCATTCGTGGTTTCTTCTGCGATCACCGCACCGAGGACTTGATCGTTTCCCCAAATAGGGTAGGCAGCAGAAAGAATCACCGCTTTATTGTCGGGGGTGATGCGCCAATTTGATGCCGGCTCTCCTCGTAAGGCGCTGGCGATATGATTGCCTTGGAGTGCTGCTACATCATGAAGAATATCGAGAAATTCACTCGGCGGCTTGGTCAGAACTTGATAATAAAGAGGGTGTAAGAATCGTTCTTCAAAGCGTTGCCAAACACCTTGAGATTCAGCTTCTCTGAGAGAGCTAGCCCACACCCCATCGGCATGTTGAATCGTGCCTGATTGTGCTAACACGCGATGATGTTTATCGACCACCCAAATGCGACTGCCACTGTGACCCATACCTTTGATAATTCGCTTAATTTCTGGCGAGGGAAGAAGGACGGTGCCAAGGGCATTAGCATCTTCTACGTTAGAAGTCGCCATTATATGATGTTGTTGCTGGGTATCATCCCAATCACTGATTGCGAACCCAAGTTTGTTGCCGAGCATGCTCAGAGGCATACGCAACTCGATGTTATAGCCATCAATTGTGGGTTTAAAGTAACCTTGGATATCTGTGTAAGGCGAGAGTTCAGGTAAAGCAAAGGCGTTTACCCAGCCTTCTTGGCGCGTCGCGATAATGTAATTTTTAAGTTCGCCATCAGAGGTTTTAATGGCAATTTTTAGGTGGTCATTTCTATCGACGCTGAGTGCGTTCTTGGGGCGCAGACGCAATACATCGTCCTTCACCGCAAATACCGCGTAAAGATGTTGGCCGTATTTACCAACCATGTGTTTAAAGGATAAATCGTCCAGAGAGTGCTCTGAAGTTGGGGTGTGCAAATAGGCGCCGTGATATTGCCACATCAGGTTTTCATAGGGCTGCCAGTCACCTAATTCACCATCAAGGCGGATGGCGTTGTTGATGTTATAGGCGTACAGATCACGACCTTTTTCAATCTTATCTGTGAACTCACTGGCGTTTTCAAATAGTGCAGGGCGCTCATGTAACGCGGTTGCAAGGGCTCGGGTAGTGCCAACTAAGGTTTTCTCCTGACCTGCTCGCAAGTACTTCTCCATCTCCCACACGTATTCATAACCCAACCAAGGCAACACGAACAAAAAACATGAAAGTAAAATAACCTTGCTGCGCAACCCCAGCCCAAATCGCGACATCTATTTGACTTCCCATCGGTAGCCCATGCCATACACAGTATTGATACAATCAAAGTCACTATCAATTGCTTGGAATTTACGGCGAATTCGCTTCACATGCGAGGTGATGGTACTGTCATCAACGTAGATTTTTGCGTCGCTCATTAATTCATCGCGACTCTTTACATGCCCTGGGCGCTTAGCGAGTGAATGCACCATCCAAAACTCAGTGACGGTTAAATCTACTGCTTGTCCTTGCCAACTGGCGCGCAAACGGTTGAGATTAAGCTCAAGTTTGTCTTGCTCGATAATGTCATCGTCATGTTCACTTTCTGCGGTTTGCGCTTCTACACGGCGGAACAAAGCGCCAATACGAGCCGCCAAGTGGGCCATGCTAATATCTTTTGTAAGGTAATCATCAGCGCCCATGCGCAATCCACACACAGTATCAATTTCACTGTCTCTGGCTGTTAAAAAGATGATAGGAAGTGTTTGCGAGCGGGCACGCAAGCTTTGACATAGCATAAAGCCACCATCAATTTCATGACCTAAACCAATATCAACAATTGCTAGGTCTGGTAAACGCTCACTCAGCGCTTTTTCAGCACTGGCCCTGTCAGCAAATCCTTGGACGTCATATCCTTGATTTTGCAGCATCTCAACATAATTTTCGCGGATGGCTGTTTCATCTTCTATGATGGCAATTCGTTTCATTTCATCGATTACAAAGTCAATTTGTTCACACTATAGCGAAATTTAGTGGCCTTGTGATGAATGACATTGCAATTGCCATAATTGATCATAATTACATGCATGCCACAGTTCTTAGTTAATGGCTGTGCTGCGATGAATTACAGAAATACACAATGCGACACTAATGTACAGTTTAATACACTTTCTCTGGTGTCAGTATCCACGGGCTTTTCAAGGAAGGAGGATGAAACAAATTAGGCGTTTACATGGTGTACCTGTTGTTTGCATCTTGTTTACAATTGGCTCGTGGCATTACCCTCTTGGGCGGCAAAATTTTTGCCAAAATCTATCCAAGGGAAAACAATGTCTAACAAGAAGAAACTAAATAGCGTAGGCCGTAAGAGCTCCATTGCTATTTTAACCGCTATGTATGTGGCTGGGGGAGCCGCATCTGCACAACCGGGCTTTGAAAAAGCACCGGATAGTCCATTTTATACCCCAACGTTTACAGCTGAAGATTTACAGAACTATAAAGAGTCTAAATCGACGCCATTGTTTGGCTCTGTTGAAAAGCTTAATGGTCATTATCAGTCGCAACTACCAAAAGACGTGTTCACGCCGAACTCCAATAATACAGGTAAGCAAGTGTATATCGTGCAATTCGATGACGCTGCGGTAGTGAATTATCAAGGTGGTGTGCAGGGTTATGCACCCACTGCGGTGAAAACACCGAGAACGATGGTCGGTCGTTCACCGCTCAACGTCAATACGTCCGAAGTACAGCACTATCGTCGCTACCTACAAAATCAACAAGTACAAGTTGTTGGTCAGGCACAAGCGCATGGTGCGAACATTCAAATGAAGCAGCAGCTGACACTTGCTAACAACGCCATGATTGTTGAAATGACGCAACAAGACGCAATGATCCTTGCTAAGCAAAGCGGTGTTAAGCGTATCACTGAAAACCGTATCTTCGAGTTACGCACAGACCGTGGTCCTGAATTTATTGGCGCAGACACGTTGTGGAACGGTCAAGTGCCAGCACCTGCATCTGCTGCGGCAATGAATGTAAAGGGTGAAGGAATGGTCGTGGGTATCATCGATACCGGTATCAACACCGATCACATTGCCTTTGCAAGTGACGACGAATACACCAAGAAAAACCCATTCGGTCCAGGCGTATTTGTAGGTGACTGTGTTGAAGAGCCGACCTTATGTAACGACAAGCTAATAGGTGTACGTTCTTACCCTGAAATTACCGCTGCAAATATCGACTATCGATTTGGTTATAAAAATCGCCGTGCGAGAAACGGTGAAGACTATAACGGTCACGGTTCTCATACAGCGAGCACGACGGCGGGTAATACCTTAGCGAATACACCGTTACAAACGATGTCAGGTGAAGCGACAAGTGATGGTATTGATTTACCATTCAGTTTTGACCAGACCAGCGGTGTCGCTCCGCGCGCCCACATTATTTCATATCAAGTTTGTTGGCCGGGCAACGGCGGTGACTTGTATTCTGGTTGTCCTGAATCAGCGATTCTTTCTGCATTTGAAGATGCCATTGCTGATGGTGTTGATGCAATCAACTTCTCAATCGGTGGCGGTGAGTCTTTCCCTTGGGAAGATCCAATGGAGCTGGCATTTTTAAGCGCGCGTAAAGCGGGTATTTCAGTGGCAGCCGCTGCGGGTAACTCAGGTCCTTACTATATGAGTGCAGACCACACATCACCTTGGGTAACTACAGTCGGGGCGTCAACCCATGACCGTGAAATGTCATTGGGTGATAAAACCATTAACAACTTCCAGGGGGCGCGTGCTCCTTATGCAGGCGAGTATTCAGGTAAGAGTTTTTCTGGCGGCATCACAGGTGCAGTTGTTCTTGCAGAAAATTATGACGACCCTAATCAAGACGATGAATTCACAGCTGCAAGCTGTAACGTACCGTTCCCAGCGGGCACATTTACCGCTGATCAAATCGTTGTTTGTGAACGTGGTGACATTGCTCGTGTAGATAAAGCGAAAAACGTAGCTGCTGGTGGCGCAGGTGGCTTTATATTACAAAACATCAGCTACAGCGATAATCTAGTTGCTGATGACTATGTGATTCCAGGTATCCACTTGCCCGCAAGTGCGCGTTTTAACATCCGCAACTGGGTTAACGCAAACCCTGTTGGTGAAGCAATAGCGACGATCGGCGAAGCCGTAAACACATATGAACTCAACCCAGAATTGGGTAATGAGCTTGCTATCTTTAGTTCAATGGGGCCAAGCCGCTATATCAACAATCTAGTGCCAGATATAACTGCACCTGGTGTTGATATTTACGCTGCAAATGCGGACGACCAACCATTTACGCAAAATCCAACTGCATCTGATTGGACCATGATGAGTGGTACGTCAATGGCGACACCTCATGTAACAGGCGCTATGACACTGTTAATGCAGATGCATCCCGATTGGAGTCCGGCAGAGATTCAGTCAGCGCTTATGATGACTGCAAACAAAGTGCAGATCTTTAATGGCGTAGTCATGATCGACCCTTACTACAACTTTATGGCAGGTAGCGGGGCAATCAATGTTGCGCAAGCTGCTAATGCGGGTTTGGTGATGGATGAAACCATTGAAAACTATGAGCAAGCGAACCCACGTAATGGTGGCTTAGTTGAATGGCTAAACCTACCAAGTTTGGTGAACCAAGACTGCGAACTCGAGTGTTCTTGGATGCGTACGGTGAAAGCGACCAAAGATGGTTCTTGGTCAGTGTCAGGCTACGGCTGGGGTCATGAAGGTGAAGCATTAGACAAAGGTGTTGAAATCATTGTAACCCCTTCAAACTTCACACTTGCAGCAGGTGAAACGCAAGACGTGATGGTCACGATGAAGTTGCCGAATGTCATTGAGCACAATGTTGACCCAACAGAGCCGGATGCACCTTGGAGTAATGTGTTAAACAAGGACGCATGGTTTAACGGTAAAGTTGTATTTAAAAACACAGACGGAAATTCTCCGGATGCGCACTTTACAATGGTTGCTAAAAATAGCATTGATGAATTGCCTATCTCAATGAACATAGATATGGCGCGTGCTAAAGCATCTGAATCAATGATTGTAAACACAGATAGCTACAGCGAGTTCACGCCAACATACTACGGGGTGGTTAAACCGACGGAAGTGACTGCTGACATTCTTGGTGTGACACCTTACGTTACTAAAGACCGTGTAGAAAAAGGCTGGGATATTCAGTCTATAACTGTACCTGAAGGCACGAAGCGCTTAATGGTGAAGGTTGCATCTACAGAGCAAATAACTGGTCTAGAAGGTATCGTTGAGCCACGTTGGCAGATCAAAAAAGCTCACTTAATAGTGGGTTATGACTATAACGAAAGTGGTTCTTTTATGGTTTCAGATGAGGAAATTGCAGAAGATCCACAAGCCCTTATAAAAGCACTTCGTGAAGAAATGGTGTGCTATTCATCTTCTTCGGTAGAAGACAACTACTGTAACATTATTGATCCCGAGCCAGGTCAATACTGGTTTGCAACTGCAGCGATGGCGGGTTTACGCGATGAACAATACCAAACAGTGACGCATTACGCAGTGGTCGGTAATCAGTTCGATGGTTCGTTTTCTGTATCTGCACCGCAACAGCACAGTGGTAATGGTAACTATGAAATTGCTGTGAACTGGGATATGCCTGAATCACAACCTGGTGACGTGTATTATGGTGGGTTTGCGCTAGGTAACGCTGCCGGCGCTGAAGGCACGCTTGGTTTTACGTCACTTAACTTAACTCGAGATGCTGAAGCGATTGCGTTAGAAGTAAGTCAGGACTCGGCACGTGCAATGGACGTGATCGACGTTAATGTGAAACTCAAAGCTAACTACGAAAGTAAAGCGCGTGATTACAACATTGAGCTTGCCCTACCACAAGGTATGCAGTTGTGGTCAGAAACAATGACTTCGAACAACGAACAAGTTGCACAACTTATTCAAGTAGAAGGAAATACTTTAACTATCGCAGGCACGCAGGATGCTACTCGCAACGTAATGCGTGACTATGTGGTGACTAACAACATCACTGATGCAAGCTGCCGCACACCTATGATTGATGAATATTCAACAGGTGGGTATATCAATCTTCAAGGTGAATTCCGATTACAGCCATTAGCAACATGGTATGTAGGCGGTCACCGTGACTACTTCGATGTGCCAATTGATTGGCTATTCTACAAAGAAGGTGCGAAGTTCGAGGTTTACAACCAGCCAAATAACAACGAAGTTCGCATGCATCCTGTAGGTGCGATGCAATTCACACCTCAATGGTGGATGATGGACGCTCACCGTGGGCCAGGCTTCCTAACTGAAGCACTCGCGCCATTCTGGCGTGGTTCATTTGAAGTAGAATATTTGCGTCACCCTTCTGATCCTAAAGGTCTAACAATTGCTTCTCAGTACGCTGAAGAGCGCCCAGACTTAGGCGATCTATTGTTCTTGGAATTTGACAATGTTAAAGATAAGAACACGGGTGAGACATTCGACTACGAAGTGATCTTACGCAGTGGCATTGATGATCACGAGAATATGTATGAGATGATTTTTGCCTATGACAACCTAGGTGCAAATGTGGACGAAGGCACCATTTTTGTTGAAGGTGGCGACAGTACTTTCTCATCTATGGCTGGTTTCAAAAATGGTACGCTTTCAAATGTTGTTGGCTATAATGACTTAGGTAAAGTGCTACGTGACGACCTCGTAATTTGTTTTGATTATGTTGGTCCAGAGCAAAGCGAAGTGTCTTTATCATTTAAAGCAACTGTAAACCCTGAGTCTGCTGGTACTGATAAAGCAATCACTATGAACTACAGTCTCGGTGGCGAAGCCGCGACGATGACTCATACAATTGCGGTAAACTCTAACCTGAAAATGTCTGATATTGCAGACATGGAAGTGGATGAGAATGGTCGTATCGATGGCATCGAAGTCGCTGTTTTGGATGCTGACCAATCTCCAAATGAGTTGATTGTAAGTGGTGAGAATATCACCGCTGAAATTGATGGAATGAGTTTTAACCTTATTCCGAATGCACACTTCCACGGTGACACTGAAGTAACTGTGACAGTGCGTGATAAGGCTTATAGGTCGGATAGCGTGTCGCAAACCTTCTTGCTAAGCGTAGCATCTGACGGTATTGAATATGGTTGTACTGATGCAACGGCAACGAACTATGATGCCAATGCAAACACGGATGATGGTAGCTGCCAATATCCGGTGACAGTAACACCAGAGCCTGAAGTTGAGAAATCATCAAGCGGTAGTACAGGCATCTTCATGTTGCTTGGTTTACTAGGTCTGATGCAGGTTCGTCGCTCACGTGCTTAAGCACATGAAACGCTAAACCGAGCCATTTATGAAGCCCCGTTTTCGGGGCTTTTTTATACCCACAACAAACAAATAAAACATGTACGGTTTGGCATCGCTCCTGTTCAGGTTACAATACGGGCAAATCAATGCCTTAAGTTGCGTAAACTATGAAACTGTCAGTCGAAATTAGTAAGTATCCGTTGCACCAAGATTACATTCCTTTCATTAAAGACTTCATCGACCGCTTAAACGAACATGCGTCGCTAAAAGTGATCAGCCAACACTTTATCAACGCAAATCTTTGGTGATTATGATGAGGTTATGGCGATACTCAGTGCTGAAATGAAACGCTCTTATGAACAATTTGGCAAAGCGATTTTTGTGTGTAAGTTTTTACACGGTGACTTGTCGCCTCAAGACTAACTAGCATAGAGAGTGGTTAATGGAAGCCCTTAATTCGGTATTATCCGGCTTTTCAGCTATGTCGATATGGGAATATCTGGCGGTTGCTTTGTCGATGGCCTATTTGCTATTGGCGATGAAGGAAAACCTCTGGTGCTGGCCTGCGGCATTTATTAGCACCTTCATCTACACCGTAATGTATTGGAATGGCGCGCTCCTAATGGAGTCCTTGTTGCATTTCTACTATATGGGTATGGCGGTGTATGGCTGGTGGGCATGGCGTTATGGGAAACAACGAGTTGAAGAGCAGGGTATTACCAGCTACACATTGAATACCCACGGGATTTTAATTTGTGTTACTGCGTTAGTATCAATAGCAATCGGGTATGTTATGGATAATTACACCCACGCAGACTTTGCTTACTTGGATAGTTTTACAACCTGCTTTGCGATAGTTACAACTTACTTAGTCGCCCAAAAAGTACTCGAGAATTGGCTGTATTGGGTGGTTATTGATGCTGCCTCAATCTATTTGTATGTAGAAAAAGGCTATTACCCAACAGTGGTGTTATTTGTGTTCTACACCATTATGGCAGTTGCAGGTTATGTGCGTTGGCGTCAACAGTATCAGCAAAAAATGCATGGAAGTGAGGCATATGCCTGAGTCGGTAGGTCGTATTAGGGAGATAGTGCATGCATTCGACCCTGATATTCAGATTGAACAAATCACCTTCTTGCCACAGGGTGTGAGCAACGAAAACTACCGTGTTGATACGCCAGATAACACTTGGTTAGTGAAGTTATACGCCAAGCCTCTGCCGAGCAATGCCATTGCCGCTCAGCGCACTTTGGCAGCATTAGGGGTATGCCCCGAACCTGTGCATGTTGATGGAGCTCACCGCTGCGCTATTTTTGCTTACTTGCCAGGTTCTATTCCAACTGAGTTCGACCACCGACAAGCGGTGCAAAAACTCGCACAAATACACACTTTTACGCGCTCGGGGAGTCGACTTGATTTGCATGCAGAACTAGCGAGTTATGAAAAAGACGTGTTTTATCGTCCCTATGCTGAGCAACTACAACGCGTTGTGGCACACACTCAAGCACAATCGCAAGATTGGTGTTTTTGCCACAATGATTTAATCAAAGAAAATATCATTGCTTATCGCGGGCAGTGGTGCTGTATTGATTTTGAGTATGCCCAAGTGGGCGATCGTTATTTTGATTTGGCTATGCTGACATTGAGTTTTAAGTTAAATGATCAACAGCAGCAATTGCTGTTTGAACATTACTTTAAAGAAATGGAGTTAGCGGGAGATTGGCATAAGTTTATTGCCATGCAAAAGCTGGTGGCGGCATTGAATTACTTTTGGTATCAGCGCCAAGGCGTTCACCAACGTGTTGATGATGCCAAGGCCCAATTAGATGCGCTATTAGGCTAAATGCCACCCAAGCGCTGGGCGAGTTCTTTGTATTTTTCGACATCACCTTTTTCAAACATAGGATCGCCGTTGTCGTCTTTGCTACGCGCAATCAATAAGTGCTCTCTCGCTAGGCGCTTTACGCGCTCAACTTTTACGTCCAAATAGTCAGCAACTTGTTCAGAGGTCATTAGATCCATTGAGGGGCTCCACTCAGAGTTAAGAATTTAATTAAAGCCCATCATAGCCAGATTGTCACAAATAATACAAAAGAATGTTTTTACAATTATCTGTTTTCAATAGAGTTACAGCGGATTTGACTATCCATTAGGTGTAATAATAGCATGATATTTTTGCTCGTAATGGCGCCAAAATCCTATCGAACGACTATTTAATGGTTGGCGAATTTGTAATTTACTAGCGGTGGCACAAGCACTTGCTGCAGTGTAAAAAGACAAGCAATCATCAGCATAAGGTAAATCGCAAAACGCATACACACGTCGCATCGTTTGCTCTCCCTCTGTGACCAGCTGTTCATAAGACTGCAGGGTCACATTGATGGGATATTTCGCCGCAAAGTGCTCAGCGAGGTCGAGATAGTCATCATAAAAAGCAGCGATATGCTCGAGCTTAAATCCATAGTGATGGAATGGGCTTTGTGCTTGATAGAGTTGGCGCATGTTGGCAATGCAGCAATCTTCTTTCTCGCGCACCATTAAAATTATTTTGGCCTTGGGAAACGCGCTGACAATAAAGTCGATATAGTAAAAATTGAATGGCTGCTTGTCACAACCTCTTGGCTCGCTCAATTTTAGAGTTTGATAACGCGCTTGATAACCCTCACTTAGCGTTGTAGCAGGCGCCAATGAAGCACCTTTGATAATCTCAGGAGTGAGCACCGCCGAGGTCTGTACTTCGCTGATATGTTTGACGTTCTGAGCGATGTCATTGAGCTCACCAAGAGATACTAACTCCTTACTTTGGCAGAGCATTTTATCCATCAACGTGGTGCCGGAGCGCGGCATGCCTGCGATAAAAACAGGGTTTGCCTCGTTATTACTTGGCACTATAGGCGGCAGAGCTTTTACCTGTTGGCAAAAGTCTCGATGCATTTGAGGGTTAAACTGAATGTGCTGTTCAACAGCGTGTTTACTTTTGCTAAAGGCATCAAAGGCGTCGTCGAAGCGTGATAGTTTCTCTAGCTCTAATGCCTGTGCATGATACAGATGTTGCCTTGCGATTGGCTGCTTTTCAGTTGCGAGTAAATTGCTCAGTTGCTGGCAGTGCGCACTGGCTTGCTCCACATTTGCATGCTCTGCATAGATAAAATGGGCGCGATGATGTTGAGGCGCAACTTCAATAGCGTGTTGCAATAACGACATAGCTTGCTGAGGCTTTGCCATAATCGCGTAACTAATCGCCGCATTAACATTAATGTCAGCATTATCAGGTGCTTGTGACACTGCTCGGAGATGATATTGATGTGCTTTTTCATAATGACCTAAGCGCGCATAGAGATTTGCCACGGTGTCGAGCTGTGTGGCATTTGAGAGCGGCATACATTCTAAGTCATCAAGTAGGTGCGCGCAGTCGGCGACACTGCCTATGAGGTATAAATACTTCGCTTTTGCTAACAAGTATTCACTGTTGTACTGCTCGTTTAGTGCTTTATCTACCAGTTTGAGTGCTTTGCTTAAGTCGCCTACCTGCGCATTTACTTGTGCTAACAAATACCAGGCTTGATGGTGAGCTGGGTTTTTCTGTAACTCAGTGACAAGCAGTGCATGGGCTTGCTGAACCTGATTGTTAGTCAGTAGTTGAGTGATGTGCTGTGCAAGTGTCGAAGCGCTCATAGAATTGCGGTTTGTGCTCTGTGAATGATTCAATCATATCGGTTTTTAAGCCTAATTGCAGGCGACAAAAAGGGCAGCGAGTGCTGCCCTTTATCGGTTTGAACTGGGATTAGAGTTCAAAATTATAGGTAAATTTCACACCCACAGTACGTGGTGTGGTAATGAAGTGACCATATACTCGTTGGAGTTCTGGCAGCGCACGGTTTTGGTCATCAAAGCGGGCATTGCCAGCCCAAGATTGATCGCGACGTGTTGAAGTAAACGCGTACTTATCGAATAAGTTGTTTACGTACACGGTTGCAGACCACATATCACCAGAGACTTTTGCTGATAGGTTGCTAAGCGCATAACCTGGCAATACTTCACCGTCAGCCTTTAAGCCTACTTTGGTGTATACATCGCTCTGTGCTGTTATACCGTAGTTTACATTCAGGTATTTATCACCAAAGATTTCACTTTCGTAGCCAATACCCATTGATGCTTGATGTTCAGGTGAACCAGGAAGACGGTCGCCATCAGCGCCGCTGTAGTAAGGTTGCATTTGTGCAATTTCTTCAGGGCTATAGCCGTCATCTTCTGTGAATACATCAAACAGTGCCGGCGCATCTTCTGTGAGCTCTGCCTTTGCATACGAGTAAGTCGCGTACATTGTCCAGTTGTCGCCCAAAATTGCACGCGTTGACAGCTCAATACCTTGAGAGCGTGCAGAGCCTGCATTCGAGGTAATGATTTCTTGGCCATTCACCGTCGTAGATTGAATCTGTGCATCATCCCAATCTACGCTAAATAACGCCGCATTGAGGTGTAACTTATTACCAAACCAGGTTGATTTAATACCCAACTCATAGTTGGTTGTTGTATCTGGGGTGTAAGCGAGCTCGTTCGGTAACGCACACACAATTTGTTGGTCAGGCAATACCTCTGGGCATGACTCTAAACCGTTACTGCCACCGATACGGAAACCTTCACTGATGGTGAAGTAGCTCACCATTCCATTGTCGAAGGTATAATTTGCATTCAACTTAAACAGACTGCCGTCGTCTTCAGCTGAGGTACTCTCTAGCGCAACATCGTTTCGTGAAGAGTAGAGTATGTCGTCATAAACATCGTATAGCGGTGTTGCTGAACCTGATAACGAGTCGATTTCATATTCATAAAAACGTGCGCCCACAGTGACATTAAACTGATCGGTAAAGGCGTATCCCACTTCACCAAATAACGCCATTTCTGTCGTTTCAGACTCTGCGATTGCGATGTACTCAAGGTCTGGCTCAATATTTGGGATATCGCTGCCGTAATCAAAGTTATCAAAACCTGGCGCGTACTCACGGTCGTCTGATTTGCTATCAAACTTATTGTAGTAACCACCTACAATCCAGTTCCATGGGCCGTCATGGCTAGATACTAAACGCAGTTCTTGAGTGAAGCTGTCTTGGTCGCTGGTGTCTTTGGTAAAACCAACGAATGAAGGGAAGCTCGCGTAGCCACTCCAAATATCATACAGCAAATCGGTTTGGTCACGTTGACCTTCTTGCTCGTAGTTAGACCAACCTGATGCCGAAACCAATTCTGCAAAACCGAGGTCTGCTTTTAGCTCAAGGCTCAGTAGTTCATCAACTTGCTCGTTAGGCTCTTCTACGCGATAGGCTGAGTCGTATTTACCAACTAAGCCATGGATTGGGTTTTCTTCACTGATACTGCCGTATTGAGTGATAGAGTTACCGCCGTGCTCTTGCTTTTGGTAGAAGTAGTTAAGCGTACCTTCGAAAGTGTCGCTTGGAGCCCAACGCAGTGATAAACGCGCAGTGGTGATATCTTCATCGTTGGCGTCTTTCACTTGTTTCAAATTAGCCGCAACGTCATCTGCATTCGACCAATCAGGGTCTGGTAACGATACACCTGGCTCACGCACAACAAAGTTGTAATCCATGTAGCCAGGGTTGTGGTAGTAGTTCACACTTGTACGCAGTGCTAATACATCTTCAATAAGCGGGGTGTTAAATACAAAACCGGCTTCACCACCCATGCTGTCACTTTCGGACAGTGAGAATAGGTCGCCAGTGATTTGTCCTTCGGTGATGTCTAGCTCAGGAGCATTAAGCATATAGCGAATTGCGCCACCGAGTGTACCTGCTCCGTACAGTGTGCCTTGTGGACCAATCAACACCTCAACACGCTCAACGTCTGTAAGACGTAGATTGATGTTTAGCGGAATTTCACCGAGATAGGTTGCAACAGTACCACTGTCTGATGCGCGCTCAGATGAGTTGGTGTTAAGACCACGTACAATAATTGGTGAACCTTCACGACCACCTTGATCTGTAATGGTTAAACCGGGTACCCAACGAGCAACATCTTCAAGCTGTGCAATGTTTTGGTCCTTCATCACGTCAGAGTCCATCGCTGTGATGTTAAGCGGTGCCTCTTGTGCCGAACCCCTGCGGCGAGTCGCAGTAATCTGAATGACCTCGAGAGATTTTTCTTTTTTAACCTCTGGCGCCGCTTCTTCTGCAGCGGCGTAATTGAACAAGCTACTAGCAACAGCTGCTGCCAGTAATGTTGGCTTGAATTTATGCATGTTTAGATGACCCTGTATTCAGTTGTAGCAAAGTTGTGTTTTATTAAAGAATCACGTTAATAAACTATTTACAACCCCCCTAATTTGGGCGGAGAAATTTATATGCATCTTCGTTGCTTTTCTATGCTGTTTTTGCGAAAAAAGAGTGAATTTTCGTGCAAAAAAAGATAGGTGAAATTTATTAAAGCATTCTTTTCATCTATTTCGTTTACCCATATTGGTGATTTTCGTTTAGAAAAATGAAATAGAAGATTTGTTTTTATGAGTGAATAAATATTTCACAAAACACTATTAAGTGAATTTTGATGCAATTATATAGAATTTAAATTCATTATCTATAGGTGCGTGGTTAATTTTGTGTAGTGTTTTTGTGTTTCTATGGTTAATTCTATTGCTTGTTCGAATTTTGTGCATAAATTTTGTGGCTTTTGTCTGATTTGTAGGATGACAAACCGTTCAAGTAGGAGTAGGGAGTTGGCTACTGTTGAAATAATCGCCATACAATCGGGTGGGGCTAGTATTTAGCATGTGATGTTATTACTATACAGTCTGTCTGCACGCAGACATCAGTTGCTCTCGTGGTGAAATGGATATCACGTGGCCCTCCGGAGGCTAAGTTGCAGGTTCGATCCCTGCCGAGAGCGCCATTGGCGCATTCCTTTAAACCTTCTCTATTACCGCGTTGAGCTCGCCCTTAATCCACAAGATACTGCTTTAATAAAGGGTAAATTGAACATTGTTCGTTAACGAATATGCCGATTGGTGTTGAGACGAGAGGTGTTTTTGAATAATTAACGACGAGTTTAGATTCCTTTTCTTCGTTGAATTGGGCAAGGCTATACTTATCGCCCATCGCAAAGTTGACGCGTTCTTTTTGTAGTAACTCCATTCCCTGAAATACTGATTCCACAAATACTAAATCCAACCCTCGTTGTGTAAGTTTATCGTGGAGCTCACCTTCTTTTGCAGGCCTAAGTACTGCCACAGACTGCCCATCAAGATTTGTGTCATCATCAAAGTCAAAGGGTGGATGGGCAGTTAAATTGAGAATACTCACATCTATCGTTTCTCCAAGGGCAAAGAAAGAGTTGCTTGTTGGCCCTTGTCTTGGGGGATAGAAGCTGGCACACCAATTACCTTCTGAGACGTACTTTTGTGCGCGTGCTGGAGGCACAATATAAGGGGTTATGTGCATCGGTGAGTTGGCAAGAGCGGTGTCGAGTAGCTCAAAAGCAACGCCATGAGAGGGGTGTTGTAAAGTGGTAAACGGGGGGTATTCTACGGCAAGTACTTCAATGTTGATGCCTTGACGATGAGTGTTCTCGTTCGCTTGGAGTGAAGTGCACGCCAATACACTTATAAGTACGCATATCCCCTGTTTGTAGCTGGAAGCATTCATCAACGTTGCCTGCATAATCCCACATTACGGTTTTGTTTTTCGGTCTCTTAATAGACAGCCTAGTTGCAACAGGGCTGTCTATGAATCTAAGTTTAGGAGACATTTTTTAGCAGAACAAAGTGGGGGCTGGGTGCAGGGCTAATCGTAGGTCTGAGTGCCCCCCATTCTGTTCGATTTTTATGGTGCTGTTACAACCATTTTTTCATTTTGAAAAATACCCCGATCACGCCTGTTAACACCAACAGGGAAATCACAAATGAGGTAAATGCAGTGTCTGATTCAGTGCCAGGGATGCCGCCTATGTTGACGCCAAGTAGCCCCGTTAAAAAGCCAAGTGGTAAAAACAAGGCTGCGACAATCGACATCACATACATGCGTTTATTAAGTTGGTCTGACACTAAACTCGCCACTTCTTGTTGAATGATTTGTGCTCGCTCGATATTCAAATCCAACTCTTCAAGGTAGCGAACTAAGTGGTTCACAGTTTCATGCACGCGCGAGCTGTCTTCATCTTTTAACCATGAAGGCTGTTCGCTAATCAGGGTGCGTAGCGCATCTTTTTGTGGGCGAATGTAACGCTTTAGGCCGATGGTTTGGCGACGAACTTGCGATAATGCGTTGTGGTCATGTCGTCTGGCATGAGCATCAACATCTTCTTCAAATTGATCCAGTTGATCCTCAAGGTTGTCCAGCACATCTTGCATACGTGACGTTAAATTCTCAGTCAATTGGCACATTAATGACGATGCATCTTTGGGGCCTTTACCGTGTCGCAAAGATTCAGCTAGTGCGCTGACAGAGAGCAATTTACGATGGCGGGTAGAAACAATGAGATGTTCTTGAACGCACAAGCGAATCGATACCATGTCATCAGGCGTTTGTTCTGGGTTAAGATTCACTCCGCGCAAAAACATCAAGGTGCAGTCGCCATCAGCTACCACGCGTGGGCGGGTTTCATCCGCAGTAAGTGATTGAAATGCGAAGTCACTGATTGCAACACTTTTTAAATAGGCTTGGGTATCCTCCAATTGATAATCGAGATGTAACCACAATAGGCCATCTTCTTTTTTCCATGCCTGAATTTGTTCAGGGCTGTTTAACTCTTTTGTTACTCCGCCTTGGCCGTTTAAAACCAAAGCATGGATTAATGCACTCATTGCTGTAATCACTTTTTATTGTCACTAATTTCTTCTATCCTTGACTACAAGTTCGTGAAGATCAATCAATTATGTTAATCGACGCGAGAAATTTAATTCACTTCTCTTTAGGGTGAATTACCGTATAAAGCGGATTTTTAATAATCAGCTCCACTTAGGAGCACTGATCCGGTAGCCGTTATGGACAAGAAAATACTAGTAGGTTGGCGTGAGTGGCTCGCGTTGCCTGATTTAGGCATTGAGCAAATCAAGGCGAAAGTAGATACAGGTGCTAGAACGTCATGTATTCACGCATTTAAGGTAGAACCTTATATGCAAGAAGGCGAAAAGTGGGTAAGATTTTGGGTACACCCAAATCAGGATGATGTTGAAACCGAGATCCAGTGCACTGCAAAAGTAAAAGATGAGCGTACAGTGACAGATTCAGGTGGTCACAGTGAGATGCGCTACGTTATTGAGACAACCTTGACTATCCATGGTCAACAGTGGCCCATCGAAGCAACACTGACTAATCGAGATACCATGAAATTTAGGATGTTGCTCGGTCGCACAGCAATGGCTGGGCGTATTATCGTAGACCCTGAACTCTCACACCAAACAAAGTTAAAAGGATAACTATGAAAATTGGTATTTTATCGCGTAACCGAAATTTATATTCGACACGCCGCCTAATTGAAGCCGCCGAGCAACGCGGCCATGAAGTTCAGGTGTTAGATGCGTTACGCTGTTACATGAATATTAATTCTGAGGAGCCAGAGATCCACTTTAAGGGTGAGAAGCTCGAAGAATTTAACGCCATCATTCCGCGCATTGGCGCCTCTGTTACTTTTTATGGGTGTTCGGTACTGCGTCAGTTTGAGATGATGGGTGTATACCCAGTTAATGAATCTGTAGCTATCACACGTTCACGCGATAAATTACGTTCATTACAGCTGCTTTCTCGCAAAGGCGTGGGCATGCCAGTAACAGGTTTTGCATCTAAGCCGGATGACGTTAAAGACTTACTGGAAATGGTAGGTGGTGCGCCGGTAGTTATTAAACTACTCGAAGGCACACAAGGCATAGGTGTGGTACTTGCAGAAACGCGCAAAGCGGCAGAGAGTGTTATCGAAGCATTTATGGGCTTGAAGGCCAACATCATGGTGCAAGAATACATCAAGGAAGCGGGCGGGGCGGATATTCGTTGCTTCGTAATTGGCGACAAGGTAATTGCAGCGATGAAACGCCAAGCTCAGGAAGGTGAGTTCCGTTCAAACCTTCACCGTGGTGGCAGTGCGAGCCTTGTTCGTATTACTCCAGAAGAGCGCAAAACAGCTGTGGCGGCAGCCAAAGCAATGGGTCTCAATGTAGCGGGTGTAGATTTACTTCGCTCAGAGCGTGGACCTTTAGTTATGGAAGTAAACTCTTCGCCAGGCTTAGAAGGGATTGAAGTGGCAACGGGCAAAGATATTGCCAGTATGATTATTCAGTTTATTGAGAAGAATGCTAAAGCCAAAAGGACACGCACCCGTGGCAAGGGCTAAGAAAACGAATACCTTTACAATACTCTCGGAGCAGGTGGCTCCGGGAGAAAGACGTACATTTGAATTAGAAGCGGCTAAGCTTTATACCCATTCGCCACTGACAATTAATATGGAGGTGGTAAATGGTATCGAACCCGGACCGACCCTTCTGGTGTGCGCAGCAATTCATGGGGATGAACTAAACGGCGTTGAAATCATACGCCAAACTCTCGCGAAGGTTGATCCTAATAAAATGCGTGGCACCTTAATTGCTGTGCCGGTAGTGAATGTGTTTGGTTTTATTCATAAATCACGCTACCTACCTGATAGACGAGATTTGAATCGTAGTTTTCCTGGCTCAATGCGAGGTTCTGTCGCTGGACGTATGGCGCACACTTTCTTTAATGAAGTTGCTGTGTTGTGTAGCCACATTATTGATTTACACACGGGGGCAATTCACCGCACTAATTTACCGCAAATTCGCGCTGACCTCAGTAGCGATGAAACGGCCAAAATGGCCAATGCCTTTGGCACACCAGCGGTGATCAATGCCTCATTACGCAATGGTTCATTACGTTCTGAAGCGGCTGCGCATGGTATTCCCGTAATCACCTATGAAGCGGGTGAAGCGCTACGTTTTGACCCAATCGCCATTGCTGCAGGTGTGCAAGGGGTCGAGAACGTGATGCGTAAGTTGCGTATGATGCGTGGTAAGCGAGTGCGTAAACAGCCGGAGCCGGTTATAGCATCGGCAACGAGTTGGATTCGTGCTGATATAGATGGCATTATCCGTGCACAAGTGTCTTTGGGTGAGCGTGTCAGTAAAGGGCAGGTATTGGCTTACATCAATAGCCCTTTAGGTGATACAGAGTGCAGTATTCTTGCACCGCGCAGCGGCATCGTAATTGGTCAGCAAACATTGCCTTTGGTTAATGAAGGGGATGCCGTATTCCACCTTGCGTATTTTGCGCATGCGAACTCGATAGTGGAACAACAACTCGGAAACTTTATCGAAGAGATCAGTGATATTGAAGATGAAGTTAAAACGGCTGAGCTCAACAACTAGCCGTAATCTTACATAAAAAAATAAGCGCATTAAGCGCTTATTTTTTTGGGCCGATAATTTTTCGTATCGGTTTCGCCTTCATTGGTGGTTTGTTCAAAACCATTACTGGGCGAGTCACGAACAAGTTGTTCGGGTAGAGTACTTTGTGACCATCTACGTGTTCCAGTACCACATTCATGAAGCCCATCTCAACGATACGCCCTTCGACAAAATTCGCACCGTCAATAACCTTGACCCAATAGCCCACACGGCAGTCGTTTTGCACAAACATCAGTAAAAATGAAGTTAAGTTGGAAAGCAGTGACCAACCCGCGAATAACGCCACGCCAAGCATAGCAAATAGACTCGAACCGATGACCAAAAGGCCACGTAATTCAATGCCCCAAAATACCAATAATAAGCACAATAGAACGAATGCGAGTAAGACTTTTAGAAGAAACTGAGCACGTTGTTTTCGGTGTGGATCAACACGACCTCGAACCGTTTTATTAAAAATTTTAATTTGTAAACGCACTAACAGCGGAAACAAAAGGATGACTGTGAGCGTAACCACCCATTTATAATTTTGTGTAACTAAATCCAGTAGTGACACCGATATTCCTGTATCAAAATAAGTTGTAATAGAAGTTGCTATATACCATGTAAAAAGCGCTCAACCAACTAGTTCAGAACGATTTTTTAACGGTTACTAGCCATTGTAATGGGTCAACGTCATAAGGACGATTTAACGGTCGGGCGACATCAATGTGAATTACAGTCCCTGCATTTGCACGGCTTGGAGCTAAACGCAAGCCAATCCCCACATTATGGCTAAAGTGACTGGTATTATTGTTGTGTTGCCACGCCTGACCGGCATCATAAAATGCGGCGCCACCCACCCTAAAAAGTTGCCACAAGTTATATTCCCAATAGTAACGCTTCTCAACGCTAAATAATCCTAAGCGGTCACCTTGTTGATAGTGATGAGGGTAGCCACGTAAACCTGTTTCGCCGCCCAAAGTAAGTTGCTGATCTGCCGTTAATCCCTCCGCGGCATCAAATTGCATTTTGACATACCAAGATTGCGCATCATCACTATTATAGAAATATTCGCCATGACTGCGAAAAAACAGGTTTTCTGCCTTCATACCATCTTCTATCAGCGTGCCTTGAATACCCACCGACCAACGCCATAAACTTTGCTGACTGATGTAATGACTGCGGTTAACATTGAGTTTGAGTACATAGCGGCTTTCATCGTCACTCAGAGATTCTGGTGAGTAGCCAAATAAGGTGTTTATTTGCCAGCCGAGGTTAAGGTCTTCTGTGCGGGTTATGGAATCTATATTGTGTACTTTGACATATTCATCCTGAAGCCAATTGACGCTGACATAAGGGTACGAGAGAGTGCGATTTTCTGCCAATGGCAAAAAAGTATCATAACGTTCGTAGAAACGCTCTTTGTGATAGCGATAACCAAATAAAATACGTTGAGTCCAATTGTTAGCCGGCGAACTCGCCATGCCATAGTAAATATCGCCTGTTGAGGTGTGCTGAGAAAACTCGCTGATCTCTTCACCATTGGCGTATAGCTTCTCACTGCGACGGTTACTGCCATTGGCTATTCCGTAACTGTGTGGAGTGGCCAGAGAGTAAAATGGATAACGTAGGGACACCCAATGGCGTTTACCATCATCGTTATCAGCATATTCAATGCGGCTTTGATAACGACTACCAAAAACATTAGGATCGGCGTAGATGAGCTCGTAGCCGCTGCGTTCACCGTCATTGGTGCGGGCGATGGAGATACGTTTACCCCAACCAAGAAAATTACTGTCTCTAAAGCCGATGGTGGAGCGGTTTTCGCCGCCACTGCGACTAAAACTCACCTCGGGTAATAAGGTCCAAAGTTCTTTTGTTTCAACCGTAACGTCAACACTGCCATCACAGTACTTTTGCGCGTAGATGCGCACATCGTACAAATATTCTTCATTACGTAGGATGCGCTCAGATTCCCTTAAGAGCTCGGGTGAATAGGTATCGCCCTCTTTGAATAGAAGAATATTTTCGAGCACACTTGTTTGCGTGGTGATGTGGATGTCATTTGCAAGGCGGAACAACCAGTTATTCTCTTCTGGCTTTTCAGTATCAAAAATGTTGTTTTTAACGAAGTGAATAGAGCGCACAACACTATGACTGTCGGCTTCAGGTAAGGGGAGTGTATCGGCGAGTTGGCGTGATAAAAGAGATTGGTTTGTAAGATTGACAGGCTCATTTATGCAACCGCTACCCGTCGCGTTAGCTTGCCCCCATGCAGCCGTTAAAATGCCTACAATTACAACCAATTGCTTCATTCAACTCACTATTTAAATTAGCTTTGTTTCTTAAAGTCTACTGTACTATGAGTTAACTTGCGCTTAAATAGTGTGTTAATTTTTCAAGAAGGTTTTGCGACTCCACGCCAGTCGGGGCTATCCAAATGTTATCGCCATAATGCTCAAAGTGCAGCTCAAATGGGCACTGCTCGTAAGTGAAGCGGAGTAGATGACGATCCGCACCTTGCTCAAACTCGCCGATAGTCACTTCATCTTTGTGCAAAAAAATGTGACCCCAAAAATCAAATTCATCGGCATCAGGGACAATATCTGGGCTGATGATGATCACTTGGAATTCTCGGTCTAGACTTAGTGTAGTCACATTAATTCTCTCTATGTATATGAAATATAGTTACTTCATGGTTTTGATATTGGCATTACCTTGTGCCGCAGCAGAGCAGTTAGTGAAACGCTGCCAAGGGTGTCATGGGCTTGATGGTATTGCCAGTGCGGCAAAAACACCGAACTTAAAAGGGCAACACCGCGCCTATTTATTGCAACAGTTGCAGGACTACAAAACGCGCAAACGCCGTCATGCCATTATGTCAGCGATTGCTTCTTCGCTTACTGAGCAACAAATCGAACAGCTTGCCGATTATTATGGCGAGCCTCATGAGCAGGAATTAGAAGCTACCGACTATTCCGCAGATAAATAGTTACGAATGAGTGTCATAAAGGCACCACCGTATTTACTGAGTTTTGTGAATCCAACACCTGAGACTTTTAAGAACTCAGTGTCGTTGGTAGGCATCAATTGTGCCATTTCAGCCAAGGTTTTGTCATTGAACACCACGTAGGGTGGCACATCATCTTCGTCTGCTAATTGCTTGCGCAGTGCCCGCAGTTTTGCAAACAGCTTTTTGTCATAATTAAATTGCGCCAGCTTGTCTTGGTATACATGTTTTGCTTGTAAGCGTGGCTCGGCTAACTGCAATTGGTATTCACCTTTTAACACTGGGCGCGCCGCTTCAGTGAGACGCAGTACTGAACCAAGTGTAATATCTTGATGCAATAACCCTTGGTGCACCAGTTGGCGCAGAATACTCAACCAAAATTCACTGCTGTGCTCCTTGCCGATGCCGTAGGTACTCAAATTGTGATGGTCCATATCACGAATACGTTGGGTATTGGCGCCTCGTAGTACTTCCACTATATAACCCAAGCCAAAACGCTGGCCTGCACGATAGACACAAGACAGCGCTTGCTGAGCCACGGTAGTACCATCGAATTGTTGCGGTGGATTCAAACAGATATCGCAGTTGCCACAGGCTTCACGCTGGTATTCGCTAAAGTAATTGAGCAGAATTTGGCGGCGGCAAGTTTGTGCTTGGGCAAAGTTAGCCATGGCATTAAAACGTTGCTCTTCGACAAGTCGCCGTTGTTCGTCTTCAATATCTTCAAAAAAGCGTCGTACTCGGGGCACATCTGCGGGATCAAAATACATGATGGCTTCTGCCGCTAAGCCATCTCGGCCTGCACGACCCGTTTCTTGGTAATATGACTCGATATTTTTGGGAATGTCGTAGTGCACAACAAATCGTACATTGAGCTTATTAATGCCCATACCGAAAGCAACCGTCGCCACAACAATTTGGATGTCATCTTTAGCAAATGCATTGTGCACAAAATGCCGTGACTCATTGCTCATCCCTGCATGATAGCCAGCAACGTTGAAACCTGACTCACTCAGCTTTTGCGCGAGATCATCCACTCGCTTGCGACTGGTGCAGTAAATAATCCCGCTTTGACCACTTTGACCACGCAAGTAACGCAGTAACTGAGCGAACGGCTTGAATTTTTCCTCTAATGTATAGCGGATATTTGGTCTATCGAAGCTGCCAATATGCACGTAGGGAGAGCGCAAACCTAGTTGATTAACGATATCGACGCGAGTAGCGCTGTCAGCGGTTGCCGTGAGAGCCATCATAGGTACGTGAGCAAAGCGCTGCTTTAGTTCACTTAAGCGAAAGTAATGGGGACGGAAGTCATGACCCCAATGCGAAACGCAGTGCGCTTCATCCACGGCAATAAGACTAAGTTGAATATAGGTTAGGCGCTCTAAAAACTCATATTGCAGTGCTTTTTCTGGTGCTACATACAAAAGCTTGAGCGCGCCATCATGGAGCTGTTGATAAACCAGTTGCTGCTCTTCGCGTGATAGAGAGTTATTGATATACGCTGCTTTGACGCCTTGGGTATTAAGCTGTGCTACTTGGTCTTGCATCAAGGAAATGAGTGGGGAAATTACCAAGGTAACGCCACTGAATATCATTGCAGGCACTTGATAACAAAGTGATTTACCGCCACCTGTTGGCATCAAAACGAGCGCATCTTGGGCTCCCAGCACGGCATTTATAACCTGCTGTTGTCCCTCTCTGAATTGGCTATATCCAAAGACATCCTCAAGGATCTGCTCTGGTGTTTGCTCGTTAAATAATGCGGATACACTGCTCATGGCGGGCTATTTTAGAGGCTTTTAATATCCTTGTCTGCCCCTGAAAGAGCAAACAACAACCTTTGCTTAAAAACTAGACTCGCGTTAGGATTAACTGCTCATACCAGTTTAAGGTGATGTTATGGATAAAACACTCGCATATAATCAATTAGCGCATGTCTTTGCGAATATGCCTTTTAATCAACTGCTGGGAATTAGTATCTCTGAACTTAACAGTGAAGCTGCGAAAATTTCTATGCCGTGGCAAGAGCAACTGATTGGCAATCCACAGCAGCGCATACTTCATGGTGGAGTGATTTCCACGTTACTGGATACCGTTGGTGGATTACTTGCTGCCGCCTCGGTGGTTGATAAAGTCTCCGATAATGAAGCGCACACCTTACAATCTCGACTAGCCACACTAGGGACTATAGATCTGCGCACAGATTATTTACGCCCAGGTAAAGGAGAGCGATTTAGTGCCAGTGCAGTATTGATACGCTCAGGGAATAAAGTGTGTGTTTGTAGAATGGAATTGCATAACGAACAAGGCGTGCAACTCGCGTTTGGAACCGGAACTTACCTAGTCGGTTAGCCTATCTATTATTCGTTTTTAGTACACCTCGCTTCTTCATACGCTTTGGGTATAAAATAGCTTTTTATCTCTAAGTGATAGTTTCTATGTCGTCTGATCCGCAAGCCAAAAAGGGCATGTTGTTTGCCGCTATGGCGTTTGTTATGTGGGGTGTCGCCCCTATTTACTTCAAACAACTTTTAGAAGTCCCTGCACTGGAAATTCTTACTCATCGTGTGATTTGGTCTGTGCTTTTCCTTGCCGTAATAGTGGGTATATTAAAACAGTGGCATAAGGTGCAGTTTATTCTCGCAAAGCCTAAATACCTTATTTTATTGGTGTTAAGTGCTTCAATTCTTGGGTTTAACTGGGGCTTGTTTATTTGGGCAGTGAATAATGACCATATGCTAGATGCCAGTTTGGGGTATTACATCAATCCGCTATTAAATGTGCTCTTAGGGGTGACATTCTTACATGAGCGCTTACGTAAGTGGCAGATGTTTGCAGTGGCGCTGGCGGCCAGCGGTGTATTGATTCAAGTTATTAGCTTTGGTTCTTTCCCAACTGTGGCATTCGCATTGGCTGGCTCGTTTGCTATTTACGGCTTAATTCGCAAAAAAATGCCGGTGGAGTCTCTTCCTGGTTTGTTATTAGAAGCTGTTATTTTATTGCCAGCTGCTTTGCTGTATTGGTATTTCTCCGCGCCCACGATGAGCTCGAACATGAGCGATAATACATGGCAATTAAATTTGCTGTTGGTCAGTGCCGGTATTGTGACTACCTTGCCTTTATTGTGTTTTACAGCAGCAGCGAAACGTCTGCAGTACAGTACCATAGGCATTTTTCAATACATTGGGCCAAGTTTAATGTTCTTGCTTGCTGTGCTTCTATATGGTGAAGCGTTTGATATGGAGCGCGTGATCACGTTTGCGTGTATTTGGACTGCGTTGGTTATATTTACTTGGGATTCATGGCGCTTTAGTCGTCGTCAAGTTGACGCATAACTATTTGGTCACGGCCTTGAGATTTGGCTTGGTACATTGCTTTATCTGCAGCAGTAAGTAAGCGATCGAGGTCGTAGCAATGTGCCTCGATCAACCCGACCGAAACACTGATTGAAAATGTGTTAGATAAATAGTTAACCGCACGCGTACGCAGCTCATCACGAAATGCCATTAAGCTTTTATAAGCGTCTTGGTATCGTCCGTGCTTGAACACCAAAGCAAACTCTTCACCGCCCATTCTTGCAGTAAAGTGCTCATTAAAGTGCTTTTTTAATAACACTGAAAAATGCTTGAGTGCTTCATCACCACCATCATGGCCAAAACGATCGTTTATGTCTTTAAAATGGTCGATGTCTAACATGGCAACACAGATATTACGTTTGTGTTTTGCACAATGCTTAAGAAACTTTTGTCCGCTTCTGAAGAAGTGGCGGCGGTTAGCAAGGTTAGTGAGATCGTCATGATTAGCTTGTTGGTGGACTTTTTGAAATTGTTCCAGTAAATCCATATTTTGATTAATGCGGCAGTAAAACTCTTCTTCATTGAAAGGCTTGTTGAGATAGTCATTGGCACCATTTTTTAGGAAGCGGCTACTTAAGTGAGAGTTTGATGAGCTAGAAACACCGATAATCACTTTCTCTTCAGGGGTGAAGCGCTCGCGAATGTGAGCACACAACTCATTGCCATTCATGTTGGGCATTTCGCTATCAGTTACAATAATTTTAATATCGCTGTTAAGCTCTAGTTTTTTGAGTGCATCGACGCCATCTTCTGCTGTTTCAACTTGATAGCGTTGGCGTTTCAACAAATTAGACAGGTATTCACGCGTTGTGCGAGAGTCGTCGACAACGAGTACGGTGGTTTCTTCGTTACGCGGTAAACTTGCTAATCGCTTCTCAAGGTAATGATAGGATTGGCGGTTTTCTTTAGTGATGTATTCTACGATTGGTTTTTCATTGATACGACTGTGCACTTCATCATTGAGTTGTGCGGTCATGACAATGCAAGGGATGTGTTGGGAGATGATGAAGTCGATAGCTTCACCGTTGCTGGCGTCAGGGAGTATATAATCGACCACCGCACAGTAATAATTTGCCTGTTGACAGAATACTTTTGCCTGCGCAAGAGACTCGGCAAGATCAACGGTGTAGCCAGCGCGCTGCGCTATTAAGGTCTGTAATTTTGCAATCGTAGGGGTATCTTCAACTAAAAGTAAACGCCGTGGCATAGGCTCAGCATCGCTTAGCAACTGTTAGTTTTAGATTACCCCTTAATTTAACTTTTTAGCAAGTCGTCAATGATGACTATTTCTTAATCTAAGTCGTCAGTGTCAATCTCAACTTCGACTTCCGGTGCATCATAGCTGCGCTTGCGTCCAAATAAAGTAAAGAATCGTGCTTTACTCGTTGTTAATTTAAGGTACTTTATCCACGCTTTTTCGATTGGGTTAATCGGTGTAGACTGCCCAGTCGTAGCGGCAACAAAATGTGATTGAGTGTCGTTAATTGGTTCGATTGTTTGTTCTTGTAACGCTTTGAGTAAGCGACCATGATTCTCGATAATTTCAGACTCTTGGAGTGTGAAACTTCCACTGCGGCTAAAGCCTCTTGGGAATTTTTCATCGTTGTAGAACTTATGATCACACGGGAACGCTTTGCGTAACTCGACAAGTTGATTGGCCGTCATAGCAGACTCCTTTTTACAAGAGATTTCGGCTGGAGTATGGTACAGAAACTTAGTTTTATTAAACAAAAAATTTTTATCGTGAGGATAAAGACGAGTGGATATCGATTTACTTAAAACCTTTATCGAAGTGGCTCGCACTCGCCATTTTGGCCGTGCTGCTGAGAACTTATATATTACGCAATCTGCAGTGAGCTTTCGTATTCGCCAATTGGAGCAAAGCTTAGGCGTTAATCTGTTTCTCAGGCAACGAAACAATATCCAGCTCACACCGCCAGGTGAACGTTTACTGCCTCACGCTAAGCTAATAGTGACTGGCGTGCAGCGTGCCAAACTTGATGTGGCGCTAGCGGATAATATGCGTCGACAGTTAGCGTTGTGTGGGACCGCGAATATTTGGGATGCCTTTTTACAGTTTGGTATCGCCCATGTGGTGTCAGCGATGCCCGGTATCTCATTAGTCGCTGAGGTCAAAAACCAGCAAGAAAGTACGCGCTTACTGTTAGAGCGTACACTTGATCTGGCCGTCTTGTTTGATTTACCTAAAGTCGATGAGCTGTGTGTTGAACCTATTTGCACCTTAGATATCATTCCCTTATCTAGCTACCCAGATGCAACGGCCGAAACCTTCTTTAATAACCAGTATGTTTTCGTCGATTGGGGCACCGCATTTTCGTTATGGCATGCACGTAATTTTGCTAACTCAGCGCCACCGTATTTTCGTACTAGTACAGGCCGTATTGCACTTGAGCTTATTTTACAGTGTGGCGGCAGTGCATTTGTACCGCGTGTTCAAGCACAACAATACTTAGATTCAGGTGAATTATTTTTAGTTGAAGGGGTCCCGCAGACCTCTCGAGACATATTTATTGCCTTTCACAAAGACAATGAGCAAAAAGATTTAATCGAAAAATTACAACACCAGCTACAATTGCTAGGCGAGGAAGTGACTGAAAATAAAAGTGAATAAGTCATTAGTGTGACACTTACTTGTCAGTGAGATGACGATTTATTGAACTTTAAGTTTCACTTGTCATATTTCTGTAATTTAATGCTGGCAGACTGCCCGCATTGAAATTATGTGTTGCGATATTTTTTTGAGGAAACAACTATGAAATTTGCTCCTTCTGCTTTAGTAGTAGCGGTACTTTCAGGCTTATCATTTAACGCGCTTGCTGACACTAGCATCTATGGCAAAGTAAACGTGACTGCACAGTCTTCTGATGAAGGTGAAGGTTCATTCACTGAAATCAAAAGTAACGCCTCTCGTCTAGGCTTCAAAGGATCAGAGAAGTTAACTGACAGCTTGGATGTTGTTTACAAACTTGAGTTTCAAGTAGATGTTTCTGATGCTGATTCAAAAGGCGACAGTGACAATATTACTGCGCGTAACCAATATGTTGGTTTGAAAGGTAACTTTGGTCAGGTTGTTGTTGGTCGTAACGACACAGCGCTAAAGCAATCTCAGGGTAAAGTTGACTTATTCAGCGACCTGGAAGGTGATATTAAGAGTATTTTCAAAGGTGAAAACCGTCTAGGTAACACAGTTACTTATTCATCAAAAAGCTTCAATGACTTCCAAGTGATTGCAACATACATCGCTGAAGACAGTGTTGATGGTGATGACGGTTATTCAGTAGCGCTTACATACGGCGATTCTGGTCTTAAAAACAGTAAAGTATTTGCGTCAATCGCTGCTGATAGTGACGTGAAAGGCTACGACATCGTTCGCGCAACTGTGCAAACAAAACTTGCTGGCGTTAAGTTAGGCGCAATGTATCAAACGCAAGAACCAGCCGAAGGTGGAGAAGATGCGGATGGCTTCATGGTAAGTGCTGCATACGCTATCGACAAAACTGTGTTAAAAGCACAGTACCAAACAATGGACTTCGGTGGTGAAGACCGTTCAGGCATCACTGCTGGTGTAGACTATAAGTTCAGCAAAACAACTAAACTGTTTGGCTTCTACACTAAGTTCGACAATGACGCACAAGACGATAAAGACTACCTAGGTGTAGGTATCGAATACAAGTTCTAATACTGTATACGTGTGATGAAGGAGCCCAACAATGTTGGGCTTTTTTTATGCCTGCGCGTAGGTGGAACGGTCGCCCAACCAACGAATACACAGTGCTTTTGCTTGTTGTGGGTGTTCAACTAGAATTCGTTTTGCCACTGGACGAAGCTGACCAATAATCGCTTTATCTCTTTCTAAATCAGCCACCTTGAAATCTGCCATCCCAGTTTGTTTAGTGCCCAATACTTCACCCGGGCCACGAATTTCTAAGTCGCGCTCGGCAATGACAAAGCCATCGTTACTGTCTCGCAGCACACCTAGCCTAAGTTGTGCGGTATGTGACAGAGGTGCGTGGTAAAGTAATACACAATGTGAGGCGGCGGCTCCGCGACCAACGCGACCACGCAGCTGATGCAATTGCGCTAGGCCGAGCCGTTCAGGGTTTTCGATAATAATGAGGCTGGCATTAGGCACATCAACACCTACTTCTATTACAGTGGTGGCCACCAACACATCAATATTTCCTTGTTTGAATTGCTCCATTACTTGTTGTTTTTCGTCTGCTTTAAGACGACCGTGGACCAGCCCTACGCGCAATTCAGGTAAGCGTTCGGCCAGCTCTTCTGAAGTGAGTTGTGCCGCTTGGCATTGCAGCGCATCTGACTCGTCAATTAAAGTACAGACCCAATAAACCTGCCTGCCTTGCTCTTTAACAGCATTGAACACTCTTTGGATAACTTCCTCGCGGCGCGTATCGGCGATAGCAACGGTGGTGACCGGAGTACGACCCGGAGGAAGCTCATCAATCACTGAGGTTTCTAAATCGGCATAAGCAGTCATGGCTAAGGTACGGGGTATCGGTGTTGCCGTCATAACAAGTTGATGCGGGTAGCAATTGCCAAAACGGCCTTTTTCTCGCAGTGACAGCCGTTGGTGCACACCAAAACGATGCTGCTCATCGATGATGATAAGCACAAGGTTCTTAAATTCGACTTGTTCTTGGAATAGGGCATGGGTGCCAATGATCATCTGCGCCTGACCACAGGCGATGGACTCAAGCACTTGTTCTCTTGCTTTGCCTTTGGTTTTTCCCCCAAGCATCACTACGTTAATATCGAGTGGTTCAAACCAGCGGCTGAAATTCAGTGCATGTTGCTCGGCGAGAATTTCGGTCGGGGCCATCAAAGCAACTTGGTATCCGGCGGCAATACCGCACAGCGCACTTAGCGCAGCGACGAGTGTTTTACCCGAGCCAACATCGCCTTGCACTAGGCGCATCATTGGCAAAGGTTGCTGCATATCCGTTTTAATCTCAGCGACCACGCGTTGCTGGGCATTTGTAGGGCTAAATCCTAAAGAGTTAAGAAAAACGCTCTCTATGTCATGCGTTGGGGCAAGTGCCACCGCGTTGTGATCCTGTGCGCGTTGTCGCAGCGCTAACAGGCTAAGGTTATGTGCTAACAATTCCTCAAAAGCTAAACGTTGCTGGGCTGGATGTTCACCTAGTTCAAGTGTGGCCATATCAGCGTCAATAGGCGGCTCATGAATAAAGCGAATCGCGTCATTGAGTGCCCAACCAGCGGGGCGGTAAGTATCGGGAACGAGTTCTTCTATAGGGGCGCGATTAAGAATGGCAAGCGCTTGGGTCACTAAATTACGAATAGAGAGCTGCTTAAGCCCTTCGGTGGTTGGGTAAATTGCACTTAAATGACTTTGCTCGGGCAGCTCTTCATAGCTATCACTGATGCTGTATTCAGGGTGCGCCATTTCATAGCCGACTTTGCCACGGCGAACTTCACCAAAGCAGCGCATTATCTTGCCCGTTTGCATGGCATTTTTTTGTGCTGCAGAGAAGTTGAAAAAGCGCAGGGTAATTCTGCCACTGCCGTCATTGAGCTGACAAATTAGCATGCGCTTGCGGCCGAAAGTGATTGAAGCGTTTTCTATGGTTGCTTGTACACACACGTGGGTGTGGGGCAGCAATTCATTGATAGGGACGATACGCGTTCTGTCTTCGTAGCGAAGAGGTAGGTGAAACAGCATATCTTGAACGGTGTTAATGCCAATCTTTGCCAAGCGTTCAGCCATTTTCGGGCCAACGCCTTTAAGGTCGGTGATAGGGTATGTGTTCAGGCTCGGCAACAGTGGCATCCTTCAATCAGTGTTAACTCAAGTGTACTGATTGAAGGGGTTTGCTTTCAAGTGTTTAGGGTGTGTTTGCCTGCTCAGCACTCACCGGTTACGGTTACTTTTTGCGTTTGTAGCGCAATACATCCCAAAATGCTTCATCAGCAATGATTTCACCTTCGTCATCGAGTGCGGGGTAAGCGAGGCCCTTTTCTTTGCATTGATGCGCAATAATTGGGTGGCACCCTTCAAAAAGGAGGGTGTGCTTAACATCTTCATCTAGCATGTTGCGCTCATACAGGCCCTTGGCTTCACGTTGGCGTTGTGCTTCGTACAATATCAAAGCCGCTGCAACGGATACATTCAGTGATTGAACCATGCCCTGCATTGGAATAACGATGTGCTTATCTGCGTGTGCCAATGCTTTGTCTGAGATCCCTTCACGTTCCTGACCAACGATAAAGGCCGTTGGCAAGGTGTAGTCGATGTCGCGGTAATCAACGGCCTCATCAGACAAATTGGTTGCCAGTAATTGCACACCAGGAATTTGCTCTCGGATTGCAGCGACGGCAATGTCGATGTCATCATGCATATGCGTATCAACCCAGTTTTTACTGCCACCCGAGGTGTTGTTGGTTAGACGGCGCTGCTCTTTAGGCCACACAGCATGAACATGATGACAACCCACCGCATCAGCAGTGCGCACAATGGCGGAAAGATTATGGTGCTTGTGTACTTCATCAAGACACACAGTGAGATCTGTCTGTCGTCTGTCTAATACCTGTTTTACTCGGTGATAACGCTTTTGAGTCATGGCCATGGGAAAGTGCAATAAAAAAGTGCCGCGATTATACGCGAATGTTGTTATGGGGTCACACTCCGATTAATCGGGTTTTGTAAGGAGATCAGTGTTTCTGTCGACTGAATCGCTTCAATTGCCTGAATTTTATTGATAAGTACATCTTGTAAGTGCTCGATTGAGCGTGCCATTACCTTGATAAATATGCTGTAGTTGCCCGTGGTGTAATAAGCCTCGACGACTTCATCTAATTCGCGCAGTAACTCCAATGTTTGTGGATAGTCGCGCGCATTGTTGAGGTTTATCCCAATAAAACAACAGACGTCATAGCCCAAACGCTTGGCGTCTACGCTGACTTTGGTGCCGGTGATCACACCGGCTTGGCGCATTTTTTCAATGCGCACATGAATCGTTCCCGCACTCACAGCAAATTGTTTTGCTAATTCCGCATACGGTGTGCGGGCATTGTCCATTAAGGCGCCAAGTATGGATTTATCCAGATTGTCGAATCGATAATTTGTCACGGCAAAAACCTTATTAAATTAGATTTTATTTAATATTTTAAAGTTAAATTGATTTTTATTTTTATGTAAAGCTATTTCTGTTAGATGGTATTGAATGTTTTCTCGTGTGAGGTATTGTTTTATCAACAAAACAAATGCAGCAATGGGAATGAGGGCCATGAGCAGAGAATATATTGAGAGTCAGCGACAGATAAGCGCCGTTAAGCAGGTTTTTTCACAGCAATTGTCACAGGCATTGAACTTAATTGAAGTGCAAGCACCGATACTGGCACAAGTGGGTGACGGTACTCAGGATGAATTGAGTGGCCATGAAAAAGCAGTTTCAGTGCAAGTGAAAACAATCCCAGATCAACGCTATGAAGTGGTGCATTCACTAGCGAAGTGGAAACGTAAGACACTGGCGCAATACGGTTTTGAAGTGGGCAGCGGTTTATTCACCAATATGAAAGCATTACGTCCAGATGAAGACAGATTAAGCCCCATTCACTCTGTGTATGTTGACCAGTGGGATTGGGAAAAAGTGATTTGTGAGCGCAGCGAACGTAGCCTTGCATCGCTTAAAGACACGGTTCGCCAAATTTATGGAGCAATTAAAGCCACCGAAGCCTACGTGAGTGAGCAATTTGGTATTGAACCAAGGCTTGCACAAGAAATTCACTTTATTCATGCTGAAAAGTTGCGCCAAGCGTATCCTGAGTTAAGTGCAAAAGAGCGAGAGCGCGAAGTGTGCAAACGTTTGGGGGCGGTGTTCTTAATCGGCATAGGTGGTGCACTTGCTGATGGGCAACGTCATGATGTGCGTGCGCCAGACTATGATGATTGGTCGACAACAGGTGAGGATGGTTTGCCTGGTTTGAATGGCGATATTTTAGTATGGAACTCGGTACTTGATGATGCGTTTGAGATCTCATCAATGGGCATAAGAGTCTGCCCTGAGTCGCTTATGACTCAATTAGAATTAAGTAGCCAGAGTCACAAAGCACAGATGCCATGGCATCAGGCATTGCTCGCCAAAGAGCTGCCACAAACCATCGGTGGCGGTATCGGGCAGTCACGATTAGCGATGTTGTTGTTACAGAAAAAGCACATTGGTCAGGTACAAGTGGGAGTGTGGCCCCACGAAGTGAAACAACGAGAAGCCTTGTTATAAACTCCCTAAACACAAACGGCACCCGATAAGGTGCCGTTTTTTGTGGTTATTTAGACGCGTTAACTGGTTTTAAATTCCACTTCAATCTTGCTCTTTTCTAACTTCACAGTGCAAGGTGGATATTGGCGAGCAGTTTTCAGTAATTTATCGAAGATTTTAATCTCAACACCAGGATTCAGTTTCTTATGGGCAACTAAATTTGCACCAGAGAGAAGGTTATTCAGTGTGTTTTCCAATGAACTGAGTTTGGTTTCCAATTCGTCGGCTTGCTGAATGAGGCTTAGCTGCGTCTGGCCGATTTTATCGATCAGCTGTTTCTTCTTTTCAGCATCTTTCACAGCTTCTGCTTTTTCGAGAGCTTCTTGTAATGACAGTAGTTTTTCATCGGTATACGATAGTTGCGCGACACATTCGTCATTGTCGGCAGTAATATCCGCACCGCGAGAAACAAGATTTACTTTCATTTTGGCACCCGATTCACTGCCAATTTCGCCAGCTTCTAAACGCAGTGCATCAACAATTTCTCCGCCGAAAAGAATGCCATTTGGTTTATCGGGTGGCCCGACAATCACACTGTCGATAGCTTTAATTTGGCAATGACTTGCTTGTCGGTCAACATAAACATTGGTCGCCTCAAGGTAAGCGTATTGCGCATGGCTAATATGAATGTTCCCGCCTGCAGTAATTTGACAGGTTAGATCTTGGTTTTCATTTTGGTGGTTGGGGTGACCAAATGCCCCTTGTTTAATGACCACATCGCCAGATGCGTTCAAAATGGCTGATTCAACCGTGCCCATTACGCTAATGTCACCTTTGGCTGTCACACGCATGTTGGGCGCGACGCCTTGAGTGATAAGTACTGAGCCATCGAAATCGATATGTCCGCTTTTAACGGTCACTTCGGCGATAGTAAAAATATCGTCAACACGCATGCCATTGCCTGTTTCGACTGGCACACCGACTACGGTTGCTATGAGCTGCAATGGATTCTCAGGATTAATTTGCGTGCCTTCACCCGCGGTCAATGTTATTTGCTCACCCGCTTTAGGTTCGAGCACATCGCCTGTCACGGTAAAGCCTTCAATGCCAGGCGTAGCGGGTTTTTGCGTCATTAGCAGAGCGCCGGGTTTTACGCTGGCCATCTTACCAAAGTCGCGCATATCGACGGTGCCGTCTTCCCGACGCGTTGGTTTGTTTACACGGTCTCGCAACGTCTGTGTTTCTTTAATCAGCTCGCTGGGTTTGCCATCGACTGGTAATCGCCCTTTGGCGAGCGTGCCTTTTACTGTACTTCCAGGTGGGAGTTCAAGCTGCTGCTTGAGTAACTTTTCTAAGAGTGCTTGCTGGTATCCACGACGCACACCTGCAACCACGATGGCTTTTTTACCATCTTGAAGGCTCAGCATTTTACCGCCTTGTGCTGTGGTTAAACGTCCGACTGCTGACATGTTGTCATCAGCCACCGTCACTTCAAGAATTGCATCTACTTTCTTAGCCACAACAATTGTCGGGCCAGTTTCCTTGCCACTGTAGTATTTATCAATTTGTTCGTCATCGACTTTGCAACCTGCAAACTCAGAGTTTTGAAGAGCCTCTAAGAGTAACGCCTTTGTTGGGGGAGCGGGTGAGTCTTGAGTGATGTTGAACAGTATGTTGCCGTTATGGGCTAATCTAAACACTAATAATTCCTTGCAAGCACACGACTTAGATATGCGTTGCAATACTGTATGAGATTTGTAAGAAGATTGGAAGTGTTTGGGAGTGGGGTAGCTAAAACTACCCCTATTGGGTACGCTAGTTGGTTGAAGGCAATTCCATGATGCCGTCAATCTCAACTTGAGAGCCTTTTGGTAGTTCTTTTACTCCGATAGCAGCGCGAGCTGGATAGGGGGTTTTGAAGTATTGGCTCATAATTTCATTTACGGTTGTAAAATTACTTAAGTCAGTAAGGAAAATATTTACCTTTACCATGTCTTGTAATTCACCACCGGCTGCTTCACAAACAGCAATGAGGTTTTTGAATACCTGATGTGTTTGCTCGGCAAAATCGTCTGATACCATTTCCATGGTGCTCGGCACGAGTGGAATTTGGCCAGAAAGGTATACCGCAGTACCTACTTTTACAGCTTGGTTATACGTACCGATAGCTGAAGGAGCCTGATCGGTAGAGATAATAATTTTGTTCATGATCTTCCTTTATTTTTTACGATAGACCTTTTGTACATCCTGCATGACTCGTATGCGGCGCATAATATTAGCGACGTGAATTCTGTCTTTCACGGTGATACCCAGGTCAATTACGTAAAGGTTACTTTCTTTTTCGTCAGTTTGTAATTCAACGATGTTGGCCCCTGTTGAGGCAACTAAACTCGTTAGTTTTGCAAGAGCACCTTGGTGGTTAATAATTTCCACACGCAGTGCAGCTATGTATTCTTTCTCTGAGTTATCTTCCCACTTCACGACGAAGTATTTTGATGACTCGTTTTGCCAACCGCGAATGTTTTTACATTCATGACGGTGGACGGTTAGGCCTTTGCCTTGGCTTACATAGGCGACGATGTCATCACCAGGCACAGGTCGGCAGCACTTAGAGTAGTTTACCAACATGCCTTCGGTACCGATGATAGCGGCTTTAGTCGATTGTGTTAGCTTATCGAGATCGGCGGCATCACCTTGTAACAGGCGTTTTGCAACTAACACGCTCATAATATTGCCACAGCCGATTTCCACAAGTAATTCGAGCACAGTATTAACTTGATGCTCTTCGAGTACGCGGCTAATGCTTTCATCGCTGATGTCGTCGAGTTTGTGCTCGCCAAGTGACGAATCTAACAAACGACGCCCCAGTTGCAAGGCCTCTTCATGGCGCTGGCTCTTAAGGTAATTGCGCACACACAAACGCGCTTTGGCAGTCACGATGAAGTTTAACCAAGTCGCATTTGGATGGGCCCCTGAGCTGGTAATAACTTCAACTGTTTGCCCTGTGTCTAAGGCTTTGCTCAATGGGTGTGGTTTACGGTTTACTCTCGCGCCCACGCAGGTGTTACCAACGTCGGTGTGAACTGCATAGGCAAAGTCAACGGCCGTTGCCCCCATAGGTAATTCAATGATGCGTCCATCCGGGGTGAAGACATAAATCTCTTCTGGGAAGAGGTCAGTTTTTACGTTCTCAACGAACTCAAACGAAGAACCAGCGCTTTGTTGTAACTCAAGCAGCGATTGCATCCATTGGCGGGCACGCTGCTGCGCAGTATGACCTGAATTCTCTCCGGCTTTCTTATACATCCAGTGCGCTGCAACCCCTTTGTCGGCCATGTGATCCATATCGAGCGTTCTGATTTGAATCTCAACAGGGATACCGTGCGGGCCAACGAGTGACGTGTGCAGCGACTGATAGCCGTTGGTTTTTGGTACGGCTATGTAATCTTTAAATCGCGTTTCAATTGGTTTGTAGAGGTTATGAGCCACCCCGAGTACTCGGTAGCAGGTGTCCATGCTGTCGACGACAATGCGAAATGCGTAGATGTCCATCACTTCATTGAACATAAGCTCTTTATTTAGCATCTTACGGTAGATGCTGTACAAGTGCTTTTCGCGACCAGACACTTGCGCTTGAATACCGGATTCTCTTAGGCGAGATTCAATTTCGCCTTGGATGTTACTGATCACCTCTTTACGGTTACCGCGTGCTTTAGCTACTTCTGATTTCAGCGCGCGATAACGCATTGGGTAAAGGGCTTGGAAACCAAGATCTTCCAACTCATTCTTGATGTCATGAATACCGAGTCGGTTGGCGATAGGGGCAAAGATCTCAAGAGTTTCACGGGCTATACGTCGGCGTTTTTCAGGGCGTAATGAACCCAACGTACGCATGTTATGTGTTCTGTCGGCAAGCTTGATGAGGATGACACGAATATCTTGCGTCATCGCCATGATCATTTTGCGGTAGTTTTCCGCTTGGAATTCTTTTTTATCTTTAAAACTGAGCTTGTCGAGTTTACTGACACCTTCCACTAAGTCGGCGACTGTTTCACCGAAAATTTCCGCCAAGTCTTGTTGGGAAAAGTCTGTGTCTTCAATAACATCATGCATGAGAGCAGCCATGAGGGTTTCATGGTCCAGCTTCATGTTTGCGAGAATTTGCGTTACTTCAACGGGATGGGTGATATAAGGTTCGCCACTTGAGCGAAACTGCCCCTCATGGGCTTCTCTGGCCACTACATAGGCTTTTTGAACCAGCGCCACGTCATCGGGGGCTAGGTATTCAGAGATTTTTTTCTTGAGTCCTTCAAATAGGTACATTCACGCTCCAAACACAACGAGGCGATATTTAATAATTAAAATGAATATACGATGAAAAGAGAGGAAAGCCAACGGCTGCAGAGAAATAGCAGCCGTTTAGAGAGCGTTAAAATACGCTTATTGGTTACCGCCTACGATAGCCGCAACAGCTGCCATTTCTGCAGCTTCTTGGTTTTGCTGCTCTTGGCGCTCAATTGCGTCTAATGTATCAACGGTGATGTGGCCTTGCTCGATTTCACGTAAAGCGATAACCGTTGGCTTATCGTTTTCCGCCTCAACCATAGGGTCTTTACCGCCTACTGCGATCTGGCGTGCACGACGTGCCGCGACAAGGATCAGGTCAAAACGGTTGCCAATTTTATCTACTGCATCTTCAACAGTTACGCGAGCCATGCTTCACTCCAAAATTTAATTCTGTAAACGCGTAGTTTACTTCAACACCAGCTTAAGGCCAATAGCCTTGAGGGGTTTATTTCAATAGTTCAGTGATTAATTCATTGTGTTTGTGCTTTTGCGTGTGCAAGCTTAAACGAGTCGCTTCAACAATCGTGGCGATTTCACCCAGCGCTGTGTCGAAATCATCGTTCACAACCACATAGTCATATTCGTCGTAGTGCGAGCTTTCCGACTGCGCCTTTTCCATGCGTGAAGCAATCACTTCTTCGGAGTCTTGGCCGCGATTAGTAAGGCGACTTTGCAGCTCTTCTTTCGAAGGTGGCAAGATAAAAATGGTGGTGACTTCAGGTGCGAGTTCACGCACTTGACGCGCACCTTGCCAGTCAATATCAAGGAACACATCAATGCCATTCGCTAACTGCTGCTCAATGGCCGCTTTAGAGGTGCCGTAGTAATTGTCGAACACTTGTGCCCACTCAAAGAAATCATCATTCGCAATCAGCTCTTTAAAAGTTGCTTGGTCAACAAAGTGATAATGCACACCATTTTCTTCACCAGGACGAGGCGCACGCGTGGTGTGTGATACCGACACTTGCATATTGTCGTGCTTTTGCAGCAATGCATTGATTAGGCTTGATTTTCCTGCACCTGAAGGGGCGGAAAGAATAAACAAATTACCACGAACTTGGCTCATGATGTCTCTCAAAATAAACGGGACTTTTTAAAATAGCCCAACATTATAACGGATTTATTGGGCTGGGTTAACAGCCTGTTTTATGACAGGGAAACGATACACCTTAGCCGTTTCCCCGTAATGACTTGCTGCTATTACACTATTTGGTCAACAGACCCTAAGCTTAGTAAAACGGCTGTAAAGTGTGGGAATAACAATCAGTGTTAACAAAGTAGAGCTGACTAATCCACCCACTATCACGGTCGCCAAAGGGCGTTGAATTTCACTGCCGACACCAGAGGAGAGCAGCATGGGAATAAGTCCAAGCGCGGAGGTGAGTGCCGTCATCAAAACCGGTCGCAATCGCGAAACGGCTCCCGTATGTATTGCCATCGTTAAATCCATCCCCGAGGTGAGGTTTTGATTAATGCGCTCAACCATGACCACACCATTGAGTACCGCAACACCAAATAGGGTAATAAAGCCCACTGATGCGGGGACGGAAATATATTGATCACTGAGGTATAACGCCCATACCCCACCGACCACAGCGAGTGGAATATTGATGAGGATCAGCACCGCTTGCCGCAGAGAATTAAAGGTAAAATAAAGGAGTAGGGTGATAGCACACAAGGACAGTGGAATCACCAAGGATAAGCGCTGTTGCGCCCGTTGTTGGCTCTCAAATTGCCCGCCAATTTGCACCGAGTAGCCACTGGGTAGTGATACTTGTTGGGCAATTTGCTGCTGAATTTGCGCCACCACACTGCCCATATCTTGGCCTTGTATATTGGCTTGGATAACAACGCGCCGTTGTACATCGTCACGGCGTATTTGTGGCGGGCCAGAGTCTATCGCCACAGTAGCAACGTCCTCAAGACGAACCCACGCACCCGATTGAGAACGTAATAACAGGTTTTTAATGGCGGCCATGTTATCCCGATAGGACTGTTGTAAACGAACATAAATATCATAGCGCTCATTGCCGTTAATGATTTGTCCTGCTTCGATACCACCAATCCCCTCACTGACAAGCGCCATCACATCTGCAACTTTCAGCCCATAGCGTGCTAACGCTTGGCGCTTAGGTGTGACTATGAGTTGCGCTTCACCGGTTATTTGCTCAAGTGCGACATCTTGCGTGCCAGAGATGGTTTTTACTAGCTCTTCAATTTCTTCCCCCTTGCGTGCGAGAACATCAAGAATCGGGCCCAAATAACTTTATAGCTAATTGTGCTTTTACGCCTGAAAGCAGTTCGTCTACTCGCGTAGCGATGGGTTGTGAGAAGTTCAGCAGCAAACCTGGAAATTGACTTAGCTCCTCTTCCATTAAGTGTTGGAGTTCTTGGCGATTATTGGCACTTTGCCATTGAGTAATGGGCTTTAGGCCAATGTAGATTTCGATATTATTTACCGGCTCTGGGTCGCCGCCAATTTCTGCCCGACCGATGCGGCTGAGTGCATAAGTTACTTCAGGGAAGGTGAGTAACGTTTGCTCGAGTTTGGGGGCGACACTGAGTGCGGTGTCTAAACTCGCTGAAGGTGCGAGCGTCACGCGCAGATTAATGGTGCCTTCTTCGAGTTCCGGTACAAACTCGTTGCCAAGCTGTGTGAATATACCCGCACTTAGGAAAATCATACTAAGGGTTGAGAAAATCACCGTTTTTTTGAACTGCATCAGTGTACTAAGGGTTTGTGCGTAGCGGCCACTTAGCGCTTCTAACATATGATTTCGCCCTGTGGATACCCCTTGTCGAAAGAGTATCACCGCCAGCGCGGGTACCAAGATTAAGGCAACAAAAAGGGCACTGAACAGTGCTAATATAATGCTGATTGCCATGGGTTCAAAGAGCTTTGCTTCGACCCCTTCAAAGCTAAACAAGGGCGCGAACACCACAATAATCATTAAGGTTGCAAAGAAGATAGGACGAGCGACTTCTTGAGCGGCGCTTTGAACTAGCGTCGCAAGGTTAGAGGAGGGGGCACTGCTGTGCTGTTGCAACTTTTTAACGATGTTTTCTACCATGACCACTGAACCGTCAACCAACATCCCTATTGCCACGGCTATGCCGCCAAGGGACATTAAATTTGCGGACATGCCAAATCCAGCCATAACACCGAGAGCAATCACGATGGCGATCGGAATGGAAATGAGCACTAAAACAGTGGCGCGCAAATTCATTAAAAATAACGCTAGTACGACGATGATCAGTACAAAGGCAAGCGCCAATGCAGTAACCACCGTGTTCACTGCTTGAGTGATAAGGTCAGCTTGATCATAAAATGGCTCAAAGGTGATGCCATCAGGCAGCGCTTGTTCGATGAGCGCTATGCGGTCTTTGATACCATCGATGGTTTGTTTCGTATTTGCGCCCATGCGTTTAAGCACGACACCTGTTACCACTTCACCATGGGTTTTTATTTCACCGTTATGTGCTTTGCGAGAAAATGTTACGGCTCCTTGACGTATTTCGCTGCCTAATTGAACGGTGGCGACATCGCCAACGGTCACCACAGTGCCAGCAACCGTTTTAATGGCCACTTGCTTAAGTTGCTTTATGCCTTCAGTTCCAGCACTAAACCAACCAACGCCCCTTACGACCAGTTGTTCTTGGGCGCGGTTTAAATACCAACCGCCTACGTTGTCGTTACTGGCTTCTAACGCTTTGATGACGTCTTGCTGAGACAGTGAATAAGCCAGTAATTTGTCGGGATTCAGGCCCACTTGGTATTGTTTCACTGAACCACCAAATGAGAGCACTTCTGTCACACCATCAATGGGCATAATCAGCAATTTGATAAGCCAATCATTCAGTGAACGCAGCGCCATGGTGTCGTAACCAGAATCGGCATCGGCCAATAGCAAGTATTGGTATACCTGTCCAAGCCCTGACGTATTCGGCCCCATTTCTGGTGTGCCAACGTTTTGAGGAATAAGTTCTTTCGCTGTTTGTAAGCGCTCGAACACCAATTGTCTGGCGAAATAGATGTCAGTGCTTTCTTTGAATACCACGGTGACACCAGAGAGCCCTGTTTTTGAGATTGAGCGCACTTGAGTGACATTGGGCAAGGCGTACATGACCGCTTCGATAGGGTAAGTGATTAACTGCTCAACCTCTTGCGCGCCGAGTCCGGGCGCGGGGGTGTTTATACTGACTTGTACATTGGTGACATCAGGAAAAGCATCAAGATTCAGTTTACTCGTCATCAAAACGGCGCCACTAACCAGACACACAAACAGGAGGATAATGACCGAGCGTTGTTTCAGGGCCCAGCCGATTAAAAAATCAAACATCGTGTATGCCCCTTAATGGTTATGTGGATCAAAACCGCTTTTGGCGAGTTCTGATGCGACAAAGAACGCATTTTTGGTGACTACTGGAAGGCTTTCATGCACCCCCAAGATTTGCTGCAACTCCCCAAATTGAGCGCCTAGCTGCACTTCGCGTGATAAAAACTTGTTGTTATTCGCTTGTACGAAGATTTGCCACTGCCCCTGTGCGTTACGCGTCAGTGCTTCTTGAGGAACCGCATACATACTTTGTTTGCTCGTTTGCGTAAATTGGGCGCTAACGAACATACCCGCATGCAGTACGTGGCCGATATTTTGCACTTCTAAGCGAATGATGCGCGTGCGTGTTTGTGGGTCTATTACATGTGCTTCTTGAATAACCCGAGCAGGGAAAGTGCCATTCGCGGTGGTTACATGCACAGGCGTAGTTTGGGTTATTTCGCTACTTAACTGTGGAGATAACTTGGCTTCAACCCATAAGGTTTGCTCATCGGCGATTGTGAGTAATGTATCTCCGGGTTGGACTCGCTGTCCTTGAATGAAGTCATCACTTAAAACACTCCCGGAGATCTGTGCCACGAGTTGATATTGACCAAAGCGAGCGCGATTCTCTTGGCTAATTTGAGCGATGGCTGCATCCGTTAAACCCATAGCCAACAAACGACCATAGCTGGCGTTGTAATTGCTCTGCGCTTTGACGCGATTGGCAGCACTAATACTTGATGAGTCCAGTTTGCTTAGTCGTTGCCATTCGCTTGCAGCGACAAGATAATCACCTTGAGCTTGTGCCATTTGCTCACTAAACAGTGTCACTAAGGGCTGTTGCTCGTTGACATGCTCACCGAGTGTCACATGGCGAGCAATAACCACCGATTCAGTGCGCACAGAAACAACATAACTGTTGTAGCCATTGGCTTTGATTTCCGCGGGTGCAACAAGCTCGTAGTTATGTTGCTGTGGTACCAGTTGTGTCACCTCCACGCCCGCTAATTGTAAGCTTGTATCACTTAGGTGGACGCTGGCCTGTTCAGTGACAGCCGTTTCTTCTGAGTGGTCATGTTCCTCAGACGCTAAACTTGATAATGACGCGATTGCCAGTACACATGCCAATAATGTTTGGTGTAGTGACACAGAGGTCATGCATTGTAATTTTGTATTTTTTGCGTTGCCCATAGGCGAGTCTTTCGGCGCTCGAGACGCAGAATTTGGGTGTAGAACATTCATGGTTAGTTCCTAACTTCAAATTTGTATGAAACTACCGCACACAGCCTGAATTGAAGGCGTGATGCAGATGTAGCTGTGTAGAAATGAAAGTGAAGTTAGGCTATCGGAGGGCGATAATTGGGTTCGGGGTGTTTTTGCTCTGGCGGTGTCATGACCTGCCATTGATTATTCGCGGCCTGCTCGAGGTTGATACCCGTAACTGGGTTCATCAGCCAAGTAAGATGCGAGCCGGCACAGTGGCCGCAATGATGGCAATCAGAAATATCGTGGACATCATCAGTGAGATTATCTGATTCTAACTGAGCATCCTGTTGGTGTGAGTGCTCAGAAAGTAAGTGCTGACTATCAACTTGATGATTAGGTTGTGCAGCCACAGAGCTAGTAAGTGATTGAATCGCAATCACGCTAAGCAAGATGAAACTGAAAATAACTCTAATCATAAAGTGTGTTGGTACTAACAAGTCGCAGCGAATTTGTTGCCAACATACCGACATAGATAAAAAAGAATCAATTATTGCGTCGGAAGAGGCCACTTAATTTGCATTTTATTACGCAATTATTCACAGTTCATTAGAGGGGCAACTACACGAGAATTGCATTGTGGGGCATAACCATCATCATCACCATCATCATGATATAGCCTCCGAGCGCATCGGTTGGGCATTTTTCCTTAATCTTGGCTTCACCATTATTGAGTTTATTGGTGGCTGGCTGACGAACAGCACCGCGATTATGGCGGATGCGGTACATGATTTGGGTGATAGTCTCGCTATCGGCAGTGCGTGGCTGTTAAACAAGTTAGGAAATCGTGATGCTACACAAGCGTTTACCTACGGCTATAAGCGTTTAAGTTTATTGGGCGCGTTGATCAACTCCATTGTGCTGGTGGTCGGCTCTGTTTGGGTGTTGGTGATATCCGTTCCGAGGTTGTTTGCACCCGTGATGCCGGTAGTTGAGGGGATGGTTTTTCTTGCTATTTTGGGTGTTGCAGTGAATGGCTACGCGGCGCTAAAACTCAGTCAGGGTAAAACCTTGAATGAGCGAGTACTCAATTGGCACCTACTTGAAGATGTGCTTGGTTGGGTTGCTGTACTCGTGGTAGCCATTGTATTGATGTTTGTAGATTGGCCCATCCTTGACCCTATTCTTTCTATTGCATTCACTTTGTTTATTCTCGTCAACGTGCTGCGTAATCTTAGCCAAACTGTGCGTTTGTTTTTGCAGGCAGCCCCTGATAGTCATACCCAGCAGAAATTAACCTCATTATTACTCGAACCCGATGAAGTGAGTAGCGTACATCATGTTCACTTTTGGTCACTGGATGGCGAACATCATGTGCTTAGCGCGCATTTATGTTTATTGAAGGAACTGAACGCGAATGAAGTCATGGCATTAAAATCTCGGCTAGCTCAGCGATTAGCTGATTTCGATATTGCCCATACAACCTTAGAAGTTGAATACCCCAACGAACAATGCCGAGACGCCAACTAGAGACAATGCGTTATGTTTCCAGCTTATTACTACTTTCGCGCTTGTTGGCTTTGTGAATATACATTTCTTGATCCGCTTTATGCAGCAGAGCTTCGATAGAGTCTTCACCTGCGAAGGTGGTAGAGCCGCAGCTGTAATTGATTGCGTGGTCATGTTGAACATTGTATTCGTCAACATTGTGTTTCAAGCGTGCAATAACACTGTCCATTTCTTGCGTTGTCGTGTTGGTTAATAGCACCACAAATTCATCACCACCAAGGCGAGCGAAAACGTCAGAAGTTCTAAATGACTGACTAAGTATTTGGGCAAACGCTTTAAGTACCTTATCACCAAACGAGTGCCCTAAATTGTCATTGATCTCTTTAAAGCCATCTAAATCAAAATACAGTAAGCATGCGTTTTGCTGCTCGCGTCGACAATGAGACAGCGCCTGTTGGGCTAACTGTAAGAAGCCGCGTCGATTACTGATATTAGTAAGCTCGTCAATGGTACTCAGTGCCGTTGCTTTGAACTCTTGCTCTACAAGCGAGGCTAACTCTTGAAGAAGCTCGACATCGTCATCGATTATTTCTCTTGGTTCAGTATCTATGAGGCAAAGGGTACCAATGCGGTGGTTGTTTGGTGAATGTAATGCACATCCTGCGTAGAATCTAATGTTGGGATAGCTGGTTACGAGAGGTGTATCCGCGAACCTTTCATCCATTAGTGTGTTAGGAACAATGAGAGGGAGCTCTTCTGTTATTGCACATGCACATAATGATTGTGAGCGCGGTGCTTCATGAACATCCAGCCCTTGGATTGACTTAAACCAGAGCCTATCTGAATCAACGAGTGTGATAAGAACCGTTGGCACACCAAACATACGTTTTGCGATACGGGTGATTCTGTCGAAACGCTCCTCAGCGGGCGTATCAAGAAGTTGGAGAAGTTGTAAGGCTTCTAAGCGTGCGTGTTCTTCACTCGGTACACCATAATTTTTCATAGGCAATCACTTCTTCGATTAATACTGCTACACAAGTAAGTGCTCCGTACCTCATGCTAGCACAAGAAAATTTCCTAAAGCATCAACTAATTTAAATAACCCATATTAGGTACGTGATTTGCGAGGCTTAAGGAGAACTCCATATTTACATAAGCGTAGTCTAGTTAGGTAAATCGTCCATCTTAAAAGGCTGATAACAATAAGAAGAAATAAAAAAAGGCCCAATGCTGGGCCTTATCTTTGACTACCTGGGACAGTGTTTAGTACTTATCGTCTAAGTGCTCACAACGACCAAATTCAGCACCACGCTTAACAGCGGCTAAAACTTGTTTCGGGAAGCTTAGCTCCTGATTTACGCCGTCTTTACAAACAAATGCTTTGTTTGCATCGATCTCAATACTGATGGCTGCACCGGCTAAGTTAGCCATCATTTCTGAGCCATTGGCGCTCATGGCAAACCAGTTATCAGTTAACAGGTTTTTAGCTTCAACAACGCCTTGACGACCGAAGAACTCAGCAGCTGTCATCCAGCCAAGACCGTCCATGTGAATTGCACTACCACCATTGTAACGTGCAGTGATGATTGACAGGTCTTCATTTGCATCAAGTGGGATCATGCTTGGTTCACCGACAACTGACGATATGTATTCATGGTCAAAGTTATACGGTGCTTCACAGAAGTTAACAAATCGTTGGATGTACGGAATATCATCACACCAACGCATACTACCTAGAACCTCAAGCTCATCTGTTTGGGTATTCCACACTTTGATGCCGTCATATTTGCGATTACGACCTTCGCCAACAAGGGTATTAAACGCAATTTTTCCGCCATCTTGGCTAATTACGGCAATATCACGTGCGCCATACATACTACTGATGTCATGAAGCTCGCCATCAACCCACGCCACTAGACCTTGGCTGTTGCCAGTACCCGTTATGACTTTGCCATTACCTGACATACGATCGGCACGCATCCATACTTCTCTACGTTCACCATTCACGAGTACATCAATGCGAGAGCCGTACAGCGAAGGCACATATTCAAGACCAGCTAGTTCTGTTGCTTTGCCAGTCGTTGTGTCCCATACCGTTGGCACAGCATATGAGCTGCCGCCCGCACCTTCGGCACATTCTTCGCCACCAGATGTAGGTTTGCGGTAAGTACCTACAATGAGCTTACCTTCATCATCGATATCCCAAATTGACTGAGAGCTCACACCTTGTTGGCTGCCCAGCGTACAAGTGTTATTTGAAGGATCTTCCAGTTCAAACAGCTTGTTAGAACGAAGGTCCCATACCGCACCTTGGCCGATACCATCGTTATCTAAATCAGCGATAACGGCGGCTTTGGTTGCTGTTTTATTCATAGCAGCGGTAGTTGAGCTCAATAGCGCATAGCCATCTGGACCTGCAAGCGTAGTGAAGGTGTTTTGTACACTGTCATATAGGAATGGGATGCCACCACCTGTTGTGCCTAACGCTTTCTTACCATTTTTAGAATGCTCAGTAACGAATGCCTGTATGAGAGGTGTGTACTGGATACCATCAGTATATCCATTGAAGAACATCTCTACTTCTTTGGTCTCGCCTCCAGCTACAACAATTTCTGTGCGTTCACATGCATTATCTGCTGCTGGAGATGAGCTTTCATTGGCGTTCCAATACTCAGCTTCTGATATTAGTGAAGTAGGTGTTGTTGGGTACCCACCGGCGCGGATAGGCTCCATGTACAGTGCGTAACGACCGCCTGGAGTCAAACCGTTGATAGTAAATGAACCATCAGGACCAACACGACCTTGCGTCATGTTACCGCTTTGCTGGGAGATCACGTCGTACATTGGGTTGTCTAGATTACGAGCAATCATGTTCATGCCCGAATATTCAACACCCTCTTTAGTGTAAAGCTTACCTTTGATTGTGCCGTATTTTGTACTGTAGTCTGCTGTTGGGTAGAGATCTGAAATGTTCACGATGTCGTCACGAACATTGACAGTACCTTGCTCCACGCCCTCAGCGCCGCGCACATTGATGAATGGGAACATAGTCTCAATGCCATCAATCGGTGCTTGGCCGCGACCTGTGTACATATTCGTATCACCACAGCCCGGAACGCCATCATACGTTGGGCTCCAAGGTCTTGAAATGTAGGTAAAGTGACCGTTAGCCTGCGAGTGAGACATGTTCATCGCGTGACCGAATTCGTGGGTAAATACGCCTTGAACCATCTTGCCTTCAGTATCGTTGATATCGATGTACCAACCATTCATCAGCGCCGTTGCTTCGGTGATCTCACCGGTTTCTTCATCCGCCCATTCAGGGAAAGCGATACCGAGAACTTGGTCACGAGGAATACCGAAGTAATTTTCTAAGATAGCGCCGTCAGTGTCGTAGTTAACCCAGAAGCCATAGCCATTTTCAGCGTTATAGATTTGGTCTACGTTAGATGCGTTCACATCGACAATACCCGTTTGGCTTTCGATAGTACCAGCAATAGCCATTTCAAGTGTGGATGTTTCTACATTCGACCATTGTGCAACGGCATCAGCGGTTACCGCATTAGCTTGCGCAATGGTTAAGAAGGTGTAGTCACGGTCTAATGCCACATTTTTCGGTAATACGGTGCCATCAGGTAGGGTGATATCAACATTGAATTTAGTACCTTGCTCTAACACAGTGAAAGATTGAACGTCGTTACCATCTTTGTCTTTAATAACCTGACCACCATCCGTCCAAACAGGGATAGCGCCTTTAGAGGTGTCCCACTTGTAAGGCTGCATGGTTTTTTCGTGAATATACAATGGGCCGCCGGCCAAAGCGCCTGCAGAAAGAGTGGCCAGTGCGATACCCGCAGCAAGTTTAGAGAATTTCATTATTATTGTGCTCCTGCTAGTTTACCGACAAGGTTCATAAATACATCCACCTTCACTGCTTCTGGGTTAGTAAGCATGTTGCGCTCTTCATCCGAGAAGCTGGCTGTATCCATGCCTTCAAACAGGCCAGAGTTAGCGAATTGGTTGATAACTTTGCCATCACGGACCACGAATTTACCTTGGGCCATGCCTGCAGTTGTTTGGAAGCCAGTGATAGAGGCAGGTTTGTACATAAACGCAATGACGTTTTCACCCTCATGCCATTTTGCGAAGCCGTCAGGCGTTACACCTAAATACACTTTGCCATTGCCCATAGAGCGCGGCTCAAGTAAGCCAAATTGGCGGAAAGTGTAGGTTGATTCTTCTTTTAATTTGCCTTTGGCGTCGCTGCTGACATTGATGGTGATTTCAGTGTATGGGCGCTTGTTATCGAAGCCATCGGTGACTTTGATAACTTCACCGGCAATGATGTTTTGGGAAGCAGAAGTGAGCTCTTGTAAGTTTTGTTGTTTTAACTTCATGGCATTGGCAGATGTAGCAATGGATAACCCAGCTGCAACTGTTAGCGCGATAGATGCTTTTTTAAGCATGGATGTCGCTTTCATTAGACCTTCTCCGTTGATGATTGTTTTTTTTGTTCACTGATCATTAACACTCAGTCCCTCTAAGATTTTACAAATCGAATTATTATTCAATTTATTATTTGTACACTTTTGTACTGGGTGCATATATGTCGATGAGGGAGGTTTGCGGGTATTTGTCTTTTTGCTTTTTATATTTTTGTTTTCATTCGTTTTTTGTTTGTTTTCAAGGGTTCTTTGTAGGTGTGAAATTAGAGTTTTTATTCAGTTTTTGCTACATCTCAGTAAAAAATCATAAATGAATATTTATTCATTTTATTCATTTTTATATGTTTTGATTGATGTGTTTTTCTTTCTTTTATTCTTGATGGGAATAAAGGTTCCCAAATTAGTTCACCCTCATTAATGTGAGTTGCAGGTTATTTTGTTTATAAAATGAGTTGTTGTTAATTTTTTGTTTATCTATATGTTGTTTGTAGTAATTGCTGTATGTGCGTCTTGGTCTGTTTATAATCCAAAAAAAGATGGCTTTGAATGGGCCATCTTTTGCGGGAGCAATTTGTATTTACTGGTTAGAAAGTGTCATCTAAGTGTTCACAACGACCAAACTCAGCGCCATCTTTCACTGCCTCAATTACTTGTTTAGGGAAGCTCAATTCTTGGTTCATACCGTAACGACACACAAACGCTTTGTTTGCATCTATTTCGATAGTAAGCGGAGTTGGAAGTCCTACAACACCCGCCATCATTTCTGAGCCGTTTGCACTGACACCAAATATGCCATTCGTCATTAAGTTGGTGGCTTCTACAACACCTTGTTTACCAAAGAACTCTTCACCGGTCATCCAGCCAATCCCTTCTAGGTAAATAGACGAGCCTGCTGGCATGCCATTGATAAGCACGCGCCCTGTGATTACTGACAGGTCATCACTCGCATCAAGTACCATGTTCAAAGGTAAACCAGCCGTTTCAGCGATCTCTTCATGAGTCATGTTAAACGGTGAGGCACAGAAGTTTCTATTGAAATAGAAATACGGTACGTCTTCACACCAACGCAGACCGCCAAGGTTGGTAATCTCGTCTGTTTGTGTATTCCATACTTTGACGCCTTCACCAAATGCGCGGCGCCCAAATCCTTGTTGCGCACCAAATGCGACGCGTTCGCCGTCATATGAAATGACTGAGGAATTTAACGCGCCGTAATCTTTATAAATATCATGTAATTTGCCATCCACCCATGCTAATTGGGTGTTGTTGTTATTGCCGGAACCTGTCACTGTTCGACCATTACCTGAAATTCTATCTGCGCGCACCCAAGCTTCTGTGCGTTCGCCATTAATCAGAACTTGGATACCTCCCCAAGAGTTTTCTACCCACTCCAGACCGTCAGTGAGTAAAGAGGCTTTACCTGTTTTTGTATCCCATACAGTCGGTACACCGTATGAGTACGCTCCTTGACCAGGTAAACACTCGGTGCCACCGGTATTTGGTTTGCGCGAGTTACCTACAACGGTATGCCCTGCTGCATCAATATCCCATATTGAGTGAGAGCTTACGCCAGATTGGCTGCCTAGCGAACACGTATTGTTGCTCGGGTCTTCGAGTACAGATACATGGTTTGAGCGAATATCCCATACGGCACCTTGGCCAACTCCATCGCCGTCTATATCTGCGATGACAGCTGCTTTTGTTGCGGTTTTGTTCATCGCCATGTTTGACGCTTTAAGTGTTGCAAAGCCGTCGGGTGTAACCAAAGTTTCGAAGGTATTTTGGGTGCTATCGTAAATGAATGGCGTACCACCTTGAGTCATACCAAACGCTTTTTTACCATTTTTTGAGTGATCGCTTACCCATGCAGCTACAAGTGGCGTGTATTGAATACCATTTTTATAGCCGTTGAAGTACATCTCCACTTCTTTTGCTTCCCCGCCTGCAACGACGATTTCTGTCATATCACAGACATTATCGAGAGCCGGAGAAGCGCTTTCACCTTCGTTCCAATATTCATTGACAGAAATAATGTCGGTTGGAGTAGTTGGGTAGCCGCCAGCTCTGATTGGATCCATATACAGAGCATAACGCCCACCTGGAGTAAGACCATTGATAGTGAATGAACCATCAGGGCCAACACGACCTTGCGTCATGTTACCGCTTTGTTGGGTGATTACGTCGTACATTGGGTTGTCTAGGTTACGAGCAACCATGTTCATGCCCGAATATTCAACACCTTCTTTGGTGTACAGTTTACCTTTGATTGTGCCGTACTTCGTGCTGTAGTCGGCTGTTGGGTAGAGATCTGAAATATTCACGATGTCGTCGCGAACATTGACAGTACCTTGCTCGATACCTTCAACACCGCGAACGTTGATGAATGGGAACATGGTTTCTATGCTGTCTGTAGGAGCTTGACCACGGCGTGTGTAGACATTTGTTCCTGCGCAACCCTCGACACCATCATGCATTGCATACCAAGGAGTCGCAATGTAGGTGAAATGACCGTTAGCCTGCGAGTGAGACATGTTCATCGCGTGACCGAATTCGTGGGTAAATACGCCTTGAACCATCTTGCCTTCAGTATCGTTGATATCGATGTACCAACCATTCATCAGCGCCGTTGCTTCGGTGATCTCACCGGTTTCTTCATCCGCCCATTCAGGGAAGGCGATACCGAGAACTTGGTCACGAGGAATACCGAAGTAATTTTCTAAGATAGCGCCGTCAGTGTCGTAGTTAACCCAGAAGCCATAGCCATTTTCAGCGTTATAGATTTGGTCTACGTTAGATGCGTTCACATCGCTGATGCCTGTTTGGCTTTCGATAGTACCAGCAATAGCCATTTCAAGTGTGGATGTTTCTACATTCGACCATTGTGCAACGGCATCAGCGGTTACCGCATTAGCTTGCGCAATGGTTAAGAAGGTGTAGTCACGGTCTAATGCAACATACTTAGGTAATACGGTCCCATCCGGTAGGGTAATATCAACATTGAAAGTGGTGCCTTGCTCTAGCACAGTGAAAGATTGAACGTCGTTCCCATCTTTGTCTTTAATAACCTGGCCACCATCAGTCCAAACAGGAATAGCACCTTTAGAGGTGTCCCACTTGTAAGGCTGCATGGTTTTTTCGTGAATATACAATGGGCCGCCGGCCAAAGCGCCAGCAGAAAGAGTGGCTAGCGCGATACCCGCAGCAAGTTTAGAGAATTTCATTATTATTGTGCTCCTGCTAGTTTACCGACAAGGTTCATAAATACATCCACCTTCACCGCTTCTGGGTTAGTGAGCATGTTGCGCTCTTCATCCGAGAAGCTGGCGGTGTCCATGCCCTCAAACAAGCCAGAGTTAGCGAATTGGTTGATAACTTTGCCATCACGGACCACGAATTTACCTTGGGCCATGCCTGCAGTTGTTTGGAAGCCAGTGATAGAGGCAGGTTTGTACATAAACGCAATGACGTTTTCGCCCTCATGCCATTTCGCGAAGCCGTCAGGCGTTACACCTAAATACACTTTGCCATTGCCCATAGAGCGCGGCTCAAGTAAGCCAAATTGACGGAAAGTGTAGGTTGATTCTTCTTTTAATTTGCCTTTGGCGTCGCTGCTGACATTGATGGTGATTTCAGTGTATGGGCGCTTGTTATCGAAGCCATCGGTGACTTTGATAACTTCACCGGCAATGATGTTTTGGGAAGCAGAAGTCAGTTCTTGTAAATTTTGTTGTTTTAACTTCATGGCATTGGCAGATGTAGCAATGGATAACCCAGCTGCAACTGTTAGCGCGATAGATGCTTTTTTAAGCATGGATGTCGCTTTCATTAGACCTTCTCCGTTGATGATTTTTATATAAGCCGATCTTTTAATTATATTTTCGGCGGCTATTAGTTATTTAATAACCAATGTGAGAGGTCAATTTATTACGTGTACCATTTTGTGTTGAAAGTGTGTAGTTGTGTATTGGGTTGTTGGTGTGTGTTTTTATCTATCTGATTTTTATGGTTTTAATTTATTGTTTAGTAATGAGTTTTACGGGGTTTTTTAATTTTAGAGTGAATATTCAAAATTTTAACCTTGTGCTTTAGGTCATCAGTTATTCATTTTTTATTAATTTAATATGGGTCTTAAGTCCTATATTAAATTTTGTGATTTCTTGAGTTGTATATATGAGGAATGAGGAAGCAATGATTGGCTGAAGTTGATTGAGTATAAGCTTCCACAACTTTTACTTAGAAGAAGTAAACAGCGGGTTCTCATTATGAATCCGAGTTCACTACACAAAAAAAGGACTCAAAAATTTGAGTCCTTTTGGTATTTGACTCAATAGCTTAGTAAAACTCTTATGGCTATTGAGTTACTGAATCATGCCACATCGTCCGACTCTAGCGCCGCTCGCCACCGCTTCGCGCAGCCCCCGTGGGAACCCAGTGAGTACAGATTCATTGTTGTCACACACATACACTTGGCTCATATCCATATACCAAGACATTCCGCCTGCCACACCCAGCATTTTGCTGCCGTCGCCGCTTAGCGCAATCGGGTTGCTCATCGACAATTTACCGAGTTCTGCAGCACCTTGCTCTCGTAGGAAGCGGCTCAGCTCAAGCCAACCAATATCCTCAACCCAAAGAGCGCCATAATAGCCAAATCGACTGCCACCGGCGCGGCCAATGGCAACTTTGCCGTCGTCGCTCAAGTCACTTACCGTCATTGGTACTGCACCGTAAGACGCTGTTATTTCCTCTGGTGAAAGTTCGTTACATAGATTCCATGAGTAGAAAATATATTGAATGTCTTCACACCATGGCAATGAACCGATGTTGGTTACGGCATCTTCGCTCAGTCCTTGGCGTGAATCCCATAGTTGGACGCCATAGTTACTGGTCAAGGCTACACGGCTTCCATCGAAGTTGGAGACCTTAGCCTGCTTCGCTTTGAACGCGTCAGTTAGATTGAGCATTGGGCCATCATCAACCCAAGCAACAGCCTGATTGTAGTTAACTTGACCGAGCGCCACTTTACCGTTGCCAGATAAACCATGTGCAAATGCATACAAGGTTCGGTTCCAGTTCACGCTGCTGGTGTCTAGTTCACGAATACCGCGCTTTTCATCCCAAATAAAGGGCTTCATTTCACCTGAAAAATATTCCTGACAGTTGCCATTACCGTTTAGGTCTTGGTAACCCAGACCTACAACCGTTGAGCCTGAATCATCCATGGCCGAGCCTAGGGCACTGATCCTGACTCCTGCGAAACTGGTGGAAACGTTACATTGGCTTTGCCCAAGGTAGCCAACCGACAAATCTTCATTCGCAGACCAAACGGTGGGCTCCATAATACCGTTACCATCTTGGTCGTGCTGCACCAATACATGCTTACCATTGCGGCTTAGGTATGATTCCGCTCCCACATAGCGATTGGGAAGGACTTCAAAGCCGTTGTTAACATCCCACATCACAGCGCGAGTGCCGGCTGTGCCCACCGCTTTTCGGCCATTTTTGGACAAATCACTCAATACCACTGAAGACAATGGCGTTACCTGAACACCCTTCATGTATCCGTTGAATGTAAAGTCTGCTTCTTTGGTGACACCTGCCTCGGCGATGATAGGAGTCTGCTCGCACACTTCGTCAACGAGCGGGTCGCTGCTTTCGTTTGCGTTCCAATATTCTGGTGTTGAAAGTAAAGGTTGAGGTGTGGTTGGGAAACCCCCAGCGACAATAGGCTCTACATACAATACGTATTGCTCACCCGGCGTCAGATTGCGAATTGTATATCGTCCATCCGGACCAACTTTACCTTGTGTGGCAGAGCCCGACATATCTGACACGGCATCAAAAAGTGGGTTGTTAACGTTTCGCGCTACGATGTTGATACCACTGTATTCTGTTCGACCGTCTTTAAGGCGTAGCACACCGCTAATAGAACCGCGTGAGCTGGCGTAATGCGCACTTGGATACAGGTTTGATATCGCCGCCACATCATCAGGGTGCTCGATGGTACTTTGATTAACCGCGCCAGCATTGTAGTGATCAATGTAAGGGTACATGGTTTCAATCATTGCTGGGTCACCGCCACCTATCGGGTTTACACCACAACCGGGTACGCCCGGATAAAGCTTATTGGCTGCTGAACTTAAATAGGCTAGTTGGCCATTTACTTGCGTGTGTGACAGGTTGATAGCATGGCCAAATTCATGGGTGAATACGCCCGCAATTTTGCTGCCGTCGTCATTAGGCGCAACTGCCCAACCGTTCATGATTGCCGTCGCTTCGAGAATCTCACCGGTTTCTTCATCAGCCCATTCAGGGAAGGCCATCCCTAAAACAGATTGTTTTGGTACCCCAAATACGTCTTCTACCACCGAGCCGTCCGTGTCATAGATGACCCAAAAACCGTAACCATTTTCGGCGCCATAAATTTCATTGGCGTTTGCGGCAGTGATATCCGATATACCCGTTTTGCCAGCAATCGTACCCGCCACGGCCATTTCTAGCGTTGCCGTTTCGACATTTGACCACTGGGCAATGGCATGGGCTGTGATTTCGTTCGCTCGGTCAACCGTTAACAAGGTGTAGTCGCGATCGAGTACCGTGTTTTTAGGGATCACCGTACCATCAGCTAGGGTAATGTTGAGGTTGTACTTGGTGCCTTTTTTAAGCACGGTAAACGATTCAACGTCGTTACCGTCTTTATCTTGAACCAGCATCCCGCCATCCGTCCAAACAGGAATAGCGCCTTTACTTGTATCCCATTTGTAGGGCTGCATGGTTTTATCGTGAATATAGAGTGGGCCAGCCGCCAATGTACCAGCAGAAAGAGTGGCCAGTGCGATACCCGCAGCAAGTTTAGAGAATTTCATTATTACTGTGCTCCTGCTAGTTTACCGACAAGGTTCATAAATACATCCACCTTCACCGCTTCTGGATTAGTGAGCATGTTGCGCTCTTCATCCGAGAAGCTGGCGGTGTCCATGCCTTCAAACAAGCCAGAGTTAGCGAATTGGTTGATAACTTTGCCATCACGGACCACGAATTTACCTTGGGCCATACCCGCAGTGGTTTGGAAGCCAGTGATAGAGGCAGGCTTGTACATAAACGCAATGACGTTTTCGCCCTCATGCCATTTCGCGAAGCCATCAGGCGTTACACCTAAATACACTTTGCCATTGCCCATAGAGCGCGGCTCAAGTAAGCCAAATTGACGGAAAGTGTAGGTTGATTCTTCTTTTAATTTGCCTTTGGCATCACTGCTGACATTGATGGTGATTTCAGTGTATGGGCGCTTGTTATCGAAGCCATCGGTGACTTTGATAACTTCACCGGCAATGATGTTTTGCGAAGCAGAAGTCAGTTCTTGTAAGTTTTGTTGTTTTAACTTCATGGCATTGGCAGATGTAGCAATGGATAACCCAGCTGCAACTGTTAGCGCGATAGATGCTTTTTTTAGGAATGATTTGGCTTTCATTAGACCTTCTCTGTTGATGAGTTTTTATTATTGACCGAATGTTTATTATTCTTTCGGTGTTATTTAGTTATTTAATAATCAACAGTAATGGTCAATTTAATTTGTGTGCCATTTTGTATTAAGTGTGTTGTAATTTTTTAATTGAGATTTATGCTGGCAAGGTGTTGTTTTTTATTGTTTATTTTTCATTGTTGTTGCACTAATGATAAAGTGCTGGAAAAGTTTTTATTCATGTTTGGTTAATTTAAATCTCATGATTTAGTTTTGATTTAAAATTAAATTCGTTATTTTTATAATGTAAAATATTGGCGGTTGGTTTATAGCTTTGTAGGGGAGGGGCGTATCTCAGCTATTCGAGCTGATACAAAAAAGCCCCGCTAACGCGAGGCCAGTTCTTAGCTCTTAGCTATAACTGTGAGATCTCGGAGATAAGGAATTGCTTAACCCGAATGTTATTTAGCAGGATAGGTCAACTAATCTCATGATATATAAATCAATCTTCTTTAGGTGTATGGTTTGCTCTCGTTAAAGGAATAATAAGCTTTGTTTATGAACCAATCTGGAATTTACGAACAACTCATTACTAGTCTCATTTCAGACCACCTTGATCACGAGTGATTTTACATTGGGGAACGAATTCTGGAACAGTCTGAGGCGTCAATTTGGTTGTCTCGTTTCTTGAGTCGAATTATTGAATATGCTGTTAATTGCTTACCATCAGGAGATGATCAACTTCAGCGTCAAATTGAATTGTCTAATCAACTAATTCTATGGCTTAAAGATAGACTTCAGGATGACGAGTTTTTTGATGAAAACTTACTTGAAGGTCAGGGCAAAATACTCACCGCTATATACGAAATAGAAAACCCCGTTGCCGCCGATCTTAAAAAGTACGTTGAAGATATATTCCCGTTAACAGGCCTTACCCAAAGTGAGTTGTTTTGCGGCAGCAATGCTGGCTTGTCGTTAGAGAGCGAATTAAAACGTGAGATATTATCGTCAGATACAATCTATTGGTTAGTATCATTTATCAAATGGGCGGGCATTCGAATATTCCGCAACGAGCTTGAAGAGTTTACTCGTAGTGGTCGCAAGTTAAAGGTGATCACCACGTCATATATGGGCGCTACCGATTCAAAAGCTGTTGAGTTTTTAGCATCATTACCAAATACCGAAGTTAAGCTTAGCTACAATACAAAGCGCGAACGACTACACGCTAAAAGCTATTTGTTTTTACGAAATACCGGTTTTAATACAGGCTATATTGGTTCTTCCAACTTATCTCATTCAGCCTTAACGAGTGGCTTAGAGTGGAACCTAAAAATCACCTCGCAAGAAATTCCGCATATTATTGACCGCTCAATTAATACATTTGAAACCTATTGGAACTCATCCGAATTTGAGTTGTTTGACGGCGAATTAGAAGCGAAAGAAAAGCTAACCACTGCATTAAAACAAGCACGTATTGGCGATGGCATAAATGAGCCATCGGCGCATTATTTTGAGATTAAACCATTTACTCACCAACAAGAGATCCTCGAGCAACTTGAAGTAGAGCGTTCTTTACATAAGCGGTTTAAAAATCTAGTCGTAGCAGCAACTGGCACTGGTAAAACGTTAATATCCGCTTTTGATTTTGCCCGATTCATTAAAAACAAACCTTATGCGAAATTTTTATTTGTTGCTCATCGCGAGGAGATCTTAAAGCAAGCGAGATTGGCCTATCACGGTGTGTTAAAAAACGCCAGTTTTGGTGAGTTGTGGGTAGGTAATTATAAACCCGAGCGTTATGAGCAACTGTTTGCGTCAGTGCAAACACTGAATAACCAACTCCACGATTTAAACTTATCCGCAGACTATTATGACTATGTTGTTATAGATGAAGTGCATCACGTCGCTGCCAGTTCTTATCGAAGCATTTTAGCCAGATTTGAACCGCAGATTTTACTTGGCTTGACGGCCACGCCGGAAAGGCACGATGGTTCTAATATTCTTGATGACTTTTGCGGTGTTATAGCTGCAGAAATACGTTTACCAGAAGCGATTAATCGCCGCCATTTATGCCCGTTTCAATATTTTGGTGTCGATGATGATACTGATCTGCGCAGTATCAGTTGGAGTCGTGGGCGCTACGATATTGCAGAGCTTACGAACTTGTATACTCATAACCAACAGCGGGTAGACAAAATATACCAAACCCTAAATGAACTAATTACTTCAATAAGTAACATGCGAGCTTTGGCTTTCTGCGTTAGCAAAGAGCATGCGGAATATATGTGTAAGCAATTTTTGCTCAAAGGTATTAAGTGTGACTATTTAACCAGTGATAACAGTCAAGATTGAGGTCAAAAGCAGCAAGCCCTCCGAGGTGGTGAAATCAACATTTTGTTCGTTGTTGATATTTTTAATGAGGGTGTTGATATACCTGAGGTAGATACGCTGTTGTTTTTGAGACCAACAGAAAGTTTGACTATCTTTTTGCAACAACTAGGACGTGGCTTGCGTTTAGCTGATGACAAAGAAGTTTGCACCGTGTTGGATTTTGTAGGTAACGCTAATGCTGATTATGATTTTGCCCATAAGTTTCGAGCACTGGTGGGGAAAACCGATGGCGCCATTAGTGATGAAATTAAAAATGGATTCCCTCATGCGCCGCTAGGGTGCCGTATAGAGCTATCAAAACATACTCAAGACGTTGTGCTGCGCAACATCAAAAATGCGACACTCAGTAAACAACGATTAATTGGATTAGCACACTCGTTTTCTCGCGACTCAACCTTGGAAATGAATTTGGTAAATTTCATTAAGGTATACCCACAAGTTGAAGTTGAAGCGTTGTATAAAAAACTAAGCTGGACTGAGCTTTGTTTAGAGGCAGGTTTGTTAAATGATCCAGAGCCAGAACTTGTGCGTTACTTCGCTCGAATGGTAAAGACAAGGCTGTTAGTGTGCGATGATCATGAATACTTAAACAACTTACATCGCTTCGCTACTGAAGGTTTGATAATTTCAAATTCACACCAACTCATGTTGCATTATGACTTCTGGCAACAATCAGGTGAAAAGCTAGGCTTTAAAGATATAAACGATAGCTTAAACAGACTTGAACATCAGTGGTTAAAAGCGGAATTGGCGAGTTTAACCACTTTGTTAATTGACCGTATACATCATAAACAAGAAACAATGCCAATGATGGGTAATCACCCAATAAAGCTACATGCTAGATATGCCAGAGAGCAGATACTCGTTGGTTTTGGTGCTACTACATTTGGGAAGCAGCCAAATTCAAGAGAAGGTGTATTTAACATCAAAGATCAAAATATCGAATTGTTGTTTGTCACTCTGAATAAAAATGAAAAACAGTTTTCACCGACTACTATGTATCACGATTATGCGATAAACGAAGATCTCTTCCACTGGCAAAGCCAAAATTCGGCAAGACCGGAACACGGCAAAGGGTTGGAGTATGTAACCCATAAAGAAATAGGCAAACGCCTGTTCCTCTTTGTTCGTGAGAAATCTAAAGATGAATTTGGTAAGACTATGGGATTTGTTAATTTCGGTGAAGTTGAATATGTATCACATACAGGTAGTCAACCGATGAACATCACTTGGAAATTGCGAAATACCATGCCTGCATTTATGTGGAAACAGGCAGCAAAATTGGCTTTGGCATAGCGCTGCTCAGTAATAAAGATTCAATTTGAAAAAATATTAACTATATGTACCTAGCTAGAAACAGGCTAATTGCGAATTTTTGTGTGCTGATTTTTGGAAATTTTTCAGACAGTCAGCGATGAAAAAGCCCAGTATGACTGGGCTCTAGCGGAAGTGTTTGGACTCAAATGGATATTATTCTATATTTTGAATTTGCTCACGCATTTGCTCAATTAACACCTTTAACTCAACAGCGGCGTTCGTCACTTCAGTGTTGATTGATTTTGACGCTAACGTATTCGCTTCGCGGTTAAACTCTTGCATCATGAAAATCAAGGCGTCGACCGCATGCGCCACCTTTTTTAAGGATTTTATGGGTTTCTTTTACATGCGATTTAAGGCGGTCTAATTCTTCAGCCACATCTTGTTTTTGCGCAAGATAAATCAGTTCTTGCTCAAGGCGGTTGTCATCAATTTCAGCTTGCAGCTCATCTAGTTTTTGTTGCAGCTTTTCACGTTGCCATTTTGCTACTTCTGGCATGTGTGATTCAACAATCGCCACTTGCTCCAAAATAGATTCAAGACGTGAGCTGATCATTTGCTCAAGGTTTTCACCTTCACTTGCACGAGCCGCTTTGAACTCTTCAATGGCCATATCCAACCCAGAAAGTAATTCACCTTGAACCGCATCCATGTCCATTTCTTGGGCTTCCATTACGCCAGGCCAACGAAGAATATCCACCGGATTGATATCGCCTTGGCTTTGGGCTTGCACCCATTGCGCGCTTTTCACGAGTTGCGATGCTAACGATTCGTTGATGTTTAGTTCACCCACATGGGCTGGGTTGGCTGCAAATTTAAGAAATACTTCGACCTTGCCGCGTTGTAAGTTTTTACGCAGGCGATCACGAATAACAGGCTCCAAACCACGAAATTGTTCAGGGGCGCGAATAAAAGTTTCCAGATAACGTTGGTTTACAGAGCGGATCTCCCAAGTTCCGGTGCCCCAGTCGCCTTTGATTTCTTGGCGAGCGTACGCGGTCATGCTGTGAATCATGAATGATTTCCTAAATGTCTAATAGATGGTTCGCTAAGATTATACCTTAACAAAATGTGAGCTCTAGCAGAATTTTCCAGCAAAAATGGGCAATTTCATAAAAGTGCCGTGGCATAGCTGCGGGCGAACACATATAATGTACGAAATTTTTTATTTAAGGGGATAGTGAATGCGTCCAAGTGAAAGAACACCTAATCAGATTCGCCCAGTGACCTTTACTCGCCAATACACCATGCATGCAGAAGGCTCGGTGTTAGTTGAGTTTGGAAACACCAAAGTTTTATGTACGGCGAGTGTTGTTTCAGGTGTGCCGCGCTTTATGAAAGGCCAAGGCAAGGGGTGGGTAACCGCTGAATATGGCATGTTGCCACGTTCAACCCATACTCGTAATGACCGTGAGGCTGCGCGTGGTAAGCAAGGTGGACGCACCATGGAAATTCAACGTTTAATCGCTCGTGCTTTGCGCGCTGCGGTTGATTTAAAAGCGTTGGGTGAAAACACTATCACTGTTGATTGTGACGTTATCCAAGCAGATGGCGGCACGCGCACGGCATCTATCAGTGGCGCATGTGTTGCTTTAGTTGACGCGCTCACTTACATGCGCACTAAAGGCATGATCAACACAAACCCACTTAAGCACATGATTGCGGCAATTTCTGTTGGTATCTATAAAGGTGAGCCAATCACAGATTTAGAATACCTAGAAGATTCCGACGCCGAAACAGATATGAACGTGATTCTGACTGAAACAGGTAAAATCATCGAAGTGCAGGGTACGGCAGAGGGCGAACCGTTCTCATTCGACGAATTAGAGCAGATGCTAACATTAGCTAAACACTCTATTCGCGAAATTATCGATATCCAAAAGCAGACTCTAGCTTAATCTCTAACGTTGACGAGCAAAGTAATGAAAGAATATCAAAAGCAGTTTATTGAATTCGCACTCTCAAAACAGGTTTTAAAGTTTGGTGAGTTTACTCTTAAGTCTGGGCGCACAAGTCCTTACTTTTTCAATGCCGGCCTTTTCAACACAGGTAAAGACTTAGCTAAATTAGGTCGTTTTTACGCTGCGGCGCTGGAAGATGCTGGCATTGAATATGATTTGTTATTCGGCCCAGCGTATAAAGGTATTCCTATTGCCACGACTACCGCAGTAGCGCTTGCAGATCACCATGATAAAGATGTGCCGTATTGCTTTAACCGAAAAGAGAAGAAAGAACACGGCGAAGGTGGCAACCTAGTGGGTTCTGAACTCAAAGGCAAAGTGATGCTTGTTGATGACGTAATCACAGCGGGTACGGCGATTCGTGAGTCAATGGAAATCATCGCCGCACATGGTGCAGACCTTTCGGGTGTCCTTATCGCTCTAGATCGTCAAGAGAAAGGTAAAGCTGAGTTGTCTGCTATTCAAGAAGTTGAACGTGACTTCAATACGCAGGTTGTTTCAATAGTCAAACTTGCTGACCTTATTACTTACCTTGAGCAACAAGGTGATATGGATGAACACCTAAACGCGGTAAAAGCATACCGTGATCAATACGGTGTAGCCTAATCCAATAACTAGCCCCTTACTCAGGGGCTTTTTTATGCCCAACGAATAGGTGTGTGATGCAGAATATTTCTAATAAACCCAACGGCCAAGGAGTGGGGCGTTTATTCAAAGCGCTACGTTGTACATTTCAAGGGTTAAGAGCTGCAATTAAAGAAGAAGCCGCATTTCGCCAAGAATTGCTATTGGCCCTCATCTTATTTCCTTTATCTTTCTTTATTGCCAAAGACATGTTGCAGTGGGCTGCACTGGTTTGTGTATTACTGCTGGTATTGATTGTTGAACTGGTTAATTCAGCAATAGAGGCATTAACAGATAGGGTATCGACGGAACTGCACGTTTTGTCAGGTCGAGCAAAAGACATGGCATCTGCGGCGGTGACGCTCTCATTATTAATAGCTGCGATCGTATGGGGCGTGAGTATCTATCAATATACAGTGTCTATTTTGTAACCCAACAAGTAATTAAATCACTTAGAAAGGCCATATTCTGATGAAGAAATGGCCTTTTTTAATGTGTTTTGTGTGTAATTTGTGCAAACGATCCATTTTTAGCAATTTTCTTTAAAAAAGGGGTTGCGTCAAAATCGAATCTCCCTATAATGCGCATCCACCGACACGGCGGACTGCTTACAAACAAGCAATACGAAGTGAAGGTTGAGTCAAGTAAAACTGGGTTTTGAAAAACTTTAAAGATTCTCAAAATTAAGTGTTGACAACAAATCAGGGTTGAGTAGAATGCACAGCCCTCGAGACGCGAAAGAGTCTCGAAACGTTCTTTAAAAATATGAAGCAATCATCTGTGTGGGCACTCGTACAGGTTGAGTTCTAACAGCAGATTCTAGTTCGCTAGATGACGCAAACAAATTTAGAGTCTCAATTGAACTGAGTGACCAACGGAAACAAGTTTACTTGTTTCAGCACAGTCAATTCGATTCGAAAGAATCAAAATCAGAATTCAATGAGCGCCGAATCTTCGGATTCAAAAAACTTTTAATTGAAGAGTTTGATCATGGCTCAGATTGAACGCTGGCGGCAGGCCTAACACATGCAAGTCGAGCGGTAACATTTCTAGCTTGCTAGAAGATGACGAGCGGCGGACGGGTGAGTAATGCTTGGGAACATGCCTTGAGGTGGGGGACAACCGTTGGAAACGACGGCTAATACCGCATAATGTCTACGGACCAAAGGGGGCTTCGGCTCTCGCCTTTAGATTGGCCCAAGTGGGATTAGCTAGTTGGTGAGGTAATGGCTCACCAAGGCGACGATCCCTAGCTGGTTTGAGAGGATGATCAGCCACACTGGAACTGAGACACGGTCCAGACTCCTACGGGAGGCAGCAGTGGGGAATATTGCACAATGGGCGCAAGCCTGATGCAGCCATGCCGCGTGTGTGAAGAAGGCCTTCGGGTTGTAAAGCACTTTCAGTAAGGAGGAAAGGTTAGTAGTTAATACCTGCTAGCTGTGACGTTACTTACAGAAGAAGCACCGGCTAACTCCGTGCCAGCAGCCGCGGTAATACGGAGGGTGCGAGCGTTAATCGGAATTACTGGGCGTAAAGCGTACGCAGGCGGTTTGTTAAGCGAGATGTGAAAGCCCCGGGCTTAACCTGGGAACTGCATTTCGAACTGGCAAACTAGAGTGTGATAGAGGGTGGTAGAATTTCAGGTGTAGCGGTGAAATGCGTAGAGATCTGAAGGAATACCGATGGCGAAGGCAGCCACCTGGGTCAACACTGACGCTCATGTACGAAAGCGTGGGGAGCAAACAGGATTAGATACCCTGGTAGTCCACGCCGTAAACGATGTCTACTAGAAGCTCGACTTTTCGGAGTTGTTTTTCAAAGCTAACGCATTAAGTAGACCGCCTGGGGAGTACGGCCGCAAGGTTAAAACTCAAATGAATTGACGGGGGCCCGCACAAGCGGTGGAGCATGTGGTTTAATTCGATGCAACGCGAAGAACCTTACCTACACTTGACATACAGAGAACTTACCAGAGATGGTTTGGTGCCTTCGGGAACTCTGATACAGGTGCTGCATGGCTGTCGTCAGCTCGTGTTGTGAGATGTTGGGTTAAGTCCCGCAACGAGCGCAACCCCTATCCTTAGTTGCCAGCGATTCGGTCGGGAACTCTAAGGAGACTGCCGGTGATAAACCGGAGGAAGGTGGGGACGACGTCAAGTCATCATGGCCCTTACGTGTAGGGCTACACACGTGCTACAATGGCGCATACAGAGTGCTGCGAACCTGCGAGGGTAAGCGAATCACTTAAAGTGCGTCGTAGTCCGGATTGGAGTCTGCAACTCGACTCCATGAAGTCGGAATCGCTAGTAATCGCGAATCAGAATGTCGCGGTGAATACGTTCCCGGGCCTTGTACACACCGCCCGTCACACCATGGGAGTGGGTTGCTCCAGAAGTGGATAGTCTAACCTTCGGGAGGACGTTCACCACGGAGTGATTCATGACTGGGGTGAAGTCGTAACAAGGTAGCCCTAGGGGAACCTGGGGCTGGATCACCTCCTTATACGATTTAGAACTAATTTGTTCGCAGTGTCCACACAGATGATTGTTACTTACTGGCTAGGCCGGTAGGTAATATTTTGCTCTTTAAAAATTTGGAAAGCTGATAAAAACTTTGAATTGTTCAATTTGAATGATTTAGAGTTCTCAATAAGTAAAGAAATATGCCAGTCAACGAAAGTTGATTGTGCGTCTACTTTAGTATTCTAACTTCTGGCGAAGTTAAACAGTCCTTGAAATACACACCCTTTTGGGTTGTATGGTTAAGTGACTAAGCGTACACGGTGGATGCCTTGGCAGTTGGAGGCGATGAAGGACGTATTAACTTGCGATAAGCCTGGTCAAGCTAGTAAAAAGCGCTTGAGGCCAGGATTTCCGAATGGGGAAACCCACCTGTTTACAGGTATCTTGCACTGAATACATAGGTGTAAGAGGCGAACGCGGAGAACTGAAACATCTAAGTACCCGTAGGAAAAGAAATCAACCGAGATTCCGAAAGTAGCGGCGAGCGAAATCGGACCAGCCCTTAAGCTTATTTGGTGTTAGTGGAAGCCTCTGGAAAGTGGCACGATACAGGGTGATAGTCCCGTACACGACAATGTCTTATAAGTGAAATCGAGTAGGTCGGAGCACGTGAAACTTTGACTGAATATGGGGGGACCATCCTCCAAGGCTAAATACTCCCAACTGACCGATAGTGAACCAGTACCGTGAGGGAAAGGCGAAAAGAACCCCTGTGAGGGGAGTGAAATAGAACCTGAAACCGTGTACGTACAAGCAGTAGGAGCCCTTCGAGGGTGACTGCGTACCTTTTGTATAATGGGTCAGCGACTTATATTTTGTAGCGAGGTTAACCGATTAGGGTAGCCGTAGTGAAAGCGAGCGTTAACTGCGCGTTGAGTTGCAAGGTATAGACCCGAAACCCGGTGATCTAGCCATGGGCAGGTTGAAGGTTGAGTAACATCAACTGGAGGACCGAACCCACTAACGTTGAAAAGTTAGGGGATGACCTGTGGCTAGGAGTGAAAGGCTAATCAAACCGGGAGATAGCTGGTTCTCCCCGAAATCTATTTAGGTAGAGCCTCGGACGAATACCATTGGGGGTAGAGCACTGTTTGGGCTAGGGGGTCATCCCGACTTACCAACCCCATGCAAACTCCGAATACCAATGAGTACTATCCGGGAGACACACGGCGGGTGCTAACGTCCGTCGTGGAGAGGGAAACAACCCAGACCGCCAGCTAAGGTCCCAAAGTGTATGTTAAGTGGGAAACGATGTGGGAAGGCTAAAACAGCTAGGAGGTTGGCTTAGAAGCAGCCACCCTTTAAAGAAAGCGTAATAGCTCACTAGTCGAGTCGGCCTGCGCGGAAGATGTAACGGGGCTAAACATACCACCGAAGCTGCGGCTGCGAGCTTTGCTCGCGGGGTAGGGGAGCGTTGTGTAAGTGGCTGAAGGTGTGCCGGGAGGCATGCTGGACATATCACAAGTGCGAATGCTGACATGAGTAACGACAATGCGGGTGAAAAACCCGCACGCCGGAAGACCAAGGGTTCCTATCCCATGTTAATCAGGGTAGGGTGAGTCGACCCCTAAGGCGAGGCCGAAAGGCGTAGTCGATGGGAAACGGGTTAATATTCCCGTACTTGGTATAAATGCGATGGGGGGACGGAGAAGGCTAGGCAGGCACGGCGTTGGTTGTCCGTGTGAAAGTATGTAGGCTTGAATCTTAGGAAAATCCGGGATTCTTTAAGGCTGAGATACGAGACGACACTCTACGGAGTGGAAGCTGTTGGTGCCATACTTCCAGGAAAAGCCTCTAAGCTTCAGTTTATACCGAATCGTACCCCAAACCGACACAGGTGGTCAGGTAGAGAATACTAAGGCGCTTGAGAGAACTCGGGTGAAGGAACTAGGCAAAATAGTACCGTAACTTCGGGAGAAGGTACGCTCTTGAGTGTGAAGGACTTGCTCCGTAAGCACTTGAGAGTCGCAGTGACCAGGTGGCTGGGACTGTTTATTAAAAACACAGCACTGTGCTAAATCGCGAGATGACGTATACGGTGTGACACCTGCCCGGTGCCGGAAGGTTAATTGATGGGGTTAGTCCTCGGACGAAGCTCTTGATCGAAGCCCCGGTAAACGGCGGCCGTAACTATAACGGTCCTAAGGTAGCGAAATTCCTTGTCGGGTAAGTTCCGACCTGCACGAATGGTGTAACCATGGCCACGCTGTCTCCACCCGAGACTCAGTGAAATTGAAATCGCAGTGAAGATGCTGTGTACCCGCGGCTAGACGGAAAGACCCCGTGAACCTTTACTACAGCTTGGCACTGAACATTGAGCCTACATGTGTAGGATAGGTGGGAGGCTTTGAAGCGGTGACGCCAGTTACCGTGGAGCCATCCTTGAAATACCACCCTTGTATGTTTGATGTTCTAACGTTGGCCCCTGAATCGGGGTTGCGGACAGTGCCTGGTGGGTAGTTTGACTGGGGCGGTCTCCTCCCAAAGAGTAACGGAGGAGCACGAAGGTTGGCTAAGTACGGTCGGACATCGTACGGTTAGTGTAATGGTAGAAGCCAGCTTAACTGCGAGACAGACACGTCGAGCAGGTACGAAAGTAGGTCATAGTGATCCGGTGGTTCTGAATGGAAGGGCCATCGCTCAACGGATAAAAGGTACTCCGGGGATAACAGGCTGATACCGCCCAAGAGTTCATATCGACGGCGGTGTTTGGCACCTCGATGTCGGCTCATCACATCCTGGGGCTGAAGTCGGTCCCAAGGGTATGGCTGTTCGCCATTTAAAGTGGTACGCGAGCTGGGTTTAGAACGTCGTGAGACAGTTCGGTCCCTATCTGCCGTGGGCGTTTGAGAATTGAGAGGGGCTGCTCCTAGTACGAGAGGACCGGAGTGGACGAACCGCTGGTGTTCGGGTTGTCATGCCAATGGCACTGCCCGGTAGCTACGTTCGGAATCGATAACCGCTGAAAGCATCTAAGCGGGAAGCGAGCCTCGAGATGAGTTCTCACTTGGAGTTCGACTCCACTAAAGGGCCGTTGAAGACTACAACGTTGATAGGCAGGATGTGGAAGCGCTGTGAGGCGTTAAGCTAACCTGTACTAATTACCCGTGAGGCTTAACCATACAACGCCAAAATGGTGTGAGACTGTTAAGTTAGAAGTTAGAAATTAAAGACTGAAGTAGACATTTACTTATAAAGCTTTCCGAATTAATACTGATTGCGATAGCGATTAGTAACCAACTTTGCTTGGTGATAATAGCGTTCTGGACCCACCTGACCCCATGCCGAACTCAGAAGTGAAACGGAACTGCGCCGATGATAGTGTGGCATTTGCCATGTGAAAGTAGGTCATCACCAGGCTCCTAATTAAAGAAACCCGTTGCAGCAATGCAGCGGGTTTTTTGCTTTCTAGTGTTTATGACTGCATGCCAAACCACTGTCGGGGTAAACACCGACCTACAAATATGGCCGCTCAAAGTCTCATACCCGATTTAACAAGTCCCTGATTAAACGTGGTTTCAACAATATGTCCCTGTAGCTTGGTTACCTCGGTCACCCCTGGCCTCACCTCCGTGAGCTGCGAAGCTGTGCTTCGGTCTTACTTCGCCTAATTAAAGAAACCCGTTGCAGAAATACGACGGGTTTTTTGCTTTGTGCCGATTGGGTTTCTATTTATCTTTGTTCTCGCTTCCTTCTGTTCAACAATAGGATGCTTATTGTTCTCTGTCAGCTTAGGCTTAGAGCAATGGCCAAGCAAGACCGCATAGTGCAAATACAGCGAAGAAAACAACCTCTGGGGCAGAAGGTCTCCGAATAAAGGCAATGCAGAAAAGGCCCCAAGGAAAGATGACGAGGGGTCCCATAAGGTCAAAGCCTAAGTCAGACGGAACGAGCGCAATACAAGCGCCGCAAATTATCAAACCAAGAACTACCATTACAGCAATCAAACTACGGTTCGCGCGTAACTTTTCCACCAATTTACTTAGCAAAAGCATTTGTACCGTTTAGAGCATGAATCAGTCTTAAAGATAGCCATAAACAAAAAAGCCGCTATAAAAGCGGCTTAATATAATGATTCACAAGGACTGATTACTGTTCCCAGTAAGCCTGCTCTAAGCAATCTTCTCGCTCGGGTAGGCCACGGGTTAAGCGTGGAGAATGTTGAACCAGTACTTCGAAGCTTGCACGGTTTGCATACTTACTGATCTGAGCAAGAGAAGAGTAGGTAATTGCTTCGTGATGGTGCTTCGCTGAGTTTGGTACATTGCGTTTGTGGTATTCATTAGCGCTGATATCGTGCAGCACTGCAGCTAGGGCACAATCACCGGCACCATTGGTATTTTTGATGCTATCTGGGCCACCCATAAACGGCGCTGTATGACTGTACGCTTTAATGGGGTTCTCACAGTCTTGCTTACGCATCGCTCGTGAAAACTCATAGCGGTTAAAGTCAGGGATTGCACCTGGAAGCAGCGGATACTCAGTTTCTCGTTTAAACTGCTCATCAATGTAACCAGCCATAAACATGCCGCGCTCACCAGCGGTACAGATCACAGATCGACCCAATCAAGTGCCTTATCAGCAGCGAGTAAGGGATCTTCAAAACCTGTGATTGCCTGACCTTCTTCCTCATTCATCGCAAGAATATCAACATGCTTATCTACAAACTCAGCCCACCACGTTGGGTCTTGCTCAATAAGGAATTTGGTGCCGAGCGTGAGTACGACAGGAACACCTGCATCATTGGCGTATTTAACCGCTTGCATCGTTGCTTCGGTCATGGTTTCGGCGCCTTGCGTACGCATTAAGTAGGCGCTGATCACCAAAGCCGATGAGTTTTCGATAAGCTCTTGGCTAATTGATTCAGGACGAAGGTGGTTCATTAACCCCGCGCTGATTGCGAAGGTACGCTCGCCACTTTCATCAATAAGCGTAAAGCAACGACCAATGGGACCATCCACAGGTTGCAGATAGTCGAGATCGACGCGGCTAGAGGTGTTACACAAGAATCGATAAGCGTAGCTACCGATTTTGATGTTTTCACTCATCACACCAAGCAATACTGAGCGATCATCGGCAAGCACAGAATAATTGTGCATGGTGTTGCCTATGGTGCCACCTGCAAACTCGTAATCGACCATGTCGTTCAATTTTAGACGGTCATACAAGGCATTAGTGGTGTCACTGTCAATGACCTGAGACATACCGCGACGCAAACCGAACTCATCTAAAAAGGCAAGATCGACCTTCGCTTCGATATCGACCACGATCTGATCAATGCCCACGATATAGCTACGCTTGAGCCGAGACTCAGCGTGGATCTGGTTTGTTAGTGGATCTTTAGCTTCCACTGGAAAATAATGTTTGTGTCTTCGGCGACCAGGAAACTTCATGACTTACCCGTTTTCGGTATCCATAGAACAAAAAAAGCGGCGAATTATATCTTAATTTAGCCCGTGCAGGCTATGGTGATACTTATAAAATTACCGCTTTTCGCGATATAATCGCGACTTTATTGTAGCTATTTGAGCATATATGACGAAGTTTGACGATCAGTATTGGATGCAAAAGGCCTTAGAATGCGCGCAACGTGCTGAAGCGATTGACGAAATTCCTGTCGGGGCAGTACTCGTTAAAGACGATGAGCTTATAGCCCAGGGGTGGAACCAATCCATCACGCTTAACGACCCTTCCGCTCACGCTGAAATGATGGCTATTCGTGATGCTGGTAAGGCTCTTAATAATTATCGACTTATTGATTGTACCTTGTATGTAACACTTGAACCTTGCTCAATGTGTGCGGGCCTGTTAGTGCATAGCCGCATTAAGCGTTTGGTATTTGGTGCAACTGATTTAAAGACGGGGTCGGCCGGCTCAATCATGAATTTGGTGCAAGAGCCGCGTTTAAATCACCAATTGGAAGTCACATCAGGTGTGCTAGCTGAGCAATGTGCTGAACAATTATCGGCTTTTTTTAAGCGCAGAAGACAGGAACATAAAGAAAAGAAAAAAGCGCGCCAGCAGAGCACGCAGAGGGATTAAACCTCTACCATGCTCAGTTGCTCTAGCTCTTCCATTTGCTGGGCAGCAAACAGGCGACGACGCCAGAGTATTTTATTATGAGTGTCTTTTCTTAACACTCTTCTACGTTTAGAACCCGAAAATATGGCACGACGTTTAAAGTTATGCGTTCTTCGACGTTTCAACATACTACTTCTCCTTGAAAGTGAGAGGGGAGAGCTGCCATCAAAACACGAATAAGTGACAGTTTTATGGCATTCCTGCTGATTCTTCCTTGGCACTAGCTTCGGCAACATCGAGTGCTTGGTTCTCATCGAGCCAGACTAATGTGTCGTAGTAGCGCCTTATATTATCTACGTAGGTTACGGCAACATCTCCACGCGCATAACCATACTTTGTTGTTCGATAATAACGTTTCTTCACAAGCAGCGGTAGGTATTTTTTAACGTCTGCCCATTTGTCGGGATCCGCCCCATCTCGTTGGGTGAGGATACGTGCGTCATTTACGTGACCCCATCCTACATTATAGGCTGCAAGCGCGAACCAAGTACGATCTGGTTGGGGGATGCGATCAGGCACGCGCTCAATCAAGTAGCGTAAATATTTGGCTCCGCCATCAATACTTTGCTCTGGCTTGAGACGATTCTTCACCCCGACTTGTTTCGCTGTGGGCAAGGTTAACATCATGATGCCGCGTACGCCTGTCGGTGATTTGGCTTTAGGATCCCACATGGACTCTTGATAGCTCAACGCAGCTAGTAAGCGCCAATCCAGCTCTTGGGCATAATCTTTAAACCAAGGAGCATAGGTTGGTAGCGTATCTGCAACCGCTTCGATAAATGCTAACGTGTTAACGTAATTGAACTGACGAACGTGACCGAAGTATTTTTCTTCCAAGGCATAGAGGCGGTTGTTTTCTTTTACGTCACCGAAAAATTCAATCATTAGGGCATACAGGGAGTCATCATTGTCTTGGCGCATAACCCATGCAATGGGGTCATTTTGTGTCACTGAGAAGCCAATACTAAGATTTGGATGATAACGACGAAATAGTGCCAAGGTGTGTGAGTCTGCGAGCGTGTAATCGATATCACCATCGATAATCGCTTGGAGTAATTCGGATTCATCTAATTCATCAGTTTCATTCCAGCTCAGGGTCGGGTATTTCTTTTGCACCCGATACAAGGTTTGTGAATGACTGGAGCGGGCGAGCACTGTTAAGTTACCCTCTAGGTCTTCGAAGCCTCGCGGACGTTTACGCCCTTGCTTATAAACAAGCTTTTGGCTGATGGTGCGATAACTGGGGCCAAACCGATATTGCTGGGCACGAATAGGAGAGTAGCCAATGCCAGAAGCGATTAAATCGAGTGAGCCGTTATCTAGGCGTTGGAACATGTCGTTGAGTGAAAAAAAGGGCACGATATCTAATTCAACACCCATGTAGTCGGCGAATTCTTGCGCGAGCTCATATTCAAACCCTTGTTCACCTTGGGTGCCTTGATAGTAATTACTGGCACCCGCGAGGGTGCCCACGCGAAGTGTTTTGGTTTGATAAACATGCTCAAGTTGTGTTGGTTTTTGCGGCTCTGAACAACCTAAAATAACCAGTAAAGCCAGTGCTAACCCAAATATTCTCACTGCGTGCCCCTTTTGCTTAGGTAACTACTCTTATAACAAAACCAAGGCCTTGCGTCATCTCTACTTTGGGGCAAAAAGTGTAACCTCATAAAATGCGGACAATCGTCCTTGTTGTCATCCCTTTAACTCGCATTTTAGGCGAAAATAAGTATAATGCGCGGCAACTGTCGTTCAATCCTTAACCCCGGATGATATTACCTATGTTAATCCTGCGTGGTGCGCCAGCACTTTCCGATTTTCGCGTTCAAAAAGTACTTACTCAATGTAAGCAAGCTAACCTACCTGTAACTGATGTGTATGCTGAGTTTATGCACTTTGCTGATTTAACAGCTGAGTTAAGTGCAGACGAGCAAACCAAGCTTGAAAAGTTGCTTACTTACGGTCCTCATATCCAAGAGCACGAGCCACAAGGTACGCTGATCTTAGTTACGCCACGTCCAGGCACTATTTCTCCTTGGGCATCAAAGGCAACTGACATCGCACATAACTGTGGTTTAGCACAAGTACACCGTATTGAACGTGGTATTGCATACTATGTTGAAGGTAACTTGAGTGTATGTGAAGTCAATGAAGTAGCAGCGCTACTACATGACCGCATGACAGAAGCGACACATCGCTCGATGGAAGATGCAAGCGCGTTATTTACTCATGACGAACCACGCCCAATGTCATCAGTAGACATCCTAGGCGGTGGTCGTGAAGCACTTGCAACAGCAAACGTTGAGCAGGGCTTTGCACTGGCAGACGACGAAATTGATTACCTAGTTGAGAACTTCCAAAAGCTAGGTCGTAATCCGAACGACATCGAACTATTTATGTTCGCGCAGGCTAACTCTGAGCACTGCCGTCACAAAATCTTTAACGCTGATTGGACAATCGACGGCGTAGAGCAGCCTAAATCACTGTTCAAAATGATCAAAAATACCTACGAGCAAAACAGCGACAACGTGTTATCTGCCTATAAAGATAACGCTGCGGTAATGAAAGGCTCTGTTGCAGGTCGTTTCTTCCCTGATTTCGTAGGTGAGTACACATACCATCAAGAAAATATCGAAATCTTGATGAAGGTTGAAACACACAACCACCCAACGGCTATTTCTCCTTTCTCTGGTGCATCAACAGGCTCTGGTGGTGAAATCCGTGACGAAGGTGCGACAGGTCGTGGTTCTAAGCCCAAAGCCGGTCTTGTAGGTTTCAGTGTATCTAACTTACGCATCCCAGGTTTTGAACAACCGTGGGAAAGCAAATACGGCAAACCAGGCCGTATCGTTGAAGCGCTTGATATCATGATCGAAGGCCCATTAGGTGGCGCAGCATTCAACAACGAATTTGGTCGTCCAAATCTACTTGGTTACTTCCGTACATACGAAGAGCTCGTTAATAGCCACAATGGTGAAGAGGTTCGTGGTTACCATAAGCCAATTATGATCGCCGGTGGTTTGGGTAACATCCGTACTGAGCACGTACAAAAAGGTGAAATCCCTGTTGGCGCTAAGCTAATCGTACTGGGTGGTCCAGCGATGAACATTGGTCTTGGTGGCGGTGCTGCTTCATCAATGGCATCGGGTCAATCAAACGAAGACCTAGACTTTGCATCTGTACAGCGTGAAAACCCAGAAATGGAGCGTCGTTGTCAGGAAGTTATCGACAAGTGTTGGCAGTTAGGCGACGAAAACCCAATCGCGTTTATCCACGATGTAGGCGCAGGTGGTTTATCAAACGCCTTCCCAGAACTTGTAGACGATGGTGGCCGTGGTGGTATCTTCGAACTTCGTAACGTACCAAACGACGAGCCGGGTATGGCACCACACGAAATTTGGTGTAACGAATCTCAAGAGCGTTACGTGCTAGCTGTTGCCGAAGAAAACTTCGACCGTTTCGAGCAAATTTGTAAGCGTGAACGTGCGCAATACGCAGTGATTGGTACGGCCACTGAAGAGCGTCACCTACGCGTAGCTGACTCACACTTCGGCAACAACCCTGTTGACCTGCCGCTTGACGTACTTTTGGGTAAAGCACCTAAGATGCACCGCGACGTAACGTCAAAGCAAGCGCAAGGTGAAGCTCTTGATACGGCGCAGATTACCGTAAAAGATGCGGTTCAACGTTTGCTTCGTCTTCCTGCAATCGCGGAAAAGACTTTCCTTATCACTATCGGCGATCGCTCTGTAACTGGTTTAGTTGCTCGCGACCAGATGGTAGGTCCTTGGCAGGTGCCAGTGGCCAACTGTGCGGTTACAGCTGCGGCGTATGACACTTACCACGGCGAAGCGATGTCAATGGGTGAGCGCACACCAGCGGCACTTCTAAATTTTGGTGCGTCTGCTCGTCTAGCCGTAGCAGAGTCACTCACAAATATCGCCTGTGCTGATATTGGTTCACTGAACAACATTAAGCTATCTGCAAACTGGATGGCGGCAGCGGGTCACCCAGGTGAAGACGCCGGTCTTTACGAAGCCGTTAAAGCGGTAGGTGAAGAGTTATGTCCTGCACTTGGCCTGACTATCCCTGTAGGTAAAGACTCAATGTCGATGAAGACTACATGGCAAGACAACGGTGAAGATAAAGCAGTGACTGCACCTCTTTCACTGGTTATCTCAGCATTTGGTCGTGTTGAAGACATTCGTAAAACAGTCACGCCTCAGCTTCGTACCGACAAAGGCGAGTCAACGTTACTCCTTATCGACCTTGGCGCAGGCCAAAACCGTATGGGTGCATCAAGCTTGGCACAGGTTTACAAGCAGCTAGGTGACAAAACGCCTGACGTAGATAGCCCTGAGCTATTAAAAGGCTTCTTCGACGCAATGCAAGCACTTGTAAGCGAAGAGAAACTATTGGCTTACCATGACCGTTCAGACGGTGGTCTATTCGTAACTGTTGCGGAAATGGCGTTCGCTGGTCACACTGGCGTTACGCTAGAACTAGACGCACTCGCTGGTTCTGACTTAGAAGTGCTATTCAACGAAGAACTCGGTGCTGTGATTCAGGTTCGTAACGACGACCTAGCAGCTGTTAAAGCAATACTTGCTGACAACGGCCTTGCGGCATTAAGCCATGAAATTGGTACGTTGAATGATGCGGATCAGCTCATCATCAACCGCGGAGGTACTGCTATTGTTGATAACAGTCGTACTGAGCTTCGTCTAGCATGGGCTGAAACCACATATCAAATGCAGTCACTACGTGACAACCCAGCATGTGCACAGCAAGAGCATGATGCAAAAGCTGACGTAAATGACCCTGGCCTCAATGTGAAGCTGAGCTTCGACATCAACGAAGATGTTGCGGCACCTTACATTGCAACAGGCGCTAAGCCGAAGATGGCTATCTTGCGTGAGCAAGGTGTTAACTCTCATGTTGAAATGGCGGCTGCGTTTAACCGCGCTGGTTTCGCTGCAATCGATGTACACATGAGTGACATCCTTGAAGGTCGTTTAACACTGGAGCAATTCAAAGGTCTAGTGGCGTGTGGTGGTTTCTCTTACGGTGACGTACTCGGTGCGGGTGAAGGTTGGGCTAAGTCAATTCTATTCAACGACATGGCACGCGATCAGTTCCAGACCTTCTTTGAACGTCAAGACACGTTCAGCCTAGGTGTATGTAACGGCTGTCAGATGCTTTCTACATTACGCGAGCTAATCCCAGGCACTGAGCATTGGCCACGTTTTGTAACGAACCAAAGTGAGCGTTTTGAAGCGCGCGCTACGCTTGTTGAAGTACAGCAAAGCCCGTCTATCTTCTTTAACGGCATGGCTGGTTCTCGTATGCCAATCGCTGTTTCACACGGTGAAGGTCGTGCAGAGTTTGCAAATGCTGCGGCGATTCAAACGGCTGTGAACTCAGGCACTGTTGCGGTTAAATACGTAGATAACTACGGTAACCCAACAATGCAATACCCTGCGAACCCGAATGGTTCACCGGAGGCGATTTCAGGTATTACGTCTACTGATGGTCGTGCAACAGTGATGATGCCACACCCTGAGCGTGTATTCCGCGCAGTGGCGAACTCATGGCACCCAGACGAGTGGAAAGAAGACAGCCCGTGGATGCGTATGTTCCGCAATGCACGTAAGCAGGTTGGTTAATTCGCAACCTGAGCGAATTCTAAATTGAAAAAGGCTGCCGTTGCAGCCTTTTTTATTCGCGGCAGATTCAGTTTTACCGTGTTAGTATTGAATCAATGTTGCAGGCTTAAGGAAGGCTATGCTGCGCAAAGTCATATACTCATTGCTGATTATCATCTGTGTGATAGCCGTCACTGTAGGGGTATCCTATGTGTACCGCACTGAAATTACCCATGCTGTGGCAAAACATTATTTGGATCACTACGACGCGCAATTGACCTGTGCAGACTGGCAATGGGGCGAAGGGTTGTTCGCCATTGAGGCTAATCGGCTCTGTTTATCATATGAGGGACATTCTTTAACTCTCGAAGGGATCTCTTTGACCTTCGATGCCTTGTCAATAGAAAAGGCGACGGTGGTCGCGACTACATTAGCGCAGTCTAATAGTGCCGACTCCCAATGGCAGAATGCGCCATTAGCTTTATTACTCCCCATCAAACGCCCGCTATTGCATATTGAGTCAGCATCAATTTCTTATCCGGGTCTTGCCAGAGCGATGCAATTTTCAATTGATGAGCAAAGGCTCAATCATTTTGTGGTTGCAGGAGATGTGAATGGGGAATGGGCGCTCGATGCGGATGTGATAAGTGTTGATATAAGCATGAGCGATGCATTTACCGAGGTGTTATTACAACAGGCGCAATCTTTGTATCAGGCAGAGCTACCTTGGCAGGCTTGGGTGACTAACTTAGGCCTTAAGGGGCAGTTTTGGGGCAATCGCGTTGACGCGCAGATCCATACTTCAGCGCGAGTAAATTTCGATTCTGGTGATAACTGTATTTGGGTGGCAAGTAGCGCTGGGCGTATCGCATTGCAGTCAAATGATATGCATGTATTTCAACTTGATACCAGCGCACTAACTACCGAAGTGGCATTGCCACAATGCGCTAAATTAGCGCAAAACACACAATATCTTGGTGGCTTGCGCGGCGCCAAATGGCATGTAAATGCGGCTGAGCCTATGACGTTGGATTTATTGGGTAATGTGAGGATGCCATCATTAGCTATTAGTACCCAAGCAGAAAAAGAATCCCTCAGTGTTCTGGCAAAGCAAAGCCAGCTAAATTGGCAGGTGCTTAGTTTTGAAGGTGAATATGCGCTTGAGGCAAAGATAAACCAATACGGCAGTTTCACCAGCCAGGGGCAATATTCAAATACCAATATCGCGGGAAGCTACGAAGGCCAGTTCAACGTACCAACGGATATCGGCGTGACAGTGAATGAACTGCAAAGTGAAGGTGACTTTGTTTATCAACTCCAAGGTAAAAGCGTGCTTTCAGCACGAGTGCGTGCTGAACAAATAACAGCTCAAGGGCTTGATGCAGGTGAAATGACAGCCAATGTTGATTTGAAATTAACAGCTGAGGGCACCATTGAAGGGCGAGTGAACACGCATTTTACGCTGTTGAATGGCTACGGAACATTGGTTGAAAATTTACGCCAAACTTACGATATTACAGGAGACATAGGAATAGGGCGCAAATCTGCCCAGGTGAAAGCGCAAAGTACAATCGCTAGGTTGCGTTACGATTCACTTCTGTTCTCTGACATTAAAATCGACAGCAATGTCACTGTTGCACGAGCAATCGAGGGCTCTCACCTATTGCAATGGCAAGGTATCAACGCCTTAGCGAAGCATAACTTTGATAGCAACAATGCACCTGTCAGTCTGACAATAAATAACACCGATTTGAGCGCTTTCATGCCTGTTGTACGTCAGCTCAATGCTGATGTGGTGCTTGGTGAAGGGCAAGTTTCATTGAGTGCAAGTGGGGATGCCAAGTTACAACAATTTGACTGGCAGCTTGATATCACTGACGCTGACATTTTATACCAAAATTATCTTGTACAAAGTTTGTCGGTCAAACCACAAGGAAAATGGAATTCAGGCCAACTTCATCTGCGAGAATCTACTTTTACTATAGATGAGGTACGAGCAGGTCCAGTGTTGACGCAAGTTAAAGGGCTGGTTGGGCTAAAAGACGATATATATCTGGCTGATGTAACAGCAAGTGCATTGGGTGGTAGCGTTGCTCTGAATAAGATGTATGTAACAGGGCTTGAAAAGCAACGCCCTAATACTATTGTCACATTAAACGGTATCGATGCCAGCAAGCTCGTTGCATTGGAACCCCAGCAAGGGATCGCATTCAAAGGGATACTCGGTGCTTCATTACCTTTGCGCTTTGATAACGAAGGAGTCAGTGTTGAGGATGGACGTATTTATTCTCAGCAACCTGGCAAGTTGACGATAGATAATAACGCCGCTTTTAATGCTGTTAAGTCGCAGCAAGAACAATTAGGCCCTATGCTTGGCATGTTAGAAAATCTAGACATACATGACATCCAAGCAGACGTGAATTTGAAACGTGATGGCTGGTTAACAATGGCAATGCGAATTAAAGGGGAAAATCCTGATCATAAGCAAGCCGTTAATTTTAACTACAATCACGAAGAAAACATTTATACCCTGTTTAAAGCGCTCCGTCTAAGTGATGAAATCACAAAGAAAGTGGAGCAAGAGTATCAAGCAAAGGAGTAAGCCAATGAGCAAACCACTGCTGGTGGCGATAGTATTAACGAGTACTTTTATGGGCGGCCTATCTGGTTGTACTCACAAGGTTGAAGTTGAGGCTAAAGAACCTATCACCATCAATTTGAACGTGAAAGTAGATCACGAGATCCGCGTAAAAGTAGATAAAGAATTGGACGAATTATTTAGCGATGACAGTGAGTTGTTTTAGGGGGCACTATGAAAATGATCAAATGGACTAGTTTACTTACAGCAGCGATGTTGACCTTCAATGCATTTGCTATCACTTTGGATGACGCGAAATCTCAAGGCATCGTCGGCGAAACGAGCAGCGGTTATCTTGAATTAGTCAAAGGCAATGCGGATGCACAACAGTTGATTGAAGATATTAATGCAAAGCGCAAAGCGAAGTATCAATCTTTAGCTAAGAAAAACGGCATTACGCTAGAGCAAGTGGAAACACTCGCGGGTGCGAAAGCGATTGAAAAGACATCGCCGGGTCAAATGGTCAAAATTGATGGTCAATGGCGTAAAAAGTAATAGGCTCAATTCGTAGGCCCCCGCACTGCATTGACGGTGCGAGAGCCTGCAAAAGCGTTTATTCAGTGGTGTCGGGTTCTACTACTTGGTTTTCACCTTCCCCACTTGGGCGCGCTAAATAAAAGCGGGGGCTGACAGCACGTAGCTTTGAGTTGGGCAAAGTGAAAAATTGAATCCCACCTGTTTGCCAACTGTATCCGCCAGTGGCATCTCCTATGATTCGAGCAAATCCATGATCTTGGACTGTATTGGCAAACAAAATAGCAGAAGAGTATGTGTTAACCCCTACAAGTACGCTGACTTTCCCGCCAAAATAGAGAGGGTTATCGATACCACTGGGTTCGAACTTTTGGTAACTCTTGCTAATAACATCACCAATTTCTTCCCCTTCGTCTTGATGTTCAGCGATCACTTTTTTCTGGTAGAAGCTTGTGTGCCTATACGGTTTGTCGGCGATATAATTGAGTAGCCCTTTCTTCCACATATCATCATCACCACCACGATTAAGGCTGACATCAATGATCAGGTGTTTAATTTTGTGAGCTTGCAGGTTTGTGAATGCGTCTTGAGTAAAGTCATAGAATGCTTGCTTGTCATGCCACCAGAATTCATTGATGGTCATTTTGGCTTCATCAGGGTTTAACATTTCAAACTTAAACGTGTTTTCGAAAGTAGAGGATTGCAAGCTTAAGGGCTTGTTATTCGATGCGCCAACAACCAAATTTAGTGGACGTGTTTTATCACTAAACGTAATAACAAAATCCTTGCTTTTATCAATGAACAACCAGTAATACAAAGCAAACTTGCTACTTAGCAAAGCCTCTTTGTGGGCCACTGTGTCTCCATACATTCGCGACATCAACTGAGTGTATATCGACTCGATAGGATGGTTATTGATAGCAACAATGCGTGCGTTTTCGTAAATACTTTTGTCGCCACCCAGTTTGCCGCTTATTGAAATTAAACCATCCTCTATATTTACTTCAAATGGGAATAATCCATTTTTTTCCTCAGTGATTTGTTCCACCAGACGACGCTGACTTGGGACCATGATATTCATATGTCCGTCATTGAACTGGCCGTTCAAAATACTAATGTGTGCGAGAAAATCGTTTACACTCAAGGGCGAGTTAAGCTTGCTTTTCAGCTCCTTTAAATTATTTTCAAATGTATTGATATCCGCTATACGTAAAGACAGATTTGGGTGGGTGTTTTTGGTCCACTGCCACCATTTATCAATGTCTTCATGCATTTGTTGAGGTGTGAGTGTAGGTTCTAGAGCGTTTATAGCAGTTGAATGAGAGCTGGCCCATACCTGCAAAGAAAGTATTGTTATTAATAGTATTGAGAGTCTAATTAGTTTTGCAACGTACATTGTTAAGTCCTTTTTTATTGGAGTTAGACGCAGTAAGTTGCTAAAGCGTTTAAATAGAGGGGAAATAAAAAAAGCGCCACCTAATTAGGTAGCGCAACGTAGAGCAAAAGAAAATGAAGGGCGGGAAGTTAGGCTATTTGGCGCTCTGCTAAACTCAATTCCATGGTTGCTTTAAGCAAGCGATAGAGATTGATAGACGCATCGATTTCTTCTTTACGGTTCGTCAAAGATTCAATATTTAAACCCAGTGGTACATCTAAGTGCGCACAGCTGCGTAGAATTAAATCCAGATTTTCACGACAGATACGCACCGATTCACTTAACGTATTTTCGGCATCAAGCATACGGTACTTGGTTGCTTCTGGGACGGAAATACCTAGCCACTGCATAAACTCCAATGTTTTCTCACCACCACAGGGCGTAAAGGTAAGGATAATACGTTTTGGTTCAATCCCTTGCTGGCGGCAGCTACGTGCATAGCTGGTGATTAAATCTATGGTCGCTTGGGCGTTATATACAGCCTGTGAAATGAAAAACTTACAACCTTGTTGAGTCTTAGTTAATAGACGCTCATGCTCATTGCCTTTACTTGCATGGCGCTCAGCAATGGTGACTCCACCCAAAAAGAAGTTATGGTCATGTTCGCAGATGTGCTTATAGGCATCGTTTAAACTGAGCTTTACGTCGCCCGTTGATGAAGGGCTGCCAACCAGTACAAGGTTATTTAGGTTATGTTCCTCGTGAGTTGCGTCTAGCCACTGATTAAATTCAGCTGCACTGCGTTGTGCAACGCTTTTGTATGTGATCACATCAAGGTGCGATAATCGGCGCAGCAGGCGACTGTAGCGACGTGGGTCGATGGTTTCTTTAAATGGGAACGGCCTTGGCGCGCTGATTCGACTGCTTTCATCTTGAATGTCGTAGACAACCACGCCGTCGTATTCGATTTCATGCAAGCGGCCAAGTAGCTTCTCAGCAATTGCTTGTAGCTTAATGTCGTCGGTGTCAAATTTTGGCGGTGTCGTACCTATGAGGTACACCCCTTGACGGGCATCCTCAATTTTCTCTTGCAGTGTTAGCGCCATGATCCTCATTCCCATATGCAGTTAATGAAATAACTATAACAGCCATTTAGACGTCTAAACAGCTTTTTGTTATGAAACTTACTCAACGAACTTGAATTGCATTCATGTTCAGAGGGTACTGAAAGTACGCATATTGGGTGCATTTACGGATAGACACATTTGTTTACAGCAAAAATATCGCATGACTAACGCCCCACGAATGAATTTATTGCATAATGAAATCGACAAGAATCAAAATTAAATGAACAACAAAGGGTAGGAATAATGAAACTATCAGTTATTGCTTCGGGTATTGCACTGGCGCTTACGCTCGGTGGTTGCCAAAGCACGCAAACAACACAAACAGGCACGGCCTCTGCGGCAGTGGCGCAACAAAGTAATAAAGTGTTCTCGCAAGATTATGTGTTAGAGGAACTCGACAACGGCTTGCGCGTGATGGTTGTGAAAACCGATTATCCTGATGTGGTTTCGCTGCAAATTCCTGTTTCTGTAGGTTCACGCAATGAAATCGAAGCCGGTAAAACAGGTTTTGCACACTTCTTTGAGCACATGATGTTTAAAGGCTCTGAGAAATTCCCAGAAGACGTGTACGCCGACATTATGAAAAACTCAGGTGTTGATAACCGCGCTTACACTACCAATGATTACACCAACTACCACTTAAACTTCTCTAAGCAACATTTGGATAAGGTGTTAGAAGTAAAAGCCGATGTATTCCAGAACTTGACGTACAGTGAAGAGCAATTCCGCACCGAGGCGTTAACGGTGAAGGGCGAGTATCTTAAGAATAATGCCAGCCCAATTCGTAAATTACTCTCTTCAGTTCGCAACGAGGCATTCGACAAGCACACCTACAAACACACCACTATGGGCTTTTTTGAAGACATTGAAGCCATGCCTGATCAAAGTGCGTATGGTAAATCCTTCTTTGAACGCTTTTACAAACCTGAGTATGTTTCGCTGGTAATTGTGGGGGATGTTGATCCTCAAGAAACCATTAAAATGGTGAAGAAGCATTGGGGAAATTGGCAGCGCGGTGATTACCAAGCCGATATCCCTGTTGAGCCAAAGCAAACAGCTGCGCGTTATGTTCATGAGCAATACGAAGGGTTACCTGGCCATTGGTTACTCGTGTCATACAAAGGCACCCAGTGGAACCCAAATACGAAAGACCGTGCTGCGCTTGATTTGTTGTCGCAGTTATATTTCTCTGAAAACTCAGAACTGTATCAACAGCTGGTGGTAGAAAAACAAATTGCTTCGCAAATGTTCACCTACAACCCAGAAACCAAAGATCCCGGTTTACTGCATGTGTTTGTTAAAGTGGACAATGAAGCTGATTTAGCCGTTGTACGAGATGCAGTGAATGAAACCTACGCCAAAGCTCGCACTGAACTGGTGGATGAAAGTAAATTAGCAGCGCTCAAGTCTAATGCTAAGTATAGCTTTATCAATAGCCTAGATTCATCTCAAGCCATTGCGTCAACACTTGCGAGTTACATGCATTTTGAACGTGATCCGGAAGTGATTAACGCTTTATATCAAAGTGCGGATAGCGTTACGAGTGAAGACATTCGCGCCATAGCCAATCAGTATTTCACAGACAGTAGCCGTACGACGGTGACGATGTCTGCACAAGAAAAAGTGGCAGGTTTCGACAAAGAAGTCGAACTAGATAGCTTGGTTGCTCAGTTAAACAGTGCACCAACAGAGCAGTTGTTTAGCGTACTTGATAAGACCAACAGCTCGCCTTTAGTTGATGTGAATTGGCTTTTCTACACTGGTGCAGCGGCAGATCCACAAGGCAAAAAAGGCTTAGCAGCACTTACAGCGGCGATGCTTGCCAAAGGTGGTAGCCAATCAATGAGCTACAAAGAAATCCAAAAAGCGCTTTACCCAATCGCTGGTAGCTTTGGTTACCAAATCGATAAGGAAATGATTTCATTGCGTGGCCGTATTCACAAAGATAACGCCGAGCAATGGTATAACTTGGTGAGTGATCAGCTCCTTAATCCAGGTTTCCGTGAAGATGATTTTGCCCGTTTGAAAAAAGAATTGATTGACGGTATTACATCAAGTTTAAAAGCGTCAAATGACGAAGAACTAGGTAAAGAAGTGCTTTACGCAGAACTCTATCAAGGCCACCCATACGCAAACTACAACTATGGTGATTTGTCTGACTTAGAAGCGCTTACTCTTGATGATGTAAAAGCTTTCTATGCGCAAAACTTTACACAGCGTAATTTGCATTTAGGTCTAATTGGTGCCTTACCCGATGATGTAAAAGCGCAAATGATGACAGATTTGCAATCACTGCCAGCGGGTGACACAGCGCGATTAAGCATCCCTGATGCCCCCGCACTCGTGGGCCATCATGCAACAATCGTAGAAAAGAATGCGAAATCTACCGCAGTGTCGTTTGGCTTCCCAATCGATACGACCCGTTCAAGCAAAGATTGGACAGCACTGTGGTTAGTGCGTTCGTTCTTGGGTGAACACCGTAATTCAAATGCAAAACTGTTCGAACGTATTCGCCAAGTGCGTGGTATGAACTACGGTGATTATGCGTATATTGAATACTTCCCGCGTGGTATGTTCCAAACCAAGCCTGATGCTAACTTAGGTCGTTCAGAGCAAATCTTCCAAGTGTGGTTGCGTCCACTGCGTTCAAACAATGATGCGCATTTTGCGACACGTACGGCACTGTTTGAGTTGGATAAGCTTATCAATGAAGGCATGAGTGAGGCTGATTTCAATGCCACGCGCAACTTCCTTGTGAACTTTGTGCCGCAGTTAGTTGCTAGCCAAAATCGCCAGTTAGGTTATGCCTTAGATAGCGAGTTTTACGGTATTGATAACTTTGCTGATTACGTTGGTTCACAACTGGCGTCTTTGACGGTTGAAGACGTAAATCGCGTTATTCGTGAAAACTTGCAAACCGATAACATTCATTACGTGTTTGTCAGCGGTGATGGTGAAGACATGAAGCAGCGCTTAGCAAAAGAGCAGGTGTCGCCACTTGAGTACAACACCGAAAAGCCAGCTGATTTGATTGCCGAAGACAAACAAATCGAAAGCTATAAACTGGCGATTCCAAGCAAAAACATCAAGGTTGTTGCTGTAGAAGACGTGTTTAAATAATCTAAGCAATCACAAAAAAGCCGCTCAATGAGCGGCTTTTCTATTCATTTATTTACTCTTTTTGATTTTTGCTTTGGCTTTTTTACGCTTAGCGCGAATTTTTGCTGGGTCTTTTTTCTTCTTCGGCGGCAACTTCGCTTCTTTGTGCTGCGGCTCAAGACCTTTAATCTTGCGACGTTTTAACACTTGATCAGTGTAGCGTTCAATTTTGCCTACCATCGCAACTTCATGTGCTTCCACAAGTGAAATAGCAGTTCCTTTTTTGCCAGCACGGGCGGTACGGCCAATGCGGTGAACATATACATCTGCACTTCGCGGCATGTCAAAGTTGAATACGTGACTGATATCGTTTACATCAATGCCTCGCGCCGCTACGTCTGTTGCAATGAGGATATTCGTGCGGCCGCTGTGGAAACTTGCCATGGCAGCCATACGTTTGTCTTGAGGCATTTCACCACGTAACCACGTCGTTTTGATATCGTGAGTAAATAACTCACCAACGAGTGATTCTAAGCGTTCACGGGTTTTTACGAAGACAATCGCTTTTTCAACATCTTCTTGCTGCAATAAGTGTACGAGCAGTTTGAGCTTGTGAGCATAGTCGTCTGCAAGGTGAAGCCATTGCAAAATTTTGCCACGCTCACGGCGTGACGGTGTTGCTTCTAACTTTGCAGGGTCATTGAGAATTCGGTCTGAGAATTTTTCAACGCTGTCGCCTTCCAAGGTTGCTGAAAACAGCATACATTGGCGACGGTTTTTCGCTTCTTCACAGATACGTAGCATTTCTTTGCGAAAACCCATGTCCAACATGCGATCTGCTTCATCAAGAATCAACAATTCAACATCTTCAGCGTGGAAGTTTTCCGTGTCGAGGTATTCCATCAAACGCCCAGGCGTCGCGATTAGAATATCGTTGTTCTTTTCAAAAATGTCTTTATGCGAGCCGTAGTTTATCCCCCCAGTAACCACACCAATTTTTAGGTGAGTGTGCGTTGCAAGCTTTTCGCATTGTTCATGCACTTGATAAGCTAGCTCACGGGTTGGGGTCATGATCAGAACGCGAGCAAAGCCAGGGTTACGACGCGGGTGATCCAACAAATATTGAATTGCTGGGATCAAGAACGCCGCTGTTTTACCTGTACCTGTTGGCGCACTGGCAAGCACATCACGGCCTTCAAGGGCTTCTGGAATAGCAAGCTGTTGAATGCTGGTGGGTTGACTAAATCCAAGTGAGTCAATGGCATTAAGTAGCTCGTTATCGAGATCAAAATCGGCAAATTGCATAAAGGAGTCAAAATGAAGGACAATTAGATGCAATTATACGTGTCGAATACGCAAACACAAAGGTCTAAAGTGGCAGGTTTTCAGTTTAAACAGTTTTCTATTGCTCAATGTAACACCGCGATGAAGGTATCTACGGACGGCATTATGCTGGGTGCATGGGCAGACGTCAGCAATAAACGCCGTATTTTGGATGTGGGAACAGGCACCGGATTACTCGCTTTGATGTGCAAACAGCGCCAACCAGAGGCAGTGCTTACTGCAATCGATATTGAACTCGATGCCATCACTCAGGCTGCGCAAAATGTGTCTGCCAGCCCATGGACAGATATTCAAACTGAACATGTGGATGCATTGCAATTCCAAAGTACAGAAGCGTTTGACTTAGTCATATCTAACCCCCCTTATTTTGAAGATGCACTTAAAGCGCAGGATACAAAGCGCAATTTTGCCCGCCACACAGATTCGTTGCCGTTTATCGATTTAATAGGATTGTGGCAACGTGTAGGGAGCTCCAGTAGTGAGCTCGCTGTCATTTTGCCGACAGAACAGGGCAAAAAGTTTACCTCTTTAGCTTCTGAACATGGCGCGTATTTATCGCGCTTGTGTGAAGTGAGAACAACGCACAGGAAGCCTGTGAGTCGTTGGTTGATGCAATTTAGTTGGGATGAAAGAAAGCTAGAAAAGCAAGAATTAGTGATTCATACAGGCGATGATTACAGTGACGATTACAGACGTTTGTGTAAAGACTTTTATTTGCGATTTTAAAAACGACTTGTGTCGCTAGATTCTGGCACGTCGTAGGCTGAGCCCTGGCATTCTATAAACTTATCGCATCCTGGCACGACCTTGTTGTAACAATCTTCAACGACTAAGCCATTTCCTCCAACCGCGTATGTGTTTTTTTTCAACGCCCGTACAATCGTGTCCAGAGATTGTCTAGTGCAAGACGAGGCATACACAGGTCGTAAAAATTCAGCGTTAAGGCGTGCAATTTCTAGATTGCTGTACTCCTGCACTTGATGGCGAGAGCTGCGGGCATTGATATCTGGCTTCGAACCAGTGTCATACCTTACATTGGCACAGGCGCTTAAAATCAACATAGCTGGGATTAAAAGGAAATGCTTTTTCATCATGCTTCAGTCCTTTGATGTTTAACCCCACTATATGCTTGAAAGGAAAAAGTTTCTAGTCTTCCAAATCCGCGTACTCAGTCATGATTTGCTCAACCCAAGTGGCGATGCGCTCATCGCTTTTTTCATATTGGCTGTCTTCATCCAGTGCAAGACCCACAAAATGAGCGCCATCTTCAGTTAACGCTTTTGAAGCTTCAAATTCATATTCGTTATCGTTTGGCCAGCAGCCTAAAAATTGAACACCCTGTGGGGCAATCTCATCATGCAGCATGCCTAGGGCATCTTGAAACCATTGGCCATAACCTTGTTGGTCGCCCATACCAAACAGCGCAATTACTTTACCTGAAAGATTCACATCTTTGATGTCGTCCCAGTGTGATTCCCAATCTTCTTGAATTTCACCAAAGTCCCAGGTTGAAATACCAAAAATGACGAAGTCATAATTTTCAGCTGTTTTGAGCGGTTCATCTTTGATATTGAATAGGTCTATAACGTCAGCACCGATAATATCGCGGATTTTTTCTGCAGCGATTTCTGTGTAGCAGGTAGTTGAACCGTAAAATAAGCCAATCTTCATTGTTGTCGCATTACTAGTCATTCATAGGGCGAAGTCTAACGTATCGTGCCGTGAGTATCTATCTGATATGATGGTTTTAGTCTAACTAACACATGGAAAATTGTGAGCAAACCTCAGCCCCATCCTGCGAATCACGAGCACATTGAATTGTTTCTTGATGCTTTGTTTCTTGAAAGTGGTTCCAGCGACAACACCTTGTCAGCCTATCGCACTGACTTGACCAAGTTCAGTGACTTTATTGCGCCGATGGAGTTACATGTGGTGGAGGCGCACAACGTTGAGCAATATCTCGCGTATCGCGTTGATCAAGGCTTGAGTCCGCGTAGTACAGCACGCAGCATCAGTGCGTTAAAGCGTTTCTATCAGCATTTGATTCGTGACAAGCAGCTACGTATTTCACCCATGGAAACGATCTCGCGACCCAAAGCAGGGCAATCATTGCCAAAAACACTCAGTGAAGCTGACGTAGAAGCGCTTCTCAATGCGCCTAATGTTGAAGAACCTATGGGGCTGCGAGATAGAGCAATGTTGGAACTCCTCTATGCGACAGGGTTGCGCGTAAGTGAGCTTATCGGATTACGTATGGAGCACATGAACCAAAACCAAGCGGTCGTGTTTGTTAAGGGGAAAGGCGGCAAAGAGCGATTGGTGCCTATGGGAGAAGAGGCATTAGATTGGCTTGCGCGGTACCTTAAGTTTTCACGTCCCGCGCTTGTAAAGCATGCTACCGATTTCGTATTTGTTTCTAAACGCGGCGTTGGCATGACAAGGCAAACATTTTGGCATCGCATTAAACACTATGCTATGTTGGCGAACATCAAATCAGATCTATCGCCGCATACTTTGCGTCACGCTTTTGCAACGCATTTGCTTAATCATGGGGCTGACTTGAGAGTTGTGCAGATGATGCTCGGCCACAGTGATTTATCAACGACCCAGATATACACGCATGTGGCTAATGAAAGGTTAAAGTCGGTGCATCAAGCCCACCACCCTAGAGCGTAGCTTAAGGGCGAAAAGTGTGGACGTAGAGGTTGAGTTTAACTGACCACTGTTATGGGGAATAAGTGTGTTGGTGTGATAAGCTCGGGCGAGAATTTTATTGCGATTGTGCGGTCTACTAAAGTAGATGCAAGTAGTTTTAGAGATAAGAATTATGAAGAAATTAGTTTTTGGATTGGCCCTAGCAGGTGTGAGTGCTTTTGCTAGTTATAACCTCTGGGCTGAAAGTAATGCCACTGAAGGGCAACTAGCTCCCGTTGTTGCACAAGAACAAGGCGCAGTGGAAAGTAAATTAGCATCAGTGGGTATTACAGTTAAACGTGTAAGCCCAAGCCCGGTACCTGGTATGCAAGAGGTCATCACTGACCGAGGTGTATTTTACGCGAGTACAGACGGCCGTTACCTTATGCAAGGTACAATGATCGACCTAGAACAGCGCAAGAATCTAACGGAAGCGGCATTGAGTGACGTGCGCCTCGAAGGCGTAAAAGAATATGAAGATTCTATGATCGTCTACAAAGCGGACAATGAAAAAGGCAAAATCACAGTATTTACAGACATTACCTGTGGATATTGCCGCAAGCTACATCGCGAATTAGAAGATTACCTAGATGCGGGTATCACTGTTCAGTACCTTGCTTTCCCACGCGGCGGTTTATCTGGCTCGGGTTATACAGATCTAATGAATGTGTGGTGTGCAGACAACAAGCAACAAGCCCTGACCGATGCTAAAGCAGGTTCAAAACCAGAAAAAATTGAACAGTGTAATGCACCCGTTGCTGAACATTATCAACTAGGTCAAAGCTTTGGTATTAGCGGCACGCCGGCGATTATTTTGTCTGACGGCAGCATGATTCCTGGTTATCAGCCAGCCGCAGCAATCAGTAAGGCCATTGAGCAACTAAATCAGAAATCATAATTTAGAATACCGATAAGGTCTGTTGCCGACTTCGGACAAAACCGAAGTTAGCAACAGGCCTTTTTACATTTTTATGGAGCTTAGCCTTGCAGGCGAAAACAACCATTGTCGCTCGTAACCGAGTGGATGACTCCCACCTAAATCCCCAATTACATCCAGTGATCCGCCAAATTTATGCCTCTCGAGGAGTCGAGGATCCTATTCATATTGATAACAGTGTGGCGACGTTGCACGACTTTCGATTGTTTCGTGATATTGATGTTGCCGCGCAATTACTGCTAGAGAGTCTCACGCAGCAAGAAAAGGTGTTGATTGTTGGTGATTTTGACGCCGATGGTGCCACCAGTACCGCCACGCTTATGCATGGTTTACGCATGTTCGGCTTTAAACAGCTCGATTATTTGGTCCCAGACCGGTTCAATTTTGGCTATGGCTTAAGTGTCGAGTTAGCTGAGCATATTGTGGCTTTAGCACCTGATTTAGTGATCACGGTCGACAGTGGCATTTCTTGTATCAACGGTATTGCTCGCGTCAAACAGGCGGGTATCAAAGTATTGGTTACAGACCATCACTTGCAAGGGGAGAGTTTGCCTAATGCTGACGCTATAGTTAACCCAAACCGTCATGACTGCCAATTTCCCTCCAAATCAATTGCCGGTGTCGGCGTGGCGTTTTATTTACTTATCGCCTTTCGCCATACATTAAGAGAAGCCAACTGGTTTGAACGTCATGCTCAAACAGAGCCAAACTTAGGCAACTTGCTAGACTTGGTCGCACTTGGCACCGTTGCTGATGTGGTGGCGTTGGATGCCAATAATCGTACATTGGTCCATCAAGGTCTTGCGCGTATTCGCGGTGGTAAAACGCGTCCGGGTATTGAGGCATTAATTGAAGTTGCCAAGCGCAATCAAGCTCGCTTAAACGCCAGTGATTTTGGCTTTGCGCTTGCTCCTCGCTTAAATGCAGCTGGGCGTTTAGATGATATGAGTCTGGGCATAGCGTGCTTACTCTCGCCTGATATTAATCATGCACGACGAATTGCCAATGAGCTTGATGGACTTAACGCTGAGCGCAAGGAAATAGAGCAAGGCATGCAGCAAGAGGCACAAGCCGCGCTCGCTAAGTTATCTTTGGGCAACACACAAACACCCGATGCATTGTGCTTGTATCAACAAGATTGGCATCAAGGCGTCATTGGTATTCTCGCTGGGCGACTTAAAGAACAACATCATCGTCCAACGGCCATATTTGCAGCAGGCGATAATGGTCATTTAAAGGGCTCATGCCGATCGATTGAAGGCGTGCACATGCGTGATGTACTTGCCCGCATTGATGCTATGAACCCTGGGCTTATCGTCAAATTTGGCGGCCATGCTATGGCCGCGGGTTTAAGTATCGTTGAAGCGCGATTTGATGAATTCCAGCGGGTGTTTTGTGAGGAAGTGGCCAAGGTACTGACAGATGAAGCAAAAGAGTGTGTATTGCTCACGGACGGTGAATTACCTAACGATTGCTTTACGCTGGAGTTTGCAGAGCTATTGCGCCAATCTGGCCCGTTTGGTCAACATTTCCCTGAACCTGTTTTCGAACATACGTTTGAAGTTTTGCAACAGCGTGTGGTGGGGAAAAACACCTTAAACTCGTGCTGCGCCATCAAAGTGGTCGCGTTGTGGATGCAATTGCCTTCAATATTAACGTGCGTGAATGGCCTGATACTCAAGTACGGTTTGTGCATCTTGCCTATCAGCTCGACATTAATGAGTTTAGAGGTCAATTTTCATTGCAGCTTATCGTCCATGAGATGCAAAAACGAGGTTGAACACAATCCTGTTGTGCCTTGCAATAAATTTGTACTTATTCGTATAAAAGCGCTAATAAAGCGAGTAAATTTTTGTTAAAATCGGGCGCTTTTATTGACGCGTCAATTTTGAACCGACGCGAGTCTATTTTTTGCGGAGTAACATTGCATGTTTGAAGTGAATCCTGTGATTAACCAAATCAAGGAAATTCGCGAACGTACTGAACTTCTTCGGGGTATCTTTGACTACGCTCACAAGAAAGAGCGTTTAGAAGAAGTGAATGCCGAACTCGAAGATCCGGCGGTATGGAATGAGCCTGAAAGGGCGCAGGCGTTAGGTAAAGAGAAATCGAGCTTAGAAGCGATTGTTGAAACTATCGAGAAACTCGACAGTGGTACTGACGACGTTGAAGGGCTGGTGGAACTGGCTGTTGAAGCAGAAGATGAAGAAACTTTTGCTGAAGCACAAGCTGAGCTGGCAGATTTAAACTCGCACTTAGAGACGCTTGAATTCCGTCGTATGTTCAGCGGCGACCAAGACAGCAATGATGCATACCTAGACCTACAATCAGGTTCAGGTGGTACGGAAGCGCAAGATTGGTGCAACATGTTATTGCGAATGTACCTACGTTGGGCTGAAGCCAAAGGTTTTAAAGCTGAAATCGTTGAAGCGACCGACGGTGATGTTGCAGGTATCAAAGGCGCAACCGTAAAAATCTCGGGTGAATATGCATACGGCTGGTTGCGCACCGAAACAGGTGTTCACCGTCTTGTGCGTAAGAGTCCATTTGATTCAGGTGGTCGTCGTCATACCTCGTTTGCATCTGCATTCGTGTATCCAGAAATCGACGACAACATTGAAATCGATATTAATCCGGCAGACTTACGAATCGACGTTTATCGCGCGTCGGGTGCCGGTGGTCAGCACGTTAACCGTACAGAATCTGCGGTTCGTATTACTCACTTGCCGACCAACACTGTGGTGCAGTGTCAGAATGACCGCTCGCAGCACAAAAACAAAGACCAAGCGATGAAGCAGCTGAAAGCGAAATTATTTGAGCTCGAACTGCAAAAGCAAAATGCTGAAAAGCAAGCGCAAGAAGATGCGAAATCAGACATTGGCTGGGGTTCTCAGAATCCGCTCATATGTTCTGGATGACTCGCGTATTAAAGACTTGCGCACAGGTGTTGAGAACCGTAATACCCAAGCTGTGCTTGATGGTGACCTCGACAAGTTTATTGAAGCAAGCCTGAAATCAGGCCTGTAAGTAAAACGCCAAATTTATAGAGCTAAAAAATGACAGATCAAATCCAAGACGAAAACAAATTAATTGCAGAGCGTCGTGCAAAGCTCGACGCGATTCGTGAGAATTGTAGTGCTAACGGTCACCCAAATAGTTTCCGTCGAAAACACTACACTGCTGATCTTCAAGCTGAGTTTGGTGAAAAATCGAAAGAAGAGCTAGTTGAACTTGATCATCAGGTAGCGGTTGCGGGTCGTATTCTTGCGAAGCGTGGTCCTTTCCTTGTGCTACAAGATATGAAAGGTCGTATTCAGGCATATGCATCAAAAGACGTGCAAAAAGACCTCAAAGAAAAATATGGTCAGCTTGATATCGGTGACATCATTGGTGTGGCTGGTCCACTTCATAAGTCAGGTAAAGGTGACTTGTATGTTGATATGCAAGACTATGAATTACTGACTAAGTCACTGCGTCCGTTACCAGAGAAGTTTCACGGCCTTTCAGACCAAGAGACGAAATACCGTCAGCGTTATGTTGATTTGATCACTAATATGGATACGCGTGAGACGTTCCGTATACGCTCAAAAATCATCGAAGGTATTCGTCGATTCTTAGCGGAACGTGATTTCATGGAAGTTGAAACGCCTATGCTACAGGTTATCCCTGGTGGCGCATCAGCGCGTCCATTTGTGACTCACCACAATGCGCTCGATATCGACATGTACCTACGTATCGCGCCTGAACTATACCTAAAGCGTTTAGTGGTAGGTGGTTTTGACCGTGTGTTTGAAATTAACCGCAACTTCCGTAATGAAGGTCTTTCAACGCGTCACAATCCAGAGTTCACAATGATTGAATTCTATCAAGCGTACGCAGATTACAATGATCTAATGAACATCACTGAAGACATGCTACGTACAGTGGCACAAGATGTGTTGGGCACAACAACGATTGTAAACACCACCAAAGATGCTGAAGGTGAAGTGGTAGACAGCGTTGAGTACGATTTCGGCCAGCCGTTTACGCGTTTGAGCATGGCAGACGCAATCATGAAGTACAACCCAGAGTTTGATGCTGCGGTATTTGCAGACCCAGAAAATCACATGGAACAACTTATCGCATACGCTAAGCAAGTACACGTGAAGATCCCAGAAAAGTGTGTTTGGGGTGCGGGTAAGTACATGTGTGAAATCTTCGAAGAAACGGCTGAGCACAAGTTAATTCAACCTACGTTTATCACTGAGTACCCGTGGGAAGTATCGCCACTGGCTCGTCGAAACGATGAAAATCCATTTGTTACTGATCGCTTCGAATTCTTCGTTGGTGGTCGTGAGCTAGCAAACGGTTTCTCTGAGCTTAATGATGCAGAAGATCAAGCGGCACGTTTTGCGCGTCAGGTTGAAGAAAAAGATGCGGGTGATGATGAAGCTATGCACTTTGACGACGATTACATTCGTGCACTTGAGTATGGTTTACCGCCAACAGCAGGTGAGGGTATCGGTATTGACCGTTTAGTGATGTTATTCACTGACTCACCGACGATTAAAGATGTTATCTTATTCCCGCATATGAGACCGGAATAAGACCGTAACAATTAATCACCTTAAAAAACGCGGCTTATAGCCGCGTTTTTTATGAGCATCACTGTGCGATATCTCTCAAAAAGTCCCACGTCTAGTCTCAAATTCACCTTGAAAATTACCCAAAATAATTACAACTATATGATTTTATTGTAATTTATTCTTGTTAAGTTAAATTTAGCAATCTATTCTTTACTGTGAAAGCTGTATGTGTAGACTATAATTGTGCCCAATTGGAGTACAATAAAAAGAATGGGGAGACACAATATGAACAACGAAGAGCTCTTACCCGACATTCCTACTGATGATAAGCGTGAAGCTTATTACCGAGCCTGCATTATGGAATTTGAACGCTTGGGTTATCGTGATCAATTTTTGAATGAAATAAGTGAAGACTTAGAAGAGAAAATGAAGAAACTAGAGCAGTCGTCAAGCAAATAGCTATTGCTCATAAAACTAAGTTTTAAACATCGAAAAATGGCTCAAAAGGGCCTTTTTTTATGTCTTTTTGGGCCGTATGCACAATCTATGAGCAGACAGACTGATTTTAATAGAAAAGTGTTTGACATATTTGCTCAACCCTTTATTATACGCCCCACAAAGACGGAGAGGTGGCCGAGTGGCTGAAGGCGCGCCCCTGCTAAGGGTGTATAGGGTTTGTAGCCCTATCGAGGGTTCGAATCCCTCCTTCTCCGCCATTTATTTTATAAATGGCTATTCTTTGTTGATAGATATGGACGCATAGCTCAGCTGGATAGAGTACCTGGCTACGAACCAGGCGGTCGGAGGTTCGAATCCTCCTGCGTCCGCCATCTTCCTTCAAGATGGTCTACTATCTATTAGTCACTTTTTTATGTAACGGACGCATAGCTCAGCTGGATAGAGTACCTGGCTACGAACCAGGCGGTCGGAGGTTCGAATCCTCCTGCGTCCGCCATAATTCAAGTGACAAATCAGAACAACAGTTCAAAGACATAACGGACGCATAGCTCAGCTGGATAGAGTACCTGGCTACGAACCAGGCGGTCGGAGGTTCGAATCCTCCTGCGTCCGCCACTTCTTTTAAAGGAAGTGAGAAGAAACCAACGAAAGTTGGTTTTTTTATGCCTGAAATACAGTGACGCAAGAGGTTACGAACCTCGAAGGTTCGTTGATTTCCAATCTTGGCCTGCGTCCGCCACTTCTTTTCTGGGAAGTGAGAAGAAACCATTGAGCGTTGGTTTTATTATGCCTGAAATTTAGCGACGCAAGAGATTACGAACCGCGAACGTTCGTTGATTTCTGATCTTGGCTTGTGTCTGGCACTTTTTTGGAAGTAAGAAGAAACCATGAGCATTGGTTTTGAGCTTGAGTTTCAATAAATGCACTGTCACATAACCTCTATCGTAATTCCGTATTGCTCTTTACGCTCGCATCAAGATTTACCTTATCATCTTGCCCTAAAGGTGCCAGCATCGAGAGTCAATGCGAGTGACATTGCTACGCAGATTGCCAGTTAGAGCGCGACACACTTTGACTGGCGCCAATCAATAGCTAGCGCGTTAAGCCTTTAGTATTTGAACTCTTGATAACCCCATTTCGATTGTTGAAATTATTGTAACGATAAATGCAATAATTTATATCTAGTGTACTGATTTTAGTGTTGGTGTTAACTAGCTGAAATGTCAGGTAATAATAAATTGTGGTGTATTTTAATTGGAAACTACTCATATGTTTATTCCTATTTGATCTTAGGTGCCCTCTACAATAGAACTATAATTGCAACAAAATTTTTACCTTGAAGTTACAAAAAATTGATAACTAGATGGCTCAATCTTGAGTCATTTTTGTCAACACGAACGAACAAGGAAAAGCCACAATGAATAAGACAATGATTTTTGTTTTAGTAAGTTCTCTGTTAAATACAGGCGCATGGGCAGGTCAGCCTGGAGAAAATACGCAAGGTAGTACAACGACTTCGGTAGCAGATAGCGTTATAGGAGCGGATTCCTGCTTAAATACCGCTATGGACACCGCGAATGATTCAACGAGCGATGTTTCAGCCGATGCCTTAGCAGCTGCAATGTCAGAAGCTTCCTCTTACATAGACATAAGCTACGCCGGAGAAGTAACACTCGATATGATAAGGCACGGTAATAACGGCGCTGTGCATCAAGTCGAACTAAATGCGACTATGGGCAGTGGCACGCTTTTCGCCCAAATTGCAACCTCTGATGCGAATGGAAGTTCGCAAGCACAGTCATTCTCAAATGCAGAAGCGCAGGCCACTGCTGAGATGATTGCGCTAGCTTACATGAGCGTATTTCAAGGGATTAATTTTACGATTGATCTCACAGTCATAGAGATCAATGTTAAAGTGGGTACGCAAGCAACTGCTTCAGCTGTTGCTGGAGTAGAAGGTTCAACTGAAAGTGAGGCTGGATCTGGATCAGAAGGCGGATCCGATGGCAGCGGCTCTGGCTCAGGTAGCGCAACAGGTGGTGGCATATCATTGAGCGGCTCTTCATTTTACGTACAAGGTGCAAACATCGAGGCGTTTTCTACATATATGACTGCTGCCAGCGGTACTGTGTTTAATGTTCAATCCAGTGCCCTTACTCAAGTGTATGCGGACGCAATGGCAACTTCCTTCGCTTATGCGATGGCTGAAGCATCAGCGCAAGCTCAAGCCGCCGGTCAGCTCACGTTTGAATGGGATTTGCCTGTTCTAGGTTCTGGTTCGTTACCGATAGTAACTAGCTTCGACACTGCGTCGGATGCCGCGCAGCAAATAGCGAATGCGGCTGAGTCAATCGCAGTATATGCGCAAGCTGCAGCGACGTCCTCTGCAAGTGCGTTGGGAGGATCTTCTGTTACTATGGGAATGATGGTCAATTATGAGAATCTACCTGGTACTGACGACCTGTTGGAAATAGTGGGAAGTGGAAGCTTGGCGCTGGATTGTTCTCAAGCGTCAGCCAGCGCCAGTGCTAACGCAAATACTGGAGACTAACCTTAAGTTAAAGAAAATTAAATTGGGTCATACACAATTAAGCCACCTATTTGGAATATAGGTGGCTTTTCTACTTTGAATCAGTTGACGTAATGAGTTATTACTTTCGCGTCGCTGAGCAGTTACCACTCCCCCATTTCTATTCTTCGTCGAGTGATTGCTAATGACATGCATCAACATTCATCCTTTATCTGTATTTGCGCAAATTTAAAGCTGTGTTACATTTAAATAAAATATTCTAAAATAAATAATAATATGAAATATTTGTTGCCACTGGTCATAGCATATCCGTTACTTAGTGTCGAAGCACTCCACGCAGAGGAAGTGCTGGATCCCAACGAAAAAGCCTATATGGACGCAGTGATGTTGGCGATGCCACCAACCCCGTCCGATATGAGTGACCGAAATATTAGTTGTGCCTTGCCCACGAAAGACGGCTTTGGTAAAAGCGCCACGCAAATTCAATATGAGATGGATGGGTGGGTTGAACGCCTTGATGCACAGTGGGACTACTTCGATATCGCACCTGAGGAAGGCCGTATTCTTGTAATTGAAACAGTGCAAGATACGCAGGGAGTGCCACATTATCGATACTTCGCTAACCAGACTCAGGCGCAGGTTTACGAGCCGTGGAGTAGTTCTAAAGTAATGGCTATTACTGGGGCGATTAGCCACATGCGCGCCAAAGGCAATGTTGGTGCACTAGCTAGAGCTGGGGATATCGCCGTGGCCGACCTCATCACGAGTGTACATAGTTATCAACAAGAAGGTGGGGCAGATGGTAATTCAAATGCCATTGCGACTTACTTTGCCAACCTCGCAACACGCGGTTACCTGACGGGTCTTTTCCACGAAAAATGGCTGAAAATCAATGATCCTCGCCTTCATTTTAGTGGAGCCTATGCCAATGAAGTATTCACACCCAGTGATCTAAATTGGTATCAACAGAATATAGCCGTGGCTGCGCCATATTATGCTAAGGCCAGCGATGACCCCGACTACCAAACATATCGCTGTGACACCTGTGGATTAACGGGTAACAAACCCATGACCACGCTGGCGCAAGCTGAGTGGCTCAAACGTTTGAGCATGCATCAGAGTGAATCCTCAACGGCACACCCTAATTTGCACCCAGAGGATATTGAAGTACTGTTTTATGGTCTTCCTGATTCCATCGGAGGTATGAGTAAAGGCATTGGTGTGTCATTACATCACGCTATCGCTCAGGCGTTCGCTGATAAACAAGCGAATGAGGCATTCGATTGGCTTGATAGCAATACACAAGGCAAGTGGCGCGTATGGCAAAAAATTGGTTGGGGCCCGAGTGAAACGCGTGGTCAAAGCGAGCAAGTGCTGTTAGCGCAGGTGTGCTTACCGATTGAAGCTGGGCCACGTGCATTTACTATTGCTGCGCAAGTAAGTGTTGAAGGCGCAAGTGACAGGAGTGTGGTGCATGCGGGGCGTAAATTGGAATCATTGTTAATTCAAACATTGTCAAAATTAAAAGAATAAACTATTCCTTTGTGGTGTTTGTTTTCGTAATAGTTTGCTAGGATAGAGCAATTAAGTGGCCCCAGGGTGGAACTTAGAAACGCTTCACCCACTCAGATATGAGGCACGCTCGGAGACCAAGAATGTATAACAGCCGTAAATCTTTATTACCAGTTTTAGTAGTTAGCGCATTATTCGGCGCAACGCCAAGCATCGCGCAATCTGTGCAAGAGCAGAATATTGCCCCCTTTGTTAGTGATGTGCCTCAGGTACAGCAAGTCATGCTATCGCCTGCATTTTGGTTAAAACAACACGCTGACCACAAACCGCTGATGAGCACTGCGCAAATTCAGGCATTTAACCGTGAACTTATCGCTACAGATAAACATGTGATTGACCCATTGGCTTTTGCTACGGAGCTTTCTGCTGATGAGCTAATACAACAAATACAAAAAACCAGCGCAACACCTTCCAGCCCACGTTTTTATGTCGATGGCACGGCACTCACGAAAGCCGATTTTGAGCGCTATCATGCCAACACCAATAAAGAAGCTGTAAAGCTAACTAATGAAGTTCGTTTTGGTATGGTGGTGAATCGCACGTCGTTACGCACCTTTCCAACCGATGACCGTGTACTTAACGCAGAAATGGACGCAGATTTAGACAGGTTTCAAGAAAGTGGCGCTTTCCCGGGTGAAGCGGTTGCAGTTTTGCACGAAAGCGCAGACAAGCAATGGTATTTAGTTGCCGCATACAACTACACCGCATGGGTGAAAAAGTCGGCCATTGCAGTTGGCGGCAAAGACATCATTAATGACTTCATGAACAGCAAAGACTTTATCGTAGTCACGGGTGATAAAGTCGATACCACCTTTGTACCAAACAAACCTCGAGTTTCCGAAGTACAGTTGGATATGGGCGTGCGCCTGCCCTTAATGCCTAAAGAAGAAATAGCCCATCTAACTCATGGACAAAATAGTTTTGCCAGCTACATCGTGAAATTACCCGTACGTAATGATGATGGCAGCTTAGGGTTTAAACCCGCATTGTTACCACGCTCGAGTGACGTCAGTATTGGTTACTTACCCTTGACGAGTTACAACCTCATTGCACAAGGATTTAAATTCTTGGGTGAACGTTATGGTTGGGGGCATGATTACAATGCGCGCGACTGTACGGGCTTTGTTGGTGAAATATACAAGACTTTTGGCGTGATGATGCCGCGTAACTCATCGTGGCAAGGCGCAGGCGAATATGGCCATAACTGGCGTTTTGACAAAGCAGCTACGCTAGCAGAAAAACACCAAGTCCTGAGCAAAATGAAAGTCGGCGACCTCATTTATATCCCAGGTCATGTGATGATGTACATCGGCGATTATGAAGGTCAGCCCTACGTAATTCATGATGTAAAAGGCCTAGGCTATATCAAAAGCGATGGTGGTTTTTATGATGGTGAGCTCAACGGCGTATCGGTCACGCCTTTGTTGCCTTTGCATTTAAACAGCAAAACCTCGTACCTAGACCGTACCTATGCAATCAAGCGTATTGCAGTAGTCGGTAAAGGTGGTGCTCAATGATAATTAAATCGGTGCGTTTTGCACGTATGTCGGTGCCGCTACACACACCTTTTAAAACCGCACTGCGCACTGTTTCCAGCATTGAAGATTTGGTGGTGATGGTCGACACCCATTGCGGCAAAACAGGGTATGGTAGCGCCCCTAGCACACCGGTGATCACTGGCGACACCCATCAATCAATGCTGAGCATCATCAATACCGTATTGGCACCGCAACTAATCGATCAGGATGTACGTAATATCAATGCGTTATGTAATCGGTTGGCAGGGGCCGTGGTTGCGAACAGCAGTGCCAAAGCAGCGCTGGAAATTGCCCTTTATGATTTGTGGAGCCAAGATTTAGGCGTGCCGCTGTATCAGGCATTGGGTGGTTTTCAAAATGAACTGAAAACGGATGTCACGATTAGCGTGGACAGCGTTGAAAAAATGCTCGCTGACTGTGATATCGCACTCGACAAGGAATTTGATGTACTCAAAATCAAAATCGGTAACGATCTTGAGCAAGATATTAAACGGGTACAAGCGATTGCTGATCATGTTGGTAGCAAAGCCTCTTTACGATTAGACGTTAACCAAGGTTGGGATGCCAAGCAAACTGTGCGCGCATTGCAAGCGATTGAGAGCCAAGGTATAGCCCTAGAGTTGGTTGAACAACCAGTGAAAGCGCATGACATTGACGGTTTGCGCTATATCAGTGAGCGCGTGCAGTCAAAAATCATGGCAGATGAAAGTGCTTTTTCCCCAAAGCAAGTGGTGACCTTACTTGAGCGTGGCGCGGTCGATATCATCAACATTAAGTTGATGAAAAGTGGTGGCTTAAGCCGTGCTATTCGTATTGCCGATATTGCAGCAACGTACGATTGCCCATGCATGATTGGTTGTATGTTAGAAGGCAGTATTGCCGTTTCAGCGGCGGCCCATTTAGCGGCGGCAAAATCGCAGCAAATCAGTTTAATTGATTTAGATGGTCCTGCGCTTGGGCAATATGATCCAGTGCAAGGTGGCGCAATGTTCTCTGGCCCTATGATTCGCCTTAATAACAGCGCGGGGTTAGGAATCACGCACATTGATGATCTTATCGAACTTCCCAACGGAGTATGGCAATGAATAACAAACTAAAAAGCCTAATGCTACTGATGAGCGCTCTAATTAGCAGTAGTGTCACTGCAAGTGAACAGCCAATCGCATCGAACAATCAACAGCTCGCGGTCGTTGTTACTGACTCATGGACCGATATTCAAGGTGAAATGACCTTGTTTGAGCGCGATGAAGACAATCAATGGCAAGCGGTGAGCGAACCCAGTGCTGTGGTTATTGGCCGTACAGGTCTGGCATGGGGGATTGGCATGCATCAACCACAGCTGGGCCAACAAAAAGTAGAGGGCGACGGTAAGGCACCTGCGGGGGTATTCGCGCTAGGTGATGCTTTCGGCTATCTGGAGTCGGTAAAAACGGGCCTTGAGTATCACGCAATGGATGCCGGTGATTACTGTATTGATGTGCAAGGCTCTGCGTATTACAACCAAATGGTGAACACTAAAGTGGTGGGTGAAAAGGCTGTTGAAGGCTCATCAGAAGCGATGCGCCGAGATATTCACAGCCAAGATGACCTGTACAAAAAAGGCATTATCGTTGCCCACAACCCAGATAATATTGATGGTGCTGGAAGCTGTATTTTCATGCATCTATGGCGTGCAAATGACAAACCTACAGCTGGATGTACCGCAATGGCAGAGCCAGATATGGATGCGTTATTAGCTTGGCTTGATAAGGATAAGCAGCCGTTAATGGTTATTTTGCCGCGCATGGAATATGTGCTTAAACAAAGAGATTGGCAGCTCCCTAGTTTAGCTGCGCAAAAATAACAAGAAGAAGACGAACAGTACATGAATGCACATTATGAACCCCTCGACTGGCTTGTGTTTGGCGCCTATGCCTTACTTATCGCCCTAACCGCATGGTGGTTTAATCGCAAAAAAGCCAATACTTCGGCAGAGTATTTTCTTGGTGGCAATGCGATGCCTACTTGGATGGTTGCAGTGTCGGTGTTAGCAACCTCGCAATCTGCAGCGACTTTTATCGGTGGCCCAGATCAAGGCTACCAAGGCGACTTATCCTATTTAGCAACGAATATCGGTGCGTTTATTGCCGCCATCATTGTGGCGCAGGTGCTGATCCCGCGTTTTTATCAGTACAAAGTGTACACAGTCTATGAATTGTTAGAACAACAAGTTGGCCCCAAAGCTAAGCGTCGCGCGGGGTTGATGTATTTGTTTGGGCGTGTGTTTGCTAGTGGTGCCCGCTTGTATATGGCGGCGATTGCTGTGGCGATGATTCTGTATGGCAACATTGCTGCAAGCAGTGTCGTTATTGCGACAGTGGTTTTGGTTGTTATTGGTATCGCCTACACCATTTTCGGCGGCATCCGCACCGTTATTTATTCAGATGTTATTCAATGTATCGTCTACACCAGTGCTGCGGTATGCGTGATTGTCAGCTTGTGGCTGGCAATTCCGGCAGATTTCTCCACAGTGGTTGATGCACTGCAAAACCCCGGGCTTGAGCAGGGCTCTAAGCTTGCCCTATTCAAGTTTGATTGGGACTTCAGTGCTTCTGGAGTCTTCAATATGTGGTCGGTGTTAACGGGGTTTGTATTGTTAAACATTGCCGCATTTGGTTTAGATCAAGACATGACGCAGCGCGTATTGACCTGTAAAGATGCACGTTCGGGCAGTCGCGCAATTTTGCTCAGTATCGCAATGGTCATCCCGGTCATGTTTTTATTCATCGTAATTGGTTTACTGTTGTTCGTGTTTTATCAGCGCCCAGACATCATGATGGGAGCGGTTGATGGTTCGAATGTGGGGCAGTTTCAAGGCGAGAAAATAACCGTGTTTATGCACTATGTGCTCAATGAAATTCCCGCTGGGGTTAAAGGCTTGGTGACCATCGGCATCATTGCAGCCGCAATTTCAACATTGAATTCTGGGCTTAGCTCCATGGCATCGGTTGTTGTACAAGATATTTATAAGCCCTGGCATGAAAAGCGTAAACCTGAGCAAGACGACCATCATTATGTTGTAGTGGGGCGGTTTGCCATGTTGGGTGTGTCATTCGCTTTAGGGGCGATGGCAATTCTGTGTTATTTCTGGCAGCAATATTCGCAAATGCCGCTGCTTAAGTTTGCGCTCAGCGTCATGGTGTTTTCATATTCAGGGTTATTAGGCGTTTACTTCACTACTTTGTTTTTAAAGCGTGGCAGTGAAACGTCGGTTTTAGCTGCTTTAATCGTGGGTTTTGTGGCCACTTTAATGATGCAGCCATATGTGCAAAGTGTGATTCTCCCTCAGCACTGGCAATTTAACCTCGGTTTTACATGGCAATTGTGTATTGGTACGGCGTTGGCAACGTTTGTGTGCGCCATAGGCCGCAAACCTGCGATAGAGAAACACGCTGTTTCTGCAAGCGAATCTCAGTCAATGAAGCAACAGGTGAGTTATGAATAACTGGGTGCTTGCCATCGACGCGGGTGGCTCAAAGACAGCGCTGCGTTTATACGATCCTGACGGTATGGTTGTATCAGAGAACATCGGCACTGGGTCATCATTGAGCCATGATTTGCAAGGAAGTTGCCAGAATATTGTGGAGCATGCCCAAGATATATTAGCGGCTAATGATATGTTGGCTTTGCACACCGACATTGCAGTCGGTGTTGCGGGGGCGGGCAATGCTCAAGCCAAAGAGGCACTTGTCTGTGCGTTACAAAACAACGGCTTTAAACAACCAAAGGTCGTTAGCGATGCGCTGACTTCAGCTTTAGGAGCCAATCTAGGCGAACCCGTTGCCTGCGTGGCGCTGGGAACCGGCTCAGTAGGTATGCGTTTACTGAATGATGGTAGCACGCACTTAGTGGGCGGTTGGGGCTTTGCCCTTGGCGATGAAGGCAGTGGCGCGCGATTGGGAGCGATGTTAGTGCAAGCCTTGATGCATGCCATTGATATGCAAACGGTACTTCCCAAAGTATTAGAAAACGTTGCGGCGAAAATTGGTAGTAACCGTGCACAGTTAAGCCAATGGCTCAGCGAGGCACAAATAGTAGATTACGCACAGTTAAGTCAGATTATTTGGCAATGTCAGACCGGCTGTGATCTAGCAAGTGAGATTCTAACGCGCCATGGACAAGCAGTTGAACGCTTAATCTTGGATACGCGGTCAGATTATGACTTGCCGGTGGTATTGTTGGGCGGTTTAGCGCACAATACGGCCCCATTATTGGCACCAAGGTGTCAACAGTTCGTGCAGCCTGCAAAAGGCTCATCTTTAGATGGTGCCTATATTTTGGCAAAAAGTAAGAATAAGTGGAATTAAATCAATGAGTTTACAAAATGAGCGTCGTTCTAAACTTCTGCGGGAGTTAAACACTATTGTTTCAGAAGGGCAAAACCCAGAAACCTTAGACATTGATCTCCTCCCGACAGAGGCGATTCTTCGTAAGCTTAATGATGAAGATCAAAAGGTTGCACCTGCATTGCGCGCGATCATTCCGGAGGTCGCCAAAGCAGTTGATGCCATTGTCGACGCATTCAGTAAAGGGGCTCGCTTAATTTACATCGGTGCAGGAACAAGTGGCCGCTTGGGCGTGCTCGATGCTGCGGAGTGTCCCCCTACTTTTAGTGTTGACCCAAATCAGGTAGTAGGGATCATTGCGGGTGGTAAAAAGGCGATTCAAACGGCGGTAGAGGGTGCGGAAGACAACACCGAATTAGCCGTTGAAGACTTAAAGCATCACAACCTTTGTGCTGACGATGTCGTGGTTGGCATCGCTGCCAGTGGCCGCACGCCTTATGTGGTGTCGGCGCTGAATTTCGCCCGTGAACAAGGTTGTGTTACTGTGGGGATCAGTTGCTCGCCTAATTCTGCAGTTCTGAATGCGGCGGATATTCAACTGGCTGCAGTGGTCGGCCCCGAGGCCTTAACAGGTTCAACACGTTTGAAATCAGGCACTGCACAAAAGCTCGTACTGAATATGCTTACAACGGCGAGTATGATCCGCTCAGGCAAGGTATATCGCAACCTTATGGTTGATGTGAACGCCAGTAATGACAAGCTCAAAGCACGAGCGGTACGTATTGTTATGCAAGCCACAGAGTGCAGTGAACAAGAGGCCGTTGATGCTCTAGCACAAAGCGAACAAAGTGCTAAGCTCGCAATCCTGATGCTGCTGACAGGCAAAACAGCTGAGCAAGGGAAAGAACTGCTAGTTCACAACAAAGGTTTCCTTCGTGCCGCAGTCGAAGAGGTCGAAGGCGATGCTTAAACGCGCTTCAACCTTAATTGTTAGTGCGCTAATGCTATTAATGACAGTCGCTTGCAACGCGCAGCAGGCAGATATTCAAGTTGGTGCCAGCCAGTTTGATAAGTACCTAGCGCAATTACAAGGGAAACGCGTGGGGTTAGTGGTCAATCAGACCTCTATGGTAGGAGATAGCCACTTAGTCGATGTCTTGTTGGCGAAACAAGTAAAAGTGACCACCATTTTTGCACCAGAGCATGGCTTTCGTGGCGATCATGATGCCGGAGCACATGTGAACTCTGGCATTGATAGCAAAACCGGTTTACCCATTGTCTCTATCTACGGCAAGAATAAGCAGCCCAATTTAGATGTTATGGGTCAAGTAGATGTCGTTATTTTTGACATCCAAGATGTCGGCGTACGTTTTTATACTTATATTAGTTCCATGCATTATATGATGCAGGCAAGTGCACTAGCCGGCGCTGAATTTATTGTGCTCGACCGTCCTAATCCAAATATCGCTTATGTAGACGGGCCCATTTTAGAGAGTGAATTTCGGTCGTTTGTGGGTATGCACCCAATTCCAGTGCTTCATGGCATGACTGTGGGGGAGTTGGCGAAAATGATTGTTGGTGAAAAATGGCTTGATGAAGGGTTAGTCCCCGCACTTACTGTAATACCGGTAGCCAACTACGGTCGCGATATGGCGTATTCACTACCGATAAAACCCAGTCCTAACTTACCGAACGACCAAGCGATAGGCTTGTATCCATCATTGTGTTTCTTTGAAGCAACACCCGTCAGTATTGGCCGCGGCACGGACTTTCCATTCCAAGTGTTGGGTTTTGATGAAATCGCATTGGGCGAGTTTGAGTTTTCCCCTCGTTCTATTGCTGGAGCTGCCAGTAACCCTAAACTTAAAGATAAGATTGCCAAGGGCTTAGACTTGCGTCAAAGCCCAGTGCGAGGACTTGATTTAGGTTGGTTAATTAGCGCCCACGATAAATTTAAACAACAAAATACTGAATTTTTTACCAGCGCTAACTTTATGGATAAGCTTGCGGGCACAGACGAGTTACGCAAGGCCATCGAAGCCGGCCAATCGGAAGCTGAGATTAAGGAAGCATGGCAAGCAGGGCTTGAAGAATTTATTGCGATGCGCAAAAAATACCTGCTGTACCAGTAACTGAAGTGTTATCTCCCATCGTTAAAAAGGCCCGAAACGGGCCTTTTTTTAATTCTCGCGAAACGCTTTAACCACGTCGTTAGAATGCTCTAGAAGCTTGCGACCCGGACGCGTAGCTTGGGTTAGCGCAATGAACAGAATATCAATGACAAAGTCCTGCGCTGTTCTGGCAAGAATAGATGACAAACGAATTGACTCTTCTTCTGCTACTGAATACAAATTCACCGTTGCACCGTCTGCAACGGGACTTGATCCAAATTTGGTTACTGCAATGACTGGGCAGTTATTTTCATGGGCTTGATGAGCAGCCTCTGCTACTTCACGGGTTTTACCCGACTCACTAATCGCAATGACAAGGTCGTCTTTACCTAGGGTTGAGACGTAGGCCAGTTGTGCATGGCCATCCGCTTCGGCGATGGCTGCAATGCCAAGCTTCTGAAGTTTGTAGGCAAAGTCTTTTGCTACCAATGCAGAACCACCTAAACCACATATCGCCACGCGGCGTGCATTTTTAAGAAGAGATACCGCTAGTTCGACCGAATGGGCTTCGTTAAGGTTCTTAGTCTCACTGAGCACAGCCATTTTGCTGCTTAATAGCTTTTCCGCAATTTGCTCTAAACTATCATTAAGTGTGATTTTGCCGTGTAGTTTAGGTGCGGGAGATTCTGAATTTAGGGCGTCGATAACAGCGAGTTTAAATGCGGGGAAGCCTTTGTATCCGAGCTTTTGCGCGAACTTAACTACACTTGATTGGCTTACGCCTACGACTTTAGCTAACTCAATAGATGATAAGTCACGAATAGCATTGGCTGAGTTCAATGTGAATTCAGCGAGTTTAGCTTCGCTACTCGAGAAAGATTGGCGCAGTGCCTTAATTTTTACAAATGTCGACATAAGAAGTTGCTTAATTTTTGTTAGGTTTCTTTGTCACATGGGTACATAAATGTTTGGTACACATGTTAACACAACGTAATAACTACAGTTTAACCTGATATTCCAAACTAAAGGAATAAAAAATTTCAGGTAACCTTGCATCCTGAAAGCATTGAAATCGGTACATTGATGTAAAGGTAACGATTTGAATAATGCTAACAGTCTATTCTGTAGAAGGAATAAATACAAATTTTGGAATATATATTTTATCCATATAAGTTTGAATGAAATAAAATATTATTGTACTGTAAGGGTACAATTATCGAGCGTGTACCAAAAAAGCTGTAATGAATTGCATCATTTGACATGTTTGGCCATGTAAGTGCATAGAAAATTCTGGTTTAAGTAGGTACATCGCGCTGTTCGCGTGACGTTGAACGTAAATTTACTACAGGTTGATATGAACAAGGATCTTTTGCCTTTCTTTTATAAGACCACATTGTTCGCCTTTTTGGTGAGCGTGCTGAGCAGTTGTAGTTCGGGCTACACATTTAAGCAATCGCAAAACTATTCAAAGCGCATCAAATTTTTAGTGATGCACTATACCGCTATCGATTATGAAAAGTCTGAGCGAGTGCTGGTAGAGGAAGGAGGTTTAAGTTCACATTATTTGGTGCCTGAAAGTAATGATCCTAGCTATGGTGACAAAGAGCTCGAAGTTATTCAGCTTGTCCATGAACAAGACAGAGCCTGGCATGCGGGCAGCAGCTATTGGCAGGGAAGAACAGACTTAAATGACCATTCCATCGGTATTGAAATAGTTAATGTGCCTACGTGCAGCTATTCGCAACCTAAAGAGCAGATAGGGGCGAACAGTAGCCAGCGCTTTTGCGTATTCCCTGATTACGATCCTAAGCAAATCGAGCTGCTGATAGAGCTCAGCCAAGACATTCTTGCTCGTAATCCAGATATTGGCCCAACACAGGTTGTGGGTCACGCTGATATAGCGCCTGAGCGAAAAAGTGACCCAGGTCCGCGCTTTCCTTGGTATCAGTTATATCAAGCGGGAATAGGTGCTTGGTATGAGCAGCAAGATGTCGAATCTTACTGGCAATATTTTAGCGTGGCACCGCCCTCAATCGCTTTGATGCAACAAGCACTGGCGGACTATGGTTATGGCATCGATGTCACCGCACAAATTGATAAACAAACTTTGGACACGCTTAGCGCGTTTCAAGCGCATTTCTTGCCCTGGCAAATGAATGCTCAAGCGGATGGCAAAACTGCGTCTGTCTTGTTTGCACTGCTGAAACGCTACAAACCTAAAAAGGCAGAAAAGCTGTTCGCTCAGTATCAAGAATTAGGTAAGGCAAAGCCACATATTTTGGTGCTTGGTAATGAGCAGTTGCTTGTTGAGTATCCACAGCAAAACCCAAGTTCCCGCATCGATGTGAACAACAAATACCGCTTTAAGTCTTACCAAGGGCGCGGTGAAATCATTATTGAAAACATTAATGCGCAGCGTGCAGAGATTGTCGTCAACGGTGAGACCATCAATATAGCCGAACCGCTGCAGGAAGAGCACACTTACCGCTATTCGCTAGCAAGGCGCACGCACGATGGCACCAATACTGTGTATGTGAAGTCCGTTTATCCAGAAGATGCACAGTTACGAATTCGCATACCTGCACCCACGCTCGCCAGAACTGATAAAGAGCGCATCGATTTCTCCTCTGTAGATGAATTGATTGAGCAAGAAGTGGCCGCAGGGTTTCCTGGTGCGGTGCTCGGGGTAGTCTACAAAGGCCGCATGGTGAAACTGAGTGCGTACGGGCATGCACGCAAATATGAGGATGGTGGTAAAACTCTGGCAATCCCTCAACCCATGCAGACTGATACTTTGTTTGATATTGCTTCCAACACCAAGATGTTTGCAACGAATCTAGCCTTGATGCACCTTGTGTCAAAAGGTTTGCTCGATGTCAGTAAGCCCATCAGTCATTACATCAAAGAGTATACAGGGCAAGGGCGTGATGTACGCTTGGTGGAAGACTTATTAACTCACACAGCAGGCTATCCTGAGGTTGTGGACTTTCACCGTGTTGATAATCACCTTGGGCAAGCATATTACTCACTCAACAGTGAATGGACGAAGTACTTAATCACCCATGCTGTGCCGTTCGAGATGATGCGCGGGCAGCGCCACGTATACAGTGACGTGGATTACATGTTACTGGGTATGCTCGTAGAGCGAATCTCCGGCATGCCGCTAGATGCTTACGTTGAAACGCAATTATATGGGCCGCTTGGCATCAACACGATGGCCTTTAATCCTTTGCAAAAAGGCTTCACAACTGCGCAAATAGCAGCGACTGAGATCCACGGCAATACCCGAGGCGGGCGTATCGATTTTGATGGTGTGCGCAATTATGTGCTGCAAGGTGAGGTTCATGACGAAAAAGCCTTTTATTCATTAGAGGGCGTGGCAGGTCACGCGGGTTTGTTTGCGAACGTGGAAAGTGTCGCAAAACTAACACAAATGTTGCTAAATTCGGGAAGTTATGGTGAAGTGCAACTTGTCTCACCAAATGTGATTGATCAATTTATTAAGCCGACGGCAACCGATGAAAGCTACGGTTTAGGATGGCGTCGCGCCGGAAATGGTGCACGCACCTGGCACTTTGGCCCATACGCAAGTGCGCGTGCCTATGGTCATACCGGCTGGACAGGGACGGTCACAGTGATTGACCCAGAATATGACTTGGCAGTTATTTTGTTCACTAACGCTCGCCACAGTGAAGTGGTGGGCAGCGACACACGGTTTGAGTTTAAAGGCAAAGAATTTGAAACGGGGAAATATGGCTCAGTTGTCACCCGCGTTTATGAGGCGATTCTTCAACATCGCCATAGTAACAGCTAACACAGGATACCCCTGCCTGGGTATTCATTCAAAACGGCATCATTTGATGCCGTTTTTTTTGCTCGCAATAACGACCTCCCTTACAGGAAATTAATTATTTATTTCAGTGCTGACGTTACTTGAAACAAGCACTGAATATAGCCATAGAGATGGTGATTGTTTTCTCTTTTTTTTGGGTACACTTGGTTCGTCGATAATCATTAAAAACGTTAATTACTGCGGGTCTAAAATTCACAATAAGGAAGTTTTATTTTGGAAAAAAGTGTTAAGAAGTCATCGATATCAAAGTGGTTTTTAGGAGAGTACTCATGGACCGTAAAAGTCTGTTGGTTCATGGCCACATGGATATTCGTATACGTAGGCGTCACAAAAGATGAGAGCATGTGGATGCTTATGCTAGATGGACACTTCAACTCAAGTTTGCTGCTCTTTGCAATTGGATACCTTTCAGATCTTCGTTATAGGCTAATCAAAGACGTAAGAATTAATTAGGGTCAACAGACCCTAGGCGTGCTAATACAAACCAATTTGGATTATGTATCTATTTGATACAAATAACATTATTTCGTTGAGTTAAACAGGGCAGTGAGTTGCTGATTGCAAAGATATAAGGAAATGTGAAGGCCAAAGAAAAGCGCCCTTACGGGCGCTAGTCTGGGGGTGCTTAGAACTCGAAGTTGAAAGACAACTGTACGCGGCGCGGGCTGTAACGGCTGCGCGCTTCACCGAATGTCTCATCGTCAAAGTATGGGTTATTGTTATACCCGGTTTGACGGTCGAACACGTTGAAGATATCGGCACGGAACTGCATAGCGAAGTCGCCGTAGATATTGATATCCTGCGTGTAGTTCAAATCTAGCTGCCAGTGGCTAGCACTGCGACGGCTGCCAGCAGGTTCTGCATAGCGGCTGGTGTCGCTTGAGTAACCATAAGGCGTACCGTGCCATTTCTCCCAAGGGCGACCAGACTGGAACACAAAGTAGGCACCAATGTTCGCTTCCCAAGGCGTGGTGTAGTAACCATACACTTTTAACTTGTGTGGTTTGTCACCTGAAAGCGTACCGTAGCGGTAATCCCAAGGGTAGCGACCGCGACCATCACCGTACCAAGATGAACCGATGAAGGTGTTCGCATCATTGGTTGCTGTCGTGTTGTCTTGGTCGAAGTTGCCGTAATAGTGGCTCCAAACATACGAAGCATTTAGGTAGGTGTTGTCACCTAAGTATTCTGCTTCTAAGCTTGCTTCCCAATACTTGGTTTCACCACCATCCACCTCAGCGATAACATAAGATGAACCACCGATTTCAGCACGTACTTCGTCTAGGTTGTCGATATACAAACCTTTAGCGGCGATATCATCAGGGACACCCGGTACGTCTAGACCTGAGTAATCAGTTAGACGTGCATTGTTCGGCATATCTTCCCAAAAGTGCATACCCTTACGGTGGCGGACGTGTGCGCGGAAAATTAGGTCTTGGCCAACATACTTGGTCGTACCTAACGTCAACTCATTGATACGGCGAGGCTTCATATCTTCTTGGAAGAATTTACCTGATGAACCTTCACGTGGTTCAGCGTAAATTACGTTGCCGTTTGCGTCGAATTCAACATCAAGTTCTGAACGCGTGTTTCGGTCCCAAGAGGCCGCACGAGCGAGTGAGCTTGTTGCTGGGTTGTAGATGGCGAAGTTTGCGAATACATCGTTTTCACCTTCGTAGTTCCACTTCACACCTAAACGTGGTTGCAGCATGTCAGTCCAATCAGTTTGATACATCTCATACTTGTGACCCGGTGCGACTTCATAGCCCGAAACAGTGCCAGATTTGGGTTTTAAACCTTGGCCATAATAGGTATCGCGGCTCACCAATAAACCCAGGTTGTATGTCCAGTCTCCGATTTCAATGGTGTCATTAAATTCAATGTTGATAGACTCATTTTCAGAGACGATTGCAGGTACTGCTGCACCACCGCCACCAACAAGACTCATCTGTTGGATGTAAGCACGGTAAATAACTGGCGCATCGCTGCCCGCTTCTTTACTTTCATCTAAACCGCCAACATAGCTTATTCTGCCCCAACCATTAGAGAGACGAGTTAGGATTTCTTTTCCTGATGACCACTGCGCACCAAAATGCAATGAGTGGAAGGCATCGCCCCAGTTCATTTCATGATCAATTTCAAATTCGAAAGATTCTCGTGAAAAATCACTGTTATCGAACTGGTGATATGCACCAACTTGACCACCACCTACTTTCTGCCCATTTTCGGTGTAACCATATTGCGCTATTAAGTCCGCCGCGCCTGCATTAAATGCAGCAATCTGTTCGGCTGTATAGCCAGAATCTGCGTCTAGCAAAGATGGAACTGAAAAGTAGCCCATTTGTGTTAAGTCACTTAGATTAAGTTGACCTGTAATAGACGGCTCTACAGATAAAACAGTGTCAGGTATTGTGCCAGTCTCTAAATCGAATGTACTGTATTGGAATGACAGTGTAGTAGCACCAGTAATCAACCATGAACCATCTAAAGTAAAGATATCTTGGTCAGCTTTATCACCAGCAGAAACTGAATCGGCTCCATAGGCACCTATTGAGCGACCTTCAATGGTTTTATCTGAAGTACGTTGCGAAATGTTAAAGAGTAAATCGTCTGTCGGAGCCCAAGTTAGCTTACCAAAATATTCATCACGCACACTTTTGTAATCTTTGACATCGCCATAAGCAGTGTCTTTGTTCGTTCGCTCCACTTCTGGGCGATAGTACGAGGTGTAGAAGTACAAGGTATCTTCAATCAGCGGGCCACCTAGGTTGGCAGTTAACCAGCTCTTATCTAACTCATAACTTTCAGCGCCGATTGGCGAGGCTACGAGACTTTTGGGTTGTACTTTATATTCAATACCCCCTTCGAACTCATCCGTACCAGATTTAGACACTGTATTGATGGCGAAACCACCTGAGCGGTTAAAGTCGACAGCTTTCGCACCACCACGGTCCATCGTTACGAACTCAACATCGTGAGTTGATGGCTCAGAGGCTAAGTTACCGAACATTGGCAATGATACGTTAACACCGTCAAAGCCATAAGAGTTATCGACACCTGAACCACCTGCAGATGGGCCTAGTGTTGCATTTTCTGACAGTTCAACACCCGGAACAAGTTTGAGTAGGTCACGATAGTCCTGACCGATGGGGATATTCTTAACTGCGTCTTCACCTAACGAGTTCGTCAGTGAAGAATTACCTTGGCGATAAAGGCGGCTTCCTGAGACTTCAATGATCTCAGTTTTGTCACCCACCATGCTGAGCTCAACATCCACTTTAGATGTTTGCTCAAGCAAGACTTGTACAGTCATTGTCTGACTCGCACCATCTTTGTTAGTGAAGGTGAGTTCATACGTGCCAGGCTTTAGCTGCGGTAGGTCATAACTACCATCAGCGCGCGTAACCGTAGTACGTGCTTTTGGCATCACGTTACTAGTTGCTGTCACGGTTACACCGGCCATTGACTTGTCAGTCTGTTGCGCGATGACTGTACCCTTAATACTGCCAGTGAGTGCTGCTAGTGCAGGACCACTCACAAATGCAGCAGCAATTAACGTGGACGTAATTGCTGCTTTTGGTGAGCGAACTGCGCGGTAGGTTGCCTGCGCAAGTGAGCTCATTGTAAAGCTTGGTTTGCTTCGTTTCATCGTATCCCCATCCTTATAATAAATTATTTATTGGTTGGACTATTACCCTGTACCCTGTTAACACTGTGCCTACTTCCATTGTTGTACATCTATTAAACAAGTGTTGCGGATATTAATCAAGAATAATTTTTTCTAGTTATTCCTTAAATTAAAAATAAAATATATGTTAATGGGTGTAAAGGTACGACCGAGAGTAAATCTTACTCTCGGCTAATTATTCATCTATATGTTTGAAAAATAGTTAAATAACGATAAAAGTTGCTTGGCTGGTAGGTTACAGCCAATTTGGAAGGGTATCGAGTGAAAGTAGTGCGTCAAAATTGATACGTTCACGAATAATACTGTATTCCTGAGCGTTAACGAGGACTTCGGGGGCATTCAAGCGTGAATTGTAATGGGATGCCATGACAGCGCCATATGCGCCAGCACCCATGATTGCAACTAAGTCTCCCTCGGAACATTCGCCGATTTCACGGTTTTTCGCAAACGTGTCGCCCGTTTCGCACACTGGACCGACAATATCGTAAGTGGCAGTAGCTTGCTTTTGTTCGACAGTCGCTATGTGATGATAGGCATCGTACATGCTTGGACGGACTAAATCGTTCATCGCCGCATCCAAAATTAAAAAGGTACGTACTTGGCCTACTTTTACGTACTCAACTCTAGTTACTAACACACCCGCATTGCCCACCATAGAACGACCTGGTTCGATAATAATCTTACAACCCAGTTCAGCTAGGTGTGTTTGCGCGTGCTTGGCATAGGCAACGATGTCAGGTTCGTCATGGTGCTCGCCATAGTTAATACCCAGACCTCCGCCAATATCAATGACGCTAATGTGAATACCCTTGTCCTTAAGATCGCGCACAAGTTGAGCCACTTTCGCAAAAGCGTGAGAAAATGGTTCCAGGTCAACAAGTTGAGAGCCTATATGTACATCGACGCCGGTGACTTCAATGCCAGGTAAGCTGGCTGCTTTTGCATATAAAGCAGGTGCTAAATCGATATTGATACCGAATTTGTTTTCCGCTTTGCCTGTCGTAATCTTTGCGTGTGTTTTGGCTTCAACGTCAGGATTCACACGAATCGAGATGCGTGCGGTAGTGTTACTTTGCGCTGCAAGTCGGCTGATACGCTCAAGCTCAGGTTCAGACTCAACATTGAACTGCAAAATACCTTGTTCTAAGGCGTATTGAATTTCTTGCTCGCTTTTACCCACACCCGCAAATACGATTTTGTCTGGACTAATGCCCGCGGCTAGCGCGCGGCGGATTTTCACCTTCTGAAACTGTGTCTGCACCCGCGCCTAATTGGGCGAGGGTTGCCAAAATTGCCTGATTTGAGTTGGCTTTTACAGCATAACAAATTAAGCTATCCAACCCCGAAAAGGCATCGCTATAACGCTTGTAATTACTTGCAATCGCCGCGCTAGAATAACAATAAAAAGGTGTGGGGACATGCTTGGCTAGTTCGCTGATAGCTAAGTCCTCAACGTGCATTTGCTGGCCCACATAGGGGAAGTAGGGGAGTGGATGCATAACTAAAAAATTACAGATAAATGAAAATTGATTGAATAATCTATGCTCATTTGCAAGACTATTCAAGCTTTATAATAACAAGGATAACAACATGTCGTGGTATTCCATACTGCCGCCGATCATTGCGATAGCAATCGTCTTTTGGCGTAAAGAGGTGATTATGGCCCTGCTTGTTGCAGTGGCGTCATCTGAATTCTTACTGGCTTTGAGTGGCGAAGGTAATACCTTATTCTTCACTTTTATCAATACCATAGAGCGTGTTGTTGAGACTGCATCGTCGCCAGGAAACAGCCGAGTGTTACTCTTTAGTGTGCTCATTGGTGCTTTGTTGGCTTATATCCGAGAATCGGGTGGTGTGGCTGCGACAGTGAATTTGCTTATCGGAAAAGGGGTGGCTAAGTCCAAGCGCCAAGTTGGATTTTTGACCATGTTTTCCGGTGTTGCTGTATTTATTGAGTCAAATCTCAGCGTATTAACTTCGGGTATTCTATCTAGAGGATTATTCGACAAATTTAAAATGAGCCGAGCACGCTTGGCTTACATTATCGACAGTACCAGCGCACCTGTGTGTATTCTAATTCTTCTAAACGGGTGGGGAGCATACATCCTAGGCTTGCTGGATAACTATGAATTGGAACAGTCATCAGTCTCTATATTATGGGGCAGTATTGGCTATAACTTCTACGCTATCATTGCACTGTTGTTAGTTGCCTACACCATTATTTCAGATAAAGTCCACGGGCCGATGAAAGAAGCGGAACGAAAGCTTGAGAAAATAGATGTGACCGAACATGCAGAAGCTGACAAAGGCACCAAAGCGCGCTTTATGTTGGTCCCATTGTTTACGCTGATCACCTCCATGGTGGGCTTTATGTACTGGACCGGTAATGGCGATATCGCTCAAGGTAGTGGCTCCCAGTCAGTCCTTTACGCAACGATTCTATCGTGTGTTGTCGCTTACCTATTACTGACTTTCAGTAAGCTTTTTAGCCATCATGAACTTGTGGACATGGGTTTCAAGGGGATGGGTGAGTTACTTCCTCTTGTTGCCATCGTGTTGTTGTCGATGGCACTTGGCTCAAGCTTAAAAGAGCTGGGTACCGGCGTATTCGTTGCCTCCTTAGTGGGTGATTACTTACCTCTGGTGTTAGTTGTGCCGATGTTATTCTTAACTGGCGCGGTTATTTCATTCACGACAGGTACGTCGTGGGGGACGTTTGCGATACTCATCCCAATTGGTGTGCCATTAATTCAAGCCCTAGGACTTCCCCCTTCACTGGTACTTGCGGCCATCTTGGGTGGCGGTGTGTTTGGCGACCACTGCTCGCCGATTTCAGATACCAGTGCGGTGTCGGCGATTGCCTCTGGATGTGATTTACTGACTCACGTTAAGACGCAAATGCCATACGCACTATTTGGTGGTGTACTGACATTCATCGCATATTTCTTAGTGAGCTTGGTGATGATCTAGAGCAAAAATTGGGCGCCACTAGGTGCTACTTTCTTGTCTATAGCGAGGGTATAATGCCCTCGCTTTTTCGTTTTCAGGTTATGGTTGTGGGTTATGAAATTGGAACAAATAGATAAAGAGCGATATAGAAAGCATCTTAATATCGTGATTGTTGCGTGTATTGCAGCACTGATTGTTGGCAGTCTAGGCATCGCCAGAATACTGATCCTTGCTTGGCCCAATGAAAGTGGCAGCCATTTCTATTGGAATCTTATCGGTGTAATCGCTACTACATTTATCATTGGTTTATTCTTAAAGCGTTATCAAAATCATGCGTTTTTCACGGAAGTAGCGTATGTTTGGCGCCTTAAACAAGCACTGAATTTGATCACCCGTAAGCTTGCTAAAGTTAAGGCCGCAGCTGAGCAAGGCAACGTAGAAGCGTTGCATGCTTTACAGTTTAATTACAGTGGTTGCAGACAACTTTGGCAGTTGGATGACAACACCATCACCATGGAAGAGCTCGCCATCGAGCAAGCAAAGCTTGACGTGTTGGCAAACAAATTTAATCTTGAAGCGGATGCAGAGTTATATCAACCTGAGTTCCTCAAAACGCTTTGAATACGGATTAAATAGGCGCCAGAGCAGAGGCATTTTTATTCTGATGTTTGATGGAATACATGGCTTTGTCTGCGGCACTGACTAAATCTTTTATATTGACCCCGTGAGCAGGTGACATCGCCACGCCGATACTGGCGCCGACAGTAACTAGCTCACCATTGTCCAGCTTTTTCGGTGTGCTCAATGCCATCCTGAGCTTTTCGGCGAGTTGTATGGCTGATTCTGCACCTTTGGACTCTACGACAACCACAAACTCGTCTCCACCCCACCGGATACACAAGTCGCCTTTGCGCAATGAATCTTGTAGTTGGTTGGCAACATGGCAAAGAATGATGTCGCCGGCATCATGACCATGTATATCGTTTATTGGTTTAAAGCCATCTAGGTCTATAAGCATGAGTGTGAGCGCTTGTTGTGCACTCAGGCGAGCATCAATTTCACGTTCAGCACCTGCTCGGTTGAGTAATCCAGTAAGTTTGTCAGTACTGGCTGTGTGGCTTAGGTGCGCAAGCTCATTCTTGCGCGTGGTAATGTCGTTAATAAAAATTTGTAAGTAAGACGTGTTGTCCTGCCCATAGCTGCGGGTTACCAGTATGTGGACCCACATTTCATCACCATTTATATCATTAATAAGCTGGTATTCACCTCTGGCAACATCATTCTTGTTCAGGTTATCGGAGATGTGTTGTTTAAGTGCGTTGGCATCCATGAAGGCATTTTCAACTAATTCGTAGAGGTTGCCGCTAATTGTGATGTTTAGGCGTTTCAACAAGTCCGCAGTTGAGGCGTTGAAAAGCATTATTTTGCCGCTGCGAGTTGCTAGGATCATTGCAGAAGACGCGTGCTCGAAAAGCAGTTGTAGACGATTACCAAGCTCTTGAACTTCTTTTCGTAATTCTCGCTCTTGACTGAAATGCGATTCGGCATCTTGCAACATATCGTTGATACTTTTTGCTATATCACCAATTTCACTGTCGCTATGAGCGAAGGGAATATCGATACGATTTGCCGTACCTGGAATAATCTGCATCAGCTCCTTACTTAACAGGCCCATTGGTTTAGTTACGATGAAATAGGCAATCACGATAAATATGAGTAGCACAACTATAGTGTGGACCACTAATAACAGTGCGCTGTTTTGAGCGATATTTCGCGCATTGTATTCAATTAAATTCTGCGCGGGAGAGAGTGTTATTTTGCCTGCCACTTCATTTTCAAAAAAAGGGTTGAAGAGTTCATAGCTCAGACCTCGAACAGCGTCGTTTGCGCCTTGTTGTGCAAGCACAGTGTCTTCACTACTGATTTGTGCACCCAGGATAACGTCGTTCTTTATAAGGCCGTTAACGACTTCTAATGCGAGGTCTTTGTCTTTTAGGTACACAGCGATTGATGCAGTGCTAGACACCGTTTTATGGAGCTGGTCAATGGCGAGCTGTGCCTTATCAACCTCTTGTTGATAAATACTTTGATAGTAATACCTAACAGCTACTACGCCTGCTATTAGTGAGGTTAAAACCAACACCATAGCGAGGCGCAAAATCAAACTATGCTTATTGAGCAAGAGTGTATACCACCTTCACATCGTCTGTGACGTCTTTAAGCTTTACATAGCCAATGGCATTGTCAATGTCTTTTACTCGCTGCAATACCTCGGCGCTATTTTGTAAACTCAGTGGAGATTGAGCGTGCCCACTGAACTTCACTCTAGACCAATACGCATTGATACTGCTGATCGGTTTCTTTGTGAGCGTTTGATAAAAATCTTCTCGTAGCTGAGATTCTTGAGGGAGATCCAGTGGTGCTGCGCGATCGCCATTGGGAAAAGCAATAAGTTTGCCCATATACAAATCGATGAGTTGTTTGGTCGTCAATTCATTGGTTGGATTCTTTAGATTCACAATCACAGCAATCTCACTCTCTGCTTTGAGTGGGTGACTACTCATTATCATGATTGCGGCGAAAACGGGAATTAACTTCATAATTAAAAGACCCAATCCAATGTGGCGCTGATCACGAGTAACTTTTCTTTTTCTGCAGTGTCTTGTACACGTAGCATGAATTGATTGTCGTTACTTTTTAAATTTACCCATTCAAATTGTAATTTGAGAGCCATATCAGTACGGAAATCGTAACGTCCACTTACTGAAACGGTTGATTAATCGTTAACATAGTAGTTAAGGCCACGGTCAATTGCTTGATAGATTTGTTCTGTAAAGTTATTTCTTATTCGTGGTGCAGCGGTATCGTACTCATCGCCCTCAGTAAATGAATAGCCAAGCTGTGCAGTGAACGTCTGCCAACGCTTACCGAAGTAGACATAGCCGTTGATGAGATTGTTTAATATGTTGGTCGAGGCATCGATATAAGCAAGCTCGGATTGCGTGTAATAGGCACCGTTATCGTATTTTAGGCCCAGTGTTGAATACCTTAATTCACTACCTACGGGGTCTATTTCATCGGTTAGCGCACGTAACTCAGGCCAAATTACGTCGGGAATGCTCTGCGCTGCTTGGCGCAGCATAGGGTAATGCGATATCTCATTGCCGCCCACTTCAGCTCGACTATGATTGGCACGAAATAGCCAGTTATTGTGTTCGTACGCTAAGGTAACACCGCGAATACTATCAAGCTCTAATTCCCACTCATATTCAAAGTTGGACAAATAGTCTTTGGATTTACCTGCATACCAGCGGCTAGAAAACGTGCCATTAGTGGTTGCATGGGTGCTCGAAAGTTCAACTCCGTCGATGCTTTGATGCGGAACTAAGCCATAGAATTCAACGGGGGCATGTGTTTCTGTGTAGGCGTAGCCGATATTTCGATACGGCGTCATCATAAACAAATCTAAACCAGTGCGTCCGGCTTTGATTTTCCAATTTGGAGTGGGGGAGTAACTGATAAAAGCAAGCTGAGTTAATTGATCAAAACTGTAATCAACATGACGTTTCAAAACGAATTGGCCCGTTGCCCCCCATTGTTCATTAAACTTCTTGTCGAATTGAATACCTAATCGCGACAGCGAGCCAAAGTCGATATTGCCACTTTTTCCTTGATCGACGGAGACATCACTGCGAAAGGCCAGTTGCTTGGAATCTGTGTATGTCGCACCAATGGTAGCAAAGCCACTAACCTGTGTAGGTGCTGCATGCACACTCAGGCTACACACAAATCCTAAAAGTGTTGCGCAAAGCAATTTTTTTAAACGCATTGGACTCCCACACAAACAAAAAAAGGAGCCTGTATTATCGGGCTCCTTGCTATCGAAAAATGATTATAAATAGGTACAAGCTAAGTATCAATATAAATATCTAAGCTAGAGCATTCATGTTTAATTGTAGTTTAGAAAGACTAACTATCCAGTTGAAAATAAAAGGTATCTAACATACTCTCGGATGCTTACATAAATAATAATAAGAGCATCTAAATTGTGCAGTATTCTCAGTATTTAAAGGCGTTGGGGCCCGGTATACTAATGGCAACAGCGGCCATTGGTGGATCTCACTTGGTCGCTGCAACACAAGCTGGCGCTTTATACGGTTGGCAATTAGCCTGGCTGATTATTGCTGTAAATCTTTGCAAATATCCTTTTTTCCGATGTGGTGTTGAGTACACCTTGGCCACAGGCGAGAACCTTGTAGATGGGTATAAAAAGCAAGGGCCGGTGTACTTTTATGGTTTTTTTGTGCTCAGTATCATTGCCGGTATTGTCAACACTGCGGGGGTCTTACTCCTCACAGCAGCCTTGGCGCACTATGTGATAGGCGGAGCGTTAGGTCTGAGTGCGCTATGCGTATTGTTATTAGTGGCCTGTTCTGTGCTTTTACTTTTTGGTCATTATCGCGCTTTGGACAAAGCCTCAAAATGGATTATGGCCATACTCGCCATAAGTACCTTGGCCGCATTTTTTATTGTTTTAGTGCAAACCGGCCATGACCCAATTCTGGCGCAAAATGATTATCAGACGCCAGATATCATGACTCTTGCGGGTCTCAGCTTTGTAATTGTAATGATGGGGTGGATGCCAGCTCCCATTGAGATTTCAGTACTCAACTCATTATGGCTTCAAGCCAAACAAAAAACAGTTGATGTAACAGATAGTGCAGGGCTGTTTGATTTTAATTTCGGTTACATCATGACTGCGGTGTTGGCCTTGGTATTCTTTGCTCTCGGGGTATTGATTCAGCATGGTAAATCGACTGAAATCGCCTTGGCGGGTGTTGCTTTTGCACAACAACTAATTGATATGTATGCATATACTATCGGTGAGTGGTCTCGATGGTTAATTGCGACAGTTGCGTTCTTATGTATGCTCGGAACGACTCTCACTGTGCTGGATGGGTACGCTCGCACCTTAACGGCCAGTGCGAACTTATTGCCTCGTTTACCTTTGCCAAAGAAACTCAGTGTGTGGTTATTGCTGCAGGCTGTGCCTGGAATGGCGGTGATTTTGTTCTTCAAAAGTAATTTAAAAGAGATGCTCACATTTGCGATGACCTTAGCATTTCTTACTACACCGGTATTCGCGTGGCTCAACATGCGCTTAGTCAAACAAGCCCAAATTAAGCAACCTTCGTGGTTAAAGCTGCTGACTTGGGTGGGTTTAATCTACTTGGTAGGCTTCAGCGTTGCGTTTGTTGTATTGCAGCTGTGGTAGACCAGAAAATGGGCACATTTTTAAGTGCCCATTTTCGAAATTTACTAGCTGAGTTCTTTTATCGCTGCGCTGATGCCATCGAGCGTCAATGGGAACATCCGACTTTGCTCCCCCTTGGCCATGAGTTGATCAATCATTTCAATAGAGTGGTAGTAACGCCAATGGGATTTAGGTTGTGGGTTGAGCCACACCACCTTATCAAAATGATGGGTGAGGCGTTGCAGCCATACAGCACCCGCTTCTTCATTCCAGTGTTCTACACTGCCACCAGGATAGGCGATTTCATAGGGCCCCATGGTGGCATCACCGACAAAAATAATTTTGTAGTCACGACCGAACCTTTGCATCAAGCTATGGGTGTCAATGACTTTATCCCACCGGCGGCTATTGTCTTGCCAAAGGTGCTCATACACACAGTTATGAAAATAAAAAAACTCTAGGTGTTTAAACTCTCCATGAGCAGCGCTGAATAGCTGCTCGCATAATTGAATGTGGTCATCCATCGAGCCACCAATATCAAATAACATGAGGACATTGACGGCGTTGTGACGCTCTGGCGCCATTTTCACATCCAGCATCCCGCCTTGCTTAGCGGTTGCACGGATAGTTTCGGCGAGATCCAACGTATCGCTGGCACCTGAACGAGCAAATTTACGCAGCTTTTTCAGCGCTAATTTTATAGTGCGAGAGCTGATGTCTGCATCGCTATCGAGGTTGCGATATTGGCGCTTATCCCAGACCTTAACAGCACGCCGTTGACGAGAGTCGGGTTGGCCAATGCGTACACCTTCAGGGTTATAGCCAAAGGCGCCGAAAGGTGACGTGCCGCCGGTACCAATCCACTTATTGCCTCCGGCATGGCGTTTTTGTTGCTCCTCAAATCGCTTGCGCAATTCTTCCATGAGCTTGTCCAACCCCCCCATGGCCTCGAGTTGTTTTTTTTCTTCGGCACTGAGGTGTTTTTCGAATTCTTTACGCAACCAATCAGAAGGCAGCTGATACTCATTTTTGAGTGCTTCTAACAAGTCGATGTCTTCAATGCCTTGGAAATAATCAGCAAACGCTTTGTCGAAACGATCAAAGTGCGTTTCGTCTTTTACCATCACGGTACGAGCAAGATGATAAAACGCCTCGGTATCGGCGAAGACCACACCCGCATTGAGGGCGCCAAGCAAATCCAAGAGCTCTCTGATGCTCACTGGGAGTCGATATTTGCGGAGCGTGAAAAAGAATTCGATGAGCATTAACGACGACTCATAAAAGCGAGTTTTTCAATAAGTGACACGTCTTGCTCGTTCTTCAATAACGCACCAAATAATGGCATCAATCCGCCTTTTTCCGCGCTGTTATGCAGTACTTTAGGATCGATGTCCTCAGCCATCAGCAGCTTTAACCAATCTAACAATTCGCTGGTGGAAGGCTTTTTCTTCAAACCGTCTACTTGGCGCAGGCCAAAGAATACATCCAGTGCTTGTCTCAATAACGCTTGCTTGATGTCTGGGTAATGCACATCGACGATTTGTTGCATCTCTTGCGCGTTTGGGAAGTCAATGTAATGGAAGAAGCAGCGGCGTAAAAACGCATCGGGTAATTCTTTCTCATTGTTTGAAGTAATGATTACGATAGGGCGCTGTGTTGCCTTCACCCGCTCACCCGTTTCATAAACGAAGAATTCCATTTTATCGAGTTCGAGCAGTAGGTCATTGGGAAATTCGATATCTGCTTTGTCTATCTCATCAATCAGTAGTACCGGGCGAGGTTGGTTTTCATCACTAATAAATGCCTGCCACAACTTCCCTTTTACGATGTAGTTGCTGATGTCATGCACCTTCGCGTCACCAAGTTGCGAGTCGCGCAGACGTGATACTGCATCGTACTCATAAAGTCCCTGCTGTGCTTTGGTGGTCGATTTGATGTGCCATTGGATAAGTTCGCTGCCCAGGCTGGTGGCAAGCTCTTCAGCAAGTAAGGTTTTACCTGTGCCAGGTTCACCCTTTATGAGAAGCGGTTTTTGTAGCGCAATAGCGGCGTTTACGGCTTGCTTTAAGGCTGCGCTGGCGATGTAGTTTTGGGTAGAATCAAAGTGCACGACACATCTCCTAATACTGGTCTGACCCCAGTCTGCCATATTTACATGTATTGACCAAGTTAGCCTTGTGACAGCGCGGTTCTAGAAAGGTATACTAGGCGCCATAAATTGCGGTGCAGTAGGCATAAGCACGAATGAATTACTTATCTTTGGATGAATACGCGAAGGCATGGGTGTTTAGGCACCGAGAATTAACAATCCCAACAGAGCAATTGGCGCATATAAAACCAATGACGCCTGTACGTTCAGCCGTGCTGTGGACGACCTTTATTAGCCGTGACAAAGATCATCCCGACTTTTTCACCGACGCAGATTGGGTTAAGCAAGCGCAAAACTTTGCTGCCGATGACGTCTTTTGGGAGCGTGCGTTTGAAGATGGCAAGGCTATCCCTGAAGAAATTCTTGCTCACTTAGACTGGCAAGATAACACCACAGTGTATTTTTGTTTGAGCAAAGATGACGTCATTGAAACTCGCTTTGATGTGTTTAAAGCACATTGGCAAAACTTTATGTTTTTGGCGGATGGCAGCTTTTTGGTAGGTAAAAAGCGCAAGCAAGTGGTGCAATTTATGGAATCAGGATTTGCGCGTCTAGGAATACAGCCACAATAGCGCTATTTGTATGCGCGTAGCTTCTCAAATTTTGTGCAACTATGGTATAAACTTAAGCACAACGATTGGGAGGCAACGTGCGGCAAGAATCATCGCAGCAAGCAGACTTATTTGCACTTGACCAGCAGCGGGTGCTGTATGCCGAGTTGTGTAATGCGTTTTATGCCCGTGAATTGCATCGTTTGAGTCAACAATGTGCCACGCAACCTGATCCCAAGCGAGTTTCCCGTTTGTTAGATAGTTTGCCTTATTACGTGGAGCGCGCTGCATTTCATATCGTCCATGGTCATTGCCCGTTAACCTTAGATGGGCAAAATGGCAGTTGGATCGCGAAGCAATCTACCAAGCCACCCAGTATTGATTGCGACGCCAATCGCACATTTTACAGTGCTAATGCTCACGTCGGGATCTTAGTCCCCTTGCTCGTTACGCAAGGGCATATGCAATTCGTTACGATTGATACCTTAGATCAGGTCAGTAGTAATCGCGTGCACTGTAATCAGGCTGGCTGGTTTGACTTAGACGGGCATTACAAAGATTCGCGCCTCAGTGTTGCTCTACACGCGCAGTTACTGGTGCCAAATAAAAAGAATTTTACGCCTGCATGTTGTGGGCATAGATGGCAGCAAAATAAAGTGAGTTCCCCGCGGACGCTGAGCCTCAGAGAAATGCTCCTGACTACGCGGATTAATTGGAAAAACTTTAAGCAACCGCTGCCAATGAAGGATAGCTAATGCGTTTATTTCAACTTGGCTTGTTTGTCTTACTCTCTTATCTGCAGTATTTACTGTGGTTTGGGCACAATGGTGTAGAAGATTACACGCGCCTAAGTAAAGCGGTTGAGTCTCACATACAAACCAACCAGCAACTGAGTAAGCGAAACAAGTTGCTTGAAGCAGATATTCAAGATCTCAAACTTGATCTTGAAGGGGTCGAAGAACGCGCTCGTCATGAGCTCGGAATGATAAAACCTAATGAAGTGTTTTATCGCGTTCTCCCTAGTAAACAAAATGAATCAAAATAACGATATAAAGAAGTTATATGACTAACCCAAATGGCATTGTAGCTATCGTCCCAGCCGCAGGTGTTGGTTCCAGGATGCAATCGCAGCTGCCAAAGCAATATATTGAATTGCAAGGTAAAACCGTTTTAGAACACACCTTAAATAAACTCTCTCGAGTTGATGATGTGCATCATATCTTAGTGGCTATTAGCGCCACGGATGATTATTTCCATTCTTTAGCCCTGAACACCAACATAGTAAACACAGTGATCGGTGGTAAAGAGCGCGCTGATTCCGTATTGGCGGCATTGGATGCACTTGCTGATAATCCTCCACAGTGGGTACTAGTACACGACGCTGCGCGTCCACTCGTGGATGTTGCGGATATCAATAACCTTGTTAAACAATGTCTGCAAAGTGGTGAAGGTGGCATATTAGCCGCTAAAGTGCGTGACACTATCAAACGCGGCGATGACTACGTGCATGAAACTGTGCCTCGCGACCACTTATTTCAAGCGCTCACGCCACAGTTTTTTCCATATGAGGCATTGCGCCAAGCGTTAACCCAAGCGCTCGCCCAAGGGGTTGCCATTACCGATGAAGCTTCAGCGATGGAGTGGGCTCAGCACAAAGTGCGTTTGGTCTGTGGACGTAGCGATAACTTTAAAATAACGACCCCTGAAGATTTGCAATTGGCTAATTTCCTATTAGCACAACAAGTTACGGAGTTTTTATGATTAGAATTGGCCATGGTTTTGATGTGCACCGTTTTGGTGGCGAAGGGCCACTAACCATAGGTGGCGTTAAAATTGATTACGACCAAGGCTTTGTTGCGCATTCAGATGGTGACGTCGCAATTCATGCGCTGTGCGACTCTCTTCTAGGAGCACTGGCGCTCGGTGATATTGGTAAACACTTTCCTGATACCAGTGCTGAGTTTGCAGGTATCGACAGCCGTATATTGTTGCGCCGAGTGATGAGTGAAGTACACGCGAGAAACTATAAGGTGGGTAATATCGATGTAACCATTGTCGCGCAAGCCCCCAAAATGCGTCCGCACATTGATACCATGCGAGCGTGTCTAGCAGAAGATATGCAGGTTGCGATGGAGCAGGTCAATGTCAAGGCAACAACAACTGAGGAGTTGGGTTACACTGGGCGCAAAGAAGGGATCGCTGCCCATGCGGTAGCGGTGTTGGTTCAGCAATCATGACCACTAATATTTACCCCCTAGAAGGGCTTGAGTACCTTTATGGCCAACCCAGTGCCACCGCCGTGTTTAAGCAAAATCCAGAAGATTTCATCGTTGATGAGGAATTGGGGTTTGAGCTTGATGGCAGTGGTGAGCATGTGTGTTTACACATCATCAAGCGCGGTATCAATACGGTTGCCGTAGCTAAAGCTATCGCAAAACTTGCCAATGTAGCGCCCCGCGATGTGAGTTATGCAGGCCAAAAAGACCGCCAAGGTGTGTGTTCTCAGTGGTTCAGTGTGCCAGTACCAATAAAGAAAAATGTTGATTTTAGCGCCTTAAACGACGATTTCATTTTTGTATCCAAACAAGTGCGCCATGGTCGCAAGTTACGTATTGGTTGTCATAAAGGTAATCGCTTCACTATTGTGCTGCGCGACGTCAGTGAGCCATTAGAGGTGTTGAGCCGTATTAACGCCGTGCGCCAAGGGGTGCCTAACTATTTTGGCGAGCAGCGATTTGGTCATGGTGGGCATAATTTAGAAATGGCCGAGCGCATGTTCAATGGCGAAGCCATTCGCGACCGTAAACTAAGGTCTATGGTGATTTCTGCGGCACGCTCTTATATTTTTAACCAATTAGTGAGCTTGCGCGTTGCCGAGCATGGGCTTGCAAAAACCCTGAAACATGAAGTGTTTATGTTAAGTGGCAGCAATGCGTTTTTTACTGACGCAATAACACCTGAGAACATTACCAGACTGGTGGAAGGAGACATAGAGCTCTCAGCTCCTATGGTAGGTAAAGGTGACAAAGGTTTAGTTGAAGAAGAGCGGATTTGGCTTGAACCGTATAACAAGTGGTGTTTAGGATTAGCGGATATTGGCTTGAAAACAGAGCGACGTATGCTGCGTCTGTACCCAGAAAATTTAACGGTGAGTATGCCCCACGAAAATACCATTGAATTAAGCTTTTCTCTAAAAAAAGGGTGTTTCGCGACCGCATTGTTGCGAGAGCTGGTGAATTACCGTGCCAGTGAACAAAGTATTGCAAGGAGTGATGATGAAGATTCTGCTGAGTAATGACGATGGCGTCCATGCGAAAGGCATTTCAGTTTTGCATGATGCATTGAAAAGAATAGCCACCGTTGATGTGGTAGCGCCAGATAGAAATTGTAGCGGAGCAAGTAATTCGCTAACACTGATGAATCCACTGCGTGCTCAGCAACTCGACAACGACTTTTATAGTGTTAATGGCACTCCGACAGATTGTGTTCATGTGGCATTGAACGCGTTGTTTACTGATCAGCCCGATTTAGTGGTGGCAGGCATAAATCACGGTGCTAATTTGGGTGACGATACATTGTATTCTGGCACAGTGGCAGCTGCCACCGAAGGTCGACATATGGGGCTGCCGGCAATCGCGGTGTCTCTGGCAAGTAGAGAGTGTAATCATTTTGAAACAGCTGCGCAGGTCACTGTGGATATTATTAATAAGCTCAAGAGTCACCCATTGCCCAAAGACCAAATTTTGAATATCAATGTTCCTGATGTTCCTTACACCGAGCTCAAAGGTATTAAGGTAACGCGTTTGGGAGCACGCCATAAAGCGGAAACCATGACCGCGCAACGAGACCCATGGGGCAGAAAAGTATACTGGTATGGATCACTTGGGCCAGAGTTAGATGCAGGAGAGGGGACTGATTTTGCAGCTATACGCGAAGGGTATGCTTCCGTTACTCCCCTGAGTGTGGATATGACCGCGAAAGAGAGTATTGAACCCCTAAAGCAATGGTTAGCGGAGTAAATAATGATCAGTAACTTCCAACGCAGCGCAGGTTCATTGACCCAGTTGTTAGCTCAAGAAGGGATCATCGATCAGCGTGTACTCGAGGTTATGGCGAAAACACCTCGTCATTTATTTATTGATGAAGTACTCAAACATAAAGCCTATCAAAATACGGCGTTACCAATTGGGCAAGGGCAGACTATTTCTCAACCCTACATCGTTGCACATATGACCGCAATTTTGCGCGCTCATGGCGTCACATCTAAAGTGCTAGAAATTGGCACAGGTTCAGGCTATCAAAGTGCAATTCTGGCGCAACTATTCGACAAAGTATATTCAGTGGAGCGTATTAAAGCCCTGCAGTGGCAAGCGAAAAGACGTCTACATCAATTGGATTTGTACAATGTGACAATGAAGCATGGAGACGGTTGGCAAGGGTGGGCATCGCAGGCGCCATTCCAAGGGATCATTGTTACAGCTGCAGCTGCGTCGGTACCTCAACAACTGCTTGAGCAGCTTGACGATGGTGGTGTGATGATCGTTCCTATCGGAGATGTCGAACAAAAGTTGATGCTGTATACTCGCGAAAAAAATGAGTTTAAACAACAAGTCATGGCCGATGTTCGATTTGTGCCTTTGGTCCCTGGCGATATAATTTAAGGAAACCCCTTGCGTTTATTTACCCCTTTGTACGATGCCGCATTGCGTTGGGCACGCCATCGTCATGCACAGCGATACCTCGCAGGCATGAGTTTCGCAGAATCTGTTATTTTTCCTGTTCCCCCAGATGTAATGTTGGCACCTATGTGTCTGGCGAATACGAATAAAGCATGGTACTTTGCTTTGTTAACAACTTTAGCGTCGGTGATTGGTGGGATCTTAGGATATGCGCTCGGCTTTTGGCTTTTTGAACCGATTGTTGAACCTGTTATCGCATCCATGGGTTGGCAAGATAAGTTCGAACATGCTCTGACTTGGTTCAAAGACTATGGAGTATGGATTGTCTTTTTAGCTGGCTTTTCCCAATCCCCTACAAGGTGTTTACGATTGGGGCTGGTCTACTACACATGGCGTTTTTACCCTTCTTGCTGGCTTCTGCTGTGGGGCGAGGAGCGCGCTTTTTCTTGGTTGCGGCATTGATGAAATTTGGTGGCGCGAGAATGGAAGAAAAGTTGCGTCAATATGTTGAAGTATTAGGTTGGCTTGTAGTTGGCCTCGCAATCGTTTTATATTTAATTTATCGCTAGCTAATGGAAGGGCGCTGCATGCATCTGAAATATACCAGTATCATCATACTGGCTACATGTGTTCTCAGCGCCTGCTCTTCAAGAAATGCTCCTGCACCTGTGTCATCACTCGATACTGAACGTGCAAAAGTTTCACGAAAAATTAATATTCAAGGCGAACACTACCGAGTACAAAAAGGCGATACCCTGTACGCCATTGCTTTCAGTGCCAAGAAAGATGTTCGCGAAGTCGCGAAAATAAACGGTATCAAGCCACCTTACACCATCTATCCTAACCAACTCATTTACTTAGAATCTCAGTGGCTAAAAAAGAAAAAGGCCGAACGATACACTAATTCGAGTAAAAAACCTAGAAAAATAGAGCAAAAACCTTATAAAAATGTAAAGAAAGAAGTTGCTAAGCCGATACAACGGGAGTATGTTCAGAAACAAGCTAGTAAAAAAAATGTTAGCAAATCATCAGATAGCGCTAACAAAATAACCTGGAAATGGCCCACCAAAGGAAAAATAACTCAAGGTTTTTCCAACCGTGAAAACGGCTACAAAGGATTGCAAATAGCGAATAAAACAGGAACGTCAGTTTTGGCAGCGGCAGATGGTGTGGTTGTTTATGCCGGGGATGCACTAAGAGGATACGGTAATTTAATCATTGTGAAACACAACGATGATTATCTAAGTGCATACGCGCACAACTCGCGTTTACTAGTGAAAGAAAAACAGGATGTCAAAGCTGGGCAAAAAATAGCGGAAATGGGTAATACTGAGTCTTCTATAACGGCACTTCGGTTTGAAATACGATATAGGGGCAAAGCGGTAAACCCAGCTAATTTTTTACCATAGCGAGACGGGCAACAGCAGTAATTTGGGTATACGGAATTATTCCAGATTACATGGGAGGGTACTCGGATGGGTCGAACCGCAAAACTTGAAACCACGCATGACAACAGTAATGATCTAGAAGTTTTGGATGAACCAAAAGAAGAGCTTTTAGAAGAAGTTGAGGAAGATAGTGCGGAGGATGAAATCTTCGCCAAGGATGACAACGTCAAGAATCTTGACGCCACACAACTTTACCTCGGCGAGATAGGTTTTTCTCCGCTATTAAGTGCGGAAGAGGAAGTCTATTTTGCGCGCAAAGCATTACGTGGTTGCGAAGCATCACGCAAGCGAATGATTGAGAGTAACCTCAGACTCGTCGTCAAAATCGCAAGACGATACAATAACCGTGGATTAGCCCTACTTGATTTGATTGAAGAAGGAAACTTGGGCCTTATTCGCGCCGTTGAAAAATTGAATCCGGAGCGAGGATTCCGTTTTTCAACGTACGCCACCTGGTGGATCCGCCAAACGATAGAGCGTGCAATTATGAATCAAACGCGCACTATCCGCTTACCCATCCATGTTGTTAAAGAGCTGAATGTGTATTTACGCACCGCGCGTGAATTGACACAACAGCTTGACCACGAACCTACCGCAGAAGAAATTGCAGAACGTCTTGATAAACCTGTTGAGGACGTGTCAAAAATGCTGCGATTAAACGAGAAAATCTCGTCAGTGGATACACCTATTGGTGGCGATAACGACAAAGCGTTGTTGGATATCATTGCTGATGAAAAAGGCCGTGGTCCAGAAGGTGAAGTGCAGAACAACGATATTAACAGTCATATCGTGCACTGGTTAGACGAACTAAACCCTAAACAACGTGAAGTGCTTGCTCGTCGCTTTGGTTTATTGGGCTATGAACCTTCAACGCTTGAAGACGTAGGTCGTGAGATAGGCCTTACTCGTGAACGAGTGAGACAAATTCAGGTAGAAGCTTTGCGCAGACTCAAAGACATGTTGCAACATGAAGGCCTCAATACTGAAAGCTTATTCGAGCAGCTGTAAATCAATAAAGATTACACAAAAATGCCGCCCTTTTGGGCGGCGTTTTTTAGTTCGCTAAGGCTTTGAGCTTATACAAGATATCAAGTGCTTCGCGAGGTGATAAGTCATCAGGATTGATATGCTCCAGCTCCAACTCAACAGCGCTAGGCTGTGCTTCAACAGCTAGCAAGTCCATTTGTCCATCCTGTGCTGCGTTGCCTATAGTCGGTTGCTGTTCTAGTTGCTTCAACTTACGTTTAGCGTTGCTGATCACCGTTTTTGGCACACCTGCAAGGGCTGCTACTTGTAAACCAAAACTCTTGCTTGCGGGCCCTTCTAAGACTTTGTGCATAAAGGCAATGGTGTCGTTATGCTCGATGGCATCGAGGTGCACATTGACCAAGCCTGACTCCTGCTCAGCTAACTCTGTTAACTCGAAATAGTGGGTCGCAAATAAGGTTTTAGCATTGATCTTGTGCGCCAAATAATCCGCTGTCGCATACGCCAATGAAAGACCATCATACGTACTCGTACCACGGCCAATTTCATCCATTAATACCAACGAATGCTGGGTGGCGTTATTTAAAATTGTTGCAGTCTCAGTCATTTCTACCATAAACGTTGAACGACCAGATGCTAAGTCGTCGCTAGCGCCTATACGGGTGAAAATACGATCAACAAGACCAATGTGCGCTTGTGCGGCCGGTACATAGCTACCGATATGAGCCATAAGTACTATCAATGCTGTCTGACGCATGTAGGTCGATTTACCGCCCATATTCGGGCCCGTGATCATTAGCATGCGGCGCTGTGCATTAAGCGACACAGGGTTGGCTATGAAGGGGTCTTTCATCACTTGTTCAACAACGGGGTGACGGCCTTCACTGATGTTTATAGTGTCATTTTCGCTGAGCTCTGGTTTACAGTAATTGAGCGTCAGTGCACGTTCGGCTAAGTTGTTTAGTACGTCAAGCTCACTGAGTGCGCCAGCAAGATGTTGTAATTGCGCTAAGTATGGCGAGATTAATGTGAATAGCTCTTCATACAGCTGTTTCTCGAGCGCCAGCGCTTGAGACTGGCTTTTCAGCACTTTATCCTCATGCTCTTTAAGTTCGGCGATGATATAGCGCTCGTTATTTTTGAGCGTTTGTCGACGGATATAATGCTCAGGTACGAGATGCGAGTTGGCACGGCTGATATCAATATAAAAACCATGCACCTTGTTGTAACCAATTTTTAGGGTGCTGATACCGGTTGCTTCACGCTCACGTTCTTCGAGCTCACTTAGAATGTTGGTGGCCCCTTGAGATAGATTGCGCCAATGATCGAGCTCATCGTTGTAACCTTCGGCAATGACACCGCCATCGCGAATGAGCACAGGTGGGTTATCAATGATGGCGCGCTCGAGTAAGTCGACGAGCTCATCTATTGGTTGGCAGGCTGTGCTAATTTGCGTCATGCGTCTTTGTGCACTGGTGCCGATGATATCTTGTAGTTCAGGCAACACTTGTAAAGCCGAGCGAAGGCGAGACAAGTCGCGAGGACGCGCGTTGCCCAGCGCTAAACGAGCAACGATACGCTCTACATCACCCACGTTACGAAGTAAGGGCTGCAGTTCCATGTGCCAGTTATTTTCGATCACCTCACTGATAGCTGACAATCGTAAGTTTAGTTCTTCACGACAGCGTATAGGGTTATGAATACGACGCTTGAGTAAGCGTGAACCCATCGGCGTCGCCGTTTTATCCAACACTGCAGCGAGGGTATTTTCAATGCCTCCGCTGAGATTTTGTGTAAGTTCTAGATTCTTTCGTGTTGCACTGTCGAGTACCACGGCTTGCGCGTCTTGCTCTAGGCTAATTGCCTTTAAGTGTGGTAAAGCGGTACGTTGCGTGTCCTTTACGTACTGTAGTAGGCAACCTGCTGCTACAAGCCCTAATGTTGCATCGTGAACTCCGAAACCAATCAAGTCTTGCGTACCAAATTGCTGGCACAATGAAGTGAGTGCAGTATCTAAGTCAAACTCCCACTCTGGACGTCGGCGCGTTCCGTTTTGGTATTCGATAAGCGCCAAATTAGCAAAGGTTTCTGGGTAGAGGAGTTCTGCAGGATTGAGACGCTGCAACGTTGATTTAAACGCATCTATATCAGCACATTCAACGATGTTAAAGCGCCCCGAGTTAATGTCGAGGTAGGCCACGCCGAAATGGTCGTTCTTACCTTCGTAGACACTGACTAGTAAATTATCTTGGCGTTCTTTAAGTAAGGCTTCATCGGTGATGGTACCTGGGGTGACGATACGCACAACTTTGCGCTCCACCGGCCCTTTGCTGGTAGCTGGGTCACCAATTTGCTCACAAATGGCTACAGATTCACCGAGTTGAACCAAACGCGCCAAATAATTCTCGACCGCGTGATATGGTACACCCGCCATAGGGATGGGGTCGCCACCGGCTTTGCCTCGAAATGTTTGCGAGATATCGAGTAATTCTGCTGCGCGTATGGCGTCATCAAAGAACACTTCATAAAAGTCACCCATCCGATAAAACAATAAAATATCAGGATGCTGAGCTTTAATGCGCAGGTATTGCTGCATCATGGGTGTTTGTTGTTTTATATTATCTTCACTGTAGAGACTAGCTGACATGCACTCACTCGATTAAGGATGGTTATGAATTCAAAACAGAAGTTAGCTGCGAACACGCAAACCCTTGCTGCACAACTGGGGCGTATTTTAACGGATAAGCAGATGATGATCACTACCGCTGAATCATGTACGGGCGGCGGTGTTGCTTATGCGATCACAGACACGCCTGGTAGCTCGCGTTATTTTGCACAAGGTGCGGTTACATACAGTAATGAAGTTAAGAGCTCTTTGCTAGGGGTCAGTCCACAAACTCTCAAACAATATGGGGCTGTGAGCGAACAAACCGTGAGTGAAATGGCCACTGGTGCGGCTAATTCAGCGGCCGCTGATGTGGCTATAGCGACCTCTGGGATTGCTGGCCCCGATGGTGGAACCCCTGAAAAGCCAGTTGGCCTGGTGTGGTTCGCCGTTTATTTTGATCAGCAGCTAGAGGTGCAAAAGCAGGTGTTTAGTGGCAATCGAGCACATGTACGAGAGCAGGCAATAGACCATGCATTACAGATGACATTAAAAATTTTAGAATCTGCTTGATACTGTAATTTCATACAGTATACTAGATGTCATTAAGCTAAGTCTTTAACCGAGCAAAAGCCGAACTTAGCGGTCAATGATTTTGGAGAGAATAATGAACGATAACAAACAAAAAGCTTTGAGTGCAGCCCTTTCACAAATCGAGCGCCAGTTTGGTAAAGGTTCGATTATGAAGCTAGGCGATAGTCAAGCTTTGGACGTTGAAGCAATTTCTACAGGTTCACTCGGTATCGATATTGCACTGGGTATTGGTGGTTTGCCAACGGGTCGTGTAGTTGAAATTTATGGTCCTGAATCATCAGGTAAAACGACGCTCACTTTACAAGTGATCGCACAAGCGCAGCGCCAAGGTAAAACCTGTGCGTTCGTTGATGCAGAGCACGCGCTCGATCCAGTTTATGCCGAGAAACTGGGTGTAAACGTAAATGATTTACTTGTTTCACAGCCTGACACAGGTGAACAAGCACTTGAAATCTGTGACATGCTAGTGCGCTCAGGTGCTGTAGATGTAGTGATTGTTGACTCAGTTGCGGCTTTGACACCTAAAGCTGAAATTGAAGGCGACATGGGAGATAGCCACGTCGGTTTACAAGCACGTTTGATGTCACAAGCACTACGTAAGCTAACGGGTAATATCAAACGTTCAAACACTTTGTGTATCTTCATTAACCAGATTCGTATGAAAATTGGCGTCATGTTTGGTAACCCTGAAACGACCACAGGTGGTAACGCGCTTAAATTCTATTCATCGGTACGTCTAGATATTCGCCGCATAGGTTCTGTGAAAGATGGTGATGAGGTTGTCGGTAACGAAACGCGCGTAAAAGTAGTTAAGAACAAAGTGGCGCCGCCATTCAAACAGGCTGAGTTCATCATTATGTATGGTGAAGGTATTTCTAAAGAAGGTGAGCTCATTGACCTAGGTGTGAAGCACAAGCTTATAGAAAAGTCAGGTGCATGGTACAGCTACAATGGCTCTAAAGTGGGTCAAGGTAAGTCAAACTCAATCAAGTTCCTCAAGGAAAATGTTGAAATTGCAAATGAAATTGAAGGTAAGCTACGAGACATGTTGCTACTAAAAGCAACTATCAAACCTGAAGAAGGTGAAGTAGCGTCACTTGCTGAAGAAGAAACGGAATAACCTTAGAATTCGTTGAAAGTAAGCCAAAAAAACCAGCTCAATGAGCTGGTTTTTTTATTGTAAATCTGCAGGTTACTTCACTGCAAAAGCTATCAGTGATATAGATATTTGGTAAATAGCACATCACGAACAATGTCTTTGCCCGTTTCTTGTTGTAGTAAGTTTTTAACTCGGTCAATACACTTTTGACGAATTTCCTCTCGGCCAGTTAAGCTTTTTATTTTCTCTTCAGGCTCTTGCGACAAGATTTCAACGATAGCATCGCGTAGTAATGGCATATGGTGTTCTACAACGGTGATGTTGTTGACGTCTTCTAACATTAAATCAACGGTTACCCGAACATATCCCAGTTTACGGCTAGATTGACTGATGTAATTAGCGACGATATCTGGCTCGAATCCGTAATACCCAACATCGGCTGAGGCCTTTAGTGGCGCAAAGGAAAAGCCTAACAACATCAACGTGACCAATGATTTAAAAGCTAAAGACATAATGACAGTAAGTTCTGATTAGTTGTGTTATTTCTATCTTAGCTTGCTTGGTGATTTATCGTCTAGGTTTATTGTAAATACAAGCGAATTTCCGCATAGGTATAGTTTGTGGGCCAAAGAACTCCCTGTATTTGCACAACTTTAAGGAGATGACTTTAGCGTGAGCTGGAGCAGTGGTATGATCGCGCCGTGTACATTTAATGATTGAGTCGTTCTTTTGCCTACCTATCCTTTGTCGCTGGAAGCAAATTGGCAAAACGTTGATAACGTTTCTGTAGCCCATTCTCTTCTAGATTGGCTTATAGAGCCTAACTCACTAACTAAAAGGCTTAAAACTCATTGTAAACAGTTTGCAGTTGAGGTTATAAGTGAGCAGGTTTTGCCAGTGCAAGGCTATCACAACGAGCTTTTTGACAAGCAATCTGCACACGTGCGGGTGCGAGAAGTCATCTTGTTTTGTGATAACAAACCTATGGTGTATGCCCAAAGCTGGATCCCTGAATATTCACAACCACATTCAAATGTTGATTTGTCTCACTTGGGTTCCCAGCCTTTGGGAGAAGTGATATTTCGAGACCCTCATCTTTGTCGTCAACAACTACAGGTCGCTGACTTTAGCACTAATCAAAATATTACCGATTTATGTGATAGCTTTAACTTGCCGCAGCAACCTTTGTGGGGGCGTCGCAGTCGTTTTGACTTAACTGATCAACACATCATGGTATGTGAAGTGTTTTTACCCGGATCTTACCCATACCTATGAAACTTGCAGCACTGAAATCACAGCATTGGCCCTATTACAAGCAACTGATGCGTATGGACAAACCCATAGGTACATACTTACTTCTTTGGCCCACATTTTGGGCATTATGGTTAGCTGGAGCTGATTGGCCAGAAATTGAATTGGTACTGATTTTCGCGGCAGGTGTATTTGTTATGCGCAGCGCAGGCTGCGTTATCAATGATTTTGCGGATAGAAAAGTAGACACAGCAGTGAAGCGGACTCAATCGCGACCATTAGCTGCGGGCAAGGTAGGTGCAGGAGAGGCGTTGAGCTTATTTACGTTGCTCATCGTCATCGCTTTTTTGTTAGTGCTACTGCTTAATTGGCAAACCATTGCTTTGTCTTTCGCTGCGCTTGGCTTAGCGGCGTGCTATCCGTTCATGAAACGTTACACTCATTTACCACAAGTGGTGTTGGGAGCCGCGTTTAGTTGGGCGATTCCTATGGCCTATATGGCTATTTTAGAAACGGTGCCTATGCAAGCTTGGTTGTTGTTTTTTGCCAACCTAGTGTGGACAGTCGCTTATGACACTTTATATGCCATGGTCGATAGAGACGATGATTTGAAAATAGGAGTGAAGTCGACGGCAATTCTCTTTGGTCGATACGACTTGGCCATCGTTGCACTACTTAATGCCTTATTTATTGCCATTATGGCCTATATTGGCGTTACGATGGCGTTGTTCTGGCCTTACTGGCTGGGCTTAGTCTTGGCCATATGCTTATTGATTCGACAGCTTTATCTATGCCGCAATCGTGATAGAGATGCATGTTTTAGTGCATTTCTAAATAATCATTATGTTGGCTTAATTATTTTCTTAGGCTTGGCTGTGAGCCTGCTTTGAGGTGTGGCGCCAAGTTACTTGGCGCTGCAGCTTACTTTGGTGGGTCGATAACACCACCGATGGAGGCGTTTTTACGGAACCATCCCGCTATCGAAAACCTTTCCTCTTTTGCGGGCAATACTTCGTGCATAAAGCGTTCACTTTCAAACACCACGAGTGTACCGGCTTTTGGCGCGACACGTTGAGCAACTTGTTTTGAGCGCGGTTGGTAAATGACTAATTCACCGCCCTCTGACGGTGTATTTAAATACAGAACTGTAGTCATCACACGGTTCGAGCGACCTTTGAATGCGTCGTAGTGTTTTTTATAAAAGTCGCCGACTTGGTAACATGCAAAATGGCACTCGTAATCAAACAAACCTAGGTAAAAATGCCTGTTTATTTGCGTACGCAGCGCCTCCATTACACCTAAATAATCTCTCTGTGCGGTAGATTCACCACTGAACCAAAGTGTTTTATCTTTGCGGATCTTCTTCATTGAGTTGAAGGTCTGACTGGCGGCCAATAGCTGCGGGTAAAAAGTCACAAACTTGGTTCGCAGCTTCTACATATAGTTGCTCGATGATCGCAGGAGAGAGGGCGTTCTCAATAACAGCGTAACCTTGCTGGTAAATATCATCAAGAATACGGCCGAATAACAATTCTGTGTTCACATGGGTCGAAGGGTAATTAAGGGTGGCCAAGTATACCGCCGAAAATCAAAAGCAGTGAGTACTTTCTCAACGCGTTAAATAAAGAATTTAAATATGCCTTTGAGAACAGACAATTGTATTCAAAGGCATATTAAAGGTCTATGTTACGCTTTTTTCATAAAATTCAATGAATGTTTTAGGCGTTTAAGCCATGACTCTTTGCTGTTTGAGTTATCACATTGAGTAGCTCATCAACGTGACTTTGATGCGCTGTTTGGGCGTGAGTTTTCACTACCAGACGTTCATGGTTAGGTTGTTGAAAGTTAGTTGCAATCTGTACGAGGTCAGCGTGACTATGTATCTGTCCTGAATGTTCGATGGCAGCTAAAGCGATATTTTGCCCTTGGCGGACTGAATTAATTACTTCATCAATGCTACCTAAGCGAATATCACTGGACTTATGCATAGATTGAGCAGCTTCATCAATCATTGCTTGCAAGTGCAAACTCTGAGAAAAGCATCCCAACAATGAATAGGGGGCGAGGTCGGTCATTGTTATGTGGCCTTTGCTTGCGAGTGGGTGGTCTCGTCGTGCAAACAGCAGTAACTGGTCTGGCAGCTGAACGTCCACGTTATTTGAATTGGGGGTGTATTCGCTGACAAACACATCAATTTCGCCACGCTTGAGCATAGTATGCAAAGCGTCACTTTCTTGCATTTGCATTTCTATCTTTATTTCTGGATGACGAGCCATAAATTGACCACAGGAAATAGGCACGACAGCACTGGCATAATTTGTATAGCCAACAACGAGTAAGTTATTTGATTTGCCGCTAACTTTATCCAACTGCGTTTTGGTCTTCTGATAATCTTCCAAGGTGCTCTGGCAAAATTGCAGGAACATTTCACCTTCAAGCGTTAATACAACGGAACGGGTCGAGCGTTTGACTAATTGATGTCCTACTTCTTCTTCTAACGTTTGAATACTTCGAGTTAAAGCAGACGTACTGATATTTGTTTGCTCTGCAGCTTGACGGAAATGACGTAGTGAACCCAGTGCTAAGAATTGTTTTAGTTGTTCAAATCTCACTTTTTATTCCCTTAAAGTAAGTATATAGGTCGTATTATAAATGCGTTGCTAATACTATTACATTGTTCCCAAAATAAATAGAAAAAGTCGTTAAACGGTTTATAAGCTATTTGTCTTAGTTAGTCGTGAACGTTTAATGCTTCGTTTTATAAGGCGTTAATGGTTATGAGGGAAGTTTATTTTGATGGGTTTAAGAGATTATTATGTAAGCGTATAGCCTAAAAATAAAAGTACCGAACCTGTTATAGGTACGACTTTGTGTTCATTTATTCTTTTGGCCAATGGATTCAAGTTCAATCGCAATTGCATCGCATGAAATGTGAATTTCATATAATGAAGTGAGCAGTGAAATGATGAGAGCAATCAGACTCGCACCAAACAGAATCGTGCCAACTAATGTGACATTAATAAACAGTGCAAACATTGCGAGCGTGCAGAGTAAAAATGACGCAACCCCCCAACCTTGCATGGTACGTATAAGGCGAATGCGTTTTTTTAAGATTATCAATTTGTTTAATGACGAATGGCCTAACTTGCTCACCCTCTCTAGCATTTAATTCTCTGATTAATTGGGCTAGCACCAAAAAACGATTTGTATACGCTAAAAGTAGTAGAGATATAGCGGGAAAAAGCAGTGCTGGGGTTGTTAATGTCATCTTTTTTCCATTATTTAGGTATATACTTATAGATTGTTAACTATGAGCTAGACATTTTTACAAATTACAGGCTTAATATTAACAATTTGGCTCGCCTACCTAAAAATTAAGGTAAAAGGCGAGATTAATCAAGCATATGTATATGCCTATAAGTGCTTTGTTGAAACATAAAAATAACGCAATGCGCTTATGCAATAGGGGGAACAATGGCTATCAACAATGGTAAGCCTCACCACGATGAGGCACCAGATAAATTGGCGCACGAGTTCGCACAGCGCTGTGCAGATTTATTTCATGTTGAGCCAGAGCAGTTAACGAAAGCCCTGGCTAATTCTTCAAGCAATCCTCAGTTGGGGCAATTGGTGTCACAGCTAAGTCAGCAATTGAGCGTTGCACTTATCGCTGCGCAATTAGCAAGCAATCAAGACCAATCACAACAAGGTGCTCAAGTTTGAGGAATTGCAAGGTGAGCTGGCTGCACTAAAAGAGCGTTATGCAAAACAAAATAGACAGCTACTAGAAGCACAGCAAGAAAATGCACAGTATGCCGATGAGCATGTTCAATTAAAACAAAAACAACATGAACTAGCAGCGCTTAAGCATAGAATCACTGAGTTAGAAAGCAATCATTTCAATTCTCAGGGTGAACACGATGAGTTGCATTCGACAGTATCTGAATTACGAGATGCAAAGAATGCCTTAGATAAAGAGAATCAATCTCTTAAGCAAGCCCTAGAAAAGCAAAGACAAAGCAACGAAGCATGGCAAGAAAAGCTTAAAGAAATGTCTGAGCAACAACAAGGCAGTGAACAGGCTAAGCAACAATTAGACGACTTACAAAAAGAGAATGAAGCTTATGCTGAGCAGCTTGCTCATTATGAGCAATTAGTCAGCCGCCAAAACCAACAACTTTCAGATCTATCTGCACAATTAAATGAGTCATCAGAACAAGGTGAAAACCAGCAAATGATGGTTCAGCGTTTGAAGCAAATGGGTGAAGACTTGAGCAAGCAGCTTGCTCAGTCTAAATCTGACTTGGACGAGCAAAAGCAGGCGAACTCAGCACTGGAAGAAAAAGTTGCTTCTTATCATATCCAACAAGAGGATTTGGAGCAGCAGTATACACACTCTCAACAAGAGGTCGCTTCTTTGCAGGAGCAACTAGCAAAAATTGATGAGCTTCAGGCGCAAATAGCGCAACAAGCAGAGCAGCATCAAAAAGCGTTAGTTGAACAAGGTAAAAAGCAACAAACCGAGTTTTTAAAAGAACAAGAAAAGTGGCAGCAACAGCATACTCAACTTGAAAAACACCTTAATGAATTAGCACAACAGAATCAGCAATTGGGTGATGAAAAAGCCGCTCTAACTACTGAACTCGAGCAAGCTCAGGCACGTGTCGCTGATGAAGCGAATGAAATTGAAAACTTAAAAGGCAAGGTCGAAGAGTTAGTATCTCGTCATCGTGATGAGCAGCAACGTAATGAAAGTTTACGCTCTCGTATCGATAATGACTCTAAACAGGCCCGTCAGGCATTCGATAGCTTACGTTCGGAACATCTGGAATTAAAAGATGAGCTCGAGCAAGCCCAAGAAAAAATGATGGAATACAAACTTAAGTTTGACTACGCCCAGAAGCAATTGCAAAGCGATTCTTAATGAATTTTGCTTGGGTCAAGGCCTTCAACGCAGAACACAGCGTCGAGGCCAACATTGTAAAAGGCATGCTTGAACATGCTGGAATACAATGCCAACTTAAAGGAGAAGCACTGCAAGGTGCGCTGGGTGAAATCCCCTTCACTGAAGCCTCTGTGAGCGTTTGGGTTTACAACATAAAACTGCCCGTAGCTCAAGAAATCTTGCTAGAATACCGCCAATCGAAATCATCAGCGCAAAAATGGCAGTGTGATTCCTGTAAACAGTGGAATCCTGCAACCTTTGATTTGTGCTGGTCCTGTATGAAAGAGCATGATGAATAAGCCTAATAACTTTCAGCGTATCAGAGATTTGAACACAGTTCAGAAGGCCTCGCTAGCGGCTGCGTTACTCGAACGCATGCTGCCGAACTACGCATTGTTTAGCGAAGCATTGGAATTTGGTGACGCGGAAGTATTAACTAACGCTTTAGCGCTGTGTTGGGAGAAGATTCTTCTTCCAAAGAGTAAAATTAGCATTGAAAAATTAGTTGAAAAGGTTGAGCCGAACGTACCTGAAGTAAATGACTTTGACGTTTTTGGTGTATACCCAGCAATTGACGCAGCAACAGCTTTATTGACCTTGTTACAAGGTTTGCAAAGTAAAGAAATCAAGAGTTCGTTAATGTGTGCAAAATTGCACAAGGCACTGTTGCGCGTTTAGTTGAGTACCAATTTGAACTTGATGAACAAACGTATACTTCGAAAGATGTGAATCAGCATCCGCTCATGGAATATGAAATTGGCGTGTTATCTGAGTTGATTGATTTCGTCGAAAAGATGGGACGCCTAGATAAAGACAACGCTAAAGCGCTGCGCAAATTGGCTATTGCCGACGGCCAGACTAACATTGGTGTTGAAATCGAGTAACACCTTGTTCAAGCAGCTCCTTAGCGAGCTGCAAACATTATTTGCGCTGATACAGTCGGCACCAAACTTGACCCGCTTTCTTCTCTTTTAAGACGTGCCAATTACTCGGTGCACAAAATTCTTGATTATCATTTTCAACCTCTACATAAATGAGCGCATTGCTTTCAAGCCACTCATTTGCTTCTAACTTTTCACAGCAAAGGCCAGCTAATCCCTTATTAAAGGGTGGATCCACGAAAACTAAATCATATCGTTCTGTCGCTGCCGTGCCGACAAAAGACAAGGCGTCGGTGTTGATAATAGAAGCATTGTCCAAACTGAGTAATTCGGCATTGCTTTTCAGTTGCAGCGCTGCTCTATTGTCTAGTTCGATAATCGTTGCGTGTGATGCAAAGCGTGACAGAGCTTCAAAGCTCAAGCTTCCAGCACCAGCAAAGCAATCAAGTACTTTTGCGTCACGCACATCCATCATTAACCAGTTGAAAACGGTTTCTTTGACTCTGTCAGTTGTTGGCCGCAAACCGACAACGTCATGCACGGGTAGCTTCCTTCCTCTATGTTGACCACCAATAATTCTGATTTGGCCAGAAGGTGCCGCGCCTCTATTGGCACTTTTTGTAGGTTTTTTCTACCGCGCATGGTTTTACTCACTTATGCTTTTTCCATATGCTTGGAAAATGATAATATAACGCGCAATTATAAATAATATTCGCGGCTAGCAACAGCGATCATCGTTATGATGGTGGCTGCTTAACGGAGTCAAAGGCTCCTTTTCAGTTTCAGTGCGCAAGTTAGATGAGTTTTACGGTTTTAGATTATGGCTAAGAAAAGTAAGTTTTTATCGTGGTTTGGCTTAGGTAAAAAAGACGAGCAAGCGAAACAACAAGAGCATGAAGCGCAATTAGAAGCTGAACGTCAGGCGCAAGAACAAGCCGCAGAAGCTGCGCGTTTAGAAGCTGAACGTCAGGCGCAAGAACAAGCTGCAGAAGCCGCGCGTTTAGAAGCTGAGCGACAGGCGCAAGACCAAGCTGCAGAAGCCGCGCGTTTAGAAGCTGAGCGTCAGGCGCAAGAACAAGCTGACGAAGCAGCGCGATTAGAAGCAGAGCGTCAGGCGCAAGAGCAAGCTGCTGAAGCAGCACGATTAGAAGCTGAACGTCAGGCACAAGAGCAAGCTGCAGAAGAAGCGCGTCAAGAGGCAGAACGCCAGGCTCAAGAGCAAGCTGCAGAAGAAGCGCGTCAAGAGGCAGAACGCCAGGCTCAAGAGCAAGCTGCAGAAGAAGCGCGTCTAGAAGCTGAGCGTCAAGCCCAAGAACAAGCTGCTGAAGCTGCACGATTAGAAACTGAGCGTCAAGCCCAAGAACAAGCTGCAGAAGCAGCGCGTCTGGAAGCAGAACGTCAGGCCCAAGAACAAGCTGCTGAAGCTGCACGTCTAGAAGCAGAACGTCAGGCCCAAGAACAAGCTGCAGAAGCAGCACGTTTAGAAGCTGAACGTCAGGCCCAAGAGCAGGCGGCAGAAGAAGCGCGTCTAGAAGCTGAACGTCAGGCACAAGAGCAAGCTGCTGAAGCAGCACGATTAGAAGCTGAACGTCAGGCGCAAGAACAAGCTGCTGAAGCAGCGCGTCTAGAAGCAGAGCGTCAGGCACAAGAGCAAGCTGCTGAAGCAGCACGTTTAGAAGCTGAACGTCAGACCCAAGAGCAGGCGGCAGAAGAAGCGCGTCTAGAAGCTGAACGTCAGGCACAAGAGCAAGCTGCGGAAGCAGCGCGTCTAGAAGAAGAACGTCAGGCCCAAGAGCAGGCGGCAGAAGAAGCGCGTCTAGAGGCAGAACGTCAAGCCCAAGAGCAACAGACCCCTAAAAAATCAGGTTTCTTCTCTCGCTTAAAGCAAGGCCTGCTTAAAACCAAATCAAATATCGGCTCTGGTTTCGCTTCATTATTCGTCGGTAAGAAAATCGATGATGAACTGTTTGAAGAATTAGAAACGCAATTGCTCACTGCCGACGTAGGTGTAGACACCACTGTGAAGCTTATCGATAGCCTGACGGATGCAGCAGATAGAAAGCAACTTAAAGACGGTGATGCATTATATGACTTGTTAAAACAAGAAATGGCTGACATGTTGGCAACCGCAGAAAAGCCGTTAGAAATTGATAAAAAGGACGGCCCGTTTGTCATTCTAATGGTCGGTGTAAACGGCGTGGGGAAAACAACCACCATTGGTAAGCTTGCCAAGCAATATCAAAATGAAGGCAAGTCAGTCATGCTTGCTGCTGGTGACACTTTCCGTGCAGCGGCTGTTGAACAGCTACAAGTGTGGGGTGAGCGTAACAATATTCCCGTAATTGCACAGCACACAGGTGCGGACAGTGCATCGGTAGTATTTGATGCATTCCAAGCAGCTAAAGCACGTAATGTAGATGTCTTAATTGCAGATACAGCGGGTCGCTTGCAAAACAAAGATAACTTGATGCAAGAGCTTGAAAAAATTGCCCGAGTTATGAAAAAGATTGACCCCGATGCGCCTCACGAAGTGATGTTGACCATTGATGCTGGAACAGGTCAAAATGCAATTAGCCAAGTTAATTTGTTTGATAAAGCCGTTGGTTTGACAGGGATTACCTTAACCAAGCTCGATGGTACTGCCAAAGGTGGAGTCATCTTTGCCATAGCAGACAAGTTTAAAACACCGATCCGTTATATTGGTGTAGGTGAGGGTATTGACGATTTGCGCACATTTAAAAGCGACGACTTTATTGAAGCGCTATTTAGTGGTGAGCAATAACTAGCACTTCACATTGGGAAATAATAATAATGATAAAATTCCAAGAGGTGAGCAAAACCTACCCCGGTGGGCACATGGCGTTAGAGAAGGTCAGCTTTCATATTGGCAAAGGTGAGTTGGCTTTTCTAACTGGCCACAGTGTGGCGCAGGTAAAAGTACGCTGCTCAAGTTAATTAGTTTGATGGAACGTCCCTCAACGGGGAGTGTTGCAATTAATGGTGTCGACTTAAGTGCTATCAAACAAAACCAAATCCCTTATGTACGACGTGATATTGGTATTATTTTCCAGAATCACCGTCTTCTCGACCGTTATTCTGTATTCGACAACGTTGCCTTACCACTGATCATCGAAGGTGCACATCGTAAACAAATAGAGAAACGTGTGTCTGCGGCGCTAGACAAAGTCGGCCTAGCAGATAAAGCGCGTTGCAGCCCGCAAATTTTGTCTGGTGGTGAGCAGCAACGTGTCGGGATCGCCAGAGCCATTGTCAATTCACCGCCTATTTTACTCGCGGACGAACCAACGGGTAACCTTGACCCCGAGCTGTCGATGGAAATCTTGCGACTGTTCGAAGATTTCAATAAGCATGGTACCTCTGTGTTGATTGCAACTCACGATTTGGGCTTGATAGCGAGAATGAAGTATCGCAGTCTGACATTGAAAAATGGCCGTTTATTGACGGATCCACTAGCTCAGGAGCCCGCATTATGAGTTTGTTATTCAAAGGTAGGGAAACTGAGTTCCAACGCAAAGGGCACGGTTTTTTTGCGCGTAAGTACTTCGCTGTTTTTAATACAATCCGTCAAGGAGTCCAAAGTCTAGGTGAAATGTGGCGAACGCCCACAGCGTCTTTGATGACTATTTTAGTACTTGGGTTGAGTTTAACCTTGCCATCTACGTTATATTTGGTGGTTAAAAACGTTCAAAAAGTCAGCAGTGGATTTGATAATGCAGCTGAAATTTCTTTGTTTGTAAAACAAGGAATGAGTGAGCAGCAAACGCAATCTCTGGTTAAGCGTCTTGCATTATTTAGTGAAGTGGAAGACGTGCGCTATATAAGCAAGAATGTAGCATTAGAAGAATTTAAGCAGGTATCTGGCTTTGCCAACGCCCTAGATTACCTCGACGATAACCCTTTGCCTGATGTCGTTCTCGTCACGCCCACTGAACGCCACCGAAACCCGCAGTCAGCTAAAGCGTTACTTCGTAAGTTGCAACAGGAGCGTGAGGTTGATTTTGGTAAGCTCGATATTGAGTGGCTGGAACGCCTAAATGCCATACTCAACTTATTAAAAGAAAGTGTCATTGCAATAGCAATGTTGCTATTAAGCTCTGTCATTTTGATCATAGGAAACACAATACGTTTATCGATTATGGATAAGCGTACTGAAATACAGGTGATGAAACTTGTTGGAGCAACCAACGGCTTCATTCAGTCACCTTTTTTATGGACAGGTATTTGGTATGGTGTCGTAGGTGGCTTTGTGGCACTGATTTGTAACCTACTCATGATGTGGTGGTTAGAATCTGCAGTAGAAACAGTGACTGGCATATATCAATCAAACTTCATTCTCCAAGGTCTTAATGCGCAAGAGTTTTTAATTTTAATTTCACTTGCTGTGATTCTTAGGTTTCAGTGGCTCGTATCTTTCAGTGCGCCGTTATATCAAAGAAATCGAGCCTGACAAGGTGTAAATATCAGCGACTTCGATAATGAGCTGCTATGCTCATTATCGGCTGCTAAAGTTCACGAATTATTCAGACCCACTTTGCTAGCTTGTCTCTAAATTAATACCTAATTTAATTAAACTTTAATATTTCTAAATGTTTCATTTTTTATTTATTTTCAATTAAAACATTAAGTTAGGTGTTATTTGTCAAGTGTTGAGAACTTCTTGATATGCATGCAGTCAAAGGTTACAATGCTTTAGCACTCTCGCTTTTAGAGTGCTAAATTTTGATGAAGAATAAATCATCCGAGGTGAATAATGAGCACAAATTTAAATGCACTCGCATTAACAGTTGGTCAGCAGAGCGCGAGCATCGAAGGATACTTGCAAGCGGTTAGCACCATTCCTATGCTCGAGGCCGAGGAAGAGCGCCGGTTGGCGACTAGGCTTCAAGAAGAGGGTGACTTAAGCGCTGCGAAGCAGTTGATCATGTCGCATCTACGTTTTGTTGCACACATTGCTAAAAGTTACAGTGGATACGGTTTACCTCAAGCTGATTTGATTCAAGAGGGTAACATTGGTTTGATGAAGGCGGTGAAACGCTTTGATCCAAGCGTCGGTGTACGTTTGGTGTCTTTTGCAGTTCATTGGATCAAAGCTGAAATCCATGAGTACGTATTAAAAAATTGGCGTATTGTTAAGGTTGCGACAACGAAAGCGCAGCGCAAATTATTCTTCAATCTACGAAAGAACAAAAAGCGTCTTGGTTGGTTTAACCAAGAAGAAGTAACAACAGTTGCTAATGAGCTGGGTGTGAGTGAAAAAGAAGTACGTGAAATGGAATCGCGCATGAGCGGCCAGGACATGGGCTTCGACTTAACTAACGATGACGATGATAGCGGCGTTAGCACAACCTATTCCCCAGTGCAGTACTTAACTGATAATAGCTCAGACTTGGCAGAGTCAGTCGAACAAGAGCAGTGGCAAGAGCAATCGCATACTCGTTTATTCTCAGCGCTTAAAACGCTAGACGAGCGTTCACAAGATATCGTGACGTCTCGTTGGTTGGCTGATGAAAAGGCAACATTGCAAGAGTTGGCACAGAAATATGATGTTTCAGCAGAGCGTGTACGTCAGCTAGAGAAAAGCGCAATGAAAAAGCTTCAGAACGCGATGGCGTAATGGGTGAAAAGACAGTAACGAAAAAGGCCAGCAACAGCTGGCCTTTTTTGTGCTCACTTATCAGTGAAGCTTAGTGATCGCGCTTAACTGCGATATTCGCAAGTGCGATGAGCGCATCTTTTTCAGCACTCGGAGCAAGGAAAGATAGCGCCGCAATGGCTTTATCAGCTTCTTGCTGGGCGCGCTCCATCGTGATTTCCAGCGCCTTTGTTTGTTTGAGTGTCTCAAGAATATCATCGAGATGTTCAAGGCCATTGCCTTGCTCAATTGCTGAGCGGATCTGAGCGACTTGTTCAGGCTGTGCTTTTGTCATGGCATAGATAAGCGGTAAGGTAGGTTTCCCTTCTGCTAAATCATCGCCAATATTCTTACCCAGAGTTTCAGCGTCAGCGCTGTAGTCCAATACATCATCAACCAGTTGGAATGCGGTACCTAAGTGCATACCGTATAAACGCATGGCTTCTTCGATATCGCTGCTCTGTTCTGTAATGACAGCGGCTAATTGCGTTGCAGCTTCAAATAACTTTGCAGTTTTCGAATATATCACCTGCATATAGCTCTGCTCGGTGGTATCTGGGTCGTTACAGTTCATCAGCTGTAACACTTCGCCCTCGGCAATCACGTTTGTAGCATCGGCTAGAATGTCCATAATACGCATTTGTCCAAGGCCAACCATAAGTTGGAAAGAACGAGTATAAATGAAGTCGCCAACTAGGACGCTTGCTGCGTTGCCAAACTCGGCGTTAGCAGTTGGTTCACCACGGCGTAGAGCTGACTCATCGACGACATCATCATGAAGTAAGGTAGCGGTATGAATGAATTCAACGATCGTTGCCAGGGTAATGTGCTTGTCACCTTGGTATCCCAGAGCGCGGGCAGCTAGCAAAGCAAGCATAGGACGAACACGCTTACCACCACTATTGACTATATAGAGCCCTAGCTGATTAACCAGTGCAACGTCTGATTGCATTTGTGCATATATTAACTTGTTGACGCTGTTCATATCATCATCGATAAGCGTCTGGATAGCTTTTATATCCATTTAACTCCGTTCCGTGCCACGTCGATTGTTCGGGGAATTGCGCGGTGAATTGTACATGAATTTTCAGCATTGCTCGACTCTTTCGCACGAAACCGACGTTTTTATTGGTTTCGTAGTAAAAAAATAATGAAAGGCAAATTAATTGTCTAAAAAGTGCTTAATCCCCTTGGCAAGCGGTTAAAAAAAGATAAAATAAGGAAAATTTTTTTATGTCCTCGTCGGCGCCATTTTTTCAATCAATTAATTGAAAAATACGCTTGTCAATAAGGGTGTTTTAGCGTAGACTTCGCGCCCTATTGAAGAATATTTAGTTGCGTCGATTTGAGGGCGCACAGACGGAGTTAATTATGTACGCGGTTTTCCAAAGTGGTGGTAAACAGCACCGTGTGACTGAAGGTCAAACGATTCGTCTAGAGAAACTAGACGTTGAAACTGGTGCAGCAGTTGAATTTGACACAGTACTTTTAGTTGCTAATGGTGAGAAAATCGAGATCGGTACACCGTTCGTAAACGGTGGCAAAGTAACAGCTGAGGTTGTTTCTCACGGTCGTGGCGAGAAAGTTAAGATTGTTAAATTTAGACGTCGTAAGCATTCTCGTAAGCAGATGGGCCACCGTCAGTGGTTCACTGAAGTTAAAATCACTGGCATTAGCGCTTAATTTAGAGGTACAGAAAGATGGCACATAAGAAGGCAGCTGGTAGTACTCGTAACGGTCGTGATTCAGAAAGCAAACGCCTAGGTGTTAAGCGTTTCGGTGGCGAATCAGTTCTAGCGGGTAGCATCATCGTACGTCAACGTGGTACTAAGTTCCACGCAGGTTCAAACGTAGGTATGGGTAAAGACCACACATTATTCGCAACTGCAACTGGTAAAGTTCAGTTCGAACAAAAAGGTCCTTTAAACCGTAAATACGTGAGCATCGTAGCTGAGTAATCAGTTAACAGACTTACTGAAAAACCCCGCACCTGCGGGGTTTTTTGTTTTCAATTGCTGAAATCTAAATGCATTGATCGTGGGCATTAATGCGAAGCAATTGATATAATAGAAACATTCAATCGCAGATCCGCTAAGTGAATAAAGATGAAATTTGTTGATGAAGTCGAAATCCGTGCAGAAGCGGGAGATGGTGGCAGTGGTGTTGTCTCTTTCCGACGCGAAAAATACGTACCAGACGGTGGCCCGGATGGCGGCGACGGCGGTGACGGCGGCAGCGTCTACTTAGAAGCAGACGATAACTTAAATACCCTAATCGATTATCAATTTGAGCGTTTTCACCGCGCTGAGCGTGGCACAAACGGTCAAAGCCGTAACTGTACGGGGAAGAAAGGCACAGACTTAGTTCTTAAAGTGCCTGTGGGAACACGTGTAACTGACGTAGACACCCAAGAAAGCCTCGGTGATTTGACCAAACACGGTCAAAAGTTAGTTGTGGCTAAAGGTGGTTTCCATGGTTTGGGTAACACGCGCTTTAAGTCGAGCACAAACCGTGCACCTCGCCAGAAGACACTCGGCACGCCAGGTGAAGTACGCAACCTTAAATTAGAATTGATGCTACTTGCTGATGTAGGTCTATTAGGTTTACCAAATGCGGGTAAATCAACTTTCATCCGCAGTGTCTCAGCTGCAAAACCTAAAGTAGCAGACTATCCGTTTACCACACTTGTGCCGAACTTAGGTGTTGTACGTCCTGCATCTGGACAATCGTTTGTTATTGCAGACATTCCTGGTTTGATTGAAGGCGCATCAGACGGCGCTGGATTGGGTATTCGATTCCTGAAACACCTTGAGCGCTGTCGAGTGTTATTACACATTATCGATGTGCTGCCAGTTGACGGTTCAGATCCTGTAGACAATGCATTTGCAATCATTAATGAGCTTCATCAATACAGCCCAAAGCTTGCTGATAAACCGCGTTGGTTGGTGTTCAACAAGATTGATTTGTTGCCACAAGATGAAGTCGAAGAGATTTGTGCGCGCATTGCTGAAGAAATGGGTATTGATCACGATATTTATAAAATCAGTGCTGCAAGTAAATTGAATACACAAGAATTGTGTCAAGATATCATGCAGTTACTTGAGTCGATGCCAAAAGACAAATTCGAACAACAACAGGTTGAAGAAGAAGTCGAATTTAAATGGGATACTTATCATCGTCATGCAACGAAAGAAAAAGAAGATGACGACGATTGGGACGATTGGGATGATGACGATTACGACGTTGAAGTCATCTACGAACGTTAAGAATAATGTAAAGGGCGCTTGCGCCCTTTTTTTGTGTATAAATAAGGACCTAAAGTGAAAGTTTCTATGATTGCTGCGATGGCGCATGACAGAGTTATTGGTAAAGATAACGATATGCCATGGCATTTACCTGCTGATCTTAAGCACTTTAAAGCAGTCACCCTAGGTAAGCCCGTTATCATGGGGCGAAAAACACTCGAATCGATTGGTAGAGCGTTACCTGGTCGCAAAAATATAGTCATTAGTCGCAACGCAGAATATCAATTTGAAGGGGCGCAAACGGTAACTTCAGTCAAAGAAGCACTTGCTTGTGTGAGTGACGTTGACGAAGTGATGATCATTGGTGGCGGCAATATTTATGAGCAATGTTTACCCATTTCTAGTACTTTATACTTAACTTTTATCGATCTTGAAGTGGAAGGGGATACGCGTTTTCCCGATTATGAATCCATAGGTGTGTGGCGTTGTGAGTCACGCGAACAGTACCGAAAAGATGATAAAAATCCCTATGATTACGAATTTGTCACACTTAGTAAGGAAGTGTGAGAGATTTGATAATTTTTGATTTAGTTGGTAAACTGTAAGTCTACTTTGTAATGAAAAAGTATTAAAGGGTGCAACTAATGAAATTATTATCCGTGGCTATCGCATCGGCAGTGTTGGCAGGCAGTGTTTTATACACGGCTCCAGCGAGTGCTAATGACCGCTTGGCAGTGAGTATTTGTGAGTACATTGCTGCTAATGATAAAAATCGATTACGTAAAACTTTGGGCGACGCACGTATCAAACTTCGTGATATTGCAGACAGCGTTCAATGTAATGGTAACAATCTTGTGCGTCACGCCTTGGCTAGCCAAGCTGTGGATACAGGTGAGTATATTATTAAAAGCTTGCCAAAAAGCTCCCTAGAAGACGGTGCAGACCTTAATTGGGCCACCAGTAATGGTTATGGCGACTCTCCTCTAGTAGCAGCTATTAAAGAGCGCGCGGGCCTATAACCGCATTAAAATTGTAAAAACCACGGTAATTACCGTGGTTTTTTTGTTTTCGCTTTTATTTCTAATTCAGTTCCCGCCCTATACTAGTTAAAATAGCGCAAATATTTTAACTAGGCTTATCTATGGCAATTCACGTAATCGATCACCCTCTCGTACAACACAAGCTTGGCTTAATGCGCCAACAAGGTATCAGCACAAAAAGTTTTCGCGAGCTTTCATCGGAAGTTGGCACATTGTTGACATATGAAGCGACAAAGAATTTAGAGTTAGCAGATACAACAATTACAGGTTGGCAAGGAGATGAGCTGACAGTAAAGAGTATTAAAGGGAAGAAGATTACTGTTGTGCCAATATTACGTGCCGGTTTAGGCATGCTTGATGGTGTGTTACATCTCGTACCTGGTGCAAAAGTAAGTGTTGTTGGTTTAGAGCGAAATGAAGAAACACTCGAGCCAGTGCCATATTTTGAGAAATTAGTCGGTAATATCGACGAGCGCCTGAGCTTGGTTATTGATCCAATGCTAGCAACCGGTGGCTCAATGATTGCGACGTTGGATATGTTGAAGAAGGCTGGCTGTAAACATATCAAAGTTATCGTGCTTGTTGCAGCGCCTGAAGGCGTAGACAAGACCTTAGCAGCCCACCCAGATGTTGATATTTACACCGCTTCTTTAGACAGTCACTTAAATGAAAAAGGATACATTGTGCCAGGATTAGGCGACGCGGGTGACAAAATCTTCGGTACTGTTTGATGAGCGCTGCGTTTTCTCCCAAAACAATCTTAACCGGGGCACAAATGCTGTTTGTAGCCTTTGGTGCTTTGGTATTGGTCCCTTTGCTTACGGGCTTAGATGCGAATGTTGCGTTATTTACTGCGGGTTTAGGAACCTTGGCATTTCAGTGGATTACCCGTGGTCAAGTGCCTGTGTTCTTGGCATCTTCATTTGCGTTTATTGCGCCTATTATCGCGTGTAATCAACTTTATGGCACTGCGGCAACAATGGGGGCATTAATGGCAGCAGGCGGCGCCTACATGGTATTGAGCGTGTTAGTACGTCTAAAGGGGACTGACATGCTACACCGCGTACTTCCACCGGTAGTCGTAGGTCCAGTGATAATGGTGATCGGTTTGGCTTTGGCTCCTGTTGCAGTAAACATGGCGATGGGTAAAAGTGGCGATGGCTCAGTACAGTTAGTGGCTTATGACCATGCTATTTGGATTTCAATGGCAGCATTGTGTGCAACACTATTAGTTGCAGTGTTCGGTAAGGGAATTTGGCGATTAGTGCCTATTCTTGCTGGCGTATTCGTAGGCTACATAAGTGCATTGTTCTTGGGTGTCGTGGAATTTAACGCTGTACAAGAAGCATCTTGGGTTGCAGCTCCCGCATTCACCGCCCCTGAGTTTAAGTGGCAAGCGATCGCATTTATGATACCTGTCGCGATTGCCCCGGCAATCGAGCATATCGGCGATATGATGGCGATAAGCCATGTTACAGGAAAGGATTTTCTTAAAAAGCCGGGTTTGCACCGTACCTTAATGGGCGATGGTATTGCGACAACACTCGCTGCCAGTGTGGGTGGTCCACCCAACACCACTTACTCAGAGGTTACAGGGGCTGTGATGTTAACCAAAAACTTTAATCCACGCGTAATGACATGGACAGCTATCATTGCTGTGGTACTTGCCTTCATCGGTAAGATGGGAGCTGTACTACAAACTATCCCTGTACCTGTGATGGGGGGATCATGATTTTGCTATTCGGTTCGATTGCCGTTGTGGGTTTAAAGACGTTATTCAAAGCGCATATTGATGTCAGTGAGCCACGTAATCTCGTGATAATTTCGTTGATCCTTGTACTGGGCATCGGCGGAATGCAAATTGGCGGCAATGAGTTTGCACTCCAAGGTGTGAGCCTTTGTGCTATTTTTGGTATTTTACTAAACCTCATTCTTCCACCTGTAGAAGCAGAACTGAAGGACTAACCAGCTTGCTCTGAGTCTTCAAATGCACAGGCATTCAATTTTAAAAAGACATTAGAGCAATTAGTCCAGAAATAAGGTAAGATCGGCCGCCTTCGACCATCGTGAGATGGCGGTACCGATCACTGAGGCATTTCAGCCGTATTAATATTAGGGGCAATCCTATGTCAGATAAGCGTTATATTACCGCACAGCAATTACTGGAAGACTCGTTCCGCGTAGCGGCGCAAGTATACGAAGACGGCTTCCGTCCAGACTTCATCATTGGTATTTGGCGCGGTGGTGCACCTATTGGTATCGCAGTGCAAGAGTATTACGATTTTAAAGGTATCGAAACAGACCACATTGCAGTTCGTACCTCATCTTATTATGGTATTGGTCAACAATCTAAAGAGATCAAAGTTCACGGTTTGCATTACATCATTGAAAATGCGAACGCTGACAACTCTTTGCTTATTGTTGATGACGTGTTTGATTCTGGTCGCAGTATCTATGCATTAAAAGAGAAGCTTTCGGAACTGATGCGTTTAAACATGCCTAAAGATGTGCGTGTAGCCTGCCCATATTACAAGCCGAAGAACACTAAAGTACCGATGAAACCAGACTACTACATCCACAATTCAGATGAGTGGTTGGTGTTCCCGCACGAATTATCAGGTTTAACACCTGAAGAGCTACAAGAGGGCAAGTCTGATCTTGCCAATATCAAGGATTTGTTTATCTAACCAATTCACTTTAGAAAAGCAGCATTCGCTGCTTTTTTTATGCCAAACCAATGCGCGTAATTAAGTGATCTATTTTGAACCCTCAAAATGATTAAGTATTTTTGCGAATTGGTATCATACCAATCCGCTTAAGGATGTGATCCTATATAGCGACAGAGCTATGGCGTGCTAGTAAGGCGGAATTTTTTGTATGTAGTGATTCTACATAGAAAAATTTCAACGCAGTTAGCGTGTCATTGAACTCGCTAGGTTGAGCAGATATTTGTGCGGGCTGGTATTAGGCCAGCTAGCTCAGATAAAGCTATCAACAAACTCACTCAACGCCTCTTCGTCTATGGTTTGTAAGCCGTCTTTTGAGCGAACAATCAGCCCTTTGTCCACAAGCTCAGTGACTACACGACGATAAGCACGCTCTGTTGTGGCAAAACGCTCGGCCTCGGCACTGACAGTAGGGTAGGCACGAAGTAACGTTGGATTTGTATTTTGCGCCCTCATGAGACAATCTTTGGCAATATTGTAACTAAGCGGTAGAAGCAACTTGTCTAAGTTTACCTTCTGATTTTCTTGGAACTTTGCTGCAATCGTTTGCGCTGTGTACAAACTCAGCTGTGGGTTTTCCAATAGTACTTGGCGCCAATGTTTCAATTCAATTAAGTCATAGCTGACATCACTAAAACACGTCACCGTATAAATACAGGGTTGGTTATTAAGCGCTTCGATTTCACCAATTAGGGTATTGTTGCAGTCTAATTGACCCAGCAGAAGGCGTCGGCCATTACCTACGTCATAGCTGAATGACACAGTACCACTGCGCACTAATACAAGCTTCTGCAATGGCTGATTCTTGGTGAAGTAAAACTTCTTTTTTTTCTTGTTGGTAATGGTTGCCAGTGAACTTGAGAAGTTGCTCAACGAGATCGGTCGAAAAATGATACTGAAACATTGTCAAAGCCTGCTGGGACAATTGTCCTTTTTGTTACAACTACATGACGCTAGCATGACACTCTAGCGTGTTTTTACGTCAATTCGCACATAAATGCAGGGCTTTCCTTAAGGGTAACCTTTCCCGTGTTTACTGTGTCGGTTTATTGCCTAGCGGTGTGAATTGGCTTTTTTATTATCATAGTCCGCTTAAACCCAGTGTATAACTGGTAATTTACAGCGGTTTATTAATGCTAACTGAAACAGAAGGAGAGGACAAATGAGTTGGGAATATTTAGGTTATTTCGCTTCAGCTTTATTGGTTACTTCTCTGGCGATGAGTGATGTGTACAAACTGCGATGGTTTAATCTTGCCGGGTGTGTGGCATTTACTTTTTATGGGTTAGCTATTGAAGCTTGGCCAGTGGCGTTAACCAACGCGCTGCTGGCGTTGGTTAATTTATACCACTTACACAAATTAAAGCTTACTCATTGCGACGCTGGGGCATCGCGCTCATAACGCTTAGTTCCCCCCAGCCAAGTTTGTAATACCTGTGTTTGCCAAATATCTTGAACCGGTGCGCTGATGATATCCGTGTCCACCAAGATAAAGTCAGCCCACTTACCTTTTTCAAGACTGCCTAATTTAAACTCCTGTTGCGCGCTGTAAGCGGCATCCAGGGTAAAGGCACGGAGTGCTTGTTCGCGTGTGAGCAATTCTTCTGGTCGCCATCCTGCTTCTGGTTGACCTTGATGGTCTTGACGGGTAATCGCGCTGTAAAGACCATGAAATGGATTAGCCAGTTCAACAGGAAAGTCTGAACCCGCAGCGACCCGTGAGCCCTGTGCTAAGAATGTTTGCCACGCATATGCGCCTTGTAATTGCGTATCTGTTAGGCGTTGCTGGGCCATATGCATATCTGATGTCGCGTGCACAGGCTGCATTGATGGAATGATCTTAAGCTCTTTAAAACGAGGAATATCACTGGGATCGACAATTTGTGCGTGTTCTATACGATTACGCAATAGCTTGCCGCCAGTACTTTTAAACACCGCTTCATAGGCGTCGAGCACTTCTCTATTCGCACGGTCACCGATAGCATGGGTATGTGCTGCGAAACCATGGGTAAAACACAGTTTAAAGATATCTTGAAGCTGCTCTTGGCTCTCTAGCATCAAGCCTTTGTGGCCTTTTCGATCAGCATAATCTGCCAACAAAGCAGCCCCTCTCGAGCCTAGTGCGCCGTCTGCATACACTTTGACGCTGCGTATCGACAACATGTCTTGGTTATCGTGAACCTTGCCTGCTTTGAGCATGGATTCTAGTTGCGGATCTGCGGCACTGAGCATGGCATAAATGCGCACGGGTAGTGTGTCTTTTTCTGCGCGGTCTTTATACAGTTGCCAAGTATCTCTATCGATACCTGCATCATGAGCACTGGTTATGCCCAGACTCAATAGATGCTCACCCGCTTTATCTAAAGCAGTGGACAGACTCTTCATGGAGGTTTTGGGGATGGCCGTAGTAATTAAGTTTTCAGCTTTATCAATAAATACACCCGATGGCATACCATTTTCAGTGCGAATAATTTCACCACCATCAGGACTTTGAGTGTCTGATTTTAACCCTGCAAGTTCCATCGCTTTGCTATTTACCCACACTGCATGACCATCAATGCGCGATAATACAACAGGCTTGTCGCTGACATATTTATCTAAGTCTTTTGCGGTAGCGAATTCTTTTACTGGCCAGTTTTCTTGGTTCCAGCCGCGGCCAATGATCCACTCTTGGTCAGCGTGTGCCGCGAATGTTTTGAGTTTTTCGCCGATTTCCTCAACGGAATTTGTGCCGCGAAGGTCAAGACGCATCAAGTTTTGCCCAAGTCCGATAATATGACCGTGGGCATCTATTAGGCCAGGAAGAAGCACTTTTCCTTGGCCGTCAATGACCGTTGCATCAGGATAGCTGCTAACAAGAGACTCAGTGCCGCGGTTGATCACCCGACCATCTTTAAACACCAGAGTTTGAAATTTTGCTAAGTCTCCGTTGTTTGTAGGGGTGTACCCATTTATATTATGCACTACTGTAGTGTTGGCCCAGATTGATAATGGCGCGAGTGCAGTCGCCATAACTAATGCAAAGAGCTTGTTTTTCATATTATTTTCCTTATTAGCAAGCTCAAATGACTGTAGCAAAGAACTGGGCTATAGGACAAACTCAAATCGACAAAGGTCAAGGATGAATAGACGTAAAATCATTAGCACACTTCCCGTGATTGCCCTACTAGGTGGCTATACAACGGCGCTCGCTGCAAACGAAAGTACACCTGCAAAACTGATTAAGGCGTGGCCAATAAAGCCATTCGACAGAGTCGATGGTTCTCGTACCGAAAGCTGGGCAAGCTTGTCTTTTGTTATAGACAAACAAGGGGAAGTCACTGATGTTGAGGTGTTGTCTCATTCTGAAGTGAGGTTTGATGCGGACGACTTCGAGCGGTTAATCAAAATGTGGCAATTTGAGCCTGCGATGTTGAATGGGGAACCCATTGAAGCTTCGTGGTTGCGTACCGTGCAAAGAAAGAAGATGTTTGATGGCGTTGATAATGGCACGATTAAAAGGGGCTTTTTATCTATAGGGGAACAGATTCAAACTGCACTCTCAGATAAAGATTTCAATGTGGTACGAACACTTTTGAATAAGCTCGATGAACACACTAAGAATAATGCCGAACAATCTTTAAATCATTGGTTCAAAACGCAATACTATTATTTCGTAGAGGATTGGCATCAATATGGGCATCACTTGCAGAGCGCTTATGCGTTGAGTAAAGAGCTGCCTACAGAGTACCGAATCAAGCTTCATCAAAACACCTTACACTGGTTTATGTATACGCGTGAATACCTCAATGCTAACACTGTGATTAACTCATTCTATGGCTTAGGAGACGTTAATATGGATGAAGCAATATTGCATAAAGCTAAAAAGCAAGTCATCCAAGAGTTGAATGCAAGCCCTGAACTGCACTACAGCTATGCGTTAGAGCCCAATAAATCAAAGTTATTAGGGCTTAGTCGCTACCGTGTTCAAATAAAGACACAAGAACCATTAGCGAAGGCCCAGCTAAGGTGCAGGTACGGTGTTTTTGATGTGCCACAAGTTGGTGTCAACACTTATGCCGTTACGCAAACTGAAGCTAACGTGCGTTGTGGATTGTTGATTAAAAGTGAGATAGCGCAACACGTTGAGATTGAGCAAACGGGGCAGGCGACACGCCTTTAGTTTTTGTCGTTAATTTTAAAAAAAAGGCCGCGTGATGCGGCCTTTGCTGTTTCTGTGTCTATTACACTTTGAAGCGATCGACTGATTGGCGTAACTCCTCAGCCAGTTTTGCCACCTCAGAGCTCGATTCAGAGGTTTGATTCGCACCTTCTGCAGTTTGCTCTGCAATAGAAACAATCTGCTCCAAGCGCTCACTGATCTCCTGTGACACTTGTTGCTGTTCCATCGCGGCAGAGGAAATCTGCTCACTGACGTCATTCGCTGCTGCAACTGCGTTGGTGATTGAGTCCAGCGCGGCACTGGCGTGCTCACTTTGTTCCACACATGATTCAGCTTGCTGACGACCCTTGGACATCGCTTCAACGGCCGCCTGTGCGCCATTTTGCAGTGATTGAATCATATTTTGAATCTCTTGTGTCGACTCTTGCGTCTTGCTTGCAAGTGAGCGCACCTCATCCGCTACCACAGCGAAACCTCGGCCTTGTTCACCTGCACGTGCTGCTTCAATTGCCGCGTTGAGTGCAAGGAGGTTTGTTTGCTCAGCGATGCCACGAATCACATCAAGAATGCCACCGATAGAGGCGCTGTCTTGATGTAACTGGTTGATAACCTGAGATGCGTTATCTACTTCGATAGCCAGTTGTTCAATGGTCGCTTTATTTTGATTAGAAATGCCTTTGACGCGATTCGCTTCGCTATCCGCATTTTTTATTTCATTCAGTGCAAGCTGCGCGCTTTCATTAACCGCTTGTGATGTGCTGCTCATTTCAGTCGTTGCTGTGGCCGCTTGTTCTACTTGCGCACGCTGAGACTGAATAGCTTGGCTTGACTCAGTTGTGATAGTAGATGTTTGTTCAGAAGCTGCAGCAAGTTGGGTTGAACGTGAGATAATGCCTTGAATCAACTGACGTAGACTGTCGATTAGGGTATTGCAGCTTTTCGCAAGCTCGCCAAATTCATCTTGAGCAGTGTCGTCTAGTCGCTGTGTCATATCGCCAGAAGCAACAATATTCAGCACACGGTTCACTTCGCTTAGAGGCTTAGTAATACGGCTCACTGTAAAGAAGGCCACGATAATCGCGATGATAGTCGCCAAAATCATACCTAACCAAGTCCATAAATTTGCTTTACTTACGTCTTTACGTACACCTTGCTGCTGGGCAAATGCCATGTCTTTCACTTGTGAAACAAGCGTTGTTAATGAGGCTAATGCTTTGTCGTTAGTTGCTTCAGAAGACGCTAGGTTTGCTTTGGTTTTCTCAATTGTAGCAAGTAGTTCAGCTTTGTTATTCGCTAACGAAGTAGAACCTTTCACTGTGTTTGTAATGGCGCCAACATAATTGGTTAAATCATCTAATAAGCCAGAATCTTTTGCTGCAACAGCGGGGCCAATTAAGGCCATAGAGCGTTCTAATTCGCCCAAATAAAACAATTGATCGTTTTTCACAATGTCTAGGGTTTGTGCATTGTTAACTGTCAGAATGTCATTGCTGGTCGTTGCTATTGAAGTAAGGTTGTTCTCGAGTTGTGTGACTGCTTGATAGGCACGAGCATCGTCTTGCTCAAGACCGTCTAGAATCAGAAATGTCGAGCACAACTGATACTGCATCTTCAACGTTCAAATCGATGGTGTCGAATTGTTCACGTAGCGTTTTTCTTAGCGTTAAGGCACGGCTCTTATTACTAAACAGCTGATCGACCTGAGGTTCAAACTCGGTGTAGGCTTTTTCAACGCTGCTGGCCATGTTTGCGAGCTTGGCTTCGTTTTGCACAACAGTTCGCAATTCAGACATCGACTTATCAAACGCTTTTTGCTCTTTTCGGTACTTTTGCTCAAGCTCAGTGAGTTCCGCAGCGTCATCGCTGTAATAAGCACCAATTGCCGCTTTACTCATCAAAGTGAATTCAATCTGTAATTCAGAACTTTTTTCTAAAGCAGGTAATGATAATTGATTTACGCTTTGCGTAGAGTTATCAATGTTGGCGATACGGATCAGTGAATTGCCGCCAATGGCTAGCAGCAGTAGGGTGATGAAAATAAAACCACCCCAGATACGTTGACTCACAGTAAGCTTCATAGAGTTTCCTAACTACTTATAATTACGTAACTTATCGACCAATGGCCGGAAAAGTTAAGGCATCTATTGATAAAATGTAACAACTTTTTGCAACATTCGCAGCTAATTACGTTGTAATTCTGCTTGGCTCTAATACTTTACTCTTGGTTTTGAGGTTCATGCAGGTCATAGCCCCTCCCCAAACACATCCAGTATCTAACGCATAAAGTCGTTGTCTTCCTGTTTGTCCTTCTAATGCCGCCCAATGTCCGAATACGATGTCGAAATCATCATTCGCCCGATGGGGGTGATTAAACCAGGGCAATAAACTATCACACTGGCTTGGTGTCCCTTTTTCCTTTAAATTTAATCTACCTTGCTCGTCTACAAAACGCATTCGAGTAAAGCTATTGATAGTATAGATAAACTTATCCATCTCGCTGTCGCTTTCTTGCCAAACAGCGGGGGTATTTTGATACATATTGGCAAAATAGTAGTGCGCATCTTCGCCTTGATAGCATTTTTGCGCTTTTTTTGCCCACTTTAAACCTTGTTTTAAAGACCACATCGGTGACAATCCTGCGTGGCTGATTAACGTGTTGTGCTTTTCCAACCACACCGCGAGGGGTTGCTGTCGAAGAAATAAAAGGAGCTCAGCTTTGTCTTGTGCGGCAAAAATTGGCCCGAGTTTGTCTTTTGGATTCGGTTGCTTATTTAGAGATGCCGTTGCCAGTAAGTGTAAATCATGATTACCCAGCGTTATGGTTACTGCGTGCGCCATATCGTAAAGGCGACGCAAACAAGACAGCGAGTCAGGTCCACGAGCAACGATGTCACCGACGCAATAAAGATGATCTTTGCTGGGATTAAAGTCGATACGCTGTAACAGCGCATCGAATTCTTGATAGCAACCTTGAAGGTCACCAATAGCGTATTTTGCCATGGTATTTTAGTGCAGAATATTTGGACAGCTTAAGCGAAAAACATCAATGGGTGCTTGAAACTCATTGCCGAATTCACTGCGCATCACATAATAACCTTGCATTGTACCTACCGGCGTATCGAGTACAGCTCCACTGGTGTAACTGTAACTTTCGCCGGGGCCAATAATTGGCTGCTCGCCGACAACACCTTCGCCTTCTACTTCCACTTCTTTGCCATTTGCATCGGTGATCAACCAATAACGGCTGAGCAATTTAGCGCTGCTTAAACTGTGGTTTTTAATCGTAATGTTGTAAGCAAATACGTATTTATCTTTTTCTGGCTCAGACTGGCCTTCAACATAAAACGTCTCAACCATAACTTTGATGGCTGAGTCTGAACTACTGCTTGTTGTCATATAACCAATTCGCGATATCGATAAATTGTTTCAAACTAAGGCTTTCGGCACGAACACTTGGGTCGATGCCTAATGCTTCCAACTGCGAAGCATCCAGTAAATTGGCTAAGCTGTTTCTTAACGTTTTGCGACGTTGGTTAAACGCTTCTAAACATACTGTGTTTAACAATTTAGTGCTTTTAGCTGTGCGTTGATCTGGGTTTTTAGGCACCAATCTTACAACTGCTGAATCGACTTTAGGCGCCGGTTTAAAGCAAGTCGGTGGCACTTCAATGACTGGGATGGCATGGCAATAATACTGTGTCATCACGCTTAAGCGCCCAAATGCTTTGCTGCCTGGTGAAGCAACCATTCTATTCACAACTTCTTTTTGCAACATAAAATGCATGTGTTCAACGTCATCTACGTAGTCAAACAAGTGGAATAACAACGGCGTTGATACGTTGTAAGGCAAGTTACCAAAAATCTTTAGTTTCTTGTCGCCTTTAAGTAAGCTCGAGAAGTCGAACTTCATGGCATCACCCTGATGCACCGTTAATTTTGGTGCCATAAATGGGTGATGGATTAATCGCTCTGCAAGGTCTTTATCGAGCTCAACCACCGTCAGATGGTCAGTCAGCTCGGTTACAGGCTCAGTGATTGCACCCAAACCTGGACCAATTTCAACCAAGTTATCACCCACACGCGGGTCGATAGCGGTTACGATTTTGTCAATAATGGTGTCATCATTGAGGAAGTTTTGCCCGAAGCGTTTACGCGCTCGGTGCCCTAAGTGTACTTTATCTGTCATTGTCTCTGCGCTTTTTTGCTTGCCAGTTTGATCGCCTCACTCAAGGCGACTCTAAAACTGCCAGCATCAGCTTGGCCTGTTGCCGCTAGATTCGAGTGCTGTACCGTGATCTACGGAGGTCCGGATAAATGGAAGGCCAAGGGTGATATTAACTGAATTACCAAAACCCTTATATTTTAACACAGGTAAACCTTGATCGTGATACATTGCGAGCACGGCATCCGCATCATTGAGGTATTTATCTTGGAATAGGGTGTCAGCAGGCAGTGGGCCCACTAAATTCATGCCTTGTGCATTCAACGCGTCAAGTGTCGGTGTAATTACATCGATTTCTTCACGACCTAAATGACCACCTTCACCTGCGTGTGGGTTCAAACCACAGACTAGAATGCGTGGGGAGGCCAAACCAAACTTGGTGCGTAGGTCATGATCAAGAATACCAATTACTTTTTCAAGACGTTCAGGCGTAATGGCTTTGGCCACATACGCCAGCGGAATGTGAGTAGTAACGAGTGCGACACGTAGACCCTCAGTAGCCAGTAACATCACTACATCAGGGGTATTGGATTGCTGAGCAAAATACTCAGTGTGACCGCTGAAGGAAATCCCCGCTTTATTGATAATACCTTTGTGTACAGGGCCGGTGACCACCGCATCAAAAGTCCCATCCATGTTTTTTTCACAAGCGATGCGCAAGGTGTCGAGCACGTACTCGCCATTTTGCTCATTCAATTCACCTGCGACGACCTCAGTCGCTAGATCAACTTGATGCAAATACAAAGTGCCAGGTGGCGTGGGTTGTGCATCTGCTTGGTCATCAAATGGAACAAGCGTCAAATTTAACCCTAAAACAGCTGCGCGTTGACGTAATAATTGCGCATCAGCAATCGCAACCAATTGCGCATCCCAACCAGATTGCGCTAACTCGATAAGTAAATCAGGGCCAACGCCTGCCGGCTCACCCGGTGTGACTGCGATACGCATTGTCATAACTGTTATTCCTCAGCGAAAATATCGATGTGCGCTTGCTCACGTATTTCCTGCTGGAACGCAAAGCTTTCTTCTTTGAACTTACGGTTGTACAACATTTGTTGCGCGCGGTTTCGTTTCGCCAAATCCGTTTTGTCGGCTACTCGCTTGTCCAATAGCTGTACAATGTGCCAGCCGAATGTTGAACGAAACGGCTCACTGATTCTCATCTTTTTCGAGAGACATAAGTGTGTCACGGAAGGCGGGTACATAAGTCGTTGGATCCGTCCAATCGTATTCACCCCCTTTCAGTGCAGAACCAGGGTCCTCTGAGTATTCTTTTGCAAGCTCAGCGAAATCTGCCGACCCTGCTCGTAAATCTTTAACAAAGCCTTCAAGCATTGAACGTGCTTTGTCTTCGCTTAAGATAATGGATGGCTTAAGTAAGATATGACGAGAACGAACTTCTACAGTCTCTACAACTTGGCGACCACGTACATCTTGTACTTTGATGATGTGAAAACCCGCGCCACTGCGCAGTGGACCGATAACGTCATCTTTCTTCTTACCTTTTACAGCTTCAGCAAAAAGTGATGGCATTTCGTTAGTACTCATCCAACCGAGTTGGCCACCGTCCAGTGCTTTTGAACCGCTCGAAGAAGCAATGGCAATGCGCTTAAATTCTTGGCCTTCACCCAACATCTCAATGACTCGGGTCGCACGATCTTGCGCACTGGCAATTTCTTCTGCAGTCGCACCGCTTGGAATATCGATAAGAATATGGCCGATGTCGTACTCTTCACTGTTACCACCTTGCTGATCCATGATTTTCAGCAGGTTATCAATCTCTTGTAAGCTGATATAAATACGACGGTCGACATTCGCACGCAGTACCTGTTGGGTCGTGATTTCTTTACGCATGTCTTCGCGGAATTGCTGAAAATTCTCACCAGAAGCTTCGACAGAGCGACGCATATCGGCGATAGTACCGCCTTGCTCACGCGCCATATTGGCAAGTGTGCCATCTAATTGACCATCCGAAATATCCATACCCATACGTTCTGCCATTTGCAGCAATAAGGTTTGTTCAATCAAACGTTCAATTGCTTGCACACGAAGTGCACTGTCGCTTGGTAATTCTTGGCCGCTTAGTTCGGCTTGCGCTTTAACGCGATTAACGATGGTGTCAACTTCACTTTGTAGAATCACACCTTCGTTTACGATACCAACTACTTGGTCAATCATTTGTGGTTTTGCAATTGCGCTTTGGCATAGGCCAAGGGCAAGTAAACTGGTAGCTAAAATCTGTTTTAAATTCATATTTCTTATTGCTTTAATTGGTAAGGAAATAGGGGCGACGATAGCCAAAAATGCCTTCTTTGAGTATCTGTTGTGCATCATAACTGCTTTTGCCTCCAAGCCCTTTTAGGACAAATTTGATGCCGATCCCCGAGTCGAAGACCGCTTGTTCTTGGTTAATACTTTGATTCAAGTCCGTTTCAATTTGCCTGCGGCCTGTTACTTGAATGGCCCAACAGCATGATTCGTACTGTACCCCAGAGATGACCTCGATACTACGACCAGACTCGATGTCGCGATGATAGCTTGCAACAAATTGCCAATTGTCGTTTATGGGCACACTGGTAAACATACCGACTTGCTCAATTGTATTCCCTGAGACATCGTTTGCATAGCGATGGTTCAATTGGACTAACTCGTTATCGTCACCTTTGTAATCGAGCGTCAGATGAGATTGGATCATTTGACTACCATCGATGTCATATTGGATACCCCCAGAAAGGTACCAACGGCGGTGCCAATGCCACATGGCTTCACTGGCAAACAATGAGTTATAGGTTGTTTCTGTTGCGAAGTCTTGTGCTGTTGGCTTTGCCGACTCTGATAGATAGAAAATTTGACCTGCACTTAAGTTGAAAACTTCTTCATTACTTTTGTCGAATACGCGTGTTGTGGCACCCAAAGTGATTTGGTTTGCAGCCGCAATACGGTCAACACCGGAAAAACGACGATCACGGAACAAACCAAAAAAGTCGTCTTGCAGTTTGGTCGTGTCGTACAGACCAATATTGTTTTGGTCCTTGTTCGGTGTATACAAATACTGAATCTGCGGTTCGAATGTCTGGATACCATCATCAACAAATAAGCTGGTATCACGTTCGAAGTTTAGTTGGCTGTATAAACGTAGCTTAGGCAGTGTACGACTCACCGATTCTTCATACGTCGTGCCAGTTAAATCACCTTGTTGGTCGTAATATGTGTGCAACACACTTAATTCAGATAAAAATGACCACGCATAGCGCTCTTCGCTGAAACGTAATTTCGGCTCTAAGTGAATCCGAGTGGCTTCGTCTATTGCTCGCGTGCTATTACGAAAATGGCTCACTTCACCGTTAATTGACGCATCAAACCAACCTAGTTGGTAGGGTAAAATTTGTGAAAACTGTACACGAGGCAAAGCAGTGTAAGATTCTAAGTGATCGCCCAGTACTTCGTAATCTTGCACCTGGATATCGGTACGCCAACGCTCGCCTAAGTGCGTTAAAATGGCTGAACGCGCCAAATGCGTGTCGGTTTTTGTGGCGTAATTGGAATTCAGATCCGTCAGGTAGTTGTCATCACTCACATTAGTAATATCAACGCCGGCGCGCCATGAGTCACTAAAATAGCTTTGTTGTGTCCAATGATACAAATAGCGACTTCCTAGCTCAGGATCAGAGTCGTCGGAATCTAAATACTCCAATCCCAAGAGACCTTGGCTAGTTTTAGTCAGATAGCGAAACTCTGATTGCAGCTGCAAGCCCTTTTCAGACATGTAGCGCGGTGTCAAAGTCAGGTCGTAATTGGGAGCAAGGTTGATGTAATACGGCGTTACGGTTTCTAGACCAAAGCGGTTTGAACTTGATAGCTGAGGTGCTAAAAAGCCCGTTTTTCTTTGATCGTTAATTGGAAAAGTAAAATACGGCAAGTACAACACGGGAGTGTCGTAGATACGTAATGTTGTGCCATAGGTTTCACCCCATCCTTCCTCTTGAGAAAGAATAATTTTGTTGGCACTGATCGACCACGTTTCATTGTCGACAGGGCAGGTCGTGAAACTGGCGTTCGTTAAAAACAATCCCTCTTCAGAAACCTGAAGTTGCTCTGCGCCACCGCGACCCTGTTGTTGCGTTAGTTTATAATCAGCGCCGAGCAAATTAACGTTGGAATCATCTAGGTTTGCTTTTAAACCACGGCTGGTAATAATGGCGGCACCATCTTGATAAGTCAGCGGCCCTTTTGCGTTCAGTAAACCTTGTTGTTTATCAATTAACGCCGATTGTGCGGATAAACTCATCGTGCGGGTACTGATATCCACATCACCCACAAAATGTGCGCTGTCTTGGCCGATTAACTCTACGTCGTCGGCCACTATTTCAATTGTGCCAAATGGCAGATCGGGTGCTAACCATGTTGCTTGGCGAGACACATCAAGGCAGTGTGGGGCATTGCTTGCATCATTAGGAAAAGCAACGGCATTAACCGTTGAATTGATTTGGTTGTTGGCATCCGCTTGCTGCTCAGTCGCCGAAGATGCGGCACTGGCTTGGGTTCCATATAGGGCTATCGCTATCATGCCCCATAATTTATTCATCGACTCACCTTAGCTTACTTGCCAATAGCATGAGGTTTGGCAAACCTTTGCTAAATTTGTTTGCAGCGATTACTTTGCTCGCTGCCCTTAACCTGTCACCTAATAAAGCGTAATTGCTTTGCTGCACTCACAGTATTTGTCATATCTGTTATTTGCGTGTGCAAATACTTAGGTAACAATAAAAATCCATACATCAAGGGGTGAATAGCCCTTGGAACTAAGCATGACATAATAAAGCAATTTTGTATTAATTACATCTGCCATGTGCTGACAAAATGGCCATTTTTATCTTCACGGCAATATCTTAAAGCCGTGCTAAAGCCCTTGTTACTTAGCGTATTTTTGGTCACTATGAGAGGGCTCGGTCAGATCAAGGAAAAAGCAGTAATGTGGGGTAAAATTCTCGGTGCCTGTTTCGGCTTTATGTTCGGCAAGGTATTTGGTGCTTTGTTAGGTTTATTTATCGGCCACATGTTCGATAAAAGTCTGAAGCAAGACTTCGATAAAGCGGGCGGCTTCCGCGGTTTTTTTGATAACGAATCCATCTCTCAACGACAAGCTTTATTTTTTTCCAGTTGCTTTGCCGTTATGGGACACATTGCCAAGTCTAACGGGCGTGTAAATGAACTACATATTCGCGCCGCTACTCAATTTATGGATGAAATGGGGCTGACTGGCGAGGATAAAAAGGAAGCTCAACATGCCTTTCGAGCCGGTAAAGAAGCTGATTTTTCAATGAACAGCACGCTGCGTGAGTTCCGAGAGCATTTTGCCGGGCGTTTTGACCTGATTCAATTATTTCTCGAAATTCAAATTCAAATGGCGTTTAGTGATGGCCATTTAGCACCTCAAGAAAAAGCGTTGTTAGAGCAAGTTGCTAAAGGATTGGGAGTGAGCAAAACCCACTTCAGTTTTATTTTAAAACGCTATCAAGCTGAGTTTGCTTTTCGCCAGCAGCAGCAACGCTTTCATCAACAAGGGAGCCATAGTCGAGGCTCACAAAACACAGCGAGCAGCGGTATGAGTCGTGCTCAGGCGTTGAATATACTTGGTCTGGAAGAAGGTGCTGACGAACGAACGGTCAAAAAAGCTTACCGAAAACTGATGTCACAACATCACCCAGATAAACTGGTTTCTCAGGGCTTGCCTGAGCACATGATGAAATTAGCACAGAAGAAAAGCCAAGATATTCAGGCAGCGTATGAATATTTAAAAAAGGCGGCGTAAAAAGCCGTCGATTTCTTGTGATATCCGTGCTGTTTGCTGCGGATTATCAATTTCATCAAGTAAGTTAACCTGGCGATAGTCGAGTTTCTGATTCCTTTGCGCCCACATATTACTTTGCTCCACAAGCGCTTGTGACCAATTTGAAGCATGAGTGTCTCTGATATCAAATACCGCAGGCGCGATTATTGAGAAGTTGGCACTGATGTGTCGGTTGCGCTCTGGATCTGGCAAATAAGTGTTAAATGCTACAATCGCCTGCAAAGGCAAATCTGGATATTCGGTGAAATACTCACTCAGTAGACCTGCACTCTGGCCAACCGCAAATAGACTAATCGGCTTTTCAGATTCCTGTGCTTTTTCCATCACGGATTCGAGTTGTGCGAGTAACTGACTTTTGTACGTATCTAAATCCACAATTTGTGTAGGTACTTGAAAGGGCGGCACATAGCTTTGCTCTGACGCTGAAGGGGCATTCGCTTGTGCGGGAGTCTCAGTGTCTGCCGGTGCTGAATTTTCATCGGCTGGCGCTGTTGGAGTTTCAGCTGCAGCTGCGACGTCTTCAACATCTGACATAGTAAAGCTTGCGCGGGTGATCACCAAATAGCTGTCGTAGCCTTTGTGACTTAATGCGTTGCGCAACTGAGTAAAGCCAGCTTTGGCGCCAACGGGGTCCAGTAGGGGAGCAAAAAAAATCAAGGTACCGCGGTGAACCGGTGCCATGTAAGGGCGGTGCACGACTTCAAATTCCTCTCCCTGTGCCAGCAAACTCACAGGTTCATCTAAGCTCATTGCGTGCGCATCGGTTGCAGGCACAATGCCTGACAAAGTGGCTATAACACTGATTGCAAAAACCCAATTACGCATATAAAAACTCACAACGAACCCAGCGTGAAATTATAGATATCATGAGTTTACATCGGCCAACACAGATAAAAGTTTAGCGGATATTGACCTGAGTTTTTTGCGCAGTGCTTAGAACGGACACGGCGCTGTAAAGGTAAGCGATTCTCCCGTACTTGGGTGGGCAATCGTCAACCAATGAGCGTGCAATTGTAAGCGTTGTGCGCGCGCTTTCGCCTCGGGGTGAGCGTAAAGTCTGTCGCCCAAAATCACATGACCGAGTGACAGCATATGTACTCTTAATTGATGGCTGCGCCCAGTCACAGGCGTTAATTGCACACGAGAGGCGTTGTTTAGTGTACTTAATACTTGGTAGTGTGTGAGTGAAGGCTTACCGTTTTCCATATCCACCATCTGCTTTGGGCGGTTTGGCCAATCACAAATCAGCGGTAAATCAACCGACCCTTGCTTCGGCTCGAGGTAACCTTCGACGATAGCTATGTATTCTTTGGCTGTGTGGCGCTCTTGAAACTGCATACTCAAATTGCGATGTGCTTCTTTGTTTAAGGCTAAACAGATAACCCCAGATGTGGCCATATCTAGGCGATGCACAATTTTCGCAGTCGGAAATACTAAGTTGGCGCGACGGATTAAGCAGTCTGCATGTTTCGGGTCTTTACCTGGGACGGTCAGCAATCCGCTTGGTTTATCAAGGATCAGCAGAATCATCGTCTTGATAAATAATATTCAGGTAAGGAAATCGCGGGGGATTGTAGTTTAACAGCATGACCAGCCTCATCAATTAAGGCCGGCCATTTTAATGAAATGCCTAGTGGCTGACAACGATTAAGCGGATAGCGTCGAGCTTTACTTTGGCTTTATCAATGTATTCATCCATTTGCGTGCGACTTTTCTGGAAGTGAGTCAGCTCTTCATCACGAATGTTTGGATTGATTTCCTTCAAGCTCGTCAAACGCTCAAGCTCACTGTCTACAGCCTGATGCATCGCTGTTTTGGCATTGACGCGTAAGGTCTCCATGGTGGTTTGCGCCAGTTCGTTGCCTTGTTCAATTAGCGGGTGAATCGCACTTTGTAAGGCATTTACGAGTTTTGATGCTGTCTGGCGGCCAACAGCGTTGAGTTGTTGGTTGAAGGCATCAAAAGCCACGTTTTCACCGAGGTTATTGCCGCCTTTATCTAGCAGCACGCGAATCGGTGTTGGTGGCAAGTAGCGTCCTAATTGCAGTGCCTTCGGTGCCATGGCTTCAGCGATATAAATGAGCTCTACAAAATAGGTGCCTGCTGGTAGCTTTTTGTTTTTTAACAAAGCTACAGACGCAGTACCAAAGTCGTCATCGCAAATCATGTCCATGGCGCCTTCGACCATGGGGTGATCCCAGCTTAGGAAGTGTAAGTCTTCTTGTGCCAACGCGGTATCACGGTCAAAGGTGACACTGATACCTTCATCTTTTAGAAATGGGAAGTTCGCGCCCAGCATGTGCTCAGTCGGCTTCAAGATGATGCTATTTTCACCTTTGTCTTCTTGATTTACGCCCCAGGTATCAAACACGTTAATCATGTATGTAGGAAGGGTGAAGTCGTCGTCCATTGCGCTGATGTCTTGCACCAAGTGCTCTGACTTACCTTGGCCACTTGAGTGCAATTCCAGCAAGCGGTCACGGCCTGATTCCATCTGTGCCTTAAGTGCTTGATAGCGCGTGCTAACGCGCTCTAGGAGCTCACTTAATGACTCATCTTGGTATTCTTTTGCTGCCAATAATTGCAATAACTCATCGCCAAACTCCTGATTGAGCATATGGCCCGTGGTTGACGTGTGCTCGAACGCATTTAGACCTTCGTGGTACCAACGTAACAGAGTTTGCTGCGCGCTGTCTTCGAAGTAGGGCACATGTATTTTAATGTCTTGTGTTTGGCCAATACGGTCAAGTCGACCGATGCGCTGCTCTAACAAATCAGGGTTTAGCGGTAGGTCGAATAAGGCCATATGATGCGCAAACTGGAAGTTACGACCTTCTGAACCAATTTCAGAGCAAATCAGTACTTGGGCACTGTCTTCCAAATCAGCGAAGAATGCGGCAGCTCGGTCACGCTCTATAATGCTCATGCCTTCGTGGAACACTGCGGCTTTAATACCCTCACGCTCACGCAAGGCTTGCTCTAAGCTCAAGGCTGTTTCTGCTTTGGCACAGATCACCAACATCTTCTGGGGCTTATTAGCATTGAGGGTGTCGATTAACCACTGCACACGCGGGTCGAACTGCGTCCAGCTTGCGTCTTTGCCTTCAAATTCTTGGAAGATTTTTTCTGGGAATAGGGCGCGAACAGCGCTGAGTTCGACTGGCGCCGAACCGCCTAAGTTACCCATTACACTCATCGCCGTTTTGTACTGGCTCGGCATGGTCATTGGGTAGGCATGCAAAATTCGCTGCGGGTAGCCGCTGATACCACTGCGGCTGTTGCGAAAGAGAATTCGCCCAGTGCCGTGGCGATCAAGTAGTTGCTCCAAAATCTGTTCTTTGGCGTGCTGCTCACCGGCATTAAAATCAGCCAGCAAGGCTTCTCCTTGGGCTCCGAGTAAGTTTGTCAAAACCTGAGCTTGTTGCTCTGTTAATGCCTGTTCTTGCATGATGCTATTGGCTGCATCGGCAATGTCATTGTAGTGACGCTCTTGTTCAACAAATGCGTCGTAGTCATAGAACCTATCTGGATCGAGTAGTTTTAGGCGTGCAAAGTGGCTTTGATGGCCTAATTGATCCGGCGTTGCTGTTAGGAGAATAAGGCCTGCGATGTCTTGGCTTAATTCCTCTATGCGTGAATATTCAGTGCTTGGCTTATCTACCGACCAGCTCAAGTGGTGCGCTTCGTCTACCACGAGGAGATCCCAATCCGCCATTGTTGCTTGTTCGAACCAGCGTTTTTTCTTGGTTAAAAACTCTAGGCTAGTAAGCACTAACTGTTCTGTTTCAAACACGTTCGGGCTGTCTGCGAATGCTTCAGCACAACGCTCTTCGTCGAAGATAGCAAACTTTAGATTAAAGCGGCGCAGCATTTCCACAAGCCATTGATGTTGCAAGTTCTCCGGAACCACCACAAGGACGCGAGAAGCTCTTCCCGTCAGTAGTTGTTGGTGCAAAATCATGCCGGCTTCGATGGTTTTACCCAGACCTACTTCATCACTTAGTAACACGCGCGGCGCAAAACGCTGACCGACTTCTCGGGCGATGTGCAGCTGGTGCTCAATCAAGCTCGCTCGTTGACCAATCAAGCCTTTTAGTGGTGATTGATCGCGATTGAATCTGTGTTGCCACGTATTGTAGCGCAGAGTATAGCAATCGAAACGGTCGATTTGGCCAGCAAAAAGTCTGTCTTGAGGCTTGTTGAACTTAATAAAGTGATCGAGAAACGTTTCTTTTAGTTCAGTGGGTTCGTCATTATCAACGCGCGTACCTACATAGGTATATAAGCCGTTTTCTTCTGTCACTTGGCTAACGGTCAGTTCCCACTCGTCAGCGCTGCGTATTACATCACCGGGATTAAATAGCACACGGGTGACGGGCGCTTCCGCTTGCGCGTAAACGCGGCTTTCGCCACTTGCGGGGAACAATATGTTTACTTGGCGTCCTTCCAATGCAACTACGGTACCTAATCCTAAATCTGATTCGGTGTCACTGATCCAACGTTGGCCTAAGGAAAAATTCATTGCGTGCTCAATCTCGACTTTTTGTATACCAAAACTAGGGCGCATGTGCCCGAGCAAAAAAAGGCGGCTATATTAGCGTGCTAATTTACGATTATCACCTTAAAACTGATAAATAGTGCAACGCTTGTTTAGATTATATACAGCAGCAAAAGACGGTCATTTTTGCAAATGTAAATTTGCACTTTTTCTTACATTTTTTATTGTCATAAAAGCGTCTTTTCCAGCTCATAGACTAAACTTGAAATATGCCTAAAGGCATCACCACCTTGTCATTGTAGTCGTAAAGGTGCAGATATAATAAAGACAAATAGGATTGCGCTATGGATAAAGACCGCCACGCTAACAGTAGTAAGATGTACGTCCTTGATACTAACGTATTGCTCCACGAACCCCTTGCATTCCTCTCCTTCCAAGAACACGATGTCATCATCCCGATGACGGTACTCGAAGAACTCGACCATATCAAAGACCGCAAACGTGACGTTAGTCGTGATGCGCGAGTGGCGATTCGTTCTTTGGATGAAGTGTTACGCGATGCAAGTCCAGAGCAAATGCTTCAGGGAGTGACATTGCCAAGCAATAAACGCACTCCAGAGCAACCGCGAGGAAAGCTTATAATCGTTAACGACCACCTGTTTGCGGACAGTATCTCTGGCTTGCCGGGTAATGAAAATGACCATCGCATTATTAACTGTGCCGTGTACTTACAAAAGCAATACAGCACGGCAAAAGTGGTGTTAGTCACCAAAGACATTAACATGCGATTAAAAGCCAAAGGTGCTGGGCTGCATTATGTTGAAGATTATCGTACTGACCAGTTGATTGATGACATAGCCTTACTCACTTCCGGCTACAAAAAAGTAGAGGGTGACTTTTGGCAGCACGTCGGCGAGTGTGAAACAGAGCAGCAAGGTCGTGATGCGCTGCACCATGTCTCGCGTAACCTTGTACCGGATGTGTTTGCCAATGAATATCTACTCGATGACAGTGGCCATTTTGCAGCGCGTGTTGTGGGTTATGATGAAGAGCACATTACCCTCAAAGATTTAGGGGTAGAGCGGCTGATGTCGCGCAGTGCATGGGGTATCAAACCCAAAAATGTCTATCAAGGGATGGCGATGGATGCCTTGCTCGACCCTGATGTGGAACTGGTGCTGCTTACCGGGCCTGCTGGGTGTGGTAAAACTATATTGGCATTGGCATGTGCGTTAGAGATGATTATCGAAAAGAAAACCTACGATAAGCTTATCGTCACGCGAAACACGCCTGAAATAGCCGAATCTATTGGTTTCTTACCGGGTACGGAAGAGGAGAAAATGGCGCCTTGGTTAGCTGCTATTACTGATTCTTTAGAGGTATTACATAAAGGTGATGAAAACCCGATTTCCAGTCGCAACTACATTATGGAAAAAGCCAATATCCAATTTAAGTCTGTGAACTTTATGCGTGGTCGTAGCATTCAAAATGCGGTGGTGTTGCTTGATGAAAGCCAAAACTTAACAGCATCACAATTGAAAACTATCATCACGCGATGTGGGAGTGGCACTAAGTTGATATGTTCAGGGAATTTAGCGCAAATTGACAGCAGCTATTTGACTCCTGTTACATCAGGTTTGACTTATATTGTCGAACGATTCAAAGATTTTGAAGGCAGTGCTACCGTTAACCTCAATGGGGTTGTACGCAGTCGTCTTGCTTCGTTTGCAGAAGAAAATCTGTAATTTGAAAGGCTGCTCTTGCCCTAAAATAGCAGGGGCAGTCAGAATTACTTTGAGCTACACCAACAACATAGTTGGTGTACGCATATAATTTGCGTATGATTTATGGAAGTTCGGTGTTGTCTGAAATTCACTCTGGTATATTCAGGTTAAACTCAGCAAACACTTCTAAGCTGCTAGGTATTATCTTTGTAGCATCGCACTAAAAACGGCTGACAAATATAACGTAAACACTGGCAGGCCAGTCTAAACTGATGTTAGGGTCTGTTGACCTTTACTGCTTTTTTGTAATTTAGATGCAGCCGTTTAGATTGAAGATGAAGTAAACCGAAAAAATAAACAGACCCGAGTAGCGGATTAAATAATTGAATCGTACATGTCAACATATTGCTGATTAGTAATGGGTGTTGAACAAGGTATAGCAAACAGGAAGGCTCATGAAGTCAGCGAAAATTCTCGTCGTGGATGATGATGAATTAAACCAAGTAATTTTAACAAAAACCCTTACTCCTAAATATCAAGTTCACTGTGTGAGCAGTGCTATTGAGATGTTCGCTTGGCTTGAAGACAATACGGTCGACCTCATTCTTCTTGATATCATCATGCCTCAAATGAATGGCTATGAGGCACTTAAGCAGTTGAAGCATGGTGAACGCACACAGGCTATTCCAGTTATTATCATTTCTGCGAATGATTCCAATGACGACGAAGCGAAGGGTCTAGAGCTAGGCGCTATGGACTACATAACCAAACCATTTGGTAGCGCGATTGTTCGAGCACGTGTGAAGAATCAATTAACCATTAAACAAAAAAATGATTTGCTGGAAATGTTGGCAAGCATTGATGGCCTTACCGAAATCCCGAATCGACGTTACTTCGATGAACATTTTGCGCGAGAATGGCGTCGCAGTGCACGTGCCGGATTGCCTTTATCTGTGTTGATGATAGATATCGACTTCTTCAAGCGCTACAACGATCATTACGGACACCAGAAGGGTGACGAATGTCTAAAACGAGTGGCGCAAGCTCTAGTGAATAATTGTCAACGTGGCAGTGACTTCGTTGCTCGTTACGGTGGAGAGGAATTCGTCGCTGTGCTACCAGGTAGTGAGAATGAAACCGCAATGGCGCTTGCAAATAAATTATGTAACGTTGTGCGCGATTTAAGCATCACGCACATAGACTCGCCTGTTGCCGATCGTATTACAGTGAGTATCGGGGCCACTACCTTTGTTGATGGTTGCGATGATAGTTGCGAAATGGAGTTGGTGGAGCAAGCGGATAAAGCAATGTACAAAGCGAAGCAACTCGGCCGCAATGGCTTTGCTTCATATGAATAAAAAAACAGCGCCACAAGGCGCTGTTTTTTCATATATAAATATTAAAGGCTACCTACGAGTGCTTGGTAGGCACTTTCACCGACACTGACCAAGCGGCCTGATTTAAACACCAAAGGCGTGCATTCATTTTTACTAATTTTACCATCTGATTTTACACTTTGTGTGGCGTAAAATAACACTTGGTATGTTTCACCCTGATGGCTGAAAGACTCGCTGAAATCTGGCGTACCAAGCGCATCTTTCACTGTCATGGCTGCACTATTAAGGTCTAGATTGGTAATGAATTCGCGGTTATCACGTTGTTGTTTTTGCCAATCACTTGAACCCCAATGAGCATCTGCTTCACCATCGTTCACTGAAATAACACAACCACCCAACATAGGTAGGGCTACAAGGGCGCAAAGTAATACTTTTTTCATTTTAGATTCCGTTTTAGTTGTTTGGTCTATTTACCCACTACTTTTCAAGTTCAATGCCAATAATTTAAATTTTAAATATTTCAATAAGTTAACTGTTTCATAAAAAGCTTGGTATAGCTTTTTTAGGAAAATTTTAGTGTATTTAACTAACTTGGTTGCGAATTTTACCACTTGTATAGGCACGAATATTAAGTGCCAATTGGGCGATTAACCGATCTCGTGCTTGTGATGAAGCCCATGCAGTATGCGGAGTCAAAAGCAAATTGTCGCCTCGATACTGGATAAGCGGGTTGCTCGATTGCGGAGGCTCTTCACTGAGTACATCAAGTGCTGCCCCCGCAATGACATCGTTTGTCAGTGCATCAGCCAAATCGGCTTCATTAATGATTGGTCCGCGAGCGGTATTGATGAGCACCGCAGAGTGTTTCATCGTTGCCAGTGTCTGTTTATTGATAAGCCCTGTGGTGTCGGCCGTTAGAGGACAATGGATAGAAACAATATCACCACGCTGTAGTGCATCTTCGAAACTCACGCGTCCTGCTCGTGGTGCTTGTCCTTGGCGTTCAGCGATGAGTACTTCCATACCGAATGCGCTGGCTACCTTGGCAACCCCTTGTCCTAGTTCGCCAAAGCCAACAATGCTCAGCGTTTTTCCAGCCAGTTCGTTGATCGGGTAATCCAAGCGACAAAACATCTCGCTGCGTTGCCATGCGCCTTGAGCTGTATCTTGGATGTAGCGATGCATGTTACCTAATAGAAGCGACATCATAGTGAAAGTGTGTTGAATTAAACTCGAGGTTGAATAACCAGCCACATTGCACACGCTGATGCCGAGCTCATTCGCTGCTGCGATATCTATATTATTGGTGCCTGTTGCTGCGACACAAATGAGCTTTAAGTCTGGTAGTGCCAACATGTGTTCACGATTAATTTTTGCTTTGTTGGTGATCACTACTTGCGCTTTTTTAAGGCGTGGTACCACTTCTTGCGAATCGGTAAGTGGGTAAGCGATAAACTCCCCAAGAGATTCAATAGGGGCGAGAGAGTTATCTCCTAAAGTGTCCATATCCAACATGACTATTTTCATGACGTTTTCCAATATTCAAACTTGCGTCTAGTTTTTCATGGACCGTGCTTGAGAGCAAAATTAAATCCTTGACCTTGGAGTCTACTCTAAGGTTTATAATCAATTTATCGAAGCGAAAACAGCCGAAAAGGATGAAATATGCGAATAGGTGAATTAGCGAAAAAGGTATCTATGAGCACAGATACGTTGCGTTATTACGAACAACAAGGATTGTTAAGCGAGCCACAGCGAAATCACAGTGGCTATCGTCAATATTCAGATAAGCATGTAGCGCAGCTCAATTTTATTCGTCGCGCTAAAGACGTTGGTTTTAGCCTTGAAGAAGTGGCTGAGTTATTGAAAATCAATTTCGAAAAGGCGCAGCATAGCTGCCAAGAAGTCAAAGAGTTAACCCTGCGTAAGCGTGATGTGGTGGCTGAACGCATTGCTGAGTTGCAACGTTTTCATGCGTCGTTATCTCAACTCGCGAAAGACTGCTGTGGTACCACAGCTCCGGCTGAGCATTGTTCAATATTGACTGCGTTGGAGGATATCGATGGACTTAATCATTAACTTTTGGCAACTGTTTGTACTGTCTGCACCTTGGCTGATGCTCGGCTTAGCGTTAGCCGGGTTGCTGAACGTCTATCTACCTGCAAACTTTTTGCATCGACACCTCGGCAAAGAAGGATTTTGGACAACCGTTAAAGCGGCGTTAATTGGTGCGCCAATGCCACTGTGTTCTTGTGGTGTGATCCCTGCGGCTGTGGGTCTCAGACGGGCAGGTGCGTCAAAAAGTGCCACGACCTCATTTTTAGTGTCGACCCCTGAAACAGGCGTTGATTCGGTGTCGGTTTCCTATGTGCTACTGGGGCCATTCATGGCGGTGATCAGGCCAATAGCGGCCATCTGTAGTGCTATTACCGCGGGGTTGCTGGTGGGCAAAGAAAGCGCGCCGGAACAAAAAGGGTCTGTGGCTCAGACCACGCAAGAAAAACCAAGCAGTTGTGCATCTCAATCGCGCGCTGAAACTTGTTGCTCGAGTCGTTCTGAGGAGCAAGAGCCCGTGCCCACATCGTGTTGTGCAAGTGCTTCAAACGCGGACACAGCCACACAACAGCCCGACCAAGCAACGAATATATCGGAATCGAATTCGAGCTGTTGCACACCGAAAGTGGACGCAAAGCAAAGCAGTTGTTGTAGCACCAAAGCAAACTCGCTGCCTACAGAATCAGCACTGGCTAAACTTAAACGGGCATTGCATTTTAGCGCTACAAAGTTGCTCAGTGACACGGCAGTATGGTTAATGATTGGTCTCTTTTTCGCAGCTTTGGTACAAACCTATGTTCCTACATCTTATCTCAGTCAGTGGGGCAGTGGCCTACTCGCTATGACTGTGATGGTGTTGATCAGTATTCCTATGTATATCTGTGCCACAGCATCAACACCAATTGCTGCAGGTTTGTTGCTCGCGGGTGTGTCACCGGGTTCAGTATTGGTGTTTATGCTTGCCGGCCCCGCAACAAACATTGCAACCTTGGGTGTGGTCGGTAAAGAGTTAGGGCGCAGAGCAATTGTTGCATATCTGAGTGCCGTGATTGGCGTTGCCTTGTTGTTTGGTTTCTTAACTGACTTTTTGGTCGGTGAATACAGTATTGAGGTTATTCCGTTGGCTGGGCATCATAATGAAGTGCTACCGCATTGGCTGTCGCAGGGTTCTGCAGTCATTTTAGCATTACTTCTGTTGCGCTTAGTTTGGCTTAAATTTCAACCAAATATGGTACCGTCCACTGGTAAGAGTTGATAAACTTAGCGAATAACTCAACGGCGCGATACAATAAGCGCCGTTTTTTTGCCTGTAGTAATAAGGTGAACGCCGTGGATAAGTATGCAGATATAAGACCTTACAATGATGACGAAGTAGCAGATGCGGTTGCGAGGCTAATTGCCGACAATGCGTTTGTAGACTTGATAGCTAAGCATAACTTGCCGAGTTGGCTGGCGAAAGTGCATTTTTTATCGCGCCCGCTTGTGCGTTCTGGACTCAAACGAAAATGGGGCTCAGTTAAGACGGTGCGCCAAGTGCAGCTGGAAGTCGTGCATTACCTTGAGCGCATTATCAATAACACGACATCCCAAGTCACCTTTTCAGGTTTAGATGAATTGGACAAGAATCAGGCTTACCTGTTTATTTCCAACCACAGAGATATCGTACTCGACCCTGCGCTGGTAAATTTTGGATTACATCAATACGATATGAACACAGTACGTATTGCCATTGGTGATAACCTGCTACAGATCCCCTATATCACGGAGTTGATGCGTCTAAATAAAAGCTTCATCGTGAAGCGTTCAGCGAAAGCACCAAAAGAAATGCTTCGTGCTTTGACGCAGTTGTCGGCATACATATATGACTCGCTAGCAGACGGCCACAGTATTTGGATAGCGCAACGAGAAGGGCGCACTAAAGATGGTTTCGACCAAACAGATCCAGCCTTACTTAAAATGTTGCAGCTAAACGGGCGCAAGCAAAAGAAAGAATTTGCCGATTATGTGCGTGAGCTAAAAATTGTTCCAGTTTCAATTTCTTATCAATATGAACCATGTGCATTAGCGAAGGCTAAAGAGCTGTACCATAAGAAACACCATGGTGAATATGTGAAACAAGCAGGTGAGGATATTGAAAGCATTGTTGATGGTTTTACCACCGACAAGGGGCACGTGCATTTAGCATTTGGGCAGCCGATCAATCATGACTGTGATACACCGGAAGATCTGGCTAAAACTATCGATAAACAAATCCTTGAGTCGTTTTATTTGCACCCAGGGAACTATATTGCGGCGCAACACGCCGAAGCCATCGTTAATTCAGAATCCCAAGATGTAAAAGAATTTGATAGACGCATGAGCGCAATCCCTGACCATTTACGCGACCTCGTTATGGCTATTTATGCTAAACCTGTATTGCGTAAGGAAGAGATGGACCAGTAAGGACCATTTTTAGCTGGCAATTCGGTGCGACTCGCATTAACGTTAATACAGGGTTATGTGAGAAGTGCCGATGCAGCAGCTAGAAATATTTTCCATTGATAGCCCCTGCAAAGGGGTGTGTGAAGTCAATAATCGAGGTTATTGTCGGGGGTGTTATCGCTCTCGCGAAGAGCGCTTTGGCTGGAATCAGTTTTCAGATGAGCAAAAGCGACACGTCAGTATGTTGTGTCATCAACGTTACAAACGCTTTTTGCAAAAGCAACAACAAGAGCAAGCTGCTCCACCTCCGCTATCTCAGCAAGGTGAATTAGACCTATAAACCGTACTTTTCCTTGAGCTCACTGACCACACCTTGTTCTTCTAACTGTTTTAATGCCGCCAGAATTTTCGGAATTCTCTGTTCATGTCGTTTGTGGACATAGTGATAACTATAGTAATTGGCTAGATGGTGGCGCTGGAAGCGTGAATCAATACCTGAATTCATCTCACTTTGCAGGTGAAAATCCAACAAAACAACTCCATCCACTTGTTTCTGGGCAAGCAGGTTTAATTGCGCTGCGACGTTTTCAATTTTTATTCGCTGGCCTTGATAATGATGTTCATCCAGGTATTGTTCAGTCACTGGATAGCCATTACGCATGGCGATGCTATTTAACTCTTCGAGGCCACACTCTTGGCAACGAGTGAGGATGAAAAGCTCAAAATTGAACAGTGGATAGTTAACTCTGAGCAGATTTTCGTACTGGGATTCGATGTTGGCAATACGCGCTAATTGGCCATCAAATATGCCTTGGTCTGCCGCTTCTAATGCTTGCGGGTGAGCATAATCAACTATGTCTAACGTGTAACCTAGCTGATCATATACGCGTGTCATTAAATCTATGACGTATCTGGCTTGTGCAGTATCCATTGGCTTATTAAAAGACACACTCGGGCGCTCAAAGCTCTGAGCGTGATTCGATGCAGCTAACACTAATATCAAGGTGATAACACACAGCCTTAATCGGCTAATTGATTGTTGCATAACTACCTGTAAGTTATTGTTATATCCTTATTAAGCACTATACGCTGGGTATGTGCGATGCGACTTTAAGTTTACGAAAAAACATATATGAATCAGTCTATATTTTTTCCTATTCTAGGAAAATAGGTTGTGAAATACTATCTTTATCATAAGCCATTTGTGTGCATTCAATCAAAAGCGCTTCTGGTATAGTATGTGGTGTATTCGTAGATAAATAGTGTGAAAGCCATGAGTTACAATTTGTGCCACCTTCCCAGAGAAGACAAATACCGTATTCAGCTAGATTACGAAGCGTCGTTTTGGGCGTATCAAATTATGCGCGGGAAGAATGGGCGTGACAAAGTTTATGAGGCCATCAATATTCGCCCCATATCTGAGCAAGGTTATTTGAAACAACAATTTGAGCACTATCTTGCGATGATGAGTGCGGCGCGATGACATCTGTGTTGGTACAACGACTTCCGCCACTTGCAACACCCTTGGTCAACAAATTTTATGATGAAGTTGGCGCGAGAGGGAGAGCTACAAAGCAAGACCAAGTATGGGTGACTCGTTGTAACAACACGATTATTGCGGCGGCTAGAGTCGCCAACATTGATAATAATTCTTTTTTATGTGGCGTGTACGTTGCGTCTCAGCACCGTAACCAAGGACAAGCTAGCGCACTTATTCGGCAAATTTGTGCCGAACACACGGGGCCAATTTATAGCTTTATTTATCAACATCTCACAGAATTCTACACCAAGTTGGGGTTCATTCCTGTGCCCCAAACGCTTCCTAGCGCATTAACAAGTAAGCTATTAACTTACCAAAACCAAGGGCGAAAAATACTTCCTTATCGCTTTGATGAGGTTGCTCATGGCTAGGCTGCTCGTGTTGCTGTTCTGCGTCTTAGTGATGCACAACAATGCATGGGCTAAAGTCCAACGACTGTCTGTCAGCGAGGGACTTTCTCACAACACAGTCAGCAATTTTGTTATCGATAAGCAGGGCTTTTTGTGGGTTGCCACAGAGAGAGGCTTAAATAAGTATGACGGCTACACTATTGAACCTGTATCGAGCGACATTGTGCGTCTTGAAGATGCCATGATTGACACTCTGTATATCGATAAAAGCGGGGATATTTGGGTTTCATCTATTCTCAGTGGTTTGTTTAGATATCGCGTTGAGGCCGGTTTACTCGAACAAGTACTCGTGCCTGATGAAGAAACGGACAGTAGTTTTGCCACAGCCATTTTTTCAATGTTGTCTATTGCACCAAATAAGATGCTGTTAGGGCGTGGCGAAGACGTAGCATTGCTCAACCCTCTTAGTGGCAGAGTCACTAGCCTCTTCAAAGTCAGTAACGCGCAAAGTAGAGCGCTCGTTCGTACACTCTTTCGGTATCGAGATTATGTGTTTGTTGGGACCAGCCGTGGCGCCTATGTATATGATTTGAATACCGAGTCTGTGAGGCGTTTGCAACATCTACCGAGTCACGTTCAGGGCATACATGAAGACAACGTGAAATCCTTCATTTTGGCAGATGACAGCACGCTCCTTGTCGGCACGGTCAAAGGTCTTTATCAGGTTGATATTACCGATATTGCGCAACGTTTTGCTGAGCCAGATAGCGAATTCTCCGCGCAAACGTTACTGCCCGATCTCAATATATGGCAGGTAGTACGCAGAGATAAATCATCGTTGTTACTGGCAACGGATAAAGGACTATTTGTATATAATATTAACACCCATGCTTTGGAGCGTCATCGTCAACTCGATAACAGTCCATTCAGTTTATCTGACGCCAGTATCACCACAGTGAAGCAAACACCACAAGGCGATTTGTGGGTGGGAACCAAACGCGATGGGGCATTCTTCTTACCGAATAAACAATTTGCTTTTAGTAACTTATCGCCAGATACACTCAAAGGCGATGGGTTATCTCATACTAACGTGTGGAGCACAGCGCAAAATGCCGATACTGTGTTTTTGGGCACTCACAATGGGTTGACGCTTGTTGATGTTGCTAGCTTGAACAGTGAAGTGAAATTTAAAAATTTCTTAAGTGATGAGCTTGATAATGTATTTAGTATTTTCACCTTAATCTTGCATAAACAGCAGTTGGTGATGAATACCACTCGTGGTTTGTTTATTTATGATTTGCAGTCACAGCAATTAAGCAAGTTAGTTACACGAGACCCACAAATGCAGGGGTTCTTGGAAGGGTGGCTACATGGACTGTACGTAAGTGAAGACGGAGCTTTATACGGTGTTAATCAGAATCATGGCTATTTCCAATATGATATTGAATCGACAACGCTAACCCCACTTGAAGGCGATTTAGCTAACTACGCACCCTTTTCGGCACTGGGGTTCAGTGCACCTTTACCAGATAAACCCAACTCGCCAATATTTTTCGCAAACGGCCGTTTAATGCGCTTTGACCCAGAGCCGCGCAGTTTAGAGCTGTTATTTGAGGTACCGAAAACAAATGAAAATCTAGCCATCAATCTCAATGGATATGCAATAGATAATAACAATGTACTGTGGTTGTCGTTTTCTAACTTCGGATTGGTCGCACTTAACGCCTCTACTTTTGAATTTATTAAACATTTGGATTTGCAACGGCGTGGTTTAAGTAACCTGATGTACGATTTAGTGCGCGATCGACAGGGCCAAATATGGATGAGTAGTCACACAGGTTTGTGGCGCTTTAATCCAATGACCGAACACTTCATGCACTACACCCAAGAAGAGGGGCTCGAAACCAACGAGTTTAACCCAAGTTCTGTGAGTGACTTAATTGATGGTCGCTTGTTATTCGGTTCCGTTCATGGTGCGACGCTTTTTTATCCGGAGCAAAACAAACCAAATCAACCCTTGCTGCAACAAGTTAATTTCACCTCCGCTGAACTGATGTATAAAGAGCTACAAAGGCCGGTATTAGGACCGCTGAAGCAGGTGTATTTAGCGCATGATGATGTGGGCTTGGAAATTTCATTCAGTGCGATGGCTTTTAATTACCAAGATAGAATTATTTATGAATACCAATTGGATGGCTCACAAAAGAGTTTTACCCGAGATAACAATAGAGTTGTTTTCTCAAAGCTAAACCCCGGCGAGCATATACTTAAAGTGTGGGCGCAAGACCCGCTCACAGGAGAGCTCACCACGCCAGCTAGACTCGCTATACATGTCGCGTATCCGCCTTGGAGTTCACCTGGATACATTACTCTCTATATTATTATCATCATTAGTTTGTTTAGTGCATGGCTGTATCGTCGCAACTTTATGCAGCGCATGCTGATGGCGGCGCATAAGCAAAGCCAAGAATCAGCGGCACGTTTGAAATTGGCACTAGAAGGCAGCCATTCTGGGGTATGGGATTGGCATAGCTATGACAGTAAAATATATCAACCGCGTTTACGTGAAGAGTTGGGGTATGATTATGAGCATTGCCAACTTGATGATTATCTTGCCTTAATTCATCCTGACGAGCGGCAAAAATTCAGGATTGAATGGTTGGAATTCCTTTCAACCGATAAAGGGTACTTCAACTGCGTTTATCGTTTGCGTCACCGCTCTGGCTTATGGCGCTGGTATAAAGACTTTGGCAAGGTGATGGAGTGGGATGGGGCGCATCCTATCAAGGTTGCAGGCACCTACACCAACATGACACGTGAATTGGTGTTTGAAGAAAATGCCCGATTATTTGGCGCTGCATTTGAACAAACCAGTGATTGGGTCATCATTTTCGATCACAAATTGCGCATCACCGCGACCAATAAGGCGTTGCGACAACATTTCAATTACACACCGAGTTGTCGTTCTTCACGCCGTTTAACGTTAGGGTTGTCGAAAAATACCCGAATTAATTACTTGCGTATCCTCAGTGGCTTAAGGGTGGGGGAGCATTATCAATGCGAAGAGGTCGTGGTTATTAAAAATGGTGAACATGTACCTGTATTGCTAAAAATGAGTGCTGTAGCTGACAACGAACAACATGCGACCAGCTTCATTGTGATGATGACTGACATCAGTGAACCGAAAAGTGCATTACTAAGTAAGCGTGAACGCGTCCACTACGATAGTTTAACTGGATTTCCAAACCGCGCCTTGTTTATGGACAGAGTAGAACACGCGCTGGAACAAGCTGCACGCAATCGCAGTGGTTGCGCCTTAATTCTTATCAACCTGACTAACTTAGCAGCAATCAACGATAAGAAAGGTTTTGATAGTGGCGATCAGTTGTTATTGAGCTTAGCCTACCGACTACAAAGAACAGTGCGTGCGCAAGATAGTTTGGGGCGTGTTCATGGTGATGAATTTGCCTTGCTGTTGGAAGATATTGATGACGTCGAGCAAGTTATAACGGTGTTTACAAAAGTACGAGATGTGCTCGTGCAGCCCTTTAAACAGCGCATGATGGAGCACAGTGTCACGGTGAGTTTAGGGGTATCATTATTCCCACAAGACGCGCGTTCGAGCGAAGAATTATTGAAATGCGCAGATCTTGCTATATATCAGGCGAAACGTTCTGGTGTGAATCAATGCCACTTCTTTCAAGGAGAAATAAATGCTGCGGTGCAACGTAGCATTGACACCGAACGAGATGTGATCAAAGCGTGTGAGCAATTTGATTTTATTAATATGTATCAAGGTGTTTATGGGATGCACGGGTCGCATCTTAGCGCCTTTTCTGTGCTTTTGTACTGGCAAAAGGGAGATAACCTTGTGCCTCCAGAAGAGTTCTTACCACATATTCGCAAGCCTGAATTATGGACCAAGCTGCTTATCCAAACCCTTGAGCGAGCGGTGATAGAGTGTCGGGTATGGCATCGTCAGCAACCTATGTTAAGTCTGTGTTTGAGCATCAGTGGTCGCGAATTTTCGCAGCCTGGCAGCATGGGCGATGTCATTCACTTACTGCACAGTTATGACTTCCCGTTGCCTTACCTAACCCTGGAGATAACAGTAAAGGATTGGCAACGTATGGAAGAGCGTTGTAAAAGGGTGTTGCAAGATCTCGTAAGCGAAGGTGTGCGGGTCTCCTTACACATAGAAGACATCGAAGACTTATGCATTCCTGAGTTTGCGGAAGAGCTGTTTGGGCAGGTGAAGCTGGGCGAGACGATTACGGCTGAAATTTGTAACCACAATAGCGTCAATCCTAAGGTTCGACGTTATATGGCTATTTTTTCTGCTATGGGCATTGATGTCATTGCTGTGGGAGTACAGAGTGCGACTCAACAGCGTAAACTGCTGAGTCTAGGTTGTAATTTAATGCAAGGGGAAGCAGTTCACGCACCGTGCCACGGTGATAACATCGCACAATTGCTGGTGGAAGCGTAAACGCGCGTATTACTCTAAGTGATGGCCGCACTGCGGACAGAAGCGTTTTAACACTGGGTGTGTTGTGCGCACTTGTTTTTCGATTTGTGCGGCTTCTTGGGTACTTAATCCTAGTTCGAGTCTTAACTCCTCTAGGTGAGTACGATCATCGTGACAAATCACCCCATCTTCCATGAGTTGATATACAGTTTCGCTATAGGTTCTGCGTCTTTGCCTCAGCTGGTCAGAGAAACTCGAGGCGAGAATACCGGTAGGAATCGCGACCATGCCCATACTGAGAATTGTTATAATGCCACCGAATATCTTACCGAGCATCGTCACTGGCACTACATCGCCGTAACCTACTGTAGTCAGAGTGATAAGTGCCCACCACATAGCTGCGGGGATCGAGCCAAATTTATCCGGTTGAATATCGTGTTCTAGCAAATAAATGCCACTTGCAGCGATGATTAAGATCACCGTCATGATGAAAAACGCAGCAGTGAGCGAACTTGCTTCTTCGCGAATCGTGTTTAGCATCAATTGCATTGCTCGCGAATAACGGGTGAGCTTGAAAATACGCAACAATCGTAAAACGCGTAAAAAACGTAAATCGAATGACACGAAGAAGGTTAGCAGCGAAGGCAAAATAGCCAATAAATCGATTAACGCAAGTGGTGACACTATGTAACGAAGGCGTCGTTGGGTGTGGGTGTAATTGGTGTCTTTGAAGCAGTCCAAATCAACGCTTGCCCATACCCTGGCAAGGTACTCCACTGTGAAAATAGCCACAGAAACAAGTTCAAAATACACAAAGAAACGCATGTGTTGTTGTGCAATGTGTGGCACTGACTCTATGACAATAGCGATAACGTTAGCAAAAATGAGGATCATTAAGAAGCCATCGAACAAATAGCCCCAACGTTTTGACTGACCTCGAGCGTCAAATACATCCGCTAGTTTTAATCTTAGTGTTTTCATAGTTTCTTCAATTTAGCTGTTTGCTCATATGTATGGTTCCTTCCTCAAAGTCACGTTTGATAGTAAACCCTAACTTACGTGCCAGTTCTATCATGCCTGAGTTCTCAAACAGCGTCATCCCCTCAATACTGCCCACCCCTTGGCGCTGGCAATAATCTATCGCTGCATTCATCAAAATCCGGCCAAGCCCCAGTCCTTGTTGGTTTGAGCCAACAACAATCGCAAATTCGGCGACGAGGTTATCTGGGTCCATTAACACGCGTGATACTCCTAATGTCACATCTTCACCGTCAATTTTTTTGCTGACGATAAACGCCATTTCTCGGTCATAATCAATTTGTGTCATCTTCGCGAGTTGATCATGCGTAAATTGCGGCATCTCACCGAAGAAGCGGCTGTATCTGTCTTCTTTACTGAGAGATTCATCGAATCGCTTGTGCGCCTGTTCGTCTTCGGGGCGAATAGGACGTAATAGAGCCTGCGACCCATCTTTGAGAGTGATGGTCTTCTCCCACTCCTTAGGGTAGGGGCGAATCGCCAAACGTTTTCGGTAAGAGAGGCGCTGATAGGCTGTGATTTCAATACAGGCATCGAGCACCAAAAATTGTCCTTGTGTTGCCAGAAGAGGGTTGAGCTCTAGACTAGAAATGTCAGGTTGGTCGACAATCAGTTGCGAAACACGCGTCAACAGCGCACATAAACGGTATTTGTCGACTTTATCCGGCAAGGTGCGTTCTTTGAGCACGCCTTTGTCTTGGGCATTAGCAATCAGGTACTTCGCCAAGTTCATGTTCAAAGGCGGTAATGCGACAGCTGCTTGGGAGTAATCAAGGGCGCTGCCTGCTTCACCGAGTAAAATAACCGGCCCAAACTGTGGGTCGGTTTTAATCGCAATTCTTAACTCATGCGCGCCCGCCCGCGGTGCCATGGGTTGGATTGAAAAGCCATCGATACGAGCGTCAGGATAGACCTTGTTGATGCGCAGTAAGATAGCAAACGCGGCTTGCTCTACTTCGTGCTCGTCGCTGAGATTAAGCACGACACCACCCACTTCCGATTTACTGGCAATGTCAGGGCTAATAAGCTTTAACACCACAGGGAAGCCGCACTCTGCGGCGACTTCCGCAGCCTCACTTGGTGTAGTGGCAATGTAAGTTGTAACTGTTTCGATGCCGTAATGAGCCAAAATAGGCGCCGCTTGGTGAGTACTTAAGTAATTCTCTTTACGGCTCAAATGAGCTGCAATGCTGGCTTGTGCTGCCTTGTGGTCAATGTTGAGTTCATCAACAATCGATTCAGGCGTTTGTGTTAGGTGTTTTTGGTTACGGCGATAGTTAATAAGGTGCATGTATGCACCCACCGCGCCTTCAGGGGTGCGATAGGTGGGGATACCTCCTTGAGCACAAATTTTGCGTGCTTCGTATGCGGCTTCCTCACCCATGAAATTGGTCATTACAAACGGTCGCTTACGGACATCAATTTTCGATAAGGTCTCGACGATGATTCGGGCGTATTCAGTGCTGGGTGCTAAGGCTGAAGGAGTGTGAATAATTAATAAATTTTCAACTTCTGGTGCATTGAGTAATATTTTGAGTGCTTTTTGGTAGCGCTCAGGCGCGGAGTCGCCAAAGATATCAACTGGGTTATCGGTACTATCGGATTGTGGAATGACATGGTTTAACGCTGTCAGTGTGTGCTCACTTAACTCACATAGCTTACCAGAGCTTTGCACTAGGCTATCAACAGCCATCACCGCAGGGCCGCCGCCATTGGTGAGAATACATAAAGGTTCAACTTTGAGTAGTTTGGGGTGCAAAGCCAGCGTTTGCGTGGCGGCGAAAAGCTCACGTAAATCGTTTACGCGAAGCATCCCTGCACGTTGAATCAACGCATCATACACCGCGTCCGAGCTACTGGCGCCGCCGGTGTGGGCATGTGCCGCTTTTGCACCAGCCTCTGTGCGACCGGTTTTAATCACAATCACAGGTTTAGAGAAGGCAGCTGCGCGCGCCGCGGAAATAAAGCCCCGAATGTCTTTGAGATTATCTATGTATAGCAGTACGGCTTTGGTTTTCGAATCACGCCCCAAAAAGTCCAGCAGTTCACCAAAATCGATATCGACGCAATCGCCCACAGAAATAAAATAAGAGAAGCCGATGTCTTTGTGTTGGGCCCAGTCCAAAATGGTGGAACATACCGCCGCCGACTGGGAGATAAAGGCGACCTTGCCTGGGCGCGTTACGGTATGAGAAAAGCTGGCATTGACGCCTAAGTGGGGGATCATCAAGCCCAAGCAGTTAGGGCCTAATAAGTTCACTTTGTGTGTTTTACAGTGTATGGAGAGGGCATCTTTTTGTTGTTCGTTTAATCCTGCAGCTATCACGATGATATTTTTACAGCCCTGCTCAGCAAGGGCGGAAATAAGTGGCAAAATGGTTGATTTGTTGGTGCAGATAATCGCGATATCGGGTGTTTGCGGTAACGAAGCAATGTCTGGGTAGGCAAGTACCCCGTGCACGGCATTGTATTTGGGGGTAACGGGCATAATTGGCCCATTAAAGCCCCCTTGAAGCAAATTCCGCATGACAATATAACCCGGACGGGAGGCATTATTTGATGCGCCAACAACGGCGATAGATTTGGGGTTGAAGAACTGACTAATGCGTTTTACGCTCATAGCTCACTCTTTTTGGTACACTGAATACCGAATCATAGTCTCACACTTGTTGCAAAAAGGAAGCACCAATGCACAAAAGTATAACGCACATCAATATTTTACCTGCATTTTTACTGGCGTTGGGGCTTGCCTCAATTGGCATTTTGATTAACAGCGCCATCATCGAATTTAAAGCCATGGACAGGACTGTCGAAGTAAAAGGATTGGCCGAAATTCAAGTAGAAGCAGACACGGCAATTTGGCCCATCGTGTTCACTGAGGCGGGTAATCAACTGGATGAAGTCACCAGTGCGTTGGAAGAAAAGCAAAATGCGGTGGTGGCCTTTTTGAAGCTGCACGGCTTCAATGAGGATGAAATATCCGTTGGCCAAGTTACCGTTATCGATAAAAAGGCTCAGCAATATGGCCCCGAGCAGATTGGCCTGCGCTATTTAGTGAGTGCGAATATGTCGGTGTACAGTGATGACCCAACAAAGGTACGCCATGCCAGCAGCCAAATCAGTGAGTTAGCTAAGCAGGGCATTGCTGTTGGCGGTGACCGTTATACTAATCGTATCGAATATTTGTTCACAGGTCTGAATGACATCAAGCCGCAAATGATAGAGCAAGCAACACACAATGCTCGCGAGGTGGCACAAAAGTTTGCATCTGATTCTGATTCCACACTGGGCAAGATAAAATCTGCGCGCCAAGGCCAATTTAGTATTTTCGATAGAGATTCCAACTCGCCTCACCTTAAAAAAGTCAGGGTGGTGAGCACTATTGAATATTACTTGGTAGATTAAAGGTACAAATTGGGGTAGCGTGAAAGTGAGTAAGACCTCAATTGCTGAGCTTTAAAGCGCATAATACTGAGTGGAGTGTGGAATATGACAAGGAAGTTCGTCGTCGGTACTTTGGCGTTGCTTATAGGTGCTGTATTGTTCGTGTTTTGGCTGGGTACAGATATAACAAGTGGCTTGCAGACGCAACAAACACCTGTAGCGGAACCCCCAAAACTCACTGTTCCATTTACAGACAAAGAGAGCGAAGCGCAGGAGAGAGTCGAAGCAGCCTCGGCCAACTTGGACTTTGCAAGCAAGGAGTCTGCTCAAACACATGAAATACGCCTATGTGACAAGGCTGATGGCGTTAATGCAGCACTCGAACAAAAGATACTGCAAGCCAAAGATGTTGATTTTGTTCAGCAGTTTAAGCAATCCAATGCATTAGCCAGCCAGTGGGCGTACAGCAGTGTTGCTGAGCTGACGCCAAAGAGGAAGTCACAGACGCTGGCACAATTAGCAAACGATAACCCCAGTAATCAAGTGGTGTACTACGACTTGATGCTTTCATGTTTGAGTTCAGACGCTGAATGTGCGCCGAGCATCTTTGCCCGCGGCACTGAAATACATGGGCAAAACGGTGCATTTTGGCTGTTATCCGCGATTGACCATATTAATCATCAACGTGAAGAAATGGCCATTTCTGCGTTGCGACAGGCTGCACTTTCCCCCGTTTACGACGAGCTTTGGGGCGAGCATTTCGCCCTATTTGAAGAGGCGGTGCGTGCGACTCCAGTACAATCTGACATCGGCCAACAAATGACAGTCATGGGCTTGATGGCCGCGTCGACAAATATGCCTTATAACGAGATCATGGCGCTATGCAAGGGGGCGGGCTTAAATCGGCTGGATATTAAAGAAGTCTGTATTCAAGTTGGTCAGCGATTAGAGACGGGGAGAACACCGCACTCTCCAAGCTTATTGGTTTGGCCATTCAGGAGCGAATGTATGAACACTTCAATGATGACGTGTTGTTGCAGCGGGTACAGGAAAAAGGAAGTGCGCTTATGCGTCTGAATCAAGATTTTGCACAAGCGCAGCTATTGATGTTGCAAAATGAGCGCCGTACGCGAGACATGTTCACAAAGATTAAGGAACTAGGTGAGCTACAAACGATGGAATATGTGGTTCAAGAAGCTTATGTGCTCTCAGCTGAATCCCAACTTTGACCCATGTGCACCGAATTGGTAAAGCCAATAAACTTCTCTACTAAAGCCTAGCTAGGAAGATTGTATATGTGGAATACTGGCGCTGGTGAGTGGTTGCTAGTGAAGAAAAAATAAATAGGTTGGCTACACACAAGCTTTGCACAAAGCAAAAATAGCGACGCCAATCCCGTGATAAACAGGCTGACTCGCCCACCATTTCATGTGCTTTAATGCACGCGCTCACTACTTAAATGTGCAGACCTATTTTGAGTTTGTTCGTTGGCGTTTGCATCATTGTTAGCTTCTGAAGCCACTAGCCAATGACTGTGGCGAGTAATGTTTGCCCTTGCACGGTTAACAGCCAGGCAAATGCACATAGGTTAACGACGATGGTCAGCCAATACACCTGCCTAAACGCCTTTTTACTGGATTTATGGCGTAGCCTGCTTTGTGCATAATGTGCGCCGGGCCAACCACCTATCACACTCCAAACATGCAGTTGAACTTCTGGTGTTCGCCAACGGCCTTTTTTGGCTGCTGACTTGTCGAATACATACATAAAAAAGGTGATAACGCTGGTGCCAACATAAAGATATGCAATCTCAATCGGTAGCCAGTTCAATAACACCAAGACGCCTAGCGATAGCCAAAATATGGCTGCCACAACGCCTGCAAAACTCCCCGATTTATGGCCACTTTTTGTCTTTGTTTGTCGCTTTCTATCACTGGCTAGACTGACATTGACCGCCTTGAATTTGCCATTACGCTCTTTGATTTGCTCATAGGCAATAATGTCGCCGTTCATTGGTCTGCGGCTGCGCTGCGTGAAAGACTTTATATGCACAAAACTGCGTTGCCCACCGCCATTAGGTTCAACAAAACCGAAGCCCTTATCATCTTGCCAATTCGTCAACTTTCCTTGATATCTCAATGTCTTTTCCTGTTTTTTATGGCGATATTATTTACCTGAGCGGTTACTTTGGAAATCCAGCAACTTTGTTTGCCGCCAATCCACTTTGATGCCACTGCGTTTGCTCATCACAAAAGATTTGCGCGTCAGGCGATTTAGTGGGTTCTTCATCTAAACTGCCCGCAGGAACAATGAGAAATTTTCCGTTTTGAGTCAAAAAGGGCAGCCCAGAACCACAATGGGTGCAAAAAACACGGGCAAACGCGCGAGTAGGGTGCTCGTAACGCTTGGTTTTATCCTGTCCTTTAGTCCACTCGATATTGTCAGGTGCGGTAAATAGGTTAGATGCATGCGCTGAACCAGTAAGTTTTCGGCATTGCTCACAATGACAAAAGAAAAACATTTTAAAATCGTCTTCAACTGTGAAAGTGACTTCACCACAACAGCAGCCACCTGTAATTTGTTTACTCATAAATAACCTCCCTTTGAATGTTACGTAATAATGTTTGCCCAATATCGACACGCTGCCTTTGCAATTACCCCAGCAAAGTCTTTTCATCGCACTGAACGATTATTTTTTATAGTCCCGCTCCAATAGCCCCTCAACGCGCGTATTAACCTTTTTGGGATAAGTTATATCCGCTTTAATTTTGCGTACATGTTTAAATAGTTCGTTGATATTTAAGTCATAATTCATGCTAATGTGGTGGAAAGTACCATCAATTAGCACAATGCCTTGTTGCCCTATACTTTTGCCCGCGTGGCTAAGCGATTGCCGATGTTCAAATCGCTTTATATCGGCAACAGCAACATTAAAACTCCACGTATCTTGGCTAGGGTAACGCACAATAAGCCGCTGTGGGGTAAGTATGGCCTCAAATTTTGCTGGATGCTTAATATGCCAAAGAGCCACGAAAAAAAATACTAAGGCGCTGATGCAAAATGCCCAAATGCATTCGCTGCGAAAGTCCTGCGGGAGTTGCTCGCCTGTGTAGTGTTCATAACCAAATAAAATGACAATATAAAGCAATGACACAGTAGCCATAGCTATAAACTTCAGGGCTCGCTGAGCGCGTGTTTTGCCATAGTAGTACACAGGTTTGTTATCTGTTGTCATGTGCATCCCCAACGCTTTAATAAGGTTAATTATGCGCACATAACCCATTGTCAGGGAAGTTTTGTAAGCTTCCTAACTCGTATAGATAACCGTTAAATAACGATAAATGGTTTAAATGATACTGATTATCATTTAGTATTGTCCGCAAGTTTGCTAAATGGATTTGTGGTTTGAAACGCCTCGCCCGAAAAATACACCTGACCTTTGCCCTGGTGATCAGTGTTTTCCTTGTCATTATGTCTGTTTCTGGTGCAGTACTCATATATGCCAAGGACATCCAGCTGGCATTTAATCCACAGTTGTGGCGCGCTCAATCAACAGAGTTTATGATTGACAGCGAAACGCTCAGAACGCGCGTTAAGGAGCAAACGGGTCTTGATGTGAATCTAGTGAGCATGGAGAAGAACCCACATTGGGCGTGGCAGGCGCAATTGTCCGATGGCAGTTACGCTAGCATAGACCCGAGCACAGCGCAGGTACTGTATCAGTATGATTATTACAGCACCTTGTATGGATTTACTATGGGCTTACACCGTTGGCTGCTCTGGCGTGATGATAAAGGCAAGATGCCATTACGAAATATAGTCTCGACTATGGCATTGGGCTTTATTGTGGTGATGCTGGTTGGTTTTTACATGTGGGTGAAGCCCAAACACAGACTCAAACGTTTGAAAATCAACAAGCGCGCCAAAGCGAAGGTCATTAACCGTCAGGTGCACCACGTGCTTGGGGTGTATGCGACTTTGCCTTTGCTGCTGATTGCGTTTTCAGGCATCGCCTTTAATTGGAAAGCGCCCACTCAAGCAGTGGTGAATGCTTTGATGTCAGGTGAGGTAGAGTCTCGTCCTCGTATTGATGACCTTGAAGCAGCGGGACAATGGCAGTTACAACAAGCAATTGAAGTGGGTTTAACTGTGTTCCCCGATGCCCATTTGCAGCGTATTTATTTTCCGAAGGGTGAACATAAACCATTAGCGCTGCGCTTGCAGCAGCCCTCGGAAAGTCACGCCTATAGTTGGGTGTGGGTGAACCCATATAGCGCTGAGATTATTAATTTCTACGATGGCGCGAATGCTAATGCGGCTACTCAGGTTTGGAATTTCAAATACAAGTTTCATATCGGTGATTTTGCTGGGCCGATAGTGCAGTTTATGTGGTTGTTGCTGTGTTTGCTTCCGGTGTTTTTTGTGATTTCAGGTATTGTCATGTGGCGCGGTAGACAATAGCCCGCTCAACAATAATTTAAATCTTATAAACAAAAACGCCAGTCTTGGACCGGCGTTTAATTTAACTTGGAGTCGTGTTAAGCAGCTTGCTTCTTAGCAACCCACTGAGCAACCATTTCTTCAAGTAGGTTCAATGGCACAGGACCATTTTTAAGCACTACATCATGATACTCACGAATATCGAACTTATCACCGAGCGCTTTTTTCGCTTCTTCACGTAGCTCAACAATTTTCAGCATACCGATTTTGTAAGCGGTGGCTTGTGAAGGCATTACCACGTGACGCTCAACCATCTTCACTGCGTCAGATGTTGCGTTAGGGGTGTTGTTTACATAGAAATTGATACCTTCTTGGCGAGTCCAACGCTTAGCATGGATGCCGGTATCAACTACAAGACGACATGCGCGCCATAGCTCCATGGCTAGACGACCAAAATCAGAGTACGGGTCTTGGTAGAGGCCCATTTCTTTAGGTAGTAACTCAGAGTAAAGTCCCCAACCCTCGGTGTAGGCTGTGAAGCGACCAAACTTACGGAAACTTGGAATTCCTTCAAGTTCTTGTGAGATAGCCAGTTGCATGTGGTGACCCGGAATACCTTCGTGGTATGCAAGTGCTTCTAGCTGATACGTTGGCATCGCTTCCATATCGTAAAGGTTTGCGTAGTAAATGCCTGGGCGGGAACCATCAGGAGCTGGCTGCTGGTAGAAGGCTTTACCTGCTGATTTCTCGCGGAACGCTTCAACGCGTTTTACGTTTAGATCTGCTTTAGGTTTAACGATAAACAGCTCATCTAGGCGGCCTTTCATATCGTCAATTACGCGCACAGCTTCTGCAAGGTATGCGTCACGACCTGCTTCAGTGTCTGGATAGTAGAACTGCTTGTCAGTTTTCATGAATTCCATGAACGCCTTAAGGTCGCCTTTGAAGCCAACCTTTTCTTTGATAGCTCGCATCTCATCGTGAATACGTGCGACTTCAGAAAGACCGATTGCATGGATTTGATCAGCGGTTAGGTCTGTCGTTGTGGTGCGCTCCAGCATGGTGTTGTAGAAAGTGCTACCTTCTGGAAATTTCCACGCCCCATCGCGGTTATCAGCTACTTGCTCTAGGCGTTTTAAGAAGTTAATTAAACTGCTGTATGCAGGTTTTACCGATACTTTTAAAGCTAAAGTCGCTTCTTCAATCAGTGCTTCTTTTTGCTCAGGTGATATTTCCAGTTTACTCACTTTACGTTTGAAATCAGCGAGAAGCGTTGAATCTGTATCGCCTTCAAAAGGGGCGCCTTTGACAATGTTTTGACTTGCTTCAATGACGTGTGGGAAGACAAACTTAGGTGCAATAATGCCTTTTTTCGCACGTATTTTTAAATTTTCTTTGAGTTGTTCGAAAAGCTTAGGTACACCGTTTAAACGTGATATGTAGGCATTTGCTTCTTCAACGTTGCTAATAGTGTGTTGGTTGATTAAGAACGCGGCAACCATAGAGTGAGTACCAAACATTTGGTTCACTGGGTAGTTATGGTAGCGCCATTTGAAATCAGCAATATTTTGCTCAAGGTTCTGCTGCATCAGGTCGTAGCTAACTTGTGTGGTTGCATCAAGTGCTGAACGGTTAATGGTTTTTAGCGTTTCAAGGTCGGCCTTAGTAAGGGCTAGGTCTTCTAATGCGCGCTCTTCGCTTTCGTCATCCCACTTATCGTAATCTGTTTTAATGCCCATATAGGTTTGGTAAGTCGGGCTGCGCATGACGTTACGCATAAATACTTCTTCGAAAAACGCATTGGCTTTTTCTACTTCGCTTTGCACTACTTGTTGCACCGTTGCTGGTGCTTCTGCTGTCGCGCTTGTGCTTTGCGTATTTTGACAGCCTGCCAAAAGTGCGGCACTGATTGTAGCCGCGATAAGTGTTAGCTTACGCATAGTTTATTACCTATCCTTTCGCTTGTTGTAGTTGTGTGGTGCAAAGCGCACCACAAAATTAATGGGTTACTTCTGTGCGCAGTCACGCGCATTGTTAAAATGGGTTCAGTGTATAGCCTTGTTGTTGCAGCTGAGCGTGGGCCGTCATCGCTGAAAGCGCCATTTGTACTCCGGGTATCAGTTGCTCTGGCTTCACTTGATGATATGTCGCCGACTGACCACACACATACACCACCGTGTTGTATTTCAATAACTGGGTGATTAAATCCTGATTCTTATTCTGAGCATCAAAGCGTTGTTGATAGTACTCATTGGCAAGTACATCCACCGAGGCATCGCCATGTACCACAAGAGCTAGCTCGATATTCTCTGGCTTAACGCCATGCGCCACATGCATATTGATAAAGCGCGCCAAGGAATTTATGTGATTATTTTGTTGGCCGGCTTTTGCTGCAGGGGCAACATCGAAGACTATTTTAAATTGGGTATCCGCAGCGATGGGCGCATGCTTTGGTACATCAAAGTAATTGCCAAAGCCGTTGATGACGGGCTTAGCTTCTTCGCTGTGTGCAAATGGAGAAAGTAATACCGAAGTAAGAAGTAAGCCGGTCATTTTCATTATTGTTATTCCTAGTTGTTATACAAACATTTCCAACAGCTCGTTTAAATAACGATGGCCACGTTCTGTGACACAAATATGAGTGTCATTGCGGCTCAGCAGTCCCTGTTGCTGTGCATCTGTTAGTTGTTGTTCTATGTGACTCAGGGGTAGCCCAGTGAATTTTTGGAAATCATCTATTGGGCAGGGTTCTGCCAAGCGTAAACGATTCATCATAAACTCGAATGGACGCTCTTCTTCACTGACGGTCCAATCACGATATAAATAAGGCTTGGTTAAATCCATGTAGCCGCGCGGGTGTTTGACCTTTTCGGTACGCATTATGGTGCCATCAGGCTTGGTTATTTTGCCATGAGCACCACAACCAATGCCTATATAATCGCCAAAACGCCAATAATTCAAGTTATGTTGACATTGATGGCCAGGTTTTGCGTAACCAGATATTTCGTATTGGTCATATCCTGCCTCGCGTAGCATAGCTTGGCCTTGCTCTTGAATTTGCCACAGGGTGTCATCTTCCGGCAGTGTTGGCGGTTTGGAGTAGAATTGGGTGTTGGGCTCAATGGTCAGCTGATACCAAGATAAATGCGGTGGATTCAAGGCAATGGCTTGGCGTAGGTCGCTCAGGGCATCACCAATGCTTTGCCCCGGTAAGCCGTGCATTAAATCTAGATTAAAACTGCGCAAGCCTACTTCATGAGCTTGTTGAGCGGCATTCTTTGCTTCATCACTGCTGTGTATGCGTCCCAGTGCTTTGAGTTTATCCTCTTGCATTGACTGCACACCAATGGAAATGCGGTTGACGCCAGCCCGCACATATTCACTAAAGCGCCCAGTTTCTACTGTGCCGGGATTCGCCTCAAGGGTGATCTCAGCATCATCAGTTAGGGGAGTTAGCTTGCGCACACCATCGAGCAGGGTTTGCATCGCTTCACCAGACAGTAGGCTCGGTGTGCCACCACCAATAAAGATACTCTTGATTGGACGACCCGAACACAAGTGTGCGTCATTGCGTAAGTCACTCAGCAAATGTTGAACATATTCTTGCTCGGGAATTTTTTGGCCCTTTTGACCGTGGCTATTGAAATCACAGTAGGGGCACTTTTGCACACACCACGGAATGTGAATGTAAAGACTAAGAGGAGGCAGGGTCACGTGTTAACCCTGCAATTGCGAAAGTAGCAGCTGTAACGCCTGACCACGATGGCTAATGGCGTTCTTTTCTTCCTTGGTTAACTCTGCACTGGTTTTGTCCATACCTGCGACTTTAAATACTGGATCATAACCAAATCCTTCCAAGCCACTGCGAGATTCGGTGATCTCACCTTCCCACGTTGCTTGGCAGATAAGTGGTAATGGGTCATCTTTGTGGCGCATTAGCACTAACACACAACAAAAACGTGCGCTGCGCACTGACTGCCCTTGCATTTGCTGTAGCAGTTTATCAATGTTGTCGGCGTCTGTTGCGCCAGCGCCTGCGAAACGAGCGCTATACACACCCGGTGCGCCATCAAGTGCATCAACAATCAAACCCGAATCATCAGCAATGGCTGGTAACCCTGTTTGTGCACTGGCGTGACGTGCTTTAATAATGGCGTTTTCTACAAAGGTAGTGCCTGTTTCAGCTACGTCAGGGACATTAAAATCGCTTTGCGGTTTGATACTAATATCCAAATCGCTCAATAGCGCGCTAAGCTCGGCAACCTTGCCTTTGTTGCCTGTTGCAAGCACCCAAGTTGTCATGAATTCGCCTTAATCTTCGTATAGTTTTTGGTGAAAGCGCAGTACTTCAACGGTATTACCTTGCGTTAAGGTAATTTCGAAGCGGTACACTTCTTCGTTATCAAAGCGCATTTGCGCGATGTAATAAATGCTCTCGCCTTCTTTGATTTCTTGAAACTTCAGTTTCTCAGTTTGTCCTACAAGGTTCTTTGCTACACCGTTGATTTCAACAGCTTGGGCTTCGTTGTCTTGTAAAACAGAAATATTAATTAGCGCTCTATCGCCAGCGCGTTCAAGCTTGTAGCTACGAGCTACCTGAGCTGGAATAGATGTTGAAGGGAAAGCAATATAGTGCACTTGCCAGTTGCCAAGATTTTTATATTGGCCACCTTGCTCGCTAGGCTGTTCAGCGTGGCTTGGTAATGCCCACAGAGCAATTAAAAAAAGACCAGTTAGCAAAGCTTTCATAGCAGCTACTCCTTTGTGAGTGGAACTCTTTAATTGTATCAGAAAGTGGGCAAGCGAGTGCTTGCCCAGCGTGATTATGCGATTAAATCCATTAATAAAAACTGTAAGAACTGTAAACCAATAATCAGAACTAGAATCGACAAATCTAAGCCACCGATTGGCGGAATGATTTTTCTGATAGGGCGTAGCATAGGTTCAGTTAATTGGTGGAAAATTGCTTCAACAGGGTTGTAGCCTTGGCTCACCCAGCTCAGGATTGCGCGGATGATAAGCACCCAAAATAGCAGCTGTAGCGCTTCTTTCACGAGCGTAAATACGCCAGAAATCAGCACTACTTGTATGCTGAAAGCATTACTAAACAACAAAAGTAATGTGGCGACTTTCGCAAAAGCAACGATGAATGCCAGCACAAGGGAAGCAAGATCTAATCCGCCTAAACCAGGGATCACTTTACGCAGTGGATTCACGGCAAAGCTGGTGGCTTTCACCACAAACTGACTCAATGGGTTATAAAAGTCAGCGCGCACAGCCTGTAACCAAAAACGCAATAAGACAACCATAAGGAATAGATCAAACACTATTCCAACTAGAAAATGCATGGCATTCATTTAGTAAGCCTCAGTAAAAATTAAATTTCTTTTTCCATTTCTTGGGCACGTGCAATACACGCATCCATTGCACCCGCAACGTCTTCAATTAAGCCTTGGGCTTTAAGGTGTTCAACCGCCGCGTTGGTTGTGCCACCTTTTGATGTTACGTTTGCACGTAATTGCGCAATACTAATATCTGTTTGTGATAGCGCCATTTCAGCCGCACCGAGTGCTGTTTGTTGAACCAGTGTACGAGCTTGCTCTGCGCTAAAGCCTAACTCAATGGCTTTTTGTTCAATAGCTTCCATAAACAGGAAGAAATACGCCGGTGAAGAGCCGGTCACGGCAATAATGTCATTGATTTGTGACTCTTCTTCTACCCAGACTACAATGCCGGTACTTTCGAATACTTCTTGGATGAACTGGTTTTCTTGTTCATCGGTACCATGGGCAAATAAGCCTGACACACCGCGACCAAGCAGAGACGGTGTATTTGGCATGCAGCGAACCATTTTCACTGGTTGGCCAAGCATTTCCTGAAGACGTTTTACGGTGATGCCCGCAGCCACCGAAATAAAGACTTTGTCGCTCACATCAACGCCAGCGTCGGTGAAGGTTTGTGCCAGCTCTGCCATCATTTGAGGTTTGACAGACAGCACAATCACATCTGCTTTTTGTAGCGCTTCAATATTGTCTGAGGTGGTTTGTACACCAAAGTCAGCAGCGACCTTCGCGAGTTTTTCCTGATTACGATTGGTGGCAATGATTTGCTCTTTGGCAAACCCACTCTTTACCATACCGCCAATAATGGCGTAACTCATATTTCCAGTACCGATAAACGCGATGGTTTTTTGTGACATAGAATCCTCAAATTGTTGTGTTATTCGAATGTGCGACTCAATTTAATTATTGTTGACGCTCACCAAAGATGGCAGTGCCAACGCGAACCATCGTTGAGCCTGCGGCAATCGCCGCATCCACATCTGCACTCATACCCATAGATAAGGTATCTAGTTGTGGATATTGGGTCTTTAGTTTATCAAAGCAAGCGCGTAATTGCGCAAAAGATTGAAATTGCTCATCGAAACTGACCGATTTTGCGGGGATTGCCATTAAGCCACGAAGCTCAAGTTGACGGCAGTTATGAATAAATTCTGCGAGCTTGGGGAGTTCTTCAACACTGCACCCGGACTTATTTTCGTCATTATCAATGTTAACTTGAATTAACACTTGTAGTGGTTTCAGGTTTGTTGGACGTTGCTCGTTCAAGCGTTTAGCTATTTTTTCACGGTCAATACTTTGCACCCAAGTGAAGTTTTCAGCGATGGCTTTGGTCTTGTTACTCTGAATCGGACCGATAAAGTGCCATACTATATTCTTATGTTCTTTAAGTAGGAGTACTTTTTCAACTCCTTCTTGCACATAGGATTCTGCAAATTCTCGGTGACCATGCGCAAAAGCCGCTAAAATATCTTCTAAGGGTTTTTTCTTAGATACAGCAATTAAATTGATGTCTTTGTAATCACGCCCACATTTTTTTGCCGCTTGGGCTATTCTGTCATAGGCGGCATCGAGTCGTTCTGCTATTGTAACCATAAAGTTATCAGTTAGTTGTGGAGTCCTATTATGGATATTACCGAATTACTGGCCTTTAGTGTCCAACACAAGGCCTCGGATTTACACCTTTCTGCTGGTGTGTCGCCGATGATCCGTGTCGATGGTGACGTACGCCGCATTAATATACCTGTGCTGGAAGCCAAAGAAGTAAATGGGCTTGTCTACGACATTATGAACGATAAACAGCGCAAAGAATACGAAGAAAATCTCGAAGTGGATTTCTCGTTTGAAGTGCCAAACCTTGCACGTTTCCGTGTCAACGCATTTAACACTAACCGCGGTCCTGCTGCTGTATTTCGTACCATCCCGAATGAGGTACTGACGCTTGAGGACTTGGGCGCGCCAGAGATTTTTAAAAGCATCTCAGATAACCCCCGTGGTCTAGTGCTGGTTACAGGGCCTACAGGTTCGGGTAAATCAACGACCTTGGCTGCGATGGTTGATTACATCAACAATACACGTCATGACCATATCTTGACGATTGAAGACCCCATAGAATTCGTGCATCAAAACAAACAAAGTTTGATTAACCAACGTGAAGTTCACCGCGATACCCACAGTTTTAATGCGGCGCTGCGAAGCGCATTGCGTGAAGACCCCGACGTTATTCTGGTGGGTGAGCTTCGTGACTTGGAAACAATTCGACTCGCGATGACTGCCGCAGAAACCGGTCACCTTGTATTTGGTACGCTGCACACCACCTCAGCGCCAAAAACTATCGACCGTATTATCGACGTATTCCCAGGTGAAGAAAAAGACATGGTACGTTCTATGCTTTCTGAATCACTGCGGGCGGTTATTTCACAAACACTGTTGAAAAAGATTTCCGGTGGTCGTATCGCGGCACATGAAATCATGATCGGTATACCTGCGATCCGTAACTTGATCCGTGAAGATAAAATTGCGCAAATGTATTCATCAATCCAGACGGGTGCAGCACATGGCATGCAAACAATGGATCAGTGTTTACAAAACTTGCTTAACCGCGGGCTTATCAGTACGCAGTCAGCGCAAGCAAAAGCACACGATAAATCACAATTTGGCGCTTCAAGCCAGTAGTAGAATAGGTTAAAGATGTTACAGCCGTTATCAAACTATCTAGAGCAGATGATTGTCCTTGAGGCATCAGACTTATTCTGTTTCCACTCACCTTCCTGTGAGTGCAAAAATAAATGGTGAACTGACGCCACTTGACGATTATGTCTTAAGCGATGATGAAGCGCTTACCATGGTTGAGTCAGCAATGACCGACAAGCAAATCAACGAGTTTCACAATTCAAAAGAATGTAACTTTGCGATTGCAACTGACGAAGGCCGTTTCCGTATTTCCGCCTTTTGGCAACGTGACCAGGCAGGGATGGTTATTCGTCGTATCGTGACGACCATTCCTGATGTTCAAGCCTTGGGTTTACCCTCGGTGTTGACAGATGTCATCATGAAAAAACGTGGTTTAGTACTGTTCGTAGGTGGTACTGGTACGGGTAAATCGACCTCATTAGCGGCGTTATTGGGTTATCGTAACCGCCATCAAAAAGGGCATATTTTAACAATCGAAGACCCAATCGAATTCGTCCACGAGCACAACAAGAGTATCATTACTCAGCGTGAGGTCGGCCTAGACACTGAAAGCTTTGAGGCGGCGCTGAAAAGTTCGTTACGTCAGGCACCTGATGTGATTCTTATCGGTGAGATTCGTTCGCAAGAGACGATGGAATATGCGTTGAGCTTTGCAGAAACGGGTCACTTGTGTGTGGCTACACTGCACGCCAACAACGCTAACCAAGCAATCGACCGTATCATGCACCTTGTGCCAAAAGAAAAGCACGAAAAGCTTAAGTATGACTTAGCATTGAACCTGCGCGCGATTATCGCTCAGCAATTAATTCCAACATCTGATGGTGAAGGTCGAGTAGCGGCAATTGAAGTATTGCTAAATTCACCTATGGTGTCTGAATTAATCAAAAAAGGTGAAATTGGTTCGATTAAAGAAGTGATGTCAAAATCTACTGAGATGGGGATGCAGACCTTCGACCAGGCCTTATTCAAACATTATCAAGAAAAGCGTATCAACTATGCAGATGCACTGCATCATGCTGACTCACCAAATGACTTACGCTTGATGATTAAACTGCGCAATAACGAGCAGCAGGGTTCTGGTTTTTTGCAAGGTGTTACTGTTGATGGTCTTAACGACGGCGACATTGACGAATAAGTCTCTAAGTGTGGCAGGCAGAGCAATGCTCTGCCTGTTGCTTATCCTCTTTGCTATACCCATCACTAAGGCTGCTGAGCCCAAGGTTGATATCTACATTCGCGACGATGTGCTCACAGATTATGTGGCATTTTTAGATGGTCGCTCGCCTTTATCCATCTCTGAGTTTTCCACCAAACGTATTCGACGTGACGTTGTTGATATGATCATAGCGCAACAAGCGTTGCAATTAGGTGGGTTTGAACCGCGTTTTAAGTACCACAGCGGCAAGATTAACTTTCGTAATACCCGTATGCTAGAGCAGGGGAAACTACTGATTAGCTTCGATAGTTATTGGCAAAAAGATGCACAAGCTATTGCGGAACATGTTTATATTTCTGACCCTGTGATCAGAGTGGGTGAGTATTACGCAGGAGTATACAGTCATCCAGATAACACGAGGGTACAACAAAGCCTCAGCCTAGAAGATTTCCAGTCGCTCAGCGCGGTCTCGACACCACGTTGGCGCAGCGATTGGCAGACGCTTGAGCAATTGCCGCTGAAAAAGTTAGTGCGAGAAGACGAGTGGCTGGCACAGGCGCGTATGGTGTCGATGCAGTGGGTCGATTTTATGTTGATGCCGATGATGCCTCAGTACGACAACTATTATCAACTTGAGAACATCGCACTTAAAGCGAATCCAAATTTGGTCGTATTAATTGAAGACAGTCGTCATTTTGTGATCTCGAAGAAGCACCCTCATGGGGAGCGGGCCTTTTTCGCATTACAAAAGGGACTGGCTATATTGCGTCAGCAGGGAAGGATTAGCAAAGCCTACAAAGAAGCAGGCTTTATTCCTGATTTAACAAAGATTACTGTAGTTAATAGCCCAGAGTATGAGCGAAAAAGCTCTCAAGAATAAGCACAGCTGATGCGTTGTCTATATTATCTTTGCGAAGGTTTCTGTAGCCGCCTTGAGCAAATAATTGTTCTTTCGCTGCCGCGGTTGTGAGTCGCTCATCTTGAGTCTGTACTTGCAAACCTGTTTGATTATGCAAGCGATTTGCGAACTTACGCGCACGATGTGTCAAATCTTGCTCAGTGCCATCCATATTCAATGGTAAGCCAACAACCAGTAAATCAGGCTGCCACTCCCGCACCATAGTTTTGATATCTTCCCAATTGGGTATGCCGTCTTTGGCCTTCACAGCTTTTAGTGCACTGGCTGTGCCCGTGAGTTCCTGGCCAATGGCCACACCAATACTTTTGGTGCCAAAGTCAAAGCCCATTACGCTGCGTTGACCGACTTCTTTTGTTGAATTACTCATGCGTGTCCTGCTTCTAGGCTTAGCCTGTCTGCATCTATACCCACTAAGGCTAAGGCTTTGTGCCACCGCTCATTAATGGGTGTATTAAATATGATTTTTGGGTCTGCCTCGATAACGAGCCAAGAGTTTTCTAACAACTCTTTCTCTAGTTGGCCTTCTGACCAGCCGGAATACCCAAGCGTAATGATAAAATCCTGTGGTGCATCACTCGTGGTTAGACTTGCTAGCACATCTTTGGACGTGGTGATCATAATATCAGAACTAAGGCTTTGCGATGATGAATAGCCGGGTTTCGGGGTATGCAATACAAAACCCCGGTCAGTTTTCACCGGGCCACCGGCAAAGACTTGATAGTCAGCAGCTTGTACTGATTTATCGTTATCAATTTCAACTTTATCCAGCAGCTCACCGACTGTGACATCAATAGGTTGATTGATCACCAACGCCATTGCACCATCGTCATTATGTTCACAAATATACGCCACTGCATGCTTAAAAAACGGGTCTTGTAGTGATGGCATCGCCACCAAAAAGTGGTTTGTTAATGATTGCATAGGCATAAACCTCTTATTAGGCGTCTTTGAGCTTGCGCTCCAAGGCATCAAAAAATTGGCCTGTAATAGAAATATCGGTTTCAGCCTCAATTTCTTTAACACAGGTAGGCGCTGTTACATTCACTTCAGTCAGCTTGTCGCCGATGATGTCGAGCCCGACAAACAACAAGCCTTTGGCTTTGAGCGTCGGTGCTAGCGCTTCTGCAATACGGCGTTCATCATCGCTCAACGGACGCACTTCACCGCGCCCACCTGCTGCCAAATTACCTCTTGTTTCGCCATTTTGTGGAATGCGTGCAAGGCAATAAGGGATGACTTCGCCATCAACAACCAATACGCGTTTGTCACCGTCTTTGATCGCTGGGATGTAATTTTGAGCCATAGCGAAGCGACTGCCGTGTTCGGTGAGCGTTTCAATAATGACACCGATATTGGCGTCATCATGCTTTACACGAAAAATCGACGCGCCACCCATACCATCGAGTGGTTTAAGGATAATGTCACCATGTTCGGCTAAGAATTGGCGAATCTGTTTTGCTGAGCGAGTGACTAGTGTGTCAGGTGTAAATTCACTGAACCATGCGGTGTACAGTTTTTCGTTGGCATCACGCAGACTCTGAGGCTTGTTTACGACCAGCGTTCCCGACATTTCAGCGCGCTCAAGAATATAGGTCGCATAAATGTATTCAGTATCAAATGGCGGGTCTTTGCGCATCAAAATAATATCAAGATCGGCAAGTGCAACATCTTGCTGTGGCTCAAGTTCATACCACTTATTTACGTCATTAAACACCTGCGCGCGAGCAGCATGTGCATACGCTTGGCCTTGGCGTAAAAACAAATCATCCATTTCAATGTAATACAGTTCGTAGTTACGTTTTTGCGCTTCTAACATCATGGCAAAGCCAGTGTCTTTTTTGATGTTAAATCCAGAGATTGGGTCGCTAATTATGCCGAGTTTTATTGCCATTGCTTTGCTCGCTTAATAAATATCTAATTGTGTTATGGGGTTGGCGCGCTAAAAAATCAATTAGCTAGATCACCAAACTCTAATTGCAATGCACTTAAGACCGTTAATGCCGCTGTTTCTGTTCGAAGAACTCGAGGGCCTAGGCGAATATCAGTAAAGCCATTACTGTGACTTGCAGCGATTTCTTCGTCAGTAAACCCGCCTTCTGGACCCACTAGAAAGCGCACACCAGTGCTCGGCGCCGCGAGTGTTTTGATACTGTGTTCAGCACGTGGATGCAACGTAAGCTTAGTTTCATCACTTGATTGAGCCAGCCACTGTTCTAAGGAAATGGGTGGGTGAATGGTCGTGATGCGGTTTCTACCACATTGTTCTGCCGCAGCAATCGCGATTTTTTGCCACTGTTGATGCTTTTTCTCGAGTCTATCTGCGGCGAGTTTTACGCCACAACGTTCACTGAAAAGAGGGGTGATTTCACTCACGCCTAACTCGACCGATTTCTGAATAGTGAAATCCATTTTATCGCCGCGAGAAATGACTTGGCCGAGGTGAATTGACAGTGGCGATTCACATTCGAATTCACTGAACTCTATTGGCTTTACTATGACTTGTTTTTTGCTCGTCTGCACTATTTCGCAAAGGTATTGGCCACCTTCGCCATTAAATAAGCTAACCTGATCGCCGCTTTGCATACGCAGTACGCGACCGACATGACCTGCGGCATCGTCACCCAATTCAACGTCGGTACCTAAGCTCAATGGCATTGGCTCATAAATGTGTGGAATTCTCATAAACTTGCTCTATCGGGGCTTTGCCGACAGTCTAAACTAGTCGCCTAAATGCGCAAGTGTCTCGGGGTCTTGATTGCAGCTTAAGTGGTTCTTGCGAAACACGGTGTCTAATTTTTTGAACTCATAATGCGTTGGATGTTTAACAATGAGAACACGATTCTCATGCAAGGAGTCAATGATCCATTTGAGAGTGTTGCCGGCGGACTCGTAGATTTCAGCAAATATTAACACGCCTTCAATTTTGTGATGGCGAGACATGTAACTAGAGAGTTCTGCTACGCTTATTTCGTTTTCAAAATCACAATAGCAGTAGTCTTTAGCATTGTGATCAAACATGAGCTTTACCATATGACGCGTGTTTGCACCGGCAACAATTAGCTCCTCGCTATTCACCTGCGCACAAAAGGCACGGCTCAGAAGCGGATCGCTATCTATTAATAGAAAGTTGCTTAAGTCCATTCACTACCTCATTCTTAGGTAAAAAATTGAATTAATAAGTAGCCCATTGCGCAATAAACACAAAAAACCACGGCTGCAATTCCCACATTGTCTTGTTGGTCGACTTCTACACCCGTGTTTACTTTGAAAAGCACAATCTTTAAAACAATTCGAGTCATGGCTTTTACAGCTAACCACATAAAACCGCAGTGAACTGCCAATGTAAAGACATTTTCCACCATCTTACCGCTGTAATACTCCGCACTTGCAAGCCCAGCGTACAAGGCCAACGCTAACCCCAATGACTTTCCTGCGTAGCGAATCCCGATGGATGTATTCTCTAAATTGAAATTTGTTTGCAAGGAAGCACCTTGGTTAAATTTAGCAAATCGCGCTTCGCGAACCTTGCTGTCGAGGGCAAATATTCCCTGAATCATTAAAAAGTTAACGAACACGACCAATAGAGAGTATAGGCTATTGGTTTGCGACCAGTTAACTAATCCAATAACAACAATACTATTTCCCAATAACATGCCTGAATCGACCAAAGCAGCGCAGACATTTTGCTTTAAAATAGCTTTTTCTTCATTAAAGCGACTGAGTATCCATTTTCGATGGATTGCTTGGCCCACTTTGACGAACAGTAACATTAACACCAGTAGCAGCGGGACTTTCCAAGGTGTTTGTTTCATAACAGCGAGGGAGAAATCGTCAATCAAATAGCCAATCACCAGTACCAAGGATAGAAGATAACTGGCGTAACTGATCCCCAATGCAAAATTATCTCTATGTGCTAACTCAACATCGAGTGCTTGGCGGGCTTTGACCTGTGTGTATATGCGTAACGCAAAGAGCACTAACGCAATCGCCACAAAGCTAATCGCAAAGGTATACAGGGACTCGTTTGACAAGGAAAAATACGTCATACTGGCAACATTAGAGTAACTTTTGTATTCATTCTAGTACGGTTGGCCGTAACTTAAAAGAGAGCTATTCATGCCAGCATCAAAGAGTATTCCCACGTCATTACAACAACTTGGTGAAACACGCTTTCAAGAAATTTATCATCATCAGGATTTTAGTGTTGCTTTGGTAACCCTATTGTCGCTCAGTGACTTTGCCTACAAGGTGTTAAGTGCTCATCCTCAGTGGGGTGAGTGGCTGTTAGAGAATGAACAGCAGCAGTCAAACACACCCTGCCAGGTTTTTTCGGCGCCCCTGGCCGACATAGATGAAAAAACATGTTTTCGTGAGTTGCGATTGTATCGTCAAAAGTATTGGCTGCATGTCGCGTACTTGGATTTAGTTTGCGATAACGAGATCGCTGACTCCATGCGGTATGTATCAGAACTAAGTGATGCACTGATTGATGCTGCAAATTGTTGGGCCTATGCTGAAGTGAGCAAGGTCAATGGTGAACCTTTGGATGAACAAGGAACACCTATGCCGATGATGATTTTAGGGATGGGCAAACTGGGTGGTTTTGAACTTAACTACTCCTCTGATATCGACCTTATTTTTACCTATCCGCGCATGGTGTCCACTCAGGGGGGGCGACGCAGTATCGAAGCGCAGGTGTTTTACACTAAAGTGGCGCAAAAAGTCATTGCCGCTTTGGACCAGCATACAGTGGACGGTCGCGTGTTTCGTGTTGACATGCGTTTACGACCATTTGGGGATAGTGGCCCACTGGTAATGAGCTTTGTGGCGATGGAAGATTATTACCAAGAGCAAGGGAGAGAGTGGGAACGCTACGCCATGCTTAAAGGGCGTTTAATTGGGCCGCAAACCAAACATCAAGATGATTTTTACCAAATGCTGCGTCCATTTGTATACCGACGTTACATTGATTTTTCGGTGATTGAATCTCTGCGTAAAATGAAATCATTGATAGCACAAGAAGTTCGCCGCAAAGGGCTGGTCGATAACATCAAATTAGGCGCTGGTGGTATTCGTGAAGTTGAGTTTGTGGTGCAGGCTTTACAACTGATTCGGGGTGGGCGAGAGCCTAAGTTGCAAACGCAAGGTTTGCATGCGGCATTGATGGCGCTAACTGGGCTTGGAGTGTTCAATCAGACTCAATATCAACAACTATGGCATGACTATGCACTGCTACGTACCGTTGAGCAGTACCTGCAGATATTTAATGATGAGCAAACACAACAACTTCCAGTTGATGACCTTGGTTGGTGCAGGCTCAGTTATCTATTAGGTGAGGAGTCTGAGCAAGCTTGCAGGGTCAAAATCGATGCAGCAATGGCCCGTATTCGTGAAGAGTTTGAACATGTAATAGGTTTTGAACCGGAGCAGAGTGCGCCGGTGCAAACGAGCTATGTGTTGGCGTGGGAGCATGGCGACAGTGAGGCGCTGAGTGATGTGATGGTAGATGCACAGCAACGGCAAAGTTGGCAAAACCCGCTAAGTCACTTCAAAGACAGAGTCAGTAAAAAGCCGATTGGTAAACGTGGGCGAGACACCCTCGATAAGTTGATGCCGCAAGTACTGGCACAACTACAAAAAGTGCATGCCAGTGGAGAAGTGTTTTCGTTGGTGACCAATGTCCTCGACAAAATCATGTCGCGAACAGCGTACCTTGAGCTCTTGCTGGAAAATTTAGGGGCTTTGCAACAGCTGGTGCGTTTGTGTGCCCATAGCCGTTGGATTGGTGAGCAAATAGCCCATCATCCTATCTTACTGGATGATTTGATTGACCCAGCGGCTTTGTACAAACCATTGCCTTTGGATGCGTATGCCAGTGAAGTTCGTCAATACTTCTTGCGCATCGACGAAGATGATTTAGAGCTGCAAATGGAAGCGCTTCGCCAGTTTAAGCAAACTCAGCAATTACGTATTGCCGCCGCTGATGCCACTGGTGTGTTGGCACTGATGAAAGTCAGTGATCACCTTACAGCGCTCGCTCAAGCGATTGTTGAGCAAGCGGTAAACCTTGCGTGGCAACAAATGGTTGCACGTTTTGGGTGCCCTGAAGGCACCGATATCGAGAATAAGGGCTTCGCGGTTATAGCCTATGGTAAAGCGGGAGGTTTAGAGCTGGGCTATGACTCAGACTTGGATTTGGTGTTTGTGCACAACCATGAGGGCGATACGACCACTGATGGCGAAAAGCAAATATCCGCTCGGCAGTTTTATTTAAAACTCGCTCAACGCCTGATGCACCTGTTTAACACTCGCACGAGTTCGGGGATCTTGTACGAATTAGACACGCGTCTTCGTCCAGAGGGAGCATCAGGGTTATTGGCTATTAACATTGAAAGCTTTTTACATTATCAATTAACACAAGCGTGGACATGGGAGCATCAAGCGCTCACTCGAGCTCGTGTTATTTATGGCACTGACGATCTCGCCAATCGGTTTGATGAAATTCGCAAACACGTTCTGACACAAAAACGCGACCATAATGAGTTGCTAAATGACGTAGTGCAAATGCGTGAGAAAATGCGTGTCCATTTAAGTCAAGACAGTGAAATGATGTTCGACTTAAAACAAGGATTTGGAGGCATGACGGACATCGAATTTATAACGCAGTACCTCGTGCTTGCAAACGCTAGAAAATTCCCAGAATTAGTGACTTACTCCGACAATATCCGCATTCTAGAAATGGCGGCACAGTGTGGCTGTATCAGCGAAGAACAAGCTAAGCAATTGATCCATGCCTATTGTCATTATCGCGGTTTGTATCATGTCCTAAGCTTACGTAATCAAGATAAAGTAATGGCAAAAGTGGAGCTTGAAGAAGAGATTTCATCGGTGCAACAAGTATGGGAAGCGTATTTGTGCCTCCCAACTGAGCATTAAGAACGTGAAACCTTGAGGCAGTTTTCTCTAATGTAAGGTGAAGGGCGCTCAGTGATGATGGCTGCGCGCTCGCGATTACAGTAAAAGGTTTGCACCTCGAACTCAAAATCACTGTCGATCGCTTGACCAACTTGATAGAGCGTCGACACAAAGGAGTCATCAACACGGAACGGGTGCTTAACTACATAGTCTTTACCTAGATACCAGTAAAATGCTACGCCTTCTTCTTTTGCGTAATCACTCATCGCTTTTTTTAGTGTTGCGCCGGCACTAAAACGGCGTGCTTTGACCGTTCCTTTCCAGCGAATATCCGTCTCTTGTACTTTGCCCAGACGCTGTTCCAATAACGCCGTTAAGTCATCAGTTGGCTCACCCAAATCAATCACATACTTTTCGCGCTCCGTAGCATTACGCACAGAATTTTTAATGTTGGCATAAAATTGCGATAAGCCAGACGCGGCAGCATTATTTTCTTGAATTTTGAACATAGGGCCGTCGCCCAGAAGAAAATAGGCTGCGGCAAATATTAAAATAAATGCCAAAGATAAATGCTTGATCCAAAACCACATTGCGGTGCCTTCCTTTTTATTATTATTAAGCATAGATGGAGTTGTTGTAACTGACTACTTTATCGGTAATACGAGGGGGCGTTCTCATCTGGACGCGTTTTAAAGCGACGATGCAGCCACATGTATTGTTCAGGTGACTTTTTGATTGCGTCTTCCATGCGTTTGTTCACCGCAGTGACATCTGCAACCTCGTCTCCGCTTGGGAAATTTTCCAACGCAGGCTGAATAGCTATATGGTATTTGCCTTGTTCATCTCGGCGGCTCTCAACACTGAGAGTTTTGCAATAGCTGGCCGAGGCAAATATGAGTGTGCCCGTGGTGCTCGCAGCCTGTTCTACTGCAAAGAAAGGGGCAAACACACTGCGTTTTCTGCCATAGTCTTGATCAGGCAGGTAATAGCAGAAATTTTTGTCTTTGATAGCTTTGAGCAAGCCTTTGACATCACGTTTACCCACAAGGTATTTGTTTGAGCGCAACCGACCTTTCGTTGTGAAGTAGTCCATCAATGCATTGTTGTGTGGTCTATAAAAGCCAACGGCTTGGCGTTGCGTGCCCATAATGCGTGAAGACATTTCTAGGTGTAAATAGTGGGGTGCCATCAACAATACACCGCATCCTTCGTTATTGGCGCTATCTATGTGTTCCAACCCGGTGATTGAACCCACTATGCGGTTGATACGCCATTGCGGCCACCACCATGCCATAGCGCTTTCAAAAATCGCCATGCCGGTGTTTTCCATGTTGTGTAACACTAACTTGGCTTGTTCTTCTTTGCTCATACTTGGGTAACAAAGCGCCACGTTAACTTCAGCGATTTTGCGACGCTTTTTCACAAAACGGTGTACCAGCCGGCCGAGCGCTCTACCCATTGCTAATTGCCATGACTGCGGTAACCAGCTCAATGTGTACAGAAGAAAAATAGAGAGCCAGCTAGGCCAATACTTCGGAGCAAAAAAGGCGAGTTGGAAGGAAGTTTTGTTTACCACGAGCGTAAGTTTTAACGTTACTAATGGCGCTCAGTATACGTCATTGAGACGACAAAGCCAGCATTAAGCTGGCTTTGGAGGTCGCTGTTTTACTTAGCGAATAGGGTTAAAACTTACCGAATTGGTTAGTTTTGTGGCGTCAGACCTTGGTTAATAGCTTCAAGATCCTGTGCTGTTAGCGTACCTGCTGCTTGTTTCAATGACAGCGTCGAAACTACATAGCGATAACGTACGTTAGCTAAGTTACGTTTCGCGTTATACAAGTTTTGTGTGCTGATCAACACGTCAACAATAGTACGCGTGCCCACTTCAAAACCCGCTTCTGTTGCTTGCAATGCACTCTCTGCTGAGATTACAGCTTGTTCAAGCGCTTTATACGTTGCGATGTCTGACACAACTTGGTTGTATGATGTGATTGTGCGGCGCGTGATGCTACGAAGTGTTGCTTCTAAGTCTTCGCTGGCAGCAACGTACAATGCGCGCGCTTGATCTGTAGAGGCAACCGTTGCGCCACCTGAGTAGATCGGCAAGCTGAAGTTTAAGCCAATGCTTGCTTGGTCTTCGCGAGGGATATAATCACGGTTAATCGTGTTGCCAGAAACACCGATTTCAGTATTGGTTAGCGAGTCGCCGTATGATGCATTAAGCACTAGTTTAGGGTAGTGACCTGCCTGCGCTAAATCGATTTGTTGTTTAGCAATATCTACAGTTGCTTTTGAAACTTGTAACTCTAAGTTGTTCGCTTTAGCTGATTCAACGAAATCATTATTCGCTTTACTCGGACTCACTGTTGAAAATGTATCTGTATTCAACGTATCGAGTTTCGCGTGATACTTACCTGTGATTTCTCGCAATGTTTCACGCGCTGTTTCAACGTCATTTGTTGCGACGATTTCACGGGCAACTGAGTTGTCGAACTGTGCTTGAGCTTCGTGTACGTCGGTAATTGCAGTTAAGCCCACCGCAAAGCGCTGTTTTGTTTGCTCTAGCTGGCGTTCAATTGCACGCTTTTCTGCTTGTACAAATTCAAGCGTATCGATTGCGCTCAGCACATCGAAGTAACCTTGTGCAACACGGACAATCAAAGATTGCTGAGCTAGGTTATACGCAGTTTCTTGTTGCAGAGCTTGTTTGTCGGCAATGTCCAGTGAGCGCCATGCGTTTAAATCGAAAATAGCTTGGTTTAGGCTGATGTTACGCGTGAATGTATCACGTTCAGTGTTCACATCGAGCAACATGCCTGTATCTGAATCGATGTCGAAACCATCACTGTCAGACTTGGTGTAGCCCATAGTGAAACCAATTTGCGGTAACAAAGCGCTTAGAGCACGGTCTGTGTTATGCTGTTGTGCTTCTGCAGTTGCCTTAGCTTTAAGAACAACCGGATCGTTTTCAAGGGCAATTTGGTAAACCTGTAATAGGTCTTCGGCATGACTGTAAGAGCTAAAGCTTAGCGCAAGCAAGGTAGTCAACAGTGTCTTTTTCATTATCAGTACAGTCCTTAGAATTTGTAGCGAATTATCTGCATGTTACCGTGTTTAGGCACGCTTTTGAAAAGTAAAAGCGTAAATAAGGTATGCTTAAGTGTAACAGAATTTATATTTTGCGGAAGGGTAAACGGTAGCGTTTATTCTTGTTTTTGTTAATTTACGTAATCGGCTTGTTTTATATGAATAAAATCAACAGTTTCAAAAGTAATGATGTTGAAATTGAGAGTAAGCAAAGAGTCTTTCAAGGCTTCTTTAAAATAGATTTGTACCGATTTAACCATGCATTATTTGCCGGCGGCCGTAGCCAAACGATTCAACGTGAAATCCTTGAACGTGGTCATGCTGTGGCCGTTTTGCCCTATGATCCAAAAACTCGACACATTGTGTTGATTGAACAAATTCGAATTGGTGCACTCGCTAGCAAAGACAATCCTTGGTTATTGGAGTGCATTGCAGGAATGGCTGATGGCAGTGAAGATTACCCTGATGTTGTGCGCAAAGAAGCCAAAGAAGAAGCAGGTCTTGAGTTGGGCGAATTGGAATTTATGTTGTCTTATTTATCAAGCCCAGGCGGCACAACAGAACGACTCTATCTCTATTTGGCGCAGACAGATTTAAGCAACACAGATGTGGGTGGAGTTTATGGTCTAGACGAAGAGGGCGAAGATATAAAAGTGCATGTGATGGACCTTGATGAAGCGCTTGATAGACTCGCATCAGGTGAAATCGATAACGCGGCTACGGTCATTAGTCTACAATGGTTAGCACTTAACGAGCAGCGACTACAACAGCAGTGGAATAAAGAGTGACAAGGGTGGTTAGAAAGGCCGGATACATTCAATCATTACCAAAATACCTGACTTTGTGTGAGCGCAATTACACCAATGTGATTCGTATTTTGCCGCAAGAGCAGCGCGTGGGCGCGACGAAATTGTTGGATATTACCCACGAACGTTATCAGGTAAAGATTGAGCACACGGCCAAGTACACAACAGATATTTGCATCACCCAAGTGCAAGGGGCCATTGACGGCATGTTTACGCCGCCGATGAATGTGCGTATATACCACGATGCTCGGGTTGCTGAGGTGGTGCACCCTGATTATCACAAACGCATTAAACCAGCATATGGTTACCCAAACCCGAAGATGCATCAAAAAGATGAAAAATATCAGGTGAATGCGTTTCTGCATGACTGGCTAACGTTCTGTATGACCCACGGCGAAGCCGTGCTGGATTGGGATTGTGGCAGTGACTTGGTTTAATCAATTCGAATTTTCAAAGGCCAAGCCTTTATATTTTGGCCACTTTACGGATTGCCATTTGTTTGCTGACTTAGATGGTGAATACTTCCATGTAAATTGTGCGCAGAACTTGCGTGCAACACTGACAGCGATGGCGCGAGAGAATTTTGATTTTGTGGTATTCGGTGGCGATCTTACTCAGGACCACAGCGTTGAGTCATACCAAGTGTTTGCCGAACTCATCAACCAAAGTGAGCTCTCGTGCCCTGTTTTTTGGGTGCCTGGCAATCACGATGAAATAGCGCAATTACACAGTATCAGCAACGGGCAAATAAAGGCGGCAAAGCACATAGTTCATCCGTTTGCCCACGTGTTGCTCATTAATACCAAAGGCACGACGCCAGCAGGGTGGATTCAACCAGCCCACTTATCTGACATCGACATCAGCTTGAAGAATACCCAGGTTGCTCAAATCCTCATCGGTCATCATCACCCTATGCCGGTAGCGGGTTATATTGATAAGCACATTCTTGATAATGGCGCGCAATTACTCGAATTGATCAACAGTGAGCACCACAACGTTAAAGCGGTGGTTCATGGTCATGCGCACAACAATTACGAGTTGAACTATGAAGGTGTTCAAATCCTCGGTACGCCAGCCACATCCATTCAATTTACCAAACACACCCGTGATTGGCAGCAACAGCAGCTTGGGCCTGCCTATCGAACAGTACTTATCGACGAGTCTGGCACATTGACGACACAGGTAAAATGGCTACAAAACTAATTTATATTCACGGCTTTAACAGTTCGGAATTATCACAAAAGGCGGTGCAGCTAGGCGAGTATCTAGACCTGTGGTCTGGAGAATACGTGGTGCCACGTTTACATCATAACCCCGCCACAGCAATAGAACAGCTGGAATCAATCATTGATAAAGAGACTGCGTTGATTGGCAGTTCGCTCGGTGGTTTTTATGCAACCTACTTGTCACAGAAGCACCACTTACCCGCGGTGTTGGTCAATCCAGCGGTTAATCCATCTACGATGTTCGTGGATTATCTCGGCGAGCAATACAACCCGTACCAAGACATTCATTACGTGCTCGATAAAACGCATTTGCTTGCGCTGGAGCAACTTTATTTAAAGCAATTATCTTCCCCCGAGCTATTGTTTTTGTTACAACAAGAAGGTGATGAAGTGTTACCCTATAAGCAGGCTGTTGACTATTACCAAAACTGTCAGCAGGTGGTGGAGCCGGGAGGCGATCACCGTTTTGTAGGATTTGAGCGCTATTTTGGCGCCATCGCGCGATTCTTGAATATCACTCTGGGGTCAACAGACCCTCAATAATAAAGGCTATTTACGAATAAGAATATGAGCCAACAGAACTATAACGCCGAAGCGATTGAAGTATTAAATGGTCTGGACCCAGTAAAACGCCGTCCGGGCATGTATACAGATACCACCCGCCCAAATCACCTTGGTCAAGAGGTTATCGATAACAGTGTGGATGAAGCCCTTGCGGGTCATGCCACCAAGGTTGATGTGATACTTCATGAAGATAATTCTCTAGAAGTGATTGATGATGGCCGTGGTATGCCGGTGGATATTCATCCTGAAGAAGGTATTCCAGGGGTTGAATTGATCCTCACTAAGCTGCATGCCGGTGGTAAGTTCTCGAACAAGAACTACCAATTTTCAGGTGGTTTGCATGGTGTAGGTATTTCCGTTGTAAATGCGTTATCTACCCGCGTGCAAGTCACTGTGCGTCGCGATGGGCAAGTGTATGACATCGCCTTTGCCAATGGCGACAAAGTACAAGACCTTGAAGTAACTGGCACAGTTGGTAAACGCAACACAGGTACTTCGGTACGTTTTTGGCCTGATGCTAGCTATTTTGATTCCGCCAACTTCTCTTTGAGCAAACTCAATCACGTACTCAAAGCGAAAGCGGTGCTTTGCCCTGGCTTGCGTATTCGCTTCGTCAACAAGCAAACCAAAGAAACGCAAGAGTGGTACTACGAAGCGGGCCTAAAAGATTACATAAAAGACGCCACTAAGGGATATGAAACTCTACCGAGTGAGCCGTTCACAGGTGAGTTTAGTGGTGCCACTGAAGGGTGTGATTGGGCGCTACTTTGGTTACCTGAAGGTGGTGAGTCAATTACAGAGAGTTATGTAAACCTGATCCCAACAGCGCAAGGTGGTACGCACGTAAATGGATTGCGCCAAGGTCTGCTAGAGGCCATGCGTGAGTTCTGTGAATTCCGCAATTTATTGCCTCGCGGTGTGCGCTTAACGCCCGAAGATATCTGGGACAAGTGCTCCTATGTACTCTCAGTTAAGATGCAAGACCCACAATTCGCTGGGCAAACCAAAGAAAAGCTGTCTTCGCGTCAAAGCGCTGCGTTTGTTTCTGGCGTGGTAAAAGATTCATTTAGCTTGTGGTTAAACGAACATACCGATGTTGCCGAATTACTGGCTGAGATGTGTATCAGTAACGCGCAGCGTCGGATGCGCGCGGCCAAAAAAGTGGTGCGTAAGAAGGTCACACAAGGTCCTGCACTGCCGGGCAAACTCACTGACTGTAGCAGCAGCGAAATTGACCGTACTGAGCTTTTCCTTGTAGAGGGTGACTCTGCGGGCGGTTCAGCAAAGCAAGCACGAGATCGTGACTTCCAAGCAATCATGCCGCTGCGCGGTAAAATCCTCAACACGTGGGAAGTCGAGTCAGGGCAAATTTTGGCGTCGCAAGAAGTCCATGATATTTCTGTCGCTCTGGGTATTGACCCAGATAGCGAAGACCTAAGCGGGCTGCGCTATGGCAAAGTGTGTATCCTCGCCGATGCTGACTCGGATGGATTACACATTGCTACCTTGTTATGTGCGTTATTTGTAAAGCACTTCCCAACACTTGTGCGCCAAGGCCATGTATATGTGGCGATGCCGCCACTGTACCGTATTGATGTCGGCAAAGAAGTGTTTTATGCCCTCGATGAAGACGAAAAAACTGGGGTACTCGATCGCATTGAAGCCGAGAAAAAGCGTGGCAAAGTAAACGTGCAGCGCTTTAAGGGTTTGGGTGAAATGAACCCATTGCAATTACGTGAGACAACCATGGATCCAAATACCCGTCGTCTCGTACAACTTACTTTGGATGAGATAGAAAAAACGATCGAAGTGATGGACATGCTTCTTGCGAAAAAACGCTCTGGCGATCGTCGTCAGTGGCTAGAGATCACGGCGACAAGGCCGAAGTCGAACTGTAATAATAATCAAACAGAGCATCCTGAGTGTGAAAGCTGTTTTAGTCAGGGTGCTGCAAAATAACTCGTGCCCACACATGCGTCGTGTTGTGCACGTTAAAGATTTAAAAGGGTTAACATGCGTAATAAAATTCTTAGTACTTTGATTGGCTTAGCATTCGTTGGTAGTACTCACGCTGCTGATATCACTGAGCGTCTAGTGGTACCTGAAGGATTTACTATCGAGCCGTATGCATTGGATGTTGAAAATGCGCGTCAGATAGCGTTGTCTGACTCAGGTATCGTTTATGCGGGCTCGCGAAAGGCGGGCAAGGTACACGCGTTAATCGACGCTGACAACAACGGTCGAGCGGAGCGCAAAGTGCTTATAGCTGAAGGCCTTAATATGCCTTCTGGCATCGCCTTCAAAGACGGCGATCTCTATGTTGCTGAGGTGCAGCGTATTGTGCGCTTTAAAGACATCGACAAAAACCTTGATAAAGCACAAATGGAAGTGGTGTTTGACCAGTTGCCTGATAAAAGCCACCACGGCTGGAAGTTTATTCGTTTCTCACCACAAGGTGATTTGATTATCCCTGTGGGCGTGCCATGTAACATTTGTGCCGAAGATCCAGAATTTGGCCTGATTTATTCTTTGGATATGGATACTAAAAAAGTATCTACTATCGCCAAAGGAGTGCGCAACTCAGTAGGTTTTGATTACCACCCAAAAACGGGCAACCTGTGGTTCAGCGACAATGGTCGTGACATGATGGGTGACGATATGCCACCGTGTGAAATCAATGTTATCACCGAGCCTGGACAACACTTTGGTTTCCCATACTTCCATGGCGGTATTATCGCTGACCCTGAATTTGGTGAAGGTAAAGCACTCACCGATTACGTTCAGCCAGCTTTGAATTTGGGTGCGCACGTAGCGCCGCTGGGGATTCACTTCTATACCGGTGAACAATTCCCAAGCAAGTTCAAAAACCAATTGTTCGTCGCTGAGCATGGCTCGTGGAACCGTTCTAAAAAGGCGGGTTATCGCGTCATGGTTGCAAACGTTGAAGGCGACAAAGTAACCGGTTACACACCCTTTATTACGGGTTTTATGGAGAACGAAGAAACCTTCGGACGCCCGGTAGCTATGGTGCAAATGCCAGACGGTAGTTTGCTCGTCTCAGACGACTTCGCGAACGCTGTCTATCGCATCCAATATAATAAAAAGTAAGTTTGGATAAGAAGCAATGACACAAACAACGACCTTGTCGCAACAAGGCATAGAACAGCTTACTATGGGGCGCTTCACTGAAGACGCCTATCTAAACTATTCCATGTACGTGATTATGGACCGCGCGCTACCGCACATTGGTGATGGTTTGAAGCCAGTTCAGCGCCGTATTGTGTATGCCATGAGTGAGCTGGGTCTATCGGCTGCGGCAAAATACAAGAAATCTGCGCGTACCGTAGGTGACGTGCTCGGTAAATATCACCCGCATGGTGACAGTGCCTGTTATGAAGCCATGGTGCTCATGGCACAACCATTTTCTTACCGCTACCCGCTGGTGGATGGTCAGGGTAACTGGGGTGCTGCGGATGACCCTAAATCGTTTGCGGCGATGCGTTATACCGAAGCTCGTTTGTCGAAGTTCTCTGAAGTTCTGCTCAAGGAACTCGGTCAAGGTACAGTTGATTGGACACCTAACTTCGACGGTACGATGAAAGAGCCGCAGGTGTTACCCGCGCGTTTACCGCATATCCTACTCAATGGCGTAACCGGTATTGCCGTAGGTATGGCAACGGACATTCCACCGCACAACGTGCGCGAATTGGCCGAAGCATGTTGTTTGTTGCTGGACAAACCTAAAACTGAACTTCAAGAACTACTAGAGATAGTTAAAGCGCCAGATTACCCAACTGAAGCGGAAATTATTACGCCAAAAGCGGATATCGAGAAGATTTACACCACAGGTCGAGGCTCGCTGAAAATGCGCGCTAAATACCATGTTGAGCAAGGCGAGGTGGTGATCACTGCGTTGCCGCACCAGTGCTCAGGTGCCAAGGTGCTCGAGCAAATCGCCAGCCAAATGACAGCAAAAAAACTGCCTATGGTGGCTGATTTACGTGATGAATCTGACCACGAAAACCCCACGCGTATCGTGATTATTCCGCGCTCAAATCGCATCAAAGTCGAGCCGTTAATGGCGCACTTGTTTGCGACCACAGATTTGGAAAAGAACTACCGCGTAAACTTGAACATGATTGGCCTTGATGGTCGACCACAAGTGAAAGATTTACACAGTATCTTGAATGAATGGTTAGTGTTCCGTCGTGATACCGTGCGTCGCCGTTTACAGTACCGCCTAGACAAAGTGCTGGCGCGTTTACACATCTTAGAAGGCTTGATGGTCGCCTTCCTCAACATCGACGAGGTGATTGCCATCATCCGTAATGAGGATGAGCCTAAGCCTGTATTGATGGAACGTTTCGGTTTAACGGAAACCCAAGCAGAAGCTATTTTAGATTTAAAACTTCGTCACTTAGCTAAGTTAGAAGAAATTAAAATTCGCGGCGAGCAGGATGAACTTGCCAAAGAGCGCGACAAGCTTGAAATGACGTTGGGTTCAGAGCGCCGTATGTCGACCTTGATGAAAAAAGAGATTCAAGAAGCGGCCGAAATGTACGGTGATGACCGAAGCTCTCCTGTTGTTGAGCGTGAAGAAGCGAAAGCGCTGAGCGAGAAAGATCTGATCCCATCTGAATCTGTCACTGTTGTGCTCTCAGAAAAAGGCTGGGCGCGTGTTGCCAAAGGTCATGATGTTGACTCTGAAGGCCTCAGTTACCGTGCGGGTGATAAGTTCAAAGCCAGTGCCAAAGGCCGCAGTAACCAACCTGCCGTGTTCCTAGACTCAAGCGGTCGTGCGTTTGCCACCGATGCACATAGTTTACCGTCGGCTCGAAGCCAAGGTGAGCCTATGTCTGGTCGTTTCAACATTGCCGCAGGTGCGAGCCTTGAATATGCAGTCATGGCCGATAATGAACAAATGTTATTAATGGCCAGTGATGCGGGTTATGGCTTCGTCGCTGAATTCAATGACCTAGTGAGCAAGAACAAAAACGGTAAGGCATTAGTGAGCTTGCCAAAAGGCGGCTTGTTAATGCAGCCAATTGCTGTGAATGATATTGCGACTGACTACTGTATGTCGATATCAAGCGAAGGGCGGATGCTGTTGTTCCCACTGCGTGATTTACCTAAATTAGCGAAAGGCAAAGGCAATAAGATCATCTCTATTCCAAGTGCCAAGGTCCAAGCGCGTGAGGAATATGTGAAATTGCTTGCAGTTGTACCAGACGGCGCCAGTGTTACTTTGCTCGCGGGTAAGCGTAAGCTGACATTAAAGCCGAGCGATCTAGAGCACTATCATGGTGAGCGTGGTCGTCGTGGTAATAAGTTACCGCGCGGTTTGCAGCGTGTTGATGGCTGCGAAGTGGAGCTTTCAGGGAGTACACCTGAACCCGAAGTGGTAGAAGCTACAGAAGAATAAAAAGAGGGCGCCAGCCCTCTTTTGCTATGAGCTGAGAATAAAATAAGTTACTGCGCCTGAATAAATAATAAATTTAAGCCTTTGATTGTTTTGTTATTGGGTACATAGTTAAATGTGCAGGTGGTCTACAGCGAATTTTGCTCGTTGTTCCATACTTGAAAAAACACGCCAACTGATGGCAACAATCAGAGCTCGAATTACTATGGCCTTAGAAAAACATCCGATGTGGCGTTTGCCACAACATCATCAAGATCTTAAACATGCTCATGACCACGTGCACTGGGTCGAGCTATTTTATGACCTCATCCACGTTGTCATTATATTTCTCCTTGGCAACTACTTAAGTGACCACCTAAGCCCACAAGGCTTTTTTGTCTTTCTGGGACTATTTACTGCAATTTGGTATGCCTGGGGAGATTCTAGTGTATTTAACTCTTTATACGTCAGCACAGATATAAATCACCGTTTGATAATGGCAATGCAGATAGTCACATCTATGGTGATGGCGGCATCAATTCCATCAATACATGCGAAAGGCTGGGTATATTTCGCGTTGGCCTACGCCGCTAATCGATTAATTACCGCTTATTTGTACTACCGTACCAAACGTTTAGGTGTAGAAGAAACCTGCTTAGCGGATAGAGCTTGCCATAACTTTTTAATATTGGGCGTGGTGTTTGCCATCAGTGCATTCCTGCCAGCGCCATACAGCTATTGGTTATTTGCTGCGGGCGTAGTGTGTATTCAACTGTCTTATATGTTGCCAAAGTTGGGAGTGTTGGAAAGCCCTCGTTTTATTCCTCGCATGGGTCACATGGCTGAGCGTTTCTCACTGTTACTGCTTATTGTTGTTGGCGAAGGCTTTTTCAAATTGGTAATTACACTCTCAGAAAAAGGTATTTATAAGGTCTCTCCCAGTGTGTTGTTCAACTTCATAATCGGTGGAATTGCCGTATTTGTGACCTGTTGGATTTATTTTGATTTTGTCGGCAATGGCAAACCTAAAGACACCTCTAAGAAAAGTATGGTTAGTTGGTGGCTGGCACATCTCATTGTCATGGCTTCCGCGGTTATGATGGGGGTTGCCTTGGCTGGCGAGGTAAAAGTTGGATTCCTAGACCCTTACCCATATAAGTACGGTGTGATTGGTTGCATTGGCCTTGCTAGCTATTTGCTCGGACTATTGTGGATAAAACACATAATTGAACCGCGCGTGGCGCACCGCTTTGCGACTACAAGCGTGCAACTTTTGGGGGTGTTCCTTGCCCTTGTTACTCTATTAATAATTCCTTATGTGCCAGCTATTGTGGGTAATTTAGTATGGGGCTCGGCATTGTTTTTACAGATTATTATTCCTGTCACGCGGGCTTATCGAACACTGTCTGCGGAAGAGCGTGAACAAGAAGAAAAGGAGGCAGATACAAATATAGCTGTCTGTGTTGATGATAATTAAAAGAATTGTAGGATTACTGAGTTGAACTTTTTGTTGATGCTTCAGGGTTTTGGCCTTGGCTTAAGTATGATCATTCCCATCGGCGCGCAAAATGCGTATGTGTTGAATCAAGGGATCAATCGCAATCATCATTTAACAACAGCGACAATCTGTTCTTTGTTGGATGTGTTCTTTATTTCGCTAGGCATTTTTGGCGGGGGCGCGTTGGTAGCAAGCAATGCAACTTTGCTTACTGGAATCACAGTAGCAGGGATTGTCTTCTTAACCTTTTATGGACTGGTGTCGTTGAAAAGTGCATTTTCTAGAGCCGAACCGCAATCTCAAAATACAGCAATTGCCATGCGTAGCATGACCGCTGTAGCGCTCGGAGCCATAGCGGTTACCGTACTAAACCCGCACTTGTACTTGGATACCGTAGTGATATTGGGATCCATCGGTGGGCAATTTGAAGGGCTCGATCGCACTTCATTTGCAGTGGGCACAATTGCTGCGTCATTCGTGTGGTTTTATTCGCTTTCTGTTGGGGCTGCCAAATTAGCGCCGCTATTGTCAAAAGTGAAAGTGCGACAAGGGATAGATATAGCCGTTGCATTCATGATGTTTGTAATAGCTGCCATGCTCATTAATGAGCTTATTTAGGAAAAGCCCCAGCATGTGCTGGGGCTTTTTTACTAAAAGGTATAGCTAATTTTACCGTACACATATCGGCCTGAGAAGCCGTAAGGTGAGAAGCCTGAGTACGGGAAGATGTTCGAGAAAGTCGTTACATCATCCACTAGCTCACGCGTAGGCTTAGGGTATACATCAAATAGATTGTTCACACCGAGGGATACATCGAAATTATCCGTGAGCATCATCTTAGTGTCTAAATCAGTGATCCACTCTGCAGGTATGACCTCGTTACGCTCAGCGATTGAGCTGGGGTCTTGCGTTTCACCATAGCGTGTTGTGCGTAGGGTGACGTTATAAGCATCATAGCTCCAGCTCGCACTTAAGTTGATTTTGCTCTTTGGTGAACCCACTTCAAAGCGGCGAAGTTCCACGTCAGAGAACAAGTTATCTTGGTCAAATCCGGCGCCTTGTAGCACGTCAGGTGGTGGCAAAATGTCAGTGACTTCATTGTCGTTAAAGTTTAAACCCGCGTTGAATAACACACTGCCGTAGTCGTTGGTGCGCAGCGTATATGACGTCACGACATCAACACCTTCGGTACGTGAGTTTATCGCGTTCAAGAAAAAGCGAGCACGTGTTGCGCCTGTGCCTGCGAGTAGTGCTTCAATCGCATCACCGGACAGGTTATTCGATAACACGATGCGGTCGTCTATATCGATACGGTAGAAGTCGATGGCCAAGTTAAAGTCGGCAGTGGGTGAGTATGTGAAACCGAGGCTGTAGTTTTCAGACTCTTCCGCATCCAGACCTGGGCTACCTAGCGCTTGGGCAACGTCACTAGAAGGTGCAAAGGTGCCTGTTTCTGTTGGCACGCCGTCGACAAATACCGTCGAGATAGAGGTAAAGTATTGTTGTTGTAATGATGGCGCACGGAAGCCAGTTGAAATAGAGCCTCGTAGTGCAAAATCATCCGTTACAGTGACACGGTTTGACCATTTCCAGTTAAACGTACTGCCAAAATCAGAGTAGTCTTCGTAGCGACCTGCAATCGCAACGTTCCAGATATCTGTCACATCCGCTTCCAAATCGATATAGGCACTCCAGTTATTTCGGTCGTTGTCACCTGCCGATTCTGGCGTAAAACCAGGGAATACCTGTGCACCTGCTGCACCGAATGGGCCATCAACCGGGTCGGTCTCTGTGCCACCAGGACCAAAGGTACCTTGAATGTACGAATTCTCTTCACCGGCGGTGATTTTGTAATTTTCTTCACGAAACTCAAGACCAAATGCAAGGTTCATATCGCTGGCGAAGGCATCAACGGTGATTAAGCGCGAGGCATCGAAGTTAAGAATGTATTGGTCGTATTCTAACGCACCAGCATCAAATTCCGTTTGGCTTGTTGGGCCTAGCGAGGTATTCAGTGTGTTGACGACACCGTACTCAAGTTCGTTGCCACCATAGTTAAATGACACGTCATAATTCCACTCTCCATACACACCTTTTAGACCGGTTACTAGTGATTGGTCTTTAATGTCAGTGGTGATAGCGGGTAGGAAGCCGTCTGGGTAAATCGCCAAAATGTTGCGCGAGTCTGACGCGCGGCGATAGAAACCTGAGCCCTCAGAATCACGGCTGCTCATGCCTGCAGTGGCATAGAATTCTAGGTCATTGTTGATAGATTTACCGGCGTTTACGAACAGCGCCATATCTTCAACAGCGCCGTTACCAAAGATGTGATTATAACGATTGACGGTTAGCTCACGTGGGTCGATGCTGCCATCTTCTTGGCGCGCATAGTTCTCGCGCGGGTCGAAGTCTGCGCGATTTGACGCGTTGCGGTCACGATACTCGGCTGCCACAGCAACAAACCCATCATCACCCCACGCAAATCCCGTATTGGCGCGTACAGTAAGTGTTTGACCGTCTGTACGTTTGCGATCCCCACCAGTGGTGAAGGCAAGATCACCGTTAGCATCGGTGCTCACGCTTTTTAAATCAGGCACGCCGTCCATTTTTGTGACGTTTGCGCCATAAGTAGCTGATAGCTCACCGCCTTCATCATTGTCTTTAAGCACGATGTTAATGACGCCTGCAATGGCATCAGAACCATATTGCGCAGCTGCACCGTCACGTAATACTTCAATGCGCTTAATGGCATTGGCAGGGATTGCATTCAAATCTACCGCTGATGACCCACGACCTGCTGAGCCGTTGACATTCAATAATGCGCTGGTGTGGCGACGCTTACCGTTTACCAGCACCAGAGTGTGGTCCGGTGCAAGACCACGTAGCTGTGCAGGACGGACGTGGTCAGTACCGTCGGTAATCGAAGGCTGAGGGAAGTTGAAGCTTGGCAGCAAGGTATTGAGGATCATGTTGGTTTCAGTCAAACCTGTCGCTTGAATCGATGCTGCATCAATCACGTCGATAGGCACGGGAGAGTCACTAATTGTACGGCCGATACGGCGCGAACCCACGACGCTAATTGTTTCGATATTGGCGTCCTGAGCGCCGGCATTTTCTTCAGCAATTACTACTTGGCTGACTGAAAGTAACGAGCCACATACCGCAGCGACTGCGATTGTAGAACGCTTCAATATGGGGAAATAAGAATCTGTCGATTTCATATATTGCTTTCCTAATGATTATTATGACGACGAATAAGCTGACCGCACAGGCGTTGTGGGTAAGCCCAAAAAGTTAGTGCTCGGTTGTTATAGGTAACAACCAAGGCACAGAATTTTGTTTTGGGTGCTTAGCGGTGTAATTCATAAGAACGGTCAGGTAGCGAATTTGGTGCAAGTAACACTGCCGACTAGAATGACGTTTTCATCCCTGATTTACGCATCAAGAGAAAGGTTTATTTAGAAAGTTATTGTTTATTGTAGTTATTAGATTAAACAATCTAATTTTCTAAGCACGAGCATGTAGTGTTTGTACACGAAATGAGTCCATAAATCCAGTGCGAGAAGCTAAATTTCTTATTCGATTAAGTTATGCGCTATTCAAGGTGTATTACAGATATAGCGTGGACGTGAATTATGCAGTACATAAAAAAGCCGGAACATTTATGGTTCCGGCTTAGTGCATGGTTTCATCTTGCTTACAAGTCAAACCTGTCAGCGTCCATTACTTTTACCCATGCCTTTACAAAGTCATGAACAAAGCGGTGGTTATTGTCATCTTGTGCATAGAACTCGGCATAGGCTCTGAGAATTGAATTGGAGCCAAATACCAAATCTACGCGCGTAGCAGTCCATTTTGTGTTGCCTGAATCACGCTCAACAATGTTGTAAGTACCATCGCCGTTAGGCTCCCAGCGATAGGCCATGTCAGTTAGATTGACAAAGAAATCGGTGGTGAGTTGTCCCTCACGATTGGTAAACACACCGTGTTTACTGCCGCCGTGGTTGGTGCCTAACACTCGCATGCCACCGACCAGAACAGTCATCTCTGGTGCTGTTAAGCCCATAAGCTGCGTTCTATCAAGTAACATCTCTTCAGCAGATACCGCGTATTCTTGCTTCAACCAATTGCGGTAGCCATCTGCAAGAGGTTCCAGTGGTGCAAATGACTCCGCGTCTGTCATTTCGGCTGTTGCGTCCCCGCGACCTGGTGAGAAGGGCACTGTGATGGACACACCGGCATCGCGCGCAGCTTGTTCTACTGCGGCGCTGCCACCGAGCACAATCAAATCAGCCATACTGATAGGTTTGCTCAGTTCTTTTTGCACTTTGCCAATGGCGGATAGCACGCGATTTAAACGTTCTGGTTCATTACCTTGCCAATCCTTTTGCGGTGCTAAACGAATTCGGGCACCATTCGCGCCACCACGATGGTCAGAACCGCGATAAGTACGCGCACTGTCCCAAGCTGTATTGATGAGCTCCGCAGGGGCAATACCGCAGTTCAGCAGTTTTGCTTTTAAATCCTCAATCTCTTTGTTGCTGAGAATGTAGTTCACCTTAGGGATAGGGTCTTGCCAAATGAGATCTTCATTAGGCACATCCGCACCCATGTAACGTGCTTTTGGTCCTAAATCACGGTGAGTGAGCTTAAACCAAGCGCGAGCAAAGACATCTGAAAAGTAGTCAAAATCTTGCTGGAAACGCTCAATGATTTGGCGATAGCTCGGATCCATCTTCATGGCCATATCGGCATCAGTCATAATTGGGTTGTGACGAATGCTTGGGTCTTCAACATCAACAGGTTTGTCTTCTTCTTTGATGTCGATAGGTTCCCACTGCCATGCACCTGCAGGGCTCTTTTTCAATTCCCACTCATAGCTCAGCAGCAAATGACAATAGCCGTTGTCCCATTTTGTTGGGTAAGTGGTCCACGCGCCTTCAATGCCCGATGTCACCGTATCACGTCCAACTCCGCGTTTTTGGTGGTTGTTCCAGCCCAACCCTTGCTCACTAATGTCTGCGGCTTCTGGCTCAGGGCCTAATAAATCAGCATCACCATTACCATGGGTTTTACCAACAGTGTGACCACCGACCGTTAATGCAGCGGTTTCTTCATCATTCATCGCCATACGCGCAAACGTTTCGCGAACTTGCTGTGCTGTTTTTAGAGGATCAGGATTGCCATTGACACCTTCGGGGTTGACGTAAATGAGACCCATCTGCACGGCAGCGAGAGGGTTTTCCATCGTGTTTGGCTTATCAACGCTTTCATAGCGCTCGTCACTGGGTGCTAGCCATTCTTTTTCAGCCCCCCAATAGACGTCTTTCTCTGGATGCCAAATGTCTTCACGACCACCGGCAAAGCCAAAGGTTTTTAATCCCATTGATTCATAAGCCATGTTGCCTGCTAGAATCATCAAGTCGGCCCAAGACAAGCGATTGCCATATTTTTTCTTAATCGGCCACAATAGGCGACGGGCTTTGTCCAAGTTGGCATTGTCTGGCCATGAGTTTAGTGGGGCAAATCGTTGGTTACCTGTGCCACCGCCGCCACGACCGTCCGCGATACGATATGATCCGGCTGCATGCCACGCCATACGAATCATTAAGCCACCATAGTGACCCCAATCTGCCGGCCACCAAGGCTGGCTGTCGGTCATTAAATTTTTTAAATCGGATTTCAGTTCTTCAAGGTCGATTTTCTTAAATTCTTCGGCGTAATTAAATTCGTTGCCGTATGGATTCGACTTGGTATCGTGTTGATGGAGAATGTCGAGATTAAGGGTGTTTGGCCACCAGTCTGTATTGGACTTTTCTGTTTTGGTTAGGCCACCGTGCATGATTGGGCATTTTGCCATTATGTGCTCCTTGATAGGTCAAAAGTGTTGACTCTAGGTCAAAAGAATTAGTCACATCCAACAACTTTCTTAGATGAAGTATTTTATTTAACCAAAGTGTAGCCTATTAAAATGAATTTTTATGCCCAATTTAGGGAAATTAAATCGATGTCTATCATCGATTTTTTTACCGAGACAGGAGAGTCCTAATTTGGTAATTTTTTCCTATATGCACTCGATTCGATATGTTTTTTGGGCGCATTAGTACCGTAGCTTACAAGTGTTCGCTAAAACCAACATGCCTATGTATAATGCCCTGCATTGTCGATGTGGAGAGTTTGTTGTGCTGGCATTGTTACGTTTATTAGTAGTCGCAGTATTTATACCATTTAGTTTTCTTGCAGGGTTTGTACTGTGTATTGTGCGACCTTTTCATGGCGACAACGTGCGCGTGATTGGTAGTTGGTATGCTCGCATGTCACCTTTGTGGGGGGTCAAAGTTGTTATTGAAAAAGACCCAGCGATTGTCAGTGGTGAACCAGCCGTTTATATAGCCAACCATCAAAACAATTACGATATTTTCTTCCTACCGGGTGCACTGCAGCGAAATACAGTCAGCCTTGGTAAAAAGAGCCTGAAGTGGATCCCGTTTTTTGGTCAACTATATTGGTTATCGGGCAATATTTTGATCGACCGTGCGAATCGTAAAAAAGCCATGGCGACCATCAATAAAACGACCGAAAAGCTCAAGCAAGGTGGCTTGTCGTTATGGATGTTTCCTGAGGGTACGCGAAGCTACGGCCGTGGTCTGCTTCCGTTTAAAACGGGGGCATTTCATACCGCGATAAATGCCAACATACCTGTAATTCCCGTAATTATGAGCGATACGAATAAATGCATTAAGCTAAATCGGTGGGATAATGGTACTATTTACATCAAAATGTTAGCGCCACAATTGCTTGATGCTTCTATGAGTGCCCGTCAGTATGCCGATCACTTTCATGAAGTTATGAATGAAACGTTGGCGCAATTGAATGAGAGAACCTAGATGGAAAACTGGCGCGAGATAAGCGAAGAGATTGTTGAGTCGTTATTAGAAGACGGTTCAAACCCTGAATTACTGTATGAAGTTGAGCATCATTTCGTATGTGAAGACTTTGCGGCATTGGAAAATGCGGCGCTGGCTGCGTTCAAGCTTGGTTATGATGTTGAGGAACCAGCAGAGTTAGAGCTGGAAGAGGGCGGCACAATCTGGGGCTTTGACGTCGTTGTTGAATGTGAATTAAACGCTGAGGCAATCATTGAAGACGTTGATAAGTTAGTGTCTATTGCTGAGCAAAATAACGTTGAATATGACGGTTGGGGTACTTACTTCCAAGACTAAAGGGTGGTTTTAACCACCTTTTCTAGACTTTTATTACTAGTTAATGGTAATTTCCAACTTCATTTTTTAGTTTCTGTACACTTCTTCTTATGTTGATCTCCTTACCTATTAGTGAGTTAAAGCCCGGTATGTTTGTTGAACGGGTAAATAGGCAATCTCAAGGTGCATCAATCAAAATCAAAACGCGTGGTATGGTCCGCGAACCAGCTATCATTCAACGCCTAGTTAAAGAAGGGGTTGAGGAACTGATCATTGACTTTTCTCAAAGTGATGTACCCATCCCGCGGCATTTGCAACCTGCAAAACAAACTAATAAAGAGCACACTACATCGTTAGAACAAGGTGTAGCAGCGAAACCAAAATTAAGTAATCGAGACTTAGCGCAGGCCACTTTAGAACAAGAATTTCTCATAGCGAATACCTGTTATGAGCAAAGTATGGTGAAATTGCGCACGATGTATCATGAATTGACATCGGGTATGCAAGTCAATATGGAGCTGTTGAGTGAGGTTGCTGATGCTATCGTTGATTCGGTGTTTCGCAATCCAGATGCGATGGCCGCGCTGACTTTGTTGCGCGATAAGCAGAGTTATACTTGGCGCCACATGCTCAATTGCGCCATTCTCACCGCAATTTTCTCTCGCTATTTAGGGTATGAGATTAATAAAGTCAGGCAGATGGCTTTAGCTGCGTTGTTGCATGATATTGGTCTGGCAAAAGTGCCTCAGGGTATATTGACCAAGCCAGGGAAACTAACGGACCTTGAGCTCAAGGCAGTACGCCGCCATGTTGCGCTGGGCCTTGGTATGCTAAAAGGTCAAAAGCACATTACCAACATGATGCTGGAGATGATAGTCAATCATCATGAGCGAATTGATGGCAGTGGTTATCCACGTGGGATTGATGGAGATAAACTCTCTCGCGAAGCGCGAATTCTCAACATCGTTGATGTGTATTCAGCCATGATAGCTGACAAACCTTATAAAAAAGGTGAGGAGTCGTTAGTTGCTCTGCGCTTTTTGCTATCGCAAAAGAGTGCGTTTGACCAAGCGTTAGTGCAACGTTTTATTAAGTGTGTGGGAATTCATCCTGTTGGTACCTTAGTGCGCCTAACCAACGAGCGACTGGCAATGGTGGTGCAGGGAAATGAAGATAATCCGATAAAGCCCAAGGTTCGCGTATTTTATAACACCCTGCACAGACATCACATTACTGCCAAAGATGTGGACTTAAGTGTGAGCAAGGACGATGTTAAAATTGTCGGTAGCACGCAAGGAGCCGAGTTCGAACTTAATTTATCTCGCCTACTAAAAGAACATTTGTTGCCTTAGTACACGTTTGTTTATTGCTGAGCTTCGCTCCTAGATCACTCCCCCCATACAACTTGTGATTAATACCATCCATAGAAAAGTGCCGTAAGCGGTATGCAACGCGATGCAACAACTTGCAAAGCTGACCATTTGGCAAAGCATCGCTGCCAACCAATAGTGTGTTACGGGATTGTCACATTGTCCTTGACGATGACACGCACAGTAATTCGCTTTTAAAAACCAGAACGCACCCATCGCACAAAACAGCAATGCGACCATAATGAGTAAAATCGTTATTAACATGCGTTATTCCCTTAATTAGATATGTGGTTAGTTTAAAGGGATGATTTGGTTAGTCAATGCTAATAAGAATTATTATCAAGTGGGTGTGGTGAGGACATACCAGTTGTGTTTTTAACTAAAAATTACGCAACTTTGCGCTTAAATTACGCGTTGTTAACCATAATTAACAGCTTTTTAGCATTAAATAGGCTAGTGTATGCAGGTTAAAAAAGACAACAATGAGATTGAAGTATGCAATTCAAAAAGACACTACTAGCGGCATCATTGGCGCTACTATCAACAGAATCTTTTGCCGCTGCCTTCCAACTAGCGGAACAAAATGTTTCAGGTCTTGGCCGTGCGTATGCGGGTGAAGCTGCAGTTGCTGATGACGCGTCAGTCGTCGCTCGTAACCCAGCCCTTATGTCACAATTCGATAAAGCACAGCTGTCAGTTGCGGCAATTTATGTATTGCCAGATGTAAGCTTAGAGGGTGAAAGCACAAACAATGGTCTTGATGCTAGCGTGTTAAACGACAGCAGCATTGCGCCAAGTGCAGTGATCCCTGCCGGTTATTTCACTATGCCTGTAAACGAGCAAGTGAATGTTGGCTTTGGTGTGTTTTCAAACTTTGGTTTAGCAACTGAGTTTAACGGTGACTATGCTGCGGGCCAAATCGCCGGTGAAACAGAAATTGTAACTATTAACTCAAATGTGTCTGTTTCTTATCAGTTAAATGATGCATGGACGGTTGCTCTTGGTTTAAACCACGTTTATGCAGATGCGAAAGTAATACGTACATTAGGTGCAAATCCATTTGGTGCTCCTAATAGTTTGCAAGCTGCGCATCTTGAAGGCGATGATTCAGGGTTTGGTTGGAATGCGGGTGTGGCTTTCACCCTTGATGCACACAACCGTTTTGGTTTCCACTACCGCAGTGAAACTGACCTAACATTTGATGGTGAATACAGCAATCAATTACCAGCAGCGTTAGGTGGTCTTGAAGGTCAGACTCTTCCTGGTACATTAGAGCTAACGCTTCCTGCTATCGCTGAGTTCTCTGGTTCACACCAGTTAACGAAAGAGTATGGTTTACACTACAGTGTGCTTTGGACTGGCTGGAGCAGCTTCGATAAATTGGAAGCATTCGTGCCAGTGAGTGAAACACCCGTATTCTCAAAAACTGAAGATTTCTCAGATGCAATTCGTGTATCAGTGGGCGGTGACTATCAGCTAAATGAGCAATGGAAACTGCGTGCAGGTATCGCTTTTGATGAATCACCGGTATCACAACAGCACCTTTCGATTTCTATCCCAGACACAGATCGTTTTTGGTTGTCGTTCGGTGCCGAGTGGCAGCTAGATGACGTATCAAGTGTAGACCTAGGTGCAAGTATTCTTCGTGGTAAGACACAAAACTTTGTTGAAGGCGATAACTTCCAACAACAGTGGGGTTTTGAGTCAGAAGGTAATGCATACTTATTCGGTGCACAATATAACTACAGCTTTTAATAGCCAGCTATTATAAGCGTTGAAAGCCAAGCTCAATGCCTGCATTTTGCTTGGCTTTTTTGTGGATGAAATAAAGACAGGTTTCAACTTGTCTTATCAAGCGCCGAACAACCCAAGATCACCTGCTTCTCAACTCCCAACTTGTTGGCTATGGATTACATTGTTTCACGGCCTCACCTTGAGGAATTGCACATTATGGTTCACTATCAAAATCAAAGTATTTGCTAGGAGCTGATAGTTGTGGATGAGGAAAAGCCGGATCAAACTTGCTGCGCAAATAGCGCAACTCAAATTTGCGCTTGATAATGTACCAGCATACGTATACATCAAAAATGAACACTCTTTATATGTTTATGCTAACAAACAAACACTTGATTTGTTTGGGTGCACTGAAGATACGTTAGAACAATTTGGCGACCACGATTTCTTTCCTGCTGATACGGTCAAAAATATTCGCGATTCTGACTCACAAGTATTATTGGGAGAGCGCACCAAGGAGGAAGTAACCGTTTCTTATCCTGATGGTAGGGAAGCGGTATATTGGGAAGTCAAAACACCTTTATACAGTGTTGCTGAACCTGAAAAAATAGTGGGTATTCTCGGCGTATCTACCGACATTACGAAAAGAAGAAATTTAGAAGAGCTATTAAAACACGCTGCTTCCACTGATCCTCTCACAGGTTTGTTAAATCGTCGCTATTTCTTCGATAGATTAACCCATGCTTTGCAATTGAGTAAGCGTTACCAAAGTTCCGGTGGGGTGATCTATATCAACACTGACAAGTTTAAGACGATCGCCTACGATTTTGGTCACGCTGCAGGCGACGCCTACCTTATTGAAGTGGCTGAACGCTTACGTCAAATAATGCGTGAAGCAGACAGTATTGCTAGTTTGGGTAATGGAGAATTCGCTGTCTTAGTCGAGGGCTTAAACCCTAATCAGCATAAAGCGCGAGAAAGCGTTGTTGATATAGCGGATAAAATCAAATCGGCTATCGTCCGAGAATATGTAATTCAAGGTGTTACCTATACTGGAATTGCACATGCTGGGGTTACGGTGTTTCTTGGTGAACAGCAAAGTGCCGATGACATTATCGCCGAGGCACAGAAGCAAATGCATATCGTAAAATCTGCACTGGGCTAGATATAAAGTAATTAGAAATTACAATTAACCAAATTGTTTTGTGAGTACGACTTTGAGTGAACTTAAAACGCGACCAAATGATGCTGATGTAATTACATTTCTCGAAACCATCGAACACCCTGTTAGAAAGGCGGATGCACTTGTATTGCTTGATTTGTTTATTAAGGTGACAGGGCGTGAAGCCGTAATGTGGGGGGATTCCATTATTGGCTTTGGTCGCTATAGCTATTCTAACTCTAAGGGCGAGTATACATGGCTGATGACCGGGTTTTCTCCACGCAAAAGCAACCTTTCTTTGTACATCATGCAGGGATTTGAGCATTTTAATGAGGAAGTCGCGGCATTAGGGAAGACAAAGCATGCTAAGTCGTGTCTCTATATCAATAAGCTCAGTGATATCGATTTGGATAAATTAGAAAGTCTACTGAGAAACGTTGTCGCTGATATGCACAAGCGATACAAATGTGAATAGCCACCACTATTTCACTTGACCTGTCTACTGCCTTACACTTTAAAGTACTTAACCATCTTCAATCATACATGGGCAACGCATGTATAAAATCTCTGAATTTGCAGCTGCGTTAGGGCTATCTCGCACCGCCGTGTTGCATTATGAAAAGCTGCAACTGATATCGGGTGTTCGATTGGACAATGGTTACCGCATATACAGCGACAAAGACCTGCAGCGAATGCGTTTGGTTCTTCAGCTACATGCTGGCGGACTTACGCTCAAGGAATGCAAAGCGTGTCTTGATGCCAAAATAGACAAGCAGTTGTTGCAAAGTCGGCTCATTACCCTTGATGAAGAAATAAAGCAAAAGCAGCAGGCGCATGCGCTACTCAGTGCAATGTTAGGTCAAGGCGACCTTACGCATTGGCACCAAGAATTGGAGTGCAGCGCGCCCGATGCGCATTTAGATTGGTTAATAACGCAGGGCTTCAGCGAAAAAGAAGCGCTGCGCTTGAAATGGTTATCAAAAGATATGAATGAACATGAACAATATATGGCTGACTTTATGACAGTCTTCGGCACTCGAACGCTGGGCACCCGGCAGTGAAGCCGATACCAAAAAGGCATTAGCATTTGTACCTGAGCATACGCAGCGTATTTTAGAAGTTGGCTGTGGCAAAGGTTTAGCAACCGAAGTGCTTGCTAATCATACTGAGGCTGCAATTCTTGCAGTAGACAACGAGCAGGCGGCTTTAGATGCTCTGTGCAGCCGATTCGAACAGCTTTCGATGGCAAACAGGCTAGAAACCCTATGTGCGAGTATGACTGAGCTACCTATAGCTCAAGGCAGTGTTGAACTGATTTGGTCTGAAGGCAGTGCGTATATCATGGGTGTTGAAAAGGCGCTGCGTCAGTGGCGTCCCTTGCTGCAGAATGATGGTTACCTTGTGATTAGCGACCTTGTATGGCAAAGCGACTCAGCCAGTGAGGAAGCGATCGATTTTTGGCAACGCGAGTACCCAGATATGGTGAGTGTTGATGAGCGTATTGCACAGGTGCAACAGTTAGGATACCGTTTGGTTGCTCACTTTCCTCAGAGCGAGCATGCTTGGCAAAGCTATTATGGCCCTTTGCGTGAACGCGTAATGGCACTAGAGCCGAGCATGCCCGATTCAGCAGCGCTAAAAGCAATTAAGCGAGAAATCACTATTTGCACTGAGTATGCGAGTGAATTTGGTTATCACATGTTTGTATTGATGAAATCTGATTGATAGTAAATCAAAGAGAAGCCGCTTGGGTGTGTCGAGCTTTTTTCAAAACAGAATGTAAGATTTTACATTCTGTTGCTACTAACTATAAAAACACCAATAAAAACGCGCTATGCCCGAATATTTTTACAGTCTGAAAATTGAACCCTACCTAAGCATTTTGTTCAAGCTTTGCCGCGCCTACAGTGACAATCAAGCTGATTTAGACGACTTGATGCAGGAAGTTTGCTTACAAGTATTCATTAGCCACAAAAACTTCAAAGGTGAGGCAAGCTGGAGCACGTGGATTTACCGAGTTGCACTGAATGTATGTTTAACGTTTAACCGTGATAAGAAGCAAACATCACAACTTGATGAGATAGATTTAGGAGAACATCAAGTCTCGCACAGTATTGAGGCTTTAGACCTTCTTTATAAGGGGCTAAGAAAACTGCAGCAAGTGGATAGGGCATTATTGGTAATGTATCTAGAGGGGTTTTCATACGAGGAAATCGCCGCCGTGGTAGGGGGAAATGCTAACAGTCTTGCTGTGAGGGTGAAACGCTTAAAAGATAATGTGGCAAAGGAGCTTGATAAAAATGACTAAAAGCATCGAAGAGATTTGGCAGCAAGCAAGTTACGAAGAACAAAGTACGTTATCCGAGTATTTGCATCGCAAAGAATCTGAGTCACAGGATTTATTACATCAGTTATGTATTAAATATCAGCTCAACAACAAATGGATGGGGTTAGGGGCAATTTTATCATTTTGCTTATTGCCTTTGTTCGGTATGTTTTATCTCGCGTTGGCACTGGGTTTCACCTTCTTCGGTGTGTTTTTATTAGGTCGGGCCCAAATCAAGGAGTTATCCGAGCTGGATAAAGCAATGTCTTGCTACGACTACCTTCAAGGTTATCGAGCCTATATGGAACGCGCGAAAAGACACTATGGCAACATTTACAGAGTCATCTACCCAGGTCTGTACGTCGCATTGCTCGTTGAGTTTTTCTCGAGTACTGGGGGGGTGTATTTTTTAAATGACTTAATCGCGGATGGTTCGCCTGTTTATATAGGGTTACCTCTCGAAGTACTTATTTTTGGTGGGATTTCAACATTACTCATTGCCGTTTCTGCTCGGGCACTTTACTTAAAAGAAGTGAACGTGTTTTATGGCTCAGAGCTTCGTAAATTAGATGCGCTGATTGACGAGCTTAAACCATTGCACTGACTTATACCAACCCGCATAAATATCTGGTCAATCTAGCGAGTTCAATGACGCGCTAATTGCGTTGAAATCTTTCTCTGTACGCCTACATGGATGTAGGTGGTAGAGCGGCGCAGGAGTCAAAGCCGAGAATAACTACATACAAAAATTTCCGCCTTACTAGCACGCCATAGCTTTGTCGTAATGTAGGGTCACATCCTTAAGCGGATTGGTATTAAACGATAAGTACTAATAAAAAACGCGAGCCAGGCTCGCGTTTTTTAGTGTCATCAAATGGCTTTATTACAAGCTTTCGATTTTTGCTTTTTGCTCAAGTAGTTTCGCTTTCGCGTCACTGAATTCAGCAAGCTTAGACTTTTCTTTTTCAAGCACCGCTTCAGGTGCGTTGCTTACGAACTTTTCATTCGCAAGCTTTTTCTCCACCTGCTCTAAACCTTTTTGCGCTTTATCAAGTTGCTTGGCGATACGAGCAAGTTCAGCTTCAACATCAATCAAGCCTGCCATTGGGATCATGATTTCAAGTTTGCCAACCATCGCCGTTGCACATGCAGGTGCTTCATCCGCGCTGGCAAGCACTGTTACTTCTTCTAGCTTAGCAAGCGAGCTTAGGAAGTTACGGTTTTGCTCCAGACGACGAATATCTTCATCACCGGCATGAGCAAGAAGCACATTCAGTGGCTTGCTTGGGCTAATGTCCATTTCACCACGGATGTTACGAATAGCGACGATGAATTGTTTTACCCATTCAAAGATCAGCCATTGCGGTGGCATCGACTTTGCTCTCATCAAAGTGCGGGAACGCTTGCAGCATGATGGTGTTAGCTTCAATACCCGCAATCGGTGCTACACGCTTCCAGATTGTTTCTGTGATGTAAGGCATCAACGGGTGCATGAGGCGAAGTAGGCCTTCCAATACAGTGATAAGCGTATGACGTGTGCCACGTTGCTGTACTTCGTTACCTTTGAATAATACTGGTTTAGTCAGCTCTAGGTACCAGTCACAGAATTGGTTCCAAGTGAACTCGTAAATCGTATTAGCAGCAAGGTCGAAACGGTAGTTGTCCAAGTGCTCAGTGAAGGTTTTCACTGTTTGCTGGAATTGACCTTGGATCCAACGATCTGCAAGCGAGTATTCACGCTGTGCATCATTGAAGCCACAATCTTGCTCTTCTGTATTCATTAGCACGTAGCGGCTAGCGTTCCAAAGCTTGTTACAGAAGTTACGGTAACCTTCAAGACGGTTCATATCCCAGTTGATATCACGGCCTGTTGATGCCATTGCCGCAAGGGTAAAGCGCAACGCATCTGTACCGTGTGGTTCAATACCATCGGCGAATGTCTTACGGGTGTTCTTCTCAATCTTCTTCGCCAGCTGTGGCTGCATCATGTTGCCAGTACGCTTAGTCACAAGGCTTTCAAGGTCGATACCGTCAATCATGTCGAGTGGGTCTAGGACGTTACCTTTAGACTTCGACATCTTGTCGCCGTTCTCATCTCGGATAAGGCCAGTCACATACACGGTTTTGAATGGTACTTGTGCTTTGCCGTCTTCGTCTTTGATGAAGTGCATGGTCATCATGATCATGCGCGCAACCCAGAAGAAGATGATGTCAAAGCCGGTGACCAACACGTTAGACGGGTGGAATACTTTTAGGTCTTCAAGGTTGTTTGGCCAGCCTAGTGTAGAGAAAGTCCACAATGCCGATGAGAACCACGTATCAAGTACGTCGTCATCTTGGCTTAGTGCGACATCGTCGCTTAGGTTATCGTCACGGCGCACTTCTGCTTCATCGCGGCCAACGTACACGTTACCTTCGTTGTCGTACCAAGCTGGAATGCGGTGACCCCACCATAACTGACGCGAGATACACCAATCTTGGATATCACGCATCCATGCAAAGTACATGTTTTCGTATTGCTTCGGTACGAACTGGATATCACCGTCTTCAACCGCTTTAATTGCAGGCTCAGCCAGTGGTGCAACACGCACATACCATTGGTCGGTCAGTAGTGGCTCAATAACTACACCTGAGCGGTCACCGTAAGGTACGGTTAGGCTATGGTCATCGATTTTCTCAAGCAAACCAGCTTGCTCAAACTCTTCCACAACTTTGGCACGTGCATCGAAGCGGTCTAAACCATGGAAACGCTCTGGAATTGGCGCATCAAATTCAAGTGGCTTACCGTCGAATGTGAAGGTTTCACCAACGCTTAAGATCGCCGCATCTTTATCGAATACGTTGATCATCGGCAATTGATGGCGTTTACCTACTTCGTTATCATTGAAGTCGTGCGCAGGAGTGATTTTCACACAGCCTGTGCCTTTTTCCATATCCGCATGCTCATCGGCAACGATAGGAATACGACGATTAACGATAGGTAATAGAATTTCTTTACCAATAAGGTCTTGGTAACGCTCATCATCAGGGTTTACTGCAACACCTGTGTCGCCTAGCATAGTTTCAGGGCGCGTAGTTGCAACTACGATGTAGTCTTTACCGTCTTGCGTTTTAACGCCGTCGGCAAGCGGGTAGCGCAAGTTCCACATGTGGCCTTGCTTGTCTTTGTTTTCTACTTCTAGGTCTGAAATGGCCGTGTGTAGTTTTGGATCCCAGTTAACTAGGCGCTTACCGCGGTAGATTAGGTCATCTTTGTAAAGACGAACAAATACTTCTTTTACTGCTTCTGATAGACCTTCGTCCATGGTGAAGCGTTCACGATCCCAATCCACTGATGCACCTAGGCGGCGAAGCTGCTTGGTGATCGTGCCACCTGATTGCTCTTTCCACTCCCAGATTTTATCGATGAATGCATCGCGGCCCAAGTCGTGGCGTGTTTTACCTTCTTCAGCGGCAAGCTTACGCTCTACAACCATTTGTGTTGCGATACCTGCGTGGTCAGTACCCACTTGCCAAAGCGTGTTGTTGCCTTGCATACGCTTGAAGCGGATTAGGGTATCCATGATGGTATCCTGGAACGCGTGGCCCATGTGTAGGCTACCAGTGACGTTTGGAGGCGGGATCATAATCGAGTACGAGTCGCCTTCGCCACTTGGTTTAAAGTAACCGTTTTCTTCCCACTCTTGGTAGAGAGATTGTTCAATATCTTGCGGATTGTAGGTTTTATCCATTGCCCAGGACCTTCACTAAATTCTGTCTAAACTTTTTGTGTGCTTAGCTGCGCGCCAATGTCGCGAAGCTGCTTGTATTTTGCTCGTGCCGCATGTTTGCGCTGCTCATCGGCAGGCACAAAATCTAAAATGGTGTCGAAGCGGCGGATGAAATCCGGCACTGTTGACGCTAAATTAATTAGCACAGTGCGCTTGGCGACTGGCGGCGTTTGGCCAATCTCCACGGCGGCACCACCTCGGGAACCTTCGCCTTGAAGGTTGTGAGGCACAAAGCTGTCGGCGTCAAACGCCCATAAATGCTGGTCGATCAGATGTGCATCGTCACGATTATCAACAAAAATAAACACTCTTTTGCCTTGGCGATATTGCTCAGCCGCAAGGCGAGCGCCAAGATCAAAATGAGCCGGCACTTGATTGCCCGGCTCATCAGCATGTTCTAGCAGGTAAAATAACGCGTGCATTGCGTCCTCTACGCGGCTCGTTAATCCGCCAATTTTGACACAATCGGCAGTTTGCATCAATGAATAAGCCCCTTAAAAAAGGGGCTTATCGTTCACTCTATGAGTTTCTTGCGAAGATTAGTCTTGCGGGCTTTCTGAAACACCAGCGCGATTAATCAAGTATTGGGTAAGCATAGGCACAGGTCGGCCTGTTGCTCCTTTGTTTTTACCGCCGCTGCGCCATGCAGTCCCAGCGATATCCAAGTGCGCCCAGTTATATTTCTTGGTGAATTTAGACAAGAAACATGCCGCAGTGATAGTTCCCGCAGCACGACCACCTAAGTTGGTGAAATCAGCGAACGGACTTTCTAGTTGCTCGTGATAGTCGTCCCATAATGGAAGTTGCCATGCACGGTCGCCACTTTGCTCACCGGCTTTTAATAGGTCATGCGCCAGTGGGTTATGATTTGAAAGCATGCCTGTCGCGTGCGCGCCCAGTGCGATGATACAGGCACCTGTTAGAGTTGCCACATCGATTACTGTGTCTGGTTCGAATGCTTCTACATAGGTGAGCGCATCGCATAGTACCAAACGGCCTTCGGCGTCCGTGTTGAGCACTTCCACAGTTTGGCCTGACATCGTTGTGAGGATGTCGCCTGGACGATACGCATTGCTGCCCGGCATGTTTTCACAACCAGCCAGTACACCAATCACATTAATCGGCAGGTTCATCTCTGCGATCGAACGCATGGTGCCGATAACACCCGCTGCACCGCCCATGTCGTATTTCATTTCATCCATGCCTTCGCCTGGCTTGATAGAAATACCGCCTGAATCGAATGTCAAACCTTTACCCACAAGTACGATTGGTGCAGCATCTTCAACACCTCCATTGTAATGAATAACCGACATTACAGATTCGTTCGCACTGCCACGGCCAACAGCGAGGTAGGAATGCATACCCAGCTCTTCCATTTCTTGCTCGCCAACCAAGTTTACGGTGACTTTATCGAATTCTGTTTCCAGTGACTTGGCTTGCTCACCTAAGTAACGCGGGTTACAGATATTGGGTGGCATGTTGGCAACGTCTTTACATAATTTAGCACCTGACGCGATTGCTAGACCATGCTCAATGGCGCTTTCACCGATAGGCAATTCGCGGCGAGTAGGGACGTTAAATACAATTTTACGTAGAGGGCGACGTGGGTCGCTCTTTTTACTTTTTAGCTCGTTAAAGGTGTATAAGCAATCTTGTGTTGTTTCAACAGCTTGACGCACTTTCCAATACGTGTCGCGGCTCTTAACGTGTTGTTCGGTTAAGAAGCAAACGGCTTCCATCGCACCTGTTTCGTTCAGCGTGTTGATCGTTTTGGAGATGATTTGTTTGTATTGTTTGTCATCCAGTTCACGTTCTTTACCACAGCCCACAAGTAGCACGCGCTCACTTAGCACATTTGGCACATGGTGCAGTAATAACGTTTGGCCCGGCTTACCTTCGAGATCACCGCGACGCAATAGATTAGAAATATAGCCTTCACTGATTTGGTCCAGCTGTTCGCCAATGGGGGATAGACGGCGTGGCTCGTATACACCGACTACGATACAGGCACTGCGCTGTTTCTCTGGACTACCACTTTTTACGCTAAATTCCATTGTGACTCCTAATTGAGGAAATATCAGCTCTTCATTAATTTTTACCATGAAGTCGCTGTGAAAGTACTTTTAATTTGCCAGTGAACTATTTGCGCAATTCATTATCCACTAAACTAAAGTGTAGACAATTGCATACCTTAGGTATGATATTTAATGCGCTTGGCATATAATAAAGTGACTAAAATAACTAGTTTACTCAAATTTTCCCACTATGCCAGTGAAAGACGACGTTTTTAGGGGCGGACATTGCTGATTTTTCGATACTTAACCGCTGAAGTTTTTAAGTCGCAGGTGGCTGTTTTTCTTACACTCATGACGATATTTGTAAGTCAAAAGTTCGTCGTGATATTAGGTGATGCTTCTGAAGGAAGTATCCCCGCAAAACTTGTGCTTTCTGTGGTGGCACTTAAGCTGCCGCAACTCGCTTCTCTTATTCTCCCTTTGAGTATTTTTCTGGGAATTATCCTTGCGTACAGTCGTGTCTATGCAGATAGCGAAATGACAGTACTCAAAGCCTGCGGCGTGAGTGAATGGTATGTGGTGCGAGTTACGCTTATTTCGAGTACCGTACTGGCAATTCTGGCTGGAGCAATGACATTGTACCTTGCACCGTGGGCCAGTGAAAAAGAATATCAATTGAAAGAGCGCGCAGAGGCTGAAGCCGGACTCAGTGCGCTGCGAGCTGGTCGATTCCAAGAAACGGGTAATGAAAAAGCCGTGGTGTTTATCCATAACATTGATGATGGTGGTCGCTCACTCAATCGTGTTTTTGTTGCGCAATTACAACGTGGTGAAGGCCCGCAGAAATCGCAAATAGTATACGCTGATATGGGGCGGGTTGAAGAACGCGACAACGGCGAGCAGCAGCTTATTATGAGTAATGGTCAGCGCGTTGAAGTGAAAGATGATGCATTGGATATTCAGCGTACTGAATTCGATACTTATCAAGTGCAAATTCGCGAACAAGCCATTGAACATCAACGCCGCAAATTAGAGGCTGTGCCGACTTCTGAATTGTTGAAGCAAGATACCAATGAAGCGGTTTCTCAGTTGCAATGGCGTATGGCTATCCCATTGTCTATTCCGTTATTGACGCTAATTGCGGTGCCTTTGAGTGTGGTTAATCCGCGTCAGGGCAAATTTGCCAAACTTGTTCCAGCAATCAGCTTGTACCTAGGTTATTTCATCTTGCTCAAAGCAGCTGAATTCGCACTAGAAGACGGTAAGATCCCAGTATCTGCTGGATTATGGTGGGTGCATTTGAGTGCTCTATTTATTGGTGCATTTTTGATTATTAAAGGTCGACCTGTGGGTGCTTGGCTCAGAGCGACATTCTTGCGTCGAGGAAGTGCAGTATGATGAAAACTCTCGACTGGTATCTAGGTCGCAGTATCATGCAAACCACTGGGTTTGCCTTGCTCGTATTGGTCGGCATTAGCACCTTAATCAAATTTATTGAGCAGCTTAAATCTGTTGGTCGTGGCAGTTACGATTTGATGGATGCAATGCTTTATACGTTCTATAGCATGCCAGGTGACATTGTGGTGTTTTTCCCTATGGCAGCTTTGATCGGTGGCCTTACAGGTTTAGGGGCGCTCGCCTCAAACAGTGAGCTGGTGGTTATGCAAGCTGCGGGTATGTCACGTTTGCAAGTGATCACTTCGGTGATGAAAACCGCCATTGTAATGGCACTCGTGATGATGGCCGTTGCCGAGTGGGGAGTGCCTAGAGCTGAACAAACAGCAAAGCAACTTCGCTCTAACGCTATCTTCGGTGGTGATGTGTTTAGTGCACAACAGGGCGTCTGGGCGAAGGACGGCGACGTGTTTATTAATATCGAAGACGTCGATCAACAGGGCCAACTTAATGGTGTACGCATGTACCATTTTGATGACAAGTTGCAGCTCGATCAAGTTACATTCGCAGATAGAGCCTTTAATCAACCGGGTGGATGGTTACTTCAAGGTGTACGCACGTTAGACATGGACGAGCAGCAAGTCACTGAGCAACAGCAAAAGCAGATGTTTTATCGCTCAGAATTAACCGCTGAAAAACTCGGTGTTGTATCTGTTAAGCCTGAAACTTTATCGTTCACTGGATTATGGTCCTATTTGCAGTATTTACGTCAGAACGACCAGGACACATCCACGTATGAACTCGCATTGTGGCGTAAAATAATGCAGCCCGTAGCCTTGGGAGTCATGTTGTTGGTGGCGTTATCTTTCATCTTTGGTCCATTGCGTACAGTGACCATGGGTGCACGTATCGTCATGGGCGTGATCACCGGTATTGTATTCCACCTCACCGATCGCATTTTCGGGCCGATAGTCTCTGTGTACCAGATACCTGCGTTTATAGGCGCCGTACTGCCGAGCGTGTTATTCATTGTGTTCGCAAGTTATCTACTTAAGCGCCGAAACTAAAAACCGCACTTTGGGGCTCATACATTCACGCAAAATGAGCCCAATTACTTCATAACGAGTTTAAAACATCAGAGCATGGCAGATACATCATGGCATATGCCGTTTTGTGAGCATTAAGCCTGCATAACAGCCTCTTTGCTTTGTGTGAATGGGTTACTTATATAGGGTGAGTGAGGACGAAGGCCTAATAGAAGATAGCGTGAGCGACTAGTTGGCCGCTCAGCGCGAAGATTCATTAATCTAGAGAGCGATATATTTGCTTATTATCTTCTTTGGACAGAGTGACTACGTGACAGCCGGAAAGGTGATCTTGCAGTGCTCGCTGATTTTTAAAATCCACTAAAACCAGCAAATTTCCAAGCCCGCACAGTGACGCTAAACTGCGCCATGCAGCTTGCCAAAAGGTTGGTAGTGAACCATCTACACGGCGAACCTGTAAGCGCCAAGCACGCATGCCAATAGTTTGACCACTCTTGCTCCAAAAGTAGCCGAAAAAGCAAATGCTTACGATAACTAGTAGCACGTCACGTAAGACATATAAGACAGTGTTTTGCTGAATGAGGTCGGCAACATCTTGGGCGTCGCCTAGGGCAACCCACCCGAGAGACACGGCACCTTGAACCAATAGAAGGTAAACAACCGTTGTAAGCATGGCAAAAGCGATGACGACAAGACCATCGTAGATGAGGGACGCAAGGCGGCGACCAAAGCCAGCAGATAAAGGTTTCGAAGACGACATGGTTAGTTTTCTCTCAATCAAAATCGGCGACAGTGTAACAAAGGCGATTGGCAAAGGCGATTATTTCACTTTAGGTGCCTATACGATGCGATGAGTAAGTGAGCATAAACCCCATAAAAAGTCTGGATTTGTTCGAATAGTGGGCAGTTGACAGATTTCTAACATAAAACGCTTGCCGCGCTAAACATTCTTTGTATAATGCAGGGCATAGAGATGAGGGCAGATAAACAAAGCCTTTGCTCTGAAGTGGTTTTTCTTTATCTTCTCGCTGAGAAGGTCAAAGAAAAAAGATGCCAGTGTGATGGAATTGGTAGACATGACGGATTCAAAATCCGTTGCCTTCGGGCGTGGCGGTTCAAGTCCGCCCACTGGTACCACTTTTGATAACCCTAGCCGATTGGCTGGGGTTTTTTATGCGTGCAATCCCTGCACTTGCTCTTCTGGCCAGCCACCGAGCTGACCTAAGCTGGCCTACCAACATGCAAAAATACTCTGGGTATTATTTAATGAGTAGAACTCGTAATGCTGCGTTGCTGTAGCACTGCACAGTGGCGAATACGCTCAAAGAAGCTTTAACGTCGGGCATAACCTGTCAGCGATAAGTTCATTCACTTCCAGCTAGTTAACTTATTCTGAATGACAGTCATTCATGATGCATGTTAGGGTTTCACTTCAATATATTATTAATGAATATTGGTTTTTTCATTCTTTCAGACAAGGAAGTTAGTTATATGCATCTTCGTACTTTTATTAAGTCCGTTGCCATGTTTGCCGTAATTGGTTCACTCGTGGGATGTGGCGGCAGTGGTTCATCTTCAACACCTGATACAGCTCCGCCTGTCATCACATTAAATGGTCCGTCAGAAATGCGCGTCGTGTTAGGCGAAGATTATATTGAAGAAGGCGCAGAGGCCACCGATGCAGTTGATGGAAATGTGGCTGTTACCATATCTGGTCATGTCGATACTACTACAGAAGGTAGCTATATTGTTACTTACACTGCAATAGACAACGCAAGTAATCAGTCTAGCAAGTCTCGTACTGTTGTTGTTTTTGAACCTAAACCTTTTATAACAACTTGGGACACTCAACAGCTCGGTGTGAGTGAAGATTACCAGATAAAAATTGACACAGAGGGAACAGGTTTTAACTACAGCGTAGAGTGGGGTGATGGGCATGTTGATCACAATGTAACCGGCGATATTACACATTCATATGACTCAAGCGGTGTATACACAGTTTCAATAAGCGGCGACTTCCCACATTTATCTATGGGACCTCTCAGTAGTGACAGTAGAAAGCTTCTTTCTATAGAGCAGTGGGGCGATATTAAATGGAGCTCAATGGAATATAGCTTTTGGGCAGCAAGCAATCTAGTTATCAATGCGACAGACATGCCCGATTTATCGAATGTTATCAGCATGGAAGGAATGTTTGGTAATAACAGTTCATTGTCTTATATTCCTAACGTTGAGCGTTGGGATGTGTCGAGTGTGACCAATATGGCCAGTATGTTTAGCGGAACACAATTCGACCAAGATATTAGTAGTTGGAACGTATCCAATGTCACGGATATGAGCTACATGTTCAGGCGAGCACGTTTATTTAATCAAGACATTGGCAACTGGGATGTATCAAATGTTACTGACATGTCACTTATGTTTAGATTTGCAACGCTGTTTAATCAAGACATTGGCAACTGGGATGTCTCAAATGTCACTGGGATGACAGGTATGTTTGGGCATACAACGCTGTTTAATCAGAATATCGGTAATTGGGATGTATCGAACGTGACTCATATGGCGGCTATGTTTGAGTCTACTTCAGCCTTTAACAGTTATATTGGCGACTGGGACGTGTCTAATGTTACTTATATGGAAGCCATGTTTTCGGGAGCAAAGCAGTTTAACCGAGAAATAGGTAATTGGGACGTGTCTAATGTTACTGATATGGAAGCCATGTTTTCGGAAACCGAGCAGTTTAATCAAGCAATTGGGCACTGGGACGTCTCCAATGTTACTGATATGGATGCCATGTTTGCGGATGCTAAGCGGTTTAACCAAGACATAGGCGATTGGGACGTCTCTAATGTCAACCGTATGGCTCACATGTTTAGCGGAACAGAGCAGTTTAATCAATATATAGGCGATTGGGATGTATCTAACGTTACTCATATGGCATGGATGTTTAGCCAAGCAGAGCAGTTTAATCAATATATAGGCGATTGGGATGTATCTAACGTTACTAGTATGGTAGGAATGTTTTACACGGCCAATTCATTTAATAGTGCTATCGGGAATTGGGACGTTTCCAGTGTCACCCATATGAGATATATGTTTGAGAACAATACAGCATTTAATCAAGATATAGGAAGTTGGGACGTTTCAAATGTTAAATTTATGGTACGTATGTTTAAGGATAATTCGGCTTTCGACCAAAACATTGGGAGATGGAACGTCACAAGTATAAAGTCTATGGAAGAAATGTTCGCAGGTGTAACACTAAAAACAGTGAACTATGATGCGATATTACGAGGGTGGAGCTTGCAAAACGTCAATGAAAACGTAAAGTTTGACGCAGGAAACAGTAAATATTCAGATGTAGCAGCAAGAGAGCGCCTAGGCGCTAAATGGATAATCACCGACGGCGGCCCAGCGAATTAACCCAAGTATTTTATAGAGTAAGGGTGATTAATAAGCCCTTTGTTTTCTGCATAGCGCAGGATATTTGATAACCCTAGCCGATTGGTTGGGGTTTTTTATGCGTGCAATCCCTGCACTTGCTCTTCTGGCCAGCCACCGAGCTGACCTGCGAACATTCAAAAATACTCTAGGTATTATTTAATGAGTAGAACTCGTAATGCTGCGTTGCTGTAGCAATTTACAGTGGCGAATATGCTCAAAGAAGTTTTAACGTCGGGCATAACCTGTCAGCGATAAGTTCATTCACTTCCAGCTAGTTAACTTATTCTGAATGACAGTCATTCATGATGCATGTTAGGGTTTTACATCAAGATATTATTAATTGAATATTTGTTTTTTCATTCTTTCAGACAAGGAAGTTAGTTATATGCATCTTCGTACTTTTAGTAAGTCCGTTGCCATGTTTGCCGTAATTGGTTCACTCGTGGGGTGTGGCGGCAGTGGTTCATCTTCAACACCTGATACAACTCCGCCTGTCATCACATTAATTGGCCCGTCTGTTGTCAACCTGGATTATCAAGAGACTTACAGTGAGCAAGGAGCAACCGCAGTCGATAATGTGGATGGAACGGTAGCTGTAAGTATCACGGGAGCGATAGACTCAAGCAATTTGGGTGATTACACCGTTACATATACTGCCTCTGACGCTGCGGGTAATACTGCATCCGTGACAAGGCAAGTTCAAGTATCGGATTTATCGGGTCCTGAAATTAGCCTTAATGGTCCGTCAGAAATGCGCGTTGTGTTAGGCGAAGATTATATTGAAAAAGGCGCAGAGGCCACCGATGCAGTTGATGGTAATGTGACTGTTACCATATCTGGTCAGGTCGATACGGCTACAGCAGGTAGCTATATTGTTACTTACACTGCAACAGACAACGCAAGTAATCAGTCTAGCAAGTCTCGTACTGTTGTTGTTTTTGAACCTAAACCTTTTATAACAATTTGGGACACCCAACAGCTCGGTGTGAGTGAAGATTACCAGATAAAAATTGACACAGAGGGAACAGGTTTTAACTACAGCGTAGAGTGGGGTGATGGGCATGTTGATCACAATGTAACCGGCGATATTACGCACTCATACGACTCAAGCGGTGTATATACCGTTTCAATAAGCGGTGACTTTCCACACTTTTATATGGCGAAAGAGCAAAGGCGTGCTGGCTCTGAACGATTCGAAAGTGATAATAGGAAGCTTCTTTCTGTGGAGCAATGGGGGGATATTGAGTGGAAATCAATGCACTCAAGTTTTCAAGATACATATAATCTGGTCGTTAACGCAACTGATATACCTGACCTTACCGACGTATCTGATATGAGCTACATGTTCGCTGGTGCGTATAAGTTCGAAAGTGACAACTACGATGAGCTACGTGCCATTCCTAACATCGAAGATTGGAACGTCTCTAACGTTAACAATATGGCTTTTTTATTCAGTGGGTTACCTTTTAATCAAGACATCAGTGATTGGGATGTGTCCAATGTAACGAATATGTCAGGTCTGTTTTATTTTGCTGAGTTCTTTAATCAAGATATCAGTAGCTGGAATGTATCTAGCGTAAAAGACACTAGCCTAATGTTTTCCTCTACTACAGCATTCAATCAAAACATTGGTGATTGGGATGTCTCTAGCGTTGAGAATATGCAAAGGATGTTCGCATTTTCCAACTTTAATCGATCCATTAGTAACTGGGATGTCTCAAATGTTACCGATATGGGCCTCATGTTCACTGGTTCGAAGGTTTTCAATCAAGATCTTGGCGGTTGGGATGTGTCTAATGTCACTGATATGGATTCTATGTTTGCTAGTACGAAGAACTTCAATCAAGATATTGGTGGATGGAACGTCTCTAAAGTGACGAACATGAATAGAATGTTCAACAATAGCAGCTTTAATCAACCTATCGGGAGTTGGAATGTCTCGAATGTCACGAATATGGAGTATATGTTTCACGCTACCAGCGCATTCACGCAATACATAGGTGAATGGGATGTATCCAATGTCACTAATATGGAGGGGATGTTTGCAAACTCCGAATATAATCAAGATATTGGCAATTGGGATGTATCAAACGTCACCAACATGAAGCGTATGTTCTATCGCAACACAAAATTCAATCAATACATCGGAGATTGGGTTGTCTCAAATGTTGAAGACATGGAAGAGATGTTTTCTGAGGCGTCATCATTTAACCAAGATTTAGGATTGTGGGATGTATCCAGTCCGAAAATGAGTGGTATGTTTAGAGACGCAGTCTCATTTAATGGCAGTGTTGGTAGTTGGGATGTGTCTCAAGTTATTTATATGTCCAGCTTATTTGAAGGTGCGGTGTCTTTTAACCGAGATATTGGTGACTGGGATGTGTCAAATGTGGGCACAATGCAGGCCATGTTTAAAGGAGCCATTAAATTCAATAAATATATTGGCGATTGGGATACATCGCAGCTAAAGATTGCTGAGGACATGTTTTTTAACGCAGAGAGCTTTAACCAAAATATCAATAATTGGGATATGACTAAAGTGAACTCTATTGAAAGAATGTTTTCAGGAGCATCCAGTTTTAATCAAAGTCTTAATAATTGGAGTTTTCCAAACGTAACCTCAATGATAGAAATGTTCTCTGGCGCAACCAGCTTCAACGGTGATGTTAGTGGATGGAATGTGTCTAATGTCAGCTACATGAGTGAGATGTTTGCTGATGCATCAAGTTTCAATGGTGATATTAGCAACTGGGATGTATCCAATATCTACGGCTCGCCGCATAGTGAACTTCAAACTGGAATGCGTGATATGTTCCGTGGTGTTACATTAAGCACATCGAACTACGATGCCATTTTGCAAAAATGGAGTATGCTAAATGTGAAGGAAAATGTGACTTTTGGTGCAGGGAACAGTAAATATTCAGAGGCATCGGCAGCGGCTAGAGGAATTCTAGGCGCTAAATGGATAATCCTCGACGGCGGCCCAGCGAATTAATTCAAGTATTTTATTAAATAAGGGTGATTAATAAGCCCTTTGCTTATTACATAGCGCAGGATATTTGATAACCCTAGCCGATTGGCTAGGGTTTTTTTATGCGTGCAATCCCTGCACTTACCCTATGGGCCGACCTGCGGCCGTTCAAAAATGTTCCTGACATTTTTGTATGCCTAAAATTTGGTGGTTGCAGACTGAAACATCACTCAAAGTAACCTGCAGTACATGGGTTACATATATGTTCGCAACTTACTGTCCCTATTAACTTTATGTTCTAGCCGCAGACGACTCCGTGGTCTAAGCTTAGTCCAATGGCCGTGTAAAGGCTTCATGCATATCCATTGTGAAAGGTTTAACTATGCCGCACTCTGGTGAGTCAAAGCGCACTTCTTCCATCACTAAAAATTCGTTTCGGCACAGGCTGCTGCGAAGGATACTCGTGGCTATTATTTTAGTGTTTGGCTTAGGCGGTATGCTTGTTCATCAAATGTTATACGTCGAGCTAAAAAGTCAAAAAATAAAAGAGCTTGAACAAACAACACAAGTCTTAAATGGCTTAATAGAAAGTTCTGTTCAAGTCTCTGTAGAGAGCTATCTAAAGGGGGTATCTGAATCCAGTATTCAAGTAGTGGAGCGGATTTTTAAACGCTATGTGACAGGAGAATTATCCCAAAGCGACGCTAAGGCATTGGCTGCATCCTATATTGCCAGTCTCGAATTCGAACACAGTGGTTATTTGGTCGCAATCGACTGTACCGACTTAAACCATCCTATTCTGGTTGCTCACCCAAACACTTCGCTCTTAGGTGCTGACAAAACTCGATTTCCTTTTATGGTTGAAGAGTGTGCTATCAAAAATGGCTTTTATGAATTTCAAGTTGCATTACCTGAGTTTGGGGTTGTTGATAAATCAATTTGGCTTACAGAGTTCGCACCATGGAACTGGGTTGTGGGGGTGTCACCATTCAAAAATGAATATGACCAACTCTACAGTTTTGAGGCTGTGAAAAGGGCGCTCGATGAGCTGCAACTTAATGCTAGTTTCACCCCGTATGTAATCGATATGAAGGGAATGTTTGTAGTGCATTCCCAACTACAAGGGCAAAGTGCGTTTGTAATTAAAGATGCGCAGACGGGAGAGCCTGTTATTGCACAACCGCTAGAAAAGCTCAAAAGAGCGATAGCACAAAACAATAAAGGCGAGTTTAGTGGCATTACAACATACACAGTGCAACACTCCGGTACGGCGACCCCAGCGCGCCATATAGCGAGTTATCAGTATATTGAAGCGGCAGGGTGGGTTGTTGTGTTGACTACGCAAATGGCTTCAATTGAGGCCGGCATGTTGCATTTTACCTATCTTCATGCGGCTTCTATTGTGATATCGCTGTTTATTTGTTACCTGATTATCTCAAAAACAATATCGCCTAAACTTCAGGCTGTCGCAGATTTGACGAGTGAAGTAGAGAATATAGCCAAAGGTAATTATGACGTGCGTCTATCTGTGCACAAAGATGGGGAAGTTGGGCGTCTCAGTGTTGCCATCGAAGAGATGGCGAGAAAGATTCAAGATCACACAGTGTCGTTAGAGCACACAGTAAATGAACGAACTCAACAGTTGAAAGCGGCGAATAAAAAGCTGGAATTAATTGCCCATACTGACGCCTTAACCGGCGTAGCCAACCGCAGAAAGTTTGACACATTCTTCGATGCGCAAATCGCATACACAGCTCAGAATCAACAGCCCTTTACGCTTATTTTGTGTGATATAGATTACTTTAAACAATTCAATGATTTATATGGTCATGACCAGGGCGATATGTGTTTAAAAAAAGTCGCTCATTTACTTGAGCAAACAGTAGCTCATTGCAGCGCAACCAACAAGTTAGTGTCGCGATACGGAGGGGAGGAGTTCGCGATTATTTTAACGCATATGGGCATTACTGAGGTTCAGCAATGGGTGTCCGACTTACTGGGTAAAGTCGTCGCCCTGAACATAGAGCACGAAGCATCCAAGTATCAGCAAGTGACTATCAGCGTCGGTGCTGTGTGCACAGTGCCGGATGAATCAACAAACGCACGAGAGGTGTTTGTTATGGCAGATAAGGCACTGTACATTGCTAAAAAGTCTGGCAGAAACAAAGCCAGTTTTGGCGAGTAATTATGTACAAGTAGGTTATTCGCTAGATTGGAAACCAAGATCAGGGCTGATGGTTATTGATCCATTCTCACGGCGTTCGATGACATTATTGAGTTCGAGCTCATCGATAATCGGTGATAGTTCTGTATCTGAGATGCCACAATTGAGCTTTATGTGCTCAAGTGACACTTCATTAGTTGCTTCGTTGAGCGCATGAGACACCATCATTCGAAATACTAACTTCTCTTTACGTGCCATAACAGTTTTCCTGATCGTCAAAGATAAAAATTCTGTCGTGCCTCATTGAGCCAAAATTTAAGGTGAATTGCAATAGTTTGTTTTTTGTACGATTCGGTGTGAGGGACAGAGCGCCAAAACTGTAATTTCTAAGAATGAAATGAAGAAACGATAGCGTGTTGTTAGTAAAGAATATTTTTATCCGATAATGACTAAAATAAGTTACTCAGTAACGATGGAAGTTTGCACTTTTGTTAGTTCAAGCAATAGATTAAAGGCATCACATGCACCTTTTTGCATTGCTGTTTGCTCTATCTTTTGACTGAGATCGTACGACGCTATTTGGGTTGAATACTCTCTCCAAAGCGGGATGCGTCGGGCCTGATTTATAAAATAAAGATGCGGTACGTTCGCATTTTTGTCCTTTAAAGTTTTAAGTATGTGGCAAGCACCATTTGCCGATCCCAAAAATACATACAAAACTCCAATACTGTAGCTTATGCTCGCATGAGGCAGTGAATATTGGTTGTGACTACTCGTGCTTATTGTGTAACCCAAATCGGACTCTAATCGTTGCGGCAACAGAGGAAGTTTGTTTCACCAAGACGTAGAAACTCTGATGAAACCGATAAGTGAGGTGATACTTTTTGATGCCAAAAATAAAGTATCTCGAGCATAGTACGGTAAGAATTGGGATTAATCTCGGAGGATTGCATCGTGATAAATGGGTAACATGAATCGAGTTGTTCATGGAGTGCTTTTGTTGCTTGGCGAATGTGAAGTAATAAGTTTTGTTCCGCCACCATTATTTATCCTCTTTCATCGATTGCTGCTTATTTGCATCTGTATCGTTTAGGAATATAAGCAGTACATCATAGGGGAGTGGTTTACTGAATAAATAACCTTGAAAAATTTCGCACTCAAGATTCTTTAACAAATCAAAGTGCTCGCTCGTTTCTATACCTTCCGCGACAACTGAGAAGTTCAACTTTTTGCAGATTTGTATGATGCCTTCAAGCATAACCTTGAGCGACCGATCGTCATTTACATCTTGAATGAATACCTTATCAATTTTTACTTCATCGATGGGTAAGTTACAAAGATAGTTTAATGACGAGTAACCTGAACCAAAATCATCTAATGAAATTTTGAAGCCAGACTTTTTGAAGTTAGCCATCGAGGTGACGGCTTTATCCATATCGTTTAAAAATACCGACTCAGTTATTTCTAAAATGACATGCGTGTGGTTTACCCCGTAGCGTTTACAAATTTCTTCGAAGGTAGGTTGTAATCTACAGTCGATTAACTGTGTAGGTGTTATGTTGACAGAAATACTTTTCAACGACGAACTAGGGGAATCGCTGCGTAACTCAGCAAATGTAGCAATGGCCGTATCAAAAATTTTAGTACCTAACTCGAAGATAAGCCGATTGCGTTCAGCTAAATCTATAAAGTATTCAGGGTTGATGAAGCCAAACTCATCATGGTGCCACCGAGCTAACGCCTCTAATCCGATTACTTCTCTATGTTCGTTGAGTTGAGGTTGGAAATACACCAGCACATCGCCTTGAGTTACATGGTGCTCAAAGTCGTTTTTGAGAGTGATTTCTCGCAAGTAGGATGTTTGGTCACTTTCATCAAATACATGTGTGTTGCCTATGCCTTGGCTTTTTGCTTTATACAAGGCGATATCTATCTTTTTTAATCCCTCATTAATATCAAAGTGCTTGATGCTATCGGCTAGAACACCAATGCATGCGGTGCTAGAAATAAGCTGCTCGTAAAATGTGTAAGGCAAGGTAATTTGTTCCAGTATTCTTTGGGTGATACCGTAAATTTGCTTTAAATTCTGCTTATTAGCACTTGTCATTACGATTAAAAATTCATCTCCTCCAACTCGAAACAGTGTGTCGCTGTCACTCATTATCAGTTTTAAGCGCCTGGTCACTTCAATTAACAGCCGGTCCCCAAAGTCGTGCCCTAAGGTGTCGTTTATGTCTTTGAAACTATCGAGGTCAATATAATAAAGCGTAACGAACTGAACCGGCTCTACTAGTGAAAGCTCGGCGAACGCGGTTTTGATATAAGCTCTATTGGCAAGCCCAGTCAATTCATCGTGAAAGCCTTTGTATTCCAAGCTATTGACTAAAAATTCAGTGTGCTTCGCGGCAACAAAGTCGTGATAAAGTCGCATGAGATGCGTGGCCAGTTTTCTATCTTTATCAATCCACTGCGCGCTTTGTCCAGAGAGGTTTTCTCGCCATAGCGCAAAAGAACTTCGAGGTTCTAAAAATCGCTCTCCGTTTTTCACCACGATATTGACGGTTTCAGGCTTGCCCGCCCAAGTAATGGATTTTTCAATTTCCAACCGACCAAGAAAAACAAAAATATCTTTGCGCAGTGCTGAGAAAACAAGGTTAATCCCCGCCATCGACTCAAGCCCATCTATGGTCTGCGACTGCTGAATCAATGCATCGCTGTGGAAACTTGTTTCTCCTGCTTTTGGAAGACTCATGAAAGATAATATTTGCTTGCAGCCTTTATCACTGAGCTTGACGTACCCTTGCTCACTTATGACATGGCAATGATTGTCAAAGCCGACGCCGATAAAGTCATAATCCGTTGCTTGGTATAGCATCGTCAGTAATTTATGAAAGTTTTCTTTACTTAAACTATCTATGTTGAGCCGTGCAAATACATGACTGATTTCAGCACGCTGTTCGGCATAATACTTTACGGCATCTACTTCCAGCCGCGGGGTTAAGAAGCCATTAAGAATCGCAGCTATGTTCACCATGAGTGTTTGCACGTCGAGGTCAATATGATGCGGAGGAATGCGCGTTTCGTTGTGATGGCAAACTAGCAAGCCCCAAAGTTTACCCTCAGTAATAAGTGAAAGGGTCACCGTGGCCTTCACGCCCATATTCCTTAAGTAAATTCGGTGCATTTCCGACAAGGAGCGAATAGTCGAGTTGGACTGGTCCAAAGGTTCACCGCATGGAAGAAGGTTTGGAACAAGGGGGACAGGTTCGCTGTCTACATCTGAGAGAATTCGTACCGCATTTTTTAGGTAGAGCTTACGCGCCTGCTCAGGAATATCTTCTTTGGGAAATCGTAAGTTTAAAAATTTGGGGTGTTCTCTTTGTGACACAGCTTCTGCGATTACTTCTCCCGAGCCTTCAGGAGCAAAGCGATACACCATCACGCGGTCATATCCTATGAGATTTTGTAGTCGCATGCTGACCCGCTGCATCATATTCTCAAAATTTTCACTGTGATGGATGTCTTCCATCAAATCGCTGATGTAAGCGGTGATACATTCTGCTGATAATTTGGAGCCTTCAGGTGTGAATTCTAAACTGATGTATGGGCCTGTCATGAAGGCGAAGCATTCCCATTGGCTTGGGGAAATGATCCCACCTTGGAATACATATTTAACGCCTCGCTCCTGAGTCAAAGCACTGGCTATTGAATTGTTGTCAAAGGTGCCTATCCAATCATCTAAGCGAGTATTGAGGGGCGTTTGAGCTTGCTCGTGAGAAGCGAAAAAGTGAGTTATATTTTGCGAATATTGGACAATGCGCCCAGTTTTGGAATCAGCAACAATTTGAAAACCGTGAGGTTGAATTGAGCCAATGTGCGCGATGGGTTCCGCAGCACACGCCTGCGCTTTTCTTGTTGGGTTATTTTTCGTGTTTGTATGAGTTTGTCCATTGAAGCGGTATGCACTTTTTAGTGGCCAATAAATAAATTTTAGCACATAATTTTATGCATGAAGTTCAATAGTTTGTGTTAAAAATTACGTTTGTGTTGAAGTTGTTTTGCGCCTAAAACACAGCGTTTTATGGACAGTACTTTCCATTTCCGTACACCTTATAAAAAAGTATGATTATCCCGATAATTCATTGTTGTATTGCTAAATGGGAACCAAGGGGAAATGCTCTGGTCAAACCTGTTGTAATCCTCTAATGTAAAAGGAATTTGTATGTTTATTCGTTCGTTATTAATAGTTTTATGTACTACTTTATTAGCCTCCTGTAGTGCATTGATGAGTCAAAACACCCAAAGTTCAACCCAATCCAGTAGCCTCGTCGACTATCTTTACCCCAACGAAGGTGATCGTGCTCAGCACTCACCCGAAGTGCCTGTTTTAAGCTTGCCTGTTAACGTTGGTTTGGCATTCGTCCCTTCCGATAACTGGCAATCAAATGCGCTTCACAATCAAAATAAAATCGAATTGCTCAATAAAGTGAAACAATCTTTTTTACAGCACGAATACATCAATCGCATCGAAGTGATCCCAGATACTTACCTTAAAGGAGGGAAGGGGTTTACAACGTTGGAACAAGTGGCGAGATTGTATGACGTCGATGTCATGGCGTTGGTGTCCTATGACCAGGTGGCAAACACATACGAGAATAAGGCTGCGATTTGGTACCTGACCATTGTTGGTATGTACGTGATTGAGGGTAATGAAAATACCGTGCAGACATTCGTTGATACTGCTGTGTTTGATGTGAAAAGCCGAAAAATGTTGTTACGTGCTCCAGGTTTGAGCAAATTAAATGAAAGTACGACTGCAGTGGATATTGCCCAAACCCTGTCGGACAAGTCGTACGAGGGTTTTGAATTAGCATTTGCTGATATGATCACAAACCTCGATGTTGAACTCAGTCAATTCGAAAAGCGGGTAAAAGAAGAAAACGTAGCCAAAGTTGTCAGTAAAAGTGGCTCTGGCAGCTCAGTCAGTGTTTACTTGTTGTTGATTTTTGCGATTGTGCTTGTGCTTCGCGAACCAAAACAGATTCATCCGGCATGAAAATATGCTTGTTAGTCATGCCGATTTGTAGTTAACAAGGATTTTTATGAAAGTCGTCGTGTTTAGCATTTTGTTGATGTTTGTTTCAGCGCTCAATGCAGCGCAACCAGCAAAGGTATTAATAAACAATTTCGAAATGGAATACCAAGACTCAGGTGGTGAAGGCCCCATCTTACTCCTCGAAGCTGGGGGCTCTGCGGGTATGGATGACTGGCACAGTATTTATCCCGCATTGGCTAAGCAGTATCGCGTAATCCGTTACTCACGTCTGGGAAATGGTCACTCGGCAGCCATCGAAAAAAACTACAGCAGTGAAGAATACGCTGACGAAGCTAAAGCCTTATTGCAGGCACTCAAGGTTGATAAACCTGTGGTTTATGTCGCACATTCTTATGGCGCTTACATTGCTCGCGTTTTTGCAGCACGTTACCCGCAAGACGTTGCTGCGCTCATGCTAGTTGAGCCTGCATCTGAGCACGATGTGGATATTATGCGCGCTATCGATCTGGTGCAGGCCGAGAAAGAAATTGCCCAAGTAAAATTAGATGACATGCGCGGTGGCATGTCCAATCAGTATTTAGATTTTTGGGCAAAACGTCCTTTGCCTGATTATCCCGCTATCCCAGATATCCCCGTTACAGTAATTGCTTCAGTGAAAAAATACGATGATCCACCGTTATTGTTCTTTACTGATGAAGCACGAAAAATGTGGGGAGAGCTGCACTCTCAATGGGCAAAGTCTTTTCCTCAGGGGCGGGCTGTACTCACTGACAAAAGCTACCACTACCCTCAAAATAACGAACCTGACATGGTCATCGAAGAGATCACACGCTTGGTGAAACGCGTTAAACGTCCCTAGGGCGGTTGACCCTTACTTCACAATCTTTATCAAAAATAAGTAAAAACTGATTCAGTGTTTGCTCTAATTATAAATAATCTACCAATTGATATAGTGTGCCTATCTCAATGTGTGTCGAAAGATAGTTATGGGAGCTGGGTAAATGCAGAAAACGATATTGTTGACTGGCGCAACGGACGGGATTGGTCTGGTGACCATCAAACGGTTGCTCGAGGAAGGGCATTTTGTGCTCGTTCACGGTCGCAGTGAACAAAAGTTGCAAGACCTTAATGCGCAATTAAAAGAAGAATTTCCTACACAGGCTTGGCAATGTGTGCGCGCTGATTTGAGTAACCTCAATGAGGTTAAAGAACTCGCTGACACGCTAAAAGAGCACTGTAACTCATTGGATGTATTGATAAACAACGCGGGTGTGTATGCAAAGCCAGTTAGTCCTGCGAGTGATGGATTAGATGCTCGCTTTGTTGTTAACACCATCGCTCCTTATTTATTGACGCACTTGTTACGACCAATGATGAGCGCGCAAAGTCGTGTTATTAATGTAGCGTCCGCAGCACAGGCCCCTTTGGACCCGCAAGAACTGGCACATATTAGCGGGGCGAGTGACGGCGAAGTGTACGCCAAAAGTAAACTCGCACTGATTATGTGGAGTCGATTTATAGCGCATCAGTTTGACAATCAGAGCAAGCAGTCGGGAAATCAACCGAGCGTTATTTCCGTGAATCCCAAATCTTTACTCGGTAGTAAAATGGTGAAGCAAGCCTATGGAATTCAAGGCGGCGATTTACGTGTTGGCGCCGATATTCTTTGCCGTGCAGCACAGTCTGATGAGTTTGCAGATGCGTCGGGCAGGTATTATGACAACGACACACAACGTTTTTGTGAACCGCATCCAGCGGGGCAGAATTTGGCTCAGTGTGAGCAACTCGCTCTGGTGCTCGATAAGATTATCCAACCCTACATGCGTTAAATTAATCGAATTCACCACAATGTAACCGTTAAATAAAGAAGGAATGCACTATGATATTTTACTCCGTATTAGATGTGACCCCAACAGAACAAACTTGGGTAGAGCCGTATGTTGCTGTAGCAAATCGATTGATAACAAAACACGGTGGCAAGTACCTTGCTCGTACAGTTGAGCACGAGCAACTAGAAGGAAGTGGTGAGCCTGTGGGCATGCGAATTGTGATTGAGTGGCCATCAAAGCAAGCCGCTATTAACTTTATGAATGACCCCGAGTATCAACCGCATCTGCAAGCAAGAACGACCGGATCAGTAAGTAATCATTACCTAATCGCAGGCAAGGATGAATTAGCCTAGTGCCGTAAAGCCCCGCATGGTTACTCTTGCTCCCAATAGGGGGTGTCGCCAAAGTAGTCGGTTAAGAAATCTATAAAGACGCGCACTTTAGCGGCTAACTGACGAGAGCTTGGATAAACGGCCCAAATCGAAGTATCCGACGCGAGCGGGTAGTCCGTTAAAATCGGCACGAGTTCGCCGCTTTCTAGGTGTTTGTAGGCGCACCATTGTGAGCTAATTGTGACCCCTAAACCTTGCGCGCAGGCGTCGCGCACGGCCTCGCCATTATCAACGCGATATTGCCCCTTCACTTTGATATTTATTGGTTTTTTATCGTCCGTAAAGCGCCAAGTATCAAGCCCAATGAGTGTGAGACAGCGATGTTCCATTAGGCCTTCGGGGGTTTTTGGTACGCCGTATTGAGCAATGTATTGAGGAGAGGCAACAACTAAGCGTGTATCTTTAGCCAACTTTCTTGCGATGAGAGATGAATCATTCAATGCCGCATCGCGTATGGCCACATCAAACCCGCCTTCCACAAGGTCAATAATGTTGTCGCTCAAACGCATGTCCACAGAAATATCAGGGTAAAGGCTCATAAATTCTTTTATTGCACGCACTAAATGCATGCGCCCAAAAGATGCAGGCGCCGAGATGCGTAAGTTGCCTTTAGGCATGGTGCTTCCCACACCCACCGCCGCTTTTGCTGCCTCCAAACTTGCCAGCACGTCTTCCGCGTAAGGAAGAAACGCATGACCATCTTCGGTTAACGAAACTTTGCGGGTGGTTCTATGAATAAGTCTTACACCTAAATCCTGTTCCAATTTATTCAATTGGGCACTGGATACGGCCGCCGACAGTCCCAGCTCCTTGCCTGCTTGGCTAATGTTACTGAGCGCAGCAACACGGACAAAAAGCTGTAAATGCTCGATGTTCATTATAAGGAAAATCCTTAAACTGATTCATTATCAATCACTATTATCATTCATTAACTTTATAAATAAACTAATTCCATTGCAAACGAGGAGCAAACAAATATGAAAGCAATGGTGATCAATCAATTCGGTGGTACAGAAAATTTCGAACTTGCAGAGCAACCAATGCCAGAGTTGAAGCCCGGACATGTGCGCGTCAAAGTTGCCGCCAGTAGTGTGAATACTGTAGACACGATGATCAGGCAAATGGGCACTGATTTACCTATCGCCCCCGCGCTGCCAGCTATTCTAGGTATGGACTTTGCAGGAACAGTAGAAGCCCTTGGGGAGGGAGTAACTCAGTTTAGTATCGGTGATGAGGTATATGGTTGCGCGGGGGGCTTGGCTGACTTGCAGGGCTCGTTAGCCGATTACATGGTGGTCGATACACAACTTATCGCTCTTAAGCCAAAGACATTATCAATGCGCGAAGCGGCTGCGTTGCCACTTGTTGGGATCACTGCATATGAAGGTTTGGTGCGTGCTGGCACCAAAGCAGGCCAAAATGTACTGGTACATGGTGGTTCTGGTGGGGTGGGTCATGTGGCTTTGCAGCTGGCAAACCATTTTGGTGCGAATGTATATTCGACGGGGGGCGGTGAAGCGCAGCTCGCTTTGATTGAGCAACTGGGCGTAATCGCTATTAACTATAAAACCGAATCTGTCGATGACTATGTTACCAAACACACGGATGGAAAGGGTTTTGATGTCGTATTCGACTCGGTAGGCGGCGCGAATATGTCGAACTCTTTCGAAGCCGCTGCACTGAATGGTCAAGTTGCTTCTACAGTGTCGCTTGTTGAACTTGACTTAAGCACCGCACATTTTAAAGGCTTATCTTTGCACGTCGTGTTTATGTTAATCCCCATGTTGCATAATACTAAGCGTGCAGAGCATGGCGAAATACTCAAAGAGCTAGCGGCAATTGTGGATGCGGGTGCTTTGAAACCGGTACTTGATGAACAGCGCTTTACCCTCACAGAAGTTGGGCAAGCCCACGCACGGTTGGCAAGTGGCAAGGCTATGGGTAAGGTTGTTGTGGAAAACTAAATTCAAAAAGTTTAAAGCTAAAAAAATGCCACCCAATCGGGTGGCAAAAAACGCTCTGCTACTTAGCGCTGTTCGAAGTGGGTTTTAATTTCTTGCATCGCTTGTTCTAGCGAAATGTTTGGTTCATATCCAAGCAGACTTTTGGCTTTTTCATTACTGAAAATACTCTCTACACCAGTCAGCCGATAAGCTAAATTAGTCACCAGTGGCGGATTCTTTTGACCGATTAATTTACCAATTCCTTCGAGAACCGGTGCTAAGCCGCGTGCTAACCAATTAGGTATTGATTTGGCTTTGGGCAAATCCAGTGTTGTGGCCAGCGTTTCAAGATACTGTTTCCATGTGACACCAGGGTTATCAGCAATCACAAACACTTCACCGGAGGGAAGCGTTGGCGATTGGGCAGCTAGCAGCATAGCTTGAACAACGTGACGCACATGCACAAGTCCTGCATCCCAGTTACCATCACCCATTAACGCGGGCTCTTGTTTAGATAATTTGTCGACAAATCGATTGACCCATACACTGCCAACGCCATACACATTGGCAGGGCGAATCAAAGTTGCATGCAGCCCGTGTTCTTTGACTGCTGTTAACGTCACATCCTCTTGTAATTGTTTGACGTACTCATAGTTTGAAGCAGGTGCGCCACGTTCAGTCGTCTCGTCTAATAAACCACTGCCCATTTTGGAGCCAAATGCGGCGATGCTCGTAGTGACTATAAAACGGGCGTTGTGTTTCAGTGCCAATGCAATTGCTTGCTCTGTACCATGAACGGTGATGTCTACATGTTCTTGCTTGCCACCCCAGTCGCTAACGATCGCGGCAAGGTGAAATAACGTATCAAACTCACCAATTTCATCCGCTAAATCAGTCAGATTCCTAATATCTCCACGAATGATCTGAACAGCGCCATCCCATGATTCAGGTATCGCCTCTGTAGGCAATAACAGCGCCTTTACAGTGATGTTCTTTTCGAGCAAATCAGCAACAAGATGACGCCCGATAAATCCACCTGCACCGGTGATAAATGCATTTTTCATTTCACTTGCCTTTGAGCCAATACCCACATGTATGTCCTTATATCCATGTAGTGTTAGCCCCTGAGTTATAGGTTGATATTTAACATACTAGTAACAGGTTGGTGTTAATTCTTGACATATTAAGACAGCTAGGTGTCATAATGCGACTAGATGGTGCAGTTGCACCAAAATGAATAAGGGGGTCTTAATGCAATATTATGTTCGAATGGGGGCGTTGGATGGCTTTACAGAGCTCGTTGAGCAGCTAGGAGAAGCACCTTATTCATTGATGGAGCGCGTCAACATTTTACCTGGGCAAAATGCAAATCCAGATTTGATGGTGCCATATTCAACCGTTGCCAAATTACTTGAGTTAAGCGCAGAGACCCTAAACGAACCTTGTTTCGGGGCGAGAGTTAGTCGTGAACAAGGCTTGGCTACAATTGGTCTTGTCGGCGCGTACATGGCACAACAAGCCAATATTGGAACTGCTCTTACGTGCGCGCAAAAGTTTGCTGATATGCATGCGCAAGGCGCCGAGCTGACGCTGATCAAGGATGAGTCACCTTTATGCGAACTGGTTTTGAATATGCGTGTAAACGACAGGCAACAGTATGCACAACTTGTGCAAATGAGCTTGGGACTGCTTAAAGGTGTTATTGGCGATATGGTTGGTAATCGCTGGCATGCCCACAGGATTTGTTTACGCCAACAATTACCGGCGCATGTTGCGATTCGCCTAGCGACTATTTACGGTTGTGAAGTCAAAACAGGTTGCATGCATGACAGCCTAGTTTTCGATACAGACACATTGTCCCTCACTCCTAGTCAACCTGAAAACTTGCTCAACAACATCATCGAAAAACAATTCCAGCAGCGACAACTGGCCTTCGTCGATAACTCTCGATTAGTGCGCCACGCTATTAATGTACTTCTACCTACTGGTGACTGCAGTAAAGAAAACATTGCGGCTAGTTTAGGTATGCACCCAAAGAAGTTGGAACGCTTACTCAATGAGCAAGGTATTACCTATCGTCAACTACTCGAAGATACGCGCAAGGAAATCGCAATGCGCACCTTAAAGATGAACAACATGACTATGACCACTTTAGCGCTGAACTTGGGCTATGCTGACTTTTCAGCTTTTAGCCGCAGCTTCAAGCGCTGGACAGGCATGCCTCCAAGTCAGTTTGTGAAGTCGGCCGTATAAAAAGCGGTATTACTATTTGCATAGTCATTTGCTCGGTTGTCTTAATTGGTCATATGGTTGTCGTATTTTGTCAAGATGATCCTACACCGTTGTAACTAGTATGTTAAGTCAGATTAGTTTTAGCATTGCCTTAGTTCACCCAATGTGACATGGGCTTTAGGAGCATCTATGAGTCAAATGGCAGCAGTGGTTGTCCGTAACGGCCAACTTGAGAATGAGCGAATTGATATTCCAACACCTGGTCCGGGGCAAGTCTTAGTAAAAAGTCTAGCGTGTGGTATTTGCGGTTCTGATTTACACATTGTTCGTCATGGAGAGGAAGTTGCTGATATCTATGACAAACTAGGCGTAATGCCAAAAGAGCTTATGGCTAGCACACCGATGATGCTGGGTCATGAGTTCTGTGCAGAAGTGGTGAGCTATGGACCTGACACGCAACAGCGTTTTTCTGAAGGAACCCGAGTAACGTGTGTGCCTATGCTGTTGAGCCAAGGTGGTGCAGGGGTTGGTGTTACACCTGGCATTCATGGCGCATATTCCGAATACTTTATCGTGGATGCTGATTTGTTACTTGAGGTGCCAGCACACCTGTCATCACTGGCAGCGACTGTGACAGAACCTCTCGCTGTCGGCATGCATGCAGTCAATCGTGCGAATGTGACCACAGATTGTGTCGCGTTGGTAGCTGGGTGCGGTGCAATTGGTTTGGCAACCATTGCAGCATTAAAGCACGTAGGGTTAACAGATATCGTCGCGTCTGACTTACAAGTTAATAATCGCGAAATCGCTAACGAATTCGGTGCTAGTGTGACAGTTGACCCCAGTGCAGAGGATGAAGTGGCTCTGGCTGCAAAGATTGCCAATGGCAGACGTGTAGTCATTTTTGAATGTGTTGGCATTCATCAGCTTATTAATAGTTTTATAGAGCGAGCTCCAGCAAAAGCGACATTGGTTATTACAGGTATCCATACCGCAATGACGCAGGTTAACTTTGGCTTTGCTACCGTGAAAGAGATGGATATCCACTTCTCTTATTACTACACGCCAGAAGAATTCGCTCAATCTCTGTCATTAATCGCTTCTGGCGCAGTGCCTTGGCAGCGTATGTGCACAGCGACGGTTGGGATGGATGGTGTACCAGATGCATTTAACACGCTCTTGGGAAAAAATAACCATATTAAAGTCATCATCGAGCCGTGGCGTAACGGAGAATTAACCCCGTTTAAGCCTGATTAATCTTCAGGGCGAACATGCGCTGAAGCGAACAACTCAGCATAATAAAAGCGCCTATATTTAGGTGTCAAAATATACAGCAAGTAGAGGAACACACTATGGCATTACCAGAAATGGCAAATCATTTGGAGCACCTTCTATGTGTGCACACAAACGAACAACAAATTATCAAAGACGCTCTACCGGGCGTACACCTTTATCCATTGGTATTGGATGTCGAAAATGGCCTTTGGGTGCTGCGCGTGCAGTTTGAGCCAGGTGTTACATTGCCGAAGCACTTTCATACAGGGGTCGTGCATTTGTACACCATGAGTGGGTGCTGGCATTACATTGAATACCCAGAAGATAAGCAAGTAGCGGGAAGTTACCTGTTTGAGCCAGGTGGCTCTATTCATACGTTTCACACACCAGAAAGTAACAGCGAAATCACAGACACCTTTATGGTTGTGCAAGGTGCTAATATTAATTTCGACGCGGACGGAAATTATGTCAACATTATGGACGCCGGTTGGATTGAGCAAGTGATGTTAGCGGCAGCCAAAGAGCAAGGAATTACCCCTCGCTATATCAAACCAAAGGCATGCTATGACTTTTCCGACCAGTAACACACTAGTTGGAGTCAATATGATTGAACAATTACAACAATATAAGAATTTGGCTGACTTTATTGACCAAGCGGCAGCGCGTTACGCTTCACACGACGCGTTTACCTGCCTTGGTCAAACCTTAAGTTTTAAACAAATTGATGAATTTGCGGATAATCTGGCGGGCTATTTTCACCACATTGGACTGCAAGCCGGTGACCGTGTGGCGGTGCAACTTCCAAACATTAACCAATACCCAATCGCTGTTTACGCAGCATTAAAAATGGGGCTGGTGTTAGTTAACACGAACCCGCTATATACAGAACGTGAAATGCAGCATCAATTTAACGATTCGGGCGCTAAAGCTATCGTGATTCTCTCTGATTTGTATCCTAAATTGCACAATGTAATTGCGGATACATCAATAGAGCATGTGATTTGCACTGGCGCCGCAGATTTGCTTAAAGGGCATACCGACCCTATTGATGGCGAGTGTATTCTGTTTAGCAATGCGTTAGAGCAAGGGGCAGGAATTAGCTACCCTCGTTCTCAAGCTGCTTTGAATGATGTGGCGGTGTTGCAATATACCGGCGGCACAACAGGTGTATCGAAAGGTGCTCAGTTGACACATCTCAACCTGTTAGCGAACACCTTTCAAACCAAAGAGGCATTTGCTGATCGCTGCAACGAGATGAGCGAAGTGTTTGTCTGCCCATTGCCGCTGTATCATATCTATGCGTTTACGTTGAGTTTGCTGATTTCAACGGGCTACGGCAACCACACTGTGCTGATCCCTAATCCAAGGGATTTGGAAGGTTTCGTTGCCGCTGCCAAAGATCACAAGTTCACAGCCTTTGCAGGTATCAATACCCTGTTTATGGGTTTGTGTGCGACGCCATCTTTTGCAGAATTGGATTTCTCGAATTTGCATCTCACGGTATCCGGCGGTGCGGCATTAACAACAACGGCTGCGAACATGTGGATGAAGGTAACGGGTTGCACAATTTCTGAAGGCTATGGCCTATCAGAAACATCACCCGTGGTGACGTTTAACAAACCCGGTGACGAGCAGATCGGCACCGTTGGATTTGCTATTCGTGATACGGATGTGCAGTTATGGGATGCAGACGACAAACCAGTAGAAGACGGTGAAAGCGGGCAAATCGTGGTTAAAGGGCCTCAGGTTATGACCGGTTATTGGAATCGTCCTGATGAAACTGCAAAAGCAATGACGCCTGATGGTTATTTTAAAACCGGTGATGTCGGGATTCGTTTGCCTGATGGAGCAATCAAAATCATTGATCGTCTCAAAGATATGATTATTGTGTCCGGTTTTAATGTATACCCCAATGAAGTTGAGGAAGTACTGGTTAGCCACCCTGCGGTTTTTGAAGCTGCGGTTGTGGGTAAAGCAGATGAGCGCACAGGTGAAGCGGTGCACGCATTTATCACGCTAAAAGAAGATGTGGATGCCAAAGACGTTCAGGATTTTTGTAGAGAACACTTAACAAACTACAAAGTTCCAAAGCACATTCACGTGTTAAATGAGCTGCCGAAATCGACAGTAGGTAAAATCCTACGACGAGAATTAAGAAGCGCGTAATTAAGTCAAAAAAGCCCGTTTAATCACGGGCTTTTTTCTATACTGCTGTATGCCACCTTTATTAGCTATCGTACCCTGGGTTTTTGGCATCGAGTAGGCGCAGTAAGGCTGGCCACGCAAGCGCACCACCTAACCCTTTTGTAACCGCAGCTGTTTGTCCTTTTATGCCGTCGATAATGGGCTGTGGTACATGAATTAATTGTTCAGGGTCTTGCGATGTACGCACTTGCACTGCGCATGCTGATTCCAATGCATACATAAATAGAAATGCATCCGCCACGGTTGCCCCTGTCGTGAGTAGTCCGTGATTTCGTAATATAAAAAAGTTATTTGCCCCTAAATCATTCACAAGTCTTGCCTTCTCTTCTGGGTTGAGCGCAATACCCTCGTAATCGTGGTAACTCAACCCGCTATGGACTACGACTGCTTGCTGTGAAATAGGCAGTAATCCATGCTTAGAAGCGGAAATTGCCACCCCATTTGAGGTATGTGTATGAATAATACAATGTGCGTCGTCACGCGCTTCATGAATACAACTATGAATCAAGAAGCCTGCAGGGTTAACTGGGTAGTCGCTGTGGTGAAGCATATTACAGTCTTGGTCCACACGGATGAGAGATGAGGCTGTGATTTCATGGAACATCATGCCGTAAGGGTTAATTAGAAACTGGTCTTTCGTGCCTGGAACTCGCATAGAGATATGGGTGAATATAAGGTCATCCCAGCCGAAATGTGCGATGAGGCGATAAGCCGCAGCTAACTCGACTCGCGCTTGCCATTCTTGCGGCGATACTTGGTCTTTCATTGTGACTCCTTACCAAGGTACTTTGCGAGTGAGGATGTCTTTGAACATCACCCAATCACCAATGAAGCTATACAGCGGGTATGTAAAGGTCGCAGGTTTGTTTTTCTCGAAAAAGAAATGACCTACCCAGGCAAAGCCGTATCCAGCGAAGGGGATAAACCACAACAACATATATTGGCTGGTGGCAATGGCATAGGCCAGAATCGCTAAGACAATAAAGCTGCCAATAACATGCAAGCGTCTACATACTTTGTTTTTATGTTCTTGTAAGTAATAAGGGTAAAACTCCTTAAAGCTTGAAAAGCCGTCTTTGTCGTTGACGTGGCCCATAAGTAACTCCTGATTAAATTTACTCTACTAACATATGCTGTAAATTAGGATTGTGCTTGTTAGTATTGGACGTATATTTGTTATTTTAGGTCATTCAGATGCGTACAATTTCTGCGTGGTGGGTTGCGGCGATGGCCGAAACGTTCAAGTGGCAGGGCTTAGCTTTGCATCCGCTCTTTGCTAAAGCGAATATTTCGTTGGAGTCGCTCGCGTCTGCGCACAACCGCTATCCTCAGGCCAACGTCAGTGTATTATGGCGAGAGGCACAAGCCTTATGTCCTCACTTGAATATCGCCATTGAAGTAGGAAAAAGTGTAGACGTTCGCGCGCTGCCAGTGATTGGTTTTGCCTTATTGCAAATGGAGTCGGTATCTGATGCATTTGAGTTGATGCTTCGTTATCAAAAGCTGATGGGAGGGAACACTAACGCAAGACTCATTGAACATGATGATCAGATGGTGGAGATGCGGTTTAATTTCGCCAATGATCTAAACGCAATCTCGATTCAAAGCTATGAAGCCGCAATGGCATTTTGCGTCAAAGTAGCGCGCACCGTTGCAGATAAAAATTGGCAGCCCACAAAAGTGTGTTTAAGCCGGCCAACTCCTTGTGAAGAAGCGCATAGATACTTTAATTGCGACATTGAATACGCCAGCGATCACCATCAATTATTCTTTCGTAACGACACTGTATTGAATACCCAGTCGACACTGGCGAACTTTAAGGTAATGCAGCACAATACAATTACTCAAGTGATGGCATTGTTAATGGAACAACATCTGGCAACGGGTAAAGTCAGTAGTAAAGGTATTGCTGCCCAATTTGGTATGAGTGAAAAGACATTGCAACGTCGCCTCAGTGCTGAGGGAACCACCTTTAGAGCTGAGTTGGATGGCATTCGGCAAAAAAAGAGTCATATGCTGCTGTGCGACACGCAATTAAGCATTTCAGAAATTGCTTATTTGTGTGGTTATAGTGAAATCAGTGCATTTCATCACGCGTTTACACGTTGGTACGCAATGTCCCCGAGTCAATATCGTACCCAGCGAGGTGTTGATTCTGCTGTTTAAATAATTTAGTTATATCTAATAACGAGTGTGCTAGTGAAGGGGGATAGCGCGTTCTGTCTAGAATCCGTTACACTTAGTATGATATTTAGAGATGTTTTTGTAGGTACCCCATGCGTCATGAAATTTGGCAGCAATTAAGAGAAGAAGCAAATCAAGTCGTAACCAAAGAGCCACTGCTCGCATCGCACGTATATTCGTGTGTGCTAAATCATGATTGCTTGGGCTCAGCACTTAGCTTCATTGTTGCCAATAAACTGGCAGATGCTGTGGTCTCCGCGTTTACCATTAGAGAACTTTTTGACCAAGCTTTTGTAAAATGTGACGCAATGCTTACCCATGTTGCACATGACATCAAAGCGGTCAGAGATCGTGACCCAGCGGCTGACAGCTACCTAACCGTTATTCTTAATTTGAAGGGTTTCCATGCCATACAAGCTCACCGCTTGGCGAACTGCTTGTGGTTACAAGGGCGCAAAGAGCTCGCGCGGTTTATTCAAAGTCGCACCTCAGAAGTCTTTGGTGTGGATATTCACCCAGCCTGTAAGGTTGGCCATGGCATCATGTTCGACCACGCAACGGGGATTGTTGTCGGTGAAACAGCCGTGATTGAAGACAATGTATCCATTTTGCAGTCAGTTACTTTAGGTGGTACAGGTAATGAGTCGGGCAATCGTCACCCTAAAATTCGTGCTGGCGTATTAATTGGTGCTGGCGCCAAAGTGCTGGGCAACATTGAGGTGGGTGAGGGGGCGCGTATCGGTGCTGGCTCTGTCGTATTAAGCCCTGTGCCGGCGCACACTACAGCAGTTGGCGTACCTGCTAAAATCGTGGGCCGTCCGGATTGTCCTTGTCCGGCGGAATCAATGAATCAAAACTTTTTAAATGACGAGCAAGAAAATCAGTCGCATACTAGTGCCATGCTTTGAGGCTTATTAGCAAGGAATAGTATGGTAACTAAACCAATAATTCTGGCCGCGATTGCGGCCTTTTTTGTGGGGCTTACATCGGGATATTGGTTATTCACAACGCCAACAATACCCAAAGAAACAGTTGAACAGGCGCAATCTGCGCTCCCTGTGTTGGCGTCACAACGGCAAACAGCTGTACCAGTGCACGCTAAACCTCTGCCCCAAGTAGTTGTAAAAGAGGTGTTCGTAGACAGCCAAAATCCAGCCGTACACGATGATGCTCAACTACATGATGTCGCTCAGCATCAAGATGAAGTTATACAACTACGACGTGAGCTTAACGCAGCTAAACAACACGTGAAACAGCTGCAATCGGCGCTACAAAAACCAGAAGCTATGCTTGAGGAGCTACAAGCGCGTTTCGCTGAGCAAGACAGAGATGAAAAGTGGGCTTACGTCACGGAAACGCAAGTCAGCGACTTCCTCTACAGTGCAGGGCTTGCTGATGTGATGCAACTCGACGCCATTGAATGTAAAAGCACCATTTGTCGCATGCGCTTCACCCCACAAGAGGGCGTGGAACTCGACCCGCGAACTGATTGGTCAACTATGCAAACACATTTGCAGAGCCAACCTTGGTGGCAACAGTTTATGCGCAGCAATGCCCGCAGCACTGATGAAGGTCTTAGCCTTTGGGTTGAACGCCAACCACCTGAGTCTTAATCTCGCCATCGGCGACCACAGTGGTTAATAGCTGCTGTGGTTGCACTTGTTGCACTGATTTGATGATGCCTTGTTCACCTTTGGTAATGCTATAGCCACGAGCTAATACAGCCAGCGGACTGATGCTATCGAGTCGCGCCGCCAGCTGTGCTAGTTGCGATTGCGCAGCATATACGCTGTCTTTTTGCGCCGCTACTAAACGACTGGAGAGTTGCTGTAACTGGTATTTAGCACTGGCTAGTTGATGGCTCGGATTGGCACGCTGCATGCGCATACCTAACTGACTCAAATTGCGTTGTTGGTGGCTCAGACGCGCTTCCATAGCGTGATGCAAACGCATTTGTAATTCATCCAAACGCTGTTGCTGCTGCATCAGCTGATTTGCCGGATGTTGTTGCGCGAGTCTGCTTTGTAATATGTGTAATTGCTGCTGGCGCGCATGCAGCTGGTGGCGCCACGCACTGTGCAACTGGTGGCGCTTATGAGAGATAGCGTCTCGCAATTGGTTGCTGTCAGGGCTTACTAATTCCGCCGCAGCTGATGGCGTCGCTGCACGTATATCCGCTACAAAGTCACTGATAGTAGTATCAATTTCATGGCCTACTGCGCTTATCACGGGCAAATTTGATTGGAAAATTGCGTGCGCCAATTGTTCGTGGTTAAAACACCATAAGTCTTCTAAGCTACCACCGCCACGACCCACTATCAGCACATCTACTTCGTTACGAGCGTTGGCGATTTCTAGTTTTTCAATGATACCCACATGGGCTTGGTCACCTTGTACTTGGCAGGGGTAAATGACCACTTCCAGTTGGGGGGCACGGCGCTGCAACACAGTTAAGATATCTTTAATGGCAGCACCAGTAGAAGAGGTGATGACACCCACTTTGTTAATAGTGCTTGGCAATGGCTTTTTATGTGCAGAACTGAATAAGCCTTGTGCAGCCAGTTGCATTTTCAGCGCGTCAAATTGCTGCTTTAACTGGCCTTCACCAGCCGCTTCCATATGCTCCACAATAACTTGATAGTCACCGCGGGGTTCATATAAGGATACACGCGCTTGCACTTGCACTTGGTCGCCATCTTTGGGGCGAAATTTGGCATAGCGATTGTTGCCACGCCACATGGCGGCACGCACTTGCGATTTGTCATCTTTGAGGGAAAAGTACCAGTGCCCTGATGAGGGGGCGACAAAGTTAGATATTTCACCGGTGAGAACGATGGAGGCAAAGCCACGTTCTAAAATTGTGCGTATTTCACGATTAAGTCGCGAGACGGTATAGATGCTTTGATTTGTAGGGGAATTTGTCTGTGAATACATCGCGATATCGCACTTTTGAAAAACTAAATGCACTTTATCACAAATAAAGCGAAAATTTTATTTTACTCACCCCGACATCGCTGATAAAATGCCGCCGCAACTCCATCCAATCACCAATTCGTGAGAAGTTGCCAATGCTTAGGATCGCTAAAGAAGCTCTAACCTTTGATGACGTACTATTAGTACCAGGTCATTCAACTGTATTACCACATACAGCAAACCTTAAAACTCGTCTAACAAAAACAATCGAACTGAATTTGCCAATCGTTTCTGCATCTATGGATACAGTAACTGAAGCGCGTTTAGCTATTGCGTTAGCACAAGAAGGTGGTCTTGGCTTTATCCACAAAAATATGACCATCGCTGAGCAAGCAGCGAATGTTCGTAAGGTAAAAACTTACGAAGCGGGCATCGTTTCTCACCCTGTTACTGTAACTGCTGATCTAACGATTGCAGGTGCACTGCAGCTAGCACACGATAAAGGTTTCTCAGGTTTCCCAGTTGTTGATACTGATAACAACTTAGTGGGCATCGTAACAAGCCGTGATATGCGTTTTGAAACCAAGCTAGACCAGCCAATTTCGACAGTAATGACGAAAAAAGACCAGCTAGTAACGGTAAAAGAAGGTGCAGACCGTGACACTATTCTAGGTCTCATGCACGAACACCGTATTGAAAAAATCTTAGTTGTGAATGATGACTTTAAACTTAAAGGCATGATCACAGTGAAGGATTACCAAAAAGCACAAGATAAGCCAAACGCATGTAAAGACGATCAAGGTCGTTTACGTGTGGGTGCTGCTGTTGGTGTTGGTGCAGGCACTGATGAGCGTATCGCAGCATTGGTTGAAGCGGGCGTTGATATTTTACTTATCGATACGTCACATGGTCACTCACAAGGTGTTATCGACCGTGTTAAAGCAACGCGTGAAGCATATCCAGACTTACAAATCGTCGCAGGTAACGTTGCAACAGCAGAAGGTGCAATAGCACTTGCTGATGCAGGTGCAAATGCCGTTAAAGTAGGTATTGGCCCAGGTTCTATCTGTACAACTCGTATCGTAACAGGTTGCGGTGTGCCACAAATTACCGCAATTTCAGATGCAGTAGATGGCTTAAAAGGCCGTGAAATTCCAGTGATCGCTGATGGTGGCATCCGTTTCTCTGGTGACATCGCTAAAGCACTTGTTGCTGGTGCATCATTGGTAATGGTGGGCTCAATGCTAGCGGGTACGGAAGAAGCGCCGGGTGAAGTTGAACTTTACCAAGGCCGTTACTACAAATCATACCGTGGTATGGGCAGCTTAGGTGCTATGAACCAGAAAGAAGGTTCATCAGATCGTTACTTCCAAGATGCAAAATCAGAAGAAAAGCTGGTACCAGAAGGCATTGAAGGCCGCGTTGCATACAAGGGCCCAATTGCGAACATTATTCACCAGCAAGTGGGTGGTATCCGCAGTGCGATGGGTTTAACTGGCTGTGCTACTATTGAAGAACTCAATACTAAGCCGCAATTTGTACGTGTTACAGCTGCGGGTATGGGTGAGTCTCACGTTCATGACGTGCAAATCACCAAAGAAGCACCAAACTACCGTCTAGGCTAATAGCCAAATCAGACGAGATTAGGGCTAGCAGTTGCTAGCCCTTACTAATTTTCGACTGGTGAATTACATCATTTATCAGTCCAATTTCATTTAATTTAGATGAGATTGCAATGAGCAAAGATATCCATGACTCCCGTATATTGATCCTAGACTTTGGTTCGCAGTACACGCAATTAATCGCCCGTCGTGTGCGTGAAATTGGTGTTTATTGTGAGCTGTGGGCTTGGGATGTAACGGAAGAGCAAATCCGTGAATTCAACCCACAAGGTATCATCCTATCTGGTGGCCCTGAGTCAACAGTAGAAGATGGCAGCCCGCGTGCGCCAGATTACGTATTCGAAGCGGGTGTACCAGTATTGGGCGTATGTTACGGCATGCAAACAATGGCCATGCAACTTGGCGGTAAAGTACACGGCTCTGACAAGAAAGAGTTTGGCTATGCGAAAGTTGAAAAAGTGGGTGATTGCCCGTTATTTGAAGCGATCGAAGATCACCTAGGTGAAAACGGTGCAGGTCTACTAGACGTATGGATGAGCCATGGCGACAAGGTTGAAGCGATTCCACCTCAGTTCGCAACAACGGCGAAAACAGACACCTGTCCGCATGCTGCAATGTCATGGGAAGAGAAACGTTTTTACGGTGTACAATTCCACCCAGAAGTAACGCACACGTTGCAAGGTCAGCGTATCCTTGAGCGTTTTGTTGTTGATATCTGTGGCTGCGAAAAGCTTTGGACACCTGCACAAATCATCGAAGACGCGATTGCTCGCATCAAAGAGAAAGTCGGTGACGACGAGGTTATCCTTGGTCTTTCTGGTGGCGTAGATTCATCAGTAGTAGCGATGCTTATTAACCGCGCGATTGGCGACAAACTAACATGTGTATTCGTTGACAATGGTCTACTTCGATTGAATGAAGGCCAGCAAGTGATGGACATGTTTGGCGACCATTTCGGTCTGAATATTGTTAAAGTTGATGCTGAAGAGCGTTTCCTTAATGCATTAGAAGGCATTGATGAGCCAGAAGCGAAGCGTAAAGCAATCGGTCACACTTTCATTGAAGTATTCGATGAAGAAGCAAGTAAGCGCGTAAACGCGAAATGGCTTGCTCAGGGTACGATTTACCCAGACGTTATCGAGTCAGCTGCATCAGCGACAGGTAAGGCGCACGTGATCAAGTCACACCACAACGTGGGTGGCCTACCTGAAGATATGGAGCTGGGTCTTGTTGAGCCACTGCGTGAGCTATTCAAAGACGAAGTGCGTAAGATTGGTCTAGAGCTTGGTCTGCCTTACGACATGCTTTATCGTCACCCGTTCCCAGGTCCAGGCCTAGGTGTACGTGTATTAGGTGAAATTAAGAAAGAGTACTGTGATCTACTTCGCCGTGCTGACGCAATTTTCATCGAAGAGCTACACAATGCTGATCTATACCACAAAGTTAGCCAAGCGTTTACTGTTTTCCTACCGGTACGCTCTGTAGGTGTTATGGGCGATGCACGTAAATATGATTGGGTTGTCAGCCTACGTTGCGTTGAAACAATTGATTTCATGACGGCGCGCTGGTCACATCTACCGTACGACTTCCTAGGTAAGGTTTCAAACCGTATCATCAATGAAATCGACGGTATTTCTCGCGTAGTTTACGATATCTCAGGCAAGCCGCCTGCGACTATTGAGTGGGAATAAGACCTAATTATCTTTTGATGAGATAAAGACACTAAAAAGGGCTGAAATCAGCCCTTTTTTGTTATTGAAAATGAATGCCTGTTATATCGTACTCTTTGATATAACGCTTGCCATGTACATCACTAAAAAAGAACTCCATCTCTATTTTGTTGTCCAGCTGACCATTGTGCTCAAGAATTTCCACTAGGTAGTAATCCACGCTCGGTTGATTAATGTTTTCGTATTTGCGTTTTTGCAGCACGTTAAACTTAGTTGGGTTACCAATTTTGTCGAAGTAGGCGTACAGCGTTTGTAGGCCGCGCTCGTATATCTCTTGGTGATCTTGCGGTGCATTTGGGTCTCGGTATTTTAACAAAGGAACAGAGCGTTTCTTGTTAACAGCCCTTATAAAGTTGCTAATCACTTTGTCGTGCGCCATGACTTTGCTACCTTGTGCTTCTTTTGCTGCAGTTTGCAACTTAGTTTGCACTGGATACACATTGGCCATGTAGTTTTGATAATCGCCCAGTGCGTCCATATAGCTAAAGTAATGCGTTGGGCCTTTGTTGTATTCACTTTTTAACTTTTCATAATCGCCATCAATGTATTGTGCATAGGACTTAAAGAAGTGATATCCAGCACGATGATCTAAGTGGTAGAAATCCATCGGGTTTAGCAAGGCCGAGAACAACAAGGTGTTAAAGTCGAGGAAGTTCTTTTGATTACTAAAGACAAATAAGTCGACGTACCACTGCTTCTCTTCCCCCTCAATTGCCACCGTAAACTCGTAGAAGACATTGTCTTCTTGAGGCATAAAGGTCAGCAGCTTTTTGTCTAAACTATGTTTAACATCAGAGCTGATACCTTCATTGAGTGTGACCGTGTATTGCTCGTTGAGCGCCAATATTTCATCGGCAATTTCAATATTAAGATAGTTTTTGGCAAACGCTTTGTTGCTAGTAAGTAGCATTAATAGCGAGATGAGTAGGAGTATTTTGCTCTTGGAGAGATTCATTATAATTTCCTTATTATCCTTACAAACGCGCTAAAGTCTTCACGTTTAACGCGCATTCCATTGTGCGTTGAATTTCATCAATTTGACGAATTCGGCCATGAATTTAACAATGGTTAGTGATTCTGTCAATTAAGGTACGTGTTGTGCTAGCGGGTCGACAGCTAAGACTGCGAGCGAGTTCTCAACGATTTATCTAAACGCCCGTAAGATGGTAAAAAGCGAGATAAATATCGGACTTTTGTGTGTAAATTCTCCGCTTTGTTTAATTTAAAGGCAGTTGAACGATGTGAACGATATTTTTTCTTTACCTTTAAGAAAAGCTCATTATAATGCGTCGTCATTGCAGGGGCGTAGTTCCAATTGGTAGAACAGCGGTCTCCAAAACCGACGGTTGGGAGTTCGAATCTCTCCGCCCCTGCCACTTCTCTCTTTTGCTTCTTTAAGCTACACTGGCAACCGCCGAAAAATCATCATTATAACGAATTAGTATGCATTCTCAGTTTGCGAAAATTTTTGCTATCCAGCCTGTTCAATTGCGTTCGCGTTCACTGTCTAAAGAGCAGGGCACACAGGACGAGAGTCTGGTTTTTAATGATGAATCAATGTCTCCATTAAGCAGCCCATTGTCTGATGATATTTGTCGTTTGCTGCCCGATGGCGCAGAGGTTTTTGTAGCCTCTGTGGATGAGCCTACGCTGCAAGGTAACACTGTTTATCTACCTGCATCACAACTCAGTGCCACCCAAAAGCAACGGTTGTGGCAGCAACTATCTCAACGAGATCTGGTGTTTATTGATGTTTGAAATCTTGCCTTTGAATAACGACCATATTGCCGAGATTATGGTGATAGAGAATGCGTGTCATACACATCCTTGGAATGAAAAGTTAATGTTGTCGTGTTTATCTGGTCGTTACTTTGCCCGAGGATTGTTTGCAAATAACCTGCTTGTTGCCTTTTATGTGGCTGAACAAGCAGGCCCAGATATCACGCTTATCGATATTTGTGTATCGCCTGAGTATCAAGGTCAAGGGCTCGGTAAAAAACTCATGCGTGATTCAGAGACTAACGCTCAACAACGCAACACTGAGTTGATGTTTTTAGAAGTGCGTGAGAGTAACACGGCTGCCTTCAACCTATATCAAAACTGCGGTTTTGACTTCAATGGGCGTCGCAAAGGATATTATCCTGATGGCGAAGATGCGCTCTTGATGATGAAAACTGTGTTGGATGACGCAGAGATTTAACGTACTTAGCACTCGCGCTGGGTAGTTATATCTTAACTTTCATTAGAGTCTCCATAAATGGCGTAGCCATGCTTACCACAATGTTTTGCCTCGTACATGGCTGAGTCTGCCTGCTCAATAAGTGAGGTTGGCTCTGTATTGCCCTGCACACTGATTGAAATTCCAATACTGACAGAAAAGTTGAGGCCTAATGCTAATTTTTGTGATGCCTTATCAATAGCTTGCAAAATTTGTTTGGCTGTATTGTCCAGCGTTTTGTGAGAAAAATCGCCACTTGCTATTACCAAGAACTCGTCGCCACCAATGCGACACGCAATGTCTTCTTTGCGCACCGAGCGTTGAATAGCATTAGCGACTTCTTTAAGTACACTGTCCCCAATAATATGCCCAAACCTATCATTAATCGCTTTAAAATCGTCGATATCGATATAAAATAGCGCCACTTCGGTTTTGTCTTTAAGCGCTTGGCTTAATTCTCTGTGAATAAACTCAAATGCATAGCTGCGGTTATACAAGCCAGTTAAATGGTCATGATGAATTTGATGTAAGATACTCAATTCTTTAGTTTTATCTATAGTAATATCACGCACAAGCATAATAAAACGGTCTTCACTCGACTGTGCAATTCTTGCCTCAAACCATTTAAAATCGCCATTCACATGCAGTTGGTAATGGACGGTGTTTAACTGTCCAGAAAACTTCACGCGCTCAAATGTGATTCGCAGTAACTGTGCGGGTTCAGAAGGCAGCACCTCGAACATTGATTTATTGAGAAACTCTTGGGGTGATACATATAAATCCGAGCTATTCCCAGCTCGGTACTCAAGAATTTTACCGTCGCTGTCTAGTGCAAAAAGAGGTCAGGAACAAGTTCCATTAGTTCATCAAAGCTAAGTTTTTTGAAAAAACTGTTGTCAGTATCAATTGACGTTTTCATTTAGCAACCTTCAATGTCAACTCAGCTAGTCAGGGGCCTAGGTGGTTATTTTTTATGATAAAGGTCGCTCAATTTATCCTTAGCCATGTAAGGTTAACTCTTTTAAACATAGTAACCTAAGTGGCCTTATTTCTATCCTGATTCGTGGCTTTTTGAACGCCTTTGTAGTTATTGCAATTGCATAGGGTCGCACAGTTCATTCCATATCTTGTTGCACGAAACGACACGTCAAACAAAATATTTATAACTTTTTGTCCCTGTTATAGTTTACCAGAAATGGGGACGAGTGTGGCGCTTTTGATGCAGACGGGTGTATTTAAATGAAGGTGCTGCCAAGGGAGAGTATTATGTGCTTGTGATGCTTCGATTTACTGGCTAGCTGTTAAAGTTTCACTAAAAAACAGTGCGCTAGATGAAGGCTTTAAGCGTAAGACCGATTATTCATCTGCAAGATACAGCAATTCTCATGGCACAGTATGTATGCCCTACGGCGCTAACCATTTGTACATAATTAGGCTATCTACATAACCCAAATCACCATGACGGTAGGCATTGGGAATGCGGCCAATGGTTTCAAAGCCGAGCTTGTGCCAGAGCCTAATTGCCCCCTCGTTGGTCGATACCACATTGTTGAATTGCATCGCTTGAAAACCAAGCTGCTGAGCAATTAGTTGCGAATGCTCACACAGTGTTTGCGCAATCCCTTGGCCTCTTGCAGCGCTTGCTAACATGTAGCCGCAATTGCAGATGTGATTGCTTGGCCCAAGCGCATTGGCTTTGAGATAATAACTACCAAGCACGGCGTTATTGTGTACATACACAAATGTTTTTATCGGCATCTCACACCACAGCGCAAAGGCTTGCTCTTGCGTCATATCTGGGTCAAAGGCGTAGCTTTGTTGTGCCTTAATCACTGCACTAAAAGTGGGCCAAAAAGACGCAAAGTCTGCTTGGGTTATTTCTCTAATAATCGCACTCACCGCTGTTCCCTTTTAATGATTCGCCCTATGGCACCTTGCACTTTGATTGCCTATTTTGAGATTCGGGTCTATTGAATTTTGATTTGAATAAAATTCATTCATCAAAAATAAACGGACCCTAACGCTTATTGCCCAGCTTTACCCGCCTCTAGGATCGGAAGCCCCGCCTCGGTAGGAATATAGATTCGTTCTCCATTGCCTTCTTGAAGGCCTTTTATCCAAACGTAACGCAAATATGCTTCATTTCCTTTGAGTGATTCCCCGATTATTTTATTGGCCTCGGCGGCAGCTTTCGCTCGCTCGATATCTGCTTGCCCCTCAGCTTTGGCTTGCACTATTTTGGCTTCACCTTCGGCTTGCGCTAGGGTGACGCGGGCCTTCGCTTGCATTAACGCCGCCTGTTCACGCGCTTTGGCCTCTTCAATCAGGATTTGCTTACTCCATTCCGCTTCTTTTAAAGCAGCAATACCATTCATTTCAAGTTTGTAAACTTTATATTGTGGCCATGCCCAAAGGGCAAGAATGATTAATACGATAAAGAATAAAACGGTGGCAAAGAGCCCACCAAATGCGATGGCGTTTCTATTTGGGTGCACAATTTCTCCTTATTTTTTGTCCAAGCTGCCTCTACAGCGGCAAGCTTTTTTGTGGCATCCACATTAACTTTCTAACTAGACGCTAAATCCTTTTCCAGCGCAAAGCGGATCGCGTGCTCTAGTTTGAGTATCGGGTAGTCATGGTCTTCATGGCCGCCTTCTCGAATTGATTTTTCTAGTTCATCAGCGGCATCGGCAACACCATTGAAGCCAAAGCAGCTAGCGCTACCTTTAATACTGTGCGCGACTGCTTGCAGTTGCTCCCATTCGGCGGCTTGCTGATGAGCTTGGACTTGCATTAAATAGTCAGGCAGCTTCTGTTTGTAGTTTTCATTAATTTGTAAGAAGCGCTCACTTTGGAGAATATCATCCCACCGTGAATTAGCCTCTTGTTGCAAGCTTAAGTAAGTCGCTAATGTGTGTTCGAGCTGTTCTTTATCTATGGGTTTAGCAAGGGCTTTGTTACATCCCGCTTGCAAATAGCGGTCGATGTCATGTTTCATTACATTCGCGGTTAGCGCAATGATTGGTCCATCATACGCAGCGTGGCGCAGCATTTGTGTTGCTTCTTCACCACCCATCACCGGCATTTGCATATCCATTAAGATCAGCTGGTAGTCTTTTACTAGCGCCTTCTCCACGGCTTCCGCGCCATTGTCAGCGAAGTCAGGGGTAATGCCCCAACGTTCTAATAGCAATGAGATCAGGGCTTGGTTATCTTTGTTGTCTTCGGCAACGAGAATTTCACCGTCAAATTGCTTCCAGCTGAGTGTCGGTATAGCCACTTTTGGTGGCTGCATTTGCTCGAGCGCGGTATAGAATTCGCTGTCGTCATAGACTTGGTTACAATCAATGTGAATGGTGAATTGGCTGCCCTTACCTTGCTCGCTCTGCGCCCAGATATCGCCACCGAGTAGTTGCGACAAATTCTTTGCTATGCACAACCCCAAGCCACTGCCACCGAAACGACGAGTTGTGGTTGAGTCAGCTTGTTCGAAAGGTTTGAAAATACGGCTAAGTTCCTGGTCAGATATTCCAATACCCGAGTCCGTAACCACGCACTTCAACACACCATGTTGGTAGCCCACGTTGAGGTGCACGAAGCCGTTGGCGGTAAATTTTACGGCATTGGTAAGAATATTGAGTAATATCTGCTTCAGGCGTGTTTGGTCACTGTTCAAATACCGAGGTATTGGAAAGTCATAACTAATTTTAAACGCTAACTCTTTTTGTTGTGCTTGTGCAGTAATGATTGAGGACAAGTCATCGAACAGTTCATAGAGAGACACTGGCTCGCGGTTTACCGCAAGTTTTTCAGCCTCTATCTTAGAGAGATCGAGGATGTTGTTGATGAGTTCCAACAAGTGGCGAGAGTTGCGAAGCACAGTCGATAGTTGTTGGTGTACTCGGTCGTCTTCGATCTCATTATTCTCAAGTAGCTGCTCTGTAAAGCCCATGATCGCAGTCAATGGTGTACGAATTTCATGACTCATATTAGCTAGAAAGCGACTTTTTAATTGGTTTGCTTGCTCGGCTTGCTCAATGGCGCGTTCAAGGGCTTTGTTGGTTTTCTCAAGCTCAATGGTGCGCTCTTCAACCCGTTGCTCTAACGTGTCTTTGTACTCTTTTAATTCACTTTGGCTGTGATGAATTTTATCTACCATGTGATTAAAGTCGCTGAACAGTTGTCCAACTTCATCTGAGCGGTTCTGCTCAAGGCGCACCGACAAGTCATTTTCACCCACACGATGACTGGCTTCTCCGAGTTTTTCTATAGGATTGAGAAGCAGGTTTCGAACCACGATAAAAATAAGAATAGGGAGTGTTATTACCGATATGAATACAATCAGCGCCGTGATGAGGCTAATGAGTTTCCCTGCCTGATAAAGCATGGTTTTTGGAATGCTGGTCGCAAAATAGTGGCCATCTGACATTTGTACTGCGTACATCATTCGCGGTGTGTCGTCGACGCTCTTTAATATCACCTCATTTAATTGCCCATTGTCAGCCCAAAGATTGATTCTTCGTAAGTCTTCTTTGTTCAAGGTGGTGCCTAAAAGAGCATGGTTAGAGCTAAACAATACTTTACCTTGCTCCGAAAGCAGAAGGTTCAAGGTATTGTTATACGGTGCTTCTAAAATGGCGGTGTTGAGTACAGTCGGTTGCACTTTTAGAATGATATAGCCCAGTAACACAGGGCGCTCTAATTGAAAGTCAGGGGCAAATACCTTTTGCGCAAAGTACAGCGAGGTCTCACCGTTATCCGCCTGCACCATAAATTGTTGGCGGCGCAACGAGCTGGCGACCAATTGTTCAAAAAATGGATAGGTATCAGGTGGCGACTGCAATGTCGTGGAAAAATACGCGTAACTGTCTTGCGTCGCAGAAACAAAGTTAATACTCAAAATATCAGGATAGGCTTCTGTGTAGCTGCTAAATACGTCCAGCAATGCAGCGAGGTTTTGACGGTAATTACCACTGCTGCCATCAATTTCATGGAGAAAATTTTGTAATACTGGAGAAGAACTTAACAATTCTGTAGTCGAGTGATACACATTCAGTGAGTGGAACACTTTGTTTTGTTGTTGTTGCACAAAGCGACTCACAATCAACTGCGATTGCTGTTCTGATGAGCTAGTGACGTTGGTGAGGGTGAAGCCTCCTAAAAACAATAGCGGCAGTATCACAACGGGTGTGATGTACCAGAGTAAGCGAATACTCAGCTTGCTTGTTTTCATGGCCGTAGCGCCTCCTTGCAACGTCTTAATATGTCTTCAGCGCGTTATAAAAATGGGAACGTGATTAAAATTATACCCAATGCCTAGTAATAATACACATAGGTTGGCCCAGAAGTCACTTTAACTTGTATTCGGCGCTTTTGTGCGCACCTGAAAATCGGTATAATCACGCGCATTATTGTCTTTATAACTTATTTACGACTTAACTGTATCATTGAGTTAGGTCGTTAGCGCAAAAGTGACCGCATGTCAGAACTAATACAGCAAATTAATAAGCGACGCACGTTCGCAATCATTTCCCACCCGGATGCGGGTAAAACCACGATTACCGAAAAGGTACTCTTGTTCGGCCAAGCTATCCAAAAAGCAGGGACGGTAAAGGGCCGTGGCTCAAACCAGCATGCAAAGTCAGACTGGATGGAAATGGAAAAGGAGCGTGGTATCTCGGTAACAACCTCTGTGATGCAGTTTCCTTACAACGAGCGCCTAGTTAACTTATTGGATACCCCGGGACACGAAGATTTCTCTGAGGATACGTATCGCACATTGACCGCAGTTGACTCTTGCTTAATGGTCATTGATGCGGCGAAAGGTGTTGAGGATCGAACTCGTAAGCTCATGGAAGTAACGCGTCTTCGTGATACACCAATCGTGACCTTTATGAACAAATTGGACCGTGATATTCGCGACCCGATGGAACTCCTCGATGAAGTCGAAACCGAACTCAACATCATGTGTGCGCCCATCACATGGCCGATTGGCTGTGGTAAAGAGTTCAAAGGTGTGTACCACTTACACCGTGATGAAACTATCTTATACCAAACTGGTCATGGTCATACGATTCAAGATGTACGTATAATCAAAGGGTTAGATAACGCTGAGCTAAATGAAGCTGTGGGCGAAAGCCTGGCTGAACAATTACGTGAAGAAATCGAATTAGTGCAAGGCGCATCAAATGAATTCGATTTAGAAATGTTTCTAAGCGGTGAGTTAACGCCTGTTTATTTTGGTACCGCACTCGGTAACTTTGGTGTTGACCACATGCTGGATGGCCTCACTGAGTGGGCACCTGCGCCTATGCCGCGCAAAACCGATGATGAGCTCGAAGTGACAGCCGAAGATGAAAAGTTCTCTGGTTTCGTCTTTAAAATTCAAGCGAACATGGACCCGAAACACCGTGACCGTATTGCCTTTATGCGTATTGTGTCAGGCAAATACACGCAAGGTATGAAGATGAACCATGTGCGTATTGGTAAGCAAGTCAGTATTTCCGATGCCGTGACCTTTATGGCAGGTGACCGCGAGCGCGCACAAGACGCTTATGCCGGCGATATTATTGGATTGCATAACCATGGCACGATTCAAATCGGTGATACTTTCACTGATGGTGAACGGCTTAAGTTTAGCGGTATTCCAAACTTCGCACCGGAATTATTCCGTCGTATTCGTTTGAAAGATCCATTGAAGCAAAAGCAATTGCTTAAAGGCTTAGTACAGCTTTCGGAAGAAGGCGCGGTGCAGGTGTTCCGCCCGCTTATCAATAACGATCTCATTGTAGGCGCGGTAGGTGTGCTGCAGTTTGATGTGGTTGTGGCGCGCTTGAAAGCGGAATACAAGGTGGACGCAATTTACGAAAGCGTGAACGTGAACACGGCACGTTGGGTTTCATGCGAAGACACGAAGAAGTTCGAAGAATTCAAACGTAAGTGCGAAGCCAACTTAGCGCTTGATGGCGGCGACAACCTGACCTACATCGCGCCAACACGTGTAAACTTGAATTTGTCGATGGAGCGCTACCCTGAAGTGAAATTCAGCGAAACGCGTGAACACTAAGACTCCAAGCTCCCTAATTTATCTCGGCCAGCAAAGCGCTGGCCCAATTGCAAGGTAACTGCAACGATGAACATTAAACAAATTTTAATCGACAAAGCCAATGCCGCCATGCTTGCTGCGGGGCTTGAAGAAGGCACTAATCCAGCGGTCACGCAAAGCACGCGTCCGCAATTTGGTGACTACCAGATCAATGGCGCAATGGGCGCGGCGAAAAAACTAAAAACTAATCCTCGAGAGTTGGCGCAAAAAATCATTGATGCGCTTGATGTATCTGATTTAGCAGACAAAGTTGAAATCGCAGGACCTGGTTTTATCAATATTCACCTTAAACCTGAATTCCTCGCTCAGTCAGTTGCGAACGCAAACCAAGACGCCAAGTTAGGTGTTGCAGAGCATGCAAACCCACATACTGTGGTGGTGGATTACTCATCGCCAAACCTCGCCAAAGAAATGCACGTCGGTCACCTGCGCTCAACCATCATAGGTGATGCGGTCGCGCGTACATTAGAGTTCCGTGGTGACAAAGTCATTCGTCAAAACCACATGGGCGATTGGGGCACGCAATTTGGTATGTTGATTGCGCACCTTGAAGACTTACTTAACGACGGAGTTGATCTTGAAAAAGTTGCTCTTGCGGACCTTGAAAGCTTCTACCGTGATGCGAAAAAGCGTTTTGATGACGAAGAAGGCTTTGCCGATCGCGCGCGTGAATACGTAGTAAAACTACAACAAGGTGATGCACACTGTGACAAGCTATGGCAGATGTTTATCGATACCTCGGTGAAACACTCAGAAGAAGTATACGCCAAGCTAAACGTGACACTTAAGCGTGAAGACATTTACGCAGAAAGTGCGTACAACAGTGAACTGCAACGCATGATTGATGTGCTTCGTGAGAAGGGCATTGCTAAAGAAGACCAGGGCGCACAAGTTGTATTCATCGATGAGCTTGCGAACAAAGATGGTGAGCCGTCAGTGTTCATCGTGCAAAAATCGGGTGGCGGCTTCTTATATGCAACCACCGACTTAGCAGCGTGTGAATACCGTTCACACACGCTTGGCGCTGACCGCATTATGATCTTCGTAGATGCACGTCAAAGTTTGCACTTCAGTCAAGTAGAGATCACAGCGCGTAAAGCCGGCTTCTTGCGCGATGAAACGAGCTATGAATTCTGCCCATTTGGCACCATGATGGGTGAAGATGGTAAGCCATTTAAAACCCGTACGGGCGGCACGGTAAAACTAGCTGATTTACTAGATGAAGCAGTCACTCGTGCAAAGGCGAAATTATCTGAGCGTGAATCACCACTGAGTGACCAAGAGCAAGAAGAGATTGCCAGCAAAGTTGGTATTGGTGCAGTGAAATACGCTGACCTGTCTAAGCACCGCACCAGCGATTACATCTTCAATTGGGATACGATGTTGAGCTTTGAAGGTGCCACAGCGCCTTATCTGCAATATGCGTATACCCGTGTTAAGAGTATTTTCCGCAAAGCGGGCATCGACAGTGCTGCACACCAAGCAGCTGTTGTGGTTGCGCAACCTCAAGAAAAAGCGCTCGCTATCAAACTGATGCAGTTTGAAGAAGTGTTGGATCAGATGATCAACGATGCGACGCCACACGTATTGTGTGGTTACTTGTATGAGCTTGCGAGCTTGTACATGAGCTTCTACGAAGCATGCCCAGTACTCAAAGAGGGTGTGAGCGAAGAAGATAAGAACAGTCGTTTGGTGTTGTGCTCGTTGGTGGCGAAGACGTTGCAAAAAGGGTTAGACCTTTTAGGTATCGACGTCATGGAGCAAATGTAATCAGCGGCGTGTAGTTCGCTTTGACTGCGTTGGTGCTCTTTTTTAACACTAGTCACATACGTCACGTATGCTCCTAGGTATAAAAAAGAGTACCGCCTTGTCAGCACTCCTACACTTGCTGATGCTTTCGAAAATCGAAAATGATGGCTTTAAGCAATTGCGTTGCTCACCTGAGCATATTAAGAAGGATTTGCTATGAAACTTGATGATATTCGTCGCGAATATTTACAAGGTGGGTTAGACGAGAGCATGCTCGAGGCAAGCCCCATTGCGCAATTTGAAAAGTGGCTGGAGCAGGCGATTGCTGCGCAGATCCCAGATCCAACGGCCATGGTGGTAGCGACGGTGGATGAACACGGGCAGCCATCACAACGTATCGTGCTACTGAAAAGCTTGGATGAGAAAGGCTTTGTGTTTTTCACTAACACAGGCTCGCGTAAAGCCAGTGAGCTGGCGAAGAACAACAAGATTAGCCTGCATTTTCCTTGGCACATGTTTGAACGCCAGGTGATCGTTTATGGGGAAGCGCAGCCATTACCTGTGAGCGATGTGGCCAAATATTTCCTCTCTCGGCCTAAAGAAAGCCAATTGGCAGCCTGGGCATCAAGCCAAAGTCGCCCAGTTTCATCACGCCAAGTGCTGATGGAAAAATTTGCGCAAATGAAGAATAAATTTGCCAAAGGCGAAATTCCATTGCCGGACTTCTGGGGGGTATTGTGTGAAACCAACCAAAGTCGAATTTTGGCAAGGTGGTGCCCATCGCCTTCATGATCGCTTTATGTATACACGCCAAGCAGATGATTCTTGGCAGGTAGGGCGCCTCAACCCGTGATGCGCTTTATCGACTCCCACTGTCATCTTGATTTTAGTGAATTCGATGGTGACAGAGCGCAGCGTATTGCCAATGCCCATGCGCAGGGAGTCACACATTTCGTGGTGCCAGGTATCAGCTTGGCACAATCACATAACCTCATTCAATTCGCCCAACACACCCCCAATACATTTGTCAGTGCGGGTATGCATCCTTACTTTTTAGGCCAGCATCATGAATCGCATATCGCTCAACTTGCCGATTTAATAGCAACGCATCGTGATACTTTTATTGCCGTGGGGGAGTGTGGTATCGATAGGTATGTGGAAGATTTAGCCATCCAGCAGAACTTGTTTGAAGCGCAAATCGCTATAGCCAATGAATATGAGCTGCCTTTAATTGTGCATCACCGACAAAGTCATGATTTGATTGCGGCGAGCTTTAAGCGGTGCCCTCCTATATTTGGTGGGGTTATTCACGCGTTTTCAGGCTCCACGCAGGTGGCGAAAAATTATACAAAAGCGGGTTTTAAATTGGGTGTGGGCGGCACTATTACGTATGCACGCGCACAGAAAACCAAAGAAGCGTTGCGCAGTGTAGGTGCAGAACATTTACTGTTGGAAACTGACGCGCCGAGCATGCCACTGTTTGGCCACCAGGGGCAGATCAACACGCCAGAGCACATCCCCACAGTGTTTATGGCATTGGCTGAGTTACTAGAAGAGGCTGATCATGACGCCTTGTCTGAGTTGTTGTATCTGAATTGTTTAGCTTTTTTACGAAAATAGCGTTTGAGCTGCCAACGTTTTAATCCACGCCCTAGTTGCCATGTAAAAATACAGCAAATAATGAGCATCAGCAGCACCTGCCGACCAACCTCATGGATGTATCTGTGGCTGGTATCAATGGCTGTTTGCGGTAGGTAATTCACCCGCGCAAAGCCTATTGGCTTTTGCTCTTGCGACGAGGTGATGGGGATGACGATGGGTTGAGTTAGCTTGCTGATCCCCGGTGTGCCTAAGGTTATGCCGTATTGCGAGTCATAGGGGGAGTACACATTGCTTTGGGCCTGCGTACTGCCGCTAATATCATAGATTACCGCGCTTTGAATGACGTCATCCATACTCAATTGATTAGCTAACTCGGTGAGCCGTGGCTTGTTGTTTTGCTCCAATGGCAAAGCTGCTGTGAGCGCCAATTGCTGCGATAAGCTTTTGGCGTATTGATAGCTTTGTTGATAGAGCATTTGGTGCCCTTGGAAACTGGTGTTAAATGCCATCCATGTAAGCAATACGAAGCACAAAGCGGCAAACACCAGTCGCGTTAGGCGTTGCCAACGAGATGTGCGCACCGGATTTTTTACTTGTTTATTTTTCATATCACTCATGTGGTTACTGACTTTCCTCGCCATCAATGATTAAATTGGCACAGCCTTATCACTTTATTTAATTTGCGTTGGAGCACTCAATGCCAAAGCACAGCATTGCTTTTTCTACTGTAGCACAGCAAGACGATCTGTCCCTAAGTAATCACCTTAATTTAAACACTTGGTATGACTTTGACCATGCGTCTTTGGTGGCAAACGCGAACAGCAATACCACCTACGTGGTTTTGTTCAGCTTCCAATTAGGCATGCATGTCGCGAACTTTGCGACACAGTTACAAGCGTGGGCAGGTGAGCTTGTGGGTGTTTGTCGCTATGAAGCGCATGCTGATTTACCACCTGCTTTTGCGTTCGCTATTACAGATGCAAATGCGCAATTAAATGACCAAGTAAAGGCCTATAGTGCCGAAAATGGTGTGCAATGTGCAGCCTTGGTAAATCCTCCCAAGTTATCTCAAGCGGGTCTTTTGGTGATGGATATGGACTCAACGGCTATCACTATTGAGTGTATTGATGAAATCGCGCGTTTAGGCGGCGTGTATGACGAAGTGGCTGCAGTTACTGCACAAGCGATGGCAGGACAGTTGGACTTCAGCGACAGCTTACGCCAACGAGTTGCCAAACTAGCGGGCATTAAACTGGATTTAGTCGACGAGCTTAAAAGCCAATTGCCTCTAATGCCCGGCGTTGAGCAATTGTGTGCGGTGCTGCGCGAAAACAATTGGTATTTAGCCATTGCAAGTGGTGGTTTTATTCCTTTTGCTCAGCAGGTTCAGACATTACTTAACCTCGATAAAATTCATGCAAATCAACTAGATGATAACGGTGAGGCGCTTGTGGGTACGGTTAGTGGGCAAATCGTTGATGCGCAAGAAAAAGCTCGCTTTTTGGCCCAATACCGCGAGCAACTGCAATTGCCTAATTCGCAAACGATGGCCATCGGCGATGGCGCGAATGATCTATTAATGATGCAAGAAGCGGGGTTGGGTGTTGCCGTACACGGCAAGGAAAAAGTTGTTGCCCAAGCGCCTGCGGCTATTACTGCCGGCAGTCTAGCACAGCTGCTTTATTTCTTAACCATTCCAACTATCGACTAAGTTATTGTGGCCTAACTGACGCGCTGCAGCCATTTACTGCGGCGCTCAACCATGGCATGAAATGCTTTAACGTCAATAGCAAAAAGGCGTGGCAGTAATTCGTCAATCGCTATTGCGTCCATCACCCCTTCTACTTCCCACAAGCTCTTTTCCAACTCTTTGGCTTTGTGAAGAGCATAGTGGCTAATGTATTTTAGTTCGCTGATAAGGTATTTAGTATCTGGACGTCCAGTTTTTGACAGGAATAATCTAAAGGTAAATAACATGCCAGATTTCAATGCTTCATTAATGAAGGCATTGATGGGGGCATAGTCGCCATCCACCGCAACACAGCGTGAAGTGAGCGCTTTATTGAGGTCTTCATGCTTTGGGTTGAGATGGATGAATAAATCAAACGCCTTGGCTTTATCTTGGCGTTGGCCATCGCGCAGTGCGTTTGTCAAAACACGTAGACTGTTGTCTTTGAGAAGAGGCTGTAAATTGGGCTGCTCAGTTAACAAACCGTATTGCCTCCAAATTGCATGGATAGCGCTTTGATAACGACCTTCCCCCAGAGCGCCTAAGCCAATATGAGTATCATCTTTGGTGAAATATAAGGGGGTTTGGCACACATTTTTAATGACAATATTGCGCAGTGCTTTTGATAGGCCCGGAACTTTTGCTTCTTCTTCACATACTTGAAGTTTGTCTTTGTTGTTCTCTATCAACTGCGAGAAGAACAACACGCCAACATGAGGTTGCTTACTTTTTTGGTAGGCTTTGAGATTCAAAATTGTGCCAGACTTACTCACGGCCATGACTTCATAGGGAATGCTTTGCAGCTTGTACTTTTTGGTGATTGCTTGCAATTGCGGCAAGCCCACTTCGATGACATCACCTTTTTTCGCATTTGTGGGTGCGGGTAACTCTATTTGCATTCCTAGCACGCTAAAGTCGCGGGATTGTGCTACTTGCGATTGATTGAGTCCACCTGTGACTTCCACCTCGGTTTGGTACAAATAACGCTTATGAGAGCGCAAATTGGCATATTCAAGAGCCACAATTTCTAACTCAGGAGTAACGGTGCGACGATGGCCGAAGACCTTGAGCTGATTTACCAAACTTTTATCTAATTTATAGCGCTGCAACCGTTGCGTCAGCAATGGACTCTGTATTGGCGTGAGTAAACACAAGTACTTTAAGCCACGCAAGTAACTCATTACGCGCGCGCTGGGCGGCTTATTGAGTTTAGCAATGGCATCACCAGCAGTGTCAGGTAAGCTCAGTAAAATATGGGTATCACCACTTTGCACGGGGACGAGTTGTAACTTGTGCACACGCCAACTTGGCTTGCGGCTGCCGTATGCAAAAAATAAGGCGCGGAGTTCGGGGTAAGTAGCAAGCTCAATGTCAGTGGCGCTGTAAAAAAATAAACGATCATTCTGAGTATGGGTGAAGCTGTAGAGCAGGGTGTGTTTTACCTGCCCCTTACGAGATAGCACACTGTGTAAGCGCTGTGGACCTAAGATGTTTGGGACCATTGAATGGCGCTGCTCATCATTAAAGTAATAATGAGAGTCCAAATTGTTCTCGGTAGTCAGCAGTACTCTGGGGTGAAGTTTACCTTCTTTTTCGCAAATAAACGCAAATAAGGAATTGATACGGGGAATGTAAAATTGCTCGTATCCCTTCGTCACTACAGCATCTAACGTATTGTCTAGATTCACTTTATAGCGGCGTTTGTTACCATCGATAAAACGCGCTAGAAACTCATCAAATCCCGGTGTAGGTTTTGAATGCGTGCGTTTCATTCGTGCGTAGTAAAAATCCATGTCGCTGGTTGGTTCGATGGCGACGACTTCATATTCGACGCCATCTTTAAGGCCCAATTCAAAGTCCTCTTCAAGGCCTGTAAAGCGCACTCGCACCAACTGCTGGCTTTCCAACATGCTATGGCTTGGTAAGCGAAGCTTGCATCCGCCGAGTGATATATCACTCGTTTTACCTTCGATACGTTTGTCGTTCACCAAAACACGCACTTTTATAGCGTAGTTCATACGCTCTTGCTGGCGTGATTCATACGATGCAAAACGTATTAACTTCTCACCCGTTTCTTCTTCTTGGGCTGCTTGAATATTTTGCTGACGCTGCTGGCGACGAGCATTAACATGGTCCATCACCATTTCATAAACTGACAAGGTGTATTCACCAAAACGCTTTACGCCTTGCTCGAATACGGTGATGGCATCGTGATCTAAAAAATGGTTTTGGTTTTTATAGGCGTAGCTTTGGATTTCCCCAGAGCTTAATCCGCGTAAGTCTAATGCTCGGCTGCAAGGCTGACGAAGACGGTTCAGTTCCATCTTAATGATGAACTGATCTCCTTTTGAGAGCTCAGCCGTTTTTTCAGCGAATTCGCTATTAAAGCCTTTTTCGCCTAATGAACCTTTAAGCTCCTCAATCAGAGGTTGATGTTTTGTAAGAATGTCTTCAGCCATGTATTAAACCATTACCCAGCATTGAAAAACCGTTATACTGAGTGTCAAATTATTGTTTATTCTTTAATTAAGCAACCTTAAGCGTTTAATAAAGCAAAATTTATGCCTTTACTATGGTAAAAAAGAAAACAGCCTTTGTATGTAATGAGTGTGGAGCGGAGTTTGCTCGCTGGCAAGGTCAGTGTAGCGAATGTAAGGCGTGGAACACTGTCACTGAATTTCGTGTCCCTTCTGTTAAGTCGACCACTAGTAGCGGTGCGACGAGTGGTTATGCTGGACTTGTAGAAGCCAAGATTCAAACGTTGGATGAAGTGAATCTTGAGGGATTACCGCGTTTTTCTACAGGTTTTCTGGAGTTCGATCGTGTGCTTGGCGGGGGCGTCGTGCCTGGAAGTGCAATTTTGATCGGTGGTGAACCCGGCGCGGGAAAAAGTACTATCTTGTTGCAAACAATGTGTGGTCTGGCTGAGCACATGAAAACTCTTTACGTAACCGGTGAGGAATCGTTGCAGCAAGTTGCAATGCGCGCGAAGCGTTTGGGCCTGCCCACCGATAAGTTGCAAACGCTTGCTGAAACCAATGTGGAAACTATTTGCCAGTTAGCATTGCATGAGAAGCCGAGCATTATGGTTATCGACTCAATTCAAGTTATGCACATGACCGATATTCAATCAGCACCAGGGAGTGTGTCTCAGGTGCGTGAAAGTGCTGCGTATTTGACCCGCTTTGCGAAGCAAAATCAGATTGCTATGATCATGGTCGGTCACGTCACAAAAGATGGCTCTTTGGCTGGACCCAAAGTACTTGAGCATTGCATCGACTGTTCAATTCTACTTGAGGGCAGCAGTGATAGTCGCTTTAGAACACTTCGTGGTCATAAGAACCGTTTCGGTGCTGTGAACGAATTAGGTGTATTTGCCATGACGGGACAAGGCCTCAAAGAGGTCAAAAACCCCTCTGCTATTTTCTTGAATCGCTCCCAAGAACAAACACCTGGCTCCTTAGTCATGGTGGTTTGGGAAGGTACACGGCCATTGCTGGTGGAAGTGCAAGCATTGGTCGACTATTCTCAGCTTTCAAATCCGCGCCGCGTCACAGTCGGGTTGGAGCAAAATCGCCTAGCCATGTTGCTCGCGGTGCTGCATCGTCACGGAGGCTTACAAGTGGCTGATCAAGACGTGTTTGTAAACGTTGTAGGCGGCGTGAAAGTATCCGAAACCAGTGCTGACTTAGCACTGATTGTAGCCTTAGTTTCTAGCTTCAAGAATTACAGCTTGGAGCGAGAGCTCGTAGTGTTTGGTGAGGTTGGTTTAGGGGGAGAAATTCGCCCTGTGCCGAGCGGTCAAGAGCGACTACGAGAAGCGGCAAAACATGGTTTTAAACGCGCAATTGTGCCCGTTGATAATAAACCAAAAGAGCCAATTGAAGGAATGCAAGTGCAAGCTGTTGCAAGTCTCAGCGACGCATTGGAAGCATTATTTTAGGGGTAAACCCAATAACAATCAGCAGGGGCGAGGGTAGCTCCAAAAGGAACTTAGCATGAAAAAATTACTTTTTGTTGTAGCACTAGGCGCACTCGCAGTGGGTGGTTATAGCTACGCTAATTATTATGTGAGCAAAGAGGCTCGCAAGGACGTTGATAAGCAGTTACTGCAATTTCACGCACAAACCGGAGTGGATGTGCGTTACGATGAACTGACCACAGACTTGTTCAATCAGTCTATTTCTTTGGGTTCGGTCACAGTAAACGATCCTGAAGGTAACCACATTGCAGATGTGGCAAGTATCGAAATGCAGGGTTTTAACCCAGAAAAAGTGTCAGATTATTCACGCTTTGCCATAAACGACTTAACCTTCAAAGGTGCTGCACTTGAAGGGATGAAAGAACTCGATGGTGAAAAAATCGATTTAGTGACTGAGTTTAAGTACAGTGAATCGAATGGTGATGCGGATGCAAAAACCGTTATTAATGCCGGTAAAATTGCGAACATCAAATTTGATTTCGCAATGACAAACTCTCAGCAATTGATGGCCTTATCTGAGCAACTAAATAAAATGGCGCAGCAGGCAGACAGTGGTCAAGCTAACTTACAACAGCAATTGGCGTTACAAAGCCAGCTAATGACAGCGATGACGACAATTGTGCCAAAGAGCATGAGTTTTGAGCTTATTAATAACGGTAAGCTTAAAGGCATTTTAGAGCGTTTGGTTGCAGAACAAGGCATGACATTTGAGCAGTTCCAAATGCAGGCTCAGCAGCAATTAAGCATGTCACCTGCACCAGCTCGTTTACGTGATGCTGCGCTTGGTTTTATCGACGGTACTGAGCAATTTAAAGTATCTGTATCGCTTCCTGAAGGGACGAGTGTGGCTCAAATCAATCAAAAAATGATGACCATGATGGGTGATCCTGAAGAGCTAGCAAATTACTTCAATCTTGAGGCGTCAGGTAACTAATCCCTGCGCGTTAAGGAGTGTGAGAGCCGGATATTTATCCGGCTTTTTTGTCGCTACGATAAACATCAATACACATAAATATAAATTGCTCATCTTGCAATTAAAGCCTTTGACCATAGGTCTATACTTCAGTGATGCACAAAAATGCAAAGGAGCACAGATGAGCAAAGCGGCGTATACACCACCTAAAGTGTGGACATTTGATAGTGAAAACGGCGGTAAATGGGCGAGTCTAAATAAGCCGACCGCTGGGGCAACGTTCGAACAGCAACTGCCTAGGGGCCAGCACCCATTTCAACTGTATTCAATGGCAACGCCGAACGGGCAAAAGGCCACCATCATGTTCGAAGAGTTATTGGAGCAAGGGATAGATGATGCTGAATACGATGCGTTTTTAATTGATATCAGCGAAGGTGGTCAATTTGGTTCTGACTTCGTTGCTATCAACCCCAATTCAAAAATTCCTGCGCTTCTCGATACCAGCACATCTCCTGCGACGAGAGTATTCGAGTCAGGTTCTATTTTGCTCTATCTGGCCGATAAATTTTCGGCCCTTATTCCCACAGATCATTACGCGAAGACTCAGTGCATGAACTGGCTGTTTTGGCAGATGGGTGCCGCGCCGTATTTGGGCGGGGGCTTTGGCCACTTTTACGCGTATGCGCCAGAGTCAATGGAATACCCGATCAATCGTTTTACTATGGAAGTAAAGCGCCAATTGGATTTATTGGATAAGCACCTAGCACAAAATGAATACATGGCAGGGGAAGAATATTCTATCGCCGATATTGCTATTTGGCCTTGGTATGGGGCGTTAGTGCTAGGGCGAGCATACGATGCCGCAGAGTTTTTATCCGTGCATGAATATAAGCACGTGATTGCATGGGCACAGAAGATTGATGAACGCCCAGCGGTGCAGCGCGGCCGTCGCGTTAATCGCACTTGGGGAGATGAAAGTGAGCAGCTCAAAGAGCGTCACAGTGCTGCAGATTTTGAGTAGTATCAAGCACTCATTTTGAAGCAGACATAAAAAAGCTCAGCATTTGCTGAGCTTTTTACTGTTAAATGATTTTCTTAGTGCAGGATACGCGCACGAATTGTACCGTCTACCGCACTCAGTTCTTTTAGTGCGACTTCTGAGTGGTCACTGTCCACATCGATAACCACGTAACCAATGCTTTCGTCAGTTTGTAAGTATTGCGCGGCGATGTTGATACCGTGTTGCGCAAACGCTTGGTTAATCTGTGTTAGCACACCCGGACGGTTTTGGTGAACGTGTAACAAGCGGCTGCGATTAGCTAGCTCAGGCAACGCCACCTCAGGGAAGTTTACTGCAGTCATAGTTGAACCATTGTCTGAGTATTTAGCCAGCTTACCTGCTACTTCCACACCAATGCTTTCTTGTGCTTCTTGCGTTGAGCCACCTACATGCGGTGTAAGAATCACGTTGTCGAAGTTACGCAGTGGCGAGATAAACTCTTCATCGTTTGATTTTGGCTCCACAGGGAATACGTCAATCGCAGCACCAGAAAGTGTTTTTTCTTCTAACGCTTCTGCTAACGCATCGATATCAACCACGGTGCCACGAGACGCGTTAATCAAGATACTGCCTTTTTTCATCACAGAAAGCTCAGCTGTACCAATAAGATTTTTGGTTTGTGGTGTTTCTGGTACGTGTAGGCTAACAACATCTGAACTTTGCAGCAGGTGTGTTAAGTTCTGTACTTGTTGCGCATTACCTAGAGAAAGTTTGTCTTCAATATCAAAGTATTGAACCTTCATACCGATGTTTTCAGCCATGATACCCAACTGTGTACCAATGTGGCCGTAACCGATAATTCCCAGCGTTTTACCACGTGCTTCAAATGACCCTTCCGCGGTTTTCAACCATTGACCACGGTGCGCCATCGCATTACGCAGTGGAATGCCACGAAGTAACAGCAGAATTTCGCCAAGAACCAGCTCTGCTACTGAGCGGGTGTTTGAAAATGGTGCATTGAATACAGCAATGCCGCGACGCTTAGCTGCATCTAAATCAACTTGGTTAGTACCAATACAGAAGCAACCAACCGCCACTAATTTTTGTGCGGCTTCGAGAACAGCGTCAGTGATCTGAGTGCGCGAGCGAAGACCCACAAAGTGAGCATCGCTAATGCGCTCGATGAGTTCATTTTCAGGTAAAGACGTTTTCACGTAGTCTATATTGCTGTAACCATTGCGTTTTAGTGTTTCTACTGCGCTTTGGTGTACGCCTTCCAGCAAGAGAATTTTAATTTTATCTTTTGCTAACGATACCTTACTCATGTTCCTCATTCCTCTAACGTGTAGTTGGGCCCTCCGGCGTGCCGATGATCACAGTATCAGCGCCGCGGTGAGCGAATAGGCCGTTGGTTACAACACCAACCACCTGATTTAATGTTTGTTCCAGTGACTTGGCATCAACAATATGTAGGTTGTGAACATCTAAAATAACGTTGCCATTATCTGTCACTACACCTTGACGATACACTGGGTCGCCACCGAGTTTTACGATTTCACGTGCTACATAGCTGCGCGCCATCGGAATTACTTCGACAGGGAGTGGAAACTCACCCATGGTATCAACCAACTTGGTGTTATCCACGATGCAGATAAACTGCTTGGCAACCGCCGCAACAATCTTCTCTCGAGTGAGTGCCGCTCCGCCACCTTTAATCATTTCGTTGTGGGTGTTGATTTCATCAGCACCGTCGACATAAATGTCTAGCGCATCCACATCATTCAATTCGAATACTTCAATACCCAACGCTTTTAAGCGCTCAGTGGATGCTTGCGAACTTGATACCGCACCGCGAATATCGTCCTTTACCGTGGCAAGTGCATCAATAAAGTGATTAACCGTTGAACCGGTACCTACACCAACAATGGTGTCTTTCTTTACGTATTCCAGTGCAGCCCATGCGGCCGCTTTTTTCATTTCGTCTTGAGTCATGTTGCGCTCGTAAATGAGTTGATAGCTTGGGGTTAGGAATTCATTGTACCACTACCTTTCGGGGCAATAAATTCTCTCGGGGGTGACAATGTAATCTAATGGCACATCCCAACTGGCAATGGGGAGCGCATCTACCTCCTGACACTGGTGTGCGATGCCAATTAACACCGGCTTTTTCACCGCGTTGTCGGGTATCTGTGCAAGTGTGCGATCGTAATAACCGCCACCCATGCCTAATCGGTTCCCTTGGCTATCAAATGCCACCAGCGGTGTGAGGATAAAATCCAACTCAGCTACGGGGCAAATATGACTGCAATTCAACTCGGGCTCAAAGATACCATAGCGATTCGCCTTCATGGGTGAGTTTTTCTCATACTCTTGAAAGAGCAAATGAGTCCTTGTGAAAGGGTGGATAATGGGTAGGTGTGGCTTGGCATTTTTGCTCCACATCTCTTTAAATACGAGGCTTAAGTCTGGTTCTCCATCGTTGCTTAAATACCCCCCATCCGGGTGTTTTTAGTGATGATTGCCACTTGAGAAATATTAATATATAGCGACTTAGTGGCCTGTTCTTGCACTTCTTTGGAAAGATTTTTTCGTAAATTTCGCATTCTCTTGCGAATGTCAATACGTTGTTCGTTAAGCTGCATAACACCGATTCACATAAAATCTGATAACTGGAGTGAGCAATTTATGTCACTGTGCGGGTTCTGGCTGAAATTAAAACTCGATAATATCAGGGTACAGGTAATGAAGCCCCAAGATGGTGAGCAATAAGACAATCAACACCACGAGTAGGACAATTGGCCAGCGTTTGGGTTTAGAGATAGGGTCGATATCGAGGTCTTCCCCCAAGCTTAGATCCAAGCCTAGGTCGTCAATCACACCTGTATCTTCATCGCGCTGTAAGCGCTCGCTAAAGCGATGGTCCATATCGTCTAAGCGCTCTTCAATGCGAATAAGACTGCTGGTAACGTAATCCAGCGCAGCAAGGATCTGCTCGTCACGTTTACTACTGTGCTCAGTTGTTGCAGCTGCGCCTGTGGTTACGCGCTTAAGGCGGCAGCGAATCCCCAACGTTGCGAGCACCTTGGCTTGTTTGAGTGCTTTGTTTTGGTCACTGGCAGGAAAGATAGGCTGACCATCAAAAAAGGCCTGAGTTTGTTTTTCGTTTAGTTTTAATTTTTGTTGTAGTGCTACGATTGCCTGATCTTGGGTTTTATCTTCATCAAGGTGGGCAAACACCAGCTTGTACTGTTCACTCATAAGAGCCCCGTAATGGTCGCGAAGAGCGCAAAGAATTGGCTCATTTACATCAAGGGTCAACAAACCCTAGTTGTGAGTATAAATCCTTTTGTTTAAAAAGAAAAAAGGCTATTGCGTTGCCTTTACAAACAAAAACACCACAGCCTAAGCCGTGGTGTTTTATCTAAAATATCCGCTTAGTACTTAGCTGCTTTGCCTTCTTGTGGTAGAGCGTTGATGATGAAGTCACGCAAGTCGTTATTCGAGCTCTCTAAGTCAGCACGGCGCAAGTACATCATGTGACCACTGCGATAGCCTTTGAAGCTCAAGCGTTCTTTCATTTTTCCGCTTGGGTCCAATTGCCACATAGTGTATTTAGCATCAAAGTAATTCGTTGCACCATCGAAGTAACCTGATTGAATCATTACGTTTAGGTATGGGTTTTGCGCCATTGCTAAACGTAGGTTTTCACCTGTGTTGTTGTTGTTTCTATCCCACGGGTGCACTGAACCGAACATGTTGTATTTTACATCTGTTTTGTACTGTAGCTCTTCGCGAAGGTAGTAATTGATAGCAGGTGTGAACGAGTGCAGCCAAGAAGTCAGCTCAGCCCAATAGTCAGGACGATCGCCTTCATTGCGCTTATCGATACCTAAGTAGCGAGAGTCTAAACGGCCGACCGTTTGCCCGCGCTCGCGAAGTAGCTCTTTCCAGAACGAGGCATTAGGAATGTCGAGGTTATTCCCTTCGACGAATGTTTGCGATACGCCAGCATAGCGCGCCATTTGCGTGACGATGCGACGTTTCTCATCAGCACTAATAAAGCCGCCTTTTGCGATAGCGGGGATCAACTCATTGACAGTGAAATCTTCCACTTTGGGTAATAGTTCGTCTAAATCTAATGCTTGTAGTTCGCTGTCGAGGGCTTTGTGATACCACGCGGTAGCGGCAAAGTAAGGTAAGCGGTTTGCCGCCTCTACTGGGCCCTCACGTTTGATACCAATCTCGGTAGGTGATACTAATACCACACCGTTTAGGTACATCCATTGGCTGTTTTGAAGCTCCAACGCTAGACCCGATACACGCGTTGTTCCATAGCTTTCACCAATAAGGAATTTGGGTGAGCGCCAGCGATTGTGGCGGTTGACAAATGTGTTTAGCCACTCTGCAAGGTATTTGATGTCTGCGTTGACGCCAAAGAACATGTCTTTTTGTTGGTCGCGGCTTGGCATTTTGCCATCTTTACCTGGCAGTACACGCGAGTAGCCCGTGTTGACAGGGTTAACATAAACGATATCAGCGACATCCAACACTGAGTATGGATTTTCTTTTACCCCGTAAGGTTGCACTGGGTAACCTTCGTCATCAATCTTCAGTACTTTAGGGCCTGTGTAAGCAAGGTGCATCCATACTGACGCGGAACCTGGGCCACCATTAAATGAAATCAGCAAAGGGCGCTTTGTATCGTCATCCACGCCACCACGCTTGTAATAGGTGTAATGCAGTGTTGCAACTGCATCACCCGTGTCGTTCCACACTGGTTGAGTGCCTGTCTCAGCGGTATATGAGATACGCTCGCCATTAATACGTGCTTTGTGCTCTGTGGTGACTGAGCTGTCAATTTCAATTTGACGGCTGTGCTGTGACGCGTCGAATTGATTGGTCTCGGCAAGTACCGAAGGTGCAATCACGACTGCAAGCGACAACGCCACAGCTTTTAGATGGGTTGCTAACATTGAGTTACCTTTTATTGTTATCGAAGGGCTTAATTGAGTTAATTAAAAAAGCTTGCTAACCAAACTACAAGTTATTGCGATAAATGGGGGCCTAGTATCGTGCTGATGGCGTCACTAAATTGTGCGTCAATCTCTATTCCCACCGCTGCGAGGCGGGTATCGTGTAACGCACAATCTTTCGGTCGTGGCGCTGCATTTTCATCCACAGGGGCGGCTATTAAGGTTGCCCTATCAATATCAAGCATCGGCGCCATGGCCTTTGCCATATCGAGCTTCGTCATCATCTCTTTTGCACTAATGTGATACACGCCTTTGAGATTACTACCTACTACTTCTATCGCTTGTCGTAATACACGAGCTATATCTGCGGTATTGGTTGGAAAGCGCAACGAGTCGTGATCAAAGGCACGAACACCTTTCATTAACTGTTCTGCGATAATAGTGACTGCAGATTCCTTGAGTGCAGTGACCTCACCATATAAAACGGGGATGCGAGCAATTGCGGCATTAGGGTAATCTTTTTGCAGCAATTGCTCGCTACGTGCCTTTGACTCACCATACAAATTAAGCGGGTTAGTTGCAGCGTCTTCTCGATAAGGAGGGGTGCGCCCATCAAATACATAATCAGTACTGATGAAAATAAGTTTGCAACCAAACTGCTGGCAACAACGCGCTATCTCTTCGGTGACGGCACAATTGAGCTTAATGCTATTTTCAGGATCGTTATCGAACCTATCAGGGTTTCGCTCGGCAGCGCTGTGGATGAAAAAGTCAGGAGTATGTTCAGCGAATACTTTGTGTAGCGCTTCTTTGTCAAACAAGTCCACTTTTAAAATAGGTGGCTGTGCTCTCGAATAGCCCAAACCAATTGCATCGTGCTCTTTGCTAAACTCATTCATTAATGCGCGTCCGAGTAAACCCGTTGCACCAGAAATCATCACTTTTGCCATTTTCATACTCCTAAAATTCAACTTTGGCAGCCTAGCGAGCACTTACTTTAAAGTCAAAGTGTCTATTGTGCCTAAAATGTGTTTAAATTTGGCCCGAAAGCAAATACTAATAAAAAAATACCATGTTGGAGTTTATGTCATGGCCCGCGTTTTGATCATTGAAGACAGTAAAGTTGTGCAGCAGGTTTTGCGCCATTTACTGAGTCAAAAATTCGCAAAAGAGTTCATTGATCACGTTGACTTCGCTTGGGATTATCATCAGGCCCAAGAGTTAATTCAGCAACATTCCTACGATATTGCGTTGGTCGATATGACGTTACCAGATTGTGATACAGGGGACGCAGTAAGGTTAACTGTGGACCAAGAGATTGCGACTGTTGTGCTTACTTCCAGTCTTGATGAATCTCAGCGTCAGCAAATGTTAGAGCTCGGAGTGGTGGATTATGTCATTAAAGACAATCGCGATTCTTATTTATATGCAGTGCGGTTGCTAACGCAATTGTTGCGCAACAAAGGGTTGCGAGTGTTAGTTGCGGATGACTCGCGAATCAGCCGACAAGTTCTCAGGCAAATGCTTGAGCGCCAACTCTACGAAGTCATTGAAGCGCCCGATGGAGAACAGGCGTTGCAATTACTGAGGGATGATCCATCAATCAAATTACTGCTTTGTGACTACGCGATGCCGGTTATGGATGGTTTTGAACTTGTGCGTGCTATTCGTAACTATCGTGGTCGTGATGACTTAGCAATAGTCGGTATTTCTGGCGCTGGCAAAAATGGGTTGTCTGCTAAATTCATTAAATATGGCGCTAATGATTTTTTAACTAAACCTTTCGCTAATGAAGAGTTTCATTGTCGTGTGTTACAAACCGTTGAACAATTGCACCTCATTAGCCAAATTCGCGCCACCGCTGAGCGTGATCATTTAACAGGATTGTACAATCGTCGTTACCTGCAAGAGCAAGGCTTAAAACTCTTCTCAAAGGGAGCTGGGGATGTGACCGTCGCTTTAATTGATGCGGATAACTTTAAGCTGATTAATGATGAATTCGGACATCAGGCGGGCGATTCGGCACTGCAGCAACTGGCGAGTAGGCTGAAGCAACATCTCGAAGGGCGTATTGTTGCGCGCTTTGGTGGAGAAGAGTTTGCAGTTTTGTCGCAGTGCGATAGTGAAGAGTTTGAAAAATTCAAAGGCAGCTTGGTGAGTTTGAATGAGCACTTGGTGCAAAACCCAATTCTGGTTGCGGATGAGCCTTATGCAATGTCCGTCAGTATCGGTTTAGCCCAGCTCGGTCATCTCAATATGGACGCCTGTTTGCAAAGAGCCGATCAGGCACTGTACAAAGCCAAAGCCAGTGGCAAAAAACAGCTACTTGTTGAGACCATAGAGAACGTCTAGTTTTTGCACACATTTGGAAAAAACGATAAAACAACGCACCATTATGGTGCGTTTTTTGTGCGCTAATATAGTTAACTTTCTGTTAAATAAGAAAAAATAATTATGGCACAAAGGTTGGATTTACCCTTTCGACAATAATAATCAGTGTTGCCTGAAGGGGGCCATATGAAAATGATCAGTGCCATCATTAAGCCATTTAAGCTTGATGAAGTGCGTGAAGCTCTAGCGGAGCTGGGAATAGAGGGGATGACTGTTGTTGACGTGAAAGGCTTTGGTCGTCAGCGTGGACACACCGAACTTTATCGTGGCGCCGAGTATCAAGTTGATTTCATTCCTAAAATCAAACTAGAAATTGCGACCTTAAGCGAGAACGTAGACCGTGTGGTGGAACTTATCACCCGCATCGCCTCAACCGGAAAAATCGGTGACGGTAAAATCTTTGTTTACGATCTCGATCAAATTGTGCGCATCCGAACGGGTGAGCTTGATGAAGAAGCTATTTAAGGGGCGCCATCATGGAAAACACAGTAGTTGAATTACAATTTTCATTGAACACGTTCTACTTCCTCATTTCGGGCGTGTTAGTTATGTGGATGGCAGCCGGTTTCGCCATGCTAGAAGCGGGTCTGGTTCGTTCTAAAAACACCACTGAGATCCTGACTAAAAACGTCGCGCTGTATGCGATTGCCTGTACTATGTATTTGTTTATCGGATACAACATCATGTATGTAGATAATGCTGAAGGCGGTTTTATCCCGAGCTTTGGTGCCCTTATTGGCACACAAGCTAGCGATGCAGACCATGCACTACAGTCTGACTTTTTCTTCCAAGTTGTGTTTGTTGCAACAGCAATGTCTATCGTGTCAGGTGCGGTAGCTGAACGCATGAAGCTTTGGGCTTTCCTCGTATTCTGTGTCGTGATGACTGGCCTACTTTACCCTATCGAAGGTTATTGGACATGGGGCGGCGGTTTCTTATCTGAAATGGGCTTCGTTGACTTCGCAGGTTCAGGTATTGTGCACGGTGCAGGTGCAGCGGCGGCACTCGCGGGCGTATTGTTATTGGGCGCTCGCCGCGGTAAGTACGGCAAAAACGGTGAAATCTACCCAATCCCTGGCTCAAACTTACCGTTGGCAACACTCGGTACGTTTATTTTGTGGATGGGTTGGTTCGGCTTTAATGGCGGTTCGCAGTTGTTAATCAGCGATGCTGAGAACGCTACTGCTGTTGGTCAAATCATGCTCAACACCAATGCAGCAGCGGCAGCCGGTGCCATTTCGTCACTGCTTGTGTGCAAAACTTACTGGGGTAAAGCTGATCTTACTATGGTGCTAAATGGTGCACTGGCTGGCCTAGTCGTTATCACCGCAGAGCCTGCTTCACCTTCACCGCTTCTGGCTGTAGGCCTAGGTGCAATCGGCGGTATCGCTGTTGTGTTCAGTATCGTAGCGCTTGATAAAGCGCGTATCGATGACCCTGTAGGTGCTATCTCTGTACACGGTGTGTGTGGTGCGATTGGCTTAATGCTTGTGCCGCTATCAAACGGTGATGCTAACTACTTGACGCAGCTAATCGGTTTAGTGTGTATCTATGGCTTCGTGTTTGTAACTTCATTCATCGTATGGGCTATTCTGAAGAAAACCATGGGTATCCGTGTTGGAGAGGAAGAAGAGCTTACCGGTATGGATCAGCATGACTGTGGAATTGATGCTTACCCTGAGTTTGTATCAGTGCGCTCAAGCTAACATCTAATTGGATTATTCAAATTAAATAACGGCGAGCATTTAACTCGCCGTTTTTTGTGACTATAATCAAAACCTAAAGTCCCTCAAATAGGTTCGTGCTATGAATAAACTATTGTTGATTATCCTTTCTATCTTCTTACCGCCAGTTGCTGTGTTTTTGAAATCGGGCGCAGGTAAGGATTTAGTCATTAATATTATTTTGTGTTTCTTGTTCTTTATCCCAGCCGTTATTCACGCATTGTGGGTATCTACTCGCTAGAGAGTCAGTATCAGTTAAGTTAACGCCGCTTACTATTTACGAGCACCCTGTCTTGGTGTACTCGTGGGCAATTAATTTTGCTCATGAGTATGCTAAGCTTCCAAAAATTTTCAATTAGCCACGCATTAGCAACCTTATGGCGTCAAAAAAAGCACCAGTAAAAAAAACCAAAAGTAGTAAGAAGCCTACTTCAACATCTCCATCATTCATGAAGCGCGTTGCCAAGCGGTTGTTTTCGCTGTTTTGGAAAGTGTCGCTGGTAACCGTTATCTGTATCGCGTTGTACATGATTTACCTCGATGCCAAAGTGACAAGGCAGTTTGAGGGCAATAAGTGGCAACTGCCTGCGCAAGTGTATGCGCGAGCATTAACCTTTTACCCAGGTCAATACCTCTCAATGGATGAGGTTGAGTGGGAGCTTAAACGACTCAATTACACTCAAGTCACTAAGTTGACGCATACAGGGCAGTACGAGCAAAGCGCAACACGTTTACGTATTTACCGTCGCGCGTTTGAATTTGCCGATGGACAGGAAAATTCTCACATCATTGAGTTACGCTTTAATGGCAATAAACTCGCTACAGTCAAAAACAACATCGGTCAGCGCTTGGACAGTGCTCGTTTAGAGCCGGTGCAAATTGCTCGAATTGGCAATGATGAAACCCAAGACCGCGAATTTGTGCCCTTAGATAAATTTCCGAGCATTCTTAAAGAAACCTTGCTGGTGGTTGAAGATAGAAACTTCTATGACCACCACGGTGTATCTGTTTGGTCCATTATGCGTGCACTGTACGCTAATATCCGTGCTGGTCGCACGGTACAAGGTGGCAGTACGCTGACGCAGCAATTAGCGAAGAACTTCTACCTTACCCGTGAGCGCTCACTAACGCGAAAAATCAACGAAGCTTTGATAGCCCTAATTTTGGATTACCGTTATTCCAAAGATGCGATTTTAGAAGCTTACCTAAACGAGGTTTATTTAGGCCAGTCTTATACCAAAGGAGTCCATGGAATGGGCCTTGCGGCTGAGTTTTATTTCTCTAAACCGATTGATGAGCTGGAGTTCGACCAGATTGCGATGCTGGTTGCCCTTGTTAAAGGACCGTCGTATTACAATCCACGCCGTTATGAAGAGCGTGCACAAGAGCGTCGTGATCTGGTGCTACGTTTAATGGTAGAAGATGGGCTAATTACCACCCCTGAATACCGCGTAGCGCTGAAGCGTCCGCTTGATATCGCACCGATGCGACGTGATATCGACAAAACCTATCCAGGTTACTTAGAGCTGGTGAATCGTCAACTTAAAGAGTTGCTGACGGACAAAGAAACTTTGGATGCTGGGGTTCGCGTATTCACGTATCTAGACTTACAAAAGCAGGAGGCGATGGAGGAGTCCATTGCCCAATCTTTACCTTATCTAGAAAAGCGCCCTAACACTGAACAATTAGAAGCGGCAATGGTGTCGGTAAATCGTCAATTGGGGGGAGTGTCGGCACTGGTTGCGGGCCGAGATATGCGTTATTCAGGTTTTAACCGTGTGTTAGATACCAAACGTAATATTGGTTCTCTCGTAAAACCTGCGGTATACCTCAGTGCTTTGCAACTGAAGCAATACCACTTGGGTACGGTACTTAAAGATGAGCCTGTAGAAGTTAAAGATGAGCAAGGTAATGTATGGAGGCCTGACAACTTTGACCATGTGTTCCGTGGTGACTTACCTTTGTATCAAGCATTTAGTAATAGCATTAATATCCCAGCGGTTAACCTTGGTTTGGATATTGGCGTGGACAAAGTAGCCAACACACTTGAAGGCCTAGGCGTAGAAAGTCATATCAATCAGTATCCTTCATTACTCCTAGGAGCGCTTGAACTATCGAGTTATGAAATGGCACAAGCGTACACGACGCTCGCCAATGATGGCGCATATACACGCCTTACGAGTATTTCAGCATTAACTGACAATAGCGGTAAGTTGTTGTACCAGCATAAGCCTCAATGGCAGCAACGTTTCCCACAAGAAGCGGTGTACATGACTAAATATGGCATGAAGCGCGTAACCAAAGATGGCACTGGTAAACGATTGAATAAGCACTTCCCAACTATTCAATTGGCAGGGAAAACAGGCACAAGTAATAACTTGCGTGATAGTTGGTATGGTGGTTTTGATCAAAATACCGTAACCATTGCGTGGGTTGGGCGTGATGATAACCAAAGCACAGGTTTAACTGGGGCTGTGGGGGCGTTGGAGTTGTATATCCGTTATCTACGTCAGCTGAATCCGCAGTCGTTGGCGGATGAGCGTCCTGAGGGAGTTCGTTGGGCATTTATCAATGAACAAACTGGCCTACAGGCACCTCCTGGCTGTGGCAAGGTGATTCAATTGCCTATTCGCGCCAGTGAGTTTGACCCTCGTCCGCGTTGTGTGCGCTAATTTGCGCATTAACAAGATATAAAAAACCGCCAGAAGGCGGTTTTTTATTGCAGTAATAATCGCTTACAGCTTAGCGAACGCACGCTCTGCGGCTTTGACGGTTTGCGCAATGGCTTCATCATCATGTGCAGCACACACAAAGCCCGCTTCAAACGCTGAAGGAGCAAGGTAGACACCTTCTTCAAGCATCAGGTGGAAGAAACGCTTAAAGCGCTCTAGGTCACACTGCGTCGCTTGTTGGTAACTGGTTACCTTGTCAGCGTCCGTAAAGAAGAAACCGTACATGCCACCGGCATAGTTTGTCGTCAAAGGAATACCCGCTTTGTCAGCAGCAGCTTGGAAGCCTTCACAAATCGCTTTACTCTTGGCTTCAAGCTCGTCGTGTAGACCCGGTTGACACAATAGCTCTAGTGCCTTTAGGCCTGCAGCCATAGCGATTGGGTTGCCTGACAGTGTGCCTGCTTGGTAAACAGGGCCTACGGGCGCCACGAAATCCATGATCTCTTTTTTACCACCGAATGCGCCCACAGGCATACCACCACCGATCACTTTACCTAGGCAGGTTAAGTCTGGTGTGATGTTGTAATACGCTTGCGCTCCGCCTAATGCTACACGAAAGCCGGTCATTACTTCGTCGAAGATCAACACGCTCTTGTACTGATCACAAATGTCGCGCAGGCCTTCTAAGAAGCCTTCAACTGGTGGAATACAGTTCATGTTTCCGGCGACAGGCTCAATGATGATACACGCGATATCTTCTGGGTATTTTTCAAAGACTGCTTTTACTTCATCCAAGTTGTTGAATGATACTGTCAGTGTATGCTTAGCAAAATCTTCTGGGATCCCTGGAGAGTTTGGAACACCCAGTGTAAGCGCGCCTGAGCCTGCTTTTACAAGCAAAGAATCAGCGTGGCCGTGGTAACAACCCTCGAATTTTAAAATCTTATCGCGACCCGTGTAACCACGTGCTAAACGAATGGCACTCATGGTTGCTTCGGTACCCGAATTCACCATGCGCACAGAATCAATTGAAGGAACCAGTTCCTTCACTTTTTCTGCCATGTCGATTTCGGCTTCTGTCGGTGCGCCGTAGCTCAACCCGCGTTCCACTGCTTCATGCACAGCTTGTTTAATTTCAGGGTGGTTGTGACCTAGGATCATTGGACCCCATGAACCCACGTAGTCGATGTATTTATTGCCATCAGCGTCAAAGGTGTGAGCACCTTCGGCATGGGTGATGAACAATGGCGTACCGCCTACACCATTGAAAGCGCGAACTGGAGAGTTTACGCCACCTGGGATAGAGGCTTGGGCACGGTTAAATAAATCTTGGCTTTTGCTCATGTTGCTTCCTACTTGGGTTGGCAAATTAATCTTCACGTTTACGGCTGAACCATGGCACCGTTGTTTCATATTTTTCCACTTGGTTTTCTACACCAAGTGTTAATGCAAACAAGGCCATACGGATTAACACACCGTTTTGAACTTGGCGGAAGATAGCTAAATTGTCATTGCTGTTTAAATCATTATCTAGTTCATTGGCATCACTTCGGCTGTCGCGAGGTAGTGGATGCATCAATACTGAACTTGGCTTGCAGTGGGCGTTGTAAATCGCTTGGCTGATACGGAAGCCACCGCGATATTTGTTCGCTTCTTCTTGGCTTGGGAAACGTTCTTCTTGAATACGTGTCTGATACACGATATCCGCCGCCAAATTGCCTTCCATTTTATTTACTAACTCAATTTTGTGACCGGCATCACTGACGCTATCAAGGATGTATTGCGGCATTTGTAAACCGTCAGGCGCCACCATGCTAAAGCGCACATCTTTGTAATGGCACAGCAGTTTAGACAGTGAGTGTACGGTACGACCGTATTTTAAATCACCAACCAGAGCGATATGCATACCATCAATACTTTGGTTGAAACGTCCAAGCTCACGGTCAATGGTTAGTAAATCTAATAATGCTTGGGTTGGGTGTTCGTTGGGGCCATCACCACCGTTTAGAACAGGGACGCTACAGCCCGTTGCGAATTCGGCCACAGAGCCTGCATCTGGGTGGCGCATAGCCACTGCATCAGCGTAGGCTGAGATAACGCGTGCGGTATCGTAGAGTGATTCACCCTTTGCCAACGCTGAGCTTTGCATGCCCGTCGTTTCGCGAACAAGGCCACCAAGCAGATTAAAAGCAGTACCAAAGCTTACCCGAGTACGTGTACTGGGTTCAAAAAACAAGTTCGCAAGAATTGCGCCCTCGAGCACTTTAGTACGTTTTTGTTTTTTGGCATAAGGTTCCATCCGTTTTGCCACCGCAAATATATGCTCGATACTGTCTCTATTGAGCTGATTTACAGAGAGAATGTGTTCACCTTGAAAGCGTAGCATTGAGGTCGTCCCAAACGTTGAAGTAAATAATCGAATACTCACCTTAGGCCGCTCTACGTACATAGTAAACTGACCGGCCTAAGATAAAAAACGTCACTGCGTTTGGGAGCGCACTATAGCAGATTTTTGTACATTTTTTACAGCGCTGGTTTCAATACTGCTAAAAAGATTATTGCTAAGAGAATGAGGACGGGGAATTCGTTAAAAATACGATAAAAACGGTCCGAACGGGTGTTGCGGTCATGTTTGAAATCGGCTAGCAATTTAAAGCAGTATCCGTGGTAGATGTATAAAATGATGACCAGCACTAACTTATAGTGCAACCACATGCTGGCACGGAACCATTCACGGCCATATTCAACAATGGTGAGTGCGCCAAACACTGCGGTAAGCAAGGCAAATGGTGTCACGAAAAGCAATAAGCGACGTTCCATCACTTTTAACATCGCACTACAGGATTTTTCTTCATTCAAAGAGTGGTACACAAACAGACGCGGTAAATAGAAGATGCCCGCGAACCACGCGACCATAAAAAATAGGTGTAGGGCTTTGTAAACTAACACTAAGGTCATGCGATTTCCTTTTTATAGTAGGGCATTACGAATCGTTAGAATGTGATGGATTTGGTCCCAGCGCAGGATGCCGACGATTTCTTTAGGGTCGTGCATGTCGTACACATACACCGCGCCACTGCGCTTGTCTTTGAGAATATCGAACGCGTGAGACAGGGTCGATTGCGAGCTTACTCCATCGAGTTCAACATAGCGGATATCTATGTTCTCGTGCGACATCAAGGTCAAATCATATTCGGCAAGGCGGTAGCCGTTCTCATCATCGTAGACAATGAGTGGCGTTTGCCCATCAAGATTATCCAGCGATTCCTTGATAAGGTCTTTGTCGTCGGAATACAGCAACTTAAAGTTCTCATTCATTTCCGCCATAATCCCCACCTTTTGCAAGGCCTCTTTAGCGGGTGAGACCTGATAAGTCAGGTTTTGGAAATCTAATTGCTGTAAAAAAATCGAGCGATTACCGAATACCTGCAGTGCGGTCACGTAAGCGGTAACGATTACTAACATTGCTGGGACAATAATTTGTGGGCTAGAGGTGAGTTCCATTACTGCGGTCAGTGCTGCTAATGGCGCATGAAGCGTTGCTGCAAGCAACCCCGCCATCCCTAATACACCATATGTGCCGGCTACATCAGTACCGGGTGCAACGAGGTGAGCGAAGAATGACATCAAGGTGCCCATGACAACGCCCAAACCTATAACTGGACCTATGATCCCACCTGGTATACCTAAACCGATAGCAAATAGTGTTGCTAATAATTTTGCGATGAGAATGGTCAGTAGTAGCTGTACGTTATCTGGGGAATGCATGGCAATGGTGATTGCACTCATCCCAGAGCCCATAGCTTGTGGTACCAAGTAACCAATGCCGCCCGCTATTAACCCCGCTATCAGAAGTCGGGGTAGCATTGAAAGAGGTTTAAAGGTACGAATAATCAGCATCAAGTTTTTGTTAAACGCATAGGCAATAGCGCCCAATGTCATTCCGCAGATCACCAAATAAGGGTAATGCCAGAAGCTCAATGGGGTAACGCTGATAAGTGCAAGTTCTGAATCGGCGCCAAAAACAAACTGTGTTGCTAATGCCCCTGTGACAGCTGCAAGCATAATGGGCACAAAAATATGTACCTTGTATTCCCTGATCACCACTTCCATGACAAAAATGACCGCAGCAAGTGGGGTATTGAAGGATGCCGCGATACCCGCGGCGACGCCACAACCGCTTAGCGTCCGCATGGCGTTGTAAGGTAAGTGCAATTGGTTCGCGAGAATACTCGCGCCAGTAGCACCCATGTGTACAGAAGGACCTTCTCGACCCACAGAAAAGCCGCTAATAAGGGCAATAGCACCACCAAAAAATTGGTTAACCGTATTGTAAAACGGCATTTGCCCATAATGAATTTTCATGCGGTGGATAACAAAGGGTATCCCCAAACGATAATGCTTAAACCCAGTGAGGTATGCAAAGAAGGCAATCACCCCTGCAGCGCCAACCGGCAATAGGAAGCGCTGTAATTCTGACAAGGTAGTGAAGTCGTCAAAATCTTCCAAGAATAGATTTTGCGTCAGGATAATTGTAAGACGAAAGAGAATGATCAAGCCCGCAGCAATGAGTCCCGCAGCGATACCCAAAAGGCACAGCTGTACGGAAGTTTTTGGTTGAGCTAGGCGTCGTCTTAGCGCCCCTAGTTGCATACAGGTTTCCCTTATTAAAAGACAGGATTATTATTTTCGCGATTCTACCAAAGCTTACCTTATAAATCCTTGTTTAGCATCAGAGTTTATGAGGCGTTAGGCTATTCGTTCCTTTTTTGCACCAGCTTGTTTGGATTTCATACTGTCAGTAGAGTGTTCCGTGTTTGAAGCGGAGATGTGCGAGGGTAGGAATACAAATGCAGTCAATACTTGATTAACTTAGTCGGGTATTAGATAATTTGCGCCACAGTAGGTAGTGAGAGAATCAGTATGTCAGAGCAATTCCCAATTAAATTCAGTGATGCGGCTGCAGCGCGAGTTAAGCAATTAATTGAAGAGGAAGAGAATCCTTCATTAATGCTGCGTGTGTATGTCACCGGCGGTGGGTGTTCTGGTTTTCAATACGGTTTCACGTTTGCTGAAGAGGCCAATGCGGGTGATATGCAAATCGTCAAAAATGGCGTAACGCTTGTCGTTGACCCAATGAGTTTACAGTATTTAGTTGACGGCGAAGTTGACTACACAGAAGGGTTAGAAGGCTCACGCTTTTTTGTAAACAACCCCAATGCAACAACGACTTGTGGGTGTGGCGCTAGTTTCAGCGTATAATCACAGCTTAATCTCTACAAGAATGCCGCAGTTTGCGGCATTTTTTGTGTCTGATTTTTACAATTTACTATTCGTCACATAGATCATTAAAGTGAAAAAGCCGAGCACAAATACGGAAAAAATGAGTATATAAATAAACCCCTTACGGCCTTGCTTGATGGGGACATTATTGGTTTTTAGAAACCACCACCATCCCAAACACAAAACAACAGGCAGTAAAAACAGCAAGCGAAACATTATTTTCCTCATTAGCCGTGATTTCTTTTCATCTTAGCTTATAAGTAGCCGCCCCTAAAGAAAAAATAAATAGTCGATTTTGTATAAAAAATTATTTAGTATCGATTAGATGTGTCGCGTTTCAGGCTTACGAATTTAGTCGTAAACTTTTTCGCGCCGAAATTAGGTAAACTTTTGTACATAAGCTATACCTAAAATGGGACATGTGCTTTAATACCAAGCTGAATGAGACGGGCAAAACCTCATTCAATCATGTTCGAATCAGAAAACGTAAAACAAATTCATCTAGTAGGAGATGTAATTATGATGGGTAAAACTGTTTCTTCCGAGGAAAACGGAAGACTGACGAAGTGGCTTAAAGATAAACGCCACGAGAAAGGTCACACGATGCGTAGTTTGGCACAAGTACTGGGTACGCCTCACTCGTTCATCGGCAAAATTGAGAACCAAGAACGCCGCTTAGACGTGATCGAGTTTATCCGTTATTGTGAAGCGCTTGAAGTAGACCCGTATGAAGGTCTAGCTTTACTTAAGTAAAGTGCGCTCACCCAAGAGCCCAGGGAGGGCTCTTAGGCTTTTACCCCACCTGATTTCCCCGATGGAATTGCTCTTCTAGCTCATATAGACGTTTTCGAATTACAAATAGAAATATCAATGATGGGATCACCATGACTGCTGTCAGGATGAAAAACATCGACCAATCGCCATGTAACCAATCGTCCACTATAACGCCACTGTAACCAGACAGTAATGTACGTCCTAAATTCCCCAACGACGCTAACAAGGCGTAATGCGTGGCACTGAATGCGCGATCACACAGCATAGATATAAAGGCAACCATAGCCACCAAAGACCACGCTTGAGTAAACCCATCTAAAATGATGGCCATCGCATACAATGATAACTTAGGGCCAGCCACTGCAATCCAAGAGAACATGAGGTTTGACGCCGCCATAGCTACACCACTTATAAACAGGCCTTTGACGATGCCAAATCGGCTGTTAAACAGGCTGCCTAAGAACGCAAACACGATAGTCAAGACCGCTGTGCCGAGCTTGGAGAACGTGGCAATGTCAGAGTTACTAAACCCTACTTCCTTATAAAACACGATCGACATGCGGGCAAGAAATGCCTCACCAATTTTAAATAAGAAGATGAAGGCCAAAAGCGCCAACGCAGTTTTTACGCCATTGCGGGCAAAGAAGCTGCGCAAAGGTTCAAAGACCGTGACGGCCAACCACGCGATAATTTTGCTTAAAAATCCAGGAAGGGAGGACGCATTGCGTGCTAATTGGGTTTGGTACTGCTGTTCGAGCTGCGCGTGAACATGCTCTCGGTTTGACACAGGCTCGCTGGCAAAAAACACGTAAGCGATAAGTAAAGCAACGACAACCGCTAAAAACAGATATACATCAGGCCAAGCAATACCTGGAATATCCGCTGCGTAGAAGGGCAGTGCACCGAGTAACGCGTAGCCTGTCCACCATCCACTGGTTGCCATTGCTGCGGCAGCGCTTATTTTCTGAGTTTCATTTTCAGCAAGTATGTCAATTCGGTAGGCGTCGATAGCGATATCTTGCGTGGCTGAGGCGATGGCGATAACGAGTGCTAAGATGGCGACGACTGCAAGGCTTTGTTCATTGATATCTACAAAGGCCATACTTAATGTGGCGACGAAGACTATACATAAGCAGCAGAAAATCCAGCTCTTGCGTTGTCCTAGCCAGTCGGTCAGTAGTGGGATGCGCACTCGGTCGACAAGGGGTGACCATAAAAAATTGATGGAGTAGGCACCAAATACCATACCAAATAAGCCGATCATAGAGCGACTCAGTCCTTCATCCTTGAGCCAAGCACTCATCACCGAGCCTATTAGCACCCAAGGAAAACCACTGCTGATTCCAAAAATAAACACCGTGACGAGACGACGGTCGCGAAAATGCTGGAAGTATTCAGCGAGGGTAGTGTGGGTGTTGGCCATGCGCTTTCTTATTATTGTGAGCAAAAAAGGGGCGTATTTAGCCCCTGAAACGGTTATAAAGGCGTTTCTTCAAGCACCTTTATATCAAAAATGATGACTGCTTGCTTAGGAACATAAGAGTAACCAATCTTTTCTTGGAAATCGGTTTCTACTTGCATGATTTTATCAAGCGTATCAAACCCTTCAACTACTGAGCCAAACACCGCAAAACCCCAATCGCTGCCCGGGTTTAAATGGTCATTATTGTCCATGTTAAAGAAAAACTGGCGTGTCGCTGAGTGAGGTTTTCTATCTTGGTAGGCCATAGCAATGGTATACATATCATTTCGTAAGCCACTGCCACTTTCATTGAAAATAGGGTCATTTTCATACAAGCCGTCATAATCTTTGTCATAACCACCGCCTTGGATTACGAAGTCGCGGTCATTTTCTTCATCACGTTCAACGCGGTGGAACACAGAGCCTTTGTAACTGCCGTCTTTTACGTAAGTCAGGAAGTTGTTCACGGTAATGGGCGCACGCGAGCGATCCATTTCAACCACGATTTTCCCCATGCTAGTTGCAAATTCAACGCGTGGAAAAAGGTTGTTCTTTTGGACAAACTCACCAGGAACTGCACTGTAGGCAAGGGGGGTGAGGAGAATAAGTGCACTGAGTAAAAATGTAGTGAGTCGAGAAATCATGATGCTCCCTGTTTCATGTAATTGTTTAGCTCAGGGTCGTTCATGATACGAGCGACCAGTTGCTCAATTAGTTTATTAAGTTGTGCTTCTACCTTGGCTTGATCATAGCCAAAGGGAGCGCGGAACTGACTCTGTCCATTATACATTTTATTAAATTGGCTACCATTGCGCTCTACAAACACTTGCAGTGCAATTTGTGCTTCACTCATGTGATCGACTGTATTTTGCATGACTGAGGCATTGAGGCTGTGAATTGACACTTGAAAATGCGAAGTGGCCATCGCATTTACTTGAGCGCCGTTCGCTTTTAGTGCTTGCTCAAACACCTTATAAATTTTGTTGTCTAGGTTTTGAGTTGGCATGAGAAAACGATTGTCACCATGGGCAATGGAAATCGTTGCCGCTTTGGCTCGTTGGTCCACAATCTGCAATGTTACTGCTTGATTATATTGCGTCAACTGCCCACTTTGGTATTGGGGATCAAGGATAGCTTGAGAAGATCGGTTAGTACATCCTGTAACTAACGTAGTCATTGCTAGTACAACGAATAAAAACAAACGCATAAATTACTTTGTCCTATTATTTTTTAGCGCTTAGAACAACAAACTTCTTGTTTGAACCGAGTAGTTTGCTGCTACTGAATAAACGCTTTAATTTCTCATGGTAATCAAGATGACGATTACCAACAATACGGAGTTCTCCACCAGGTCGCAAAATACGCTTTGCATCATTGAACATCTGCCAAGCGATATGGTCTGTTACCGCATTTTGTTGATGGAATGGCGGGTTGCACAATATGAGATCAGCGCTGTTTGGTGCAAAGTCAGTCAAACAGTCATTGTGTTTAAATTGGCACCGTGCCAAATCATCTACCATGTTTTCTTCTACGCTTTGCTTTGCAGAAGCCACCGCCATTGCAGACTCATCGACAAAGGTTACCTGAGCTTGAGGGCACTTTGCCAATACTTGTAGACCAATGACACCATTGCCACATCCCAAATCGATAATATGCACCGCTTTTTTAGAAGCAGGTAAATAGTTACTGAAAAAACGTGCGCCAATATCTAGCGAATCACGTGAAAATACATTGGCATGATTTACCATAGTAAAGTCGCTGCCCTCTAGCTGCCATCTCTTTGGGAAAGGGCTTTGTTGCGGTTTGTTTTTTACATTGGCGGTAATAATTCGGGACTTTTTCTGCGCCAGAGTTGTTGTTGCAGGGCCGATATAACGCTCGACCAAATTAATGGTTGAGGTGTGGATGGCTTTAGTTTTTCCAGCCAACACAAACGGTGTACCAGCGGCTTGAGTTTGTGATATCAGAGCCAGTTGATGTTGCAAATAGCCACTGTTTTTGGGCACTTTGCCAATCACTAAATCATAATCACTGGCCCAGCTTTGCAAACTTGATAACGGATTCAAATTTGTGTGATTCAAGTCATTTTCAGCCAAATTATGCTGCCATGCCTGCATTGCAATATACGAGTCTGTAACTGAATCACACGTTAACTCATTGAAAGCACAAGCCAGTGCACCAAAATCGTCGTTCAAAATTAAGATGCGCTTAGCATCGGGATAATGCTCCTGAACGTACTCAACTAGGTACTCGTCTGATGAATCCCACGCCTGTAGACTGCGAGTTTTTTGTTGGAGAGGAAAGCGGTGTAAAGTATAGGTTTTACCGCCGAGTTGAGCAGATGTTATCATGAGCATTAATGTTTAACTGACAATAGCGTTAGTTTATCACGATGGGCACTCACACCTCCAACGCAAACAGCACAGAATTGCCTAGTCATCTCAGTCGTGACATGTTCAGCTATCAATCAGATGCACTCAATGCCCTCAAAGCCCAGCGTTTATTTTGCCATTTGCGTGACACGCTGGTGTGGCAACAACCCACTATCAAAGTCTTTGGCAAGTGGCATAGTATCCCCAGATTACAGGTGTATATGGGAGACTCGGACAGCGCCTATACATACTCAGGGCAACTTTTCACCCCAGTACCTTGGCTTAAACCTATCGACGATATGCGTAAGCGATTATGTCAGTCGCTGGGCACAGAATTTAACGCCGTGCTCATCAATTATTATCGCCATGGGTTAGATTGTATGGGCTGGCATGCTGATGATGAAGCTGAATTGGGGGCGCAACCTACTATTGCCTCTGTGTCACTGGGTGCATTGCGTAAATTTAAACTCAAAGAAAAAAGCTCAGGGGTGGTCACTGATTTGGCTTTAGCATCAGGCAGCTTGTTGGTAATGAAAGGACAAAGCCAAAAACTGTATGAACATTCTTTGCCTAAGCAGCGCCGTGTTTCTCAAGGGCGCATTAATTTAACGTTTCGCCACATTCAGTCGACTTTGTTATAGTAGCGTTCATCTCCTGACAAGGCGCATATATCTATGTCAATGCAATCTCAGATTGAAGAAAAGCTAACAGCGGGAATTGCCTGCAAGCACTTACGTGTTGAAAATGAAAGCCACATGCATGCTCGTGGCCAAGACTCTCATTTCAAAGTCGTTGTAGTGAGTGAACAGTTTGATGGTCAACGCTTGTTGCAGCGTCATCGCACAATCAATGCAATTCTGGCTGACGAGTTAAGAGATCACATTCATGCTCTTGCTATTCATGCATACACGCCAAACGAGTTTGCAGATAAACAGGGGCAAGCTCCGCAATCGCCAAGTTGTTTAGGTGGTTCAAAATTAGATAACTAACCCGAATAGGGAAAAATAAAGCACGGCGCCTGAGTCATCAGACCTGTGTAGAGATGAATAATCGCTACACTAGCGCTAATTTTTCGGTAACGAATGGAATTTTATCATGGTTATTAAGCCTAAAATCCGTGGATTTATCTGCACTAACGCACACCCTGCAGGCTGTGCAGCACACGTACAACAACAAATAGAATATGTAAAAAGCCAAGGCGATTTGGGTCAAGGTCCAAAGAATGTCTTGGTCATTGGCTCTTCAACGGGCTACGGCTTAGCATCACGTATCGTGTCTGCGTTCGGTCATGGCGCAAAAACACTGGGTGTATTTTTCGAAAAGCCGGGTTCTGAAAAGAAAACAGCATCTGCGGGCTGGTACAACACAGCTGCATTTCAACAAGCTGCTGACGAAGCTGGTATTTGGGCTAAGAACATTAATGGTGATGCGTTCTCTGATGAAATCAAAGCGCAAACTATTGATATGATTAAAAATGAATTAGGTCAAGTTGATTTAATCATTTATTCATTGGCGTCGCCTCGTCGTACTGATCCAAAAACAGGTGAAACTTACTCGTCTACACTAAAACCAATTGGCGATAGTGTAACGACGAAGAACCTCAATACCTCAAAGCGCATCATTGATGAAGTGAGCGTTGAAGCAGCAAGCGAAGAAGAAATTGCTAACACTGTGAAAGTAATGGGCGGTGAAGACTGGCAGCTTTGGATTGATGCACTAAACGACGCGGGTGTATTGGCTGATAACTTTAAAACGACAGCTTATACCTACATCGGCAAAGAGCTTACTTGGCCAATCTACGGTCACGCGACTATCGGTAAAGCGAAAGAAGATTTAGACCGTGCAGTGCAAGAAATTAAAGCGTCGACGGCTGCGTTATCTGGCGAAGCGTATGTTAGCTCGTTGAACGCAGTAGTAACACAAGCAAGCTCGGCGATTCCAATTATGCCTTTGTATATTTCAGCGCTTTTCAAAGTGATGAAAGCAGACGGTACATACGAAGGAACGATTGAGCAAATCACTGCATTATTCAAAGAAAATCTGTACGGTGAGACGCCTCGCTTTGATGACGGTGGTCACCTGTTCCAAAACTACAAAGAGCTTGAAGACGACGTACAACAACGCGTACAAACGATTTGGGACACAGTGGATACCGACACTATCGATGAGCTAACAGACTATGTGGGTTACCACAAAGAGTTCTTACACCTGTTTGGTTTTGATTTAGAAGGTGTTGATTACGAAGCGGATGTCAATCCAGACGTGCAAATCAACAACCTCGTGTAAAATTGACACGTAAATTCAAAAAGCCAGTCCGTCGACTGGCTTTTTTGTAGCTGTGCTTTTATAAGTCAAAGTGATTCAATGACGCGAAATTAAGACTTTGGTCTATATTGAAGTTTATTCATTCAGGATGACCATTGAACACTGGATAATTTTTACTTTTTAACTCGCATAGTCACCGTGATTGATGTTAAAATTCGGCAGATATGTGACAAGTTCGCTGCGTTGCTTAGTTCACTATTCGAAATAGGTGCTCTTTTATACCGTTTGTATTAATTAGGTTGGTTGTTATTTGCTCATTGTCGGGGCTGTTCATCCGAACAATTTGCTTTACGCCATAATTAGTGCGGTGAGTCGCCGATTCGGCAGATGCTAAGCAGCGTGGTCGGTAAGATTTTAAGTTTCTTTCCTTTAATGTAATGCAAGTGCGTATGATCAACATAAAAAAAGGTCTGGATCTACCGATAGAGGGCGCACCTCAGCAAGTTATTCATGACGGTCAACCTGTCAAACGAGTAGCTGTGCTAGGTGAAGAATACATCGGCATGCGTCCAACCATGCGAGTTCGTGTGGATGACCAAGTCAAAAAAGGCCAAGTTCTTTTTGAAGATAAAAAGAATCCTGGCGTTATCTACACTGCACCGGCCGCCGGGGTAGTTAAAGAAATCAATCGTGGTGCAAAACGTGTACTGCAATCAGTTGTTATTGAAGTAAATGGCACTGAGCAAGAAACGTTTGCAAAGTTCGACCAAGGCCAATTGGCAAGTCTCGATCGCGAAACAGTGATCGACCAGCTTGTTAAGTCAGGTCAGTGGACTGCACTTCGTACTCGTCCTTTCAGCAAAGTTCCTGCAATCGATGCTCAGCCTAGCTCAGTATTCGTCACTGCAATGGACACGAATCCTCTAGCAGCTGACCCTGCTGTTGTGATCGCAGAAAATGCTGACGCTTTTGAAGCGGGTTTGGCTGTGGTTTCACGCCTAACTGAAGGTAAAGTGTACGTGTGTAAGAAAGCGGGCGCGCAGGTACCTAGCTCATCAGTGGCTTCTGTTGAAGTTCATGAGTTTGGTGGCAAGCACCCAGCTGGTCTAGTCGGTACTCACATTCATCACTTAGACCCAGTATCTGCTGCTAAGCAGGTTTGGCACCTAGGTTACCAAGATGTGATTGCTTACGGTCAACTTTTTCTAAATGGCGAAATTTACACTGATCGTGTGATTTCTTTAGCCGGTCCTCGCGTTAAAAACCCACGTCTAATCAAGACGCACATGGGCGCAGCTCTGGACGATTTAGTGGCTGGTGAACTTGAAGACGGTGACAACCGTATCATTTCAGGCTCAGTACTAAGCGGTACCACAGCAACAGGTCCTCACGCGTTCCTTGGTCGTTACCACACGCAAGTGTCGGTACTGCTTGAAGGCCGTGAAAAAGAGCTATTCGGTTGGATTGCCCCAGGTAGTGACAAGTTCTCAGTAACGCGTACCTTCCTAGGACATTTAGCACCGAGTCGCCTATTTAGCATGACTACCTCTACCGGTGGTTCTAAGCGCGCGATGGTACCAATCGGTAACTACGAGCGTGTAATGCCGCTAGATATTCTGCCAACGCTACTATTACGTGACTTAATCGCACGTGATGTAGACAGCGCAATTACGCTTGGCGCATTGGAGCTAGACGAAGAAGATTTAGCGTTGTGTACCTTCGTTTGTCCAGGTAAATACGAGTACGGTTCAATCCTTCGTGACTGCCTGACAACAATCGAGAAGGAAGGCTAAAATGGGCTTGAAGAAATTTTTAGAAGATATCGAACCGCATTTTGAACCTGGCGGTAAACATGAAAAATGGTATGCACTGTACGAAGCAGCAGCAACAATTTTCTACACACCAGGTTACGTGAACAAAGGCGGTACTCACGTTCGCGATAACATCGACCTAAAACGTATTATGATTTTAGTGTGGATGGCGACGTTCCCTGCCATGTTCTTTGGTATGTTTAACATCGGTCACCAAGCAGCTGACGCAATTGCGAACGGCTTTGCAGTGGCTGATTCTTGGCAAGTAGGTCTATTCCAACTGTTCGGTGGTGAGTTAACTGCTGACTCAGGTTGGGGTGCGAAGATGTTTTATGGTGCCTGTTTCTTCCTACCAATTTACGCAGTCACGTTTGCTGTGGGTGGTTTCTGGGAAGTACTATTTGCATCAGTGCGTAAGCACGAAGTAAACGAAGGTTTCTTCGTAACATCTGTACTATTCGCACTAATCCTGCCAGCTACTATTCCTCTTTGGCAAGTAGCCCTAGGTATTACCTTTGGTGTCGTTATTGCGAAAGAAGTGTTTGGTGGTACAGGCCGTAACTTCCTTAACCCAGCGTTAGCTGGCCGTGCTTTCCTGTTCTTCGCATACCCTGCGCAGATTTCAGGTGACACAGTGTGGACAGCGGTTGACGGTTTCTCTGGTGCTACTTACCTAGGCCAAGCGGCTACAGGTGCACTAGATTTCGCTAACATGGATCTTTGGTTGAATGCATTCTACGGCTTCATTCAAGGCTCTGTAGGTGAAACGTCTACGCTCGCTATCGCTATCGGTGGTTTATTCCTAATTTATGTTCGTATTGCTTCGTGGCGCATCGTGCTAGGTACTTTCCTAGGTATGGTGGTAACTGCAATGCTACTTAACTTTATCGGTTCTGAAACTAACCCTGCTTTCAACATGCCTTGGCACTGGCACCTAGTACTTGGTGGCTTCGCATTCGGTATGTTCTTTATGGCAACCGACCCAGTTTCAGCGTCATTCACTGATAAAGGTAAATGGGCGTACGGTGCGTTAATCGGTTTCATGGTGGTAATGATCCGCGTAGTGAACCCTGCGTACCCAGAAGGCATGATGCTAGCAATCCTATTTGCTAACTTATTTGCTCCGCTATTCGACCATTTCGTAGCGCAGTCAAACATCAAGAGGAGATTGGCACGTGGCTAGTAAAAACGAATCAATCGGCAAAACACTTGGTGTAGTTGTAGCATTGTGTTTGGTGTGTGCGGTTATCGTATCGTTTGCATCAGTACAATTACGTCCACTACAGCAAGAAAACAAGCTTAAAGATATTCAAAGCAATATCCTAGCCGCAGCTGGTTTCGAAGGTGTAACAAACGTACAAACAACGTTTGACGAGAACATCGAAACTATCGTTGTAAACGTTGAAGACGGTCAACAAGTGCAGTTCGATTCAGAGCAAGCTCGTGTAGATTGGATCAAAGCGTATGATTTTGAGAAAAGTAAGTTCGATGCTGCGATGAGTATCAAACTAACTAAAGCTCAAGATAAAGCAGGTATCCAACGTCGTACAACTGAGGCGCCTGTATACATCAGCCGCGCTGAAGACGGTTCTGTGAAATCAATCATCCTGCCTATTCAAGGTTACGGCCTTTGGGGTGTTATGTACGGTTTCCTAGCACTAGAAAACGACGGTGAGACTGTTAAAAATATCATCTTCTACAAGCACAATGAAACTCCAGGTCTTGGTGGCGAAATTCAAAACCCAACTTGGACGGCTCAGTGGCAAGGTAAAGAGCTTCCTGTAAATCTAGTGAAAAACGGCGCGAAGAACGACAACCAAGTTGACGGTCTATCTGGCGCAACGTTAACGTCAAACGGTGTTGATAACACGGTTGACTACTGGACAGGTGATAACGGCTTTGGTCCTTTCCTTGCGAAAGTACGTGAAGGAGCGTTGAAATAATGGCTGATACTAAAGAAATGAAGTCGGTTCTATTTGGACCAGTCTTCGCTAATAACCCAATCGCCCTACAAGTACTTGGTATTTGTTCTGCGCTGGCGGTTACTTCAAGCTTGAAAAATGCGTTGATCATGTCAATCGCATTGACTCTAGTAACAGCGTTCTCAAGCTTATTTATCTCATTGATTCGTAACCAGAATCCCATCAAGCGTTCGTATCATCGTACAGATGACAATCATCGCTTCGTTGGTAATCGTAGTTGACCAGGTTCTACAAGCATTCTCTTATGCTACTGCAAAAGAGCTTTCTGTATTCGTTGGTCTAATCATTACTAACTGTATCGTAATGGGTCGTGCTGAAGCATACGCAATGAAGTCACCACCAGTGATGTCATTCCTTGACGGTATTGGTAACGGTCTAGGCTACTCAGTAGTGCTTCTGACTGTTGGTTTCATCCGTGAGCTATTCGGTAAAGGTTCACTATTCGATGTGGAAATCATTCCACTGGTGCAAAACGGTGGCTGGTACCAGCCTATGGGTCTATTGATCCTTCCACCAAGTGCATTCTTCATCATCGGTCTATTCATTTGGGTACTTCGTACTTACAAGAAAGACCAAGTAGAAGCGAAATAAGGGGCGAGTTGTGGAACAGTATCTTAACTTATTTGTTAAAGCGGTTTTCATTGAAAACCTTGCGCTTGCCTTCTTCTTGGGTATGTGTACTTTCTTAGCGGTTTCTAAGAAAGTTAAAACTTCACTGGGTCTAGGTGTAGCGGTAATCTTCGTATTAGGTATCTCAGTACCAGTAAACCAAGTGGTTTATCACGCGGTACTAGCTCCAGGTGCGCTAGAGTGGTTAGGCTTCCCTGAAGCTGACCTTAGCTTCCTACGCTTCTTAACGTTTATCGGCGTTATTGCGGCTCTAGTACAGATTCTAGAGATGGCACTAGACAAGTTCTTCCCACCGCTATACAACGCGCTGGGTATCTTCTTACCATTGATCACGGTTAACTGTGCGATTTTCGGTGCGGTGTCGTTCATGGTAGAGCGTAACTACAACTTCGGTGAGTCTGTAGTATTCGGTCTAGGTTCTGGCGTTGGTTGGGCACTGGCAATCACATTGCTTGCTGGTATCCGTGAGAAGATGAAGTATTCAGACGTTCCAGATGGTCTTCGTGGTCTAGGTATTACCTTTATCACTGTAGGTCTAATGGGTCTTGGCTTCATGTCATTCTCTGGTATTTCACTATAAGGTAGCGAGGAGAAATCATGCTTGAGGTATATTTAGGCGTAGGTGTATTCGTCGCTATCGTTGTGCTATTAGTTTTAGTTATCATTGCAGCTAAATCTAAGCTAGTACCAACAGGTGACGTAACCATCGGGATCAATGGCGATCCTGATAAGGCAATTACAACTTCACCAGGTAGCAAACTACTTGGTGCACTAGCAGAAGCGGGCATTTTCGTATCGTCTGCTTGTGGTGGCGGTGGTTCTTGTGGCCAGTGTCGCGTAGATGTTAAAGCGGGCGGTGGTGACATTCTACCGACTGAGCTTGACCACATCTCAAAAGGTGAAGCACGTGAAGGCTGTCGTCTAGCGTGTCAGGTTGCTGTTAAAGGCGACATGGAAATTGAACTAGAAGAGTCAATCTTCGGTATCAAGAAGTGGGAATGTACTGTTATCTCTAACGATAACAAAGCAACCTTCATTAAAGAGCTGAAACTAGCTATTCCTGATGGTGAGGTAGTCCCTTTCCGCGCAGGTGGTTATATTCAGATTGAAGCACCTGCTCACCATGTTAAATACGCTGATTTCGATATTCCAGAAGAATATCGTGCAGACTGGGATCGTTTTGGCTTCTTTAAACTAGAGTCAAAAGTTGATGAAGAAACAATCCGTGCATACTCAATGGCTAACTACCCAGAAGAGTACGGCATCATCATGCTTAACGTACGTATTGCGACTCCGCCACCAAACAACTTGAGCCTACCTTGCGGTAAGATGTCTTCGTACATCTGGTCACTAAAAGAAGGCGATAAAGTAACGATTTCTGGTCCATTCGGTGAATTCTTCGCGAAAGACACTGATGCAGAAATGGTATTCGTAGGTGGTGGTGCTGGTATGGCGCCAATGCGTTCACACATCTTCGACCAGCTTAAGCGTCTTAACTCTAAGCGTAAGATGAGCTTCTGGTACGGTGCGCGTTCTAAGCGCGAAATGTTCTACGTTGAAGATTTCGATGGCCTAGCATCTGATAATGATAACTTCGTGTGGCACGTAGCACTTTCTGATCCTCAACCAGAGGACAACTGGGAAGGTTACACAGGCTTCATCCACAACGTATTGTATGACAACTATCTGAAGGACCATGACGCGCCTGAAGATTGTGAGTTCTACATGTGTGGGCCACCAATGATGAACGCAGCCGTTATCAACATGCTAAAAGATTTAGGTGTTGAAGACGAGAACATCCTACTGGATGACTTCGGCGGCTAATTTAGCGATACCTTATCGTTAATGTGTTAACATTAAGGGCCTTCAGAGTACTCTGAAGGCCCTTTTTTTATTCAACTTTTTGGACGGTTATCAATATGATGCAGACCCGCGTTGGCAATGCGATTTTAAGTTTTGTACTGCTCACATGTGTGATGATACTCAGTGGTTGCGACAACGCACCATCGGCAACTCAAGAACAAGAATTACTTCTGCATGGTAAAACCATGGGCACAACGTATAACATTAAGCTCTATGCACCAGCTGACAAGCTTGCCACCTTGACGCTACACGACGACATCGAATCGGCATTAAAAGCTGTTAACCAGTCCATGTCGACCTATATTGCAGATTCTGAAATTAACCAATTTAACCGCTTAGGTGCCAATGAAGTGATGCCTATCAGTGCTGATTTTCGCACCGTTGTTGCCGAGTCGATTCGCCTTGGTTTTGCGACCAAAACCTTGGATGTCACCATGGGACCGTTAATCGATTTATGGGGCTTTGGCCCTGATAAACGCCCAACGCAGCGTCCATCACAGCAAGAACTTGATAGCATGATTGCCAATATTGGTGTCGATAAGCTAAGCCTTAACGAACAGGGCTTGTCTAAGTCTGTTGATGGGCTTGAATTGAGCTTTTCTGCGACTGCCAAAGGCTTTGGTATAGATAAAGTCGCTGAGCTGCTTGAACAACAAGGAGTTGCTAATTACATGGTGGAAATTGGTGGAGAAATGCGTATAGCAGGTCATAAGCCGAATGATAAAGCGTGGGTGATTGCTATCGAGCAACCCGATGCGCCGATGGGTGAACGCCGCATTCATCGCAAGTTGGAGCCCGGCTCAATGGGGATAGCAACGTCAGGCGATTACCGCATTTTCTATGAAATGGATGGCGAGACTTATACACACCTAATCGACCCACAAACGGGTATGCCAATCAAGCATGATCTTGTTTCAGTCACCGTATTGCACCCCAGTGCGATGACAGCAGATGGCCTTGCAACTGCGCTAACGGTAATGGGCACAGAGCGTGCAAAGGCGTATGCTGAGGCGAATAACCTTCCTGTGTACTTAATTAGCAAAACTGCAGATGGCTTAAAAACCTATTCAAGTCCAGCGTTTGCACCATATTTGTAGTCAGATGCAAGCGGGCGTATAATAGCGCCCGTGGCTAACTCAGCCAAATATTGTCATTTTTAAGGGGCACAGACAATGCAGCTATTTCTTCTTACTTTTGGTCTGCTTTTAATCATCATTGCTGCGATGGCAGTGGGCGTGATTGTTCAGCGTAAATCAATGGCCAGCAGCTGCGGCGGCTTAGGATCAGTCGGTATTGATAAAGCATGTGACTGTGACGACCCATGTGACAAACGCAAAAAGCGTATGGCGAAAGAGCAAGCATGGAAAGAGAACCAAATCCTATAAGTTCTTACCCTCCAACGATGTATGAAGATGCCGCAGTTATATGCGGCATTTTTGTTTGTACATAACCCGATAAGTTTTTTCAAAGAATACCATCAGATTTTCGTTTATTTAACTCAACAATCATGTTTGCTTAAGCTGCTATCACGGCTATCTTTATAGAAAGTGGTACAGGAGAGTCGTGTGATACGTAATTCAGATATCGAACAAGCGCTTAGCAATAATGAATTCTTTATTGAATATCTGCCAACAATAAGACTTGAGGATAATGTATGTGTTGGTGCTGAAGCGCTGATCCGCTGGAATAGAAACGGGCAAGTTGTACCACCACTGGACTTTATTCCTAACATCGAAGGTACCGTTTTAGCTGGGATGATGACTTATTGGGTTATCGATAAGGTCGCAGAAGAGTTGGGGGATTGGGTCGCCTCGAATGACAATGTTCATATTGGTATCAACATTCCGCCAGAACTTTGGGGGCGAGGTGGCGTATTTTATACATTAAAGAAATCCTCACTGGGTGAGCATGCCCATAAAGTAATATTTGAGTTATCAGAACGAGGGATCCCCGACAGAATGGGGGTACAGACGATTGCCGAGAATATTTCAGGTGCGAAAATGGCGTTAGATGATATGCAGCTCGAAGAAGCAAATATGATTGCCTTAGCGCGTTTGAACGTTGATTACATTAAAATCGACAAATCGGTAACCGATCTCATTTTAACGGATACTTGGACAGGCTCAGCGCAAGAAAAACATCTTATAAACTGTGGTTATGATTCCAGTCATATCTATATTGCTGAAGGGGTAGAAACCCAGCAACAAGCGGATGTGTTACTTAATTCTGGATTTAAGTTTGCTCAAGGCTGGTTGTTCTCTAAATCACTAAAAATTGGTGACTTTTTACGTTTTTTCGATGCGCACCAAGGTGGCAATTAGCCACCTTGAAGGATTAACCCAGAATTATGTGCGGCACAAAACGAGACGTATCTTTAGTAATTGGCCCATTATCCTCGCGAATGGTTAAGCCACAACTTTTGTGGCCGACCACCCAAGAACCGATTAAGGTGTGATTACCTGCAAACACAGGTAATGGCGCTAACGCTTGAGTAATAAAGCCTTCATCACCGTAACTGCCACTTTCGTGGACGCGTCCTTTGCTTGGGTGTACCCAGGTAATGTTTTCACCTTCTCGGCTAAAGAGTGGCTTGCTGACATAACCTTGTTCAAGACCTTCCCCTTCTTCATCGGCAAAATAGGCAGGTAACAGATTGGGGTGGTTGGGAAACATCTGCCATAACAGCGGCAAGATAGCCTTGTTTGAGAGAACGGACTTCCACGGAGGCTCAACAAATAGGGTATCTGTGCTCAGTAGTTGCGGCCCAAAATCATCTAAAAACAGCTCTTCCCATGGGTAGAGTTTAAATAGTTGAGTAATGGGTTGTTCTTCCAAGTCAGTGAGTTGCCCCTTGCTGTCTACACCGATGTCTTCTATGGCCATTCTTACAGTTGGCATGCCAGCTTGGTAGGCACAATCTTGAAGGTAAGCGACAGTGCCTTTATCTTCAACGGAATCTCGGCTGTGAGCGAAGTGCAGGGCGCTGTGACTACTAAAGTAATTGAAGCGGCCAATCAGGGCTTCTTGAATACTATTGAATTGGTCACTTTGACGGGGAAGTTTGCCTCGGTCTACCTGCTGTTCCAGCCACAGCCATTGAAAAAAGCCTGCCTCATAAATAGACGTTGGCGTATCGGCATTGTATTCGAGGAGTTTTGCTGGCCCTTGGCCGTGATAGCTAAAGTCCATTCGTCCATATAAGCTTGGTTCTTTGTTTCGCCAGCTAGTGGCAATGAAGTCCCAATAAGCTTGTGGAATAGCGAATTTTTCTAACCAGTATTCGTCTTTGACGACTTTGCCAACAAGCTCTAAACACATCTGTTCAAGCTCGTTAGTTGGGTCTTCTAAATCGTTTTCTATTTGTGCGAGGGTAAACTGGTAATAGGCACTTTCATCCCAGTACTTCTCACCATCGATGCGGCAAAATTCGAAACCGAAATATTCGGCCTGAGCGGCCAGATCTGACCGCTCAGTAATAGGTTGACGAAACACTTAACCACCAAAACTGCTGCGGGACGCTGCACGGCGACCAAAGCCGCCACGTGATTTCGTTACCGTTGTTGGCTTGCTTGCGTAGCGAATTTTCGATTTCTTCACCATGGTGGTACCGCGGTTGTTGTACGCACCTATATAGTCGTTATTGGCGTTGCGGAAGCTGAAAAAGTCGTCGCGAGAACGGTACAAAGGTTTAGAGCCTGAGTAGTAGTTTCCACCTAAATAAGCGTATTTTTTACGCTTTTTCTTTTTCATTAAGTCAAGGCCTTCATCCACTGCCTCGGCAACCATCGCAATCATAAAGCCAGCCATAATCGGGCGCCAAATACTGCCCTCTTGCTCACAGCGGTCAAAACCGAAGTCCGTTTCGCAGAGGTTTTCGTTTACATATTTTGGTGCTTCGAGTGCGTGGTTAGCTAGCGCGTCTTGGTATTGTGCTTGGCAAACCTCGGTCTCAACACCGAAGCTTGTGCAATCATCAACATCCTCGAATAGCAATGCCGATTCATCAGGATCGCCACAACCGGTCAAACCAGCCGTTGCACCCAACATGAGTGTGAGTTTTAGTTTACTCGTTCTTTTCATGTGTGGCGCTCCTTAGTAGGTGATACAAGCAGCGTTTAAAATCCCAGTAGCAAGTGATGCTACACCAAGGAAAGCACCTGCACTCATGTGGCCGTCAGCGATTTTTTCAGACAACTTCGGCATGTATAAGCGTACGAGGAAGAAAGTCACAAGTTGCATTACACCCGCAATAACACCCCAAATGGCGAAATCAATCAGTGATACTGAATTAATTGCCGCGCTGGCAACAGGGAGTGTGAAGCCAATGAATGCGCCGCTAAATGCCGTTGCAGCGGCAGCGTTGTTTTCTTTCATTAGTGTCCACTCACAGTGCGGTGTTACTAATGTGTATAAGAATAGAAAGGCCAAAACTAATACATAACCAAGGCCAAAATAAGAAATAAAGGGTATGAACCCCTGTATTGATTCCATGAACATGTTTGATTGCTCTCACTGAGTCGAGTTGTTGTTATTCCAAAGAGGCTAATTGCGCTAGCTCTCTGTGTAATAGCTTATCATCCCCAACATTTAGTTCAATAAGGCGTTTTAAGTGAGTGGCGCTGTCCAAGTCTAATTCAGTGCAGTGAAGTCCAAGACTTTCTTTGTCGACGTGCGCGACTTGGGTTTGCATTTTTATGTCAATGTCACTGCCTGCAAGGTTAAAAATGAGTTCTACATTTTGGCCGATGACTGGATTCAACCCCGCTGGGAGGCTAACGAGGGCGCCATTTAAAGACAGGTCTAGTAGGTGACATCCGTAGTGATCAGCATTAAACATTACCAGTGCAGGGCGTTGAAAAATGATGCGAGTAAAGTGACGACGATTTTCCATTTTCTTTCCATACTAACCGTTTACTCTAACAGTGTAGTTGTGGGCACGAATTTTTTCCTATTTTTCGTCCACTTGGCAAAAAAAAGCCCCACAAACGTGAGGCTCTTTCTTTATTGGACTATTTAGCCAATCTTTTTGTATTTGATACGCTTAGGTTGTGCGGCATCTGCACCATATGTTTTCTTCAACCAACCTTCGTATTCGGTGTAGTTGCCGTCGAAGAAATTGATTTGACCTTCGTCGCGGTAATCAAGAATGTGCGTCGCGATGCGGTCAAGGAACCAACGGTCGTGCGAAATAACCATTACACAGCCAGGGAACTCTAGAATCGCATTCTCAAGTGCACGTAAGGTTTCTACGTCCAAGTCGTTGGTCGGCTCATCCAGAAGTAAAACGTTACCGCCCGCTTTAAGCAGCTTAGCAAGGTGCAAACGGTTACGCTCACCACCTGATAGGTCTTTGACAAACTTCTGCTGGTCGTTACCTTTGAAGTTAAAGCGACCTACGTATGCGCGGCTTGGGAATTCGAAGTTGCCGACTTTTAACACGTCTTGGCCATCAGCGATTTCTTCAAATACCGTTTTACTGTCATCCATGTGACCACGGAACTGATCAACCGTTGCTAACTCAACCGTTTCACCAATCGTGATTTCACCGCCATCTGGCTGCTCTTCACCGCTGAGCATTTTAAACAGTGTTGATTTACCTGCACCGTTAGCACCAATGATACCCACGATGGCGCCTTTAGGTACGCTGAAATCTAAGTTGTCGATAAGCATACGGTCGCCGAAGCTCTTTGTAAGACCTTTAACGTCGATAACTTGGTCACCTAGGCGTGGACCTGGTGGAATGAATAGTTCATTGGTTTCGTTACGTTTTTGGTAATCGCTTTGCTGTAGTTCAGCAAATTGTGCCATACGTGCTTTCGATTTAGCCTGACGGCCTTTCGGGTTTGAACGTACCCATTCAAGCTCTTGTGCAATCGATTTTTGACGCGCTTTTTCAGCTTTCTGCTCTTGCTGCAAACGTGCATCTTTTTGTTCAAGCCAAGAAGAGTAGTTGCCTTCCCATGGAATACCTTCACCACGGTCAAGCTCTAGAATCCAACCAGCAACGTTATCTAGGAAGTAACGGTCGTGCGTTACGGCAACCACAGTGCCTTCGTAGTCGTGTAGGAAACGCTCTAACCAAGCAACAGACTCTGCGTCTAAGTGGTTAGTTGGTTCGTCGAGAATCAGCATATCTGGTTTTTCGAGCAATAGACGACAGATTGCAACACGGCGACGTTCACCACCTGAAAGGTGCTCAATCTTCGCATCCCAAGCTGGAAGACGAAGTGCATCAGCTGCGCGCTCTAGCGCATTGTTGAGGTTATGACCGTCATGCGCTTGGATAATCGCTTCAAGTTCACCTTGCTCTTTTGCCAGTGCATCAAAGTCAGCATCTTCCATCGCATACTCAGCGTATACTTCATCCAAGCGGCTTAGTGCGTTGGTTACTTCACTTACTGCTTCTTCAACCACTTCACGAACTGTTTTGCTTTCATCAAGTACAGGTTCCTGAGGAAGGTAGCCAATCTTTACGCCTGGTTGAGGGTGAGCTTCACCTTCAAAATCTTTATCAACGCCCGCCATGATGCGTAAAAGGGTAGATTTACCCGCACCATTTAGACCGAGTACACCAATCTTAGCGCCAGGGAAGAAGTGTAATGAAATGTCTTTTAAGATAGTGCGCTTTGGTGGCACAACCTTAGACACTCGACTCATCGAGAAAATAAACTTATCAGGTAAAACCATGAAAGAAGCCTTTGTAGTGTGACTATAATTTAACAGCCGTTATTGTAGAGTCTCAGGGGTAAAAGCGTCAACGCAAGGGCGTGTTTTTACCTCGTTAATTTGCCAGTAAAATCCCCACACCCGTCAATGCTAACAGGCCACCATGGATCATCTTTGCGCTCACAGGTTCGCGTTTTACAAAACCAATAGTCATCACAATCAGTGGGGCGGTGGCGAAGATGGTTTGGGCGATGGCGGGGTCGGTGTATTTCACCGAGGCGAGTTGCAGCCAAAGGCCAATAAAGGTGCCAAAGAATACCGCCACAAGCAGCCAATGTTTATTATCGATGCCTTTGAGGCGAAAAGCCTGATACAAATCACTGTGTTTGATGATAGCCACCACCAAAGCCACGCTCAGCGTTCCCGATACGAGGCGAATCAGAGCCGCCCAAAGACTGCTCATGGACTCGGTATTCATGGCGCCTTTGGACATCACCATGCCGGTGGCTTGGCACAGTGCAGCCAGTAGTGCTAATGAGACACCGATGAAGTAGTGACGTTTATCAACCGGTTGTAAATTCTGTTGAGGTGAAATGGCAATGATCACACCCACGCTAGTGACGATGATCCCAAGCCAAGCAAGCATCGAGAGAAAGTGACCCAGCAATATAATATTGAGTATGCCAGCGAGGGCAGGGGCGAGCGACTCAATCACTAAGGTGCGCGCCGGACCAATATTGCGCAGCGCACCGAAATACGCACTGTCACCAATGGCGATACCAATCACACCACTGGCGATGAGCCATAACCATGTATGAGTGTGTTGGGGAATAGCTATGTCGCCCGTGAGTACAATCACCAAAACCATCATTGAAATTGCAAGTAAGCCTTTACTTACATTGAGCTGCATGGGTGACAAGTGATGACTGAACGTTTTGTACAGCAAGGTTGAAAACGCCCACACCACGGCAGCGCTTATGGCTGCTAATTCACCGATACCCACACTTCACCTCACGCGTTAACTTTTGCGCGTGAATTATGACAAGGCAAATGGAAACTGTAAATTTTAAATGGACGTCTAAACATCTAGAGGTTGAAATTTCCATCAGTCTAGTCATAATAGCTGTTCTAGCTTTAAATGGAGCCTACTATGCCTATTACGGTTCAAGATGAGTTACCGGCGATTTCGCATTTACGCCAAGAAAATGTGTTTGTTATTCCTAAAAGTCGCGCCAGTACCCAAGAAATACGTCCGATGCGCTTGGGTATATTGAACCTCATGCCGAATAAGGTAGAAACGGAAGTACAATTCATCCGCCTATTGGCTAACACGCCTTTGCAGGTGAATGTTGACTTGCTGCGTCTTGATACTCATCGCTCAAGTGAAAATTCAGAACAGCATCTCGATATGTTCTATCGTTATTTCTCCGATGTAAAAGACACTAATTACGACGCGCTCATTATCACTGGGGCGCCGTTGGCTCACCTTGAATATGATGAAGTTGGCTACTGGCAGGAGCTAAAAGAGTTTTTTGATTGGGCCGAACACCATGCGACCTCCACTTTATTTAGTTGCTGGGCGGCGCATGCGGGTTTGTTCCATCATTATGGTTTAAAACGTGAATTGCGAGCGGATAAGCTTTGCGGGGTGTTTGAACATCAATGCTATTTTGATCATGCAGCACTAACGCGTGGTTTTGACGACCGCTTTTTGGTGCCGCATTCGCGCTATGGTCACATCGAATTAGCGCGTGTTGCTGAACATGAGCAGCTTATGACGTTAGCGGGCTCTGATGAAGTAGGTGCCTACTTACTTAAGAACCAAAGCGGTTCTCAGGTCTATATCACAGGTCATCCTGAATATGACGCTGACACCTTATTAAAAGAGTATCAGCGTGATATACAAAAAGGCCCAGAAGCACCCAAACCCAAGAATTATTTCCCAGAGAATAACCCTGAACTCAAGCCATCAAAAACGTGGCAGAGCCATGCCTTTTTGTTATTCTCCAACTGGCTTAACTACTATGTTTACCAGACCACTCCGTATGATATTAACTTGGTTAGCCAAGATGTAAGGACTAACAACTATGCCGAATAAACATCAAGCACTGAGTGCGGCACTCAAACAGCGCATTTTAATTTTGGATGGCGCTATGGGCACCATGATCCAAAAGCACAAATTTGAAGAAAACGATTACCGCGGAGAGCGCTTCGCTGATTGGCATGTGTTAGTCAAAGGTAACAATGACTTATTAAGCTTGACGCAACCTGAAGTTATCGCGCAAATTCACCGCGAGTACCTCGAAGCAGGTGCGGATATCATTGAGACAAATACCTTTAACTCGACCACCATTTCGATGGAAGATTACGAGATGGCGAGCCTGAGCCGCGAAATAAACCTTGAGTCGGCGCGTTTGGCTCGCAAGGTGGCGGACGAATTCACAGCTAAAGACCCGAGCAAGCCACGCTATGTAGCAGGGGTACTCGGGCCAACGTCAAAAACCTGCTCTATTTCACCGGATGTGAACGACCCAGGTTATCGCAACATTACCTTTGATCAATTGGTTGAAGCCTATGTGGAATCAACGCTGGCATTGATGGAAGGGGGTGCAGACATTATTTTAATTGAAACTATTTTCGATACTTTGAATGCCAAAGCTGCGTCTTTTGCGGTGGAAGAAGCGTTCGAGCAAGCAGGCACAAGCTTGCCTGTGATGATTTCAGGCACTATCACGGACGCGTCAGGGCGTACGCTCTCAGGACAAACAACCGAAGCGTTTTACAACTCAATTCGTCACATCAAACCTCTGTCTATTGGTTTGAACTGTGCTTTGGGTCCCGATCTTTTACGTCAATATGTGGATGAGCTTTCGAACGTGTGCGAAACATTTACCTCGGTGCACCCTAATGCGGGCTTGCCCAATGAATTTGGTGAGTACGATTTAGAAGCGGAAGAAATGGCGCAGGAAATCATTGATTGGGGTAAAGAGGGCTTTATCAATATCGTCGGTGGTTGTTGTGGCACCACGCCTGAGCACATTAAAGCGTTCGCTGATGGGTTGAAAAACGTGACTCCTCGAGCGTTGCCCCAATTGCCAGTGCGTATGCGTTTAAGTGGCCTTGAAGCCTGTAACCTGAATTAAGAGGCCAGATTGATGACCAACACAGCAATCTTCACCAATGTGGGTGAGCGCACGAATGTCACTGGTTCGGCACGATTTAAACGTTTGATCATGGAAGAAGACTATGAAACGGCGTTAGATGTGGCCCGTGAACAGGTTGAAAGCGGCGCGCAAGTAATTGATATCAACATGGATGAAGCCATGTTGGATTCCAAAGCGGCGATGGTGAAGTTCTTAAACCTGATTGCCTCTGAGCCCGATATTTCCCGCGTGCCTATCATGGTTGACTCATCGAAATGGGAAGTCATTGAAGCAGGCCTAAAGTGCATTCAAGGTAAGGCCATTGTGAACTCTATTTCCCTGAAAGAAGGGGAAGAACCATTTCGTCATCAAGCGAAGATTTTGAAGCGATTTGGTGCCGCGGTTGTAGTCATGGCATTTGACGAAACTGGACAAGCCGAAACCGCAGATCGTAAGTTTGCTATTTGTGAGCGCTCGTATCGCATCCTTGTCGACGAGTTGGGATTTCCGCCAGAAGACATTATTTTCGACCCGAATATTTTTGCGGTGGCGACGGGCATTGAAGAACACGACAATTATGCCGTCGAGTTTATCGAAGGCACCCGCCGTATCAAAGAGAACTTGCCGCATTGTAAGGTGTCAGGTGGTGTCTCGAATGTGTCTTTCTCGTTTCGTGGTAACAACCCTGTTCGTGAAGCGATTCATTCCGTGTTTTTATACCACGCAATCCAAGCGGGCATGGACATGGGGATTGTTAATGCCGGTCAGCTGGCTGTTTATGACGACATCCCAAAAGAGTTGCGCGATGCCGTTGAGGACGTGATCCTCAACAAAGACTCAGGTGCAGGCGAGCGACTGGTTGAGTTGGCGCCTAAATATTCAGGTATGGCACAAGCGGAGAAAGTCGAAGACTTAGAGTGGCGTTCATGGCCGGTTGAAAAGCGCCTAGAGCATGCGTTGGTCAAAGGCATTACTGATTTCATTGAAGAAGACACTGAAAGCTGCCGCCAACAATTTGCCAAGCCTATTGAAGTGATTGAAGGCCCGTTGATGGACGGCATGAACGTGGTCGGTGACTTATTTGGCGCGGGCAAGATGTTCTTACCACAGGTGGTGAAATCGGCGCGGGTAATGAAGCGTGCGGTTGCCTATCTTGACCCTTACATCGAGGCTGAAAAAGAAGAAGGGCAGACCAATGGTAAAATCGTGATGGCCACGGTAAAAGGGGACGTACACGACATTGGTAAAAACATTGTTGGCGTTGTGCTGCAATGCAACAACTACGAGGTGATTGATCTTGGTGTGATGGTGCCAGCTGAGAAAATTCTGCAAACCGCAATTGATGAAAAAGCCGACATTATCGGCTTGTCGGGTCTTATCACGCCATCATTGGATGAAATGGTGCACGTAGCCAAAGAAATGACTCGTCGCGGTTTTGATATTCCGTTGCTGATTGGTGGTGCGACGACTTCTAAAGCGCATACCGCGGTGAAAATTGAACCGCAGTATGACAAGGGCGTAGTCTACGTGAACAACGCCAGTCGAGCGGTGGGAGTGGCATCAAGTTTGTTGAGTAAAACAGCCAAGGCTGAATTCCTCGCAAAAACTGCCAGTGAGTATGAAAAAGTGCGTGAGCAGCAGGCTCGCAAAAAGCCACGCTCCAAGCCAATCGGTTTGCAGCAAGCACGTGCCAATCATGCCACGCTCGATTGGCAAAACTATGTACCGCCAGTGCCTGTGACGTTGGGGGTGCAAGAGTTTCATGATGTGCCAGTGAACACATTGCGAAACTACATCGATTGGACACCGTTTTTCATGACTTGGTCGTTGGCGGGCAAATATCCTCGTATTCTCAACGATGAGATTGTTGGTGAACAAGCTCAGTCGTTATTTGCAGATGCCAATGCCATGTTGGATGAGCTCGAGCAATCAGGAAGCTTACAACCCAAAGGAGTGATTGGCTTATTCCCTGCAAACCGCGTTGGTGATGATATCGAAATCTACACAGATGAAAGTCGCACAGAGGTGTTGGTTCGTTCTTCTCAATTGCGCCAGCAAACAGAGAAAAAGGGCTTTGCAAATTACTGTTTAGCCGACTACATCGCACCTAAAGGCACACCTGATTACTTCGGTGCATTTGCGGTAACCGGTGGCCTAGAAGAAGACACGTTAGCGGATGCATTTGATGCCCAAGGTGATGATTATAATAAAATTATGGTTAAGGCTGTGGCGGATAGATTAGCTGAAGCATTTGCTGAATATCTTCACGAGCAAGTGCGTAAAGTGCACTGGGGATTCGCGGCAGATGAAAACTTGAATAACGATGAGCTTATTCGTGAAAATTATCAAGGTATACGCCCAGCTCCGGGTTACCCAGCATGCCCTGAGCACACTGAAAAACGTAAAATTTGGCAGCTGCTGGATGTGGAAAATCGTATAGGTATGAAGCTAACCAGTTCGTATGCTATGTGGCCGGGTGCGGCGGTGTCGGGCTGGTATTTCTCTCACCCCGATTCAAAGTACTTTGCTGTTGCGGGTATTCAACGTGATCAGGTGGAAGATTATGCCCAGCGTCAAGGTATGACTATAGATGAAGCAGAGCGCTGGCTTGGCCCAAATCTTGGTTATGAGAACTAATGTTTTGGCGCGTATGTATAGTGTGAGTAAAAAGGCGACCTAAGGTCGCCTTTTTTAATTTGCCAATTGAATGCTCGAAACAGCATTGTCTACGTATGATTAAAGGCAGAGTATTTCTTGTTTTATGACATTGTTTAAAATTTAACTCATTGCCTACGTTGAATTTATAAATTTGTGGTACAGTTATTGGGGGACAATAATGATAAGCGGGATTGAGTTTTGAAGGATACTATCAACGCCAGCAATAAAGATAAGGCTCGCTTTTTAAGAGTATTCTCATCGATTGGTGCTGTTACCTCGTTTCTAATGTCCATCAGCAGTTACAACGATGGCTACGTATTATTGAGTATTTTGCTCGGTGCCGCGGTATTCGTTTTTGTATCACCCTTTATTGTAAAGGGGAAAGACGCCGCCATCTCAGTCTTAATGCTCTATACCCTATATTTTTTAATGTGTTATCTCGTCATCTCAGGCGGCAGCCATGGTACTGGCCCTTTGTGGCTCTTTATTGTTTCTCCTGTTACATTTTTTATTCGTGGATTGAAGCGTGGCGCTTTTGACCTTGTGTTGCTCGCTGGCATAATCTCAGTGTTGTTTATTTATACCCCCAAATTTGGCCTGTATGAGTATCCTTCATTTTATTTTCCATCGAGGGTGATGCTGTGTTTCTCTATTTTATGTGTGCTGGGCGGTTTCTATGAATATTATCGAAATAAATACAGCTTAGAGCTGGTGCACCAACTAGAGCTGAACCAGAAAATGGCCAGCACTGACTCCATGACCGAACTATATAATCGTCGCTACACATTAGAGTGTATCGAAGGTCGACTCTATGGTAATGGTTCTGTATTTATATTGATGGATGTCGATAATTTTAAACAAATTAATGACAACTATGGTCACACTATTGGGGATGCTGTATTGGTTTACATCGCCGACACCTTGAGGAAAGCATGTGCAGGCGCAGGGGTCGTGTCGCGTTGGGGGGGGGAAGAATTTCTGATTGTGGTGCAAAGCCAATACGCACACAAAGCCCAGGCTATTTCACAGCACATCCATGAATCATTGCGAGTCTCACCATTCAAACGTGATATTCATAAATTCAACGTTACGTTGAGTATTGGTGTGCATCAGCGTGAAGAGGGCGAGAGTATTGATCACTGCTTAAACATCGCCGATAAACGCTTATATAAAGCGAAGACCAGCGGTAAAAACCGCACTGTTTTTGATGATGAGGACGCGCTCGCATAGAGTACGCTCGATACTTCAAAATTAAATCCTTTCATAATATGTGTGCTGCCTGATAGCCATTGGTTTAGCCTGTGCTATCACATACAATAGTGGCCAGTCATAGCTAAAATGAATTGTCGTGCTGCCCATAGAACAAAGCTATTGTGAGCTATTAACACAACTAAAAAATAACCCTCTTTGTTTACTACAAGCCCCGCCCGGTGCAGGTAAATCTACGTGGTTGCCTTTGCAACTATTACGGGAAGGTCATTTTAAGCGTATTGTTATGCTGGAGCCTCGTCGTTTAGCCGCGCGCAATATTGCTAACTACCTTGCAGCACAACAAAATGAAGAAGTCGGCCAAAGTGTCGGCTTACGGCTTCGCCAAGAAACAAAAGTCAGCGCCCAAACTCGCTTAGAAATTGTGACAGAAGGGGTGCTCACCCGTATGTTGCAAAATGACCCTGAATTGTCGGGTGTCGATTTGGTCATTTTTGATGAATTTCATGAACGTTCTATGGCGGCTGACACCGCGATGGCTTTCGCATTAGAAAGCCAGTTACTGCGTGAAGACTTGCACATCTTGATTATGTCAGCCACGTTAGACGCGCAGCGATATCAGTCATTTTTCAATTGCCCCATTGTGCAAAGCGAAGGGCGTAGTTACCCCATTGAAGAAATATACCAGCCACTGGTTGCTCACGATAAGTGGCTGGATGCCATACCCGCTCTGGTCGAGCGTGCCGTAAATGAACAAAGTGGTTCTGTACTGGTCTTTTTACCGGGCCAGCGCGAAATCAATTATGTTGCGCAAAATCTCCATCTCGATAATCACCAAATAGAAGTGCACATGCTCTACGGTGAACTCGACAAAAGCGCTCAGCAACAAGCGATTGCTCCACCGCCTCAAGGTAAACGCAAAGTTGTGCTCACTACCAATGTGGCAGAGACGAGTTTAACTATTGAAGGCATTCGCGTCGTTGTCGACAGTGGGAAGCGTCGCGCTGCACAATTCAATCTGAATACTGGCGTGACAGAGCTCAAAACGGTGAATATTTCCCGCTCATCGGCAACGCAGAGAGCTGGGCGAGCAGGGCGATTGGAAGCCGGGGTTGTATATCGACTTGGCAGCAAAGAGCAACTCGAGCGTCGTGCCTCACACGATGCACCTGAGATTCTCACTAGCGACATTAGCTCCTTGGTGTTGGAGGCTAAAATGTGGGGCGCTCAGCTTGATGAATTGCAGCTTATGGACATGCCTTCTAATGCCCAACAGCATCAGGCGTTGACCTTGTTAGAGATGCTTGAAGTAGTCGATGGGTCCGGCAAATTGACGCCACAAGCCAATATCATTCATGCTATGGGGACGGATCTGCGTTTTGCGCATCTGCTGTACAAAGCCAAAGAAATAGATAGTAGCCACCCTGGCTTTTTGTATTTGGCTGCATCATTTGTCGCTTTGATGGAAGCACGCATCTCTGTTACACCCGAATTAAGCACTGCGCTGAATATACAATTGCAGCGTCCGCATCCTGCGTTTAAACAACAGCTAAGCTATTGGCGAAAACGTTTGTCTTTAGCTGTGACCAATGAATTGCCGATGGCGATGCTTGCCATTGCGGTCGCCTTAGCTTTTCCCGATCGCATTGCTAAACGCCGGGGGACGGGTATGTTGATGAGCAATGGTGCGGGGGTGCTCGCGAGCGAAGAATATTGGCTTGATGAGGCGTTGCTTTGTATCGCAGAGGTGGGTGGGCATAAAGGTCAGCGTATATTTAGTGCGACAGCTTGTGACAGTGAGCAACTTAAGGGGTATTTACCGCACTTATTTAGCGAGCATTTAGTCTGTGAATTCAACGATAAGTCGGGCAAGTTTATCAATGAAGTCAGGCAAAAGTTAGGCGCAATCACATTATCTACACACCCTTCTTCTGCCCCGATTGATGCTGATATGAGGTGTCAGGCGTGGTTAGGTGTGCTAGTAAAAAGAGGTTGGGGGTTGTTCAAACACACTCAATCAGAGCAGTTGCGCATTCGCTTAGTGCTCGCAGGTCAATTGGTGGGTGGGGTGTTTTCTGTAAATTGCGACCAGGCCTTGCTCGGGGATGCACACACTTGGCTGGCGCCCTACTTGCGTGATGTCACGTCACTCAATGAACTTGAGAATCTCGATTACCGTCCCGCGTTATTATCACTTATCGATTACAACGCTCAACAGCAGCTCGAGCAGCTACTGCCAAGTAAATTAACAGTGCCCTCTGGTTCTACTCACAAGCTTGTTTATCAGTTAGACGGACCAGCAAAATTAAGTGTGCGTATGCAAGAAGTATACGGCTTGATGCAAAGCCCGCAGTTAGCGCATGGTAAATTACCTTTGTTGATGGAGTTGCTGTCACCAGCGCATCGACCTCTGCAATTAACACAAGATCTGGCTCAGTTTTGGCGAGGCAGTTATCGAGAAGTACAAAAAGAGATGAAGGGGCGTTACCCGAAACACTTTTGGCCCGACGATCCCGCTACGGCTCAGGCGACCAATAAGGTCAAGAGTAAAATGTAGTTTCAATGCTAGTTAACCTCCTTGCTCTCGGGCTTACTTTTTCCTTTTTTGGGGTTATAGTAGAAAAGGCCTAGAACGTAAGGGATGGTTATGGAAGCACTTTTTGTTTTGCTGATGTTGCTGCTGCTAGTAGTGGCTATCGGCGGCATTTGTGGCATTGTGGCGATGATGCAAATTAGCAAGCTCAATGACCAAGTGAGTAAGTTACAAGCTCAACTTAAGGGATTACAAGACGCATTTAAAAAGGCGCTCGAGACTGGTATAGAGATGCCACCCCCTCGAATCGATGAACTTGATACAGCCACAGGCAATCAACAACAATCCAACGATTTAACAAAGCCAAAACCTCCGGTGAGCACCACGACCTCGCCACCGAGTGACGAGGCTATCTCTCAAACCTCGTACCCAGCGAATCCTTTACCGATATCGAATACGTCAGCCAGTACGCCAGTAGCACCAATGGCTGCGATGAGTAAAGCGCGCACTGGCGCGCAAATCACAACACCGAATCCCCAAGAGCAACAAGAACCTCACAGTGCATGGTCACGAATAAGCGCGCAATTTAAGGAACACTGGATGGTGTGGATCGGCGCACTTGCGCTGGCCTTCGGGGGCATCTTCTTTGTGTCTTATTCACTTGAAGCTGGGTTGCTATCAGTGACCGCGCGCTTAGCGCTAGGCGGCGCTTTTGGTGTCGGCTTGCTGGTGGCGGCTGAATACACGCATAGAAAGTATTATCAAAGTAGCGACCAGCAACACGCCATGATTGCCTATGTCCCTGCGGCGCTCGCAGCTGGCGGATACATTAGTTTGTTTGCACTTACTGCGCTGGCCTTTGTTAGTTATCAACTTATCTCGCCGATGACGGCATTTGTAATGCTGACCATAGTCTCTGTGGCCGCCAGCTGGAATGCGCTGCGATATGGTCCTTTGCTGGCTGTGATAGGTATGCTTGGAGCCTACAGTGTGCCGATGTGGGTGTCGACGGGGTCGTCAAATTACTTGGCACTGGTCACCTATTTAAGCGTGTTAACGCTGAATCTCACCTATGTTGTACGTAAAGTAAGGCGGATGTGGCTGTGGTACAGCATTTGGGCATTACACCTATGTTGGCTGTTATTAATCGCCGTAAACATCCCTGCATCACAAGCCATGGCGATGATTCTGTTTGTATCTGTCTCATTGGTTATATTGATTATGATCCCGCGCTTAGGCTTTTCATTTTCACAGGTAGAGCACCGTGTTTGGTCGTTCAAAGACTTAGTGTTGCAAAAGCCCGATCACATATTGCTGGGTGTTATTTTCATTGCCACCTTGTTGTTTTCCAGCCAACAAGATGCCGATATCTTAGGCATCCAATTTTGGTTGCTCAGCGCTTTATTTGCGGTGGCGACACTACTTAACAGTCGTTGGCAGCTGTGGCCTGTACTCAGCGTGGTACTGTTAGGTTTATTATTGGACCAGCCTTACCCTGTCCATGCGGATTTGAATCACGATGGTTTACTGATGTTTTATGGGGCATTGGGGCAAGCACAAATTGCAATAGTCGCATTTCTGGTATTTGGCACTGTATTGGCACTGCGCTCACCTCGACACATTGGCTTTAGCTTAATATCGGGATTTGCGGTGTTGGCGCCGTTGGTACTGTGTTATTTGGTGCTCCCTGATGCATGGCTTGGCGATGTGAAATGGTTCTGGGTACTTGAACTGTTATTGGGGGCGGCCTTTTTCGTTTTTCTTGCGAACCGAACACGCAACAATCTGCAGCAAACGATTTATTGGTGCGCCATAAATGCGCATTTGTCATTTGCAGCAACCTTGCTGCTAGGTACACACGCATTGACTTTAGCCCTCGCCATCCAAGTCGTATTGATGTGTTACTTATCAAGTCGCTTGGCGCAGGCAATTCCATCATGGTTACTCAAAGTACTGGTGACACTCGTGGTTACGCGACTCACTTTATTATGGATTGAACCGCCATTCAAAGGTGTGGATCTGTCTGAGGTAAGTGAACCGCAACTCTGGTTATATCCTTTGGTGGCTGGCTTGTTTGTGGCTGCTTATCGCCTTTTTGCTAATGCATCGCTCAAGCCTTGGTTATTAGGAGCCGTGTTGCATGTTCTAGCCCTGTGGGTCAGTGTGCTGACAAGTTATTTGATAGTCGGTCACTCTATTGAACTGCACGATTTATCATTGCTTGAAAAACTCGTCTTGAGTTTGAATTGGGGATTGCTGGGGTGTGTGTATTTGTATCGCGCCAAAGCAGCGCAGAGTATGGAAAAGTTCTATACAGTTGCTGGATGTATTTTGCTGGCAGTTGCGGCTATCTTCCAAGTGGAGCTATTAACCGAGTACAACCCTTGGCTCAATCGTATTGCTATCGGAGATTCACTCATCACCAGTTATGCTTGGCTTTATTATTGCGCACCTGTTGCAGTGCTATCTTGGCTTGCATATCAACTGCGTCCGAATAAGGCTGACTTAAGTCGGGTGCTTTTTGCCATTGCTGGCGCCTACGCATTTATATTTATCAATGCGTTGTTACGTCAATATTGGCAGGGGCAATACATTGTCCTTGCACAAGGTGTTGAGGACGCTGAATTGTATAGCTACTCCGTGGTGTGGTTACTGATTGGTGCAGCCTTGGTGTCTCTGGGGTTAACTAAAGCGAAACTTATTATACAACGCGTTGGTATTGCCTTGCTGGCTTTGGTCATCGCCAAAGTATTCTTGGTGGATATGGCTAATCTAACTGGCTTGTTAAGAGCGTTATCCTTCATAGGCTTAGGTCTTGCGCTAGTGGCATTAGGAGCGTTATTTAAGTGGTTACAGAAACAACATCCAGGGTGTGTTGAGCTTTGGTTAAACAGACGTCTGGATAGACAAAATTTACTTTAATTGGCAGAGGACTCATAATAGCCCTTTGCCAGTAAATGATAGCGAGTGCTGTGTCTCAAAACCCCGTTCTTTTATCCGTTGAAAGCTTGTCCTATGCCATCAAAGAGCAGGTCATTCTAAGCGACGTCAGCTTCGATTTAAGCAGTGGCGAATTCATTGGTTTACTGGGCCCAAATGGTGCGGGGAAATCAACCTTATTGCGTTGCATTTACCGCTATTACCGCGCTCGTGAGCAAGCGATTCGATTTGCTGGGTCTTGTATTCAAAGCATGCCACAACATCAGCTCGCGAAGGACGTGGCTGTGGTGTTACAACAACCCGCCAATGATATGTCCTTGAGCGCCAAAGAAGTGGTCGCACTGGGGCTATTGCCGGGCTCAAGTATGTGGCACAGCATTACTGCTGAGCAACAGGAGCAAATTCACCATGCGCTTGAGCAAGTGGGTTTAGCTGCACATGCGCACAAACCCTTGGCGCATTTATCAGGTGGTGAGCAACAGCGCGTGCACATCGCCCGAGCACTTTTGCAACAGCCAAAGCTTTTAGTCATGGACGAACCGACCAGTCATCTCGATATCAAATACCAGATTGAAATCATGGAATTAGTACGGTCTCTAAAACTCAGTGTGTTGGCATCATTTCACGATATTAATTTGGCATCCACGCAATGCGATCGCCTCATTGTGCTCAACAAGGGGCAATGTGCAGCATTTGGCGAGCCAAAAGAAGTGGTTACCCAAGCACTGCTGAGTGATGTATTCGGAGTGTGTGCGGATGTTGTGCCACACCCGCAAAACCCACAGAAGTGGCCATTGGTGCATTATTTCTATGGCTATAAAGCAGGGGAGGCGCACTAGTGCAAAAACTCGCAATTATTATTGCACTGGTACTGGCGACGGCCTTGAGCGCATTATGTGCGCTCAAAGTGGGGGCGGTGACGATTTCATGGTCACAGCTATTCTCGGCATTCACTGATACAGATGTTGACGCGTTGTGGCAACAGATCATTTGGGAGTTACGTTTACCGCGTGTTGCTGTGGCGTTTATGGCGGGTGCTGGACTGGCGTTATCGGGGGCGATGCTACAAACCGTGACGCGTAATCCCTTGGCCGACCCATACCTGTTTGGCATTTCTTCCGGCGCTGCGTTGGGTGTGGTTACCGCAATCACATTATTGGGCGTAACTTCGGGACTCGCACTCAGTGGTAGTGCCTTTGCAGGCGCAATGTTGGCTACCACCTTGCTACTTGGTGTGACCTTGAGTTTGCGCTACATGCAAAGCGCTATCATGGTGCTGTGCGGTGTGGCGTTATCTTTTGGTTTTAGCGCCATAACGAGTTTGTTGTTGTATTTTAGCGATCCGCAAGCGATCAGTGCTGTGGTGTTTTGGTCTATGGGCAGTTTTGCTAGAGCGCAGTTAAATATGCTGCTGCCATTAGCTGTGTTGATGATGGCATCGCTAGGAGTGGTGTTCTTGCTACGTAAACATCTCAGTGCATTACTATTGGGAGATGAAAGCGCACACACGCTGGGTGTGAACGTAAAAGTGTTGCGCTTAGTTGTGTTGGTCTTAAGCGCGTTAATTACGGCAGTACTGGTGAGTATTTGTGGTGGCATTGGCTTTGTTGGTTTGATGATCCCGCATTTGGTTCGCTTAAGTGGTTATTTTAATTCGACACAGCTCTATCCAGTTAGCTTCATCCTCGGTGGCTTATTTATGATGTGGGTAGATGTTGTGGCGCGTATTGCATTGCCTAATCAAGAGCTGCCAATTGGCGTGATCACCGCATCTATCGGCAGTGTGTTTTTCTTTTCTTTGTTGTATCTACGCCAACGAAATCAACAAGGTTGATGCAAACACAGGTTCTTTGAAGGAACCTGTGTTTGCGTTTTGGTGTGCTGCCCGTTTTAACTTCGAGACGGGTACACACCTTGCAGTGCAATACAGAAGTTGACACCCAATGAAGGTTGTCGGTTCTCATGAGCTTGATTTGCTCCAGAGTTAGCAACGGCTTGGTCTGACAGTTGTGCGTTTGTCGATATTTCGGAAGAGGTAAAGGCGATGACTTCAGCAGTAGAAGTCGCATCTTGCCCCATAAAATGTGCTTCGCTCGGTTGGGCTGAGTTGCCACTTTCTGCTACACCGCTCAAAATATGGTCATGAGGAGGTAGCTCGGCGGCAGTGAGAGTGACCGACTCTGAGCCAATTCTATCACCCAGACTCCTGGGGGTTAAACCCGGCCCTCGACCATAATTCATTGGCACACGATCAACCAGATTTGGTAGCGCCATGGTTGTACGCCCATCACCACCATACGTTGTACCAATCAAAGAAAATAAGGCGGTGTTCGACGAAATTGGGAGCAGTTGGCCACTGCAAAATGCCCAAGAACGTGGCGCGAAGTTACACGCAAACATCCGAATTTCTGCAATAAATGGTTCAGACATTGTTTTACTCCTTAGTTGCGAGAAGGGAAATTCCCAAACATGCAGATGATAAAATTCACACACAGTGAGGGCATGAGGTTGTTATGTGCTTGACCACCCCCACTGATCCCAATGCTCTGACTATTGAGTTGTTGGAAGTTAGAGGGGTCTGATGGTGCTCCGGCATAGGGCTGATCACCGTCAGATTGTGACGCCAATACATCATTGGCTGGGTTGCTTGAATCAGCATCATTCAAGCTAGCCATGAGAGCGTGATTGTGGTCGGGCAGTTCGTTGATGTTTAATGTCTCTCGCTCAGAACCGAATTTAGAGCCAATCTTACGCGGCGTTAGCCCTGGTCCAGCTCCTTGGTGCACGGGTATGCGCCCTCGTAAATCAGGTAGGGCAAAAGTTGATACGCCGTCACCGCCATAGGTTGTTCCCAACAGTGCAAACAGTGCATTATTTTGGGCGATTGAAAGTATCTGCCCGCTACAATTGCTCCAATTACGTGGAGCAAAATTTCCGGCGAACATGCGTATTTCGCCAATATATGGATCACTCATAAGTCAATCTCCCTGGTTAATTTCTCGATGGAAAAATACCCGTCATTGCAATACAAAAATTAACCACGAGTGTCGGTTGTACGTTGTTGTGTGGCTGACTTGCGCCCATAACTGAAATGCTTTGGGTATTGAGTGACGTTAAATTTTGTGGCGGAGCGTACATATTTCTCGGCGCATGTTGGGGCTGTCGCCCCGAGAATTGATATCCAGAAGCAAGAACCCGAGAAGAAAAGTCATTCACGTTGGCATTCGCTGCTGTTCCTCTTAATGCATGGCTATGCGCAGGCATTTGTGCTTCAGATAGAGTGACTTGCTCAAGCCCCACTTGCTGACCCAAGCGAGTATCCCCCCCTCAGCATGCATGGGCGCACGACCCCTTAAATCGGGCAGAGCAAATGTGCTTCTGCCATCACCGCCATAGATTGTGCCTATTAATGAAAACAATGCTTGATTTTGACTAATAGGCATGAGCTGCCCATCACATTGCTGCCACCCTCTTGGAGGCCAACTGAACCCCCACATACGGATTTCGCTTATAAAAGGTTCTGCCATATTAGTTTCCTCTTTACAAATTAAGTGAGTAGACTCACTATTAAATTATTGAAAAATAACTACTTGCATACATGACTACTAATAACTGGAAAAATGAGATTTCGTTACGCAAATACTCAAACAGCGACATACCTTTTATGCAGCAGCTGTATGCTTCAACACGTGAAAGCGAGTTGGCGATGACCAACTTCAGTGCTGAAGAAAAAGAGCGTTTCATTTCGCAGCAATTTACCGCGCAATTGGCGCATTACACCCAATACTACTGCACTGATTCGTTTGATATTATTGAGCTTAATAACCAGCCCGTAGGCCGTCTTTTTGTTGATTATTGGGACAATGAGATCCGTATTGTGGATATTGCATTGATGCCGCAATACCGTAATTCGGGGATCGGAACTTATTACTTTGAAATGCTGTTTGACCAGGCGCGCGAACTTAATCAGCCGATCACGATTCATGTAGAGCACACCAATCCTGCGAGAAAGCTCTATGAGCGTCTTGGCTTCGTTCTTAAAACGCAGACAAATGATATTTATCTGTTGATGCAGTGGCGTCCCTGACATATTAAGTTGTCTCTCTACAATGTGGCCTTGTTTGACACTGCGTCACGTTTTCTTGCGACCACAGTTTCGTATTCGGTTAGTGAGTTTGGCGACACGAATAGCTCTTTCTCGCCAAAAGTATCGTGACTAATCTTGTAGACTCCTTGGGGTACCGAAAAGTCCTGTGTGCCTTTATAAATAACCGAAAAGGCTTCCCATTCTTCACCGTCGATAGGCCCTTTGAGCACCTCTGAGACCACAAGGTTGACTTGGTTTCCTGCCTGGTCTTCGACCAACACTTTTTCACCGAGCATATTGCTGAGATTGTTGAAGTTGTAATTGTCTGTCACTGAATATCCTTAACACGTTTCCACGTGTGTGATGTAGCTAATCAACAAAGGTTTTAAATCTTAAATTTAACAAATTGAAACATTTAATTAACTTAAGTAAAGTTAGTTTGCTACGTCCCCTTTATCAAGAAACCCACGAGCGCTTTTTCTCGTTTCTGCTGTGTTTGCAATCAATGTCATGCATCTATTTAGCGTTCTAACAAGGTGCCTCTCATGTTAGAGGCACCTATGAGTTTTAACGCTTAAACACTCTTAGTCTGAACAACGACACAAGTGCCAACAACCACAGTAGATGCATAAGTGCACCACTGCTGAGTTTGTTCTTTGGTGGCTCTACTGGCGGTTGTTTCGGTGCCACCGTGATGACTATCTGAGCACTGTCAGTGGCGCCGAGTTCATCCGCAATCGTGTAAGTCACTAATGCGTCACCACTGAATTCATCCATGGGGATAAAGGTGAGTGTACCGTCGTCATTGATGGTGACTTCACCAAAGTCAGTTTCGGCAGAGACCAGAGTTAATTGTTGCCCTTCTGGATCGGTGTCGTTGGCAAGCACGTCAATAAATACGCGGGTGCGATACCAAGTTTCACTCACGTCATCGTTGGCAATAGGTGCCTGGTTTGCAACCACACTTACGTGTACAAAGGCGCTGTGTGTATTGCCATGGCTGTCGGCAATGGTGTACAGCAGCACGTCATCGCCGAGGTACATCATCGGCGCCTCATAATGGATTTGATTATCAACGACGGTGGCGACACCAAATTCACTTTCCACGCTGTCGATGGTGAGGAGATCACCGTCTTCGTCGCTGTCATTGCTGAGTGCGTCAAATGTGGCCGTGCTGTTTTGCACCACTTCATAGCTGTCATCTTGCGCCACAGGAATATGGTTGGCATCCAGCGCAACGGCAATAACACCTGGGTCAATGAGGTTACCGTTAATGGTTGCATCTGCGTCGTTGGCCCCCCCTTCTTGCAAGGTCAGTTGCACACACCAGTGACCTTGGGTAAGTCCTGGCTGCCATACCTCACTCTGTGGAGCTGGGCAGAACCCTCGGCTGCCGAGTGCAGAGGCGATAACATTATTTTCATCAATCACTAGGTCACGCCAAGTGCCATCAATGAACTTACGGTACATAGCATTTGCCGGAATGGGTTGACGCTGTGGGAGTACAAAGCTGACGTTATCACCCGGAATAGACATATCTGTGATGATTAACGCATACAGTGTGCCTACATGGCGCGTTTGTTCATCGCTATCTACGGCACTCGGTAGCAGCTGTGCACCGCCAAAGGCACCATCGGCAAAGCTGCTGGCATGCGCACATGTACCAAACTCACTTTCCACTAAGAAACCTTCATCCAGTGTTGGCGAGGCTGCCAGTACACTGCATACACCCGTGGCATCGAGGTAATCGGGTACACCATCGCCGTCACTGTCGGTGAAGCCTTCTTCGTCATCAGGGATCAAGTCGCCATCACTGTCGCCGGATCCCAGCTCAGGCAGTTGCTCTCGAATATCCAATTGTGCAGTCACTGTCGTGCTCAGCGGCGTTGGGTTATCATCAGTGACGGTGACTTTGACTTCGTACACACCAACGGCCAGTGCTGTGGTATCCAATGTCGTTGTGGCACTTTGGACGGCTGTTAATGGCGCCGTCGGTTCAATGCGCCACTCATAGGAGTGAGTATCTGTGTGGTTTGGATCGGTTACCGACGCGTGCAATTCGATGTCGCTACCGAGTGCGAACAGCGTCAGAGGTTGCGCGTTTTGCATCGCGCTGATGTGTACACGTGGTGCAAGATTACGCTCAGTAATAGTCGCCGTGTGCTGCCATTTAGGCGCTCGGTTCACGTCCTCTGATAGCGAGACAATAATGCTTTCATCGTCTTCATCTTGACCATCAGCATACACATCGAACACCAATGCTGTTTGTTTGGCGTTAAACACCAATTCACCAGCCATGAGAGCATGGTCAGCATTGTCACTGGTGCCCGCAACGGTGTATGGCACAACTAATGGATACACAGGGGCATCACCACTGAGGTAGGCGTTAATGCGATGCTCGCCGCCTTCAGTGGCCAGCGAGTCGGCTGCAAAGCTAATGAGCGGATTTACGGTGATACGTTGAGACACTAGGGCACTGCGATTTTCACTGTCGGTCGCTTGCCAGTACACGGTATGCAGACCCGAAGTGAAATACACGGGGTTGTCGAGCAAGCGCACCGCAATCGCATTGCCTTGGGCATCAACCGCAGTAGCAGTACCGAAGTCTACTTTAGTATAGAGCCCTGTAGCGTTGGCGTTGACATCCGCTGGCACCGTAATTACAGGTGAACCTTCAGGTAAATCACCACTGGCGGCAAAACGCACATTCGCATAAGCATCTGCACCCGCTTTATCAGCGATGCGATAGCGCAAGGTAATTGCCTCCGTTAGCCCGGCAGGCGCAATGTACACCAGTATGTTGTCGACAATACTGACGTCACCTATGTCGGCGCTTGCGGATGTCAGCGTTAACTCATCGTCTTGGTCAACATCATAGTCATTGGCAAGCACATCCAGTTCATAACGGTGATCCGCCGCCATAGCAGGCGTAAAGGCATCATCCACGGCAACAGGGTCGTCATTTTGTGCGTTGATGGTGATTAGTATTGTGGTGGGCTCACTTTGTAACTCGCCATCCGAGGCCACTAACACCAATGAGTCTTCCCCTTGGAAGTTTTCATCAGGGGTGTAATTGAGCTGCAAACCGATGATTTCTGCGTTGCCATGTATCGGCGGCGTCTGCACACTCACAGTGATGGAGTCTGGCGTTTCATCAGTTATATCTAGAAGCAAGGTGGCAGTGGTGTCTTCTTCGCCTGTTAACGAATGACTGTTTATCACAGGTGCCTGATTCGCAGCAGTGACGGTGATGCTAAAGGCAGCTAACTGCGCGCTTAAATCGCCATCACTGACACTGATTTGAATATTGGCAAAGCTGCCGACATCCGCATCTGCAGGGGTACCTGTGAGTGCACCGTTGCTGGTGTTAAAGCTCGCCCATGATGGCATATTCACGATACTGAATGTCAGGGTATCGTCTTCAGGGTCTGAGGCCGTCGGCACAAAGCTGTACTCTTGACCGGCCACCACATCGGAAGCAGGCGTGCCGGAAATGACAGGTGCTTGATTCGCAGCCGTGACGGTGATGGAGAATGCAGGTAACTGCGCACTTAAATCGCCATCACTGACACTGATTTGAATATTGGCAAAGCTGCCGACATCCGCATCTGCCGGTGAGCCAGTGAGTGCGCCTGTGTTGGTGTTAAAGCTCGCCCATGATGGCATATTCACGATACTGAATGTCAGAGCATCGTCTTCAGGGTCTGAGGCCGTTGGCACAAAGCTGTAAGCTTGACCGGCCACCACATCAGAGGCTGGCGTGCCGGAAATGACAGGCGCTTGATTCGCAGCCGTGACGGTGATGCTAAAGGCTGGCAATTGCGCGCTTAAATCGCCATCACTGACACTGATTTGGATATTGGCAAAGCTGCCGACATCCGCATCTGCAGGGGTACCCGTGAGTGCACCTGTGCTGGTGTTAAAGCTCGCCCATGACGGCATATTCACGATACTGAATGTCAGAGCATCGTCTTCAGGGTCTGAGGCCGTTGGCACAAAGCTGTAAGCTTGACCGGCCACCACATCAGAGGCTGGCGTGCCGGAAATGACAGGCGCTTGATTCGCAGCCGTGACGGTGATGCTAAAGGCTGGCAATTGCGCGCTTAAATCGCCATCACTGACACTGATTTGAATATTGGCAAAGCTGCCGACATCCGCATCTGCTGGGGTACCCATGAGTGCACCTGTACTGGTGTTAAAGCTCGCCCATGATGGCATATTCACGATACTGAATGTCAGAGCATCGTCTTCAGGGTCTGAGGCCGCTGGCACAAAGCTGTAAGCTTGACCGGCCACCACATCAGAAGCTGGCGTGCCGGAAATGACAGGCGCTTGATTCGCAGCAGTGACGGTGATGGAGAAGGCAGGTAACTGCGCGCTTAAATCGCCATCACTGACACTGATTTGAATATTGGCAAAGCTGCCGACATCCGCATCTGCAGGGGTACCCGTGAGTGCACCTGTGCTGGTGTTAAAGCTCGCCCATGATGGCATATTCACGATACTGTATGTCAGAGCATCGTCTTCAGGGTCTGAGGCCGTTGGCACAAAGCTGTAAGCTTGACCAGCCACCACATCAGAGGCAGGCGTGCCGGAAATGACAGGCGCTTGATTTGCAGCATTGACGGTGATGGAGAAGGCAGGTAACTGCGCGCTTAAATCGCCATCACTGACACTGATTTGAATATTGGCAAAGCTGCCGACATCCGCATCTGCAGGGGTACCCGTGAGTGCACCCGTGCTGGTGTTAAAGTTCGCCCATGAAGGCATATTCACGATACTGAATGTCAGAGTATCGTCTTCAGGGTCTGAGGCCGTTGGCACAAAGCTGTAAGCTTGACCAGCCACCACATCAGAGGCTGGCGTGCCGGAAATAACAGGTGCTTGGTTGGGTTCTTCTCTGGTTATCGTCGGTACCGATACATCTGAAGAGCGATTGCTCGCAATATCACTAGCAGCGACCACGAAGTCATTTGCGCCAAGCTGTAAATTGGTGCTGAACGACCATAGACCAGCACTGACGACTATCGTATCTAATGCTGTTGGACTATCAGCTACACCGTCATTATTGGCATCTAGATACAACGAAACGCTGACATTATTCTCGGCATGTGTGCCCGCAATATTGATTGTTGAAGTGGTGACTGTTTGCACACTTGAAGGTGACGTTACAATTGGCGCAGTCGGTGCTTGCGTGTCAATGATGATGTCTTTACTGCCACTAAGGCTAGAGCCACTGCCGATAGCAGGTAAAGTGAGCGACGCATCATTGCCTGCAGTATCTCTTATCGTTGCGCCATTGCTGGCTAATGCAGTGGTGCCGATGTAGGCTAGATCTGAGCTGACATCACCAGTTTGTACTTGATAAATAAAGCTAAGCGCCGTGCTAGCAGAGCCTGAGGTGTAGCTGGCTGCTCTGTCGGTTGCTCCTGTCTCTAAGGTGATCTCCGGCGAGCCGCCAAGGATATTAACTGCTTCGCTGAATGTCACAGTGATATTAATGTTTTCTCCGACAGTATAGCTGCCGTCCGCTGTTGTTGATGTGACGTTGATAACACTGGGGGCCAATGAATCGACGACAATTCCGGCCAGTGAGCCCACGTTATTAAGGGCGAGATTTAAGTCGTTATTACTGGCGTCTGAGATAGAACCACCATTTAAGGCAAGCGCCAACACACTGATGGCGTCATCCTCAAGGTCATTTTCTACTGTGTAGCTAAATTGCAACGCTTGAGTATTATTGCCACCACTGAACAGCGCTTGTTTAGTTTGACCGGCAATCTCGATGTTCAAGCTTGGAGAGCCTGTAACACTGACCACTTCATCGGTGTTGATTGTAAAGGTCATTACTTGAGTGCCGGTGTACGTGCCAGCTACTGGCACTTGTACGCTACTTATTGCCGGAGCCGTGGTGTCGTCATCGTCATTTATCACAACAGTAACTTGCTGCACACCTGACTCTGACGCGCCACCCCCACTGACTGCACTGATATCCACGATGACTTGTTCATTTACATCTTCAATACTGTCATCAATGGCTGTTATGCCTTGAGCCGCGTTGGCACTGATGCTACCCGCAGGGATGGTAATACTTGCGCTTGGAGCGCTATAGTCGGTACCACTTGTAGCTGTGCCGCTGAGCCCAAGTGATACGATTACGCTCTCAAATGTTTTATTCGAAATAGTTGCCGTGAGCGAAGTGCTGCCGCCATTTTCATTAATACTTGCCGCCGCGCTCGAAAGTAAGACACTTGGCGCTGATTGCTCATCAGTAATCGTGATAGTTTGCTGCTGTGTTCCTTGTTCTGTCCCAACGCTGACAGTATCAATGTCGACAATAATGGTTTCATTGCTCAGTGCATCGTAGAGATCATCAGCAATTGAAGTGACTGTTATCGCTTGAGTCGATGAATTAGCAGTAATATCGATGCTGGCCTGAGTTGAGTAATCAGTGGTGATGGTTGCTGTGCCAGAGTAACTAAGCCCGACAGTGACGGTTTCAGGCCATTCGTTGTTGAGGCTTGAGTTGAGATTCGCGCTCAGTTGCACAGATCCCCCATTTTCAGCCACCGTGTTGCTATCCACCGTTAAGGTAACACTGGGTAAATTGGCATAAATTGCATCGCTGCTTTGGCTTATCGCGGTTGTGTAATTGCTTTGGTTCGATAAAGCATCTTCGAGGGTGATGTTCACTGCAACATCACTCGCAGCATCGACATCAGTTCCTCCGTCAGCAACCGTGAATTGCGCTGAATAGCTACCACCGGTTAAGTCGCTGAAGTTAGTTAACGTATAGCCATTGAGCGTGCCGCCGTTTAATGTCGCACCAGCTTCGTCCGCACTAATGGATACCGTCACTACATCACCGACTTTGTGAGCGCTATCAGGTATGCTCACACTGGTGATAGTAGGCCCAATTAAATCGGCTGTATGTGTATCGCCAGAGGTATAGGCAGGTGTATAGCCATTGTTGCCATTACCATTGCCGGAACTATCGGTAATATTGGTATTGGCATTAAGATCGAGTCGCACATCCCCATCACCAGAGAGCGTATTAACAACCACATTGACACTGCTGCCCGAGCTTGCCGACACAGAAGCGACTGCCCCAGTTGCCGTGCCGGAAACAGTGGTTAGCGTGAAGTCATCGCTAGAAATGTTCAATGCTGATTTGGAGAAGTTCACTGTATAAGTGATAGAACTGGCATTTGCTACGGGGGTGCCAACTAGGCTAATACTCGTCACGCTGGGGGGGGCAGTGTCAGTCGCGGTGATTTGTACACTGTCAGCATTGCTTAACCCTCCAGATATTGCTCTGAGATTGAAGTTTTCATCAAGTGCGCCCGTTAACGAGTATTCAATGTCTAAACCAGTAAAGGTGGCAATACCAGCACTTGGCGTGATTGTGACACTACTGGCATTCGCATCCTTGTCTCCTGTGCCACTGAGATTTGCTGTCGCGGGGCCATTGACTTCACTGATTGTGATATCAGTTGCATATCCGCTATCGATTACATCGACAGCATCAACGGCATGCACTACGGGCACGGTTGTGAAACTAGTGAGTTGGCCCGAAGCAATTGTTGTTGGTGCAGGTTCCACTGCATAGATCAATTTGGTGGCCACCACATCTGAGGTAACACTGTTAGCGTCTGTGCTTGGAATGTTGGAGCCAACGCCATCTTGGTCGTTCGCGGTTAGAACGAAACTCTGTTGATCCGCCGTGGCGGTATAGGTTAGTGAGCTAAACGTGGCAATGCCGTTACTGGCAACAGTTGTGTTGTTCGTCAATACACCTGCTGAGGCTTCGGTGAGCGTCACCGTTTCAGAGAAGTCTACATCAGTATTGCCAAAGGCGTCTTGCGCTGTAATAACGGGTTGTGTGGAGAGGGCACTACCAGATATGGAACCCGAAGGTTGTGTTGAGAAAACGAGTGACGTGGCGGTAACGTCTAGCGTGCCACCCGTGCTGTTGGTAATTGCAGGTGTACTCCCCATTTGCGTGCCACTCGCGCCAATCGTTAGATTGACGTCTCCCTCAACAATGAGAATAAAGCTACTGTCCTCGGTTACATTGGTGTTGTCGTTGTAGTAACCGTTGACCGTGTAGGTTTCACTGGTGCCATCAGCAATGGAAATACTTAAACCGCTGAAAGTGATACGATCTAGTGCTGTATCGTAGGTACCGGTGACATTCGTCACATCGCTGCCATTAAGGCGCCATGTTATATTGCTCCTGTCGGTGTCCGTAGTTGTGCCGGCTACCCGCACGATTATGTCTGATACGGTCATTGGCAGGCCATCACTTGTGCCACCATCAACGATAGTAAAATCAAATAGATCAACCGCTTCCCCAACAGTATCGGCTGTGGTGTCGAGACCAATAGGCTCAATAACCGTTGAGCCAGCAATCACGTCACCATCGCTGTCAGGGGTATCCGTAACAGAAATCGTGCGGGTATCGATGGCACTGGCCGCATTTTTGTCTGTGGCTGTAACGGTTACTGTGCGATTACTTGTGCCTGGTGTGTTTGAGGTATTGTTGTAGTGAATTGCTCTGAGCGTTTGTTGTACCAAGGCATTGGTCGCATTGGCGTTAAAGGTAATCGTTAATGACGTGCCATTTGTAACAGTACCCTCACTGGCGCTTAAGGTTCCTATGGTCGTGCCGCCATTAAGTAAACTGGTGCCGGAGGTGTTGATGGTGCCTACGACATTATCTGGAATGGAGAGTTGATCCGCGGCTTCGTTATTGGCAGTAATTTGCGCCACCAGCGTGCCGCCGTTCCAATCGGCATCGCCATCACTGTCGCTGAGTGTTGCGGCGCTATCAATTTGGGTGACGCCAGTACCTTCGGTAAAACCGAGCACCGTGTTATCAATGCTAATGACGGGGTCGGTGTTACTAAATGACATCACAAGGTTGTCAACACCCCATTGCGCAGGGCTGTTTGGCGTGATGTAAAGTTTTGTGATGCCTTCGAACCCAGTTAAAGTTACAGCTTGGCCACTAAATGAGTTTATTGAAGGTGAAGTCGCGAGATCGCCCCCTACATCAGAGGTAATAGTAAATGTTCGCGCCCCCGCAGCGGTGATGTTGTACAAATAAATTGAGGTTGCGTCAAAGCTTTCACCTGCGCTGAAATACAGTGTGAGCTGTGACTCATAGTTTTGACTTGGCGCGGCACCGGCTTCCATTTGATCATAGTTTGCACCGATATAAGTACCTATGTCCGTGCCGTTACCAATAATAGTGAAGCCGTTGTTGGTGTAGCTTGCATTGTAACTGGCAGCGCCACCCGATGTTCCCACATCACCAGCAACCGTGAACTGAATAGTGCCAGGAATGCCTAACACGGATGAGAAATCTTTCAGCGCCGAAATACTAAAGGGGCGGTCTGTGTTGATATCCCCTCTTACGACTTCCAACTCCCAGTCAGCGCCTTGATTCGCATTTCCTGTGAAGTCATTTGATGCGGCCACATCAGCGCCCGTGGCGGCGGCAATCAATTCTACGAACTTTTCACCTTGCTCACCTTGGCCAAGGTTACAGTTATAAAATTGAATATCCGCATTCGCAGTTAACTTTTCGCCTAGGAACTTGAGATCGTTGAGGTAATTTTCCAGCTGATTGGTGTCTATGTGTTGCTGCCCAATGTGCAGCTGACCTTGTTGTCCGTGACTTACCCAATGAATTGCTTCGATTTGCGAGTAATGCGTTAGTTTGTCATTAAGCTGCGAAAATATGGGTTGCGAGTCATCTATTTCAATGACATCGATGCCGGGTTTCAGAGCTTTGTAAAACAATGACTTATCTTCGAGTGAAGCATCAATGATCATGACTTCAACCGCAGCTGTGCCTCGGATCAGCGTGAGTTTATTTTTCAATGACAGCGCTTCATTAAGGCGGTGGCTTTGACCCTTCTCAATGGTCACTATTGTTGTCGCATCGTTTTGTTTAGCAACGAGGCTTGGAGAAGGAGGCACTTTGCCGTGCGAGTGAATTGAAGTGGAGGATTGTCGCGTAGGTTGGGTCCGAAGATATCCGGCATAACCGCTGGCGAGAGCAGGCAATGCGCCGAGGCTCAGCGGCATTAAAAGTGCTGCGGACTTATTTAATCTAAAGGGAACCATGCTCACCTCCTTGGCTTTGCTTGGCACACACTAAACTGGCGTTAGTGCCTGCGGTGTCTTGCCAAAATGCCATTTCACTGTATTTGCTAAAAAGCTCAGGCGGTAAAATGCTTCGCCGAGGGCTAAATTTCACTTCTTTTTTGACTGTATGCAGGCCTTTCACACCGATATTGCTATCAAACTCACCTTCTTGGTATTCCACATGGTTAAAATTGTGATTGAAGTTGGGTAGGCCTAAAAATTGATACACTAACTGGATTGATTGCTCGGGATGTTGTGTGAGCAAATCATAATCGAGCAGCAATAAACGCTCAGAATATTCGCCATAGTACGCCTCTTTTAATGCAGTCCATGCACTGCCAAATACGCCTTGATGATGGGCCATCGACTCGCATCGTGTATACACGGTTTGGCGACTTGAAGGTGAATACATACGGCTGTAATCAAACGGATTTTTACGGTAAATGCATTCAAAGCTGTCCATCACCCATGCTGGATTACGGACACAACAAATGATTTTGAAATCATCAAATAATTCCACCAGTTGATGCATACGTGCGGTCCACACCCTATTGGTATCGAAGATCACTTCTTTATCGCTTTGATCTTTGTAATAACTGCTAACAATGCTCTGGCATAAATCTTTGCGTTTAGCTTCATCGAAGAAGGGGGCAAACTCAGAGCCCGCGCCAATTTGTTCTAAACAACCTGAAATTAACGGCGCAACTGGACTACTCATCGCAGCATGAAAAAGGGGATTTTGTCTTAGTAAGCCAGCCAGTAATGTTGAGCCTGAGCGAGGGAGTCCAGATATAAAATGATAGTGCGCCATAGTTTCCCACCATGCGGCTGCGTTGTTTTTGTACTGCTTCTCACAACAACAGTTAAAAGTTTGTTAATGAATTCTAGTTTCTCGTTGGAAAAACACCCAATAAAGCAATTGAATAATTAATCACTTGGCAAGGCTGCACGATATTGAAGGGGGCTCCCTCTTCAATGTTTGTTATGTCATTATTTGCACGTGATGTGAGCGTATCTTGGGCTTGTCCATCGTCACAATGAAGGACAGTGGAAATAGGCGAGAACTTTTTGCTGGATTGGCGAGTTGCCATTATTGCATCACTGGCAAAGTGCTCAGCCACTGTATCGTTTGCAGCAACACTTAATACACCCGTTACACCGCTTAGCTCTGCTATGTCAGTGTGGCTTGGTAGCTCACTTTGGCTCAGTTGGTGCATTTCGCTGCCGAACTTTTCGCCCATCTTCCTTGGAGTTAAGGCTGGTCCATGCCCTTGCCCCATCATATTGCGACCACGTAAGTCTGGCACAGCAAAAGTCGTGCGGCCATCTCCGCCGTATGTCGTTCCTAGCAACGAAAACAGAGCAGGGTTCGAGCTAATCGCTAGCAGCGAACCATTGCATTCACTCCAGCCCCGAGGGGCAAAGTTGAACCCAAATGACTGTATTTGCGCAATAAAGGGTTCCATCATGTACTCCTCAAGCGTGTTGCAAAGAGTAGTGGGTCGAGCGCAATAATTGCTCGCCCGCATCTAAGTTTATTAACTGGGCGAGTCGATCGCCGCTGAGTACACCTAGCTCACAGGCTAAGATATCCAGACGAACACATCCTTGTTTGGTATTGACGACTAACCCTTGGGTTTGTGACACCATCACGACTGTGCCCGCAGGTGTACCATAACTGGGGTAATCAACTACTGTGGCTTGGATAAGCTCGACATTAAGTCCTTTTATTTCGAGCATCACGCGCCCGAAGTGGCCATTACTTGCGCGCGTTAACGCATCGATTTCATATCCATCTAAGGCGTTGAAATCGATAGGAACGACTAATAAGGGCGCCTCAAGAGGGTGAATTTCACGGTGCGCACGCGCGTTGGTAATTGGGTGTTTGCTGACTTTATCGAGCAGAGGCATAAGGCTTTCTAGGGCCAAATAGGCAAAGCGCTGAGTGAGACTTGCATAGGTGTCTTCGCTGTTGATGATCAAGTCGAGTTGGCTGACAATCGCACCTTGGTCAAAGTATTCGCTCATGGCATGCCAGGTTAAGGCGCTGTGCGTTTCTTGATTTCTCAGTTGCCAATAAATGGGGTCTCGACCAATGTAGGCGGGTAGTGATGAGGCGTGGCAGTTATAAATTCCCAGAGGATAGTGTTGTAACACTTCTTTGGGCAATAGGTGGCTGAACGTCATACACAAAGCGATGTCTGCATCAAAGTGAGTGAGGTGGCTTGGGATCAACGTAAGGTTGTCCTTGCATACCGTCTCAAAGGGCACTTGATGCATTTTGAGTGTATGCAGTAGCAATAATAAAGGCGCTTGATGCCCTGTTTGCTGCTGTGGGTCCGGGGTGATCACTCCCACTAAGTATCCCGCTTCGTGTAAAGCTTGAATGCATGGCCAAGCAAAAAGGCTGCTTGCATAGACGACAACGCTTGGTTGGTTATTCATGAGAGAAGCTCTTCGTGACAATAAACCCGGGCAAGCCACTCATACTGTAATAGAAGCTCAGAGTGTCGCCAGAGCGAGCCAGTGTGTCATCTGGCTTTGAGTCCTTTGGGATAAAATTGATACAGACGCTGAGATCAGGAAGTGGGTGAGTGATTCCAGAGTCATACATGTTCAGCTTCTCATTCGCGAACAACGTGATATGGGTGTATAAGCACAGAATTTGCTTTTGCGGTTGATCAGGTAGTTCTGGGACTTTCAGCTTGCCAGCGGTGACCAAAGACTGCTGCGCGATTTGTTTGCTATCAATGTGCGTTAAGCTATTTGCTGTAAGCGACATAACGATACCTAATTCTGTGCGCACAGCCGCACATTGCGAGCGTTTTTGCTCGATAGCGAAATCATCAAGTCCTTCGCGTTGCCATTGTTCTATGTATTCCCGTTGCGCCACGGTGAGGGTCGCGTGCACATCTATTTGTTGCGGAATAAAATAACCCGTCATACTCAACTGATTGGCAAAATGTTGGGCGATTGCGAGGTGCCCTTCACGACTAAAACCATGCTGCATAGCCTCGCAAATAACCATGTCGAAGAGCATAGGAGCACTGTAGTCACAGGCATCACCGCAATACATTTGCTGTACAAATTGTTGTAGCTGCATCTCACTGATGAGTTTATGCAGGGATTTGATAGCTCCTGGTTGCAAATCAATAAAGGTCACTTGGAGTTGCTTACCGGTAATGCCTTGTTGGTGGTAGTAACTCAACAGTGGCAGTAGTAATGGAGCAAACGGTCCGCATGCGGGGTAGGCAATAAATACTTTGTCTTGGCCACAACTTAAAAGCGTTGAAAGTGCTTTATCAATGGCGCGAATGAAGCCGCTCACGCGACGTGTGTCTTTAATGGTGTGAATACAATAGTCGGGCGACATGACTAGCCCGTGCTTGCTGATAAATTGTTGTGTCCGTTCGGCTTTTGAGATATTCGCACCGTCATATACGTTCTTGAAAGCCATAAACAATTGCAGTAGTTTTGGCTCGATATGTGGCGCATCCTCCGGCGACGAGGCTAAAATGTTTGCTGTAATGTCTGAGCATAAAGCACTTAACTCATCGCCTCGTAAGGAAGCTTTGTCTTGTGTAACTGCGAGTTGTTGTTTTAGTAAGCTACGCTGCTGCGCAAAGATTCCAGCAACAGAACCTGCGAATTGTTCTTCCTTGATGGCATGGCGCTGTGCTGCTTGGTTATTTAAAGCCTGCATGGGGATTCCAGTTTTTTTGCCCTGTCAATAGCCTATACTCGCGCAGCGGGATTACCACGATCTGTAATCACATGAAATATTTCTCCTAACAAAAAGGGCTTAGTTATTAATACATTGATGATTCAAGGAACTGCATCTGATGCAGGTAAAAGCACTGTGGTAGCAGGGCTTTGCCGCGTATTGGTGAATCGTGGCAAACGAGTGGCGCCCTTTAAGCCGCAAAACATGGCGCTTAACAGTGCCGTTACAGCCCAAGGTGAAGAGATCGGTCGTGCCCAAGCGCTGCAAGCGTATGCTGCAAAAGTACCGCCGCAGGTGGACTTCAATCCCATTTTGCTCAAACCCAATTCTGACACCGGCGCGCAAGTGATTTTACATGGTCGCCCAATTAGCAATATGGAAGCAGCGCAATATCAAGACTACAAGAAAGTGGCAATGCAGGCGGTGTTGGCATCCCACACTCGTTTAGTGCAGCAATTTGACTGTGTGTTAGTTGAAGGTGCAGGCAGTCCTGCGGAGATCAATCTGCGCGAGGGTGATGTGGCCAATATGGGCTTTGCTGAGCAAGTCGATTGCCCTGTTGTGCTGGTGGCCAATATCGATAAAGGTGGCGTATTTGCACATCTTGTTGGCACCTTGGAATTGTTAAGTGAGTCTGAACAAAATCGAATTAAAGGTTTTATTATCAATGGCTTTCGTGGTGATTTGGGATTGTTGAAAAGTGGTTTAGACTGGCTCGAAGAATACACGCAAAAGCCGGTATTGGGCGTATTGCCCTACATTCATGATTTAGCGCTCGATGCCGAAGATGCTATCGATGAGCACAACAGTCATGATGAGGCCGCTGCGAATATCAGCATTTTATTACTCCCTCACACTAGTAATCACACTGACTTTGATGCTTTGCGTCACCACCCGCAGTGCAACGTGCAGTATGTGCGCATGGGGCAGCGTATTCCACCCTGTGATTTAGTCATCATCCCAGGCAGTAAAAACGTGTTGTTCGACATAACGTTTTTACGCCAGCAACGCTGGCATGACGATATTGCACGCCATCTCAGATACGGTGGCAAAGTACTGGGTATTTGTGGTGGTATGCAAATGTTAGGGCAACGCATCGATGACCCTGAGCTCGTTGAGTCATCTATGGGGGCAGTGGCGGGCCTTGGCATGGCTGAATTTGTGACGACGTTACACAGTGATAAAGTCACTCGTCAAGTGACGGTTGCCAGTGCAGAAGCACAATTCAGTGGTTATGAAATTCATTGTGGTCGCAGTGCAGGCACTGCTTTCGATGCGCCTTTATTTCAGCTAACTGATGGTGAAAGTCATTGGCACGATGGCTTTATCTCGGCGGATAACCTCATTGCCGGCACCTATGTGCATGGCTTATTTGATAGCCCCCAAGGGTGTGATTGGGTACTATCTTGGCTTGATAATTCACGTACCTGGCAAGGTTTTGATTTGAATGTTCAGCGCGAGCAACAGCTTGCACGTTTAGCAGATGTGTGTGAGCAACATCTAGATATTAATAAAATTTTAGCGATCATGGAGTCGTAGCATGACGGATAAGAACGAACAGCATAAAAAACGCCAACAAAAAGTAAAAGAGCAGGTGGATCAGCGCATCGAGCAGGCGCAAATCGAAAAAGGCGTGCTGCAAGTCATTACCGGTAACGGCAAGGGTAAATCCACGTCGGGTTTTGGTACGGTTGCACGTTGTGTCGGTCATGGACAAAAAGCGGCAGTGGTGCAGTTTATTAAGGGGCTGTGGGAATGTGGTGAGCGCAACTTGCTAGAGCAAGTCGGTGTGCCGTTTGCAGTGATGGAAACGGGTTTCACGTGGGAAACGCAAAACCGTGAAGCCGACACCCACGCCGCACAGCAAACATGGCAACAGGCGAAGCAATTTCTTGCCGATGACAACATCGATCTGGTGTTGCTCGACGAGCTGACTTACATGGTTAGCTACGACTATATCGACTTGGATGAAGTGCTTGAAGCCCTTGCGAATCGCCCCACGATGCAATCGGTGATTATTACTGGCCGTGGCGCGCATCGTCGCTTGACTGAATTGGCGGATACCGTCAGTGAAGTGCGCAACGTTAAGCATGCGTTTGACAGCGGCGTGAAAGCCCGCGCGGGGTTTGACTACTGATGCGTGGATATTTCCCTGTATTGCTAATTGTTTTTACCCTATTTGTAGCGACTGCTGACGCGCAGGAAAAAGCGCAGCGCATCATCGCCTTGGCACCACACATCGTGGAAAATCTGTATGCCATTGGTGCCGGTGATGATGTGGTGGCTACAGTGGACTATGCAGATTATCCCGAGGCCGCCAATAACATCATGCGCATTGGTGGTCACCAAGGTATTCAGCTGGAAAAGGTGCTTGCATTACAGCCAACTTTGGTTGTGGTGTGGCAAGGAGGCAACAAAGCCGCCGATATCGAAGCGCTGCAACGATTAGGTGTGCCTTTGTATGTGAGTGAAATTAAAAGCCTCGCCGATATCGCTGTGGAAATTCGCAAACTCGGTGAGTTGGTGCAACGTCAACAACAAGCACAGCAACTGGCATCCGCCTATGAAGCACGCTTAGGCGCGTTGCAAAAACAGTATGCCAATACTTCATCGTCGCGCCCGCAGGTATTTTATCAGTTGTGGCCTACGCCAATGATGACGGTGAACGACAACACCTTGATTGGCAAAGCAATTGAGTTATGTGGCGGCGAGAACACCTTTGCAGATAACATCACTGACTACCCACAAATTAGTCTAGAGCACGTGGTGCTTGCTAAACCGGATGTGATTGTGGTGACATCAGAACAAGCCGCGCAGGAAAAAACAGTGGATTGGCAGCAGTGGCAGAGCATTCCCGCGGTGAAAAATAACGCTATTCGCGCTATTGATGCCAACTTGTTGCATCGTTACAGCACACGCATACTCGATGGCGTTGAAAGTTTATGTGAGGCCATCAACCCGCATTAAGTAAGCGACGGTTATTGCAACGCAAGACACAAAAAGGAAAAGGCGTTATGGAAAATAATAAATTTTTTAAACTGGTGTGGCGAATCAATGGGGTGTTAATCCTTGGTACCGCATTATTGATTTTGCTCGCTGTTGGTTATCAAGCTATCTCGCAAATGCTGCGTTTTAATCACACACAGGCCGCGCCCACGGTTGAAAACCTCGCTGACGATCCTCAGGGTAAAGAGAAGTGGGTGATTGGCCGACCATTACCCGTGAATCAAGGCGACTTTATCCTATTGCCTTTGGTGTCTGAAAACAAAGAGGTGGAAAATGTCGGTGTCGAGGTTTTTGCATCCAAGTCTTATAACATGTTTGAGGGTGGCTACTATGGCGACCCCTCAAAAAATGTGTTGTTTTTAAACACCCAAGATAACAGTGCGTTTTGGCTGTTTAAAGGAGTTGACCGTCTTATTTTGGATATTACTTTATTCCCCGGAGGCTATGACTATGAAGGCCCCACCAAGGCGATTTTCTATAAAGTGATTGCCAAAGACACCAATAGTGACAACAAATTGAGCAAAGAAGACGCGGCATCACTGTATATCAGTGAGCCCAATGGTAAAAACTATCAGCGTGTGCTCAGCGCATATGATCGTATTATTTCCCGCGATTTAGTTAGTGATAATCGCATGATGGTGATTTATCAGCATGACGGTAAAGCCTACTCAAAATTAATTCAATTATCACCGTACACAGAAGTGAGTAATGTAGAGCTACCTAAAGTGGAATAAGTCGCTGTTAATGCGGTGATATGAATTACAAGGAACTCACAATCATGAATAACATGGAACTTGATATCTACGTTGTTGATGCCTTCACACAACAGCAATTTGGCGGTAATTCAGCGGCGGTGGTGCCACTCACTCACTGGCTTGAACCTAGCGTCATGCAGAAAATTGCGGCACAAAATAACCTATCAGAAACGGCATTTATTAAACAAGGTCAACATGGCCAGTATGAAATTCGTTGGTTTTCACCTCTGACTGAAATCGACTTTTGTGGTCATGCAACGTTAGCGTCTGCCTATGTCATTTTTAATGAATTAGGTTTCCAAGGCTGTATTGAGTTTATCACTCAGGAAGTAGGCACCTTATTTGTTGACCGCCTCGATGATGGTCGTATTGAAATGAGCTTCCCAAATCAGTGCCCTGAAATGATTACGCAGGTGCCTAATGCGCTGCTTGAAGGATTGTCTATCGCACCCACTGAAGTACTACGTAACCGCCAAGCTTATTTCGCAGTGCTCGCTAACGAAGAAGAAGTAAAGAAGGTGCGCTACAACAGTGAGTTACTCAAACAACTGGCTCCTTTTGACGTGGTAGTTACCGCCAAGGGGGAGACCGCTGATTTTGTATCGCGCTACTTTTGGCCTGCTAATGGTGGCGATGAAGACCCAGTTACTGGTTCAATTCATTCGGGTTTAACGCCTTATTGGGCTAATGCGTTGGGGCAAGTGAATTTGCGCGCACAGCAATTGTCGGCGCGTGGTGGCGAGCTGTATTGCCAACTCGAAGGTGAGCGGGTTTTAGTGTCTGGCTATGGGCAGTTATACCTTAAAGGTCGTATTTGTATCTCTTAATTCTAATTACTTGGCTTGCTACAGTTTGTTGTACTCCTGTGCTATACCTTAGTGGTCTAAATTCGTAACGAAAAGGGAAACGCTCGTATGAAATTGATAAGCACTATGTTGTTGAGTACGTTACTCACTTTTTCTGGTTTTACTGCGTACGCAGGTGATGGTGAGTGGGAAAAAATAGCGGATAAAAAGGTGAGTTTTAAATCAGAAACTGACACGGTTAATCCTATGTCTCCTTTTGCTGATAGTCACTTTAGCCACATAAAGATTAAATGCACCAATGGCACTGTAAATCTCAAAAAAATCACAGTGTATATGTCTAATGGCGAGGAGAGAGAATTTGACAACCTAGGCATACTCAACAAAGGTATGTCTTCGCGCAGTTTGAATCTGCCTAATAAAGACGGTGCAAAGCTGGATAAAATTAAGCTCAAATATGAATCTGTTGGTTCGACCGCGACGCGCGTTGCTGGTGTAACGGAAAAAGCAGAAGTGGAAATTCTCGGCAAAAAAGCTGAAAAAGACAAAGATAAAGACTAACACCGTATTAGCAGACACAAAAAAGGAGATGATTGGCATCTCCTTTTTTGCGTATAGCAATCATTATGATTGGCTCAGCGATAATACACTTTGTAGTTTTTAAAAGTGGCTTTATCAAAGTTCGGATACGCAGATGAGCGCATCACATCAGCAATGAGCTGATACACATTTTTCCACGCTTGTCGTGTTTGCGGGGTGAAGTCTTTGCCAAGTCCTTGTTTTAAAGTGAACAACAAGGCATTACCAACGGGCGTGTAATCTTCCATTTTCACACCATAATCGACATGACGAATGGCGAGCTTTTGCAATACCCCTGCGACCGCTTCGAGATCATCTAATCCATCAACAGCCACTTTGAGTGTCGACATCAGCATTTGCCCTTGCTTTTTCATATCGCCTTTAAAAAGGTGCTTCAAACTAGGGTCATAACTGAACAGCGTTTTATAAAAGATTTCTGCTGCTTTATCAGCAATGGGCAGCACTTTCGCGAAACTACTTTGAATCAATTGCTTATCGTGGGCACTCAGACTCATAGATTTTCCTAGGTGATTGAATCGGCATAACTAATCAGACTATAGATGAATAATTAAAAATCGCGTAGGTAGATGATAAATATCAATATTTGTTTCCATTATGGTTCCTTGATAACGCGCTAGGCTGGCAGAGTAGCTGTTCATTCAGAGAAGTATTTGGACGTTTGTGCATCGCTAAAAATAATATATACTGTGTTTATATACAGTATTTTTAACAGGTGGTGTGGATGAACACAACTTTAGCAGCGATGCACCATCAAGGACTGATCTTTAGTGCCAATCACGCATCTCAGCAACAAGCTAGCCATGAGCAACACGCCTTATTGAGTACAGGGTTTGCACAACTAGACCAACTGCTTGGTGGCGGCTGGCCCACAAGTGGCGTGATTAACTTACAATCAGCGCCGGCTATTGGTGAACTTACGTTGTTACAAGGTATGTTTGCCAAAGCGCAAAAAGAGGGCATGGTGGTGTTGATAAATCCACCAGCTGAGCCTTGTATTCATTGGCTTTTGGCCCAACATGTGAGTTTAGAACGAGTGGTGATCGTACGCCCTGAAAATGACGCCCATGCATTATGGGCTGCCGAGCAATGTGCCCGTAGCAGCAGTTGTGCTTTGGTTTGGTTGTGGCATCAAGGCTTATCCTTCGCACAAGCGCGACGTTTCAATTTGGCTTGTCAGCAATCAGCCGCGTTATTAGTGTTAGTGAACTACCAAAGCCAAGCATCAGCCTTGCCAGTACACATGAGTATGCAGTTACGCCAACACGCGACGCAGTTAAAAGTCACCTTGTTGCGCCAACAAGGGCGCTTTGCGCGAGGGGAAATCACTCTTGATAAAACCCAGTTGTGGCCATTTCTTTTGTACTCACAGCGTATGCAACAGGGCGCTTTACACACTCTCAACGCCATAGCTGAGCCTACGCATTATGAGGTGGGTTAATGTTCTTGGCTGTTTACTGTGAACATTTACAACTGCAGCGCAGGCAATTAACTGAGCCCGCTGTGCTCGTGACAAAAGAGCGCATTGTTCAGGTGAATGAAGCAGCACAAGAGCAAGGTGTAAAACTGGGCATGGGCTTGGCCAGTGCCGCCGCTTTATGTGGTGCGCTACATGTGTATCCTTACGAGCAAGAAGTAGAGCAGCAGTTATTGCAAGAGTTGGCGGCACAGTGCTACCAACTTACCGGCGACATTATCTTATGCGCCAGTGATTGCCTTATTTTTGCGGCTGCGAGTATGCGCGCACTTTACCCAAGTAATGACGCGCTTTTCCATGCACTAGCGCCGACTATTCGTGCCTTTGTGCCGCAGTTTTACTATGCCTGTGCAGGTAGTATTGAAGCCGCAGAAGTCTTGGCTCGTAATAAAAGTCACTTTATTAGTGATGATGAGCAAGCGTGTACAGAGCGGCTCGCTCACGTCCCCGTGCAAGGATTGTTGTTAAGTGCAGAACACAAACAACAACTTGCACGCTTAGGAATACACACAACACAGCAATTATTAGCGCTGCCCATAGCGCAATTACGCCAGCGTTTTCACTACGAGCTGGTGGATTACCTCACGCGCTTACGAGGCCAATTGCAGCGCACCTGTTTACCCAAGAAATCGCGTTATTATCGTTTTTATCAACCGGCACAACGCTTTTGTGAAACCCACGAGCTTAATTTTGAAATCGAAGACAGTGCGCGTTTACTGAGCCCGCTGACTCAGTTGTGTGAGCGAATGTGCCATTACTTACGCCAGCATCAGCTCCATACCCAGCAACTGACTTTCATTTTACTGTTTCGGGAGCAGCCGCAGCAGAGTCTTATTTTGCAAAGTGTTGAACCACAAGCTCAGCTATCGGCTTGGTTACGCCTACTCACTATTAAGCTTGACGCGTTGGCTCTAGATGCGCCTGTGATAGCGATTCGCTTGCAATGCGAAGACTTTATAACCGTGGATGGCAGTAGCCATAATCTGTTTGAAAAGCGCCAACAAGGTTTGGCAAGGCAACAATTACTGAGTGTATTACATACACGCCTAGGAGATGAGCGTTGTTATCGATTGTTACAAGGACGTGCGCATGTGCCTGAATATGCTCAAGTGCAAGAGGGCACTTTGCACGCGCTGAGTGTGCCCAAAGAGCAAAATACAACTGCGTACTTGCGGCCTAATTTTCTAATTACCCCCACGCCATTGACTGAGCCTTTGTGTATTTTACGGGGCCCTGAGCGTATTCAAAGCCATTGGTGGCAGCAAGCGCAAGTTGAGCGCGATTACTATGTGGGGGAAAACAACCAAGGGCAGTTGTGCTGGGTATTTAAAGACAAACAACAGCAGTGGTTCGTGCAAGGGTACTTTGCGTAATGGGTGCCTCTGCTTACAGTGAACTGTTTAGCCAAAGTAACTTTAGCTTTTTAACGGGGGCTTCACGCCCAGAAGAGTTAGTGGCCAAAGCTGCTGAGCTGGGGTATGGCGCATTGGCTATTTGTGATGAATGCTCCGTTGCAGGGGTGGTGAGGGCGCACAGTTATATCAAGGAACAGCAACTCCCTATCAAGCTGATTGTTGGCAGTTACCTGTGTTATGAGCAACTGGAGCTGGTGGTGTTGTGCCCAACAAAATCAGCGTACAGCCAGTTATGCCGGGTGATCACCAATGCGCGCAGACGCTGTGAAAAAGGTCAATACCAATTGAGTGAATGGGATTTGAAAACACTCAAAGGGTGTATTTTGATTTGGTTGGTACACGGGCAAAACGATGCAGCTAAAACGGCAGACAAACATTGGGGCCCTTGGCTTCAACGCCATTATGGCGAGCAACTTTACATGGGTGTGCGCCGTGAATTAAGTAGTTTTGAACCCGAGCAGCTAGCCTATGTTCGTAACCTGAGCGAGCAATGGCATATACCGCAAGTGGCCATTGGCGCAGTGTTAATGCACAGCCCTGAGCGCTTACCTTTGCAACATGTGCTTAGTGCTATTAAGCAAGGGCAAACGGTGGCCTCACTGGGACAGAATTTATTAGCCAATGCGGAGCGCTCATTGCGTGAGCCTGCCAAACTTGCAAAGCTGTTTGATGCGGCGCACTTAGCACAAACACAAAGCATCGCTGCGCGTTGTACGTTTAACCTTGACGAGCTCAGTTATCAGTATCCACACGAATTAGTACCCAAAGGGCTTAGTGCCAGTGAGCATTTAAAAAATCTAGTGGAGCAAGGGGCGCAAAAGCGTTTTAACGGCAACACGCCTGCGCATGTCCAAGCGACCATAGACAAAGAATTAACCCTGATAGCCGAGCAAGGCTATGAGCCTTTTTTTCTGACTATTGCGGATATTGTGCAGTTCGCCAAGGAGCGCAATATTCTTTATCAAGGGCGGGGATCAGCGGCTAATTCCGTGGTTTGTTATTGTCTCGAAATTACGGCGGTCGACCCGCGGCAAATCGATGTATTGTTTGAGCGTTTTATTTCCAAAGAACGCAATGAGCCTCCTGATATCGACGTTGATTTTGAGCATCAACGTCGCGAGGAAGTGTTCCAGTACATTTATCAAAAATACGGTCGTCAACGTGCCGCCTTGGCGGCGACAGTGATCACCTATCGTTTGAAAAGCGCCATACGTGATGTGGGCAAAGCACTGGGCTTCACTGAAACTCAACTGGATTACTACATTAAGCAACTCAATCGCCGCCACGGTGGTGGGCAGTGGCAAGCGCAGTTGGTGCAGTTGGGGCTCGATCCAGACGCCACGATTAATCAGCACTTCTTTCATTTGGTGGATGAAATCAAAGGCTTTCCAAGGCACTTATCTCAGCATGTGGGGGGCTTTGTTATCTCCCAAGGCCCTTTGCATGAGCTGGTGCCAGTAGAAAATGCAGCCATGGCAGAGCGTACGGTGATCCAATGGGATAAGGATGATTTGGAAAGCTTAAAGCTGTTAAAGGTAGATGTACTGGCATTGGGGATGCTTAGTGCCATTCAACGTAGTTTTAAATTGCTGGAGCAGCATTATCAGCATCATATTAGCATTGCTGATATCACCCGCTTGGGTGATGATCCGCAGGTATATTCAATGCTGCAACGGGCAGACACTGTAGGGGTTTTCCAAATCGAGTCGCGGGCACAAATGAGCATGTTACCGCGCCTTAAACCACGTTGTTATTACGATTTAGTCATTCAAATAGCCATTGTTCGCCCAGGGCCAATTCAAGGAGACATGGTACATCCTTATTTACGCCGTCGTGATGGCGAAGAAGCGGTGGAATACCCATCAAAGCAAGTAGAACAAGTGTTAAAGCGCACACTTGGGGTGCCTATTTTCCAAGAGCAAGTCATTAAGGTCGCCATGGTGGCAGCGGGTTTTAGTGGCGGTGAAGCGGATCAGCTGCGCCGCGCGATGGCAAAATGGAAGCGTGATGGCGAGCTTACGCAATTCAAGCAAAAGCTCATTGATGGCATGCTTAAACGCGGTTACGAGTATCAATTTGCCGAGCGTATTTATCAACAAATTTGTGGCTTTGGCGAGTATGGTTTTCCCGAGTCGCACTCCGCCAGCTTTGCGGTGTTGGCGTATGTTTCAGCCTATTTAAAGTACTATTACCCAGAGGTGTTTCTGTGTGCTTTAGCCAACAGCTTACCTATGGGTTTTTATTCTCTTGACCAATTGGTGCAAGATGCCCGTCGTCACGGAGTAAACATACTGCCTGTGGATGTGAATCACTCCGCATGGGAACACCAAGTGATACGCCAAGGCGAGTATTTTGCCGTGCGCTTAGGGTTTTGTTGTGTCAAAGGCTTAAGCAGCCACAGTGCACAAAAGCTCATTACTCATCGCCCTGAACAAGGTTATCGCAGTATCACTGAGCTTTATCATCGTGGTTTAAGTGAGGCTGAACTTGAAACCCTCGCCAGTAGCAATGCGTTAGCGGCTATTGCGAAGGATCGTTTTAACAGTCGCTGGCAAATTATGGATAAACAGCAGCGTTTACCTTTATTTGCCGAGGATGACGATGATGCAGAGCTGGCGCTGGTGGCTCCTAATGAAATTCAAGATACGCTCGAAGATTACGCCAGTATGGGCGTGAATATGGGCGCGCACCCGTTAGTGCATTTGCGCCAACACGGATTATTCAATCACGCTAAGAAAGCCAATGAGCTTATCTCATGTCGCAATGGTGCCAGTGTCACCATTGCTGGTTTGGTCACGGGGCGGCAATCACCGGGCAGTGCTGCGGGGATAACGTTTTTAACCCTCGAAGACGAAACAGGCAACATCAATGTGGTGGTGTGGCTGGCAACAGCTAAGGCACAGCAAAAAGCCTTTTTGACCGCGCGTTTATTGGAAGTAAAAGGCGTGGTTGAACATCACAAAGGGGTGGTGCATGTGATTGCTGGACGACTCATTGACCACAGCGATAAGTTACCCGCCTTAATTTTAAAAAGTCGCTTCTTTCATTAAATATAAAAATATTAAAGTTAATATTTATTTGGATAATAAATGTATTCGATTAAAAAATATCATTCTTTTAAGGGTGTGAAAAAAATTCAATCCCTGTTTAAATAAGCTCATGTATAGCCAATAGGCAAACGCGCCGTTTACGCGTACAATAGCGGCCTTTCATATCCGACAATTACGTTGCACCTAGGAGACAGCATGTTAGAACGTAACATGAACATTGCAGATTTTGACCCAGAATTAGCGAATGCGATGAACGCAGAAGTGGCTCGTCAAGAAGAGCACATTGAACTTATCGCATCTGAAAACTACTGTAGCCCACGCGTACTAGAAGCGCAGGGTTCACAGCTAACCAACAAATATGCAGAAGGCTACCCAGGTAAGCGTTACTACGGTGGTTGTGAGCATGTTGACGTAGTTGAGCAACTTGCAATTGACCGTGCAAACGAGCTATTCGGCACTGAATACGCAAACGTACAACCGCACGCGGGTTCACAAGCGAACGCAGCTGTTTTCCAAGCACTACTTCAGCCACACGACACAGTTCTAGGTATGAGCCTTGCGCACGGTGGCCACCTTACTCACGGTGCACACGTAAACTTCTCTGGTAAAACGTACAATGCTATTCAGTACGGCCTAAACGAAGCAACTGGCGAAATCGATTACGATCAAGTTGAAGCGCTAGCGCTTGAGCATAAGCCAAAAATGATCATCGGTGGTTTCTCTGCGTACTCAGGTATCGTAGATTGGGCACGTTTCCGTGAAATCGCAGACAAAGTAGGCGCATACCTATTCGTTGATATGGCACACGTTGCTGGTCTTATCGCTGCTGGCGTATACCCAAGCCCGGTTCCTTATGCACACGTAATCACAACAACGACACACAAAACACTTGCGGGTCCTCGTGGTGGTCTAATCGTGTCTAACTGTGGCGACGAAGAGATCTACAAAAAGCTAAACAGCGCTGTATTCCCTGGTGGTCAAGGTGGTCCTCTATGTCATGTAATTGCTGCTAAAGCGGTTGCTTTCAAAGAAGCACTTCAACCAGAATTCAAAGCATACCAACAGCAAGTAGTTGCTAACGCACAAGCGATGGTAGCGGTACTTCAAGAGCGTGGCTACAAAGTAGTTTCAGGTAAAACTGACAACCACTTATTCCTTCTTGACCTAATCGACAAAGACATCACAGGTAAAGATGCGGATGCTGCACTCGGTAATGCAAACATCACAGTGAACAAGAACTCAGTACCAAACGACCCACGTTCACCGTTTGTAACCTCAGGTCTACGTATTGGTTCTCCAGCTATCACTCGCCGTGGTTTCAAAGAAGCTGAAGCAAAAGAGCTAGCTGGCTGGATCTGTGACGTGCTAGACAACATCGAAAGCGCTGACGTTCAAGCGCAAGTGAAAGAAAAAGTAAAAGCAATTTGTGCTAAGTTCCCTGTTTACGCATAAGGGCACAAAATAGCTATTACACAAACATTTGTGTATTATAAAGGCCGCAATTTTTGCGGCCTTTTTGTTATCTACAGGAAACCCGTTCACTATGCATTGTCCTTTTTGCAGCGCTAAAGATACCAAGGTTATCGACTCACGTTTAGTTGGTGGTGGGCACCAAGTTCGCCGTCGTCGCGAATGCATTGACTGCCATGAACGTTTTACCACCTTTGAAGGTGCAGAATTGGTAATGCCACGGGTGATCAAGCGTGATGGCTCTCGTGAACCGTTCAATGAAGACAAATTACAAAATGGCCTGCACCGCGCGTTAGAACGTCGACCAGTAAAAACAGAACAAATCGATGAAGTCGTGCATCAAATCAAATCACAAATTCGTGCAACCGGCGAGCGAGAAGTTAGCTCGCAACTCATCGGCGAGTGCATCATGGAAGCCCTCAAAGGTTTAGACAAAGTGGCTTATGTGCGTTTTGCGTCGGTGTACCGTTCGTTCGAAGATATTCGTGAGTTCGGTGAAGAAATCGCCCGCCTTGGAGACTAATATGACCTTCAGCGCAGACGATACGCGCTATATGCAACGCGCCATTGAGCTGGCATATCAAGGCCGTTTTACCACAACCCCAAATCCAAATGTGGGCTGTGTGCTGGTTAAAAATGGGCAAATTATCGGTGAAGGTTTTCATCAGCAAGCAGGAACACCGCATGCCGAAGTCCATGCGTTAGCCGCCGCCGGTGATAACACCGAAGGTGCAACAGCCTACGTAACCTTAGAACCGTGCAGCCATACAGGTCGCACAGGCCCGTGCGCAGGCGCGCTTATTAAGGCTAACGTCGCCAAAGTTATTTGCGCCATGCAAGACCCTAACCCACAAGTCAGTGGCAGAGGGATGAAAATGCTGGCTGATGCTGGCATTGAAGTGGCTTCAGGTTTATTAAGCAAAGAAGCAGAAAACCTAAATCGTGGCTTCTTAAAACGTATGCGCAGTAATATGCCGTATGTAACCGCTAAATTAGCTGCCAGTGTTGATGGTAAAACCGCATTAGCCAATGGCGAAAGCAAGTGGATCACAGGTCCTATTGCCCGCGCTGATGTGCAGCAGTGGCGTGCGCAGCACTGCGCCATATTAAGTGGTGCAGATACCGTAATAGTTGATAACGCCAAATTGAATGTGCGTTTAGATGAAACTACGCGTGCGCAGTACCTGCTCCCAGAGATACGCCAACCTATCCGGGTGATAATCGATAGCCAATATCGGCTCACTCCAGAGCTGGCATTATTCCAAGAGCCAGGTGATATTATTATCGTGCGTTCACGCACAGCGGATGTTTGCACTAAAGAGCTTGATAAACAGCCACAGTGGCCCAACAATGTAACCGAATTAAGCTGTGATGGCGCAGAGGGTGGCCACGTTAACTTAGCGGCACTTTTAACATTACTGGCCGAGCAGGAAATTAATTCTGTGTGGTTAGAAGCGGGCGCAACCTTGGTTGGTGCCATGGCGCAGCAGAACTTAATTGACCGTTATGTTGTGTATCTTGCGCCGAAGTTAATGGGCAGTGCAGCCAAAGGGCTAATAAATATTGGGCCGTTTAGTGCAATGACAGAGGTGCCCACCATGCAATTTAGCGATATCACCCAAATTGGTGATGATATTCGCCTTACCCTAGAGCAACAAAGAGTAGAGTAGCCATGTTCACAGGTATTATTGAAGCAACGGGAACCTTGGGTTCCTTGACCTTAGTTGATGGCGATTTAAAAGTACGCGTCCACAGCGATAACTTAGACATGAGTGATGTGGCGCTCGGCGATAGCATTGCAACCAATGGTGTGTGTTTAACCGTGACTGAAAAGTTCAGTGATGGATACAGTGCCGACGTGTCAAAAGAGACCTTGTCCTTAACACGCTTCGCCCAGTATCAACGTGGCCAACGTGTGAACTTAGAAAAAGCATTGCAACCTATTTCACGTTTGGGTGGTCACCTTGTTTCCGGTCATGTTGATGGAATTGCCGAAGTGGTAAAAGTGACCCCGAGTGCGCGCGCGATTGAATATTGGCTTGAAGCGCCAGAAGCGCTGATGAAATACATTCCGTACAAGGGCTCGGTGTGCATTGATGGTGCGAGCCTGACTGTGAATGAAATCAACGCGAACCAGTTTAAATTGACGATTGTGCCGCATACCTTGGCGCAAACGACTATTGCCGAATTCCAAGTTGGCACTAAGGTTAATTTAGAAGTTGACCAAATAGCGCGTTATTTAGAACGCCTTATTCAAGGAGCACAGGCTCCTAAGCAAGAATCATCTGTATCCGAGAGTTTGCTAATGCAAGCCGGATTTATCAAATAACACATAATGGGCAAGATATGAGTTTGAATACTGCAGCTGAGATCATCGAAGACATTAAAAATGGCAAAATGGTCATCTTGATGGACGATGAAGATCGTGAAAACGAAGGTGATTTAATTATTGCTGCCGAGCACATCAGTGCTGATGCGATTAACTTTATGGCTACCTATGGCCGCGGCCTCATTTGTTTAACCCTAACTCAGGAGCGTTGTGAACAGTTAGCATTGCCACTGATGGTTAAAAATAACGGTGCGCAGTTCTCTACCAACTTCACTATGTCGATTGAAGCTGCGAAGGGCGTGACCACGGGTATCTCAGCAGCCGACCGCGCGCGTACAGTGCAAGCTGCTGTAGCAAAAGGTGCGGTACCTGAAGACATCGTGCAACCGGGCCATATCTTCCCAATTATGGCGCAGCCAGGTGGCATTCTGACCCGTGCAGGGCACACTGAAGCGGGCTGTGATTTAGCGCGTTTAGCAGGGCTTGAGCCTTCATCTGTGATTGTCGAGATCTTGAACCCAGATGGCACCATGGCACGTCGTCCTGAATTAGAAGTGTTCGCCAAAGAGCATGGTCTGAAAATGGGCACCATTGCGGACTTAATTGAGTACCGCAACCTTAACGAAACCACCATTGAAAAAGTAGCGCAATGCAAGTTACCTACTGAGCATGGTGAGTTTGACTTAGTCACTTACAAAGACACCATTGATGGCCAACTACATTACGCCCTTGTGAAAGGTGACATTACTGATCCAACTTTGGTGCGCGTGCATCTGCAAAGTACTTTTAACGATATTTTATTATCAGACCGCGGTGCTGACCGCAGTTGGACGCTGTCAAATGCAATGGCTTACATTGCGAAAAACGACGGCGTGTTGGTTATTCTTGGTAAACAAGAATGCGCCGAAGACATCGAAGCAATGGTACAAGCATTTGCGTTGGAAGACGAAGGCAAAACAGCGAACCACAGAAAGATTCAAGGCACTTCGCGTACAGTGGGTATTGGCTCGCAAATTTTGGCCGATTTAGGCATCACAAAGATGCGCTTAATGAGCATGCCTAAGAAGTATCACGCGTTGTCGGGCTTCCACCTAGAAGTGGTTGATTACGTACAGCCTGAGTAAATGCAATTGCAGTAGGTAAATGCAATTGTGATACAGCTATTTTTTTAAAGTTATGCTAAGATGCGCGGCAATTTTGCGATATTCGTATTTCGCCCCGCATCACGCGTTGGCAATATCAATTAAGGTTTATAGATGAAAATTATTGAAGGTAACAAGTTTGCACCGGGCAAAAAATTTGCCATCGTGATTTCGCGTTTTAATGACTTCATTGGCAGCAGCTTACTTGATGGTGCGGTGGATGAACTAAAGCGTACTGGTAATGTAAATGATGATGACATCACCGTTGTTTACGTTCCTGGCGCAGTTGAGTTACCACTTGTCGCTAAGCGCATTGCAGCGAAAGGCGAGTTTGATGCGATTATCGCACTAGGCGTGATCATCCGTGGTGGTACACCACACTTTGACCTTGTTGCAGGCGAATCAAATAAAGGCCTTGCACAAGTATCGCTAGAATATGATGTACCCGTTGCATTTGGTGTTCTTACCACTGAAAGCATTGAGCAAGCGATTGAGCGAGCAGGTACAAAAATGGGTAACAAAGGTGGCGAAGCTGCACTAAGTGCCCTAGAAATGGTTAATGTTTTAGACAAAATTTAAGGGTTCACAGTGAAACCAGCAGCAAGACGCAAAGCACGCGTATTGGCATTACAAGCCGTTTACTCATGGCAAATGAGCGGTAATCCAATTGCCGATATCGAGCAAAACATGTTGATCGAAAACGACGTATCTAAAGTAGACGTTGAATACTTCAAAGATCTGGCTCGAGGCGTTGCCGTTAACTTTAAACAGTTAGACACAGTGCTCGCTCCGCACCTTACTCGCCCATACGAAGACATCGATATGGTTGAGAAGGCAATTTTGCGTCTGAGCGCGTATGAGCTTAAGTTCCGCGAAGATGTACCTTACAAGGTAGCCATCAATGAAGGTATCGAATTAGCAAAAACATTCGGTGCTGACGACAGCCACAAGTTCGTAAATGGCGTACTTGATAAGGCCGTAAAGGAACTACGAAGCTAAGCTCTAAAACAAGGAGAGCCGGCTAAGGCCGGCTTTTTTGTGTATGCAAGAATTTGAATTGATTAACAGATATTTCAAAGGCCGTGGCATCACGCGTCGTGATGTGAATCTCGGCATTGGTGATGACTGTGCGCTCGTGACTATTCCAGAGAATAGCCAATTGGCAGTGACAACAGACACTATGGTCTGTGGTGTTCACTTCTTTGAAGATATTTCTCCGCGAGCTTTAGGGCATCGCGCGATTGCAGTAAATCTCAGTGACTTGGCGGCGATGGGCGCTGAGCCTGCATGGGTGTCAGTGGCGTTAACTTTGCCTCATGCCGACATGCAGTGGTTGGAAGAATTTACTGCGGGAATGCATGAAATCGCAGAGTACTTCAATGTACAAATTATTGGTGGCGACACCACGCAAGGTCCACTTACCGTAACCGTGTGTGCCAAGGGTACAGTGCCACAAGGCAAAGCGATCACTCGAGGTGGTGCAAAACCAGGTGATTGGATTTACGTGACTGGTCCATTAGGCGATGCGGGTCTGGCTGTGGAAGCGCGTAAGCAAGGGCTAGATATTGCACCTGAGTGGTTAAAAAAGCTGACGCATAAACTTGAATATCCGACGCCGCGAGTTGCTGCAGGTCAAGTGTTGCGTGGTTATGCCAGCTCTGCAATCGATATTTCCGACGGCTTACTGGCTGATTTGAAGCATATCTTGGAAATGTCACAAGTCAGTGCCACAGTGTATGCAGATAAAATTCCTACCACAGAAGCATTTCGCCAAAGTATTGAAGGTGAAGCGAAGTGGCCGTATGTACTCGCGTATGGCGATGATTATGAATTGCTGTATACGGTGCCTGAAAACCACAAGGCGATGTTGGATAACAAGCTAAATCAATACGGTATCGATGCTGTGTGCATTGGCCAAATCCGTGGCGGTGATGGCAAAATTGAGCTGTTCGAGGGAGATAAAAAACTGGATGCACCCGGTCTAGGCTTCGAACATTTTGTTGGGGATGAAACGTGCTAGCAATGGCTGAAACATTTAACTTACGTCGTCCTCATCAGTTCATCGGTCTTGGTTTTGGTTTAGGCTTAAGCCCAAAAGCTCCGGGAACGGTGGGCACCTTTGCGGCATTGCCATTTATTTTTATGAGCATGGGCGCACCGCTTTGGATGCAATTAGTATTCGCATTGCTCCTGTGTATTGTGGGTGTGTGGGCATGCGGCAAAACCGCCGAAGATTTAGGTGTGCACGACCACCCAGCAATCGTCTGGGATGAAGTGGCAGGTTTTTATATCACTATGATTGGCGCAGCGATCAGCTGGCAAACACTTGTGGTAGGATTTATCTTGTTCCGTTTCTTCGATATTGCCAAACCAGGACCAATTCGCATGCTGGATAAGCGTCTGCATGGTGGTTTGGGTATTATGGCGGATGATATTTTAGCGGGTGTGTGTTCTCTTATTTGCCTACAAGCGTTAATTAAAGTAGGTTATTTGCCTGGAATATAAGATTTGAACATGGGTGTGACATTGCAGCGGTTTATTCAGTCACTCTTACTGATGTGTGCAACCTTGGTAACCTTTGGTGCGTCTGCATCAATTACTGACTATGTTGTTAAACAATGGAACACCCGTAATGGCTTGCCGTCACAGTCTCTCAAGAGTGTCACGCAAGACAACAAGGGCTATATCTGGGTGGGTACCCAGTTTGGTCTGAGCAGGTTTGACGGCGAACATTTCACTAATTTCAACGAACAAAATAGCAACTTTCTTAGCAGTAATGCCATCAATAAACTCCTGATTGATAAAGAAGGTTTGCTGTGGATAGGCACCAAAAAAGGGGTTTCTGTCCTTGACCCTGATTCCATGAACTACTTCCAGTTCGGTATTAGCGATCCCGTACGCGATATTCTCCAAGACGATAAAGGTAATATTTGGGTTGCGGCCAATGAGCTTTTCTACATTGAGCGTAATCAAATCGCATTTCACCTTGATGAGGACCAACGTCGTCGTAGTGGCCGTATTCAAAGCCGATTAACGGCTATCAACCAGATTTCAGTGAGCAAAATGGCCTTGTCGCCACAAGGGGTGTGGTTGGTCAGTGAGAACTACTTGCTGCGCTTGTCTAACATGTCTTCGTCATCATCGCGGTTACGACTCAAAATTACTGCGCGTGTCACACTTCCAGAGCGCTTAGCGCAAACCATTATTCATGACTTAGCATGGCTCGAAGGCACGCTCTATTTAGCCTCTGAACTGGGTGCTTATTTCCTCGATATAGATGATGAGTTGCGTCCATTTGCGCTTCCTAATGCGAGTAATGCCGCAGTGTACAAGTTCATGAGCGACTCGGATGGCGCCTTGTGGATTTCAACCTATGGTCGCCTTTTGTATCGCGATAACTCCCAAGAATGGCAGTGGGTTGAGCCTTCAGCGCTGGACCAAAGTATCTGGTTTTCAGATATTTATCGCGATGATCAAAACAACATCTGGCTGGCAAGTTTCAGTGAAGGCTTGTGGCTTGCCCACGCTGGGCGAGTCGAGCGCCACAACGCGTTATCGAGTATGACCGAAGCGGTTATGGCGATTACGTTGTCCCCTAAAGGTCAGCTGTGGGTGGCAAATCGCTCGGGGATCGGCTATTTCGACCAAGACAATAGTTTCATCAACCGTATTCCACGCGCCAAATTACGCCGCAGTGCAGTACATGATTTGCACTTTGTGGGCGATCGCCTCTACATCGCTACCGACCGTGGGGTGCTGTATTTTGAAAATGAAGAACTCTTTAATATCGACGCCCGAGAGTTACGTCTGAATCCGGTATTTGCGATCAGTGAAGCAAAGTCGGGTGGGCTGTGGTTCGGTACGGGTCGGGGTATGTATCGCATGGGTTATAACGGCCTTACGCCGTTTAACTACAATGCAGTGATGGACTCAAAGTTCATTACCTTCGTATTGGACAAAGGCAATTATGGCCTGATTGGTACCAGCCAAGGTGGCTATATCTTCTCTGATAAAGGTATTGAACGAATCGGTGATAACACCACATTGCAAAGTGCGTATGTGACCAGCATTTTAGAAGTGGATGGAGTAGGGACCTTAGTGGGCTCTTTGAACGATGGCTTGTTTTACCGAAGTGTGAATGGCCGTTGGCACCAATTAGATGTATCGAATGGTCTGCCATATGGCTCTATCTTCAGCTTGCATTATGACGATGATTTGAAACGCATTTGGGTCAGTACCATGAAAGGCGTGTATCGCATGCCTGTGGAACAGTTCTCTGACCAAATTGGTAACTTACAGGTTGAACAGGTTATTTCATCTTATGATCGCCAACTCGATGGTAAAGCCAGCCAATGTTGTGCGGGTTTAGGTCATGATGCGGTGGCTGATAACGGCACGTCTATCTGGTATCCAAGTTTACAAGGTGTGGTCGAAATACCTAAGAGCGTAGAACTATTTGGTCAAGATGCGTTATCGCCACAAGTGGAAAGTATTACTACACCAAGACGCACCTTGTTCACAGGTGGTTTGGGTATCAACCCTAATCTGGACACGGATGAGCGTGATGTCACCATCAATTACACGGCGATAGATTTCTACGCGCCTGCTGAAGTTGAATTCCGCTACCAATTGGCAGGGTTAGACAGCGATTGGCGTTATGCCAATAATCGTCGCGAAGCCATTTATACAAACTTACCCCCTGGGCCGTTCACCTTTAAGCTTGAAGCCAAGCGCACCAGTGGTAACTGGGAAGAAGCTAGCAGTACACAATATGCTTTCACTGTACCAAAACGATTCGACGAAACCGTGTATTTCCGCCTGCTGATCGTGTCCTGTATCTTTTTGGCTTTCTACCTCTTGTTGTGGGTGTTTAGAGCTCAAGAACGCCGTAAACAAGCGGCACTGGAGAGTCTAGTAGAAGAGCGCACCATTGAACTGCGTGACGCTAACGACAAGCTCAATCAAGTAAACTCGCAGTTGAAGTTGGTGAGCCACTCCGATGAACTCACCGGACTACGCAGCCGACGCTTCCTTTTTGATCAGCTGCCAAAAGATATCGAACATTACCAACGCAATGCTGAGTCATTGCAAAAACAAGGTCGCGCCTTGGTATTAGTGATAGTGAATATCGACAACTTCTCACGTATTAACGACGCCTATGGCCCGCTCAGCGGTGATAGCTGTTTGCAGCAACTGGCGACACTCCTGAACTCCTGCACGCAAGGATCGGATTACGTGGCTCGTTGGAGTGGTGATGAGTTCTTGCTCTTGTTGCGCGATTTCGAACTTGAACAAGTGAACCAATTTGCACGTAATTTGTGTAAGTCTATTGCTCAAAGAGCGTTCCAGCTACCGAATGGTAAGTCGATGAACCTCAGTGCGTCCATTGGTTGGTCTTGCTATCCCATGCCTTTACTTGGTGGGCAAGTGATAGGCTGGGAAACGTCCGTTAACCTTGCCGATATTGCATTGCATCAGGTCAAAAAGCGCGGCGGTGATGGCTGTGCACACATCAACTTCGACGACCAACTTGATGCCTTTGAGTTTGAGCAAAGTGAAAATCTCGACGAGCAAATCGCAACGTTACAAAGCAACGGTCTTGCCGACATCAAAATCTGGATGCGCTAAATTCCTTGTTGTGAGTGACGCGCACTCGAGTACCCAAAATTAAACCTCTTTATTTGTAGTACGTAAATTGAACTACACTGAATTTTATGTCGTTTTACTAAGCGACTCATAAATCAGTTAAAAAGAGAATAAAGAGGGTGCCATGACTATAAAAGCGCTACTAAGAACAGCGTTTGCGATCATTACGCTAATAGCGGTTATATTGTTGTTGGTGGTATTAAACTTACGAACGAGTTTGGACCACAGTTTTGATTCTTCCTCTTTTCGTTACCAATCAAGTCATTTAGCAAAATTGTCGGCAAGCAACTCCACTAACTTGACGGTCAACGCGCGGCAATACGTGGCGACATTAGATAGCCAATATCTTGATAAGTATAACTATATAGTTGACCAAATCACGGGAAAAGCACCTGCTGTAGATGGTCGTTCGCTTGCTTATATTGACCGTCTGAAAGAAATCAATGTGCCTACGGATTTACTGCGCTATCTAGAGCAATCCAATGATTATTCCATCGCTTTAATAGACACAGAAGAAGCAGCATTTGCGTTAATTAAACCCTTTGCCGGGAAGGAAATCGAAGACTTAAACCAGCAAGAACAGCTAGATTGGATGAGGGCTATCCACATGCTGCACAATGACGCGTATGAGCGTGAAGTTGCGAAAATTATGGCGCCCGTGAACACCTTTATTGAGCGCTTGGATGAAGTCTCTGCACAACAGTTGCTTGACGTGCAATCAAGTGTTGCGCGCCAAAGTGTGCTCAGTATTGCAGCGGTGTTCATTATTGTTGCGCTGTTGGTGCTGTGTTATTTCTGGCTTGAAAAGCGGGTGATTAATGTGACCATAGAGCTCGTTTCTAAAGCGCAACGTATTGCCGCTGGTGATTTAACGCAGAGGATCAATACCCAAAGCCAGGATGAACTGGCGCAGTTGGGCAATGCGTTTGACGAAATGGTCGAGAAACTGGCGAGCTTGCTACGCAATATCCAAGCGCAGTCTCGTGCAGCGGCGAACGCATCGACTCAGCTAAATGGTATTTCGCAACAAAGTTCGTCGTTGAGCCACAAACAAAATGAAGCGATAGATGTTATTGCGACATCAGTGCATGAGAACTTGTTTGCGGTGCAAGAAGTGGCGAAAAACTGCACCAATGCAGCCCAAGCTGCACAGGGAGCACATGAAAATACCGCATCGGCACAAAGTATTGTCTCCACCAGTGTACAGTCTGTGCAAAACGTTGCCAGTACACTCAATACGGCCACGCAAAGCCTGACTCAACTGCATGATTCAGTAAAAGATGTGACGGATATACTTTCTGTGATTGATGGTATCGCAGAGCAAACTAACTTGTTGGCCCTCAATGCAGCGATTGAAGCGGCCAGAGCCGGTGAGCAAGGGCGCGGTTTCGCTGTGGTGGCTGACGAGGTGCGTAATCTGGCGAAACGCTCGCAACAAGCCACCGAAGAAATCCAACAAAAACTCAGCGTACTACAACGTTTTACCACACAAGTTTCCGATGACATCAACTCAAGTAGCGATGATACCAACATGGCTGTCGAACGTTCGGCTCAAGTCAGTGAATCCTTGCATGAAATTGAGTCGCTAGTGACCAACATTAACGAAATGAATCAGTCCATTGCAACGGCTGCAGAAGAGCAAGAGCAGGTGTCTCAGGATATTGCGCAACGGGTAGAGAGTATTCGTCAAGACGCGCAGGAGTCCAGTGAACTTAATACCCAAGTGGCGCGCTCTTCTGATGAGCTTAACGGCATCGCAGCGAAGCTCACCAGTGAAGTTAATCGCTTTAATCTATGAAAGAAAAAAGGAGCCATAGGCTCCTTTTTCATGAAAATGACAACAGCTTACTTAGCGAGCCATTCTTTTACTTGGCGCTCGATACCGGCGCTGTCTAAACCAAGTTCAGCATGCATTTCTTGCTGCGTACCGTGTTTGATAAATACATCCGGCAAACCTAAATGCAACATCGGTGTCGTGTGCTTTTGTTGACTTAAGTATTCAGTGACTGCTGACCCTGCGCCACCTGCGATGACATTATCTTCCAAGGTGACCAGGTTGTCGTGCGAAGCCACGAGCTCGTCAATCAAGGCAGTATCAATGGGTTTCACAAAACGCATGTCTACTAAGGTCGCGTCTAAGGCTTCAGCTGCAGGTTCTGCGTACTCAAGTAAAGTGCCGAATGACAAAATGGCGGTGCCTTTACCTTGGCGTAGCACTCGGCCTTTACCAATTTCTAGCATCTGCATTTGCTCATCTAACTCGCCTTCACCCGCACTACCTCGTGGGTATCTTACTGCCGCAGGTTTATCCAGATTGTGACCAGTGTAGAGCATATTACGACATTCATTGGCATTGGCTGGCGCCATAATTACCATATTTGGAATGCAGCGTAAGAAGCTTAGATCATACGTGCCTTGGTGTGTTTCACCATCGGCACCCACCACACCTGCACGGTCAATGGCGAACAGAACTGGCAATTCTTGCAAGGCCACATCGTGAATAAGTTGATCGTACGCGCGTTGTAAGAAGGATGAATAAATCGCTACAACTGGGTTAAGTCCTTCACAGGCAAATCCAGCTGCGAGTGTGACCGCATGTTGCTCGGCAATTGCCACATCGAAATACTGGTTTGGGTATTCTTTTGAAAAGCGTACCATGCCTGAGCCTTCACGCATTGCTGGGGTAATCGCCATTAAATCAGCGTCTTGTAAGGCCATGTCACAGAGCCAATCACCGAATACTTTAGAAAAAGTCGGGGCGCCAGGTTTAGACTTCGGCAGTTTACTTTCTGTTGGGTCGAACTTAGGCACCGCATGATAGCCAATAGGGTCTGCTTCTGCTGGCTTATAGCCTTTACCCTTTTGCGTTTTAATATGTAACAGTTGTGGGCCTTTCAAATTACGCATATTTCGTAATGTGTCGACCAACATGTTGACATCGTGGCCATCGATTGGGCCGATGTAATTGAAACCAAGTTCTTCAAAGAAGGTGCCTGGGATCACCATACCTTTGAGGTGCTCTTCCATGCGGCTGGCGAGTTCTTTCACTGGCGGCAAGCCAGACAGTAGTTTTTTAGAGCCTTCGCGAATGTTGGTGTAGAAGCTACCTGAAAGAATACGTGCAAAATGATTGTTCAATGCACCCACGTTTTCAGAAATCGACATTTCATTGTCGTTCAGAATAACCAGCATGTCTGATTTCACATCACCAGCGTGGTTCATTGCTTCAAATGCCATACCCGCAGTAATGGCACCATCGCCAATAACGGCAACCGTTTTACGTCCTTTACCTTCTTTTTCAGCAGCAATAGCCATACCCAATGCAGCGGAAATGGATGTACTAGAGTGACCAACACTGAACGTGTCGTATTCACTTTCACCCCGATAGGGGAAAGGGTGTAATCCGTCCTTTTGACGAATTGTGTGCATTTTGTCACGGCGACCGGTGATCAATTTATGCGGATACGCCTGATGGCCCACATCCCAGACGACTCGGTCAAATGGTGTGTTATATACATAGTGCAACGCAACAGTCAGTTCCACAGTACCCAGACCTGAAGCAAAATGGCCACTGCTTTGTGATACGGAGTTGAGTAGGTAATCCCGCAATTCATAGCTGAACGCGCCGAGCTTTTGTTGCTCAAGGTCGCGTAGTTGTGCAGGTTCATCGACCTGAGTTAATAGGGGATACTTGCTACTATCCAAATTCATGCGTTTACTTATCCTTCACTGCGATGGCACGAGTATAACAAATCGGGCACGGCCATCTGTAGTAATTTTTAGAACTTAGGGTGCACTCATGTGCGATTTGTGTCGCTATGAGAGGCTAGGCTACCCACTGCTGCATTAGCCTTAATGTTTGCGCAGTGAGTAGTCATCAATTCTGTACTAGTGATCGCGGGCGATAACGTACTGTGCAAGTTGTTGCAAAATAGCGCTATCGTACGGCAGCACATCGAGTGCACTGATGGCATCATCATACAGTTGTTGTAGCTTTTGTTTCGCACCATCTAACCCCAACAGAGCTGGGTAGGTCGCTTTATTCGCTGCCAAATCAGAACCTTGAGGCTTGCCTAGCGTCTGCGTGTCGCCTTCAATATCCAAAATATCGTCTTTCACTTGAAAGGCTAAGCCAATCGCTCGGCCATAGCTATCGAGCGCTTGTTTCGTCGATTGTTCTACGTTTTGCGCACACAAATAGCCCAGTTCAATTGCGCAGCTTAGCAGCGCCCCCGTTTTCGCCTTATGAATTTGTTCGAGTTCAGCAAGTGAAATAGTTTTGTCTGTTGCCTCGATATCGAGCGCTTGGCCACCCACCATGCCGAGTAAACCAGACGCCTTACTCAATGCATTGACCAAATCTAGCTGCGCACGTGCATCAATCGTAAATTCAGCACTGCTGAGCAGCTCAAACGCGATCGTTTGCAGTGTGTCGCCAGCGAGTATTGCATGGGCTTCATCATAGGCGATATGACAAGTGGGGCGACCACGGCGAAGTTCGTCATCATCCATAGCTGGTAAATCATCATGTACCAGTGAATAGCTGTGAATACATTCAATTGCGGCGGCGGCTTTATCGAGATCCGTTTTATTGGCGCCCAACATGTTGCCAACACAATAGACGAGCAGTGGACGCAGCCTTTTGCCACCGTTTTGTACACTGTATTGGGTTGCGGCGAGAATACGCGACTGCGCCGCGCTTTGAGTTGCAAAGTAATCTTCTAGCGTCGTTACAACATCTTCTTGTGCTTGTACTAATGCGTCTTTTAATTCCACTGGCAGAACTACTCTTGGTCATCCATTGGCGTTAGCTCAGCATTGAGATCATTACTCATTAGCATGCTGACTTTTTGTTGTGCAGAATCAAGTTTCTGCGCAGAGACATTGGCTAAACTAATACCGCGCTCAAACTGCTTCAATGAATGCTCTAAAGGCATATCACCTTGTTCCATTTCGGTGACGATTTGGCTCAGTTCGTTGATTGCGTCCTCAAAACTGAGGTTTTCTGGTTTTTTTTGGGCCATTGCCTTTACGCTCGTTACTGATTTATAAGAGCGCCAATTTTAGGGGTATTGTGCATTTTGGTCAAAGAGCACGAGATAATTTCGTAACAAAGTAACTGAAGGCTGCTAATTTTATTAATATTAGATTAAGCTTTAAAAAATGATTCAAGTAATTCAGCAAGTTGCCGATAGCTTAAGAGTATTTATAATAACGACAGAACTTTAGGCACCAAAGCGTACGCTTGTCTTTAGGTGCACTAAAGTAGTGACAGTGGGTGGAGGACGTGTGGATTTAGCAACCATAATAGGTATTCTCGGAGCAATTGGCTTCGTTGTGATGGCTATGGTACTCGGTGGAGACATAAGTATCTTCTATGATACGCAGTCCATTCTTATCGTTTTCGCCGGTTCACTGTTTGTTGTGTTGGCCAACTTTACTATGGGTCAATTCTTTGCCATAGGTAAAATTGCTGTTAAAGCCTTCATGTTCAAGATTGAAACACCTGATGAGCTAATTGAAAAAGCAGTCGAACTGGCTGACTCAGCGCGTAAAGGTGGCTTCCTTGCATTGGAAGAAGCTGAAATCTCAAACAAATTCATGCGTAAAGGCATCGACATGTTGGTTGATGGCCACGATGCAGACGTGGTGCGCGCGACGTTGCAAAAAGACATATCCCTCACAACCACCCGCCATGAGCAAGGCGCAGGCTTATTTAAAGCCCTGGGTGATGTTGCTCCGGCGATGGGGATGATAGGTACGCTAATCGGTCTGGTAGCCATGCTTTCTAACATGGATGACCCCAAAGCGATTGGTCCTGCAATGGCTGTTGCACTACTGACTACATTATATGGTGCGTTCTTGGCGAACGTAATTGCTATTCCAATTCAATCAAAACTCGAGCTGCGTAAAGGCGAAGAAGAATTGAATCAGCGCCTGATCCTCGACGCGATTCTAGGTATTCAAGACGGTCAAAACCCAAAAGTAATTGAAGGTATCCTGAAAAATTATCTGGCTGAGTCTAAACGTCAGGTAGATACCGAGGAGTAGGTATGTCGGATGAGGAAAAGTGTAAATGTCCTCCCCCGGGCTACCAGCTTGGATGGGAACGTTTGCCGACTTAATGTCGCTCTTGATGTGTTTCTTCGTACTGCTGCTCGCTTTCTCAGAAATGGATGTGCTTAAATTTAAGCAGATAGCGGGCTCAATGAAGTTCGCATTTGGTGTACAAAACAAACTCGAAGTTAAAGACATTCCAAAAGGTACCAGCGTTATTGCGATGGAATTCAAACCAGGTCGTCCAGATCCGACGCCGATTGAAACAATCCAGCAACAGACGGTAGAAATGACTCAGCAAATGCTCGAGTTTCAAGCAGGGGAAGAAGACTCCGCAGGTGGTCGCCAAGAGCAACGCGGTGAACAACGTGGCGGTGAATCTGCTAGTACCGCTGATGAACAATCCCAACAACAAGCAATAGCCGCGGCAGACCAAGAGCGTGTAAACGAACTCGTTAAGAAAATTGCGCAACAGCTTGAGCAGCAAATTATTGATGGTGCCATTGAGCTGGAATCATTAGGTCAACAGATCATTATCCGTATTCGTGAGAATGGCTCTTTCCCTTCAGGCAGCGCGTTCTTACAGCCAAAGTTCAAACCTATTGTGCAAGATATTGCGACACTGCTTAAAGATGTACCTGGTGAAATCACGGTGTCTGGACATACAGATGATTTCCAAGTGTCCAATGAACTCTACACCAACAACTGGGATCTGAGCGCTAAACGAGCAGTGGCAGTGGCCAGTGAGATGCAAAAAGTTGATGGCTTTGATAAAACGCGTATGGTCGTGGTCGGTCATGCTGATACACGACCGCTTGTGCCCAATGAAACCGATGAAGACCGTAAGCGCAATCGCCGTGTAGAGATCTCTATCATGCAAGGTAAAGCCAAAGAGTCTGACCCGATTGAAGTAGTGCAGTAATTCCCTCGCTCAATTCGATGTGCGCGCATTAGCGCACATCAGCTTTAATCTCCTTTCATCACAGCGTAAATTACACTACACTGTTGTTACTGTATGGATGAACAGTTGTTTTGCTATGAAGCTATATATTGCGGAAAAACCTTCTTTAGGGCGTGCCATTGCCGCAGCCCTGCCAAAACCCCACAATAAAAAAGAGGGTTACATTGAACTTGGTAATGGCGATTGCGTGACTTGGTGCATCGGCCATTTACTCGAACAAGCCGAACCTGATGATTATGATGCAGCTTATAAAAAGTGGCAGCTACAGCATTTGCCAATTGTTCCCACGCAGTGGCAACTAAAAGCAAAAAGCAAAACTCGCAAACAATTCACCTTAGTCAAAAAGTTGATCAAGCAAGCTTCGCAACTTGTCCATGCTGGTGACCCAGATAGAGAAGGGCAGTTACTTGTTGATGAAGTCATTTCTCAAGCCAATATAAGCGCGGCTAAAAAGCAAAGCATCCAAAGATTATTGATCAGTGATTTGAACTTACCTGCGGTGAAAAAAGCGTTGGCGCAGCTACGCTCTAATGCTGAATTTATTCCATTGAGTGTATCGGCGTTGGCACGTTCGCGAGCGGATTGGCTCTTCGGTATGAATCTCACGCGAGCTTACACACTGGCGGGGCAAAAAGGAGGGTATCAAGGTGTGTTGTCGGTAGGGCGAGTGCAAACTCCGGTATTGGGATTAGTTGTTGCGCGTGACAAGGAAATAAATGAGTTTGTGAGCAAACCTTTTTATGAAGTCGAAGCGCTGATGCGCAGCCAAAACCAACAAGGCTTTACGCTTAAGTGGCAACCCAGTGAGGCGTGTCAGCCTTATCAAGATGAGCAAGGTCGCGTGCTTGTTAAAGCGCTTGCTGATAACGTTATTTCTCGTATTACTGGCCAACAGGGAATCGTTACAGACGTGAAACGGGCCGAGAAAAAGAGTTGGTGGCACTTCCTTATAACCTGTCTGCGCTGCAAATTGACGCAGCAAAGCGATTCGGTCTGGCTGCAAAAGTGGTGCTTGATACGTGCCAAAGTTTGTATGAGAAACATACCTTAATTACCTACCCGCGCTCTGATAATCGTTACCTGCCGAACGACCATTTTTCACAGGCACAAGATATCATCAATAGTGTTGTCGCCAATGGAGTTTTTTCTCAGGAGCAGCTCAACACGGTTAACACAACGAAGAAAGTACGCTGTTTTAATGACGCTAAAGTGGCTGCACACCACGCGATTGTACCGACCAACAAAAAAACGTCTGCGCAACTCACTAACACTGAGCGCCAGATATATGAACTTATTTGTCGCCAATACGTGATGCAGTTCATGCCAGCTTATCGCTACAACCAGACCGATGTAGAAGTGGATATCGCCGGCGGCAGATTCACCACCAAAGCGAAAGAAGAGATTGAACTTGGTTACAAAGTGTTGCTCCCTAAAAAGGAAGACAAAGAAGTACAAATACTGCCACCTTTGAGTGTGGGTGAGCAGGTGTTGTGTGAGGATGCACGCCGGCTTGATAAAAACACCACCCCTCCGGCACATTTTACCGATGCCACTATTTTGGCTGCAATGACCGCGATCAGCCGTTATGTGAAAGATAAAGACATACGCAAAGTATTGCGCGAAACAGACGGTCTTGGCACCGAAGCAACGCGTGCCAGTATTATTGAGCTGTTGTTTAAGCGTGGCTTTTTGGCACGAAGTGGAAAATCAATCATTGCTACTGACGCAGGCGTGGCGTTGATCAATGCATTACCAGAGACGCTATCGACCCCTGATATGACCGCGCATTGGGAAATGGCGTTGGCACAAATAGCCGAAAAGCAGCTGAAATATGATGACTTTATGCAGCCTCTAGTCGGGCAGTTGGGATCGCTAATCGAAGAAGCAAAAAGTTGTGACAGTGCTCAGTTTGCGCACATTAAAGGTCAGGTGAAGAGAAAGTTTAAAGGCGCGAGAAGAAAAAGCCCGCGCCCGAAAAGTAATAAAGCCTCTGCTTAGTCGTTGAACAAAGCGAGTGCGGCGTTACTCATTGCTTTAACACCCGTAGGGATGGCCTTTTGGTAATCCGGTGCAAACTTACTTGAATGCAACGAAGGCAACTGGGTGTTGTTCTTCATTGCGTCGCTGTATGTATCAGGGTTAACGCCACCTAGCCAAAATAGCGTGATGGGTAGGTTGTCTTCTGTACGGCCATACAAACCAAAATCTTCGCCAGCCATTACCGGCTCAGTCAATTCAACGTTACTTTCACCAATGGCGGCTTTAATTGCAGACGTTACGCGTGCGGTTTGTGCAGGGTTATTATAGGTAGATGGGATTGACTCGCCTTCATGAACCACCACTTTAGGGTAGAGTGACTCGTCCAAACCCGCACTTGCAGCGATACCTGCGGTAATACGCTTAATAGCCGCGATTTGTTGTTCACGTACCGCAGGGTTGTAGCTGCGCAATGTTAGTTGCAACTTCACTTCATTTGAAATCACATTGTGCTTAGAGCCGCCGTGAATAGAACCTACGGTGACAACAGAAGGCTCTAGTGGCGAGAGTTCTCGGCTAGTGATAGTTTGCAGCGCAAGCACGATGCGTGAGGCGATAACCACAGGATCAATTGTGGTGTGTGGATACGCGCCATGGCCGCCTTTACCTTTTACATGGATGTCCACGGAGTCGACACTCGCCATGGTGTATTCAGGTTTTAGTGCCACTTTACCTGCAGGAACACTGGCGCTCACGTGCAGGCCGATGATGTGATCTGGCTTAGCGAATTTGTCGAACAGTCCTTCGTTCAACATTGCCTTTGCACCGGCACCGACTTCTTCGGCGGGTTGAGCGACCATCATCAATGTGCCTTGCCATTGTTCTTTGTGGGCAACCAAGTGCTGAGCCGTGCCGATAAAGCTGGTCATGTGAATATCGTGACCACAACCGTGCATCACACCGACTTGTGCGCCTTCTTTATTTACTACCGTAACCTTTGACGCATAAGGCACGCCGGTTTCTTCGATAATAGGTAAGCCATCGGTATCGGTTCGAATCATCACCGTTGGGCCATCACCGTTTTTCAATATGCCAACGACACCGTATCCGCCAACTTCGTCAGTGACTGTAAAACCGAGTTTTTTAAGCTGTTTGGCTATTTTCTTGCCTGTTTCTTTCTCAGAGAAAGAAAGCTCTGGAGATTGATGTAAGTCGAGGTAGATTTTCTCAAGTTCAGGTAGACGCTCTTTTACTTCGATATTTGCATGAACAGGGACAGATGTAGCGAGCACAAGCGCGGTACTGACCATTGTCATTTTATTTAGAAACCCCATAATGATCCTTACTTGTAATAATTAGCTTTGCCACCATATCAAAGCGTAATTCTAAATAGATGGCAACTTAACCATGACGAACAAAATTCAAGTAACCGCTGAAAACATCCAGCAGGTATTAGGACAAACATCAGAAGATAATATCGTTGCCCTGAGCTTTTTCTCTGCACAAAGCCCTGAATGTCTAGACCAAGCACATATTCTTGATGGTCTAGCACAGCAGTATCCACAAAATCTTGTGGTAGCGACGCTTGATTGTGATCAGCAACAAGCACTTGCTGCTCAACTGGCACAGCAAATTGGTTTGCAAGCACTCCCTACACTTGTGCTACTTAAAGGGGGAGCGCCAGTAGATATGCTTCCTGGGCCACAAAGTGAACAGCAAATCAAAGAAGCGCTTCATAAGCACCTCCCTCAGCCACAAGATGCATTACTTCAACAAGCAAAAGAGGCGTTGGCAGCCCAGAACCTCAACGACGCATTCAAATATGCAAAGCAAGCTTATGAAATTGATGCAACTAACTCACGCATTAAACTTGTGTTGGCGGATATCTGTATCCAAATTCATCGTCTAGAAGATGCTAAAGCCTTAATTGAAACAATTGCTCTGGCTGAGCAAGATGCTTACTTTAATAACATCAAGGCAAAATTAGAATTAGCAGAACAAGCGCAAGACTCACCTGAGATACAATCTTTGCAACAAGCCGTTGAACAAGACCCAACAAACCTTGAAAACAAAGTTAAATTATCGGTAGCTCTAAATGAAGCGGGTAGAAAAGAAGAAGCGCTCGCAACATTATTCACTGTGTTATCTAAAGAATCTCAACTTTGGTGACGCGAAGAAATTCTATCTAGACATTATTGCTACCCTTCATGAAGGGGATGCGCTGGCAGCGACATACCGACGCAAGCTGTATAGCATTCTCTACTAATAGTAATGAAGGTAGTAAAGGTATTTATATAAGGTTACGGCGGACTCAGGTTCGCCGTTATTATTTTTGATTACTTACCTTGATCTTTCCCAGAGTTGTTCGATACTTAGTAGTCCTATCACGGAATAATCATAATAAAGCCTGCTTTTTGGCTACATAACACTCACTTTTGAGTGCTTTTTAATCATTTGATACTTAAAACGCATTTTTTAGCAATTTTCTTTAAAAAAGGGGTTGCGTCGAAATCGTTTCTCCCTATAATGCGCATCCACCGACACGGCGGACTGCTTACAAACAAGCGATACGAAGTGAAGGTTGAGTCAAGTAAAACTGGGTTTTGAAAAACTTTAAAGATTCTCAAAATTAAGTGTTGACAACAAATCAGGGTTGAGTAGAATGCACAGCCCTCGAGACGCGAAAGAGTCTCGAAACGTTCTTTAAAAATATGAAGCAATCATCTGTGTGGGCACTCGTACAGGTTGAGTTCTAACAGCAGATTCTAGTTCGCTAGATGACGCAAACAAATTTAGAGTCTCAATTGAACTGAGTGACCAACGGAAACAAGTTTACTTGTTTCAGCACAGTCAATTCGATTCGAAAGAATCAAAATCAGAATTCAATGAGCGCCGAATCTTCGGATTCAAAAAACTTTTAATTGAAGAGTTTGATCATGGCTCAGATTGAACGCTGGCGGCAGGCCTAACACATGCAAGTCGAGCGGTAACATTTCTAGCTTGCTAGAAGATGACGAGCGGCGGACGGGTGAGTAATGCTTGGGAACATGCCTTGAGGTGGGGGACAACCGTTGGAAACGACGGCTAATACCGCATAATGTCTACGGACCAAAGGGGGCTTCGGCTCTCGCCTTTAGATTGGCCCAAGTGGGATTAGCTAGTTGGTGAGGTAATGGCTCACCAAGGCGACGATCCCTAGCTGGTTTGAGAGGATGATCAGCCACACTGGAACTGAGACACGGTCCAGACTCCTACGGGAGGCAGCAGTGGGGAATATTGCACAATGGGCGCAAGCCTGATGCAGCCATGCCGCGTGTGTGAAGAAGGCCTTCGGGTTGTAAAGCACTTTCAGTAAGGAGGAAAGGTTAGTAGTTAATACCTGCTAGCTGTGACGTTACTTACAGAAGAAGCACCGGCTAACTCCGTGCCAGCAGCCGCGGTAATACGGAGGGTGCGAGCGTTAATCGGAATTACTGGGCGTAAAGCGTACGCAGGCGGTTTGTTAAGCGAGATGTGAAAGCCCCGGGCTTAACCTGGGAACTGCATTTCGAACTGGCAAACTAGAGTGTGATAGAGGGTGGTAGAATTTCAGGTGTAGCGGTGAAATGCGTAGAGATCTGAAGGAATACCGATGGCGAAGGCAGCCACCTGGGTCAACACTGACGCTCATGTACGAAAGCGTGGGGAGCAAACAGGATTAGATACCCTGGTAGTCCACGCCGTAAACGATGTCTACTAGAAGCTCGACTTTTCGGAGTTGTTTTTCAAAGCTAACGCATTAAGTAGACCGCCTGGGGAGTACGGCCGCAAGGTTAAAACTCAAATGAATTGACGGGGGCCCGCACAAGCGGTGGAGCATGTGGTTTAATTCGATGCAACGCGAAGAACCTTACCTACACTTGACATACAGAGAACTTACCAGAGATGGTTTGGTGCCTTCGGGAACTCTGATACAGGTGCTGCATGGCTGTCGTCAGCTCGTGTTGTGAGATGTTGGGTTAAGTCCCGCAACGAGCGCAACCCCTATCCTTAGTTGCCAGCGATTCGGTCGGGAACTCTAAGGAGACTGCCGGTGATAAACCGGAGGAAGGTGGGGACGACGTCAAGTCATCATGGCCCTTACGTGTAGGGCTACACACGTGCTACAATGGCGCATACAGAGTGCTGCGAACCTGCGAGGGTAAGCGAATCACTTAAAGTGCGTCGTAGTCCGGATTGGAGTCTGCAACTCGACTCCATGAAGTCGGAATCGCTAGTAATCGCGAATCAGAATGTCGCGGTGAATACGTTCCCGGGCCTTGTACACACCGCCCGTCACACCATGGGAGTGGGTTGCTCCAGAAGTGGATAGTCTAACCTTCGGGAGGACGTTCACCACGGAGTGATTCATGACTGGGGTGAAGTCGTAACAAGGTAGCCCTAGGGGAACCTGGGGCTGGATCACCTCCTTATACGATTTAGAACTAATTTGTTCGCAGTGTCCACACAGATGATTGTTACTTACTGGCTAGGCCGGTAGGTAATATTTTGCTCTTTAAAAATTTGGAAAGCTGATAAAAACTTTGAATTGTTCAATTTGAATGATTTAGAGTTCTCAATAAGTAAAGAAATATGCCAGTCAACGAAAGTTGATTGTGCGTCTACTTTAGTATTCTAACTTCTGGCGAAGTTAAACAGTCCTTGAAATACACACCCTTTTGGGTTGTATGGTTAAGTGACTAAGCGTACACGGTGGATGCCTTGGCAGTTGGAGGCGATGAAGGACGTATTAACTTGCGATAAGCCTGGTCAAGCTAGTAAAAAGCGCTTGAGGCCAGGATTTCCGAATGGGGAAACCCACCTGTTTACAGGTATCTTGCACTGAATACATAGGTGTAAGAGGCGAACGCGGAGAACTGAAACATCTAAGTACCCGTAGGAAAAGAAATCAACCGAGATTCCGAAAGTAGCGGCGAGCGAAATCGGACCAGCCCTTAAGCTTATTTGGTGTTAGTGGAAGCCTCTGGAAAGTGGCACGATACAGGGTGATAGTCCCGTACACGACAATGTCTTATAAGTGAAATCGAGTAGGTCGGAGCACGTGAAACTTTGACTGAATATGGGGGGACCATCCTCCAAGGCTAAATACTCCCAACTGACCGATAGTGAACCAGTACCGTGAGGGAAAGGCGAAAAGAACCCCTGTGAGGGGAGTGAAATAGAACCTGAAACCGTGTACGTACAAGCAGTAGGAGCCCTTCGAGGGTGACTGCGTACCTTTTGTATAATGGGTCAGCGACTTATATTTTGTAGCGAGGTTAACCGATTAGGGTAGCCGTAGTGAAAGCGAGCGTTAACTGCGCGTTGAGTTGCAAGGTATAGACCCGAAACCCGGTGATCTAGCCATGGGCAGGTTGAAGGTTGAGTAACATCAACTGGAGGACCGAACCCACTAACGTTGAAAAGTTAGGGGATGACCTGTGGCTAGGAGTGAAAGGCTAATCAAACCGGGAGATAGCTGGTTCTCCCCGAAATCTATTTAGGTAGAGCCTCGGACGAATACCATTGGGGGTAGAGCACTGTTTGGGCTAGGGGGTCATCCCGACTTACCAACCCCATGCAAACTCCGAATACCAATGAGTACTATCCGGGAGACACACGGCGGGTGCTAACGTCCGTCGTGGAGAGGGAAACAACCCAGACCGCCAGCTAAGGTCCCAAAGTGTATGTTAAGTGGGAAACGATGTGGGAAGGCTAAAACAGCTAGGAGGTTGGCTTAGAAGCAGCCACCCTTTAAAGAAAGCGTAATAGCTCACTAGTCGAGTCGGCCTGCGCGGAAGATGTAACGGGGCTAAACATACCACCGAAGCTGCGGCTGCGAGCTTTGCTCGCGGGGTAGGGGAGCGTTGTGTAAGTGGCTGAAGGTGTGCCGGGAGGCATGCTGGACATATCACAAGTGCGAATGCTGACATGAGTAACGACAATGCGGGTGAAAAACCCGCACGCCGGAAGACCAAGGGTTCCTATCCCATGTTAATCAGGGTAGGGTGAGTCGACCCCTAAGGCGAGGCCGAAAGGCGTAGTCGATGGGAAACGGGTTAATATTCCCGTACTTGGTATAAATGCGATGGGGGGACGGAGAAGGCTAGGCAGGCACGGCGTTGGTTGTCCGTGTGAAAGTATGTAGGCTTGAATCTTAGGAAAATCCGGGATTCTTTAAGGCTGAGATACGAGACGACACTCTACGGAGTGGAAGCTGTTGGTGCCATACTTCCAGGAAAAGCCTCTAAGCTTCAGTTTATATCGAATCGTACCCCAAACCGACACAGGTGGTCAGGTAGAGAATACTAAGGCGCTTGAGAGAACTCGGGTGAAGGAACTAGGCAAAATAGTACCGTAACTTCGGGAGAAGGTACGCTCTTGAGTGTGAAGGACTTGCTCCGTAAGCACTTGAGAGTCGCAGTGACCAGGTGGCTGGGACTGTTTATTAAAAACACAGCACTGTGCTAAATCGCGAGATGACGTATACGGTGTGACACCTGCCCGGTGCCGGAAGGTTAATTGATGGGGTTAGTCTTCGGACGAAGCTCTTGATCGAAGCCCCGGTAAACGGCGGCCGTAACTATAACGGTCCTAAGGTAGCGAAATTCCTTGTCGGGTAAGTTCCGACCTGCACGAATGGTGTAACCATGGCCACGCTGTCTCCACCCGAGACTCAGTGAAATTGAAATCGCAGTGAAGATGCTGTGTACCCGCGGCTAGACGGAAAGACCCCGTGAACCTTTACTACAGCTTGGCACTGAACATTGAGCCTACATGTGTAGGATAGGTGGGAGGCTTTGAAGCGGTGACGCCAGTTACCGTGGAGCCATCCTTGAAATACCACCCTTGTATGTTTGATGTTCTAACGTTGGCCCCTGAATCGGGGTTGCGGACAGTGCCTGGTGGGTAGTTTGACTGGGGCGGTCTCCTCCCAAAGAGTAACGGAGGAGCACGAAGGTTGGCTAAGTACGGTCGGACATCGTACGGTTAGTGTAATGGTAGAAGCCAGCTTAACTGCGAGACAGACACGTCGAGCAGGTACGAAAGTAGGTCATAGTGATCCGGTGGTTCTGAATGGAAGGGCCATCGCTCAACGGATAAAAGGTACTCCGGGGATAACAGGCTGATACCGCCCAAGAGTTCATATCGACGGCGGTGTTTGGCACCTCGATGTCGGCTCATCACATCCTGGGGCTGAAGTCGGTCCCAAGGGTATGGCTGTTCGCCATTTAAAGTGGTACGCGAGCTGGGTTTAGAACGTCGTGAGACAGTTCGGTCCCTATCTGCCGTGGGCGTTTGAGAATTGAGAGGGGCTGCTCCTAGTACGAGAGGACCGGAGTGGACGAACCGCTGGTGTTCGGGTTGTCATGCCAATGGCACTGCCCGGTAGCTACGTTCGGAATCGATAACCGCTGAAAGCATCTAAGCGGGAAGCGAGCCTCGAGATGAGTTCTCACTTGGAGTTCGACTCCACTAAAGGGCCGTTGAAGACTACAACGTTGATAGGCAGGATGTGGAAGCGCTGTGAGGCGTTAAGCTAACCTGTACTAATTACCCGTGAGGCTTAACCATACAACGCCAAAATGGTGTGAGACTGTTAAGTTAGAAGTTAGAAATTAAAGACTGAAGTAGACATTTACTTATAAAGCTTTCCGAATTAATACTGATTGCAATAGCGATTAGTAACCAACTTTGCTTGGTGATAATAGCGTTCTGGACCCACCTGACCCCATGCCGAACTCAGAAGTGAAACGGAACTGCGCCGATGATAGTGTGGCATTTGCCATGTGAAAGTAGGTCATCACCAGGCTCCTAATTTTAGAAAAGCCCGATTCGAATGAGTCGGGCTTTTTAGAGCAAAAAAAAGAATTTACAAGTTTTTGCTTGGCGACCATAGCGTTTTGGAACCACCTGACCCCATGCCGAACTCAGTAGTGAAACGAAACAGCGTCGATGATAGTGTGGCATTTGCCATGTGAAAGTAGAACATCGCCAAGCTCCTAATTATACGAAGAACCCAGCTTATTGCTGGGTTTTTTGCGTTTAGGGTTTAAGGTTATAAACTGGGTGAAGCTAAACCATCTTCAAGCGGTAGCCTACGGCTTATGCGAGTGTTAGACTCGATAGTCTTGGTTTTAAGGTAGTTTGTAGAGTGAGTATTTCAAATGACACGCAGTGCAACTGACGTTGTTTCACAGGTATTAGCACCTTGTTCAGCGCAGCAGTTCTTTGATGAATATTTAGGTAAAAAGCCATTAGTCGTCAAAGGAAAAGGAAGTCGATTCAACATTGCAGGTGATGATCCTCGAAGCAAGATTCTGGATGACTATAATAAATACGCCAGTACCTTAACGTGCCATGCTCATTCTCCGAGTGGACCTCCTCCACATGCTAGACCCGTCAATGATGCATCCGCTTTTTTGGACTTAATATCTGAATACCATAAACTTGGGTATACGGTTCGAGTTCCAGATGTTACTGATCTGTTTGCAAATCTTACTGAATTTACCCGCTCCCTCGAGAAGCTAGTGAACAATGAAGTGGGTGTGGTTGTTTTTTGGAGCGCACCCGGCGCCGCTGCGCCCGTGCATTATGATGAAGTAGACGTCTTTGTTATTCAATTGCAAGGAACGAAGCGTTGGTTTATATCAAATGAGCCATCAACGTTGCCCAATAAGTGGAAAAATGCGGGTGAGCCCGCATCGACATTAACCAATTATCAAACGTTAGATGTTGCGCCAGGCGATCTGATTTATTTACCTCGCGGCACTGTTCATACCGTGCAATCAACCAGTGAATCACTGCACTTATCTATAGGTTTTGTGCCAGTGACCGCACGTGAAGGTATAATTGCAATGACAGATTTTCTTTCAGAGCATAGCTTTTCTCTGCGAAGCGGTTTATTTCCTCGCGTTGATGAGCAATTAGATGATGAAACATTCAAGCAAGTTGCCAATAAGATTCGACAAGAACTTGATCAGCTTGTCACTCAATGCCAATCCGATGACTTTATTAAAGCTGCCTTGTCTCGCCGCAAAGCGAGAATGATCGCTGAATTACCGAAGTTAGACAAAGCCACCCCAAACGGTGTTAGTTTGCAAACTCAGGTAAAACATAACCCTCTAGCGATGAGTGAGATTGTGATGACAAGGGACTTCGTTGATTTCACCTTGCCTGGCGAGCATATACTCATTAACAGCAGTGTAGAAAAAGCAGTTCGTTTTATTGAACAAACTTCGACTTTTGTGGTGAAAGATATCCCCGGCGATATAGGGGATGATGTTCGTGTTGCGTTGGCAAATAAATTTATTAGTAGTGGCTTTTTACAGCTAAGCGAATAGCCCAATCAATTCCTTTGACGACGCGGTTATATGGGTGCGTATTGCGCTGATATAGCCCGTCAAATCATGTCGAGTTTTAATGCTTATTACATCATTCTGCGCATCTAGCGTTTGTACTAATATAGAAAGCGTTAACAATCGGTTGGATATTGTTGATGTGTAAAAGGAAAAGGATGTTCCCCGGCGTTGCGGTTACGAATATCAGCCCTTGAACCCTACGGTTCAAGGCGGAAGACAACTACAAGCCGTAGGCTTCTCGGTACATGCCGAGCTTGCGCAGTAGCCCGCAAGATGCATTCCTGTTTAAAATTTATCGGCTCAGGGACATCATTCGCTGGCCAACAAGCTAGGGAACAATTTAATTATATAAGACAGTGCCGCAGGGATACAGTTTAATCGCAATATTTGTGTTTAAATGCAGGCAAATTGAGCAAGCTGGGCGATATTTGATCGTTATCATATTGCTATCGCTACAATACGGTGGAGTCAGCCCCCGAGCGGTGGTAGCATTACTCACTGTAATCCAAATAATTTCGTCATACGCGAGCCTATCATGAGCGAACAACGTAGCTATCAAGAAGCCCAACTATTATTAGAAAGTAACGATATTTTTGTCATGCCATCTGAAGTGCATGGCATTATCACAGGTTTATTAGCCTGTGGCTTAGATATCGAAGAACATGAATACCAAGGGCTGTTATGTGATGTGCTCAATGATGGCATCAGCTTCGAAAGAACACTCAAGCAATGGCTAAGCGATATCTACAGCCAAGTCGTAGACAGTTTCTCAAATGAACAACTGCAGTTTGAGTTGATGTTGCCTGATGAAGAAGAGAGTTTAATCGACCAAGCCAATGCCTTGGTGGCGTGGGTTAACGGCTTTCTCCTTGGCTTTGGTTTGAAACAACAAGACTACGGCACGCTCTCTGATGATGTAAAAGAGGTGATTCAAGATTTCACCGAAATCAGTCGCCTGGATACACATTTCGATGAAAGCGAAGAAGACAAGCAAGCACTGCATGAGGTGCTAGAATACGTGCGCGTATCGGCCATGCTTTGTTTTGCTGAATTAGGCAAACGTGACTCCACAGCGACCACTTCTAAGACGCTACACTAATGAATATTACCAAAGAAGAATACCTTGCTCGCCAGCATCAATTGCTGGCGCAGATGAAACACAATTCAGTGGCGGTGATCCCTGCAGCAAAAGAGATCACTCGTAGCCGCGATACAGAATTCCCATTTCGCCAAGACAGCGACTTTTTCTACCTGACAGGGTTTAACGAACCCGATGCCATGCTGGTACTGATCAAAGGCGAAGAACAAAAGTCCGTAATCTATGTGCGCGCGAAAGATAAAACCGCTGAGATTTGGCATGGCCGCCGTATGGGTGCCGAAGCAGCAGTAACGCAACTACCCGTTGATGAAGCGTACACCTTAGCTGAACTTGACCAAGGCTTGATTGATGCAGTGAATCAAAAGAGCACGCTTTATTTTGGTCAGGGCGTGTACAAAGACATTGATGAGCAAATTTTCACATTGCTGAACACATTACGCGGCGCCCCTAAAAAAGGGTATCGTGCGCCAGAAGTAATTCGCGATGTGCGCACATTGGTGCATGAGATGCGTTTGTTTAAATCACCTGCTGAGCAAACGATCATGCGCCGCGCTGGTGAGATCAGTGCTGATGCACACAAGCGTGCGATGCGCTTTGCCAAACCAGGCGCGACCGAATATCAACTCGAAGCCGAGTTACATCATCACTACGCTATGAACGGTGCACGTTACCCAGCCTATGGCACCATAGTTGGCGGTGGTGATAATGCGACTATCTTGCACTACACCGAGAACGAATCGCCGCTTAAAGACGGTGACTTAGTCTTGATAGACTCAGGCTGTGAACTTGAAGGTTATGCGGCTGATATCACCCGTACTTTCCCTGTAAATGGCACCTTCTCAGATGCGCAGAAAGCGGTGTACAACGTGGTGCTTAAAGCACAGTATGCGGCGCTTGATTTAGTTAAACCAGGTAATACTCTGGCGCAAGCTGCACAGGTGGTAAATCGTGTTCTGACAGAAGGGCTTATTGACCTTGGACTACTTGAAGGCAACCTTGAAGAGTTACTAGAGAGCCAAGCCTATCGCGCGTTCTACATGCACGGTTTAGGACATTGGTTAGGTCTGGATGTGCACGACGTGGGTGAATATAAGCAAGACGAAAAAGACCGTCCATTCGAGCCGGGTATGGTTCTGACTATCGAACCGGGTTTATACATCAGCGAAGATGCCCCTGTTGCCGAGCAATACCGTGGTATTGGTATTCGCATTGAAGACGATGTGCTGGTTACTGAAAATGGCCATGAAAACCTCACTGCTTCAGTACCAAAAGAAATAGCTGAAATCGAAGCGCTAATGCAGGAGAGCTAAGCAGTGCAGCACGTTGATGTGGTGATAGTTGGTGGCGGCCTTGCGGGAAGTACACTGGCGAATGTTGTGGCGCAGCAATGTCCAGCGCTGAGCATTGCCGTTATTGAGGCCTTCGAGCCAAGCAATGACGCGCCACACCCAAGCTTTGACGACCGCTCAATTGCCTTGGCTGCGGACTCTGTTAATTACCTCAACGCCCATAATCTGTTTAATGAGCACAGTGACTATGCCTGTGCCATTAAAAATGTGCAGGTATCCGATAGAGGCCATTTCGGTAAAACCCAAATCAGCCACCAAGACTATGCCCTTGATGCGTTAGGCTATGTGGTTGAGGTACGTCCTTGGGGGCATGCGTTGCATCGCGCCCTGAGCGCACACCCAAAAATTACACAATTCTGCCCTGCAAAGGTCACAGCCGTGTCTATGCATGCAGATCACAATCACATCACACTGGATGATGGCACCGAACTCGCGGCTAAGCTCACGGTAATTGCTGATGGCGCGCAGTCACACACGCGTTCATTAATGCACCTTGATTTCCACACTCAGCACTACACTCAGCACGCCTTAATTGCCAATGTAGAAGTGCAGGCTGATCACCAAGGTCATGCCTATGAGCGTTTTACTCACCATGGGCCTTTGGCCTTGCTGCCGATGTCGCGTAAACGCTATTCACTGGTGTGGTGCGACGAAGCAGACAAACTTAACGAACTGCAACAGCTATGCAGTGATGAGTTTGTAAAGGCATTGCAAGATGAGTTCGGCTATCGCGCTGGCTTGTTCACCCAAGTAGGGGAGCGCAGTGTGTATCCTCTGGTGTGGGGGCGTATAAATAGGTTGGTGAGTAACCGTGCGGTGGTGATAGGTAATGCTGCTCACGCTATTCATCCCATTGCAGGGCAAGGTTTTAACCTTGGTCTGCGTGATATCAAAGAATTGGTCGCGCGTATCGCTTATGCTAGCGACGATTTAGGCTCCTATGCCTTTACTTCTGCTTACGCACAAGCACGTGAGCAAGATATTACCCGCGTAATGACCCTCACAGATGGGTTGGTACGTACATTTTCAAACAGTGCGCGCAGTATTGCCCTTGGGCGCAGTGTCGGTTTGGCATCGATGCAGCTATGCAGCTCGCTGCGCCAACCATTAGCAAAACAATTAATGGGGTTTAATTAACGCATGTTTCAAGCAAAGGTAGCCGTGATCGGTGGTGGGTGTGTTGGCTTAAGTGCGGCACTGGCACTGAGTTTACAAGGCATTTCGGTAGTCGTTATTGATGCTGGTGACAAATGCGCACCTTTAAGCGATGACTACGGCCTGCGCGTCAGTGCGATTAACCACGCCAGTGAAGCCTTGTTTACTGAACTCGGTGCATGGCCACACATGCAAACACAGCGCATAAGCCCCTACACGCAAATGGATGTACGCGATAAAGACAGCTTCGCTCACATCCACTTCAGCAGCGCCGAGTACGACGTATCGCACCTAGGCCATATTATCGAGAATGACGTCATTCATCGCGCCTTGATCACTGAGCTTGAGCAGCAAAGTAATGTTACCTTGCTGTTTAATCATGCCTACAAAGATATTCACCAAAGTGAAAGTAATGTGCTGATCACGCTGGATAACGGCTCACCGGTCATGTGTGAGTTACTGATTGCAGCGGATGGCGCTAATTCAGGCGTGCGTCAGCGCTTTAATATGCCGATCACCTTTAAGGATTACGATCATCATGCGCTGGTTGCGACCGTGAAAACCCAGCACAGTAACGAGCAGTGCGCGCGTCAGGTGTTCTTACCCGATGGTCCATTGGCCTTTTTACCGTTGCCAGATGAACACATGCATTCCATTGTGTGGTCGTGCTCACCGCAGCAAGCGAAAGCTTATCAAGCCATGAGCGATGAAGACTTTAATAAAGCTTTATTCACGGCTTTTGATGGCCAATGTGGGTTAGTGGAAGTGCAATCGGCGCGTCCAGTATTCCCATTAACCATGCGCTACGCACGTCAATGGGTGCTTGATCGTATTGTGCTCATGGGCGATGCCGCGCATACCATTCACCCACTTGCGGGCTTGGGGATGAACCTAGGGTTGAAAGATGCGGCCCGTTTTGCGCGATTAGTGGCTGAGCCGCTGAACAATGCAGATGCAGATTTACCTCGCGCACTGCGCAGTTATGAACGTGAGCGCAAACTGGATGCACAAAAGCACATCGCCACCATGCAAGGTTTGAAAAGCGTGTTTGCGGGCGCGAACCCAATCAAAAAATTGGTGCGTGGTTTAGGTTTAAGTGCGGTAAACGACATCAAGCCGTTGAAACAACTCTTTGCTGAGCAAGCTTTGGGCAAATAGCCCAAAGCCTATTTTAAGCTAGCTCAAGCGTAAGGTAATAAACTCGGCCAGTTTATCGATGGCATTGGCGGGTTCTTGAGCACGTTTGATTAAACTAATTCCCACTTGGCCAAGCGCCGGCAGTACATCGGTGCTGGTTGTAAATGGCAACTCTTCCGGCACCGTTTTACGTGCTAACACAGTGATCCCCAACTGCTCTTTAATCGCCGCAGTTAAGCCAGTTAAGTCTGCGTTGGTGTAAACCACGCGCCAAGGAATACCCGCTTGCTCCAGCGCTTCAATCGCACGACGGCGATAAATACAACCTTGTGGCGCCACCACCAAAGTCACAGGTGTGCTCGGGCTAATGGCGGTATTACCTACCCACACTAGATCATCTTGCAAAAAGCTCGGATAGTGGGGATTATCTAATTGCTCTACCAGCGTCAGCACCAAATCAAACTCATCGCGATTACTCACATGCATCAGTTGCTTGCTGAGCTCTGATTTCACTTCCAACGATACATCCGGATACAGCGACACAAAATCGCCAATGATCGAGGGCAAAATACTCGCCGCGAATTCACTGGGGATCCCCAAACGTACCTTACCTGTCACCGTTTCATTGCTGAACAGCTGCAAGATAGCATCATTCTCTTTAAGAATTTGCTTGGCTAAGGGGAGTAGTTGTTCACCTTGGTGATTAAGTACTTGGCGCTGACCTTGCTTTTTAAACAGCTTGCGACCGAGTAGGTCTTCAAGTCGTTTAATCTGCAAACTCACCGCTGGCTGCGATAAACCCAGTAATTCACCTGCCTTTGCAAAGCCACCTACGTCTACCACGGTGACCAAAGTACGCAGGCTGTCCATTGGGATGTTCTTCATATTAGCTATCGAAATTTATTGCTTAAAATACATTTGCATTATTTATCAATCGATAAAAAATTACAATTTGTTGTTGAAAAAGCCCAGCTCTATACTGCCATCAAGTTAAAAATTATCAGTTGAGGCAGCTATGGCAATTCAATCACTCTTTTTTGCCCGTCATCACGGGGCAATTGATGCCAGCACCAATACCTTTGTAAATGCACACGAGCACATCATCGACTTAGGTGGCTCAGAAGTGTTGTTGTTATTACAAAGCTTAAAAAGCAGCACCCTAAATTGGGCAACCAAATCGGGTATGGCAGTGCGCTACGACTTAGCTGATAAGGGCGTGTCATTCGATGTATTTTTCTTAAGCGATACTGCGTTGCGTGTTGTAACCACCGACGCACAAAAAGTGACGGCGCTGCTTAATGAAGCCAGTGAGCAATTTGATGTGGATGTAATGCCGCGCACTGAGCTTGCCAGTTTGCATTTTAGCGGCCCTGATGCCGATGAGTTTTTAAGCACGCAATTTAGCCTATATATGGGCATGGCGCTTGGCCAAGTCACTCAGCATTATGGCGTGCAGTGTGATACCTGTTTTGTGGTAGCCAGTGCCGACAATGGTGAGCAGTACTATCGTGTATTTGCACAACCAGAAACATTGAATACACTTACGCACAGTTTGACTGGCGCGCGTTTTAACCCCCAAGCACACGCTGCTTAAACGCCGCCGGAAGAAATGTACGCTTTTTCTAACAGATGTTACAAAAGTAATTATTAATTTGGGTGCGAGCGACAAACAACTTATGTATAATCGCGGCCCATGTTATTCCCCCTCAATTTATGAGGCCACGCCCACCATACTGGGTTAGTAAAAAGTGAAGGAATATTATGTCTTCTAAAACACCTCTACATGCCAAGCACCTAGAAGCGGGTGCCAAAATGGTTGATTTCTTCGGCTGGGATATGCCAATCAACTACGGTTCGCAAATCGAAGAACACAACGCTGTGCGTACCGATGCTGGCATGTTCGACGTATCACACATGACCATCGTTGACGTTCAAGGCGATGACGCAAAAGCATTCCTACAGAAGCTTGTAGCTAATGACGTTGCTAAGTTAACTGTACCGGGTAAAGCACTTTACACAGGTATGCTTAACGAGCAAGGCGGTGTGATCGACGATTTGATCATCTATTTCTTCAGCGACACTAAGTACCGCCTAGTGGTTAACTCAGCAACACGTGAAAAAGACTTAGCGCACCTAAGCGTAGTGTCTGCTGATTTCAGCGTGACTGTGACAGAGCGCCCAGAGTTCGCAATGATTGCGGTTCAAGGCCCTAACGCGAAAGCGAAAACAGCAACAGTATTAAGCGCAGCGCAACAAGAAGCAGTGGCAGACATGAAGCCATTCTTTGGTGTGCAAGCGGGTGATTTATTTATCGCCACAACAGGCTATACTGGCGAAGATGGGTACGAAATCGTAGTACCAAACGAGCAAGCAGCTGACCTATGGCAGCAGCTTCTAGACGCAGGCGTAGCGCCAGCAGGTCTAGGTGCTCGTGACACACTACGTCTAGAAGCGGGTATGAACCTATACGGTCAAGACATGGACGAAAGCGTGTCGCCACTTGCGGCGAACATGGCTTGGACCATTGCTTGGGAACCAGCTGAGCGTAACTTCATCGGCCGTGAAGTAGTAGAACAACAACGCGCTGATAAGAGCACTGACAAACTTGTTGGTCTTGTGCTTGAAGAAAAAGGCGTGTTACGCGGTGGCCTAAAAGTAATGTGTGATGCAGGCGAAGGGGTGATCACCTCGGGTACTTTCTCACCTACACTAGGTCACAGTATTGCACTTGCACGTGTACCGCGCGAAATCGGCGACACAGCGCAAGTTGAAATGCGTAAAAAATTAGTCAATGTTAAAGTGGTTAAGCCTTGCTTTGTGCGTCAAGGTAAAGCCGTAGTATAAGAATTTAAATTTACACCAAAGGAACAGACAATGAGCAACATTCCAAGCGAGTTAAAGTACGCTAGTTCACACGAGTGGGTACGCGCTGAAGGCGATGGTACTTACACTGTAGGTATCACTGAGCACGCGCAAGAGCTTCTAGGCGACATGGTATTCGTAGAATTACCAGAAGTGGGTGACGAAGTTGACGCAGGTGAAGACTGTGCAGTTGCTGAGTCTGTAAAAGCGGCTTCAGACATCTACGCGCCAATCGGCGGTGAAATCGTTGCAATCAACGAAGAACTAGAAGACGCGCCTGAGACAGTTAACTCAGACCCATACGGTGACGGCTGGTTGTTCCGTATTAAAGCGTCAGACGAGTCTGAGCTTGATAACTTACTTGACGCTGAAGGCTACACGAACAGCATCGACGACGAGTAATATTCGTTTGGGCTGCGGCCCTAAAAAGCCCCGTTTCGGGGCTTTTTAAGTTTATGTGCCGCCATATCGGCACCTTTACAGGTTTGGTGTAACGCCTTGTTTGTAGGCAAAACCCCCACCAAATCGCATTAAATTTCTTGGATCATAGGAATCTGGACATATGTCAAATGCCAAATCTCTTGAACAGTTAGAGCAAAAGCAAGATTTTATTCGTCGTCACATTGGCCCGAGCCCGGCGCAAATGAGCGACATGCTTAGCGCTCTTGGAGTATCGAGTGTTGAAGAGCTTATGGAACAAACTGTTCCTGCTAGCATTCGTCTTGAGAACGGCCTGCAAATTGGCGAAAGCCGCACTGAGGTTGAAACCCTGAGCTACCTAAAATCAGTAGCTAGCCAAAACAAGGTATTCAAATCATACATCGGTCAGGGTTACCACCCGACACATGTACCTCACGTGATCCTGCGTAACGTTTTAGAAAACCCAGGTTGGTACACCGCATACACGCCTTACCAGCCAGAGATTGCACAAGGTCGTTTGGAATCACTACTTAACTTCCAAACGCTATCAATGGACCTAACCGGTCTTGACCTTGCAAGCGCGTCACTTCTTGACGAGTCAACTGCTGCTGCTGAAGCAATGGCACTTGCAAAGCGCGTTTCTAAAGCGAAAAAAGCAAATGCATTCTTTATTGCAGAAGACGTTCACGTACAAACTATCGACGTAGTAAAAACACGTGCCGAGCAGTTTGGTTTTGACATCATCATTGGTCCTGCAAGCGAAGCTGCAAACCATGAGATCTTCGGTGCCTTATTCCAGTATCCAACAACAAGTGGTGAAGTGGTTGATTTAACTGACCTTATCGCTGCTGTACAAAGCAAAAAAGCACTTGCGTGTGTTGCTGCAGACATCATGGCGCTAATGCTACTTAAAGCACCAGGTAAACTAGGTGCAGACGTAGTACTTGGTTCAGCACAGCGTTTTGGTGTGCCTATGGGCTACGGTGGTCCACACGCGGCATTCTTCACCACGCGTGATGCATACAAGCGTTCACTACCAGGTCGTATCATCGGTGTGTCAAAAGACCGCCTAGGTAACGACGCATTGCGCATGGCAATGCAAACACGTGAACAGCACATCCGCCGTGAAAAAGCGAACTCAAACATCTGTACTGCACAGGTGTTACTAGCGAACATGGCAGCGTTCTACGCGGTTTACCACGGCCCACAAGGTCTGAAAACAATCGCTGAGCGTATCCACCGTTTTGCTGACATCCTAGCTGCTGGCCTTAAAGAGAAAGGCGTAGCGCTTAAGCACGACACATGGTTCGACACCATCACTGTTGTTGCTGATAACAAAGACGAAGTCGTTGCACGCGCATTGGCAGCAGAAGTTAACTTCGCGACGAATCACGCAGGTGAGTACTCAATCTCTGTATCTGAGACCACAACTCGTGAAGACGTACTAGAGCTATTCGACATCATCCTAGGTGAAGGTCATGGTCTAGACGTAGCGGCACTTGATGCACAAATCAGCGCCAATGGTTCACCGTCTATCCCAGCTAGCCTAGTACGTGATGACGAAGTGCTAACGCACCCGAACTTCAACTCGTACCACAGCGAAACTGAGATGCTTCGTTATATCAAGCGTCTAGAAAACAAAGACTTATCGCTTAACCACTCAATGATCTCGTTAGGTTCATGTACGATGAAACTAAACGCGACAGCAGAGATGATCCCAATCACATGGCCAGAGTTTGCAAACTTGCACCCATTCTGCCCATTGGATCAAGCGGCAGGTTACCAAGTGATGATCAACGAGCTACACGACTGGTTAGTAAACATCACAGGTTACGATGCAGTATCACTACAGCCTAACTCAGGTGCACAGGGTGAATACGCAGGTCTTATCGCGATTCGTAAATACCACGAATCACGTGGCGAAGGTCACCGTAACGTATGTTTGATCCCAAGCTCTGCACACGGTACTAACCCTGCATCAGCGCAAATGGCCAGCATGAAGATTGTGGTTGTTGATTGCGACAAGCAAGGTAACGTAGATATGGCTGACCTTAAAGCGAAAGCTGAAGAAGTGTCAGAGAACCTATCGTGCATCATGATCACATACCCGTCTACACACGGTGTATACGAAGAAACGATCCGTGAAATTTGCGACATCGTGCACCAGCACGGCGGCCAAGTATACATGGACGGCGCGAACATGAACGCGCAAGTAGGTGTAACAAGCCCAGGCTTCATCGGTTCAGACGTATCGCACCTTAACCTACACAAAACATTCTGTATCCCACACGGTGGTGGCGGCCCAGGTGTTGGCCCAATCGGTGTTAAATCACACCTAGCGCCATTTATGCCTAACCACAGCGTAATCAACGTACCGGGTACGAACGTAGACAACGGCGCGGTGTCAGCTGCTCCTTACGGCTCTGCGGCAATCCTACCAATTTCATGGGCATACATTGCCATGATGGGTAGCGAAGGCCTACGTGAAGCAACAGAAACAGCGATTGTGAATGCAAACTACCTAGCTGAAAAGCTAAGCGAGCATTACCCAATTCTATACCGTGGCCGTAACAACCGCGTTGCGCACGAGTGTATTGTTGACCTACGCCCACTGAAAGAAGCCACTGGCGTATCTGAAATGGACGTAGCGAAGCGCTTAATGGACTACGGTTTCCACTCACCAACAATGTCGTTCCCAGTAGCGGGCACATTGATGATTGAGCCAACTGAATCTGAGTCTAAAGTAGAGATCGACCGTTTCATCGAAGCGATGGTGTCAATCAAGAGCGAAATCGACAAGATTGCCTCTGGCGAGTGGTCAATTGAAGACAACCCGCTAGTATACGCGCCGCACACGCAGGCAGACGTACTAGGCAACGACTGGAACCGCGCATACGACCGTTTCTATGCTGCATTCCCAGTTGAAAGCGTAGCCAAGAACAAGTTCTGGCCAACAGTAACACGTATCGATGACGTGTTCGGTGACCGTAACCTGATCTGTTCTTGTCCAGCGGTAGATACGTATCGCGACGAGTAATTGGTGTTAATCTCGCTGCAGAGCGAGGGCTGATTAACAACATTTGGAAAGCGCCCCTGAAAAGGGGCGCTTTTTTTGTGGGTGTTATACGGCGAATGACCGCCTGTTGGTCAGACTTTGCCGACATGGTTGGCGGTAGTAGAGCAATGCAGGTGCATATTGCCGATAAGTCTGACAGCTTGATATTTTCGATAAATCTAAACTTAGGATTTTCAAATTAATCTCTTGTCGGGCCGCCGATTTCGGGTCAGAGGATGTACAGATGTAATCTCCTTTAAAGAATCGATAGGTCGAGTCATCAACACATATCCCCCAGAGCACATCTCCAACGAGATCACCTTTGTCTAAAACCGAAACTATTTGCCAGTCTTTCACTATTGTATTCATGAGTGTGCCCTTATAGATAGCCATAACTCATGGTAGTTAAAAACGATTTAAAACAATACTAAAAGCATGGAGGTAATCCTGAGTTTTTTGGTGCCATTTGATAACGGTATGATATTGATATATTTTATTCGTAAATTGACAATCAGCTCTAGATTATATAAAAAGGATATGGCTTTGCGGTTCAGTGCCGTATGCTGTGATCACCAGATCGAACTAATGCTATTAGTAATACATTAGTTATGAACACTCGTTCCAGTTATGTAAAAAATCTATGAAAACCCAAGTAATAGATGCCTGAACTCTAGCCCCAACACCATGAAAAACATTACTTTCGAAATTTATCACCCTGATTTAGATATTGTATCTGATCGAACATTACGTTCAATTCTTAAAAAGTTTTCGTCTCTTTTAAGGGAGATCCAATATCAGGAAGTCTTCCACTTTATTAACAGCAGCGATTTATCACCATCTCAAAAACAATCTTTAAGAGATAGGTTAAAAGGGCCGCTAAACCACATTGATGCTTACTATGTTGAACGTATTGAAAAAGGTAGCATTTTAATTGTCGGAGCGTTGACAGCTACTGGCTTGTGGCTTCTTAAAAATACAATTGGGGAATCAATAAAAGAAGCGTGGAAGCAAAGTGAAATGCACTCAAACCTTGTTGATTACCTTTCTAAGCCAAAAGTAAGAGACGAAGTTGTAGATAGATGTATTGACAGAGTTTTTGACGCTTGGAACTTCGAGGGGTTTGTAATTGAGAGTATTGAAAAAGAGAAAAATGGTGAGGATTTAAAAGTTAGAATTAATTTAGATACTGACCCAATACTTAAACAACATGTCAAAGAAAATGTGCATGAAGTAAATGTTGAATTTTTACTGCAAGAGCTTGAGAAAGAAATTATTCGATTAAAGACCGAGGATTTTTAAGTTAACCAACTTAATTGCAAGCAGCCTTAGTGAGCAAGTGCGTTTTTTCTGGAAGTTAACCAACTTAGTTACGACAAAATCGTCCTAAGTCATTGAAATCGACCTCCTGAAATAACCAACTTAATTGCATGACCGCACGTATTGAATAGTCTAATAAAAAGCAGAAAAAATGGTGGCTTTCTTTGTTTTTGAGAATAGGTTAAGCTAACCTGTTGTAAAATTTGATTTTATTGATGAATTCACAAAGTAAATCTTCATTTATTGATAAGGGATTAAGTTGGATTTTTTAAAAGAGCGTAGGCTAGAGCAAAACACAAGACCATCAGATGTGCGAGATGAGTATGATCGAGATGAGGCAAGGCTGATTCACTCCGCAGCATTTAGGCGACTACAATCGAAAACACAAGTTTTGGGGCTTGGAGAAAGTGACTTCTATCGCACAAGATTAACTCATTCAATGGAAGTAGCGCAGATTGGCCGTGGTATCGTCCAGTACTTAGCGAAAACACCAGAATTTGAAGCATTTCACAATGACCTACCGAATACGTCTTTGATTACAGCTATCTGCTTAGCTCATGACATAGGGCACCCACCATTCGGACATGGTGGAGAGGTTGCGCTTAATTACTGTATGAGAGAACATGGTGGTTTTGAGGGTAATGGCCAAACCTTGCGAATCTTAGGTCATCTTGATAAGTATACGCTTGAACACGGGTTAAACCCAACTAGAAGAATGTTGTTGGGAGTTTTAAAATACCCGCTACCTTACCTCAAAACTTGTTAACTCTGATGCCTATAAAGATAACAGTGATGTAAACGCTCCCTTTTGGCTATTTCAAGCTGGATTTCAAAAGCCACCAAAATGTTATCATGATTGCGATAAAGAAATTGTTGATTTCATATTTAAAAAGTTTCCTCCTGAAGAAATTGAAAAATTTACTAAATTTGACACCAAAGCAGACAAGCATTCTAAATCTAAGTATAAATCACTAGATTGCACTATCATGAACTTAGCTGACAACATATCCTACAGCTTGCATGATTTAGAAGATGCTTTATCACTGGGCATGATCAATCAACAGCATTGGCGGGAGCACTTTAAAACTAAAGAGAGTCTGTTCAATGATCTAGCTAACCAACTAGACAGAGAGCAATTGTCTTTCGAAAACATCACTTCAGCGTTGTTTGATAAAGAAAGTTATAGAAGGAAAGAGGCTATTGGGAATCTAGTGCATCTAATGATTACCAGTACAGAAATAAGTGAAAATGAATCAGGCTGTGATAGTCCACTTTTGAGATTGCAAGTCAACTTATCTAAAGACGTAGAAACGCTTAGAGAACATATTTTTAACCTTGTATGCGAGCAAGTAATTAGAGATGAAAATGTTCAGCAACTTGAATTTAAGGGGCAAAAATTAGTTATTGAGCTTTTCCAAACTTTAGCTTCAGACCCAGAGCGTTTCCTGCCTAAAGCGACGAAAGAAAGATGGGAACAAGCGGGGCGTCAATCCACTGATGATAAAAAAGAAAGTGCCCAGCTAAGGGTAATATGTGACTTTGTCTCAGGGATGACAGACGATTACGCAACTAAATTTTATGAGAAGTTATTTACTCCTAGCAAAGGTTCTATTTTTGATAGACTTTAGGTAGAACACATATCCACACCTAACTAAATAATTAGGTCGTATTCTGATAGGGTGTATTGGGTGATACCCTAAAACGAAAACGGAACCTATAGGGTCTGGTTTTGTTTTTTGCTTCCAGAAAAGTAAAAAAGACCTGACCCTATTAGCTTCTTTTTGGTACGACAATAGTCATTGTTTACTCATAAGCATTTTATAACTGCTTTTTATTTTCTCAGTTTTGAACAGTTGAAATGGAATATTTAATTATCGCCATTATTGGTCTGATTATCTGGTTTGTAAATCGATCTGACAAACGAAAGATCCGTGTCCAATTACTTGACTCTGAAGCTTCAAGGGTTGGTGCCATAAGTCGAAACCATAGTCATAATAGAAGAACGAAGCATCACAGAGTAAATCATTGCCATCAATGTAAATCGTATGTAGATAACAAGCTCTATGACGAATGTGACTCTTGTGGTTGGATTATATGCTTCGGAGTGTATGGCCTGCGCCCCAAATTGTATGGAATCAAAGAAACCCACAAAGCAGAATAATTACGAAGCAGCTATAAAACGTTTGGAAGAAAGGAAACCCGGTACGGATAGAGGATATATATCAGGGTATGAGTTTTCACATGTAGTTGTTACTAAAATAGAAAATAACGAAGAATTATCAGAATACGAACTGTCAATACTTTCGGAATTTGAGTCCTACTTTTCTAATCGAGATATTGGAGCTAAGGAATATAAAAAATTCGTGTACAACAAAGAGCTTCTTACTAACGAAGAACTAGAAAATTTTATTATTTTGATAGATAAAGAAGCTGACCGTAAGGGAGAGGGTTGGTGGAAAGTGATGGAGTCAAGATACTTTCGAGGGAATCATACTTCAACTCAACAACACGATGATTATATGGATATTAATGAATATGAAATAGATTCGCATATGCTTTATGAAGCACCTGAAACTGATGAAGACCGATATGAGCAAAGAGTTAGGGAAGGCCTTGAGTAATAGGTTTAACGACGTAATGCCAGTAAGCATAAAGTACATAGGCACCTCCCTTAAAAATACAAGGACACACACTTAAATCTATTTAGAGGGATATTGAGGACATGGAAGTTAGTGCAAAGATCAAGAATATAGAGCCAATATTTTTACTGATTACTAAGGTTGCAGTAATCGTGTCGACCGCTTTTTTCATTATTGGAATTAGCTATTGTGTCGGGCTTGACGCTGGCTATGGTGTAACGACGGCTACACCAACTATTGAAGAATCTGCGTTGGTTGGTTTTTTTGTATCATTTAAGGTGTTATGTGACGTTATTTCTGTAATTCTCAGTGGGATTCTAAGCAAGTGGGTATTAATTCCTTCCACAATTATAATAACAATCGCTGTGATACTAGCTGTACGCTTTGTGCTAAAACTTAGTAGCAATAAGAATAAACAGGAAGATAGATTTGAGGAATTATTAAACAAACTGTCTTTAACGTCATATTCTCTCTCTATTGCCCTATTTTTAGTCAGCTTTCTTTGTCTATTTCCCATTTCTGCATTTACTGCAGGCAAGGCTCATGCTGTAGAGGTTATTTCACAAATATCTAAAGATGGGTGTACAAAATTTTTCCAAGACAACTCTATATGGTCTATCTGTAGTGAGATTAACCTAAATGGGTCTACGGTCATCAAAGGTTTTTTGGTTTATAGAACTGATGATCAAGCTGCATTTATAACTCATGACACACAAGACCTTATAATCACACCTATCCCCAAAGACGCTGTTATAAAGCGCCTAAGAATAAAGTGACAAAAAATAAATAACACACCCATACTCAAAGGAAAGAATTGGGCCGGGCCCTGCGTTGTGCAGTCGCTAAAATTCACCTAGTCTCTGTTATCTTCTATCTCAATCCTCTGGCCCTTTCAGGGTAAAGGTTAAGTGCTTACGCATATCTTTTAGGATCACGCCTTTTTTCAGCATGGCGGCGCTTAGGCGTTTTTGCCATTTGAGTAGGTGAGGTTCGGCGGCCTTGAGTGCTTGGTCATTTTCGAATTGAAAACACAGGAGCAGGGAGCCGGGGAATAAGTGGTACTCCACATCAAACCAGCATTGCAACATGCCGGGTATTTCTGCGCGCGCTTGTTGTTCGAGTGCATCGGCAACGTTGAGCACAAGTGCTTGTTGTTTAAGCTGGACTTTGGAGAGCTTTTTCATGGAAGTTCGAGATAAGGAGTTAGGGTAACAAAGCATCATTATATCTGGGCCCTGAGCGCTTTGGAATGTGAAAAATATTAGGATTGGTGTCTAGCTAATAATCTTTGAAATATTATTGAGGTTGGTCTTTCTTTGTGAAATGTTAGAGTGTGTGTCCCACTAATACTTAGTTTTTATTTGAAACGGACAGTCCAAGCGTTTTTTAAGGAAGAGATATTATTATGCCGAAGGTATTGGCCAAAATTTACGTTATTTTTCTCATGTTCGCTTTAACAGCGTGTGCCCCCACTACAGTTCATCTTCATAGCTATAACGTGCCTGAAGCCAATACAAAAGAAATAGTAACGGCATTGAAAGCAACAGGATTTGATATCTCGATAAGCGAACGCGAGCCACCGCTACTGGCATTTGGCAGCTTCATTATTTATCCCCAAGATAATGGTGATAATGACGATTTGGTTAAAATCCTAAATATAATCAATGAGAAGGGATACCCTACAGGACTCATTGCCAAAAACAGGGTTAGAAATCACGAATACCGGGACGGTCACAATATTGGTTTATACCTAGTAAAGACCAACGGCTTGATGTCTATTCAGGAGCAGTTGGTTGCAGACTTTGCAGTTGATATTACCGAAGTCGAATTTACCAGCACGAATTGTTCCAAGCTCTACAGACTCACCTTTGAAAAAGGCGGCAATGCAAGGGTTAATAAGGTACCGATGTTGTGGTCAAGAAACGGGGATACGTTGAGCATTTCACAACAAGCCAACAGGCAAAAATTTACCTATTCAAACGAATATAAAAGAAACGGGAACGCAAGAGAGCTGGTTATGCAGCTAGTCCCTCATAGAAACAGCGAGCTTGAACACATTGAATACTTGAATTGTGAGTATCAAAGCATTACCCCGCTGATTGAATAAGGGCAGTGGGTTTTACGGGGCATAGAAACAGGTCTGGAGATTGCACTTTCTTTAACCTCGCCCCCTGATAAATAAAAGACAAGATAGACAAGGCATTTATAGGCGCTCAGTGTGTCTATAGGTGGCCAAAAAACGTTAATTCTGCACTGGCCGTGTTTCTCGCTGTTTAAACGCATCTTTATTCACTTCATCTGTGCCCAAGTAATTATAAGAGGGGTTGAGATCATCGAGAGTGACTTTCATTTTTATAAGGTCGTGCAGTACTTTATTGCTGCCAATGCGAAAGTATCTACCCGTTAAGTTGTCAGTGAAGGCGAGCTCTTGCAGTGTTGAGTCAATAATTACAGCTTCATCTACTTTATAGCTATCTATGATGAAGTCAGGTTTGTAGTAAAGAGTGTGTTGCCCGTATTCAGGTAAGCCATACTCTCTGTCCACACCCAGTGTTGAGAATGTGGAACAGCCGTACTCAATGTGCTCGGCATCTGTATTTTCACAAATATCTATAAGGAAGAAGCCTGACTCTCGAGTCGCGATGGTCTGATATTCTATGATGACTCCGTTTCTTGGCTCAATTGTGAGTATCTCCTTTTGCATTTTGGCGAGCGTTTCAAATAACGGGGGATCTGTTGGCTTCTGGCGGTGTGGGTATTCCTGTGCGCTAATCATGAACGAATACAGTAAGCTTATAAGCGACAAAGTCCATCTAGTCATAACCTTTCCTTGGGTTGAGTATTTACACGCTGTTAGATGAGTGTACCCCTAAAGTCGCCGCATAGTAAAGTTGGCTATTTGGATTGTTTTGGGTGACACAAAGGCACTGCCTCGATAACAAAAAGCCGAGCATAGCGCTCGGCATTTTTCTTTAACTCAAATTCAGTATTTTGTTGGTTTTAGTCCACGATAACTGAATTTGAATAATCAGACGCCCCGTTATTGTTCAGCGCACGAACGCGATAGCGCCAGCCGGACTCAGTACTCACCGATGTGCTTTGTGTATCCGCCGCGAGTGTTTGATATAGGCTGTAATCACAGGTGACGGTTTGGTTTTTGCCTTTGCCCGAAGTTGTCTCAAAGCAACGTTCTAGTTCAAAACTGGTTTCATTGCCGGAGTTGTCGTTCCACACCAACACGACTTCGGTGATTGTTTTATCTTTTCCTTTGCCAGTGTAGGTGTAGTTAGCGACTAAATTGCTCGGTGAGTCCGGAGCTTGAGCCATCACGGTTACAGACTGGGTGCTGGTATCCGTAGCGTTGTCGTTATCCGTAACCGTTAAGCTTACCGAATAAGTGCCATTAGCTTGGTAGCTGTGCTGGGGGTTTTGTTCGCTTGATGTTGCGCCATCGCCAAAGTCCCACAACCAGCTTTCGATGGTGCCATTGGCATCAGCTGACAAGTCAGTAAAGTTGACGGTTAAGCCACTCACATCGGTATCAAATTGTGCGCTAGGGTCGCCATTGGGCGCAACCGAGGCGCGAAACTGCTCTACGATAGGTGTGGTATTGCGTGCTGTTTGCGCGTTATTACGTTGATTCGCAATACCAGTTGGTTTGCCGTTGTATACCACACCTGGGTTGGAAAAGTAGGGAACCCGGCTGCAGCCATTGCTGCAAGGTGATGAATAAGACATGGTCGTGCGGTAATCGCCGTCATGGTATAGGCCAAAGGAGTATTCGTAAGAGGCGCTATCGGGCGTGGCACTGGAATTTTCAGGATTGTGTTCCATGCCCAAGTTATGGCCATGCTCGTGACTAAATGTCATATTCCCAACCGCACAATCGACATCAGTCGCTTGATAAGCGCTAGGAGCAAAACTTAAACCGGGTGAACGTTGCACGTATGCAGTGCCACAGCTTGATGGCGTGTCTAACACAATAGAAACCATATCGGCACTGTACTGGTCTCGTAGAGCTTGCACTTGTGGACTATTTCTTGCCCAGCTTAGCGCTTCACCTGTAGTTGATTGCGTGCCGTCATAGTCTACGAGCTCAGTATGCACTAAGCGATATTCAGCATTTACTTGGCTGTTTACAAAGGTTGTATTGGCAACATCAACCGCGGCTTGTATGAGCGCATTAACTTCGGCAACACCACCGGCGCTGTCGATAGCATCTTGGGTATAAACAGAAAGTAAATCGATAATCACTGTGCCACTTTCCTCATTGGCGGCTTGTTCATTTTGCTCAACAAAGTTGTTTGCGGTATTAAAGTCGTGGTTGGCGCTATCACACTCAGGAAATGACTCTGTGTCTAAGAGTTCAACAACGGTGTATCCGCCTTTGCTGCGAACTTCATAGGTCTGTTGACCTAAGCCGATCCGCCCAAATACCAATCCTTTGTATACCGTTAAGCTAACATCACTGTCTTTTCGGCCCATCACTTGTCCATGCCACGAGGCATTATTGAGTTGTCCGCGATTAGTGTGACGCTGCAGCGTAATTGTTCTGCCATTTGGCAGAGTTATTTGCATCTGCTGAGTGCCATTCACCACTGCCTGTGCGTTCAATCTACCTCGCACGGCAGACAAACCATGCTTCGATGGCACTACTGAAAACGTAGGGTGTGTGAACAACTGCGGTGGCTCAGATATCTCTGGCTGAGCGATAGCAGCGAGTGGGGCGGATATCATCGTACTTAGTAACAGTGGCTTCAGAACATATCGAGATGAAAACATGTTGAACATCCTTTTTTGGTTGAGACTTAATTTAAACTCACGCAAGGTTTTATCTGATTGTTAATTTCTTGTGTAAGAATGTTAACTTTGTTCCCTTGTTGTCTTTTTGGCAACATCTGTAATGTCTTTTTCTTCTCTTTTTTATATCTTTTCTTAATGGTGAGTCGCTGAGTTGAACAAGCTCTCAAGAGGGTTGTCGTAATTGTTTACGTCAAGAGCGCAGGGACTGTTTATCCACCTCACCGCAGCTCATTTGGTTTTATCCCCACAACCTCTTATAGTTTTGTTTAACTTACAGACAGTTAACTAATGCCTTGGATAACAATGAAAACACTACTTGGTTCACTTTTGGTCTGTTTAGGCCTTTCAACCTCTGTTGCTGCTGAGCAATTCTCACAAGGTCGCGAAATTAGCGAGATGCCGAATGTATTGTCGTTTAAAGAGCGCGTAGCACCGATTAATGACATGGTCACAGACAGGCTGGATAACCTACTGCCACAGCTCATGCGCGAAGCGGATTTGGATATGTGGCTGGTGGTCAACCGTGAATACGGGGAAGACCGTTTGTTTTATACACTGGTGCCGCAACCGACTTTTGCAGCAAGGCGAACCACTATCTTGGTATTTGCAAAGCAAGAAGACGGCAGTATTGAGCGCTTTAGTGTGAGTCGTTACCCCATTGGCGAGCTTTACCCAACGGTGTGGGAGGGCGGCACATTGCAAGACCAATGGCAACGCTTAGCAGAGGTCGTGGCAGAGCGAGAACCACAGCGTATCGGCATTAATATCAGTAAAGATTGGGCTTTGGCAGATGGTTTAAGTATTGGCTTGCATCAACAACTCGTTAAGTACCTGCCGAAGAAGTATGAACAGCGCTTGGTGAGTGCTGAAAATCTGGTGGTGCGATGGTTAGAAACGCGCAGCGACAAAGAGCTCAATGTGTATCCGCAGGCGGTGACGATTGCACGGCGTGTAATTGCCGAAGCATTCTCAAATAAAGTTATCACTCCGGGAGCTACCACCACCGACGATGTGGCGTGGTACATACGTGAACGCTTTGAAGAGCTGCAACTACGCCCTTGGTTCCAGCCTTATGTGAATATTCAACGCCAAGGCGATGACACCAAAAAAGACGATGTGTACATGGGCAAGAGCGACCGCGTTATTCTGCCAGGCGATGTATTGCACACCGATGTGGGCATTTGTTACTTGAACCTTTGCACTGATACCCAAGAAATGGGCTATGTACTTAAACTGGGTGAAACCGATGTGCCACAAGGGCTCAAAAACGCATTGGCGATGGGTAATCGTTGGCAAGATATCCTCACCAGCAATTTCAAAACAGGGCTAACGGGTAACGAGATATTGGCTAACACCATTAAAGGCAGCAAGGCAGCAAACATTCTCAGCAGCACTTACACCCACCCATTAGGTTTTGTGGGTCACGCATCGGGGCCGACCATTGGCATGTGGGATAACCAAGGCCCAACCCCAGTGCAAGGTGATTGGCCGTTGTACGCCAATACCGCTTACGCCATTGAAGGAAATATTAAAACGCAGGTGCCCGAGTGGGATAACCAATGGGTGCAAATTAAGCTAGAGCAAGGTGCGGTATTTGATGGCAAAGAAGTGTGGTACTTAGCGGGTCGCCAAACCACCTGGCATGTTATTCGGTAGTGAGGGCTGCGAAAGATTCACAGTTCCAGCCATTGAAGAGATAAAAAGGCGCTATGCACGACACCAATGTAAGGAGTCGAAAGAAGAGGCTGAGCGTCGGTTGCAATTAGGAGTTGAATAAAGCAAAAGCCACCTGCTACACAGGTGGTTTTTTATATATAAAATCGCCAAAAGTCATATGTATGAATAAGTAAGTACAATAAACGTGATGGGTCGTATTGGATTTTAATAAATCACTAATTTTGTTTTTAATAGGTCAGTTGAGATTTTACAATTGCGTAATAGATTAGATTCTCTTTACGCAACTCCGTTTCAATCCACTCTTTTGTCTCGTCGGTCACAGGCGCGCCTCTGTTTATTAGCTGTTGAGTATATTTTATTGAACGATTGAATTTGCTAGAGAGCATTAATGCTTCCTTTACGACATTGACGTCTTCCGCCATTACCAACTCGTCTTTTGTCAATAAGTACTCGAAGAGCTCAGGCCCTTGTTTATTCATTAAAGATCTATCTAACGCGCTACCACCAATTGAATCGTGTGCGGACAAATCAATGCCATAGTTTTCCAATTGCTGGAACTCTTCAACGGTGAAATATTTAGCTAGACCTGTAATGTGATTTCCATTGAGTTCGTGACCTCTATTTAAGATATCATTTAAAATCTCAAGTGGAACTTCATTCCCTATTGCCGAAGATATCTTAAAATCTACATAACGAGGGCTGTTGAGAGCCACATCATCCAGCTCTGCTAGAAACTGCTTCCAATCTACATTCTTATCCGGGAAGAGACTGATTTCGCCAAATGATGATATCATTTGTGCCTCGGTAGTTTTGATGCTGAATTCTTCAAAACCACTGTTAACTAGAAACTCGTCAAATTTGTCTATTGATAATGTGTCAAAATCAATACCAGCACCTAGCTCGCTTTTTCCTTTTCCATCTTCAACCTTGAGCAAGTTCTTTTCTGAACTCTCTCTTACGTTAGATAAAGTTAGGTTGGGCTGTATGGTCGACAGCTCACTAGGGCTCGCGTAAGAGTATAATTCAGTCTCTGAATAATATTTACTGGGTGTGTAGATGAAGAAGTAAAACACAAGGCTACTAAGAAATACGATAATGGCCGAACCTAAATTTATCAATGCTGTAAATACAAAAACATGTTTCTTGTTTTCCTTTATTTTATCTTTAATATCATCCGCTTCTGTTGATAACATCGAGATAAAAAAGAGAAAAGCTGTCATCTTTAGAAACGCTAGCCCATGAACTAATAATAGTTCACTACTAAAGGGGTGATTGAGTAAGAAAATCGAAATACATAACTCTAATACCGTGAGAGCAGCACCGCCAAATACCCCGAAAAATATCGAGTAAAGTAAATTCCTTTTATGCCCTTTTAAAGGCTTGCCATAACTCGACTCGGCAACACGCATAATCCAACCAGATTGCCAGTTATTAGAGCTTGTTAAAGGTATAACGTTTTTAAGCATTTATTACACTCCCTATAAAATTGCCTACTTTGGAACTACCTGTTTTCTTTTGCGTATTTTTCACACAGATTTATTTGAACTGTATACCGAAAGATGCCAAGGCCCCATATTAATAGCATAAACATCAGCCATAAGGTGGCACCTTCTTTTGGTATTACCCTTTGTTCTGTAAAACGGAATAGGTCGAAATACAACCCAAATATAGGTATGGCGGGGGTTAAAACAAAAAACCAGTAGATAAAACCTCTACCTTCCTCAATAACGTTTCGTCGTCTTAGTTCATCATAATAGGTAAGGTATAAATCACTCTCTAAATCTAACTCGCGAAGTTGTGCAAGTAGCTCTTCGGTGGTGAGTGATTGTGCTTCCTTTTCTGGGGTCATTATGCCTGTCCATGTTTTTTATTGAATCGAGACTCGTATCTGCAATCAGGTACGGGTGACTCAGGTAGTGGCTTTTGTAGCCGCAGTGTTTTGAATACCAGTGTACCTACCTTTAATACTAACCTGCAAGGCTGATGGTTCGGTGATAAAGCCCCGAGCTTGCTGTTCCTATAGGTGGTGGGTATTTATGCAGCTTTGCTAGATGTAGAATCACTTTTCTCGTTATACTGCCGCGGTGTTTAGATTTGAGTGCATACTAAGGTTAGCGATAACTTACTAACCTTCAAAATACTTCTATGATGAAATTTAGGCCTCATACATTGCTGGCGCTGTTGGTACTGAGTTGCTTACTTGGGTTTGCCACGCATGCACAGACGAACCTCGTTCTCAAGGCTGAGCGACAATACAGTGTGAATGCCAGTACGCTGAATGTTGACGATGGCCTATCAGCCAACCCCATACAAGATATCGAATTTGATAAGTTTGCGCGGCTTTGGGTCGCTACCCAAGATGGCGTAAACATGCTTGATGGTAATCAGGTGGTTGCATTTGGCCCTTCGCACGAAGAGCAAGGGCTCAAAGGCAGTTATATTTACGAGCTGCTGATTGATCATCAGTATGGTCTTTGGGTGGTATCAAACCATGGTATCGAACGCCTTGATACAGTGAGTTATCAGGTGACTGACTTCGTTCCAACACTTCCTGAAGCGCAGGAGTTCATCGACTTAATTCAATGGGATGACAGCCGCGTAGCGGTACTTGCTGATAACCAATTAGTGTTGATTGATACAACGGAACTTAGCGTTGCATACGCGCCTGATTCGTTCGATGCCGTACATAACCAAACGGCCATTAATGGCCGATTGTTAATCAAACAAGCCGATGGCTTTAGCTGGGTTGACCCGCACACTTTCGCTCTCACACCCGCGTATCCCGTACCGAGCGAACGCAGAGTCATTAGCTACACAGTCGATAGTGATAATTTTCTTTGGGTTGTGTCACTCGGTGGGAGTGTTCATCGCTGTGACGAGCAACAATGTAAAGCTGTGAACTTGGTGAACAAAGGGGGCGAAGTTGCCTCAGTGGGGCGCGTTGTGTTCGAAGGTGGTCAACTCTTTATGACAAGCAGCGAAGGCTTATTTGTTGTTGATTCAGCGCTGAGCGATATCCGTTTATTGACCACTGAGCGCCATAAAAACATCTTTAACAAACGACTGCATTACCAAAGCCTTTTGCTTAGCGAGAACGGCGATATTCTTATTGGCGCGATGGAGGGGCTGTATTTGTTATCTTCAAGCTACGCCGCCATTTCAAGCTACCCAGATTTTGATGCCTTATTTGGCGAAGAGCCGTTGTCGGCAGCGGCTATTGATGTAAATGAGATACCGCGTTTGGTGGTCGCGGGGTCTAATTCGTTGCTGTATTTTGAAGAACAACGCGGCGAGCTTACTTTACTTGAACAGCAAGACTATCCAGAGGGCTTTGAGCCAGTTCACTTTATTGAAACGCCCAGTCGGGTTTACATAAACTCCTATCGCTCGGGCGCCTTGTTCTACGCCGATGGCCAGTGGCAACCTCTGGGGGCGCTCATGCCTGAGTTGGCAAAAGAGACAACGCCATTGTCGGATGTATACGAGTTCGCATCAGGCGATTTGCTACTGTTGTATCTTGATGAGCTGGTGTTTATGCGCGAAAACGCTGACAAATATGTTGTTCAATGGCGTACGCAATTGCCAACCGCTCTCGCTTTTGGTGTCACCGTGCGAGACAACACACTTTTTATAGCCACATTCAAAGACGGGTTATTAATAGTGGATTGGCAGAGTGAGAGGGCCCCCGAAAATTGGCAAATTTCAGCCAAAGAGAAGAATTTAACGGGTGTCGAGCAAAGTGACAACTCGTTAGTGATGCTCTCTTTAGGGCATGGTTTATCTCGTGTTTCGTCCACGCCAGATGGGTTTCAAGTAATTGAAATTGAAGACAATGACTTATTAATCAACAAGGTCACTTTGTGTATGGCGCCTTATTTGGATGACGACTGGATAGTGTCAACTAACAACGGGGTGGCTGTATTTGATAACACGCTGACTTTAAAAAGCTATTTAACCATGGATGATGGCCTGAGCCATCGTGAAAGCATTCAATTTGGCTGCACGAAAATAAATAACAGCACCATAAATGTGGGCATTAATGGGCTGACGATATTTCATGATAAGGTGCCGAGCAAACCTCGGCCTCAGCTAAATTGGGTCAGCTCTAAGGTCGACGGTCAGTCATTTACTATTTATGACGACGAGCAAGTGTTTACCGCGCCGGATATGTTGGCATTCAAAACAGCACTGAGTTTTACATCTCTCAATGACGATACCCTCATCGAATACGCCCTGAATTCCCAGCAGGGGGAGTGGACAAAGCAAGAGGAAACCTTGGTGACGCTGCCTTCTTTATCGTCCGGCACATACCAGCTTTTCGTTCGCGCCCGCTTAAACAACGGCACACTGAGCAATACCCTTAAATTTCAATTCAAAGTTAAGCCGCCAATGTGGCTGCAGCTGCCAGCAATTGTCTTATACACGCTTTTATTCGCCGCGTTTATTGTTTGGATTTACAGCCTGATAATGCGCAACAAACTCGATAGGCTGAGTTATTTAGAGAAGCAACAATCCTTACAAGACGCGTACACACGTGAGTTACAGCATCAAATCAAGCAAACTACTGAAGAGCTAGAGCACAAGCAGCGAATGCGCATTAAAGAGCAGCAAGAAAAAGCGCGTTTCATTACGGGCGCGAGTCATGATTTAAGAAACCTTGTTAGTTTGCTAAAGCTCAATGTAGTTAAGCGCTCACCGAATGACTTGCAAAAAGCGCAAAGCGACGCGCATGTCGGCAGCATCGTAGAGAGTTTGGATCATCTCACTGACAACATTGTGCAGCTGTCAAAACTTGATGCTGGGATCATCGAGCCCACAAAAGGCGATGTGGCTATTGTCGATATTTTGCAGTCTGTTGATAACGTATTTTCACCGCTGTGCCAGTGCAAAAACCTGACATTGAAATTGACAGCGACGGCCGACCAGAGGGTTCACACAGACGGTCACTTACTTTTACGCTTGGTCAATAACCTAGTCGATAACGCCATTAAAAATACCCCGGAAAACGGTGAGGTAGCCATAAGTGCTGTGCTCGTCGGTGATGAATGCCATTTAACAGTGAAAGACAATGGGCCGGGGTTACCGGATGAAATTAGCCTTGACACGATAACGCCTTTTTCTCGAGGAACCCACACTTACACAGGCAGTGGTTTGGGCTTATCGGTGGTGAGCAAAATAGCCGAGCTTTTGAATATCACCTTGAACTATCGCAATGGGCATCCGCATGGTGCTATTTTTGAGCTTGTGTTGCCCATCGCAAACCATTCTGAGGATGACTCGCAAACGCCATCTCCCGTGAACGCAAAGCTGGCTGTTGTTGAAGATGACCCTCAACAACTTGATTGGCTGGCAAGCGCACTTGGCGAGATAGGGTATGAGATTCATTGCTTTACAAATGCAGATGAACTCATTGCGTGTAGCGACAACGATTTTGCTGCAATTATTTCTGATGTGGACTTGGCGCAAGCGAAAGATGGCATTGAACATATGGGCGACTATCGGCAAAAGTTGAGAAACAATGGTGTGATCGTATATGTTTCTGGGAATGAAAATGCCAAGATACGTCTAACGAAAGGGGGTGGTGCGTACTTTATGAAAAAACCCATAAAGCTTAAAAAGTTAGAGCAATTTCTCATCAGAGGATTAAAGCAATGAGTGTTTTTCAGGTTGTGATTGCTGATGATCACCCGCTTTTTGTTTTCGCACTAGAGCAGAAAATAAAGGCAGTATGGCCAGATGTTGTTATTCACAGCGCCAACAGCTATCAGCAACTTTTTCGCCTGTTGGGTGACAAAGAAGACGACCTTGATTTGGCCATCGTCGATTTATCTATGCCGGGATGCGAAGGCGTTGAAGGAGCGCAGCATATTGCCCAAAACTACCCAGCCTTGCCGCTTATCATCATTAGTGCACATGATGACTTTCAAAGTATGAATGCCTGTCTAAAAGCGGGGGCTTCAGCGTTCGTATCGAAAACGGAAATTGATACTGACATCGTTAAACTGATCGCCAAGTATTTAGACGATGATCTTGCTGACATCGGCAAAATATTAGATGTGCCTAGTGCGTCTGCGAGCCTACCTATTTTTACTCGGCAACAGCAAAAAGTTATGGCCTTGATAGCCTCAGGTTTGAGTAATAAAGCGATAGCCAATGAGCTCAACATCTCTGAAAAAACGGTGCGCTCTCACGCCTATACGATATTCAAACTGCTGGAAGTAGAAAATCGCACACAAGCCACAGTTAAATACCAACAACTATTGAATCAATAAGCTCATCGCAATCGGCCTGTTACAGGCCGCTCTTCGTAAAATCCTATTTCAATGTAAAGAATCGTTGTTTTACAAATAATTCATGTTTTTCAGTTGATTAAGCTGCTCAATTCTCTTTTTTGAGTCAAATGACTTAAGTCTCAAGACCCATAAAATTGGGTTATATGTTCAATATTTTAATTTTTTGTAAACCCATAAACTGTCCCTTCATCAGTAAGGTGTTGGGCTCCCAACCACAATGATTATGCGCTGACCCCTTACTGAAACCTATGCGGTTTTTCTACAGCGAAGCCACAAAACTTTGCGTGATAAACCCATACGTAAAATACCAATAAACAAGAATCAATTAGGGGGACTTCATGGTCCAAAAAAAATTAAAAGTAATCACAATGGCCCTGTTAGTAGGCACATTGTCAACGGGTTGTACTCTTGTCGGTGAGCATAAGATGACAGGTGGCGGCACCATGGCATCAGCGGGTGGTGACAAAAATGCAGCCTTTACATTCAACGTTGAAAGCTGTGGGGAAGATGCGTCGGGTCGTGTGAATTACATCGACCATTCAGCCATTGACTTTGAACAGGTGGGCGGCGTGAGTTTCAACGCAGAAGTAGATGATTTTGGCTTTTGTACACTCGGAGCGATAGAGGATCTTGAAAATGGCACTCCTTGTAATTGCGAAAATCAATTTGAAGCGCAATTTAGCTATGATTCAAAAAATCCTCAGGCGCAAGGTGAAGGTACTGGCTTTGCCTGTTTCATCGACACTGGAGAAGGCAAAGGAAACTTCCACGGTATTGTTACTGCAATGAGTTTGGAAAGTGGTCCTTATGCTGGGTATTTCAACGCGGGCACCATGAATGGCAACATTCAAACACAAAGTTGCCCGGATAAAAACAAAGAAACAGAGTCAGAATAAGGAGTAACGAAATGAAAAACAAAAGTTTAATTGCCGTTTTAGTGGCTAGTGCCTTTTCTGCCAATGCTGAATTAGTTAATAATCCTGACGCAACGCAAGACCGCGAAGTGCGCGTAGTGTTTGAATATCATCAAGGCAACAAGGCGGAATTAATCTCTGCTATTGAAACTGCTGGCGGAACAATCGTTCGTGAATTAGATATTGATAACTCATTTGCAGCGACTATCAATGCAGATGTATATGCACAAATCAAAGACAGCAAAGCTATCAAATCGGCAGAATTTGACGCTAAGCGTTTTGCAATACCGCAAATGGAAATTGACGCTGAGCCAGCAAACTTTGCAGATTATGTACCTTACGGTTTGCCAATGGTTCAGGCAGACCAGCTAAAGTATATGGGCGGTATCAAGGTGTGTATCGTCGACACGGGTTATGACTTAGGTCATGGCGACCTGCCTTCATCAACGGTAGATGGTGACAGCGAGGGAGCAGGTCCGTGGTATCAAGACGGCCATGGACATGGTACGCACGTTGCTGGCACGATTGCAGGTTTAGATGGTACTGGCGAAAATACCTTAACAGGTGTGATAGGTTCAGGTATGCCAGAGCTGCACATTGCGCGCGTGTTCAACGACAACGGTAATTTTGTTTATGCATCTGACTTAGCGGGTGCGGTAAATGATTGTGCAGATGCTGGCGCAAAGGTGGTAAACATGAGTCTGGGCGGTGCTTTCTCGACCAAGGTAGAAGAGCGCGCCTATTCTCGTTTGGAAAAGCAAGGCGTGTTGTTGATAGCCGCCGCAGGTAATGATGGTAATGCAACTCATAGCTATCCAGCTTCCTATGACGGTGTAGTGTCAGTTGCTGCAGTGGATGATCAAATGGAGCATGCAGATTTCTCACAACGCACTTCACAAGTTGAGTTGGCTGCACCCGGTGTAGATGTTGTCTCCACGGTTGCAAGAAATCTAATTCCAGGCAATACACAGGACTTGTACGCTTACATGAGTGGTACTTCAATGGCGAGCCCGCATGTTGCTGGTGTAGCTGCGTTGGTGTGGAGCTACTTCCCACAGTGTAACAACTATGAGATCCGCAGCGCCCTAGCTGCTTCAGCGAAAGACCTAGGTGATGAAGGTTACGACTATAAATACGGTTATGGCCTCGTTCAGGCGAAAGCAGCATACGACTACCTAACTGAAAATAATTGTGATGGTCGTGGTGTTAAATAATCACTAACCCCCATACTTGTGAATTCATGAGAGCGGGTCACACACCCATGGGCAAGCTCGATTGAAAGCACAAGTAATTACAGGGAAGCGGGGGCTATAAGTAGGTATAGTTCTGGTTTTCTGTATCCTCCCAAGCCACTTCTTACGAAGTGGCTTTTTTGTAGGTGAGATGTGCGTATGCAGGCTGAGGCCGTTTCAGGGTATTGAATCCGGTTGTATAAATAAGCGCTGACTCATTCTAATAATTGCTCGCTTACAAACCACACTGCAACCCACTTGCCGTTGTATTTTGCACTCATACTGCGTATGTTGGTCGCAATTATTTTGTGAAAATACTGATTATGTTCAATGTCTTATTACCTTTTGTTTTGTTATCTGCGTTAAGTCATATCCTTGCTGATAGCCTCAAAAAAGATACACTTTGCTATGTCTTCAAGCCTCTAACAACTGCGTTGATCATTGTTTTAGCTTGGGCACAAACCAGCACCTTTACCCCTTTGCATTATTGGGTATTTGCGGGTTTGGCGCTGTCTTTAGTTGGCGACATCTTCTTGATGTTGAAAAAAGACTATTTCCTGCAAGGGCTGATAGCGTTCTTTATTGCCCATGTAGCTTATGTGATCGCTTTTACTCACACCTCGGATTTTGCGTTGAGTACTGTGTTGCTGGTGGCGTTGATTGCCTATGCTGGGTTATTAATAACACTATTAAACAAGCAATTAGGTAAGTTACGTATCCCTGTTTATGCTTACGCCGCTGCGCTCACGTTAATGGTCCTCACCAGCTATAGTTTCTATCAAGTATCCGGTTACGAACTGGGCTTTTATGCCTTTGTGGGAGCACTGTTGTTTATGGTGTCAGACTCTATTCTTGCCTATCGTCGTTTCGTAAAAGACTATGTATGGAGCCAACCGGCGATTCTTGCCACTTACTATTTTGCGCAAAGCTTGATTGCCTTGAGTCTGACTAATTAACTGTGAGGCTTTGCTTTAATCCGTTTCTAATTTAAGTTGCCATTTATTCAATAGCGCTTGATAGTGCCCAGAGTCTTTAATTGCTTCTAGGGATGCGGTGATTTTTTCGGCAGTTTCTTTCGGCAGCTGTTTGTTGGCCGTGATGTGCAGTTCGTTGGGGAAGTCGTTTAGGCGCAGCTTCTTTTCTAGCAAATTTGGGTCGAGGCCTATTTGCTTCAACTCTTTATCCAAAGAAAGGGTGTTCGTGAGCACCAAGTCGGTGCGCCCCTTGTAGAGCATCTTCATTAAGCTAGCAGGCTCCGGCGCCAGCACTAAATCACGCTCTAATGAGAATCCTGCTCGTTCTAAATATTGTTGGCTATAGTATCCACGAACAGTGCTTACACGCAGCCCTCGTGCGCCTTGCAGGTTTGTAAGCGTGAATTGTTTTTCTTTTAAACCTACCAGGTATGCATGTGCGTTATACACCGAGCCTAAAAATGCAAAGTGTTCGTCACGGCTTGGTGTTTTCAGTAACGACATCATCAAAATGTTGGGGTTGGTTTGCAGCTCTTTGTACGCTCGAGCTTGGGGCATTATTTCGACACTGCCTTCACACCCACAATGCGCCAACACCGCTTTGACAACGTCTACTAAAAAGCCTTGTGGTTCTTGTTGATGATTCTCAAAGTGCAGAGGGAATAAATCTTCGGCAACGAATCGCAGTGAGTTCGCTGACCACGCAAAGCTAGAGAAAAACCCAGCTAACAACAACGCGAAGATAAAAAAGCACTTCTTCATTCGGTTCACACTTCGTTTACAACCAGATGTCTACCTTGCCTAATTTCTCGGTGTTTTTCCAGCCTTGGAGCGTTGATTAACTGATGTTACCCAATATGTGTACATGCTGGGTTAAATGATGGTTGTAAGTTTGTTCTTGATCATTGCGCTATAGGGCGCGCAAACCTATGCTTTTTGTATCGATGTTGATTAATAATATCAGTACCTTATAAGCGAATGGAAAACCTGACGATAGCCATGGCAGGGCTGACTGCCATTATTCTATTTATATTTGGGTTAGAGAATTTCTCTCGAGAGATTGAGAGCATTTCTGGTGAGCGTTTTCGTAAATCCTTGAGCCGGGCTACGAACATTCCGATTTTGGGTGTATTGATTGGTGCTGTGGTCACGGCCTTTATTCAGTCAAGCTCGGCCACCTCAGTGATCACTATCAGTCTTGTTAACGCGGGTGTATTAACGTTCAAAAACAGTGTTGGCATTATCTTTGGCTCAAACGTGGGTACCACCATCACTGCGCAGCTGGTGGCATTTAAACTCACTGTGTTTGCGCCAGTGATCATTATTATTGGCTTTTTTCTGTCGTTGACACGTAATCGCTTTTCTATTTTTGGTAAGGCCATTTTCTATTTTGGTTTTGTGTTTTTCAGCCTTAATCTGATCTCTTCGTCGCTTGCGCCATTGCAAAATAACCCCGCGCTCATCGAGATTTTAACGCAGCCGCAAAATCCACTCATCGCTATTTTAGTGGGCTGTGTGTTTACTGCCATGGTGCAATCAAGCTCGGTAACCACTGGGCTGGCAATCGTCTTTACGCAACAAGGCATTCTGGGGCTGGAGAATGCAGTGCCTATCATTATGGGCGCCAACATTGGTACCACAGCAACGGCTATGATAGCGGTGTTTGGTATGGACATCGCCGCGAAAAAGGCGGCGCTTAGCCACTTCTTGTTTAATGTGGGTGGGGTGCTGATGTTTTTGCCCTTCATTTTACTGTTTGGCAATAAACTCAGTGAAGTCACCATGGATCCAGCCATTGCACTAGCAAACATTCATTTCATATTTAACATGGTTGCTAGCCTAATCTTCATTATATTTGTAACCCCGTTCACCCGATTTGTGGATTTTCTACTGGGTGAGGGAAAAATGGATTTTGAACGCCTTGAGTTACCAACCTACCAAGAAGATGAAGAGTTTCAGCACGTTTTGGACAAGCTAGAGTCAGGTAATCAACAGCTGCTCAATTTTTTGAAAGAGAATTACAACCAAGTCACGCTCAGTTTAGAGACAAACTACAAGGGCATTCAAGACACAGCTCAAAAGCGTTTGGAATATGCCAGCTTCGTAGAAAAGGAATACATTACGTACTTCACTACGATTGTGAGTAAAATCAAAGATGAAGAGCAGTCTCGAGCATTAATGCTGCAAATTAATCGCTTCGATTACTTGTTCCAAATTCATGATTCAATTACCGATCTCTTCGAAAGCAAACGTATAATGAATGACCAATTTATTGAACTTAAAAGTGATATTTTGATCCTTATTCGCGAGCTCTCTAGTGATACGCTCACCCTGTTCACCCACACCAGCGAACACCTCGATCAACCCAAAAACGATGAAATCGAGAAGGCGGCGAAGTCATTACAACTTCACCTTAATCAGGCGCAGCGTAAATTGTTAATGTTACTGGCTGATACCAACAGAAAAGACGCTGGCGCACTGACAAACTTTGTCACTTACTCACAGCGACTCAAAGATAAGCTCCTTAACCTACACAAGATGTACTCCCACAAAAATGCTGAGCTATGAGATTGCGGAGGTCGTTTAGGTGCAAAGCTTGGTGTTGAGCCTAGTTGAACTGACCAGGATCAATGACACCTGACGACATTGTTAGACGTGTGGAGCGAACTTCCTGTGCTTTAGCGTGTGTTCACTTCGTCTAACTAACGCTTCGCCGACAAAGAGTGTAATCAGCAAACCAATACTGACTTGCAATACATAAGTTAGGTCAAAGGGTTCTCCAGGAATCCAAAAGAAGAGCGTAATCGACATCACTAAAATACTGATGCACAACCCTGCGATTAGACGTGCTGATACGATGCCGCCAGGTACTTTAAATGGGCGAGGTTTAAGTGGGTCTCTGACTCTCAACTTTAAGAATGAGCAGTGCATCGCGATGTAAGGCATTAAGAAAATAATCGCGCCAAACGAGAACAAGGTCCAGTAAAGCTCTTCCGCGTTTTTAGCCATGACGCCATACACTATCAACATGAGTATGCATACGCTGGCAAGTATGACGGCAGAGCCTATCGGCATGTCGTACTTCTTGGTCAAAATAGCGAATAGTCTTGGCATCTCACCTTCTTGGCCAGCCTCAGCCATCGCCGCATTGCCGCCCAGGGTCCACGCAATCATAGATGCAAAAAAGGTAAATAAGGTTGCAATACCCAGCACTAAAACCAGTGTATCTCCCCACGGTGTGCCGCCGAATAGCTCTTGCAGTGTGACTGCAAAAATAGTCACAATTTCAACTTCCTCAGCAGGAATTGCCGCTAACACTCCGATGGAGCCAAACACGTATAGAATGGCGGTGATCAGACCCGAGGCAAACATGGCTTTTGGGATGTTTTTATCGGGAGAAATAATTTTCTTACTCTCCGACATAATTAACTCTAGCCCTAAACACCCGTACACAATAACGGGGATATAAGCCAGCCCTGCAGACCAATCCGAGGTTGCTGTTGCGAGACTCAAATCATTGGCGAAGCCATTGCTCATGCCATAATTAATGCCCGCTAAGCCGATAACTAACACAATAATAAACTTCAATGGTGTGGCAATGGACAGCGCCCATTTTGTGTAGTTAAGCGGCAAGCTGTTCACGGCTGCAAGCAAAACGCATAAACATATAGCAACGCTAATCTGGCTCCACAAACTCATGTCTGGAAAAAACATGGCTGATAGCATCCCTGAGAACATAATGAACACAGAGGGAACCCACAGTGCTATGTTAATCCAATACAACCATGTGATCCTAGCGCCCAGCGAGGGCCAAATGCATCTCTCACCCATGCATAAATGCCACCTTGTTCAGGGTAACTTGCACCCAGCTCAGAGGTAACCATTGTGTTGGGCAACATAAAAAAGATGACGGTAACAAGCCACCAAAATACGGCATAAGGTCCCACTGACGCTGACATGGCTATTTGTTCCACCAATAAAATGGCAGATACACAGTAGAAAACCATGTCTTTGAAACCAAACATGTTTGGTAAATTTTTTGTATGAAGCATCGTATATTTTCCTAGTTATTATTTTAGTTATGGCTTCTTAGGTATGGCTATTTATTTTGTGTATTTCTGTGGCTGGCCTTGGCGTATAAACACAGCAAATCTAACGCGAGTGATGCCGCAGCGAGTGATGTAATTTCAGCTGTATCATAAGCAGGGGATACTTCAACAAGGTCCATTCCTACAACATTGATACCTTCTAAAGCGCGAAGAATCTGCTGTGCTTGGTAGGTACTCAGTCCGCCCACAACAGGTGTTCCAGTACCAGGGGCATAGGCAGGGTCTAAACAATCAATATCGAACGTTATGTAACAAGGGTGGTCTCCCACGATTTGCTTGATTTGTTTGGCGATATAATCGGGTTGATTGGCATGAATTAAGTTGTTGTCAAAAACATGAAAGCCAAGGGTGTCATCAATTGACGTGCGCATGCCTAATTGCACGGAACGCGCTGGTTCTATGAGGCCTTCTTTGGCGGCGTGATAAAACATGGTGCCGTGGTCAATTTTGCCTGTTGAATCATTCCACGTATCGTAATGTGCATCAAAGTGAATGAGTGACAAAGCGGTGCCGAATTTCTTAGCGTACGCTTTTAAAATAGGGTAAGTGATAAAGTGGTCGCCACCTAAACATAGACTGGCGCAATTTTGTGCCAAAATATGACTCACATGTTGCTCTATATGCTCCGGTGCGCGCTCAGGTAAGCTGGTATCGATACCACAGTCACCATAATCCACTACTGCTAGTTGTTCAAAAGGATCAAATCCCCAATGTGCGACCTGACCCCAAGCCAAGTTACTTGAGGCGGCACGAATTGAGCGTGGCCCCATGCGTGCACCAGCACGATTACTCAGGGCTAAGTCATAGGGGATGCCGGTAACGGCCACATCAGCATGCGTTAAATCTTTACTGTACTTCCTGCGTAAGAAACTTAATACACCAGCAAAGGTAGGTTCAATGTCGGTGCCGAGCAAGTTTTCTCGGGTAATTGCAAAATCAGTTGGGCGGGTCATAATCGCTTCCTGTAGGTAGAAATTCTTTTGGCAGTATTTCATCAGGCGACAGGATTGTAGATCCCCTAAAAATGGGATCGTTTTTCTACATGACGGTGGGCATTATCAACATATGGAAGAAAATAAATGGGTTTCTTGGCACCTAAACTTAGCCAAGGTGCTAAATCAATGTGAACGCGCTGATTCAATTAATCTATTGTTATATGCTTTGGAAGAGTTGGTTGGCGCGACAAGTGGGTTAGCAACGAAATACGCAGTGGGTGGTAAACCCGAAATCACGCACCAGCGCTTGCTGGCATCTGAAAGTAAACATCTCCAAATCAACCATTATGCGGATGTTGCGTATTTACTGGATCCATTTTATCGGCTCATTATTGATTCTCGAACGACTGGAGTGTTTGCGCTTAAGGATATTGCTCCTGCGGGATTCTATGAATCTGAGTACTATCGGCTGTTTTATTCTTTGATAAACGTTCGTGATGAAGTGTGCATCATCGTTAGCGTGGATGATGGGGTGTTCTTCAGTTTGTCACTTGTTCGCTCAGAGGGTAAAAATAACTTTTCACAGCAAGAAGTGTCTGACTTAGAACGTGTTTACCCTGTTATAGCCGCATTGATAAATAATTGGTATTTGGCCAATAGCGACAGAACAAAAGAGCCTCTGGGCTGGCAGTTAGATGAAGCCTTAAATTTATTCGGTAGCTCTGTTTTAACGCCAAAAGAGTGTGCTGTGCTACGTTTCACTTTGCAGGGATACTCAGTTAAATTTATTGCCCAAAAGATGGATAACGCCATCGAGACCATCAAATACCATCGCAAGAATATGTACCGTAAGCTAGATATAAACTCCCAATCTGAGCTTTTTAACCTCTTCATAACTGCCCTAAAAGCCTTGCCAAAAGGCGCAAGAACAGACCCGCTAATGCACTTAAATTAGTAAACCCCATACCAATCACTTTTGATAAATCAGTATTTCACAAAAGTAAAAGCTTGATTAATAGTTGAGCAATCAAGTATATTTCAAGTTGTATTATATAGATTGGAATTACTATCGTGACAGAACTTTCAAATTCGATGCAATTGATTTTGGCGCTTGTGAAAACACAAGGGCAAGTGCTTAAACCTATTGAAAATGCCCTTTCGTTACATGGTTTGAGCTTTTCTGAATGGCTGGTTATGCATAAGTTGAATGTTGCGTCAGATCGCAGTTTAAAACGCGCATCACTCGCAAGCAGCATTGGCTTAACGGCGTCTGGGGTAACCCGATTACTCAAGCCGATGGAAAAAATAGGGTTGGTGGAAAAGGTCACCAATCAAAGAGACGCGCGAATGAGTTTAGTCAGACTCAGCGAGAGTGGTATCAGGGTCTATCAAGAAGCAACTGATAGCATCGAGCAAGGCGCTAAGAAGGTGACACAAATGATGAGTGTGAAGCAAATCGAACAGTGTGCAGGCCTGTTAACTACTCTACATTTTTCAGCAATTGAAGCATCTCACTAATGAGTGTGGCCGTTGATTGAGCTTGTCTCAAACGTCATGTGTCATCAATCTTGCATTGAGGTGCTGCGAATCAGTGTGTGTCGTGTTGAAATTGATTCACTGAGGGAAGTACTGTGCTTTGTAACTCTGCCAGTCTCCCCGATTCTTTTAGCTTGGCTAGACCTTTGTTGAAAAGAGAGCGAATCTTTTTGCTATCTTTGTTTACCTTGGGAAAGAGCAGATGTCCTGTTGGGGTGTCTATAGCCGGCGACATCACTCGGACTCGCGCTATATCTTGTGGTGGAAATAATGTATGAACATATTGCCAACCTACAATTTCTTGTGCAGGCACTATGTCGACTCTGCCTAATAGCATCATTTGAAAGTTTTGTTCGTCGGAACCAACAACATAAGTGTTGTCTGGATGACGTTGGGCATATTGCCAAATTGATTTGGTATAGGTGTAGCCTCGGGTCAAACCAATAACTTGCTTATTGAAGTCCTCGAGTGCATTCCAAGTATTGGGTAAGAGCGAATTAAAATGAAAAAACACAAGTTTTTCATGGGTGATGGCATCGCTGTAAATAAAATGTTTGCTGTGCGACTTATCTTTGTACCAATAGGACGTGGCGACGAAATTTCCACGTTTTGTTTCATCATATGCTCTTGCCCAAGGCAAGAATACAAATTCAACTTTCACATCTACTTGCGCGAATGCCTCTTTAATTATTTGGCTTACAAACCCTTTACTTTCGAGGTTTCTGTCGATGTATGGGGGCCAGTCAGAAGTACTGATTTTGATAGTTTGTTGAGCGTGACTACACACACTGAAAAATAGACAGGCTAACAATACAACCCAGTTTTTCACTGATAAACCACTGTGTTTTTATTAATACAATTAAGGGTAGTCGTTAACTGAGCGGTATGTTCAATAACAAAGATACATTAACGAAGTTAGATTTGTTGTTTGACGATCTAGGGTGTTAATAGATGCTGGGAAAGCATTGCTAGCAAAAGCGTGCAACGGATTTAATTTGCACGCTTTTTTTGTTAGCTACTGAATCAAACTCACCTGTTTGACATAGGTGTCAGTCTGCAGTCCGAAGTGGCCCAGCACATAGGTGAAGGTGGCGTCTTCTCCCCATAATCTACTGCTGTGGATGCCATACACATAGCACGTGCCCGTTGAGCAAACGATTTGGTCGGAGTAGCTCTTAATGGAATACACTTTATCTCCCAATGCCTTACCATAAATGCTATTGAGGAATGGGCTGCCAACGGATAATCCATAGTAGCCGCAGGTACTGTTCCACACGTTGTATGGGTAAACACCGCAACTGAGCAAACCACGAGCAGCGCCCGCTACACCTACAAAGGTATCGACATCTGATGCCATCCCCAGCTTATAGATTTGTTGTGCAGCAAGGGTCACGCCCATTGAATGGCCGATAACATCAATCTTACCAGTGCATGATTGGTTGATAGCCGAAAGAATGGCATTGCGCACAGGCGTTTCTTCGCTGCCATTATGATCATTGCAACTTGCGCAAGATTTGGAGCCCCAGTTAGGGGTAAAAATTTCGCTACTTGAATAACCCTTGCTGAGTAATTCGTTAATCGTGTTGTTCCAGCTTGATGGCGATGCCGTATTGCCATGTACCAAAACAACGTTATCTCTGCACGCCGCAAATGCGGTTGTGATCATACCTGCGCATAGCGCAATTATCGTCAATAAACGTATCATTGTGTGTTCTCCTTTTAACGTTTCATTTACAACGTATAAAAGTTGAACAGCGCTGAACATAGTACTTTGGTGCTGTGACAAATATGGGGAAAATCGTTGGCAGTAACGTGTTGATAAAAATAGAGTAATTATTCATATATCGACGATATAAGACTAATTTACCTTAAATGGGTAAAGTTTAGACTTTTCAATAATATACGCTATATTTCCCTACGAATAATTATCGTGCTCGTGCAACTATTATAAAGATTAGGGAAATAATCATGTTAAAGAAATTCGCGCTGTCTGCAGTAACGGCTGCCGTCATTGTAGCGTCTCAGTTTCCGTCTACTGCTCACGCGACTCCTGCAACAGATGTAGGCACAAAAATCGCAGAAAAAGTAGCAACACTTGTTCTTGGAGAAGTCTTTTCATCGATTTTTGGTGGTGCGGATCCAGCGGCTACACCTCAAGAAGTGCAGAATATTGTTAACGAAGGCTTCAACAAAGCGGCAATGAACGAGATAGACACGCAATTGGGCGCAGTCATGAGCTCGATTGTTAACTACAACTGGCAGTTGGATTATGCAACAACGAACTCTCAGGCTATTCATGACCTATATACCGAAGCATCGAGTATTCAAAGCAATGTGAAAACCCACATGAGCCACAATAACTTCGTGCCGCTGATCAAAACCTATGTAACAGCTTCTACGGTCCGTATCGCGTTTCTGTCAGAGCGCCGCCGTAATGTGAAAATACTTGCCGAAGCAGAGGTTGAGGCAGGCACAAAAACAGCTGAAGAGTTGGCGTCAATGATTGCAGGCGAAAACACGGTGATCGCAAATGCGGCTTTTGATAGCTTGAGCGATTTAGCGAACTTCTTCTATGAAGATTTTTACGAAACAGCCCCTGGTCAACAAGGCTGTATTTATAAATACCCAGAGACGCCATGGATTACCAGTGATGGTCGTTTGGGAACGAACCGAGATGCGACTAAGCAAGACCGCTCTACAGTGAGCTGTAGAAATTACCCAAATATTCTGCCTCAAGAAGTAACGAGTGTAGGAGATGCGATAGCGGGTGTTGATGTTTATCACAGTACTCCGTGGAAATCGACAGACATACAGCAAGCCAAGAAAAATGACCTATGGGCATTTTCTGTTAGAAAATGGGATAGCAACCCTGGACCGTTCAACAACGACTACCATATGTTGATGGTCAAAGGTGAAGACTTAGCGCGTTATGTTCGTAACCTTAACTCCATTTCAAAGTACCCAGATTTATTAGGTGATATCGAAGGCCAAGTATTAAGTTGGGTAGATATCATCGCAGCCAACGGCGACCAAGAATTACTGACTCATGCGCTGAAAAAGGCAACTGAGCTGGGCGTTGAGCAAAGTACGCTTGCTAATCGTTATGTAGGCAAGCACCCAGATGCCATTATTGCACTAAAAACGTGGTTCGCAGACAAGTTGCGTGGCTGGGGTTTGAACAACAAAATGGCGCCTACCCGCATTGCCTTTCCAAAAGACAACCCTTATCCAACAGAAGCACCACAGTGGCTTGGCGCTGCAATGAACTAATAAAACTAGGGCCTCACTTCTTGTGAGGCCAGTTTATAAAATAAGAGGTACTCTTTTTATGCGTTTATTAATTGCTGGCGCAGTGGTTATTTTGGCTGGTTGCAGTTCCATCGAATACCCAGATCCTACCCAGTCTAGCCTTACCAATAGCCATGTACTGACAACGACTGCTGGACAAGGGCAGATTTATATATTGTCTCGGAACAGCTCACATTATCTCTGTTCGTTGCCTCACCCAGATGCCGCTTTTGATCAGGCCGACGGTGGCAATGTTGATGTATCCATCATCAGTAGTCGCAGTGAAGATGCGGGCATGGATGATAGTACGGAAGAAGTTGAATTAGCGGGTCGTACTCCGGCTGTGCTGATGACACGTGAGCTTTTCTTTAGAGCCTGTGAGTTTTCATCGAACTATCAATTATCAAAAGATGAAGCCAAAGAGTTATATTATAAGACGCTAGAAGGCGCGTTGCAGAACTGGGCAATTGAAGCGGGGCATACTACGGTTGCAATTGGAGACTCAGTTCGCACCGATTCTGATGTATCAAATGGTTCAAAAGACGAAAAGAGCAATGAACACCATTTAGATGATACCTCTTCAACGTCCAAAGATGAGCCGCAAGGGTATTGATCATTTAAAGATGCGGTGAGCCTTATTGGCCACCGCATAATCCTGAAAAAAGTTAGGATGCTTTACACAGCACCATTGAATCGGTCTTCAGTTCAATGCGGGTTTGTCCATCGCAGCACTTAATCTGGTTGCTGCCAGTGCAACTAAACAGATGATGGCGCCAATCCATGCGGTATCTTGAAGGCGCATGCTTTGGACAACGAGTCCACCCACAACTGAACCGATAGCAATCCCCACATTAAACGCTGCAATATTAAGTCCTGATGCCACGTCCACAGCATTGGGTGTGTATTTTTCAGCAAGTTGTACAACATACACTTGTAAAGCTGGAACATTCCCAAAAGCAAACGCACCCCAGACCAACACGGTCAGCACTGCTAGGAGCTGGGACGACATGGTAAAAGTCAGAATCAATAGCGTGATTGCAAGACCACTGAAAATGAGCGTGAGCGCGGTTGTAGGGCCTTTTCTATCTGCCAACTTACCGCCCCAAATATTACCAATGGCAACTGAGACGCCGTACACTAACATGATGATACCCACCATGGATGCACTGAATCCAGCTTCTAATTCTAAGATAGGGGCGAGGTAAGTAAACGCGGTGAATGTGCCGCCATAGCCCAGTGCTGTCATTAGATAAACAAGTAACAAACGCGGTTGAGTCAACACGTTGAGTTGTTCAGATAGCTTTGCAGATTTAGCTTGTTTCAAGTTATTCGGCACCAATATCGCGCTGCCAATCAGTGCTATGAGGCCCAGCATAGATACAACTAAAAAGGTGGCTCGCCAACCAAAACTCTGGCCAATCCATGTGCCCAAAGGGACGCCGGTAACTAAGGCTACTGTGAGACCCGTAAACATGATGGCAATAGCACTGGCTTCTTTGTCTTTGGCGACTAGGCCTGTGGCGATGGTCGAACCGATAGAGAAAAACACACCGTGAGCGAGTCCCGTCAAAATGCGCGCCAAGATGAGCGTTTCGTAACTAGGCGCTTGCCAAGCGAGTAGATTACCCAACACGAACAAACTCATCAAAGCGAGTAACACGTATTTACGATTCCACTTCCCCGTCAGGGCGGTTAATACCGGCGCACCAACGGCGACTCCCATGGCGTACAGACTAACCAATAAACCGGCAGAAGGGAGAGAGACACCTAAATCAGTAGCAATCGTGGGTACCAGTCCCACAATCACGAATTCAGTGGTGCCGATTGCGAAAGCACTGAGCGTCAGTGCAATTAGAGCTAAAGGCATGGATTTATCCTCATCAAAAATTAGAGGCATAGAATGACGAACTTTTTAATTGCAAAAAATAGCGGTAGTGACAAAATACTTTTGTGGAAAATGAGAAAGTTTACTTATGCCAGTACAAGCGAAAACAGAAGATTTGGAAGCTTTTTTAGCGGTTGTAGACAGCGGGAGTTTCTCGGCGGCGGCCACGCTGTTGAATCAACAAGTCGCGAAAGTGTCTCGCGCGGTGTCGCGATTAGAATCTCATTTAAACTGCACGTTGCTTAATCGCACTACACGGCGCATTGAGTTAAGCGAAGAAGGAGCCTTGTTTATAGAATTTGCTCGCGCTGGACTAAATACGCTAGAGCAGGGGGAAGAGGCGCTTCGGCAATTACGTGGTAAGCCATCAGGGAAACTACGCATTGATGCGGCGAGTCCGTTTATCTTTCATCAAATCGCGCCGTTAGTGAATGATTTCATTTGTGCCTATCCCGATATCCGTTTAGATATCACCAGCCATGACAGCATCATCGACCTTCTAGAACACAAAACGGATGTTGCTATTCGCATTGGTGATTTGAAAGATTCGAACTTGCATGCGCGGTTGTTAGGGCGCAGCGAACTTAAAATGGTGGCATCGCCAGAATATCTGGCGAGCAATCAGCCCATTACGCACAATGCGCAACTCTTATCACATCGGTTAATCGGCTTCACTGATGCACCCTCATTGAATAAATGGCCGCTAGTAGAATCGCTGTCGCTTAGTTTTGCGATTACTGCGAGCAGTGGAGAGACTGTGCGACATCTGTGCATAGCGGGGCAAGGTATTGCCTTGTTGTCTCATTTCATGATTCACGATGATTTAAAAAATGGCCGTTTGCTTGAGGTGTTGCCACATGCGGTGCAATCCCCCAACAGGCGCGAAGCAGTGCAGGCCGTTTATTATCGAAACAGTGCGATATCATCACGTATCAGCGCATTTTTAGACTTTATTCAACCTAGATTGTGCTTGTGAGATATGCTCTTTTTTAACGCTAAATTTCTTGTGCAAGTGAACCAACTCAGCGCTCATGTAGTATCTTTCCTAATATCAAAGCCCATAAAATCGCGTAAACGCGAATTAGCTAGGAGTCACCATGTTAAATATGGATTTTGCCGAAAAACTTGCGATCAAAACGGCAGAACAACCTTGGCTTGCGAGCCCTGCGAAAGGAGTATGGCGTAAGCCACTTGAACGTGAAGAGAAGGAATCAGGCCACACAACCAGCATTGTGAAGTACGAGGCAGGCTCGCGTTTTAAACCACACCCCCACCCGTTAGGTGAGGAAATTTTTGTACTCGAAGGTGTGTTCTCTGATGAGCACGGTGATTACCCCGCAGGCACGTATATTCGTAATCCCCCCAACAGTGTGCACGCTCCTTTTAGCGAGCAAGGCTGCGTGATTTTCGTGAAGCTTAATCAATTTGATGAGCATGACGCGGTCACTGTGCGAATCAATACCAATGAAACATCGTGGCAGCCAGGCCAAGGAGGCTTACAAGTTATGCCATTGCACAGCTACGAGCATGAACATACGGCTTTGGTAAAATGGCCGCCAGGGGAGCAGTTTGTACCGCATAGGCACTTCGGTGGTGAAGAGATTTTAGTCCTCAGTGGTGAGTTTATTGACGAACACGGCAGCTACCCGCAAGGCACATGGTTGCGTAGCCCCCATATGAGTGAACATACCCCATACGTGGATGAGCAAACCGTGATTCTAGTAAAAGTGGGGCATTTGCCCGTTGAACATCCGCGCTGATGCCAAAAAGCATGGGCGGCAACGGCACTTAATGCCATTAACACAAATAGGGTTTGTGTCGGTTATCAATAATAAGTAATATAATATTAAATTAAGTTCCGTATTCGCAATCAGGTTGAAAGATGGCAATTAATACAAACAGCCCATTGGTTGAACAACGCGCAGATCCTTTTGTTTATAAGCACTCAGATGGTTTCTACTATTTCACCGGCTCTGTGCCTACTTATGATCGCATCGAGTTGAGACGTTCAGAAACGCTTGAAGGTTTGGCAGACGCGCAAACATTTGATGTGTGGTTCAAACATGAAAGCGGGCCGATGAGCCGTCATATTTGGGCACCTGAAATTCATTATCTTGATGGTAAATGGTATGTCTACTTTGCGGCTAGTGAAGAAGACGATATTTGGGCGTTGCGACCATATGTGTTGGAGTGCCAAGGCCAAGACCCGCTTAACGACGAATGGGTTGAGTTGGGCATGATGCAGGCTGCCGAAGGTGATGAAAAGTCATTCACTGATTTTTCTCTCGATGGCACGGTGTTCGAGCACAATGGTAAACGCTATTTTTGCTGGGCTGAGAAAACCGGTGGCCAATTTGCCGCTTCGAACCTGTATCTTGCCGAGATGGCGTCGCCGATTAAGCTGAAAACGCCTCAGTTTATGCTCACAACACCTGATTACGATTGGGAGCGTGTGGACTTTTGGGTTAATGAAGGGCCCGCTGTACTCAAAAATGATGGCAAAATTTTCATCGCATTCTCAGCGAGTGCAACTGGTGCATGCTACTGCATGGGCTACATGGAAGCAGATGAAAATGCAGACTTGTTAGACCGTAACTCGTGGACCAAAACACGCATGCCTGTGTTGAAAACAGATTACGACAAGCAGATTTTTGGCCCAGGTCATAACTGCTTCACGGTGGCTGAAGATAATGAAACGCCACTGTGTGTTTATCATGCTCGAGATTATGAACATGCGGTGGGTGAGCCCAGTGTGGTGCCAAAAACAGACACGCGTTCGCTCGAAGAAATCAAAAAAGATCCACTTTACGATCCCAACCGTCATGCCCGCGTTATGGAAGTGAAATTTGATGACGGTGGAAGACCACTATTCGAATTGTATTGATCAATTTTGAGCTACGAAAAAGCCGCCCAGATTGGCGGCTTTTTTTATACCAGTAGCTTTTACAATGCCGGTAAACTTTGCTCCAGCATTGCTTTGATTTGCTTAATTATTTTCTCTTCTGTTTCAGGTTCAAACTGGGCGATTCGTGGCGTATGAATATGCCCAGTGGGAATGCTTGAATTGAGCTCATTACGTAAACGAATACTGCGATAAGAGATTTCATTTGAAAGGTAACCACCGCCACCACCATTAACGGCAATCGCGGATTTCAGTGCACTTAAACTGCCAGGACGAAAGGTTTGTTCTAAGGTTGTGACTTCGTGATTGTCATTAATTTTGTATGGCCCTTGTGCCTTTTGCATATAAGCCACGGGTAAACTGAATTCGACAAACTCATTGCCAGGCAGAGGGCGGCCATTGAGGCTTGAAATCTTCGGCGCTGTTTGCGTGCCACCATAAACAATATTGGCATTATCAGGAGCAGTCACACTGCGGCGCTTGCCGGGGAAACGTTCTAAGTCAAAGTCGGTGCGACCCATGCTCACTGTGACCACCATATCGACATTATTAAGGGCATAGTAGGGCGCAAGCACTTCTTCAATCATGCCGTTGTCGAAATCTTCATAGCGCACGGGGATCATCACCGTGTTTATCTCAGCATCAATGCCCTCATAACTAATTACTTGGCCATCGAGTAGTAATGCTGCAACGCCGGATGGATTGCTTTGATTGATGTTTCTGTCGAGCAAGAAGGGGTCAAAGCCAGTTAATAGAATCTTTTTGTTTGTGCCGTGGGTGTACTCTAAATCCGTGCGACCACGACTGCCATTTTCTAATAAGGCTAGTAACGCAGAGCGCTGTGCATCACTGATAGCAAATTTAGGTGTGCTTGAGCGCATTACTTTACTCGAGAGCAGGCGCGCCCAATACAGTTCACGGTCATCAAAGTTGTTGGTCGTCGTGATGCGTTTTTTCGCGTCGCGCCATAACTGATTCGAATAATCGAGTACCAATTCTTTGGCTTGTTGGTAGCTGCTGGCTTTCTTCCAGTTCTTTTCAAAAGCTTTTATGTCATCGTTAAATGCAGCCATGACTTGAGGCATGGCTTGTGTGGCTTTTTCAATGCGTTGTTCTTCCACTGTTAGGTCTGCACCGAGGCCAGAGAAAGAAGATAGAATTAGGCTGGAGGCAAGAAGTAATTTAGTCATGCGTTTCCTATACAGTGTTTTTATTATTGCGGGTACAAACCTTACTATCCTACTTAAGCAAGAAGAGCGCAACAAATTGAGGTGGCGCTCGTGGCGAGGTGAACAAAAGTGTGAAACAAGATTGAGCAACGCTTCGCGATTACCTACAATAGCGCACACATTTATCTATAAAGAAACATCACAATGACAGATTCAAGTGCAAAGCCAGCAATTCCAGATATGCTTTCAATCAACCCGCGTAGCAAGTTCTACAACGAAGAAATCCTAAAGCATGAAATCGGCGTTCGTTTTAACGGTAAAGAACGTTTTGACGTAGAAGAGTACTGCATCAGCGAAGGTTGGATTAAAGTTGCCTCACCAAAAGCACTTGACCGTCGCGGCCAACCTTTACTAATGAAGAGCAAAGGCACAGTGGAAGTTTTCTACCGCGAATCGTAAGCATTCATATTGATTATAAAAGCAGGCACCTATGCCTGCTTTTTTTGTGATTGAAAATAAGCGTCAGGGCGCTTAGTCTTAATACTTCACACTGGACGTGGTTACTTAAATATCAATGAAATGGATTCTCTTTGTAGCGTTGTCGCTACTTTCTAATTTTCTTTTCGCCAACGAGCAATACACTGAATCTGAGTGCATCCTACTGCAACATCAAGCAACTGATTTTAGCCATAATAAATTGTCACCGCAGTACCGCAGTGCAAAACAAAAACTAGATAAACACTGTATTAAACCGAGAGTGGTTGCACGCTCCAATAGTGCGATGTACCTGACAAATATACCTGAGAAGAAAGCGATGAGCGGCGAAGTTCGCCAGCCTGTGGCAGTAAAAGATAGGACTGCCAATAGTGTCCGTATACCTCAGACGGCTCATCCAACACAGCCCGTTAATGCCTTTGAGTCAATATTTAAACAACTGTTCCTGTACGGCTTATGGTTTTTACTGACCATAGCATTAATAGCAGTAGTTAGAGTCACGGTCACTGTAAAAGCGGGAGCAATCGGTGAGTGGCAGGTGAATCGGCTGCTCGAAGTAATGACTAAAGAAATTGGCTTTACCCTATACAAGAACATGTTGTTTAGGGCTGAAAACGGTGAATGGACAGAAGTGGATCATTTATTGGTTACACCGTATGGCATATTCGTCATTGAAAGTAAGAATTATCAGGGGTGGATATTTGGTAGCGAGCATCAAGCGAAGTGGACACAAAGCACGGTGCGCTCTAAAACGCCCTTTATGAATCCCCTTCGACAGAATTATAAGCACTGCAAAGCCGTAATAGCATATCTGGCGTTGCAAAGTGGTATCGAATCTCTGGTAGTTTTTAACGACAAAGCAACGTTTAAGACACCCATGCCAGCTAATGTTGTGATGCTGAGTGACATGATCCGCTACATTCTTAATTTCCAAATTGAAAGGTTTAGCGCTGAGCAACTGACACAAATCAATGTGTTACTGTCTCTAAGGCAGCAGCAAACGACAAAAGAGGATTACCGAGAGCACCTACGCCAAGTGAATGAACGCATGGCTCATCTAGGCTAAAGTAAACCTAATTAATTTAAGAAATAGACATAAAAACAATAAGATAACACTATGCACGTAGATGAAGCTCAACTCGAACGCGTTAACGCAAAACTCAATAACCAGCACGCTCTCAAAGCCGCAATCGGTGCCGCGATATGGTGTATTCCACTGCTGTTGACTTGGTATGGGGTCTATTATTTTGCACCGGATTTTTCGCCGATGATGTTGTTTTTAGCTGGGGTGGGACTCGGGTTTGCGGTGCGTGCTCATGGTCAGGGGTATCTTCGTCGCTTCGCAATGATTGCGCTGGTTGCGTACGTGGTGTTGGTGGTCGTGGCTGTGAATATTGGCATTGTGATCACGGGCACGATTTGGGGAGTCATCTTGCTTGGGCTGTTTCTTTCGGGTGCATGGGCGTCGGCATTTTTTGCTCGAAAAGGCATTCCAATGACCGAGAACAATGCGTTTTATGTATTAACTGAGCAGCACAGTCACGGTAGCGGGGGGCTTGCAAAAAACCGTTGGTATTTGGCTTTACCCTTGGTGCTAGTGGGCGCTGCTTTCACTAATGCGGTGACTGCGTTTGCAATACATGTGTTCCATAGTGTGAACCAACAGCAGGCTTGGGCACAAGATTATCAAAAAAGTGTGCAGCGTCATGAAGCGGAGAATATTGATGTGACACCTAAACACCTTGACCACGAAGGAAGCGTTATTTTACGCCTACAGTTACTACACTGGCCGTCATTTTGATGCGTATGGTCGATACAAAGGTGAGTACCCACTATCAACCTTCAAGGCGAAAACGATACTTAACTATCTGGTGAATTATCGCCAAGAACCGCGTGCCGCCTTTATTTTGGCCAGAGTGAATGAGGGGCAAAAGGCCAGTGACATGCTGCAAACCGCCATTGATGGCGGTGACCAGTATGCTAAATTTTATTCCGTTGTGCAGTACGGCTGCACTGGTGAGGATAAGCGCGCAAAACAGTTACTCAGTGGCATGCAGCGTTTGGTTAATGAGGTGCCGATTGAATCTGACATAAATACCGTGATGCATTATGGCTTTGCGCATCTGTGTGAAGAGTTGCCTGATGGTGACTTTGAGTTACGTTTTATTAGGGAATACAAACCTAAGTCGTAAAGGCATTATTTATCCATTTGCGCGAAACTGGTACTCTAGGCTCATTAAGTAGTAATTGAGTAAAGATGATGATTAGCGATAACGATATCATTGAAACATTGGACGAGTTAGAGGCTTTCTTACGTTTAGTTGAGAGTGGCAGTTTAGGCCTTGAAAACGCAACCGGCATTGCGCTAGCAACCAACAATGCAGATGGTCGTCCATTTGTGGCTGTTTTAGACCAAAATCACCAACTGCTTTATGGGCGTTGGGTGAGTGCCTTTGTTTATGAAAATGGTAAAGAAATGATTCAAGATGGCGCGCCGAAGAAGCATTAATCTTCAGTGCTATTGTTTACACGAGTAGATTGAACAGGTCAGCAGTGCTGGCCTTTTTTATATTTAGGGGATTTGCACGACAATTAAAAAAGCCAGCTAAATGTGTTCATTTAACTGGCTTTGGTTGCAGTTAGACGTTTAAAGCTTTTTTGTTTCGGCCGTGATTTCAGCAAGCGCCTCTTTTAGCATGGCTACGTGCTCTTCGCCTTCAACTTTTGTGAGCCCTAGATCAATAATCTGCTTGGCTTTCTCAGGGTTGTTTAACTTTGCTAATGAGCGTGCCCAATACTCATATAGGAAGGTTTCTTTGTCATTTATGCCCACCGCGATTTCAAGTAAAAAAGCAGCATATTTAGGATGTTGCTCCCAACTTTCATGTGCTAAATAGGCCAGATCACGGTCTGATATAGCTAACGAAGTGATGAGCTTAGTTACTTCGCTGTGATAAGCCTTGTTTATACTGTTTAGGCTCTCATCGCTTGCTTTTACATTAGCCAATAATGAAAACAGTTTATCGGCACCTACTTCGCGCTGAGCTTTAAGTTTTTGCCAGTCCCCACCGAGTTGTTCCGTAGCTAAGGCGATGGCTTTGTCCAGAGCATCATCCGCGTTTACCTCCACATCAGGCTTTACCCCCACGGTTTCCCAGTTTGTTTTTGTTACAGGGTTGATTGCTGTGCCAGTGGCGATAAACATACGGAAGTCGTCATTGATAGTGAACATGCCGCCGGGGTTTGCGCCACCGCCTGTTGTTTGCCCCACGAGGGTTGCGCGGTTACGGGTTTGCATGTTGTAGCTAAATTCCTCTGCGCCGGAGAAGGTACGGTCGCTGGTGAGCACAAACAATGGAACGTCAGGCATCTTTTTGCCGTTGACCTCATCAAGCACATAAAAGTCGCGGGTTTCATCGTCTTCGCGGAAGTACAAGCTATTGAGAAGCAGTGGTTCATCGAAGAAATAGCTACACAAATATTGCACCGTTTCAGGTGAGCCGCCGCCATTTTTACGTAAGTCGATAATTACCGCTTCGCTGCTAGACAGTAACTTCATAGCTGAATCCAGATACTCTTTACTCTCAGGTAAGTGTGCAAAGCCGCGTAAGTCCAAGTAGCCTATATTGCCTTCAAGCACTTGTGCAGCTACCACACCTTTAGTGAGCGAGCCATATCGAGGTTGGCTCACGAGCTTTTTTCTTAGTTGGGATTCAGCGCCAGTGACTGTCTTTTTCACTGGGTTTGCTCTTACACGCAAATGACGGTCTTCGGCATGTTCTTGCAGCCAAGTGGACACGGCTTCGGCGAATGCCTCACTATCTTGATATTGATCGAACTCGCCCTGTGTGAGTGCAGCGGTTAACTTCTCACCTGTTACCTTGGCCGTCTCGGGAAATACATAGTGCTCTTTCATGAGCGCTGAAATTTGCGCTATTGTGGTTTGTTTTTGTTGTTTATCAATGGGTTGAGCAAACGCTGTCGGATTCATAAAACTCAACAACATAGCCAGCGAAAGTGCGGTTCTCTTTACTGTTTTCATCCACTTATTCCCTAAGTAAAAGGACTATTTATACTCAGTAAAGCGCAACTCAACGGCAAAAAATTGTAAAAAAGTAAAGTGCACCTAAAAGGGGTCGTATTGGCCACTAAATCGACTTTGAATCGCGTGGTTGTTGATGTGTGGCAAACCTACCGCATGGCTTTTTAGATAGGCTTTAGGAGTTTGCGCGAACATGGATTTAAATTCCCGATTAAGATGGGCTTGATTGAAATAGCCAGCATCGAGCGCGGCTTCAGTCAGGCTAATACTTGGGTCTGCGGCCTGTAAAAGAAAGTGATTTATACGCCATACCTTACACAGCTCCTTGGGTAACAGACCAATGTGCGACATAAAGTGATTACGTAAAGTAACCTTGCTAGTGTCAAAGCGCTGACAAATCTCACCTATAAGAATATCGCCGCGGGTATCAAGAATTGAATTAGTTTGTGCGCGCAGTATTGGGCTAAGTGTGTATCGGTCGTTATAAAACTGTGCCTTTAGCCAAGGCATGAGCATGCACACTCCTTTACTCATTTCATCCAAGCTCACTTCATTGCCTAAGGATTGAAGCCAAGGATACAGAGGCTCAAAATTAAAGGAGTGGGCAAATAGTTCATTGGTGCTTTCACAGGTATTTTTAATTTCATACGCACTGATATGCGACTGCTGAAAAAACGCAAATGGTTTTATTCTTGCGGCTAACACCCATTGTGGGTGCTTGCTCGTAATTTGATAAGCATACAGTTGCTGTCCTAACACACTTATTCCAGTGTCTAGTGATTTGCTGTGACTGTTACAATTGGAAAATGACAACGGTGCTGTATGCACCAGTAAATCGAAGACGCCTTGTGGGAACAAAGACGCCGTGCCGCTTATTTTTCGTAACCAGAATGCCTCTATATAGGGGAAAGCCACGCAGGTGGCTTTACCTCAATGTAGTTTGCCAAAGCTTCAATCCAAAATCATGATTTGCTTAGGATAATGTAAGCGAACAAAGGGCAAATTGCAGTGCAAAGATGTCACAAAAGATTTCAATTGTGGGAGTTGAAAGGCTATTAACTTAGTCAACAGATAGATTTGTTGGGCCGCCTATGGAGGATTTTGAAGCATTTACATTTTTCTCAAATTGACTTACCCTGTTTGGGTCATTTAATTTGAGATTGATATGTCTAAGCTTTTTTCAAACGCACTGATCATCACAGTGATGCTAGTTTCCCTAGTAGGGCAAGCATTTGCTGCGAGCGCGATGTCGTGTGAAATGGCTAGTAATGCACACCCATCTCATATGAACATGAATACGATGATGGACCATTCTGCAATGGGTCATGATGGTATGATGCACGATGACATGACACGCAGTGATGACTCAGCAGATGATTGCTGTGAAGTAACTTGTTTTTGTCCTACCAATGCATGTACTTCGGTTACCTTAGTTAACACGGACACCGCAGCAACGGGTGTCGTCAAATTTAGCGAAGCCGTAATAGGCAATCGCGCAGCCCAACCAAACGCCATTTCTACTTCTTTATTTCGTCCGCCCATTTTTGCTTAAGCAGGGTTAGTGCGCCCAAATTTCACGCACATTCGATTTTTACGCCAGTAAATGCGCTATTTTATGCGCTAAAAACGACGTTAAGTCAGGACGAGAATAATGAAAATCTATTTTAAATTAGTCACTTTTTTGTTGATGTTTCCATTGCTTGCTGACGCAAATGAGCAGCGTAAGCCAGTAAATACTCAGCGCGATGTGATAGAGCTTATTGTGGCCAAAACGCCAAGCTGCGGCTGTTGCAAAAAGTGGATAAATCATCTTGTTGACCAAGGTTTTAAAGCCGAGGGCAAAGACTTTTACGATATCAATCCGATTAAATCTCAGTTAGGTATCGCCCCCAATTATCGCTCTTGCCACACTGCACTTTCACACGAAGGTTACGCATTTGAAGGCCATGTTCCAGCGAAGTTTATTCGCCAGTTTCTCTCAGAAAAACATGAGAACGCGATTGGTCTTTCGGTTCCGGCCATGCCGATTGGCTCGCCCGGCATGGAAGTAGAAGACAAGTTCATGCCCTACCAAGTATTACTACTTTTTAAAGATGGTACGAGTAAGCCCTATGCCAAGGTGAATACCTACGAGGAGCAGTTCTAATGTCATTCAATATGAAACACTCAGCCATGCTCTTATTGGGGTTGAGTCTGAGCAGCAATGCACTTTATAGCTATGAGGCAACATCAATTTCGCTAGAACAAGCAGTGTCATTAGCACAGCAAAACGATCCGTGGCTACAAGGGAATCGTCTGCAGCAGCAAGCGCTTGAGAGCCAAAGTATTGCCTCGAGTACCTTGGCGGACCCGCAAGTATCAGTGGGATTGATGAATCTGCCTGTGGATACGTGGGATTTTGAGCAAGAGGGCATGACCCAGCTTAAAGTGGGTGTAAGCCAAATGTTTCCCCGCGGCGATAGTTTGCAACTCAAAGCTAGCCAATTGCTCTTACAAGCAGGCCAATATCCGCTGTTGCGTGAAAACCGTAAGGCCCAGTTGCGCAGTAACGTGTCGCAATTATGGCTGGATGTGTATTTAGCGCAGCGCACCATTGCCCTTATTGAGTCAGATCGCGTGTTGTTTGAGCAAATTGCCGAAATCGCTGAAGCGAGTTACGCCAGTGCTGTGGGTAAAACTCGTCAACAAGATGTCATTCGTGCGCAACTGGAAATGGTGCAATTGGAAGACAGGTTAACGGTTGAAAAGCAAAAGCTGGAAACCAGCCTTGCGCAGCTCAATGAATGGCTGCATGTGTATGACCAAAGCCAGCCAGAATTGGCGTTTAACTATGACCACAGCAACTATATCAATGCGGTGGTTAACGAGTTGCCAACACTGAGATTGAGCAACCATGAACTCCTTTCTGCGGATACTTACTCGCGCAATCGCCTCGCCCAAGCATTGGCTGCACATCCTGCATTGTTGGCGATTGATGCAAAAGAGCAGGCATTCGCTAAAGGCATTGAAATAGCGGAGCAAAGTTACAAACCGCAGTGGGGTGTGAATGCCAGTTATGGTTACCGCGACGACATGCCTTCTGGCGATAGTCGTGCCGATTTCTTCTCCGTGGGGGTCACTTTCGACTTACCTTTGTTTACGGAAAAACGCCAAGACCAGCAAGTTGCTGCGTCAGTGGCGCAAACCGAAGCGGTAAAAACTGAAAAGCTGCTTCTAACTAAGCAGATGGTCAGCGCTGTTGAAAAAGAGCTCAAGCAGCTCACGCGTTTATCGCAGCGCAAAGACATTTACACGCAAAAGTTAATCAAACAATCCCATGACCAAGCGCAAGCTGCACTGACCGCTTATACCCATGATGATGGCGACTTCGCAGAGGTTGTACGGGCGCGCATCGCAGAGCTAAATGCACGTATTGCCGCACTTAAAATTGATGTTGATGTGCTAAAAACAGTGGCGCGCATCAATTACTTTTTATCTCGCTTCGAGCACTCAGACAACAGCAAAATAATGTCTGAACATGAACACCACATTGGAGAACAATAATGCCTGCTACTAACAAAACTATTATCGCTGTAATTGTTGGCGCATTGCTCGGAGCAGGCGCGATGACGCTTTTCCAAGGTGAACATCCTGCTGTTGAGGGGCAAAGTGCCGAATCAGGTGAAAAGAAGCCGCTTTACTGGGTTGCGCCTATGGACTCAAATTATCGTCGCGATAAACCGGGTAAGTCACCGATGGGGATGGATTTAGTCCCCGTTTATGAAGAAGACACTGGCGGCGATGACATCGGTCCTGGCGCGGTAAAAATAGCACCAAACGTTGTGCACAATTTAGGTGTGCGCACAGCGAGTGTAGAAATGAAGGCTATAGATACCGCCATCTCAACGGTGGGTTATGTGCAATATGATGAAGACAAGCTTATCCATATTCATCCGCGAGTCGATGGCTGGGTTGAGAAGCTTTACGTAAAGGCGGCGGGCGATCCCGTGGAGAAGGGCCAAGCACTTTATACTCTGTATTCGCCACAGCTAGTAAACGCACAAGAAGAGTTTTTAATTGCACTTAGCCGTAATACCAACTCGTTGATTGAAGCAGCCACCGCACGTTTGCAATCCTTGCAGTTAAGTGATGCATTCATCGCCAAGCTCAGAAAAACCAAGCATGTAGAGCAAAACGTCACTTTCTATTCGCCGCAAAAAGGGGTGATAGATGGCCTGCAAATTCGCGAAGGTTTCTATGTTAGCCCAGGCACGACCTTAATGAGCATCGCTAAATTGGATGAAGTGTGGGTTGAAGCAGAAGTTTTCGAGCGTGACGCGGCACTCATTAAAGAAGGGTTGCCAGTTACCATGACTCTAGATTATTTACCAAGCAAAGAATGGGATGGTGTGGTTGATTATGTGTATCCCGCGCTTAATAGCCAAACTCGCACGTTACGGGTGCGTTTGAGCTTTGATAATCCGGGTTATGAATTAAAGCCGAATATGTTCGCGCAAGTCGCAATTATGGCTGAGCCTAGCGCTAATAGGTTGGTTGTGCCTAAAGAAGCGGTGATCCGCACCGGTAAACAAGACCGCGTTGTGGTGGATTTTGGTGATGGTCAATTTAAGTCAATTGCAGTGACACTTGGTCGTGTAGGCGAAGATGACATTGAGATTCTTGATGGCCTAAATGAAGGGGATGTGATTGTCACCTCTGCGCAATTCTTGATTGACTCAGAATCAAGCAAAAACTCTGACTTTAAGCGTATGGCGGTTGATGAACAGCCCAATTCCGTGTGGATGGAAGGTGAGATTAATAGTGTGATGCCATCGCACAACATGGTGAACATCACCCATGGTCCTGCCAAAGAATGGGATTGGCCAGAAATGACCATGGATTTCACCGTGGCAGATACGGTGGACATCAATGACTTGAAATCAGGGCAAACACTGCATTTTGAAGTGACGAAAACAGCGGATGGCGGTTATGAACTCACAGGCATTCATATCATGACACAACCTGAGGTTTCTAGTGCTACCGTTGATGGCGTTGTCAACGCGATTGACGAACAAAGTCGTGTGCTGAACATTAGCCGAGGCCCTATTGAAAAATGGGGTAGGCCAGCTGCAACTTTGGACTTTGCAGTGGCAGACGGTGTTGATGTGTCGGCATTGGAAATCGGGGCTTCGGTGACCTTTACCTTTGAAGTGCGCGATGACTTCGTTATTACTGAAATCTCTCTATTAGAGGGTGAGCAGCAAGAAAACGCTGTTGACCACTCTATGCATTAATGAGAGGGAATAAACATGATTGAATCAATAATTCGCTGGTCCGTAGGCAATCGCTTTTTTGTTTTACTGATCACCTTAATCATTGCCTTCGGTGGTCTGTATTCATTGAAAAATACCCCTGTTGATGCAATTCCTGATTTGTCTGATGTACAAGTCATCATTAAAACGAGTTACCCCGGGCAGGCACCGCAGGTGGTCCAAGACCAAGTGACTTTCCCACTGACGACGGCGATGTTATCAGTACCGGGTGCACAAACAGTGCGTGGCTTTTCATTCTTCGGCGACTCGTATGTGTACATCATCTTTGATGATGACACCGATTTGTATTGGGCACGCTCGCGGGTGCTTGAATATTTAAGTCAGGTCGCTTCAAGCTTGCCAGACACCGCTAAACCTCAGCTTGGTCCTGATGCTACAGGTGTGGGTTGGGTGTACATTTACGCACTTGAGGATAAAACCGGCAACCATGACTTAAGCCAATTGCGCAGTATCCAAGATTGGTTCTTGAAGTACGAGCTGCAAACCGTTCCTGGTGTATCCGAAGTGGCGGCAGTAGGGGGCATGGTCAAACAGTATCAGGTGCAAGTTGATCCCGATAAATTGCGTGCTTACAACGTACCACTGGCCCAAATTCAAGTTGCTCTGCAGCGTGGCAACAAAGAAACCGGTGCCTCGGTTGTAGAGATGGCCGAAGCGGAATACATGGTGACCGCAACCGGTTACATCACTTCGGTCAAAGATATCGAGAAGATCCCGTTGGGGTTGAACGAGCAGGGCACGCCGCTGCGAATTGGTGACGTTGCCAACGTGAGCTTAGGGCCACAAATGCGCCGAGGTATCGCGGAATTAAACGGTGAGGGCGAAGTGGTTGGCGGCGTTGTGGTAATGCGCTTTGGTGAAAACGCTCAGCAAACCATTAATGGCGTCAAAGAAAAGCTTAAGTCGTTGGAATCATCGCTGCCTGAAGGCGTTGAAATCGTCACTGTGTATGACCGCTCAAAACTGATAGAAAGTGCGGTCGATAACTTGTGGAGCAAACTTGCAGAAGAGCTCTTCATAGTCGCGTTAGTGTGTGTGGCATTCTTATTCCACCTGCGTTCTTCCATTGTTGCGGTGGTAACACTGCCTCTGGGTATTTTGGTGTCGTTTATTATCATGCACATGCAGGGGATCAACGCCAATATCATGTCGCTAGGCGGTATTGCTATCGCCATTGGCGCGATGACAGACGGTGCCATCGTCATGATAGAAAACATGCATAAGCACATGGAGAAAACCCCGCTCACCGATGACAACCGCTGGGAAATTGTTGCCAAAGCCGCATCCGAAGTGGGGCCGGCGTTGTTCTTCAGTTTGTTGATTATCACGGTTTCTTTCTTGCCTGTGTTTATTCTTGAAGCGCAAGAAGGGCGCATGTTCGCACCGTTGGCTTACACCAAAACATATGCCATGGCAGCGTCTGCGGGCTTGGCAATCACTCTCGTGCCTGTGCTGATGGGTTACTTTATTCGCGGTAAGGTCATTTCAGAGAAGAAAAACCCCCTCAATCGCTTGTTGATTGCCATTTATAAGCCAGCGCTGAATGTGGTGATGAAATTCCCGAAGATCACCGTGGTGTTAGCGATTGTTTTGACTGTGGTTGGCTTCTATCCGGTCGATAAAATTGGCAGTGAATTCATCCCACCTCTCGATGAAGGGGACCTGATGTACATGCCAACAACCTATCCGGGCATATCTATTGGTAAAGCCCGAGAGTTATTGCAGCAAACCGATAAGCTCATTCGCACTGTGCCAGAGGTGGAAACCGTGTTCGGTAAAGTGGGTCGAGCGGAAACGGCGACCGATCCTGCACCACTCACCATGATTGAAACCTTTATTCAGCTTAAACCTCGCGATCAATGGCGCGAAGGAGTGACAACTGAAAGCTTGAAAGCTGAGTTTGATAAGTTGGTTAAATTCCCAGGTCTGACAAATGCGTGGGTGATGCCTATTAAGACCCGTATCGACATGCTCGCAACGGGCATAAAAACGCCTGTGGGCATCAAGGTTGCTGGTCCAAAATTGGATGTCATTCAAGATATTGGTGAGCAAATCGAGCAGTTGCTACCTAACGTACAAGGCACTGCTTCTGTGTACTCAGAGCGCGTAGCGGGTGGTCGTTACATTAAAGTGGATATTTCTCGCGAAAAGGCTAGCCGCTTTGGCTTGAATATCGAGGATGTACAACAGGTTGTGTCCACGGCGATTGGCGGCATGAATGTGACGCAAACTATTGAGGGGCAAGAACGTTACCCAGTTAACCTGCGCTATCCACAAGATTACCGTGACTCACCAGAGCAACTGTCGCGTTTGCCAGTGGTGACGCCAAATGGTCAGCGTATTGCCCTAGGTGATGTGGCCGATATTCGTATTGAAATTGGCCCGCCGGGGATCAAAAGTGAAAATGCCCGCATTAACGGCTGGACCTTCATTGATATTGCGGATGTTGATGTGGGCACCTACGTTGAAAATGCAAAGGCGTATTTGGCAGCGAACTTAGACTTGCCAGCTGGCTATTCAATCAACTGGGCTGGCCAGTATGAATACATGGAACGCGCGAAAGAAAAGCTGACTTACGTGCTGCCGCTGACCCTCGCTATTATCGTGATCTTGCTTTACCTCAACTTCCGTTCGTTGGTTGAAGTGGCAATCATCATCACCACCTTACCGATGGCGATGATTGGTGGCTTATGGTTAATGTATCTTGAAGGCTTTAATTTCTCCGTTGCTGTGGGGGTAGGCTTTATTGCCCTCGCTGGGGTCGCGGTAGAAATCGGCGTGATTATGCTGGTGTACTTAAACCAGTCTTACCAAAGAAGCGCTTAATCGTTGTAAGGAACAGGGTATTGCCTTTGACAGAGCTGCGCTTACACAGGCCATTATGGAAGGGGCGGGAATGCGTATTCGCCCTGTTATGATGACGGTGGCAACGATTATTATCGGTTTGATGCCGATTCTTTATGGCTCGGGCACGGGCTCTGAGGTCATGAGTCGCATTGCCGCACCTATGGTGGGTGGTATGCTCAGCGCGGTGTTATTGACACTCTTAGTGCTGCCTGCGGTGTATTTCATTTGGCGCGCCCGCAGCATCGAAGCTGACAACACACCGCCTTTTAGCGCACTAAAAACGAGTCGCAAATATCACAAATGGCTCATGTTGTTTGTGGGTTCTCAGTTTGTGATTTGGTCGGTCACGGGGGCCTACATGGTGTTTTTTGATATCGACTATATCCATGGCGATACCCTAGTGAAAAACCACCAAACCAAAGTGCCAGTGCAGCAGTTGAACTACCCGATGAGTTCGCTTAGAGCAAAATATTCGCAATTAGAAAAGTTCACTGTAGGTATGCATATTGATAAACCGGTTTATCGCTTCGAGCAAGAAGATGTGCATTACATGGTTGATGCCAATTCAGGGGAGCTACTTTCGCCGCTCCGTAAAGAGGAAGCTATTCGAGTTGCTCGCCATGAATATACTGGTGATGGTGCCGTCGAAAGTGTTGAATATATCGACTCTAATCCACCTTTCGAGCTAAGTCGCCGAGTGCATAATGCGTTACCTGCATGGCGAGTGAACTTTGATAATTTGGGCAGTCCTTCTTTGTATATTTCAGCTCGTTCGGGCGAGGTATTAGCGAAGCGTCATGAGTGGTGGCGTCTGTTTGACTGGATGTTCAGGTTTCATGTGATGGATTACGAGGACAGTGAGATAGATAATAAGTTGCTGTTTTGGTTTACTTTATTCGGTATCTTTTCGGCCCTTGCAGGAATGGTTTTGGCTTATTTCAGAGTTTTTAAAAAGGATGAGCCAGAACACTCGCTCGCTCAAGAGCTAGATAAAAACAATAATATGCAAAGAGGTGGTATCTAATGCTGTGGGTTAGAAAGATACACAAATGGGCGTCAATTGTTGTCGGTATCCAGTTTATGCTGTGGCTACTAAGTGGTATCTACTTCAATTTGATGGACCATCACAAAGTGGGCGGGCACACCTATCGTGCCCATGATCATCAAGTGGCACAGATAAATACATCGGCGTTGGTTGAGCCTCAAGAGGTACTCGCTCGCGCTGATGCTGTTGTTTCGCTCAAGCAAATTGAATTGCTTGGGCATCCATACTATCTGTTGACGCACAAACAAGGTCTGTATGCTTACTTTGAAAATGAGTATAGCCTTTTTGATGCCTACAAGGGCACTGAAGCGCGTATTGATGAGGCGTTTGCTATCCGTCTTGCTAAACAATCCTACAATGGACCAGGTAGCATCCGCGAGGTGACCTTGTTGCAACCACCTCTGGAGGACTTTCCCAAGCAGAAAAATGCGACATGGCGCGTAAACTTCAGTGATGACATTGATACCAGCGTTTACATTGAAGACTTTACTGGGCGCGTAGTCGGACACAGTGACGCTCATAAGCGTTTTGCCGATATCTTTTTTATGTTGCACTTTATGGATTATGGCAACGAGGGGAGCTTTAACAATATTCAAATCATTCTTTTTGCTTTTGTGACACTTTGGCTGTCATTAACCGGATTGATTTGGACGTTAGATCTCATTAAGCGAGGGCAATATAAGGTTGCGTTTTTATCGAAAAGAAGCACCATTAAAATATTTGACCATCAGCAGCAGTTGTTAGGTCAGGTTGAATTGTCAACGGCAACTAATTTGCTCGATGGCCTTGGTGAAAAGCGCATTGCTTTGCCATCAACTTGCGGCGGTGGCGGTACCTGTGGCCGCTGCAAGGTGCTGATAAATCCAGCACCACAAGCAACCTCAGCGGATCAACAGCATTTCTCAGAGTCGCAGCTAAATCAGGGGTTTAGATTAGCCTGTCAGCATTTTTCCAACGATGTTGAAGACATGACTCTGTTTGATGTCACCGACGCTCAAAAGACAGTATTGACGCTTGTAAGTAGTGAATTTGTGACCCCAGAGATTAAAGAGCTTCGTTTTAAGGCTGCGGGGCCAGATATGCATTACAAAGCTGGGGCATTTATGCGCTTCTTCATTCCTGCAGGTACTGTTAAAGCAAGGCCAGACGATCTTCCGGACGATTATAAAGGTACGTGGGAAAACGTAGATAACGAATTATTTAATGGTAAAGCTTGTTCACGTAATTACTCTTTAAGCTCGGTGAGTGAGTTGGATAACGAATTGTCTTTTGCCATTAAATATCATCGCTCACCACAACCTGGAATCCCAGCAGGGTACGGTTCAAGTTATTTATGTAACCTAAAAGTGGGTGACAAGGTTGATGCGCTAGGGCCATTCGAAGAGTTTTTTGTTGAGCCATCGAGTACAGCACCAATCATTGTCATTGGCGCTGGCTCAGGTATGGCTCCACTGAAAGCGATTATTAACGAACTGTTGTTGCACCGTGGCTATAAGCAATGTATTCAATTTTACTTTGGTGCGCGTACTGAGGAAGATTTACTGTACCAAGAAGAGTTCTTTAACCTTAGCCAGCGCTTTGCCAACTTTGGTTATACTCCTGTGCTCTCGCAAGCTGACTCTGATTGGCTCGGGGCAACTGGGTATGCGCAGCAGGTAATGTTTAACAACGTCAGTCGTGAGTATTTGTTGGAAGCTCATTATTATATGTGCGGGCCGCAAGCGATGATGGATGAAACTATTGTCGCGCTCGTGGCCATGGGAGTGAATCGCGAGCACATTCATTTCGATAGCTTTAGTTAGCACCCAGCTTAAGACAACAACAGCGAGCCAAGGTGGAGGCGTGAAAAATATGCGTCACCATCTTGGCTTTAAGATATGTGATGCGTAATTGAATGCATGTGTAGAAGCGGTAGTTGGCGTTATTTTGGTGAGTGCCGCTTCAACATAAGGTGTTTAACTGTGAAGGGTATATCGGTTACGTCTGTTCGGTTTTGCTATTCATGTAATGGCGAAAACGTATCAAGTTACCCCAAACATCATTAATGAAGTGAGCAACGCTTGATCAGAACAATGCTTTGGCGGGATGCAGCAGTAAGTTGAGTCCAATTTACCCGCTTACACTGATTTAAGCTTACCTGTAAGCTTAAATGCACTACCTGAATGGTAAAGGTTGGCATAGCTGACAGTGTTGTTTCCTGATGTCGTCACTCGCGTTAGCTTGAGGCAGGGCACTTCATCGCTTAAGCCTAACTGATGCCTCAAAATCCGTTGCGGCATCACAGCTTCAATGGAAATTTCGGCACTGGTTACTGGTAATTGGCTATTGAGGTATTCATTACATGTGACTTGAGTGAAGTCTTGATTAAAGAACTCTGGTACCAGCTGAGCATTGACATAGCGCTCTTCCAGTTGGAAGGGTTTGCTATCTTCTAGGTGTAATATCACGACCCTTACGACATCGACATAGCTGTCTAACTTCAATAAGTCTAAAAGCTTTTCGGTTGGACGCATGAGTACTTTGCTAAGTACGGTACTCGAGTGACGGTGACCGCGCTCATGTATTTCATCGGCGATATTGCGAATTTCTAAAAAAGAGCTCTGTACTTTTTGCTCAGAAACAAAGGTGCCGACACTGGGCCTGCGAAAGAGTATGCCGTCAGAAACAAGCTGTTCTAAAGATTTTCTCACAGTCATGCGGCTACTGTTTAGTAGTTCCGCAAGGTCATTCTCAGATGGGAGTTTATGATTTGCGGGCCAAGTTCCATTATTAATATTTGAAATAATAAAATTGCTGATTTCTTTATATTTTGGAACTTGCGTCATTTACAAATTTATCCCTTTGTATAGTTTGTACGTGTTATGTAAAAAGTAGGCACTACCAATTGATAGTGCCTAGGGTTGTATGAGCAGGGCAACTTAAAACTTGTAGTTAAGCCTCATAAAACCACGGCGTCCTATAAGATTGTATGTCATGACATCGGTGTTGGCGTCATTCCACGATGTTAAGTACGGTGCCTTTTTATCGAAAATGTTGTCGATACCTGCTGATAGCTGAATGGCGTCGTTGATTCGATATGAGCCCTGTATGTCTGTGTAGAACAGTGAATCCACTGAACGTCCAGCTGGGTCAAAGTCACCACCATTGACGTCGTCAGCAGCACCGATATATCGCAGCGACAATCCTGCAGACCAGTCATCGGCCATCAACATAAAGTTAAAGTTACCACGCCATTCGGTATAACTACCTTGATCTTCAGTGATATAGCCTACTTTATCTATCGTCGGTTGCCCAGCGAAAGGAGTACTTTCGTGTTTCAATAAGCGGGTTATATCTAAAGTTGTTTTGGCGTTTAGTCCAGAAAGATCGAATAAATATTCCATGTTAAAATCAACACCCGCGACATTTTCTGTCGCCGCGTTGACAGGACGCTGATTAATTTCTGTGACTTGTCGAGTTAATGGATGTCGCGTAAATGTACCACAAAAATCTGCGTTTCCGACAGGGTCTTCGTAGCACAGCTTAAGCATATCAGAGCCGTTTACCGAGGTTATTGCACCTTCCACTTCGATATCAAAATAGTCCAACGTCATGGACAAGTTTTCAACAAACTGTGGTTGCCAAACAACCCCTGCAGTAAGGGTATTTGCTTCCTCTGGGCCAATGTTCGGGTTACCGCCTACGTTTGTGAGTACGGTTGTACCATCTTGAACAAAATCTGCTGGTACGTTGTCTGCTAAGCAATTTTGCGCGACTGTTCCTTGCGCATTTTCGCAAGGATCGATTGTTCTAAGGTTCTCACCATTAGTGCCCCCAAATTGTTCGGTGATCACAGGTGCGCGGAATGCCGTTGATTTTACTGTTCTTAGCATCAGGCTATCATCCACTTTCCAAGTGATACCCAATTTGTAGGTTGTTTCTGGATCAAGGGTGTCGTAATCCGAATAGCGCATCGCAAATTCGGCATCGACTTTTTGTGCAAATGTCATGTCGGCGAGTAATGGCGCTGATAGCTCGAAATAGGCTTCGGTAACGCTGAAATTACCTGCAATTCTATCTTCAAGTCCGTTAGCGAGAACGGTCGAATCAGGGTCTCGCCAACCACTTTCCCAACGCTTTTCAGCACCAATGGCCACCGCTAACTGTCCATGGGGTAACGAGAATAAGTCACCAGAGACGTTCGCGGTCCATGTACGCATTTCATTGCCCCCGGTTCCTTCACGGCGGTACTTCACATAGTCAATAACATCTTGGTTTAGTTCATTTACACCGAACCAGTCACCACATGGAATACCATTGCTGTTGTCGTAGGTACAAATACTGTCATCCAATGTTTGCTGTGCTTTTGCTGGATCAATATCAAAGGTCCAACCATCCCTACCTGTATTGCGGCCGTAGTTGAACGCGACATCCCAATACCAACCGTTGCTAAATTCACCGTCTAAACCCAATACAATCCTGATAGTATCCGTTTCTTGGAAGAAGAAAGGCGCGCCTAATTCTGTGTTACGGCGACGTTGAAATTCTACGTCTTGTCCCGTTGGGTTGTATCGGAAATCAGCATCGACGGCGATCCCGCCAAAGCCATTACGCGGCGTAACGATTTGTTGCGCTCGGCGTTTTGTATACATGGCCTCATAGAATAACTTGGTGTCGTCACTCACGCGATAGTTGGCAAAATTGGCGATACTAATACGCTCTAGTGGGCTCACTGCATTCAAATACGGTAACCAGTCAAAGCCATGCTCTTCACTGTTGTATGGCCCAAAATCATCACCGTAAGTTGCGGTATCTGGATTTTGGTTAAACTGCACTGAGGTGCCGTCTGGTAACAAGGCACGGCCCCCTTCGGTTGTGCCACTACCAAAACATATGAGGTTGCCATTCTCATCACCGTACACTGGACAATCGATGCGATCAGATTGGCGTACCGCTTCACTGTTGCTATAGGTAGCATTGACAAAGAAGTTACCTTTTTCGAAGTCACCGCCTAAGCTAAAGCTTACATCTTGACTCTCGCCATCACCGTCATCTGCCATGCCTGCCTTTACATCGAGTTCAGCGCCATCAAAATCCGATTTTGTGATGATGTTGACAACACCAGCAACCGCATCAGCGCCGTATACTGCGGACGCGCCATCTTTTAGCACCTCAATTCGACTAATGATGGATGTTGGGATCATATTTAAATCAACGGAACTGTTCGCGCCTGTACCTCCCGACACGATGCGTCGGCCATTAAGCAATACCAGCGTCCGTTTTATACCCATACCGCGTAAGTTTACTTGTGCCGTGCCATAGCCACCACTGGTCCAATACGCGTTCGTTTGGTTACCTGCAACGCCAGCAGAGAAAGACATTTCTTGTAATAGATTTTCGACGTTGGAAATACCCGTGGCGAGAATTTGATCTGATGTAATTACACTTACAGGGCTTGCCGCTTCCATGTCGGTGCGTTTTATACGACTACCTGTTATTTGAATTTTTTCGATGTCTGCTTCGTTTACTTGATCTAAATTATCATCTTGTGCGCTGGCTGCACCGGATGCAAGAAAAGTCATGCACAACACGCTAGCTATAGGTGATAGTTTCATTTGAACTCCTATCTTTTTGATATTGTTTGTATTTTTGCTTCTGAATCCTGTTTTTATGGGCGTGTAAAACAATACAAAGTCATTCCTTGCTGTATATACCGCTCCTTTTTTATACATGAGTTGTGCGGTATATACAACAAGTTGTTTACTGGTTTTTAACACCCTTGTAGGGAACTGCCAATGCCCGTGAGTTTTGGGTAAGGTGGGAAGGGCGCGCCGCATAAGGTCGGCAAAATCGCGGCACCAAGCCATGCCAAGCCGTCGTCATTGACGCAGGCTCTGGTATGGCGCCACTGAAGGCGATAGTCAACGAACTGCTGTTGCACCGTGGTTATCAGCTAAGTATTCAATTTTACTTGACGCGCGTAGTGGGGAAGGTTAACTGTATCAAGAAGAGTTATTTAACCTTGGCAAGCGCTTTGCCAACTTTGGTTATGCTCCTGTTGTCCTTATTGCTACAAAGACGCTTCGATGACACTGATCTTAGCTTGTTTGTGGCGTCGGCAATGATACTCTGCGTGTCTGTGCTTGCAGCGAAAGTTGCTTAGCGAGTGCTTTCGCTCTTCGCTTTGCTTTTCGCAACGATTCAGCATGGCGCTCATCGGCAAATTCCTGATATTCTGAATTTATTTCATAGATCACATCCACACCTAAATAGCGGCTTAGCGTTCTCAAATGGGGGAAAGATGACTGTAGCTTTCGCGAATGCCTCCTTTTTCAAAGCCAAATTCTCCACTTGACGTTACGATGACTAAAATTTTCCCAGACATGAGCGGCTGCAAGGGAAAGTCGCCGCGATTGAGGTCGAAGTCGAATGTTTTGTTGATACGCACGACTTGATCGAACCAGGCTTTTAATTGCGCCGGCATACCGTAGTTGTACATGGGCGTTGAAATAATAATAAGGTTGGCTTGGCGCACTTCCTCTATTAGCTCGTCTGATTGCGCTAACAGTTGATGCTGATATGCAGTGCGCTTCTCTTGGGGCGTAAATACTGCCCCGATCCAGTCTTGGGTGATAAAGGCGGGCGGATTTATGCCTACATCTCGGTGCACATAATGGTCAATTTCATGTTGCTCTTGCCATGATTTTATAAACTCGATAGCAATGTTTTTAGAGATAGAGTTGTAGTCGGGGTTGTCGTTTGATGCGGCGCGTACGCTTGAGTCAATGTGAAGTATAGACGTCATGTTTTTAATCCTATCTGAGTTGGTAAGGCCCAATTTAATAGCTAACAGTGAGGTTAACAAACGAGTAGAAAACAGCTATGAATGAGTTAAAATCATCTATGTGTATCAATAGTTGTTCTTAAGCAGGCTTATATGAATGTATCTTTGCAGGCGCTAAAGGCCTTTGACGCTTCTGCTCGTCGAGGAAGCTTTAAATTGGCGGCTGAGGAATTGTCGTTAACGCCGACAGCCATTTCACACCACATTAGTAATCTTGAAAGTCGTTTGAGCGTGGATTTGTTTATTCGCAAACCACGACAAATAGAGCTAACGGAAGTGGGTAAATATCTAGCCCAAGCTACCAGCGAAGGGTTCAATCGAATAGAGCGTGCTGTTCAAGAGATACATGCGTCTGGCAATCACATCCGCGTGACTACAACTTCCTCTTTCGCGGCCTTGGTGCTGATCCCTGCACTGCAAGACTTCTATCAACAACATCCCCAGATATCGGTTGAAATATCAACTGGCGAAGCTATTGATAAGCACGCTTTTGTACTGCCGATCCGTTTTGGTCAAAGTGGTCATGTTGCCTCGGACGAGATAATAAAAAGGGAGCGTTTCAACGTTTATGCAAACCCGGCTGTTTCGTGGCCTCCCTCAGGGGAGTTAAATTTCGTATCTACTACTTGGAAGAATAAACATTTACCGAGTCCACCATTGTCGGACTGGCTCGCTTTAAATGGCTACAGTGATAAAACGGTGAAAATACAGAGGTTTGATCAAGAGCTTTTCGGTATTCAAGAAGCATTGTTTAGTAATAAGTTGGTGTTTTGCTCTGGCACATTGGTCCAGCGATATATTGAAGCAGGTATGCTGGTGGCGGTGGGCAAGGAGGTAAATTCAGAGTTTTGTTATTACCTGAGTGATCGCGCTAAGAACACCAATCGTGCGCACAAAGTTTTTATTTCGTGGCTCGCGAATATGCTGCAGTGACAGTGATATAAGCTTGCGTTATGAGCATTAGTGTATTGATAGATGAGTGCTTTATGCCAACAACACGCACAAAAAAAGCAGCCATTAGGCTGCTTTGGGCTCAATTTCAGGGGAATCAATTGATTAAAAATAGCTAACACATTGTGTTGTTGGAACGCGTCCTTGCGCTGTTTTTACTGCTATCCCTACTTTACACATTTTTTACCGCGGCACGGTTTGTCATCGCCGCCTCCGCCACTTCCAGAGGTGGTCACCGTCACCGAACTCCAGTTGCTCCAATTCGAAGCGCCTGCGCCGTTGGTTGCGCGAACGCGGTAGCGGAACGTACCGGCGTCGCTGGCGTCAACATAGCTGGTGGTGTCTGCTGCTGTTTGTGCAACTGTAGTGGTTGCACGCCATTGGCCGTTCTTGTGTTGTTTTTCACGTTGAATATCAAAGCCGTCTTCGTTGTCACTGTTGTCAGCCCAACTCAAGGATGCGGTGCCATCTTGGCCGTTCGTTGTGCTTAGCGATATTGGTGCGTTTGGAGGCAGTAATTTCTCCGATGTGGTTGCACACAAAGTTGCTGACGCTAAGGTGACGTTGTTCGCTAAATCTTTCGCCTGCACGCTAAAACAATACTGAGTATTCGGTGCCAAGCCCGTAGCTGTGAATGACGTACTGTTTTGCCATACGCCCGTTGAGCAATCATTGCCGCTTTGGTTGCAATTAAACAAGTAGCTTACAGTTCCGCCGTTATCATCAATGGCAGTGGTTGCTTGCATTGTGACTGCACTATCACTAATTGCAGCTGGCGCTGCCGCAAAGCTCATCGGGTTAGGATCAGGTGCTGTGGTGTCAGGTGCTGCTGGCGGCACAAAGCCGTTTAGGTAGTAATGACCTTGGCTTGCGTAATCACTCACATAAGGGCCTGCTGTGCCATACACTTCAAGTAAGTGAATGCCTGCCGCCAGATCAATTTGTATATTGGCGTTGGTGTCTGTTTGTGGCTCTGCCGTTGCCAACAAATTGCCTTGTGCGTCGTACAGTCGTAAGCCAACATCTAAATTTGAACCGCGGCGATTGGTGCGTGTAAACGCATCCCATGCTGGCGTTGCTGTGAACTGAGCGGCGCCAGTGCCTGCGCTAAATTGGAACCAATCGCTGTCACCTTGCTCGATAGTACCCTTGTTAGCTGCTTCAACGTTGCCTGGGTCGGCTTCGCGATTCGTTGCAGAAAATTGACCCGCTTGGTCCACAACTAGTGTCGTTGGTGATTGCTCATCGCCCTCTAAGTCAATTGACGCACCTAATTTGGTCGTCATGATGACAATGTCATCTTGAAACTGGTTGGCGTCAGGGTATTCGCCCTTACTCCATTGAGTAATATTTTTACTGTACGAGTTACCCATGATTGGCGCCCAACTATTTAGATCGTTGGTTTCGCCTAAACCGCCATAGTAAGAAGTGGTAGAGGTGCCATCATGACTAAGGCCAAGGTTGTGCCCGAGTTCATGTGAACCCGCTTCAGACATGGTTGTTGCCGCGCCCCCAGCGAGGCGGTTGTAATATACGAACGCAGGTTGATAATTGGTGTAGTTACTTCCCCCCCACACATTTACGTAGGCCACACCGCCGGCTCCTTGTGATGGCAAAGCAACATCAGTGGCATCACTGTCTTTAGTAAATAACACCCAACCGACTTTGGGCCCAAAGCTCGCTGGCGCCTCGGTGGTTACATTGATGTCGAACGCTGCGAAGTCATCAGCCATACGTGCCCAAATTAAATGGATTCGGCTACGTTCCGTATCATTAAATGTGCTTGGATCGCCGTCAAGATCATAGGGAAGTGTGTCATAGGTTTTACCACCGCCCCATGCTTTACCACTGACGATGCCACCATCAAAGTCCAAATACACTGTGTTCGCTGCATTGGGTTTGCTGTGTAGTTTAAACACATCAACGCTAGGCAGGGCAGAATCCGTTGTTGTAGCTGTAAGCTCAGCAGAAGAAGTCGTTAATCCCTCTTCAATGTAAAACAGCTCACCTGACGCGTCAGCCTCTAAGTATTGAGTATCAATGACGGGGATCCCCAACGTACTGAGCTTGCTCAGCACCTTGTTTTGTACATGTGAAGGGAGCTTATTCAGGCTTGTTTTTAATCGATTATCGGGTAAATGATCAAGTGCTTGATACGGTAATTGCACCTGATTGGTGTTACCAGCGTTGGCTATGGCATGGCCACCCATAGCGAGGCTTAGCGCGGTAACCACAGCACTGACTTTAAAAGCAGAGGGAAATTTCATGGTGTTGCTCCAAATACAATATTGGCCATTTGGAACGCAAAGATAGACAGCACGAATCGACGTTACTGTACTAGCAATCCCGCTATCATAGGGCTGTGCCCCTTAGACCGGTGACTTTGCGTCCCACCCTTTCGAATGGTTTGCCAAATGTGTTATAAAATTGTTACAAGGTAGGGTAGCAAGAGAAATACTAAATTCCAATAGAATTTAAATAAAATAGGAACGTTGGGAAAGCTGGATTGATGATTAAGTGCTAATTTGTTCATTAATCAATAAGTAATGTGCCCGTGCACAATATAGTACGAGTTACGCAAGAAGCGGCTAATGGAATAGTGTTCAACTTGTACCTTTTTTAGGTTGTGACTATGTTTATTTAAAGTCCAACCATTCAAAGATATCCAAAGCCAGGAGGGCGAAATATGAGAATTGTAGTAGCGGACGATCATCCTCTTATTGTGTATGCTGTGACCCACAAAATAAAGTCACTGAGACAACACACTCAGATTGAATCAGCATATTGTTATCACCAACTATTTAGGCTGATGGAACAGTTTACCGACAGTATTGATCTCATTATTACGGACTTGGTGATGCCCGGTTGTGTTGGGCTTCAAGGAATCGAGTATCTTCGAGAACATTACCCTCATATTCCTTTGGTCGTTATAAGCGGCAATGATGACTTTGAGAGCTGTACACAATGTCTGGAAGCAGGAGCAACAGAATTCATTTCCAAGGCTGAATTAGACACCGTCTTTCTATCTGTTGTCTCGAAATACATAAGTGTCGATAAGAGCAGTGCTGCTTCGAGTATAGTGCCTGAAACACCTAAGTTTTTGACTCATTTAACACCCAGTCAAAATAAAGTGCTGCACTTTATTTCTGAAGGGTACAGTAATAAGGCTATCGCAAGGCAGTTGAATGTGTCTGAGAAGACAATTCGCGTGCACGCAAGCGCAATCTACAGACACCTCAATGTAACCAACAGAACTCAAGCCGCGATTGAATATAAAAAAAGTATCAACTCGTCACTCAATTAATCATTTCTATGGTAGCAACGAAATGGCATCTACGATTTGATCCCGCTGTGTTCGCAGAGTCCACACGTCTGGTTAATACATCATTTGTCCTAGGTCATTTGCTAAGTGCTCTAGGTCAAATGCTTATCCATTTTAGTTAATCCGCTCAATATTTTACTTAGTTTTAACCTTTTACACTAAAACTTCACAACAGCTGAAGGTGTATTGCTATCTGCGGGTAGCGCTAACAACTGTTTGAACTCCAAAATGGATGACTTCGACGAAACTGCAACGCGTCATTCAATGAAAAAGTCGTTAAGTAAGTTGAACACAATTATAACGGGAGGACGTAATGGTCCAATCAAAGCTCAAACTAATCACTGCCGCACTCGTGGCTGGAATGCTGTCAACAGGATGTACTTTTGTCGGAGAACACAAGTTTACTGGCGGCGGTTCGATGGCCTCTGCTGGTGGCGATAAAAATGCTGTATTTACCTTTAATGCCCAAAACTGCGGGGGCGAAGAAGTAAAGGGCCGTGTAAATTATATCGATCACAGTGCAATTGATTTTGAGTCCATCGGGGGGGTAAGCCTCAATGCTGAAGTCGATAACTTTGGCTTTTGTACATTAACTGATGAGGGCATCGATTCAGGTGTACAGGAGTGTAACTGTGAAGATCAGTACGAAGCGCAATTTAGCTATTCATCCAAAAACCCAGCGGCACCCGGAGATGGTACGGGGTTTGTGTGCTTTTTCGATACCGGTGAAGGCAAGGGGAATTTTCATGGTGCCATCACCGCTTTTAACTTAATCGATGGCCCATTTGATGGTTATTCCAATGTCGGTACCGTTAATGGAAATATTCAACAACATACTTGCTCAGATAAATCTGACGCTGAATAAGGAGAAAGCAGATGTTTAAGAAAAGTCTATTACCCATAATGGTTGCCACTGCTTTTTCAGCACAAGCAGAGCTGGTGGATGATGCAACTAAATTAGAAAGTAAAAGTACGCGTATTATTTTTGAATATCACAAAGGGAACAAGAACGATCTCATTTCTGCGATAGAAGCTGCAGGTGGTCAGGTCATGCAGGAGTTGGATAATGACAATGCAATTGCTGCTGTTATCAATTTGGATGTTTACAATTCGGTGAAAGGTAATAAAGCGATAAAGTCACTGGAGCTGGATCCGATTCGTAATCTGGGCCCTGAAGCGGCCACACCGGCAAATTTTCAAGACTATGTGCCATATGGCATAGATATGGTGCAAGCAGGGGAGCTAAGTTATCAGGGTGGGATCAAAGTGTGTATTGTCGATACGGGCTATGATTTAGGGCACATGGATTTACCCTCATCGAGTGTAACAGGGGATGATGAGGGGGCGGGTCCTTGGTATATGGATGGCCATGGTCATGGTACGCATGTTGCTGGAACTATCGCGGGTATCGATGGTAACGACGGCCTCACCGGCGTACTAGGGTCTGGTATGGCAGATCTACACATTGTTCGTGTTTTCAATGACGGCGGTGGGTTCGTTTACGCGTCAGATTTAGCCGGCGCAGTAAGTGATTGTGCAGATGCGGGTGCGAAAGTGGTTAGCATGAGCCTAGGTGGTGCGTTTTCTACAAAAGTGGAACAAAGAGCATTTGCTCGTTTGGAACGTGCAGGCGTGCTAGCAATTGCCGCTGCGGGTAATGATGGTAACGCCACACATAGCTACCCAGCTTCGTACGACTCCGTTGTGTCTGTTGCTGCCGTTGATGAGCAGATGAACCACGCTGATTTCTCACAAAGAACATCGCAAGTTGAAATAGCAGCGCCTGGCGTTGATGTTATTTCAACATACCCTGGAAATTTGTACGCTATTATGTCGGGTACATCAATGGCCACACCGCATGTTTCTGGTGTTGCGGCATTAGTGTGGAGTAATTTCCCGCAGTGTAACAACTATGAGATACGCAATGCATTAAGCGCATCAGCAATGGATTTAGGTGACTCTGGTTACGATTACAAATATGGTAACGGCCTTGTACAAGCTAAAGCGGCTTATGATCACTTAATGAATCATGGTTGTGATGGAAAAGGCGTTAAATAACCAACATTAGGTCATGTTTCTAGTTCCTGTGATATTGAACAATCAGTTTCAATAGCTAACAGGTTCTAGAAACATCACAATGTCAATCCCACACCCCTCTTTCAGATTGGCCTTGAATCTCACAATTACCTGTTTTGTACTCAGGCACTTTATTCGCTTTACGTTGGTCGATGTAATCCTTGGTAATGTTAACCACAGTCGGCGTCATCAAAATAATGGCAATCACGTTAATCACCGTCATCAGTCCAAGTGCCATATCCGCCATGGCCCACACCTTTGGCAGTGCGGCTGCCGAACCCCAAATGATTACACTTAAGTAACCTGCGGTGTATATCGTTCTGCCGATTTTATTATCGAGTTTAAACATGTGTAGGTTGGACTCACCGTAGGCATAGTTAGCCACAACCGAGGTAAATGAAAACAGCGCGATTGCAGCCGCGACAAAATCTTCCCCACCTGCGCCTAGGTGGAAGGTCATCGCATCTTGTGTGAGGCGTATGCCTTCCATTTCTCCGGTTTGCTCACCGCCTGCTAGCAGCACGATGATAGCGGTGCAGGTACACAGAATCATAGTGTCTACGAACACCCCGAGCATTTGCACAAAGCCTTGCGTAGCAGGGTGGTTGGGTACCGGTGCTGCACTTGCCGCTGCATGGGGTACGCTACCGGCGCCAGCTTCATTAGAATATAAGCCACGGTTAATCCCGTGTTGAATAGCCGCTGCGAAGGTGCCCCCTGCGACTTGGTCAAAACCAAAGGCGGAGCTAATAATGTGATATATCATGGTTGGTACCAGTTCGATATTCCAAAGCGTAATCCCTACTGCCACCAGTACATAGCCAACGGCCATAAATGGCACAATCATCTGTGAGAAGCGAGCAATGCTGCGCAGCCCACCAACCACGATGAGCGCAGCGAGAATACAAATGACAATACCCACGTAGAGCGGCTCAAAACCATAGGCATGATTGAGCGCATCGGTAATAGAGTTGGCTTGCACCGAGTTAAATATGAAGCCATAACCAAAGAATAGCGCCATGGAAAAGGCAACAGCCAGCCAGCGTTTATTTAAACCCTGTTGAATGTAGTAGGCGGGGCCACCACGGAACTCCCCCTTATCATCTCGCACCTTGTAGAGCTGCCCTAGGGCGCTTTCAGCAAATCCAATAGCCATACCTACAAAGGCAATCACCCACATCCAAAATACAGCGCCTGGGCCACCCATAGTGATGGCGATAGCCACGCCCGCGAGGTTCCCCGTGCCTACTCGCGCCGACAAGCTGGTACACAGTGCACCGAATGAGCTAATACCTGATTTGTTGCCATGGGTGCTACCGCGCATTACTGCAAACATATGGGTGAAGTAACGCAGTTGAACGAACTTGAGTTTCCACGTAAACCACACGCCGCATGCGCTCAATAAGGTGAGAAGGAAATAGTAGTTCCAGAACAACGAATTTATAGGGATAACGATGGCTTCGTACAGCTTGAAATCTACAAGCAGCGCAAACCATTGGGTGAGTGAATCTAAAAGCGAGTGTTGCACCGAGTGATCCCTGTATATTTCTTGTTATGTTTAATTTGATAATGTCAGTGTTGTAGGGGACATGTCTAGTGCATAAAACTCATCTTGCTGTTTTGACAGCGTTATTTGCTGTGAACTAGGCGCAGTGACGCGCGAATTGAGCGCCCTGCGAATTTATCTATTCAGGAAGTGGGATAAACTCATTATCACCCGGTACTTTGGGGAAATGACCCTTTTTCCAGTCTAATTTTGCCAGTTCAATACGTTCTTTGTCGCTTGATACAAAGTTCCAATCTATATAACGCTTACCTAGCGCGTTACCACCAATAATAGCGATACGCGTTGGCTCTTTTGCTTCAACTACCACCCCTTTTGGGTTGTCGAGTATGGCCATGGAGTGCGTGGGTAATTCAGTAGCTTTAGCCTGCAAAGACCCTTCAACCACATAGACACCTAGCTCTTGCGCGTTGGGTAACTCTAACGTTTGCCCTGGTTGCAATTGCGCTTCTGCATACAGGGTTTTTGAAAAGGTCATTACCGGTGAGTGCAAGTCATAAGCATCACCCATCATCACACGTACTGACACGCCGTTAATTTCAGCTGTGGGTATTTCATCTCCCGGATAATGATAAAAAGCAGGTGAAATTTCTTCGTGTTCAGTGGGCAAGGCTATCCAAAGTTGCAAGGCATTGAGCGTTCTTGCAAAGGCTTTGCGCTTTTCATTTTCGCGCTCGGAATGAACAATCCCTTTGCCCGCCACCATAAGATTGATGTCACCTGGGCGAATGGCTTGCACACTGCCAAGCGAATCTCGATGCAAAATTTCCCCTTCGAATAGATACGTGACGGTAGCAATGCCTATGTGTGGATGCGGACGTACATTGATACCATCACCAGGTTCAAAATGCGCAGGCCCCATATGATCAAAAAAGATCCATGGGCCAATCATCTTAGCTTGGTGCGTTGGTAAGGAGCGACGTACCGAAAAACCTCCGAGATCTTTGTCTCTGGGCTGTAACACCATTTTGATGGTGTCACAGGGTTCACTGCATTCACACTCTTCCAGTGCTTCATTTTGGATGTTACTCATCGTGTGCTCCTCACTGCCAGTTTTTTGGCTTCATTATTGTTGTTATTTAGCTAGGCGCTGGCGCCGTATCTACCTTTAACACAAACCTTAATTGGGTACAAATGGGTTTGCAGATATGTATTAACCCTAGCTCATGATTCAAGACAATGAAAAACCAGAATTATTGAGTCGCCGACAGCGCCGATCTCCGCGTTAATTTCGCTTACTCAATAACGATACAGGAACAGGGTTGTTCTCGATAAAGGTGTATAAATTATCGCGATATTATTTTTCACTGCTTAATTCCCGTGCCTTTTTTGGGTATATAAATGTATGAAAAATTTAAACTTTTATAAAACGTTCATTTATTTTTAACATTTCATCTCCATGATCCTTGGCCTTTAACACGATGAACTTACGTTTTTAAAACAAGGAGAATAAAAATGAAAATAAACAAAACTCTGCTATCAGCTGCAATTACCAGTGCTCTACTCATGGGTTGTGACTCGGATACAAAAACCGTGGAAGTAGAAAAAATTGTTGAGGTGGAAAAGATAGTTGAGGTGCCTGTTGAAAAAGAGGAAGTAACAACAGTTAAAAACGTAATTCTCATGATTGGCGACGGCATGGGTCCACAGCAAATTGGCTTGCTTGAAGAATATGCTCGTCGTGCACCAAACAGTGTGCTACCGAGTACCACAACAGCGATGCAAAAGTTTGCAGACGCGGGACAAATTGGTTTGTCATTAAATGCACCGGGTGGCGCAACGGGCAGTTTGGTGGTTGACTCAGCGTGTTCTGCAACGCAGCTAGCAACCGGTGTTGCTGCAGCCTCTGAAGTCATTGGTTTGGATGTACAAGGAAACGTGGTTGAAACCATTCTTGAAAAAGCGAAAGCAGCGGGTAAAGCGACAGGGTTGGTGACTGATACACGTATTACTCACGCAACACCAGCAGCCTTTGCAGCGCACCAACCACATCGTTCATTTGAAAATGAAATCGCTGAAGACTTACTCACCAACCAAGTCGACGTGATGCTAGGCGGTGGTGCCCGTCATTGGTTACCACAAGACACAGCAGACAGAAAAGACGAGCTAGCAGCTGCTCTAGGTGGTAACACTAGTGTTATTAAGAAATCAAAGCGTAAAGACGACCGCAATTTGCTACAAGAAGCGCGTGATGCAGGTTATACCCTCGCATTTGATAAAGAGCAGTTAGCCAGCGCAGAAAATCTAAAGTTACTGGGCTTGTTTGACGACTCAGCAATGAACGACGGTATTGAATACAGTGCCTGTAAGCAAGACAGCACACAATGTAACCATGAACCTTCATTACGTGAGATGACACTCAAAGCACTGGATATCTTGTCACAGGATGAAGATGGCTTCTTCTTAATGATTGAAGGTGGTCAAATTGACTGGGCCGCACACGTTAATGACACAGGTTGGTTATTACACGAGATGCTGAAATTTGATGAAGCGGTTGATGCGGTATACGAATGGGTAAGCGACCGTGAGGATACGCTGGTGGTAATCACCGCTGACCATGAAACGGGTGGTTTTGGCTTTAGTTATTCAGCACATAACATTCCAGAGGCAACAACGTTACCGGGTGATGGTATGAAAGGTGAAAACTACAAACCAAACTATAATTTTGGTTCACTATCAACACTGGATAAAATCTACGCGCAAAAAACATCCTTCTACGGTATTTATGACCAAGTAAATGGTGATTGGGATTTCAGCGAGTCAACACCTGAACAATGGTTAGAAGCCGTCAATGCAGTGGTTCACCCAGACTTCCAAATTGATTATGCGGATTCACAAGCCATAGCAGCGGTAAAACCAAATGAAAACTACCATGCAGATCACTCGTATTTAAGTGCCACGCAAGTGCCTGCAATCAATGATTTCAGTGATTTTTATGTGTATGCCTATGAAGACCAAGGGGCATTGATTGCGCGCGCAATTAGTTCTGAGCAGAGTGTAACTTGGGGTAACGGTACGCACACGGCGACACCTGTGCCTGTGTATACTTTCGGCCCTGCAGGCGTGACTAAGCGTTTCTCAACTATGTTGCACCATACGCAGATTGGTCAATACATGAGTGAGGCGATGTTCGCTCAGCAATAATTTCGTAAGTAGTGGAATGTAAAGGCGTAGCTCTAGGCTACGCCTTTTTTTGATTAGCGGGTAAGTTTGCGGGCGCGGAAGTTTCGGCCTTTCATCTTGCCTTCACTGATGGTTTTCAGTGCAGTGTTTGCCAGCTTGCGTTCAACTGCGACATAGGAGCTGATAGCCGTGACTTTGATTTTACCAATTTGGTCACCCTTCAACGCATTGTTGGCGGTTAGCGCACCTAAGATATCACCAGGGCGAAGCTTAGACTTTTTGCCCCCGTCGATTTGAATGGTGACCATAGGCGCGCGACTAATAGGATTCGCGAATACGTTGTCGTTCGGTAAGTCGGTCGGCTCCACCGTGATGTCTAAGTAATCCTCAAGGCTATTGACCTTGTGCGACTCTTTGTAGCTCATCAATGAGCACGCTACGCCTTTTTTACCTGCACGGCCCGTGCGGCCAATGCGGTGTACATGCACTTCAGGGTCATGGGCAATATGATAGTTAATCACCATATCAACATGGTCAACGTCAATACCGCGCGCTGCGACATCCGTCGCTACCAGTACACTCAAGCTTTGGTTAGCAAAGCGAACAAGGGTACGGTCACGGTCTTTTTGTTCTAAATCGCCATGCAAAGATGCTGCATCGAATCCGCATTGAGCTAAGGCGTCACACACTTCTTGGCATTGTGCTTTGGTGTTACAGAAAATCACCGCGGAGTTTGGTCTGAAGTGCAGTAACAACTTTTGTGTGCCATTTAGGCGCATGTCATTATCGTCTACTTCATAAAAGTATTGTTCTATTGAGCTGCTGTCGTGCTTCGATTCCACCGTTACCTTATGTGGTGCTTGCATCACGTGCTCAGCAAGTTGCTCAATTTTTGGCGGGTAAGTAGCACTGAACAGCAAGTTTTGCCTCGTTGTTGGGCAGTGATCAATGATGTATTGCAATGGCTCTTCAAAGCCCATCTCCAGCATGCGATCCGCTTCATCAAGCACGAAGGTATTTACTTCGTCCAACGACAAGCGCCCTTTACGTAAATGCTCTTCTATGCGACCAGGCGTACCGACAACGATGTGCGCACCATGTTCAAGCGAGCCGATTTGCGGCCCCATAGGCGCACCCCCACACAGGGTGAGCACTTTAATGTTGTGAATGGCACGTGCGAGGTTACGTATTTCTACCGCTACCTGGTCTGCCAATTCACGTGTAGGGCACACCACCAAAGCTTGCACGCGGAAGCGCTTTACATTGAGGTTGTGTAACAGGCCTAATGCAAATGCAGCTGTCTTACCTGACCCCGTTTTGCCCTGACCAATCACATCTTTGCCCGCCAAAATGAGCGGTAAAGTCTGCGCTTGGATTTCAGTCATTGTGTGATAACCCAAAGACTCGAGGTTATCGAGTAATGACGGTGAAAGGGACGTTGTTGAAAAGGCAGGTAGAGTCACAGTAGCAATCATCTTATAAATCGAAAAAGCGATTATACCATGCTTATAGGGCACTTGCTCAGGCTGTGGAGCCTTATATAACGGAATTTTCGCGAATCAATATTTTTGTGGATCCTCATTTAATTGCAAAGTTTTTGACTTTACCAAGCTGAACTCCCCGGCTTGGGTGTTCCTGTGTCACTTATGGTGGCAAAACAGCAGTGACTCAATGTGAAGGGACAAAGCTCCTCAATTTATATAGCCATTGTTCGCTTTTTACTGTTCCTACGTCTCACTTCATTAGACAGTCCTACAGAGTATGGCTATGCTTAGATGAGTTATTTGCTTGCCGATGAAACACAACTAACATAATGAAAAAAATAATAATATTTGTCGCTACGCTGTCCTTATTATTACCTTTGGGTAGTGAAGCAAAAACCTTGATTACCGTTGTAGATCAACAAGGGCAACCTTTAGCAGATGCGATTATCGAGCTGCAGAGCGAGACTGTTGTCCCAGCTCAGCCCGATTCTTCACCCTTAGTGATGGACCAAGTCGATAAATCATTTGCCCCGCATGTGCTGCTGGTGGGTAAAAGTTCTTTGGTACAGTTTCCCAATAGCGATGATATTCGTCATCACGTTTATTCTTTCTCGCAAGCAAAGCCTTTTGAATTAAAGCTGTATGCGGGTCAGCCGAAAGACCGTTCGCTTCGAAACTAATGGCGTAGTGGTATTGGGCTGCAATATTCACGATGCCATGGTTGGATATATCTATGTTCACGAGCACCCAGCTTACAAAACGGATTCACAGGGGCAAGTTTGGATTGACGATGACACCGCCTTAGGAGCTGCTGTGTGGCTATGGCACCCTAGAGCGAAAGCGGGAGTAGAAAAACGTCAAGTCGTGGCTGTTTCTTCACTTTCAAAAACGGAAAAAGGGTATCAAGCAGTAATAGACGTGCAGAGCGCCCAAGCAAGAGACAGTTTCGAAGACGTATTTACTAATGCTCAATAAGCTCAGTTTCAAAGCACAGATAACATGGTTGGCCACAGGGTTAATTTTGCTCACCATCGTGGTGCTTACTGCCAATTACTTTTTTAAAACAGCACACTACATTGAACAGCAAATGCAAAAGCAAATGCAGGTCGCTGGTAATGTATTACAACAAACTATATTGCAACAAGAGCAGGTGCTCAGTACCTCTGCAAGCGTACTCGCAGCCGATTTTGGTTTTAAACAAGCTGTTGCTACACGTGACCAAGGCACCATAGAAAGTGCACTGCTCAATCACGGTAAACGCATCAATGCCGATTTTGATCATGCTTACAGACTTGGATGGCGAGTCGGTATCCATTAGCACCAATGGTCGTGAGCTCCCTGAGGACCTCACACCCTATATTGGCCAGCTACCGTTGCGCGCGGGTTACGCCCAAATCCTGAGCATTGAGAACGATGTGTATCAGGTGATTGTGGTGCCGGTGAAAGCACCACGTATCATTGCTTACGCATACATTGGCTTTATGTTCGATAAGCGTGCCCTAGAACAACTCAAGGAAGTCTCGTCCGTGGATGTAACCTTAGTGAACGATGACCAGATAGTAGAGTCTAGTTTTGCTAACCCCAGCGCAGATATGTTGTTAACTTCCAATACCAGTGCGAGTACGTTGGGTTTACTGTTATCTAATGATGAGTTTTTTCATCAACGTGAACCGTTTGCAAGCTCTAACGAGGTTGTTGCCATACTCTCTGCGCCGCTAAGCGACATTCACCGTGATTTTAATCAGTTGATTTATGCGACATTTTTAGGTGCCCTTGTGGTGCTGCTCATTGCGGTAGGGTTATCAGGGTGGTTGTCACGCAGCATTACTATGCCATTAAAAACGCTATTGGGGTTAACCGAAGATATCACCGAGGGTAACTTGCAAGTGCCCGAACCTAGGCAAGCGTTGCCAAGAGAATTTAAAGCTCTCTACAGTGGCTTTTCTACTATGGGCCACGCCATTGAAAGCCGTGAATCTAAAATTAAATATCAAGCCGAACGTGACTTGCTAACAGGCTTGTTTAACCGCCCCAAGTTCTTGCAAGAGCTGGAATATTACCTAAAAGACAACTTGTATATCGCGCTGGTTAATGTGAATGTAAAGGGCTTTAAAGGTCTGAATGACACCATAGGTGTGGCAAACGGTGACAAGCTACTGGTTGAAATTGCATCGCGATTGAGCGTGTTTTGTGACAAGGCTGATGTGAAGCAACCTATTTTAACATCGCGGACCGGTGGTGATGATTTTTTACTGGCGATTCCGATCGCTAGCCTCGACCACTTATCCGTACTTTGCTCGTTATTGCGTGCAGAGCTTGAACGGCCATTTTGGCTGGAAGAGATCAACCTGTTGCTGAGCTTTTACTACGGTATCGCGAACTCCCAAGAAGACGGTACTGACGCAGAAAAATTGGTGCGCCGTGTGTCGATGGCGGCTTCTATGGCAGTCAAAGAACAGTTAGTGGTGCGTCATTACAAACAGGGTGAAGATGAAGCTTACTTGTTCAAGTTGCGTTTGATTGAAGAGTTAAAGCAGGCGCTTGAAGCACGTGAAAGCCCTTTATTTTTGAACTATCAACCTAAGTTGAATTTGCAAACAGGTGAAGTTGATAAATTAGAAGCGCTAATCCGTTGGGTCAATAAAGAAGGTGAGTTTGTTAACCCAGAAATGTTTGTTGGCTTGGCAGAAAAATCGGGTTTGATTGTAGCCCTCACGCAATGGGTTATTCGCCGCGTGATCATGCAGGTAGCGCAATGGAATGAGCAGGGTTATCACTTTAATGTGTCGATTAACTTGTCGGCTCAAGATATTCAGGCAACAGGATTTGTGGGCTACTTGCTTGATACTGTGGGCGAATTTTCAGTTTCTGCGAAACAGATCATTTTAGAGCTGACCGAGCGGGATATTGCTGACAATGAAGCCTTGATAATTTCACGGTTATCGCACCTGAAATCGCTTGGGTTTGAAGTCTCTGTTGATGATTACGGCATTGGCCAATCATCACTCGCAAAGCTGAAAACTCTGCCAGTTGATGAGCTTAAAATTGATAAGTGCTTTATCCTCAATTTAGACACCTGTGCAGAGGATCAAGACATTGTTTCTTCTACAGTTGAGCTTGGCCATAAACTGGGCCTGCGCGTTGTTGCTGAAGGGGTGGAGACTGAGCGAAGCCTCGCACTGCTAAAATCGTATAAGTGCGATTATGCCCAAGGGTATTACTTATCTCGGCCGTTAAAGCCGGACCAACTTATTCAATGGTACTGTGACTATGAAAAGACTAATTAGTGCAGCCTGCATTCTCTTGATGCCATTTTGGAGCTACGCCAATGGCAAGATATTGGCCACCCCCGGTGTTTCCCAAGTGGAAGGCTCTGCCGGTGGCGGACTCGTCCCTTGGGCGCAACTCGTCGGTTACGCAACCGAGGATGAGTGGGCACTATCTGGTTATTGCTCTCGTGCATCAGTTGATGATTTTCAGCTTGATAGCTGCGGTGTACAGGGCAACTTATTTGACCGCGTCGAGTTATCTTATGCAGAGCAACGATTCGATGTCGACCCACTAAACCTTACACTCAAGCAGTCGATCACCGGGGTTAAGGTCCGCTTGTATGGCGATGTGGTGTACAGCACCTGGCCACAAATATCCTTAGGGGCACAACATAAACGATTAGATACCGCAGACATTGCGTTTGCAGTCGGTGCCAAAGACGATTCAGGTACTGATGTTTATTTGGCTGCCAGCAAACTGCATTTAGGCATGGTTGCTGGGTACAACTTCTTGTGGAATGCTACGTTGCGATATACCGAAGCCAATGAAATGGGGTTACTTGGATTTGGTGGTGCCCAAGGTAACGGCGCAATTCAAACTGAGCTCTCTGCTGCGGTATTGTTAAATCAGCATCTCGCTGTGGGGGTTGAGTATCGCCAAAAGCCAAACAACCTTGGCTTAGGGGAAGATGACTGGCGAGATGTGTTTATTGCTTGGTTTCCCAATAAGCATATCAGTGTCACCGCTGCCTATGTGCAACTGGGTGCCATTGCTGCTGTGCCGGATCAGCAGGGCTGGTATTTATCAGTAGTGGGGTATTACTAATGCGAGCAATCAACCAATATCTATTGATGGTCTTAAGTGTGATGGCGCTTTTGGGATGCGCGTCTAAACAACAGGTAAGCGTTTATCAAGCCTTGGGTGAAAAGCAAGGGATTGAATCGATCACCGATTCTTTTATAAAACAAATAGCCAAAGACGAAGCCATTTTCCCCTATTTTGCCAAAGCCAGTGTCAGTCATTTTCGCCAAGGCTTTATTACCCACCTATGCGCTGCTACGGGCGGGCCTTGTGAATACAAAGGCGATAGCATGGTCGACATCCATACGGGCATGAACATCAACGAGGCAGATTTCAATCGTGTGGTCGAGTTGCTTATTATCGCCCTAGAAGAAAACGATGTGGATTATCCCACCCAAAACCGCCTGTTAAAAATGCTCGCACCGATGCGCCCACAAGTGATGGGAATTTGAAGCCCAGTTCAGGGCCTCTAAGATGCAGGGTTAGGCAACATGTTGTGCAAGTGCAATAAAAAATGGCACCGCAAACAACACATTAAACGGGAAGGTTATCCCTAACGAGGCGGTGATAGACATGCCCGCATTCGCCTCAGGTAAGCTTTCTTTCATCGCTGCGGGCACAGCAATGTAAGAGCAACTCGCACCGAGTACCGCCATCAGTGCGGTACCACCTACGCTTAATTCCATCGCTATACCCAAGCCTGTGCCAGCAAGGCCGCCTATTATCGGCATAAGAATACCAAAGCTGATTAAAAACAGGCTATTGCGCTTGAGTGTAGCCAGCTGTTCACCGGCGACAAGGCCCATCTTCAATAGGAATAGCGCCAAAATACCAGAGAATAATTCGATAAAGAAGGGGGCGAGTTTAGTCACACTCGGGCCGCCAAAGTAACCAATTATTAGACTACCTAGCATCAGTAAGATGCTTTGGTTAGCAATGAGTTCTTTTTTAATAAAATGCCCATCAATTTGTTTCAGACTACCGCGGGCGAGCACTAACCCCACCAAGATTGCAGGCATTTCCAATAACACGACAAACAGCGGGAAGTAAGCTTCGTAGCTGATATTACTGGCCTCTAACAAGGCTACTGCAACCGCATAGGTGGCGACACTCACCGAACCATAGTGCGCAGCGATAGCACCAGCGTTTATTTTGTCTAGTTGACCAAAGTAACGAAGGATTGGAAAAGCAATTAACGGTAGTAACAGACCAAACGCGACCACTGCTACCGACATACCAACTAATGCAGGGTCAATGTGTTCTTGCAGTGCTAGGCCCCCTTTAAGGCCAATAGCTATCATTAAGAACATGCTCAGAGACTTGTATAAGCCGTCCGGGAAGGGCAGTTTGGCCCCTAAAATTTGGGCAACAACACCGAGAATGAAAAAGGCGACAACAGCGTCTATGACCATGATTACTTCTCTCCTACAGGGTCGTGAAGACGCACATTGGCGTGGTTGAGTTGTTTGCTGGAGAATTTGCTTTTAGCTTTATTACCCATGGTGAATGCTAATAGCGCTGCTGCAATTAGTGCAAATCCAAGAGAATCATAGCCAATTTGTTGGCCTATAAGGCTTACGCCGAGTAATCCCAAACTGGTCACTATAGAAAATACTAATTCACGGTTAGTCATGTTTTTCTCCTTAAGATTTTGGAGAAGTTTACATTTCATGATTGATAGATAAAAATAGATATTAATTACATTTAATATAGATAAAAATCTATTTTATTGAGGTGGCAATGGCATCACGTTTACATGCCCATATTGGTACATTTAGGCAATTGGAAATCTTGTTGGCGCTCTACGAGGGTGGCAGTGTGAAAGCCGCTGCGGAAACCCTGTTTCTCACTCAGCCGACGGTGTCTATGCAGTTGAAGAAACTCAGTGAAGCAATTGGATTTCCGCTTTATCAGCAAGTGGGTCGTAAGCTTAAATTCACTGATGCGGGTATTGCCACAGTGCAAACCGCACGGCAAGTACTGCAAAGTTGTGAAGAGCTGGATATGCGACTCTCTAACTTACGCGGGTTAACATCGGGTACGCTGCGCTTGGCTTGCGCAACTACCGCAAAATACTTCATTCCACATCTACTTGGGCCCTTTTGTGAGCGCTATCCGGGGATTGATATTCAGTTTACCGTTGCCAACCGCCAGCAAGTGATTGAACGTTTTGAGCAAGGGTTAGATGACTTTTATGTGTTCAGCCATTTACCACAAGGGTTGGCTATTGAAGTGCGAGAGTTTATGCCCAACGATCTCGTTGCTATTGCACCTGCAGCGCACCCACTGACAAAGCAAAAGAAGGTGTCATTAGAGGAGTTTTGCCAAGCCGGATTTTTAATTCGTGAGCAAGGTTCTGGCACGCGCTTCGCGACAGAAACATTCTTTAAAGAGCATGATATTCAACCCAATATCAAAATGACCATCGCCAGTAATGAGGCCATCATTCACTCGGTTTTATCAGGGCTCGGGGTCTCTATTTTATCAGCCCATACACTCGCATTTGGCGAAATTTATGGCGTGAAAGTAGTGAATGTTGAGTCACTGCCGATTAAGACAAAATGGTCGTTTTCATGGCTCAAAGGGCAAACACTCTCACCCATAGCACAGGTGTTTTTGGAATACGTGGAAACCGAAGGCCAGGCGATGATGCACCAAGCATTGCAGGGTAAGTAGAGAGTACAATTGAAGGAGATACGAGCGTTTGGCTCGTATCTCATTAGGTTTAAAACGATGATTTTTGCATATCAATAACAAAGCGATAATGCACATCAGCGCGCTCTAGGCGCTCAAACGCTTCATTAATTTGTTCCATGGTGATCATTTCCACCTCTGGCAAAATGTTAAAGCGGGCGCAGAAATCGAGCATTTCTTGTGTTTCAGCAATGCCACCAATCAGTGACGCGGCGATCCGGCGACGACCCATGACCATGGGCACGGTGTTGAACTCAGCCATCGGACCTACTTGGCCAACGAGCGTGAGGGTACCATCCACTTTGAGCAGTGGAATGTAGGGTGTGAGGTCATGTTTTACTGGCACGGTATCGATAATAAGGTTAAACGTACTGGCAGCCTGTTCCATACTCTGCTCATCATTTGACAATAAGAATGCATCCGCACCTAGCTCCATCGCGTCGGCTTTTTTACTCTGTGAGCGACTCAATACAGTCACATGTGCACCCATAGCTACAGCCAGCTTGATAGCCATATGACCAAGGCCACCCATACCTACAACGGCAACCGTGCTGCCTGGGCCCACATCCCAAGTACGCAGTGGTGAATAGGTGGTGATTCCGGCGCAAAGTAGCGGTGCCGCTTTGGCTAAATCAAGTGATTCAGGCACACGTAAAACGAACTCTTCACGCACAATCACGTTTTTTGCATAACCGCCTTTGGTCAGCTCTTGGGTGTGCCTATCAGGGCTGTTATACGTTTGCGTAAAACCTTCTTCACAGAATTGTTCCTCACCACTGTGGCAATGGGTACATTGCTGACAGCTGTCCACCATGCAACCCACAGCAACATGATCACCTTTTTTGTAACTGTTTACTTTAGCGCCTACATCAATAACGCGGCCTACAATTTCATGCCCCGGAACGGTTGGGTATACGGTCCATCCCCAATCGTTGCGGGCTGTATGCAAGTCGCTGTGGCATACGCCGCTATAGAGTATCTCAATCGCTACGTCGTTATCACGCAACGCACGGCATTCGTATTCGTAGGGAGTCAAAGGGCTTTGCGCTGATTGCGCGGCATATCCTATTGTTTTCATGTTGCCTCCAGTAGATTTAGGCAGCGTAGTGCTGCCCCAAGTGGTTCAAATTATAGATTGTTGTTGAAAAACTGGGCGAGTTTATCGAAAGGAATTAAGTCAACTCGGTCGTATAAATCGACATGGCCCGCGTCTTTTACGAGGAATAGCTCTTTTGGCTGTGCAGCACGCTCATAGGCGTCTTGGCTAAACTCTATTGAGTGGGCTTGGTCGCCAGAAATAAACAGCAGTGGTCGCGGTGAAATTGAATCAATATCGTTGAATGGGTAGAAATTCATAAACTTGGTATTGCTGCTGAGTGTTGGATGAGTTGTTAACTGCGGTGATGAACCTTCAGGTGTAAACTCTCCTCTTGGTGTACGGTAAAAGTCATAAAACTCTTTCGCAATCGGATGAGAATCTTCATTGATTTCGTGAGGTGTGCCGCCTGTATATTTTGTCTCACCGCCGGCAAATTCTACATCACGTTGTGCCGCAGCTTCGGCAATAACCTGTTTACGTTGTTCCATGGTTTGTACTTTGCCGTATAGGTCGCGAGAAAATGCACCCATGTCGTACATGCTTACCGTTGCTATTGCTTTCATGCGCGGGTCAATCTTGGCAGCACTAATGGCAAAACCACCACTGCCACACACTCCTAACACGCCAATGCGCTCTTTGGCGACAAAGTCGCGGCTTCCCAAGTAATCCACAGCAGCACTAAAGTCTTCAGCATACATATCTGGTAGTACAGCATTACGTGGCTGGCCTTCGCTTTCACCCCAAAACGACAAGTCGATTGCAAGGGTAACAAAACCCATTTCAGCCAGCTTTTGTGCATACAGCACGGCACTTTGTTCTTTCACCGCGCCCATAGGGTGACCGACGATGATAGCAGGTGCCTGCTCGTTCGCTTTCATGTCAGCAGGTAGGTACAAATTACCCGTGACCTTCATTTTATATAGGTTTTGAAATGAGACTTTTTGCATAGTGACGCGCTCGCTTTTAAAGAAGTTATTGGCACCCTGACTGAGATCAGGCTGGTATGACGAATTTACAGGCTGTGCGATTGCACCTGCAGACATAAGGGTTGCTGACATCAACAGTGCGTTCAACGAAAGTGACTTAGTCGACTTTTTCATAAAATCCTCCAATTGTGCAAATGAGCCTAATATCTGATTTGTATCAGTAGGCATAATCGCAGGAGCTTTCTAAATTACGAGTAACTAAACCTACTGCGATGTATGGCTGTCATTATGCTGCTTGAGGGTTTTCTTTCGAAGACACAAAACTGTTACGTTATTGCCTAAAAGTATGAGTAAGAAGAGTTATCAATAAAACTTACACTTTGTTTATATCGAGTCGTTCATCAGATTATTTGTACAATCTTCTTTATTGTTTCCTCCAGGGTGAATCAAATAGTGCTGGTTTGATTGGCACAGTTTTAGGTCTCATTTGTTCAACTACCGCATTTCATATTGATCTGTTGTGGAAATATATTATTGTATTACTAATTGAGGGCGTAACATCAATATGCACCAATAGATAACAACACACTTATATAAGGATGAACATGATTCTGGGGAAGATAAAGAATAGATTAGCTATGAGGTTGCCAGTAGTTGGCTATGCATCTTGTCTCGTTATGAGTAGCTCAATCAGCGCTGTTTATGCAAATGAGAACAATAACAAGGTATCCGCTAATGACTGGGAAAACCCTGCGATATATCAAATAGGCGCGTTACCAGATAGAGCATTCTTTGCGTCATATTCGACGCAAGAAGAAGCCAAAATTGGTGATGAACGTAATTCGAGTGACTACTATTCGTTGAACGGCCAATGGTATTTTAACTTTGTCGAACATCCTCAGCAGCGTCCAAGAGACTTTTTTAAACCTGACTATGATGTCTCTGATTGGCCTTTGACTCCAGTGCCGTCACATTGGCAGCTACAGGGGTATGATTACCCCATTTACGTCAATCACGGCTATGGCTTTCCTAAAAACAAACCGCTTGCACCAAAATATAATCCTGTTGGCTCATATCGCCGTGATTTTAATGTCCCACAAAAGTGGCTAGATGAACGCGTTATTTTGCATTTTGGCGGTGTGCGATCAGCCTTTTACGTATGGGTAAATGGAGAAAAAGTTGGCTACAGCCAAGACAGCAAATTACCCTCAGAGTTCGATATCACCTCGCGTCTAAAATCGGGCAAAAATACCATTGCGATCGAAGTATTCCGCTGGAGTGATGGCAGTTATCTTGAAGACCAAGATATGTGGCGAGTCAGTGGTGTACAACGCGATGTATTTTTACAACTCGCTCCAAAAACCCAAGTGTGGGATTTTCATGCCGATACGTCACTGACCAATAACTATCAAGATGGCTTATTGCAGCTTAATGTAGAGTTAGAGAACACTCAGCAAAGTGATAAAGACATAGCGCTTACTGCTGAATTGTTTGATGGTGACACCCGTATATGGCAACAACAGAAGCTCACACACGTTAAAGCACAGCAACGTTATGGCATCGACCTTAAGCACACCATTAAAGGGGTCACCCCTTGGTCGGCTGAAGTGCCTAAGCTTTACGATCTGGTTTTGACATTAGAGCAAGAAGGAAAAACATCACAAGTCATCCGTCAGGCGATTGGCTTTAAAAATGTGAAGGTTGAATCAGGGCAACTGCTCGTTAACGGTAAGCCTATTGTAATAAAAGGTGTTAATCGTCATGAACATGAACCGACTACTGGACAGGTGGTGAGTCGTGAGAGTATGCGAAAAGATATTGAGCTTATGAAGCAGTTCAATATTAATACAGTTCGTGCATCCCATTACCCGAATGACCCATATTGGTACCAACTATGTGACGAGTATGGTTTGTACGTGATAGATGAAGCAAATGTTGAATCCCATGGCTATGGCTTCGAGGAAGACGGAAGTCTAGGAAATGATCCACAATTTAAAGACGCAATTTTGAACCGTGTCAGTGGCATGATTGAGCGTGATAAAAACCACCCATCAATTATCGCGTGGTCTTTGGGAAATGAAATTGGCCCAGGCCCAAGTATTTCTGAGGCTTATGAACTTGCCAAAAGTATGGATGATAATCGTATCGTGCAATACGAGACGCGTGCAAACTGGCACAAAGAAAAAATGACCGATGTAATTGGCTGGATGTATGCCAATCGTGAGGAAATAGAGAAAAACTACCTAGGAAACTATCCGGATACCCCATTTATTTGGGTGGAATACGCACATACCATGGGTAATAGTGGCGGCAACCTCAAAGAGTTGTGGGATTTTGTGTATCAGCATCCACAAGTACAAGGTGGCAGTATTTGGGATTGGGTTGACCAAGGACTGTATAAAGCGGGTCTTGATGGTAACCGTGTACTTGCTTACGGCGGTGATTTTGAACCCGAGGGCGTGCGCAATGCCAGTAACTATCTTGCAAATGGTTTGATCGGTGCTGGCAGAGTGCCACATCCCGTGCTGTACGAAGTGAAAAAGCTGTATCAAGACATTGATGTACAGCAAAAAGGCGCAGCTACCTTTGCTATTATCAATCGTAATTTCTTCAGAGATTTAAGCTACGTAGAAGGTCATTGGCAATTGCTTGAAAATGGCAAGGTCGTCGCTGAAGGTCAATTAGAGGAATTAGACACAGCTCCTCAAGGGATTAGTACAGTTGAGGTTAATGAAATCTCGTCTTATGTGCAGCAATCTGGTGCGGAGTATGTCGTGAATCTTGATTTTGTGCAAAAACAGACTCAAGGCATGGTACCCAAAGGGCATTCAGTTGCAAGTGCCCAATTTATCAATGTAGCCAAGCAATCTGAGCTTGATGTTGAGCCCGCTAAGAGATTACGAGTTAAAGATAATAAAGAGTTTATAGCCATCTCGACGGGTGATACCGAGATGCTATTTGATAAACAGCGAGCACGCTTAACAAGTTATAAAGTCAGTGGAACGGAAATGGTCAAGGAAGGGTTATTCCCCAACTTCTGGCGAGCGATGACTGATAAAGATAATGGTAACAGGCTTTGGGAAAAAGCAGGTGCATTCTATAAAGATGCCCCACAAAAAGCGCAAATTATGGATGTGCAACTGAAGCGTCAAGATGGCATCGCAGTGATACGTTTTGCTGTTCATTTGCCCACACTCAATAGCAATGCGAGCATCGAATACACGGTAGGTCGCGGCGGAGATGTGTTGGTGGACTACCAAGCAACCCTTGAAAAAGGTCTGCCAGAAATGCCTCGCTTTGGCTTGAAGATGCAAATGCCAGAGGGCTTTGAGCAAGTGCAATGGTACGGGCGTGGTCCATGGGAGAATTATCAGGATAGGAAATTTGCAGCTAACCTAGGGGTTTACAGTGCATCAGTGGCAGATTTGTACTTCCCTTATATTCGCCCTCAAGAAAACGGCAACCGTAGCGATACGCGTTGGTTGGAGATTAGAAACGACCAAGGGGAAGGCCTACGCGTCATTGGCGAACCAAAGTTTGATTTTACAGCACATCACAATACGATTGCCGACTTTGATTATCCAAAAATTGGTGCTAACCGTCATATCTCAGACATTCAGCCCCGCCCATTAACAGAGTTAGTTTTTGATTTACGCCAGCGCGGTGTGGGTGGTGACAACAGCTGGGGAGCGACGCCGTACGATGAATACCGATTGCTGCCAAATAAACAACAGGAATATCGATTACGGTTGTTGGTTCAGCCCATATTGAAGTAGAAAGTAACTAAAAAGCGGCGCCGATGCGCCGCTTTTTACATGTTTGCCAGTAATTAACCTTGTGTAATTAGGCAAGGCTTACGTATTTTCAGGCATGTTAATCCGTGATAACTCGGCTTAATGTATTGGAACTTCATTAGGTACTTCACTAGGTACTTCACTAGCTACTTCACTAGCTACTTCATTCGGTACTAAATTTTGAATTGGTGAAGTGATGTAAAGTTGCCCCTTAAATGTTCAAAGTGAGGAGGTTGCATGTCGCAATCAGAGGATATGAAAATAGCACGCGTAGCAGATGCTGAGCCGGTTCAAGGTCCAGAACAATGGTTCACTGGCGATGTACAAATTAGCAATATGTTTAACGCACCAAGCCCTGCTCGAGTCGGTGCAGCCATAGTAAACTTTTCTCCTGGCGCTCGCACTCACTGGCATTCACATCCACTAGGGCAGGTGTTGGTTGTTACTCAAGGAGTGGGGTGGACCCAATGCGAAGGCGGACCAAAAAAAGAGATTTACCCTGGTGATATTATTTGGTGCAATTGTGGTCGTCGTCACTGGCATGGCGCAACACCGCAACAGGCAATGCAACATGTTGCGGTCCAAGAAACGTTAGATGGTAAAGCCGTTGATTGGTTTGAGCCAGTAACAGATGACGTGTACTTGGGTGAGCTGGAAAAATAAATATCTAGCCCTTTAATTGCGCCAGCTGCTGCTCTATGTCTCGTTTAGGAGAGGCGCCAAATAAACGGGAATATTCCCGTGAAAATTGCGATGGACTCTCATAACCCACTTTGTAAGCAGCAGTTGATGCATCACAATCCTCACCGAGCATTAGGCGTCTCGCTTCAAGTAAACGTAGACGCTTTTGATACTGCAAAGGACTCATCGCTGTAAGTTGACGAAAGTGATGATGGAAGGTCGACTTACTCATCTGTGCCATCTCAGCCAAAGCTTCGACACTTAGCGGGGTGTTATAATTAGCCTTTAACCATTCGATAGCACGTGACACCCGCAGCCCTTGGCTGCCGGCAGAAACTATTTGGCGGAGCCTTGCGCCCTGTTCGCTGATTAACACGCGCCAGAATATTTCGCGTTTAATTAATGGTGCTAAAACGGGCAGGGATTGAGGGTCGTCCAATAATGAAACAAGCCTTAGGCACGCATCAAGCAACTCAGGTGTCGTCTCCCCCAGCGCCATACCTTTATCGTTTTGTAATGAGGTCTCTTTAGTCAATGGAGCTTGTAAAATAAGTTCACTCAAAACACTCAAATCAAACTTGAGCACTAAACCGAGGTATGGCTGATCTCCTTGGGCTTCTAGTACTTGCATTCGCGCAGGCAAATCTAATGAGGTGATCAGAAACCGATAAGGATCATATTGAAAAACCTCGTCACCTAACGTCATGCTTTTTTTACCCTGGACCACCAGAGCTATACTGGGTTCTACGACACATAATGAACATGAATCTGCGGGCTCATTCTGACGATAAAATTCCAGCCCATTTATTGCCGTTGTTTTCATAGACAACGAACCAGTGAGCTGATCTATTTTATGTGCGAGTTCACAGTTGATGGCTTCAATGCGTTGTTTAGCGTCTTGCATAATATCGATGTCGGGGAGATTTTCATTCCCCTAGTGTACGGTACTTGTTTCGGTTTCGCCTATCTATATTTCCACTGGAACGGACGAATAGGCAATCATTTCGCAGTTGTTTACTATTTAGTTCGAGGTAATTTCGCAAGAATGTAACAGACACATAAATCAAGTTATTGGCGGAGGCCGCAATGAAAAAGTTTTTACATATACCCCTTTTATTTTCCATTACGTTTTTGGCGAGCCATGCATTGGCAGAAGGCGCAGATAAAGCGAGTATTAGTATCCAAGTCAACGGTACTCAACTGCCTATGCAAGGGTTGGAACCTTTTTTTACTGGGCCCGTGCGAGTAGAGCCACTATTTCAAGCAAAAGGAGAAGCGCGAGCTGCGGGTGCCACAGTAACATTCGAGCCAGGCAGTCGCACAAATTGGCACACACACCCTGTAGGACAAACTTTAGTGGTGACATATGGAAAGGGGTGGGTGCAACAGTGGCATGGGCGGCGTCTTGTTATCGCTCCTGGGGATGTAGTTCATATTCCCGCGAATGTGAAACATTGGCACGGTGCAACCGATAGCACAGCGATGGTTCATTTAGCGATTCAAGAATCACAAAATGGCAAAGTTGTTACTTGGATGGAAGCTGTCAGCGACTCTCAATATAAGCCTTAACTTCGTCATAATAGGACTGCACCTTGAAGATATATTTTCGTGTAAATAGCACAGTGGTCGAAGGTCATTTGATGGACACTCCATCAGGACGATCATTTTATTCACTGCTACCTTTGACTCTGAACTTCAGTGGTTATGCCAATGCGGAGAAAGTGGCTGACTTACCTGCACCATTGAATCGAGACGGAGCCCCAACAGGCAGTGGCGCAAAATATGGTGATATCACCTATTATGCGCCATGGGGGAACCTTGCCATTTTCTATAAGGACTTTGGCTATGCCGATGGTTTGATAAAGTTAGGGCGGCTGTCAGGAGCGTTCGAGGAATTATTTGAAAATAGTAACAACCTGATTGAGGTGCTCAGCGAATTGTGAGTTGGATGAGTTTTATCAAAGCCGATAAAGGTACTCTAGAGAGCAGCAATCTTGATTTTTCCCTGGGTAGGGTCAAGTATTGAAACCATGAGCCACGGATGTTCGCTAGTCGCGTGCTTCGGTTACCAGTCGATGATATTCAAATTCGATTCGGTACTTACATCATCAAGGAAAGCTCATGAACATTACTCACAGTGTTGGCATCGGTGGTGTCAACAATCGAGACGACGTTATCGCGGTGCAAACTGCACTCAACGCGCTTTGTGACTCACTTCCATCCATGAACAAGCTGGCCGTTGATGGCTTGCTGGGCAAACGCCGGCAAGCTCAAATACGGTTGCGGCTATCCAATTATTCCAGCGCGACGTTGTGGGTATGACCAAACCTGATGGCCGTATTGATGTAGGCGGGCGTACACAGCAAATGATCAATCTAAAGCTGTCCCAGTTAGAAGGGGCGAGTAGCTATGTATTGCCCATCCCACACCCGAGCGCATTAGTTTCTGATCAAGACTATCAGCAGATAGCGTCCCACTTAGGGTGTGAAGTTGCTGCTATCAAAGCGGTAGCCAGCGTTGAAAGTGCAGGCAAGGCTTTTTTCGCCGATTGGCGCCCGAAAATCTTGTTCGAAGCCCACATATTTTCTCGGCAAACCAATCACCAATACGATACTCAATTTCCACAGATATCGAGTCCTACATGGGATAAGTCTTTGTATCTTGGTGGTGAACGAGAGTATCAACGCCTTGCAGCGGCGATGACGTTAAACCCTGAAGCGGCGCTTCGTTCTGCATCATGGGGGCGCTTTCAAATTATGGGTTTCAACAGTCAGCTATGTGGGTACGGCACGGTGAAGCAGTTTGTGAAGGCCATGTTTAGTTCGGAGCGGGAGCACTTGAACGCCTTTGTTGGCTTTATTACACACAATAATATCGTGCGTTATTTAGTTACAAAAAACTGGGCGGCTTTTGCGCGCGCTTATAACGGCCCAGGTTATGCTAACAATCGTTATGATGAAAAAATGGCGAGTGCATACGCCGAGTTTGCGCTTCACCAATAACATAAGTCATTGAAAGTCCATTAAAGGGGTACTTTGTTCCTAGCAAGGTAACATATATAAGAAAAAGCTTATATTTTTTGATCTTTAACAAACGATTCGCACTTTGCCATATTGCACAACCGCACTTTTGACCTAAATTTAAATGAATGGAGTGCACGTTAATCCTCAGTAACGTTCACGATAATGCAAGGAACGTGTCAGTGTGTCAGAAGGGCTAATATGAGAAGAACCGATACCACTTTGCTCGAGCAGATGCAGATCAGTGACGTTGATATTGTCAATCGCAAAGAGCTTTTGGGCCTAAGTGAAGATTGTTTTAGGCTGCTTGCAAATCAACGTTTTTTAATCGAAGAAAAAGTCGATGAAGTGGTAGATGAGTTCTATCTGCGACAAACCGAGATAGACGAAATCTCACTTTTGATTGGTGATGCCGATACCTTAACTCGACTTCGTAATGCACAGCGTAAGTACATCGTTGATTTATTTGCAGGTAATTACGACAGTGAATACGTAAATAACCGCTTGCGTATCGGCATGGTGCATAAACGTATCGGCGTGGAGCCCAAACTTTATTTATCTGCGGTGCGCTCACTTAAAGAGCTGATTGTGGAAGTGCTCAGAGAGAATATTAGCCAAGAAGTGACCTTAACAGAGACTCTCAAAGCCCTTGATAATCTGTTTTATTTTGATACCACTTTGGTCTTTGACACCTACATTGGCAGCTTGGTGGGTGAAATCGAAACCGCGAAGAAGAAAACCGAAGCCTACGCGGAAAGTTTGGAACAAAAAGTGGCTGAGCGTACCAAGCAACTTGAAGAGCTGGCAAAACAAGACCCCATCACCGGCTTATACAACCAGCGGGCGATGCGAGATGTGCTCAAACGTGAAGTGGCCATGCTCAAACGCAATAACAGCAGTTTGTCACTGATTTATTTTGATGTGGATAATTTCAAAGAAGTGAATGACAAACAAGGCCACATAAAAGGCGATGAAGTGCTTAAGTATTTGTCGCAGATTATGATGGCGTCGTTGCGAGAAATCGATGTGCCGTGCCGTTATGGCGGCGATGAGTTTTGTATCATCCTGCCTGATTGTGACTTAGATAACGCTGAAAAAATATGCGAGCGCATTATCAGCAAGTTTACGCAAACGTATAAAGATCTGTCACTCAGCGTGGGGATTGTTGAAGTAACGAAAGACAATAACCCAGATATCGACTTAATGATTAAAGAAGCAGATAACAAGATGTATGAAGCGAAGAAATTTGAAGGCTCAAAAATCGTTAGGTAAGCGCTTCAGGAATTATGTTTGAGTGAACATAAAAATGCCGGTCAGTAGGGACCGGCATTTTGGTGTCAAGTGTGTGACCTTCCAAATTAGAAGATAACAGTCACACTTGATGAGCAGTTAGATGTACCTGCTTCGCAGATAGAGTAAGAGTAAGTTGCGCCACCTTTAGCATTGATAGCGTCAGTGTATGCGCCATCGTTTGCTGTCGTAGCAACTACTGAACCGTTACGGTAGATATCAACATTGGCAGTGCTTGCGCCGTTCCATGTAAGGTCTACACGATGACGACCTTTCACTTTGTAGCCATTTGCAGATAGGTCGATGTTACCGCCTGTGCTGCCGCTGCTTACACTCACAGTTTGGCTTGAGCTGTCAGTTTGGCCCACAGTGTCTGTTACTGTTAGCGTTACTGTGTATGAGCCATCCGCCGCAAACGTGTGGCTTGGGTTTTGCGCTGAGCTAGTGTTGCCATCGCCAAAGTTCCAAGAGTAGCTTGCTACGCCGTTGTCATCTGAGCTGCCGTCGGTGAAATCACACGCTAGCGCTGAACATGAGTAGCTGAAATCAGCAGTAGGTGCAGAATCCGATGAACCGCCACCACAGCTTGAGTTTGCTAGGTAGTCAATTGCCGCTTGCGCTTTAACTAGACCATAACCTGTTTTCACGTCACGACCAGCCGCATCTAAATCTTCAGCTGTTACCGCAAGTGCGTTACGTACTTCTGACGCCGAGCATGAAGTATGGTGTGACCATACTAAGGCTGCAACCGCACTCACGTGTGGAGTCGCCATTGATGTACCGTTATAGTAATCCCAATCTTGACCATCTACTTTAGACAAGCTTGCTGTTTGACCCGCTTTCGCAGCGAGTTCTAGACCAGTTGCACGGTCTATAGACGCAGTAGGAATACCTTGAATCTTACCATTGAAGTCCACCATGAATGGTGCTTGTAGGCCTGGGCGAGCTGCATTACTGTATACGATGATACCCTCTGCACCCGCGTCTGCACATGCGTTTGCGCCGCGGTACTCAGGGTAAGCATTTTCAGTAGACGTCGAGCTGTCACCTTGGTTTTCACCACGCTCAACTAAACAAATTTTGCCTGTCATATCGCCACATGAATACGAAGTACCTGTGGTTGTACACACACCTAGAGCGCCGCTTGCAGAACCATTGTTACCGCTTGGGTCGAATGACAAACTGCTGTTGTAGAAAAGGTGAGGTACAACGCCATTTGCGAAGTAATCAGTGCCGCCAACGCTCAGCTGAGCTAGCTGACCATCACCTAAGCCAACGCTTGAAAGTACCGCTTCACCAGGACCTGCAAGTTCTACTTGGTTAGTACGCTGTGAGAAGTTTGCATGCATGTTGCCTGAGTCAACCGCTGCAACAGACACTACGTCGTCATAAGACGCTGGGTATGAATGCGCTGTGTTGCCGTCATTACCTGCAGCAGCAATACTAAGTACGCCTTGGCTGTAGTAGTTTGCAAATGCATTACCTTCTGTGCGGCTGCTGCCACTACCACCTAAACTCATGCTGATAACATCTGAGCCCGCAGCTACACAGTCATCTACCGCAGCAACTAGGCTTGACGAGTAACCCCAACCCGCTTCATTGAATACTTTGATAATGTGTAGGTTGATGTTGCCGTTTGGCATTACACCCACAACGCCTGAGCCGTTTGTGATACCAGCGATTGTGCCAGCAACGTGCGTACCGTGAGAACCACCCGGCGTTGACCATTGGCCCGTGCCAGAGTCATTCGTACCGGATACCATGTTCGCCGCTAAATCAGAGTGACGGATATCGTAACCAGAGTCGATAATACATAAAGTACGGTTGCCAGCTAGACTGTCTGAAACAAGATCTGCTTCTACGCGGCTAATGCCCCAAGGCTCAACTTCAGTGGTATTTAAATTTGTTGCCAAAAGGTGACGCTTAACGTCAGTTTCTACGAATTCTACATTCGGGTTGTTGCGTAAACCTTTTAACGCCGCAGCAGGAATTTCCATCGCAAAAGCGTCATGTTTAGCAAGAATCAACCTTGATCTCACCGCCTAACTTTTTAGCAAGCGCTTTAACTGATGCTGAGTTACCACGCGTGAATTTTACGATAACACGTTCTTTCGCTGCACCGTTTGCTTTTACTTCTTTAGCACCATGAGCGTCGAAGTTTGGTTGCAGTGAGTTTGCGTGAGCAACGCTTGAACCAAGGCCAAGGGCAAGTAGTGTTGCTGAGGTTACGAGAGAGATTTTAGACTTCATAGTTAATACCTGTAATTAATTATTATGTTGTCGCTGTGCAAGACGCACAGTGGTATTGACGTTTGTCGGCGGGCACTAACTATTGCACGGGTGCTCCGCTTAGGCCCGCTAATGAAAACACATGTGTTAAAAAAATGAAACGAAAAAATTGTAAATTATGTTTCTCGGATAGGTTGGTTGAATAGCTTATTTAATATTTTCAGGTTGTTATGGTTTTATTTTTCTGATTTTAAAGTTAACAAAAAATATCAATGTGTGCATTTTTGTCACATTTTGTGCGTGTTACTCACAGCCAATCAGCGAGATTTGGCGCTACGCAATAGGGAAATTCTATGTGGATTGTGGGAATTGTTATAACCGGGCACACAATGGAATAAATGGGCGTGGGTCACTCTGATTATTGAGGCGGCGATCACGTCGCAAAGCTGCTCACATTGCAAGCAGCTTTGCGCGCACGTTAGTTATCTTTAAAACCAGAGAGAGTGAACTTATAGTGATAATTGCTTTCGCTCAATTGGTACTGGGGTAGGGCAGATGTTGCCCAGCTGTTTACGCCGCCCACCCCCATCTGGCCATAGTCAATATTGAGCGATACCACAGGGCGTGGCACTAATTCACCTGAATGGCGCTGTGTATCCCGTATGTGCTGTTCAAGATCATGTATACGATAATGCAGTGCACTCATGCCAAAATAAGGCGCACCGCTAACAAGAAGACCTATGCCCTTGTTATTTTTGAATTTCGCCCAGCGAACTTGTGTTTTGTAGCCGCTCTCCTGCGGGCGTATATATGGATGGTATTGCTGAGCAACGGTGGATTGATATAAGCCAACATGCGCTGCGGTGTTACGGTCTCTATAGTTCTCGTGGGGGCCACGTCCGAAATAGGTGAGGTTATCTAGGTTGGCATATAACTCTAGATTTATTCCCACTCTGGGTATGATTGGCAGCTCGGTCATGGTGGAAGAGAATCGATAGTCAATATCGACGACGCCATCACCCGTGATGGTGTAGGTTAAGTCAACCACACCTTTTACGTCCTCTAAACTCAATTGCGATGTGACAACAACGCGATTGTGTTCTTCTTTGAGAGTAAAATGGGTGACTTGCTGGCGCTGTGAAGCATACTTCCACATCCGCAATTTATCGTGCAGTTTTGCACCTATATCATTATCTGTTGGCGCTCGCCAAAAGTTTGGCATAGGGGCTGATTTTATGAGTTCTTCATTGTGGTATCTGTAACCACTGAGTTGACCTCGTGCGTGATTGAACCTCACCACGAAGTTGTCGCCGACAATTTCAGTATCAGTCACCGTGCGATAAACGTTAAGCGTTTGCTCTTTAGGCTGCGTTTGTTCATTGTGCGCACTGCGCTGTTCACGCACTAAAAATTGCTCTTTTGCGACCTCAAAACCTTGCGTGAGGAGTGGGCTTTGAGTCGTGGTAACGACACTAAGATCAAGAAAGACTTCGTTATCGTGTTTGCGCGGCAGTTGGTAGCCAAGGGTAAACGTCTGTCTTTGCTGCGCGCCAATATCCAACTCCTTGATAATACCCGAGTCTAATACTTCGCCATTGCTCATCAGTTGCCATTGCAGTGAATAATCCGATAGGCTCTTAAAAAAGTACTCATTGAACAGCGCAAGCTTGCCTTTGTTGGCATCGAGTAACGTAAATTGTACGTTCTGATGCACCTTCTTTATTTCATACAAGGCGGGTTGGGGTGTGCGGTCAGGTAACACGATGCCATTGAGCAAGAAGTTACCGTCAGAAGGAGTTCCCGGAGCGCCAAAATCGCCGCCATAGGCGTAAATTGTTTTGCCTTGCTCGGTCACTTTTCGAAGTCCTTGGTCAACCCAGTCCCAGATAAAGCCACCTTGTAGCTTGTCGTATTGACGAATATAGCGCCAAAAATCGGCAAAGTTACCCACACTGTTACCCATTGCATGCGCGTATTCACTCATGATCATACTTCGCTCAGGCTGTGATAGCGCGTAGTCTTTCAAATAAGACGGTGACGGATACTGGGGTACATACAAATCGGTATTCCATTCCAATACAGCACGCTCATACTGAATTGGGCGCGATGGATCGCGGGCTCTTACCCAGTCATAACCTTGATAAAAATTGTATCCATTTCCGGCTTCATTACCCAATGACCAAGTAATGACCGAAGGATGATTCTTACTGCGCTCAACCATTGCAGTAATTCTTCCCAAATGGGCGTCTTTCCAAAGCGGGTTGTTTCCCAGAGTCTGGCCTTTGGCGAGATTGTAATACATACCATGGGACTCGATGTTGGCTTCATCGACCACGTAAATGCCATATTTATCACATAACTCATAGAAATAGGGATCGTTGGGGTAGTGAGCTAAGCGTACCGCGTTGATATTAAACTGTTTAAACAGTTTGATGTCTTGCTCCATGCTTTTACGAGAAATCGCGTGACCTGTATCTGGGTCATGCTCATGGCGATTGACGCCTTTAATTAAAATAGGTTGGCCGTTTACGAATAGGCGCCCATCAATGATTTCTGAAGTACGAAATCCTACGTACTGTCTAATTACTTGCTTGGTTACTCCATCATTGTCTTTTAACTTCAAGGTGAGATTATAAAGGTTCGGTATTTCAGCTGACCACGCTGCGACCTGCTTTATAGCAGCATTGAAACGGACTTGTTGAGAAGCTCCAGAGGGTGAAATTGGCGTCGTTTGTGCGGCGATAATCTCGCCAGATGGCGTAGCTAATGTCATCTGTATTTCGTGTGAGCTTGATAGTTCAGAGAGATCAGCGGTGAGCTTAAAATCCCCATCTTGGTAATTATTAACAAGGCTTGCCTGCACGAAAAAGTCTTGAATGTGCGCTTTGGGAGTCGAATAAATGTATACATCACGTTCTATCCCAGACATGCGCCAAAAATCTTGTGCTTCTAAATAGCTGCCATCACTCCACCTGAATACTTGCACAGCGATGGTGTTGTCTCCAGCTTGAATAAAGGGGGAAATATCAAACTCAGCAGCTGTTTTACTGCCTTGGCTATAGCCCACTTTCTGGCCATTAACCCACAGATAAAATGCTGATTTTACCGCTGCAAAATGAACAACAGTGCGTTGCCCAAGCCAATCTTCAGCTATTTTAAAATGGCGTCTGTAATGGCCGATTGGATTGTAATGCGCTTGGATAAACGGCGGGTTCTTTGCAAACTCATAAGGGTGGTTAACATAGATTGGCGTGTCGTAACCTTGTAGCTCCCAATTGCCAGGAACCGTGATCAGGTCCCATTCACTGTCATTAAAGCCTGCTTTAGAAAACGCTGCAAAGTGTGTCGCGTAATTGTTTGAAAGTTTAAATCGCCACTGGCCATTAAGATTTATGAAATTAGATGCCCTCTCACGTTCAATCACGCTTTCATCTGTAAAAGGAAAGAAACTCGCGTGTGCTGGCAGCTTATTTATGCCAATGACGTGAGGGTTTTCCCAATCGGGAGTGCTGGCAGTCGCGGCCACAGTAAACCATAACTGAGCAAGTACACAGAGCATAAGTGCCTTACTTTTTCGTTTAACGTAATAGGTGTCAAAAGGCCATTCCATTTCAACGTTCTCCACAAACAGTAATGTTGTTTTATTTTGTTTCGTTTTGTTTCAAATTAAAAATAACAGCCTTTCGAATTGTTTAAAAGTATAAATTTCATGCATCTGCTCTGCCTGAGCCTCATTTGTCTCCACTCACGCTCTGATGTCAAAATCAATCAAGCTGAATTTATTAAGTACCTATTTTATATGTGTTTATTGGTTTTGTTTTTGTGAGGCGTGGATAACGAAAGTCCCGATTTACCGAATCGCATTTGCTTTGCTGCTACTCCCCATGCAACTTTCATTTTTAGGTCTTTCGAGTTGAAATTTCGTCCCTTGTTTCGAAAACTTGTATATTTCCACTGTTACAAGGAGTTAACATGAGGTTGGCTTTCAACCTTGTTTTTATTACATTTTTTGTTGAGCTGGATTGATATAGGTTTATTTAATGTAATTTAATGAAAGTTTCGTTTAATTTTGTGTTGATTTTTTTCTTTCGCAGGGTGTATATTTCATAAGGTTGGTCAAATTATATCCTTTCAATAATTAGAAAAAGGGCGGAGGACTGGAATGGTGGACTATAAAAAGAACTATCTGAGTTTGCTTATAGGCTCTGTATTGTCAGCATCTTCAATGACTGCATTGGCTGCTGAGGAAACAAAGCCGCAAGCAGAAGCTGAAGATGAAGCAGTTGAAGTTATCGAAGTACGGGGAATTCGAAACTCAATAAAAGAGTCTTTATTTATAAAGCAAAATTCAGTGCAAGTTGTGGATGCAATTGTTGCCGAAGACATCGGTAAGTTTCCGGATCAAAACGTTGCTGAAGCCTTGCAACGTATCTCGGGGATCACTATCACCCGAAATGCGGGTGAAGGTCAGAATGTCGTGGTTCGTGGTTTAGGTGGTGACTACAATATCACCACAGTGAATGGCCGCAGAATGGCGTCGGAACACAACAGCCGTGATTTTAACTATGACCTTATCGCCGCTGAACTACTTGGTGGTGTTGAGGTGTATAAATCGCCGGTTGCACACACTCAGGAAGGGGGGATTGGTTCTGTTATCAACATTAAAACCCGTCGCCCACTCGATTTTGACGGCTTTACTGCCTCAGCCTCTGCTAAAGGGATTTATGAAGACCGAACTCAAGACTTCACACCTCAAGCTTCATTCCTAGTCAGCGATACGTTCTTCGACGATACCTTTGGTGCCTTGTTTACCGCTGTGTATTCAGAGCGAACGCTGCGTATCGACAGCTATGAAGGTGAAGGCTTTTGGAATGAAAGCGATGAAGATTGGATCACCGTACGCCAAGACGTCAATGGTGATGGGGCATTTGACCCGCTTGTTGATAACGAATGGGGCTCAATTATTCCCGGTTACATGCGTTATGGGAACCAAGAAGATACGCGTGAACGTATTGGCGGCAGTTTAGCGCTGCAATGGACGCCAAATGATGACCTTGAAGTTAACTTCGACAGCATATACTCTTCTTACGAAACCAATGCGACTGAGTCGCAAATTTCCTTCGTAACGTATGATGAAAGTTGGACCGAGGGGATCCCAGGCGTAAAAGATGTTGGCTTTAATGACGAGGGGCTGGTTAATAAACTGACCCTTTTCGGTTCAGGTGCCATGGCAGAGATCCTGAATGTATCGCGTCCGCGGGTCACTGAAACGTACCAGCTAGGCCTCAATGCAAAGTGGCAATTACATGATCAGTTGAGTGTTGCATTCGACCTTGCGCATTCTCAGGCTGAGAACAAAAACAATGGCCACAACCGTTATATCGTAGCGCGTGGTTTTGTTGATGAAATCACCCTTGATCAGTCAGGTGATAACTTGCTCCCTGACGTGACCATTAGCCCAGATTTAACGGCGGACTCGCCTTTTGGTGCGCACTACAGTTATAACAGCGGCACCGGCATCAAAGATGTGGTCAATGAGTTCAGAATTGATGCGCAGTGGATGCCAGACATTGACTGGATCAAGTCAGTGGATTTCGGTATCAACCTAGGTGAACAAACAAAAACTACCAATGCAAATTCATCTGAAAACCCAAGTGCGTTTAGTAGTGGTGGCGCCCAGTTAGACTCTGAGCGTTATGATCATTACACGGTCGATTATTCAACGGTGGAAGACATCAACGGCTTCGAGTTGTTTAGACTACCGCGCGAAGTACTGATGGATGGTGATTTTGAAAACTTCCTCAAAGGCGAGCCGGGTATGCACCCCAATCCATGGCCGCGATTCGATTATGATGCATTGTTTGCGTATTATGAAAGCATCAGTCCAGAAGCAGCTCACGAGCTGATCAAAGCGACCGCTCGTCCAAAAGACTCGTACGAAGTGAATGAGCGCACCAATGCGATTTATGCGTCACTGAATATCGAAGATACGTTACTCAACCTTCCTTACAGCCTCAATTTAGGCGTTCGCGCAATAGAAACCACTGTAGGCAGTGAGGGTTATTCACTGAATCTAGATAAAGTGGTGTTTGTTCCAGACCGCAACGGCAACCCTTCCTATGAAGGTAAAGTTGAAGAGTATCAGGACGTCGTTGTGTTTGAAGATACATACAAGGATGTGCTGCCAAGCATGAACTTCAAGCTCAACCTTACAGACACCTTGGTCTTTAGAACAACAGCATCAAAAGCGATTACTCGCCCTAGTATTCAATCACTCAAAGCGTGGAGCTATATCAACTTCTCCAAAATGGAATACTACGCTTCAAACCCAGGTCTAGAACCTCTTCGTGCTAACCAAGCGGACATGGCACTGGAGTGGTACTTCTCTGAAAATGGCGCATTGACTGGGGTGTTTTTCTACAAAGACATCGAGTCATTCGTGATCAACGGTGAAAACGGCACGCAGGAAATTTTTGGCGAAACGTTCAAAGTGCAGTCATCAATCAACGGTGATGGTGGCGGTGAAATCGAAGGTTACGAAGTTGCATACCAGCATGCGTTCACTGACTTACTCCCTGAGCCATTCAACAACCTAGGTGTGCAACTTAACTACACCTATGTGGATTCGGGCTATGACGATGTACCAGAAGATCACCCTGAATATGCATTTCGTAGTTTAGGTCTGCCTTATCAAGGGATGTCGGAACATTCATTCAATGCAGTTGCGTACTACGAAACTGACGACCTGCAAGTTCGCTTCGCCTATAACTGGCGCGACGAGTACGTTGTTAACCCTAACGCGTGGGGTGGTGTTCAGTGGGTGGCGGATTATGGCCAGCTTGATTTCAGCGCCAGCTATGACGTGACTGAGATGGTGAATATCAATGTGTCGGGTACCAACTTAACTAACGAACGCGGTTGGCACTACATCTCACGCTCAGATCAAATTCACCGTTTAGACCGCTCTGGACGCTTGTTCACTGTGGGCGTCAACGTACGATTTTAAGCACATAAAAATAACAGCGGCACATGCGTGAAATGATTCGCCATGTGCTGCTTAAAAAGAATAAAGAAAAGTGAGTAACATTATGAAATACAAACATAAGTTATCAGTGCTGTCATTAGCTGTTGCAGCGGCATCTTTGGTCGGTTGTGGCACCGAAGAGCCAAAAGGATCGGTAGGTGATACCGGTGCGCAAGTGGTTTCTCCTCCGGGGTCTGTAGATAGAGCGCCGTCAATTTGGTTTCGTTATAACGATGCCAAAGCGGGTGATATCATCATGCAAGATGTGTATATCCCAGAAAAAGGCCTAACACCCTACACCTATTATTCAGTACTAAACTGGAACGCCGGTATGGAAGGGGGCGGCTACGCGGGTATTCAAGATCACCCGGATGGACGTAATTTCATTTTCTCAATTTGGGATCCGTCAAACGGCGAAACCATTACCGCTCCTCACCAAGGGCCGGGTACAAAAGTGGAGAACTTTGGTGGTGAAGGGACAGGCTTAAAATCATGGAACTTCGAACTCGGTTGGGACACAGACAAGTGGTATACCTTGGTCGCTAAAGTGTGGCAAAAAGACGGTCACACCCAGTTTGGTTATTGGGCGATGGACACCGAAACTGGCGTGTGGACGCACCTAGTTACGATGGATTACCCCGTTGAAAATGTGTACTTCAATTCACCCACTGGTTCATTTGTAGAAGATTGGCTAGGAACGGGTGATCAAACGCGTACAGGTCTTTTCCGTGAAGGTCACAAGCGCCAACTTGATGGCTCTTGGTTAGGCTTTACAAAAGCAGAATTCAGTGTCATTCAAGAAGAGGCGACGGCCGCATACAATGAGAATTACGATGCGACCTCAACGGCGGATTACTACCGAATGAGTACCGGAGGCAGCATTACTCCCGATGAGGTTGAGCCAGTCGATACCTTCTCTCGCCCATATTCAAGTATCTCACCGGTGCAGGAACCTGTTGCAGCAACACTGACAACGGTCAGTGCCCAAGGCGTAAGCTGGACTCTCAATAATACGTCTACGCCATTGTTTAAATACACTGTGCTTGTTGATGGTGAAGTGGTCGCAATGGGTGAAAACCCCAGTGCAACACAAGCAACATTTGATGCCATCGCGGTGGATGCGCAAATTGAAGTGCATTTAGAAAGTATTTTAGGCAAGACCACCGTGCTCAAAGCCACGGTAGCACAGGGCCAATTGGCAAGTGATGACACCATCACGGTAGACGCTGAGGCAGATGCGTTAGTCAGTGGTGAGCCAATGACCATCGAGGCGTTATCTAAGGGGGAGTCACGCTTATTTGAAATCATGGCGATTGATTCTGCAAATAGGCTTAAGGTAGAGCTCGCGGGTAACAATGGCGACGTGGATATTTATGTCAAAGCCGAAGAACCTGCAACGCCACAGGACTATGACTGCGTTGGCTACGGTGGAGCAAGCTTAGAAACCTGCTATCTGCCAATCAACGTGCGCAGTGAAACGCCTTATTACATTTTGGTTGTCGCACGCACCGATGCAAGCAATGTGACGCTCAGTGCAACCCATGATGGTGAAGAAAACGGCATGCTTAACAGTGGTAACTTCATTGTCACTGGCAGCACGCCTGCTCAGCCGGGTAATGATCTTAAATATGCCTTTGATGGCGATGCTTCAACCATGTGGCATACATCGTGGGGCGATGATATGCAGGAATACCCGCACGAAGTGGTCATTGATTTAGGTGAAACGGTAGACGTAAACCGCTTTGAATACACTCCGCGTCAAGACGGTGGCCGTAACGGCACAATCGTCAGCTATCAAATCTATGTTTCTGAAAGTTCAGTTGACTACGGCGAAGTTGTCCACGCGGGCACCTGGGTAGACAACACCAATATGAAGCTTGAAGTGTTTGGCCCAGTAACAGGCCGATTTGTAAAGTTTGTTGCATTGGAAGAGCGCAACGGTGGCGCATGGGCATCTGCTGCTGAGCTGCGAGTGGGTATTGATGACGGTAACGTTTACGAACCCATTGATGGCACAGGAGGTGGTGACGGTGATGGCGGCGAAGGCGGAGACGGCGGCACACCCACGCCAGAGCCTGAGAGCAATACACTTGTGGTTAACTCGACCTTGTTAGACAACGCCACGTTTGTTGCCTCGTCTACATCGCCCGCGCAGGATGGGCATGAGCTTACGTTTGCTTTTGATGGCGATACAGTGAGTCATTGGCACACGTCCTGGAGTGATTCGAACGTGGTGTACCCACATGAAGTCATCATCGATTTAGGTGAAGAATATCAAGTCAATCGCTTCGATTATTCTCCACGTGAAGGCGGGGGTAACGGCACGGTGGTTGAATATGAAGTGTACGTCAGTAATGACCAAGACAACTTTGCAGAAGCTGTTTCTGCAGGGAGTTGGGCAGACAACGGCGACACTAAAACAGCAACATTTACGGAAAAAGCAGGCCGCTTTGTTAAGTTTGTTGCTCTGGCGGAGCGAGGCGGAAACCCGTGGGCTTCAGCTGGTGAATTTAATGTGGGGGTAAACCTGAGTACGGCAGTGGACATGAGCAGTGTGTCTGCAACGTCAAGCTCTGCAGCAGAAGCTGGACATGAATTAGAATTCGCTTTTGACTCAGACGTAGATACTCATTGGCATACTACTTGGAGCGACGCGAGCGTCGTATACCCACATGAAGTGACCATTGATTTAGGCGCAAGCCACAATGTGTCTCAGTTTGATTACACACCGCGCCCAGGTGGTGGAAACGGCACCGTGGTGAAATACGAAGTGTACGTAAGCGATAGCGACACAAACTTTGGTGAAGCGGTATCCAGCGGTGATTGGCCAGGTAACGGCGATGTGAAAAGTGCGATTTTTACACCGACATCAGGGCGCTTTGTGAAGTTTGTTGCATTGGAAGAGCAAGGCGGAGGTGCGTGGGCATCGGCCGCTGAGTTTGCAGTGCGCGTTAATCCATAATTAGTAACCCATCAGGCGCTATTGGCTGTGAAGTGAATAGCGTCTTTTTCATGAGTGAAGCACAGACAGTGAATTCTTTATCCTTTTTAAACACATTATCCTTTGCGCTGGTGGGCGCAGCCTTCACCCTTTTATCAGGGTGTAATACCAAGTCAGAGCAAGCGCCTGAATTACACTACACGATGCAAGTCCCTGTGGGTGGCAACACGTGGGTCGATGGCGAAATTGCGTTGTCTGAGACTTTAGTGAGCGACAATGGTGTGAACGAGTGGCGCAGTGAGCACGGTGCCTTAGCGACCTATTTTTATGTCTCCGAAGTCGGTTCTCTCGATTTAGGTATGTTGGCGCGCGTTACCGATAAGCCGGTTACAATTGATGTCACTTTAGGCAAACAAAATCGCCGCATTGAAGTGAGCAATACCCAGATGGTACAAGTACCAGTGGGTAAATTTGAGGTGCAAACTCCAGGCTATCAGAAAGTGATCATTTCAAGCCCAAGTAACAACAGTCACGCAATGCCAATCATCAGTAATTTACTTATTGGTGGCGAGGTAACCGCGGGTGAGACGTATTACGTAAAAGATGATTTTTATTGGGGACGACGCGGTCCTTCAGTGCATTTGCAATATCAAATGCCTGATGAAACACAAAATTATGAGTGGTTTTACAATGAAGTAACCGTGCCCGAAGGGCAAGACACTCTCGGCTCTTATTACATGGCCAATGGCTTCGATGGTGGTTACTTTGGTATTCAAGTGAATTCTGACACTGAGCGCCGCGTGTTGTTCTCTATTTGGAGCCCGTACACCACAGATAACCCACAAGCGATCCCACCTGAGTACCGTGTGGAGCTGCTGAAAAAGGGTGAGAATGTGCACGTTGGTGAGTTTGGCAACGAGGGCTCCGGTGGCCAAAGCTTTATGCGATATAACTGGGAAGCGGGCGTCACGTATGGCTTCTTAACCAAAATTACCCCGGTGGAAGGCACCGATAAAACCGACTTCACCGCCTATTTCTTTGACCCGAATGAGCAGCAGTGGCAACTTATCGCCAGCTTTAGACGCCCAAAAACAACTACTTATTTAGCGGGTGCGTATTCTTTCTTGGAAAACTTCATGACGGGGGCTGGGCAGTTTGAACGTTTCGCTCAGTATGACAATCAATGGGTGAAAACCGCGCAGGGCCCTTGGCAGGAAGTAACGTCAGCGCGTTTTACCTACGATGCCACCGCACGAAAAGAAGCACGGCTTGATTATCAAGGCGGCGTGAATGATGCGGGGTTCTACTTGAAGAATACGGGCTTTTTCTCTGAGCACACAACCTACAACACTGTGCTGACACGCTTACCCCACGAAGTCGCGCCAGATATTAACTTTGAGCTGCTGCCTTAGTCAGTTCGTGGAGCTGACCTAAGGGTCAGCTCAATGCCAGTAGCGGACCTTGATGCGTAACTCGTCTCTTGACAATTATGAGTTAGAATGAATGGGCTTTTTTAAATAAAATTTTGTTTTCTATTGTGTTTTTTCTTTAAAGCCCAAAGTATTTTGACTTGGTGTAACTAGATGACACAATGAACTGGTTTGGAGGAGTTTAGAACCAAATTTTAATTTCTTATTTTTATGAGGCATGACTTGATTAATTCTGATTGGCTAAGAACATTCTGTGCGTTGGCAGAAACACAAAATTTCACTAAAACGGCCAGTTTGCTTCATATGACACAGCCGGGCGTTAGTCAGCATATATTCAAATTGGAACAATATCTGAATAAAACCCTCATAATACGAGAAGGGAAAAGTTTTGAGTTAACACCTCATGGGATTGAGGTGCTGAAATACGCTCAAGATCTGTTGCGAAACGAGACGCTTTTAAAAGAAAAACTTGGCGACGTTGACCCTTTCTCTGGTACTTGCCGGATCTCTATGCCCGGAGGTGTGGGAAATTTGGTGTATCCGTGGCTCATAGACTTACAAGTTAAACTACCTAAACTTAAAATTCATATTCAATTTAATCCTACAAAAATTGTTGATGAGTTGGTTCGAAACAACGAATGTGACATAGGACTTGTTACACATAATCCCGATACTGAAGTTTTTAGCAGTCAGGCTTTTTTACATGAAAAGCTTTGGTTAGTGCTACCCATGAATAGCACCTCAGAGGGATTTACTGAGCTTCAAAAGTTGGGCTTTGTTGATCATCCTGATGGCAAAAAAATGGCGGCGAAAGTGTTGCCTGTGTTGTATCCCGAGGAGTTTAGCGGGGTCAATTCATTATCTATTTCTGCTTACACCAACTCAGCACCTAAAATTTGTCATCATGTTAGTGCTGGTATTGGATATACGGTCTTAGATGAATTTATGGTTCGTCTTAGCTCTGAATACAATAAACTCCGTATCGTTAACTCTGTCGATATACCATCGGATGAAATCCGATTTATTTATAAGAAAAAGTGGCCCCTGCATCCGAGATATCAATACGTGATGGATTATCTTTTAGAGCGCGCTAAGCTTTTTCGAACCGAAAATTACTAGTAGCAAGACATCATTGCACCAATAACAAATTGTTATTGGTGCGATGACAAATGATAATTATATTTTCTAGATTCCCTCCGCGTAACCTTAGTGCTGTACGTAATCCACTCAGTTAGCGACGGAGTTTCTATGAAAAATATATTAATCATTAACGCACATCACCCTTACCTGTTTTCGGAAGGTAAGCTCAATGCTGAAATCATCAAGCGTATTGAACACAACCTGACCGAAAAAGGCTGCGTCGTCCGACACAGTGCATCATCTTCAGAATACGATATAGAGCAGGAACTTGAAAAGCATCGCTGGGCAGATCTAATTGTTATTCAGGCTCCTTTGAACTGGTTTAGTATTCCTTGGCCTATGAAGAAATATATGGACGATGTTTATACAGCAGGTCTAGATGGTCGAGTTTGCAATACCGATGGACGAGTTATCGAAAAACCAAAAGAGAATTATGGTACTGGAGGCACCCTTACGGGCAAGAAACTCATGCTATCAATGACATTTAACGCACCGAAGGAAGCGTTTGATAATACTGATGAGTTTTTAATGCAGGGTAAAAGTGTCGAAGACCTCATGCTACATATGCACGTGAATTACCGTTTCCTTGGCATGGAGTCATTGCCTAGCTTTATTTGTTATGACGTGATGAAAAATCCAACTATTGAAGACGACTTTGTTCGCTTAGAAGCGCACTTAGATCACTATATTCAACCAGCTTTAGCATAAGGGGCATTGATATGAAATATGTACTCATAACAGGTGCCAGCTCTGGTATTGGTTTAGCCATGTGTCACAAGTTTGCTAGCAAGGGGCACAATCTTATTATTGTGGCACGCAGCGAGGACAAATTAAATACATTGAAATCTGAACTTGAATCGCAATTTCACATCGACGTGATTGTAAAAGTGGTTGACCTCTCAACTTTAGGCGCTGCACAACAACTTTACGATCAATGTGCAGAATATCAGATTGAAGTTCTGGTTAATAATGCAGGTTTCGGTGATTTTAGCAACGTATGGGATATGAGCTTAGATAAAGCAGAGCAAATGCTAGACTTAAACATCAAAGCATTAACCGCATTGTCACTCAATTATGTTAGAGACTATCGAGACAAAGCTGCAACATTAATCAATGTGTCATCGATAGGCGGCTATAAAATGTTTCCTACCGCAGTCACTTATTGTGCAACAAAATTCTTTGTTTCTGCATTTACTGAAGGTATAGCTGAAGATCTACGGGCTGGTCAAAAGCCAATGAGAGCGAAGGTATTAGCGCCAGCGGCTACTGCGACTGACTTTTTTAATCAAGCTTACACCAATTCAGGTTTGGAGTCAGACGCATCAACTGACCGCTCACAATATACACCTGCATCAGTGTTGGCTACTTATACTTATCAACTATTTCAGAGTGAGCACATCGTCGGTCACGTAGACGGAGCGGGACAACTTATGTTGCAACCACCTATGTTTGACTATGTTCACGCAACAGTATAACTGATGAGATAAGCTGAGCTAAAGAAACTAATGCGCTCAATTAAGAGTAATACAGGGGAATAGCGATGACAGACTTTCTACGAATATCTTTCGTGTTTTTAGTCGCTTGAGTCATCGCTGTTCCTTTTGCCCCCAAGCTCTCTCTGGGGTCTGTGCTGGGTTTCGCCGTTGATTCAAAAACCTGAAGACACACGTGAAGAAGCTTTCCCTCAGGATAATACAATCATTATTGTAGGTTCTGGACGTGTTGGCTGCTTGGTTGGTCGGATAATTCAATCAGCAGGTTTTAAGACAACAGTAATTGATCACAACGATAAACAACTAGAAGCACTTCAACGTGTAGGAGCCCATGACTATTTTGGTGATGCAACGAGGCCAAATCTCTTAAGTGCCGCAGGGATTAGTGAGGCAAATTTGCTGGCGGTAGCGCTTAATGATACTGAACAATTTTCAAAGCTTGTGCGCTATGCTCTTCATAATTATCCAAATTTGAATGTTATAGCGAGAGCTGTAGACCGCCACAATGTCTATCAACCTTGTGCTTGTCGCGACATAATTCGCGAGACATTTGACAGCCCACTAAGAATTGGACGTTGTGCATTTGAAGCTCTAGGGATTCCCAAAGAGAGGGCTGAAAAGTTGATCCGCCTGTTTGATAGTGATGATAAAAATTTACTGCACACATTTGGTTAATGTCTCCAAGGTTGGCTTATCATTTTTGTAAGATTAAATTCATCATTACTCAAAAAGAATCGCTATCCCATTTCATCTCTTTGTGAAAGGTTTGTTTTTTCCATAAGAGGTAAAGGAGGAACTATTGATATATAATTGATTTATCAACGAGATACTATTCTAGGTATTATGAAAAAACTGTGTGCTTCGTTATTGTTAATGGTTTGCTTGTCTGCACATGCTTCTGAACTAGCGTTGTTCACTGAGGCTTTTCCCCCTTACAACTTTTCTGAAAAAAATGACGTTGTTGGCATTAACAGCGATATCCTTTCGCGAGCATGCACACTGGCAGAGGTAAAGTGTACGTTTAGTCTTCTTCCGTGGCATAGGGCATTTAAAGAGGCACAATCGACAATAAATAGCGGGGTTTTTTCTACCTCAAGAACAGCGCAACGTGAGCAAGGCTTTATTTGGGTAGGCCCCTTGGTTTCAAGCAACTCATGTTTTTACCGCCTAAAAGAGAGAACGGATATAACGGTTGTAAATGAACAATCGTTGAAGAACTACACCGTGGGTATCACAAGAGGGGATATATACGAGAGTGTTTTACAGGGTATTGGCCTTCAAAAAGGAAAAAACTACCTCACTTACTCAAAAAAGCAGGGCGAAAGCAACATGTTCAAACAAGGAAAGTTAGACTTGTTAATAGGATTATCACTGACTCTGGAATCGCAATTATTTGCTGTGGGGCTGAAGCCAGAAGACGTGGTTCCTGTGTTTGAATTGAATGATGATTCGTTGGTTGGTAACTACCTCGCTTTAAACAAACAAAGCGCACCGCTTGTTGCTGCAAAACTTCAAAATGCGTTGGATAACCTCAAGCAAAGTGGGGAAGTAGAGTCAATTATCTCCAGATATACTGGGGTGCCTATAATGTCTAAAGGGTCTTTGCCGACACCCTTGGAGCGTTGTGTGAATGGTAAAGCAAACTACTAGCTTGCGAGACACTCACTTCACCGATGATAAATAAGAGTTACACAGCATGGCTAATGGTGGATTCTAAGCTTAAGAGTGAGCGTATAGTATGGAACCACCTGCCTGTTGCAAATAGAAAAGTATTATCGACACTGGCGATAGAGGAAGCTGCTTTACATATGGAGGCCGTTATTTCTTTATTGTGCACGTCTTCGCACTGTCCCTCACTTGCCAAAAGATAGTTAACGTCGAGTCAGTGAGGCCAACGCCTCTCTAAAAGGCAATGAAAGAGTTGGCAACAATGAGCAGGGAAGAAGAAAAAGCCAGCTTTCTTCCAGAACAAATGAGTTATTCAGCTCCGCTACCATTGTTCATTTCGTTTTAAAATGTTCGTAATGGATTGTGCAATTGCCCATCTCGGAGTATCGCTAGAATTACTAAGTAATATTATTGCATGCTTGCTGTCAGGATAAGTAAGAATGAGTGACTTATAACCCCTAATACTGCCCGGGTGCCGAGCAATATTTTCCTGTGAGTCACGGTATACTTGCCACCCTAAACCAATAAATATTTCTCCCCATGAAGTTTTCACTTGGGGCTCCAACATACTTTTGAAGGTGTTTCTCTCTAAAAGGGATGGATTGTTTTCGAGAGTGAGTATAAGCCATTTACTTAAATCATCTGCATTAGAAATTAACCCTTCACTTGGGTTAAACGATAAGTCATATGGCCTTTGAGCAGTTATCTTTATTTCTTTACCTTTATACGTGGGCTTGGTGTCTGAAAAATAGGCTGTTTCACGATTGAAGTAACCACTTCTTCTCATATTGGCTGGCTTCAAAATATGTGTATGTAAGTACTGTTCATAATTGACACCGGACACGGTACTAATCAGCACACCTAAAATATTAAAATTAGTGTCACTGTATTCAAAACTTTTATTTTCGATGCATGTTGGTAGAGATTTTATGACGCTATCTAGGTAGGCATTTATCGGTCTTTGCTCCTCAAAGCTTACAGGTTCTATTAAGTCACTTAACCCGGAAGAGTGAGTAAGAAGCTCTTTAATTGTAATGTTGTTCCCTTTAAAACTGGGTATATATCGGCCTATTTTTTCATTTAATTCTATTTTGTCTTCGTCAACTAATTGCATTATTGCTTGAGCTGTAAATAGTTTAGAAATAGAAGCAACGCGATACAGTGATTCTGAATCAGTAGGCACCTTGCGTTCATCATCAACAAAACCAAAACCTTTAATGTAAGTTAGTTTACCTGCTGTGATTATTGCCACAGACATAGATGGGATATCATTTTCTACTCGAATACTTTCTAACGTAGCCGTTAACTCTTCTTGTGTAGTTACGTCATTAGCAATTGTATTAAATGAGAAAAATAAAAGTATTAATAAAATTAATTTATACATCAAACTTCCTTGTGGAACGGAGCGACCGATAAAGTAGGGGGTAACATATCTACTGTATCTAAATAGAAGCGCTGTAACTGCTAAAGGTGACTCTCGCTCGAAAGAGCCGAGCACTATAATCTACTCAAATTGATTATGAGGCTACTATATCTGCGAACTGTTCTAAAGCCATAACGGCTATAAACTCGCTAAAAGTGTCATTTATTACACCACTAGCCACGACTAGAACGGATTCTAATGTGTCTATTAGCGGCTCTTTGGCTGAGCGTTCACAAGTCATTCTTACGTTTATTTATTGACCTTACATGACTACGCTTAGTAACTCACTACCCACGAAAGAGATAAGCATATGCCTACATCAGCCATTCCAGCCGGATTTCATGCTATTACCCCATATCTGATTATTGATGGGGCCACGCGGGCTATCGCTTTTTATCAGGAAGTGTTTGACGCCCAATTGGTGATGCAAATGCCGATGCCTGATGGTGGCGTTGCCCATGCTGAAATTAAAATTGGTGACTCGCATTTGATGCTCTCAGATATGTGCCCCGAAGTGCATTTTCAAAGTCCGCACAAACTCGGTGGCACACCCGTTAGCTTATTGCTGTACGTTGAAGATGTTGATCAGGTGTTTGCCAACGCCATCAAAGCAGGTGCCAAAGAAGTCAAAGCGGTGCACGACCAATTCTACGGTGACAGAGCGGGCACGCTTGAAGACCCATTTGGTCATGTGTGGACCGTTGCTACACACAAGGAAGATTTAAGCGAAGAGGAGCTGATGAAGCGTATGGAAGACTTCATGAGTCAACAGCAAGACGCATAGGGTTTGTCATTAAAAGCAGAGCAACCCAATGAGTTGCTCTTGTTCTTGTCATTTCACCCACTAACACACTCATTAGCTGGTTTGCAAACACTCACTGATTTCATCGAAAATACTCGCATCATCAATGGTTGAAGGGATTTGTAACTCTTCACCATCAATAAGTTGGCGCAGGTTTTTACGCAGTATTTTCCCCGAGCGTGTTTTTGGCAAGCGTGGCACGCAAACGATGTCTTTTAAACAGGCGATGGCGCCAATTTTACCGCGAACCGTGGCTTTAAGCTCTTGCTCTACGGTGGCACAATCACCCTGGTAATCATCTTTGAGCACCACCATAGCCATCGGCACTTGGCCTTTGAGGGCATCGTGAATGGCAAACACCGCACATTCGGCAACGGCTGGGTGGCCCGCCACGATTTCTTCCATTTCTCCTGTAGAGAGTCGGTGTCCTGCCACGTTAATCACATCATCGGTGCGCCCCATAATGAATAGGTAGCCGTCTTCATCTAGGTAGCCTCCGTCACCTGTGAGGTAATACCCCGGATATTGATTGAGGTAACCGGCTTTGAAGCGCGTATCATTTTGCCACACCGTCGGTAAGCAACCGGGTGGTAATGGCAGTTTGATCACCACTGCGCCTTGCTCACTGGCCTCACATTGCTCCCCGTGCACATCCAGAATTTGTACATCGAACCCTGGAGTTGGCACAGTGGCGCTGCCCGCTTTGGTTGGCAGTGACTCAATGCCTATCGGGTTACAGGCAATCGCCCAGCCTGTTTCGGTTTGCCACCAATGATCGAGTACCGGCAACCCCGTTTTTTCTTTGAGCCATTCATAGGTCGGTGGGTCGAGGCGTTCACCTGCAAGGAATAAGCGTTTCAGGCTAGCAGTGTCATAGTGGTTGAAGCCTTGCGCATGTGGGTCTTCTTTTTTAATGGCGCGAAAGGCTGTGGGCGCACTGAACAACGCCGTGACTTTATATTCTTCGACCACACGCCAAAATGCGCTGGCATCTGGCGTTCTTACCGGTTTGCCTTCATACAACACGGTCGTACAACCGAAGATTAGCGGTGCGTACACAATATACGAATGGCCAACTACCCAACCTATGTCGGAGGCCGCCCAAAAGACTTCGCCGGGCTTCATGCCATACACTGTTTCCATGCTGTAGTGCATTGCGACTGCATGACCACCGTTTTCGCGCACCACACCTTTGGGTGTGCCTGTGGTGCCTGAGGTGTACAAGATATAGAGCGGATCGTCGCCAGACACAGGCGTTGCCCCCACAGCTTGGGCACGTTGCATGGCGCTGTGCCAATCCACATCGCGTGGTGCGTGAATTTCTGCCGGCGCTTGTTCACGCTGATATACCACGCAGTGATCAACTTTGTGCTTTGCTTGGTTAAGGGCCTCATCAAGCAAAGGCTTGTATTCAATCACGCGGTCAATTTCGATACCGCACGAGGCGCTGAGCACTAATTTTGGCGTGGCATCATCAATGCGTACCGCTAATTCGTGAGCCGCAAAGCCGCCAAATACTACGGAGTGAATCGCGCCGAGCCGGGCGCAGGCCAACATGCCAATGACGGCCTCAGGGATCATCGGCATGTAAATCACAACGCGATCGCCTTTGGTGACGCCAAGGCCTTGCATAACGCCAGCGAACTTTTCGACTTCATCGAGTAATTGTTGGTAGCTGTATGTGCGTTTGGTGTTGGTAACCGGTGAGTCATAAATCAATGCTGTTTGCTCGCCATGACCACTGTCAACGTGCTGGTCCAGCGCAAGGTAGCAGGTGTTTAGTTCAGCATCGGCGAACCAGTGATAAAAGCCATTTTCATCTTGGTGATAGGCTTTTTGCGGTGAGCTAAACCATGGGATGCGCTTGCTTTGCTGCATCCAGAATTGTTCTGGATTGTCACTGAAAGCACGATATTCTTGTTGGTATTGGCCTGACATACACGGCTCCTAATGCAAAATGTGAGAGACCATATAGAATGTAGGTGCTTTTTCTATTGGGCAAAATGCGACCATAGTCGAGCGTGGTGTGGGTATACAAAAAGGGCCTCAAAAGGCCCTAGAGTTATTTTTTGTAGCGTTCGAACCATGCAAGTGTGTGCTCGATTTTTGAAATCATCCGTGATGGACGACCGGCAATGCCGTGCGGCGACCCAGGTACACGAATCAGTACGGTATCTACCTTTTGCAATTTCAGTGCTTGGTAGAACTGCTCTGACTCTGAGATTGGCGTACGACGGTCTTGCTCACCTGTCATGATCATCGCCGGGGTTGTGACATTCCCTACCAATGACAGTGGCGAGCGCTTCCAGTAATGCTCAAGGTTATCCCAAGGCATGCCCGGGAACTGGTTGCGAATCTGGCCAAGGTAGCTATCTGCAGTCAGCACTTTACTGACCCAGTTAATAACGGGTTTGGTGATGGCCGCAGCGTTAAAGCGATTTGTTAGACCAATGGCATACGCCGTGGCAATGCCGCCTGCTGAGCCTCCTGCAATAAACTGATTGTTGGCGTCGATAAAGCCTTTTGCGATGAGTGCATCTACAGCAGTGTTGTGATCAGCAAAATCCTCTTCAGATGAGTATTTACCGTCTAGTAGCAAGGCAAAGTCTTTGCCATAGCTGGTTGAACCGCGGTAATTCACATACACCACCACATAACCTTCTGCTGCGTAGCGTTGCAGTTCAGCCGCGAAGTGTGGGCCATAAGCTAAATGTGGGCCGCCGTGAATCTCCAGAATAAGTGGGTACTTTTTGCTTTCATCGAAATTAGGTGGGGTAATGTACCAGCCTTGAATTTCTTGCCCATCGAATTGCGACTTCACCGTTAATTCATGGACTTTGCCAAGTTGCTTATGCCCCAAAATATCTTCATTGATGGCACTGACAACCTCGCTCTTACCCTTGCGGACAATGCCTAAATCGGCGGGACGTTGACTGCTACCATGGGTATAAGCAAGCACACCGTTGTTAGCCATGCTGAATTCACCACTGATGTATGGGCGCCCTAGGGTTGTACCAGAGAGCGCATCGGTAATGTCTGAAACCTTACCTTTGGTGGTCATTTTTGCTAGTTTGCGCTTGCCATGGTCATCATATTGAATGACGAAATCGCCTTTTCCTGCCCATGCATAATCAGCCACAGAGCGGTCAAAATTGTTGCTCAGTTGATTCACATTACCTGAGTCCAACTCGAGCATAGCTAATTGTGAGTTGACGTAAGGCACGGTGTCATTGTCACGTGAGATGAACGCAAGGCGCTTGCCGTCGTTCGAATAGGTCGCCTGATACTCTCTGCCTGGTAGGTCAGTTAATTGGGTTTGTATTCCCGTATTCACATTGATCGCGTAAAGGTCTGATTCTGTGGTGCGGTATTCCCACTCAGGATGTTGGTCACTCGAATAAACAAGTTCTGAGCCATCTGGCTTCCAGCTAAGTGGACCTGTGTGTTGAAAATCGCCCAGGGTGAGCTGGCGAGCAGAGCCGCCATCGGCTGGAAGAACAAATACGTGGTTGAAACTGGGTTCTAAAAATCCGCGTCCATCCGCTTGGTAGCGCGCTTTATCAATCACGGTAACGGGCTCTGACCACTTAGCCCCTTTTGGTTTTGTTGGCAGTTTTACCGACTTTACGAAATCTGATTTTCCTTCAGGAAGGCTCATGGTGAAGGCGAGGTGCTTACCATCCGGTGACCAACTTAGATTGCTGACAGATTTCGGTAACTGTGTGAGCAATGCGGTTTTATTTTGCTCGAGCCAATACATGTGTAACTGTGAGGAACCACTGCGATTGCTGCTAAATGCGATGCGCGTCCCATCGGGAGACCAGCGAGCTGAGGAATACGTATGCTCGTCGGCAAACAATGGCGTATGCATGTCTGTTTTTACATCATACAACCACAATGATTGTTTGCCTTTGTCGGTCATGATGTCGTAGCTGCTACGAACATATACGACTTTGTCACCGTCAGGACTGATTTGTGGATCTTTGACATACTCCAATGCGAATATATCTTCTGACTGCAACAAGTTACTTGTTGAAGCGTGAGCGCATGTGGCGGCCATAATTGACGTGCCTAGCAAAACGAAACTAAGTTTGGTCATAGCTTTTTCTTCTTAATGAGCGAAAGATTCATCCTAAGTAGGCACTGGCTTGTGTTCAAGTTGAACTCGACCAAGTGCAATATTTAGCCGATAAACTAAAGTAACCAAAGTATGCTTTAATTAACCGTTATAGGTACAGAGTTATTTTCGGAGTAGCAAAATATGCAAGTAGGGGCTGTGCGTCGGTATCTTTTGGATAAACCTGACGCCATTGTAGATTAACCATTTGGTCCTGAAGTAGATGTGTTTAAAGTGCAGGGCAAAATGTTCGCAACGCTTGTTGAACGAGCCGCGCCAGATGGGCAGTTATGCTGGCAAATGAACCTAAAATGCGATCCCCACGAAGCACTTATTCTTCGAGACATTTTTTCAGCAGTAATTCCCGGTTACCATATGGACAAACGTCACTGGAACACGGTAATTTTAGATGGCAGTGTGCCCCAAGGTGAACTGCAACGATTTATAGATAACTCATATTTGCTGGTGGTTAACAAGCTTCCAGTGAAGGTAAAAAACCGCATAGTTATGTTGCTGCCACAAGGGCAAGGAAAGGTGTAATGAAACGAGTTATTGTCAGCGATATTTTCGGCAGAACCAAAGCCCTAGAAGCATTGGCATACGATCTGGATGCGCACAAGGTGATAGACCCTTATGCGGGGAGTGATTTGGGGTTTGAAAATGAGCAACACGCCTATGCCCACTTTACTCGTCACAGCAGTGTTGATGATTACGGCGCCATTGTGAAAGAAGCCATTTCCCATTATCAAGAACCTATCACGCTAATTGGTTTCAGCGTCGGCGCTGCCGCGATATGGGAGATGATTGGAACGCATCAACAAGAGCATGTCAGTGGCGCGCTACTGTTCTATGGTGGGCAAATTCGCACACGCACTCAGCTGCAACCAAGTTGCCCTACAACCTTAGTGTTTGCACATGAAGAACAACATTTTGATGTGCTAGAGCTGATGTCGTCATTGTCGGTGAAAGAGAGGGTGAATTGCCACAGAGCATCGGGGTTACATGGGTTTATGAATGCTTTGTCTGATAACTACAATCCGCATTGTTATCAGCATTACTTACACACGATAAAGGCAAAGCCCTTGCATCAGTGTGTGTCGACATGTTCATTCAATTATTGAGTGCCGCTTTGTTTAGTTTGGTACTTTTCCAGTAACACGCGCATAATATCGCGCCATGTGATGATGCCTACAGGTGCGCGTTGGTCATTGATGATAGGCACACAGGAGATTCGGTGTTGGTTGAATAACGCGACTACATCGATAAGCTTTGCACTGCTTGGTAACGCGATAGGTGAGTGACTCATCACTTGGCTTACGCGCTTATTAAGCGTAGCGCGATCAGCGGGCGTTGCTGACGCCTTGCCAACATTGGGGCTGATTGCTTTGAGAAAGTCTCTGTCGGACACAACACCCGTTAATACGCCTTGTTCAGTGACTAAAATATGATGAAATTGAGTGCGTTTAAAAATGTCACCGACGACACGCAAAGTCTCATCAGGTGAACATGTCACCACAGGTGAACTCATTATATCGCTCAACTTCATAATGCCTCGTAGATTTCAATAAGTTAGGTCGATACATAGAGTTATAAGCGAAAATGGTCATTTTTTCATGCTATTTGGGGTGATAATATATATTTTCGGTACTTTGACCTTAATGCTGCACAAATAGTAAGGATACGAATGTCTGTTAAACAGCGCTTAGCGCAAAAAACAAAGCAGTGGATTCATTCTAAACATATGCTTAAAAGCATCACGTTCGCGTCGTTCTTAGAGTCAACTATAGTGCCTGTGCCATTAGAAGCGTTATTAGTGCCTTTAATGCAGGCTAGACGAGAAAAAATTTGGTCTATTGCGCTCTTTGCCACACTCGGTTGTATGCTCGGCGCGCTATTTGGCTATGCGCTGGGTTATTATCTTTTTGATATGTTGGGTGAGTGGATAATTAACTCATTCTCAAGCCCAGAGCAGTTTCAAGAGATAAAACTGCAAATGCAGGAAAAGGGATTTTGGTTTGTGCTCACCCTAGGCATTGTCCCCATACCATTTCAAATAGCTATGTTGGCAGCCGGTGCCACGCATTATTCGCTCACTCTCTTTATTCTGGCAACAGCCATTGCACGTGCTATCCGTTATTTTGGGTTGGCGGTGCTTGTTTATTTTGTGGGTAATCGTGCGGAACAACTCATCAGAAAACACAAAGTAAAAGCCATGGTGGGAATAAGCATTGTTGTGGTTGGCTTGTGGTGGTTATTTCATTAATTCACAGCGGCGCTAACGAGGGTATCGTCATTCTCAACAAGTTGGTTTCTACCGCTGTTTTTAGCAATGTACAAGCCTTTGTCTGCTTGCATCAACATGTGTTTGATATCTTTGCATGCTTGCGGTTGGCAGTTTACGCCAATACTGATGCTTAGCGGAATAACACTGTCTTGCCAACGGAAGTTGCTCTCAAAAACACTGGCACGTAAACGCTGACCTACCTTAATAGCTGTTTCGTGATCTGTGTTAGTGAGGATCACCGCAAATTCCTCACCGCCTATACGTGCAGCAATGTCTGAGCTACGCACATGATCACCAATTTTTTTACTCACCCATTTTAGCGCCGCATCTCCAGCTTCATGGCCAAAGTTGTCGTTTACGCGCTTAAAGTAATCGACATCTATCATCATCACCGCAATCGGCTGCTGCTTTTCAATACATTGGTTGATAGATTGCTCACCAAAGGTAAAGAAAGCACGGCGATTATATAAATTGGTTAGGGCATCGAAATTGGCAAGATTTATTAAATGAGCTTCTGAGCGAGTGAAATAAAGCATGGGAAACACAAGTGCAGTGCACGTAGCGAGGACTAAATGAATCACCAGAATAACCTCGAGAATTTGACTGCTTTGTGGAGTCGCTTCTTGGTTCAATATCGACAGTAAGTATCCTGCTTGAGCGAGCATGAGTGCGCTGTGTACTGCGAATAACGCTGCCAAGGTCAATATATAGTGGTTTTTTAACGTTCTAGGCTTTAAAAGGTGGTAGCTCGTTTGTGCAAACAAGCCTGCGACCAGAGTACTGGTCACCAACTGAGATAAAGTCAGAAATGGCGACAGTGACACCAGCAGCACACAGCTGCCTGCAAACAAATATTTAAGATGTGGGTAACGTTGCTCAGGAGATAAGTGCCACAGTACACCACTGAGCGCGAGTATGGGTGCGCCAACGATTAAGACATCGGCAAAAGTGTGAGTGAGCAATGTCCAATCAACCACTACACGCAGACTAGCAACGACCTCTGCGAGCGCAAACACTAAACACGATAAGCCCCAGTAGAGAAAGCTTCGCTGTCGTCGCTGCGAATAAATCGATAACAAGAAACACCCAATAAAGAGATTCAACAGGGTGGATATGCCAATCAGGGTTGGAAGATGAATCATAAAGCCGCAATAGTTAATTAACTAGCCCTAGTCTAGCTCAGCATGGGGGATGTGCAATTGAACCAAAGTGTGAAAATTGATAATAGTTGGTGATAAAAACGTAAGTTTAGCGTTTTTTACAGAGGTGCATATTTGAATTTGTTGTAACCTATTGATTATATTTAATATTAAATCTTGGTCTGGACATTGCTTTAATAGTGATGGATTTATTAAGGAGAATAATTATGACAGTGGCAGCGAAGGATAGACCTCTTGAGGTGGTGAAAGAAGAGGTTATCGATCAACTTATTTTAAATTATAGTCATGGCGAATTATCGGCCGATGCGTTTGAGCGCCGATTAGACAACGCCTATGAGTGTAAAGATCAAGAGCAACTCGTAGCACTAGTGGCAGATTTACCCCTGCAATCGGATCCGCGTTATCAAAGTGAAAAAGCGGCGCGCTTTCGTCCTCAATACACCCACAGCGACCAAGCTGAGGCAGATTTAAAAATCACCACTATTTTGAGTTCAGACCAACGCAGCGGTGATTGGGTGGTACCAAAACACATTAATCTTACTAACGTATTAGGCAGTATGGAGCTGGATTTCAGCAATGCTATTTTTACCCACCCGGAAGTGCACATTCATGTAAATTGCTATTTAGCCAGTCATGAGATTTACGTGCCGCAAAATGTCGATGTGATTACACAAGTCACCAATATTATCGGCTCAATTGAAAACAAGCGCGTTGCATTAGGACCACGCACTAATGATGTGCAACGCCCCAAAATTATTATCCATGGTCGTATTGTGCTTGGTAGCGTGGAGATTAGCGTGAAGCGCACACTCAAAGAAAAGTTGAAAACATTCGCCCAAAGCATGCGCGAATTATTCGACGATCCAAAAGGTGGTGGCAAACACTATTAGTCGCAACCGCTGAGCTGTCCACGTATAATTGCCCACTCATTCACAAAGTGGGCAATTATGAGTTTAGATAGTAAAGTATTTGTCGTGGGGTTACCACGCACTGGAACAACAAGTGTGTGTGTTGCCGCTATTAATGCGGGCATTCCTACAGCACATACCGCCTATACACAGCAATGCTTTGAACAAGCACAGTTTATTGCTGACACTCCCTGTTTTAGTCACTACCCACACTTGGCAAAGCGATTTGCTGACAGCCGTTTCATTTTATTGCAAAGAGATAAGCAGTCTTGGCTTGCTTCTGTGCAACAGTTGTTGCTGCGCATGCAAAAGAACTTGCTGTGCGAACAGGGCGGCTTTAGCCCTTTATTAAAGCAAAGCTATGGCGACATTTTTGCACCTCTCAATGAGCAATCTATATTAGACTCGCGGCATTTGAGTGCTTGTTATGACAAACATCAGCAGGCAGTTATGGCGCTTTTCGCTAATGAGCCACAGCGCTTATTGACGATTGATGTGAGCAACCCTGCAGATTACCAACGATTTTGCGCTTTCTTAAATATTAAAGCCAACGCCGATGGTTTCGCCCACCTCAATAAAGGCAACAAAGTGATGGCATGGCGTGAAGTGCAAAGCCCACTAAAAGTTTCCTCTACGCGCAATGGTAAGGTCGATAACCTTGATAGCTGGTGGATAGAATAGGGCATGCTTCCCGAAACATGTTGGTTTACAGCGAAATGTTACACAGACTGGCATCAAAGTGCTTGCCCCAGTACAATAGCGCCAATTTCAGCACTTATTGAATCCCATGTTTGAATTAGAATTTGCAACTCCAAATGAATGGACTGAAGCGGTATTAGCCGACTTCGATACTTTTTTACAGGATCATGCCGCAGCAGAAAAGAAAGCGTCAGGCATGGCTTTGTCGATGCTGTCTCATTACCCAGATAAACGCAAACTGGTGAAGGCGATGACAGATCTAGCCCTTGAAGAGATGATTCACTTTAAGCAGGTGGTAAAATTGCTTAGCGAACGTGACGTAAATTTAGGGGATGACAAAAAAGACCCGTATGTGAACCAGTTGCGTGGTATGTTCCGCCACGGCAAAGAGGTGTTCATGATGGACCGATTACTTGTCGCTGCCGTTATCGAAGCGCGTGGTCACGAGCGTTTTGCTCTTATCGCAGAGGCGTTACCGACAGGGAAAGATAAAGAGTTTTATACAGCCATTACGAAGTCGGAAGAAAAGCATAAGAACTTGTTTGTAGAGCTTGCTTACGAGTATTTCGACAAAGACGAAGTGGATGCACGTTTAGCAGAGGTGATTAGACGTGAAGCGCAAATTTGCGCATCGTTGCCAAATCGCGCGGCATTGCACTAGTTAATGTAAAAAAAGGGGAAGCCGATTAGCTTCCCCTTTTTTCGCTTAAAGCTGATGGGCTTTGGCTAAACCACGCAGCTTGAAACCAAGCCAACACAGAATCAATCCAAAGATCAGCGCATACAGTGCGACCAACCAAAGCATGGCGATGATACCTTGTCCTGGGTTCACCATGAGATACACACCAAAAATCACCGATAAAACACCGCTGATTAAGATAAGCATCGACCCTTGAATATGTTTCGAAAGCTGAATCGCGGCTATCACTTCCATAACGCCAATGGCGATAGCCCAAAAGGCAATCAAGTAAAGCATGACCAAGGCGGTAAGCTGCGGCATTGTGACGGTGATTATCGCCGCAATGACACCCAAGGCTCCGGCAATCAGTGTGGTGTACCAATATTTTGACGTCGACTTTTGTTTGAACGCTAACCAAATACGTGAGATACCATCAAACAAAAAAGAAGGCCGCAAACACGAATATTAACGCACCTATGGTTGCTTCGGGTAAAAACCAAGCAACCGCTGCAAAGATGATTGCGATGATGCCCTGCATCATAAATACCGGCCATTGGCTTGGTATCGAAGTGTTAATCGCCATTCCATGCTTCCTTATTTAATCAAGGTTATTTAACGTTCTTATAAACTTGTCCCGCTTTCATGACAAAGTCAACGTTTTCCAACACACTGACATCATCAAGTGGGTCACCATCCACGGCAATAATATCGGCTGCGTAGTTTGGCTTAACTTGACCAAGGGTATCTTGTGCTTTTAATAACTGTGCCGCATTAATAGTCGCACTTTGGATTGCTTGTAGTGGCGTCATGCCATATTCAACCATGCGTGAAAACTGCTTAGCGTTATCACCGTGTGGGTATATCGCCGCGTCTGTACCGAACACCATATTCAAGCCCGCATCTACAGCGCGGCTAAAACTTTCACGTTGACGCTTAGATACCTGTCGCTCTTTGTTGAGGTTTTCTTCTGCAACACCATTTTGTTCACCAAACGCAAGTGTGTATTCAGTGTTGTAGATATCCATGGAGAGCCATGTGCCGTGTTTTTTCGCTAGCTTGATGCCTTCATCGTCGATGAAAGAAACATGCTCAACACTGTCTACGCCTGCTACGATAGCTGCTTTAATGCCACTCGTACCGTGAGCATGAGCTGCGACCGTTAATCCACGCATATGTGCTTCGTCAACGAGGGCATTCATTTCTTCTTGCGAATACTGTTGCACGCCAACTTTGGTGCCTTTTGAAAACACCCCGCCCGTAGCACAGAACTTTATCACGTTGGCACCGTACTTGATGTTCTCACGCACTTTTGCACGCACAGCCCATGGGCCATCGGCCACGCCTTCTGCACGGTAATCAAGTTCAGGTGGTACTCGGTTGTTATCACAGTGACCACCGGTTACGCCAAGTGATGGTCCCGCAGCCCAAATACGCGGCCCAGGGACATCACCCGCGTTAATACCATCACGCAAGGCAATAACGCTGTAACCTGTCGCGCCCACATTTCTCAAAGTGGTGAAACCAGCAAGTAACGTTTGGTTGGCAAAGTAAGCTGCTTTAATTGCTTTGCGAGGTGCGGATTGGGTAAAACGCTCAGAACGCGGAACGCGAGGGTCTGAAGTGAGATGCACGTGCATATCCATTAAACCAGGAAGCAAGGTCTTATCGCCTAAATCAATGACCTCATCGTCTGTATTGAGTGTAGCTGGCAGACGCTTATCTATACTGGTGATGACACCATCATTGATACTAACAACCACATCTTTAACAATTTTTCCGGATGATACATCCAGCATCTTGTCGGCTTTTACATAGGTCGCGCTGTGAGCAGGGTTCATAAGCGCTAAAAGTGCGCAGCTGATCAGCGTATAAGCAGGCTTAAACATAAGATTCTCTGTTTTATTAGTGAGAGATTCAATCTAGCAAGTGACTGCTTTTGTGGCAATTTTAAACGATAAAGCGTGAGCTTTTTGCGCTAGCTGGCTATGCTAGGAATTGTTCCCAATAATAATGAGTCAAAAATGATCACCCGCATTACCTTTGTTATTTTTTGCTTAGTTTGTTCATTAAGCATTTGCGCTCAACCTAAAGTCACCGTGAAGGAGTTACTGCAGCAGGAGCAATCTCAGGAAGAAACCCAACGAGAAGCACAAGCAACGCCTCAAGAACGAGTTACACATACCGTGGTTGCTCGCTCCCAAGATTTAGATGACGCCATGCCAATGGATGAGTTCAATCGCGGTACGCCAAGAAGCTCAATGCAAGCTTACCTCAATGCTGCACGCAAAGAGGATTATGAAATGGCGAGCAATTACCTAGACTTTCGCAATGTGAGCGATGAGGTCCTAGCGTTTGGCAAACCTCAGTTGGCAGAAATATTTTACCTTGTGCTGGACAGAACATTGTGGGTAGAAGTTGAAACCCTCAGTGCACACCCAAAAGGTAAGAAGGAAGATTTCCTGCCCAGCTACCGAGACTTTGTAGGTGAGATTAAAACGAGCCAAGGGCCAGTACAAATCTTAATGCAACGTGTGCCTGCTCAGCAGAGCGGTTCATACATATGGAAGATTTCCAATGCCACAGTGGCGCATATTCCTTTATTAAAAGAAGAATACGGCTATTCAGAGTTTGGAACTTGGTTGTATAAGAACTTGCCACATAACTCGTTTTTGGGCGTGAAGTTATGGCAGTGGGTATATTACAGTATTAACTTCCTTCTTTATTTACTCATCGCATTAGTGATCACCCAATTGCTTCGTTGGCTTTTGGTTAAGATCAACCCAGTCGCCAGTGATGAAGCAAAAGGTTTAATCACCGGACCTCTATGTTTCTTATTGGCGGTTGCATTGGCTCGTAACTTTGCCTCAGACGCGAACTCGACTCTGGCCACCAAAGCGGTGTTTGATGGTGCAACACTACTCATTGTTGCGTGGACTTGGTTCTTTGTTCGTGTAATCGATGTTGCTCGATATCGATACGGGCTGCGTTTGCAGCAGCGCGGCAACGACCAAGCTGTGTATTTACTTCGCCCGCTGGGCAATGTTTTAAAAATTACGCTGGTTGTCCTGGCTTTGTTTATGTGGCTCGATAATTTAGGTTTTAGCGTCACAACACTTGTGGCCGGCCTTGGTATAGGCGGTATTGCCATTGCGTTAGCAGCGCAAAAGTCGGTGGAAAATATTATCGGTGCCATTACCTTGTATACGTCTGCACCCGTAAAAGTGGGACAGTTATGTCGATTTGGTAATGATGTTGGCACAGTCGAAGAAATAGGTTTAAGGGCGACACGTATTCGTACACTTAACCGCTCGGTAATCCATGTACCTAATGCCCATTTTGTAGACATGGAGCTTGAAAATATCTCGGAGCGAGAACGCATAGCGTATCGTCCTGAGTTTGTTCTCGATGGTCAAACCGATAGTCAGCAAGTGGAATCCTTTAAAGTCCAATTTTTGCAATTACTCAACGATCAAGACGATATCTCGAGTGCACCATGTCGTGTTCGATTTGTCGGGTTCGTGCCTCGTGGCCTGCAAATAGAAGTGTTGGCCTATTTGGAAACGACGGATTTTGCCACTTATGTTGCACGCAGTGACGAGTTAAATTTAAAAGCATTGAGTTTAATGCAACAATTGGGCGTAAAATTGGCACCCCCAGAACACGTGTAACGGGATAGATGCATTCTTATTTTTGGTGAACAAAACCATAGAGGGTCAATAGGTTACCCTTTATGTTTTTTTGTTATTGGCGTATCGCGAAATAATATAAATAAGCTATGCTTATTTTTTATGCGAAAGGACAAATGTCCTTATTTGCTAATAAAATGCATTAAAATTCTCAAATGTGCAGAGAATTGCGGTTAAATGTTGCAAAAAAATGAAATAAAAATGAAGTAAAAGCCTTTTTAACTGCTATACTTCGCAACCGTAATGTTCAGCCTTTTATTTGTGTTTGTACTCTCCGATTTAAGGTCCGCGTGGAAGCGCGAAAAATTGAACATTGTGCCAGGTGATAGGGCGCTACATATCTACCGTTGAACAAAAGAGTACAATTTAAGGGTCAAATTCGACATGAAAGCGATGAAACGTACTGCGATTGCTAACCTAATCAAAGCAACGCTGTTCTCTGCTGCTGCAGGTACTGCATTCACATCTACTGCTGCTGAACAACAAGGTCCAGCTGCAAAAGACAACTCTCTAGAAGTAATTCAAATCACAGCTCGTAAACGCGTTGAAAACGCACAGGAAGTTCCTGTTGCGGCTTCAGCTGTACAGGGCGACAACCTAGAAGCATACAGCTCAGCTGGTATGGACATCCGTTTCTTAAACGCGAAAATTCCAAGCTTGACTGTAGAATCTTCATTCGGTCGTACTTTCCCACGTTTTTACGTACGTGGCCTAGGTAACGCTGATTTTGATTTGAACGCATCTCAACCTGTTTCACTCGTAGTAGACGACATTGTACAGGAAAGCCCAATTCTTAAAGGCTTCCCAGTATTCGATGTTGCTCGCATCGAAGTATTACGTGGCCCGCAAGGCACGCTATTTGGTCGTAACACCCCTGCGGGTCTTGTAAAAATTGACTCAGCTCGTCCTACTCAAGAGCTAGAGGGCTATGCAGCTGCTTCTTACGGTTCGTTCAACTCAATCGATTTTGAAGGTGCTGTAAGTACAGGTCTTACAGACGACCTTTCTGCACGTGTTTCTGTACTTCGCCAACAACGCGATAATTACATCGATAACCGTGCACCAAATAATTTCATTGATGATGCAACTGGTGGTTACCAAGAAACTGCGGCTCGCGTTCAGTTCTTGTATGAGAAAGACGCATTCAGTGCATTATTCAACTATCACACACGTGACCTAAATGGTAAGCCAATCGTATTCCACGCGAACGCGATTGAAACAGGAACAAACAACGCTCGTCCGGGTTTTGATCCTGAAGTGACTTACCACGACACAATTCAATTCTCTACTCAAAATGTAGAGAGCCAAGGTGCAAGTCTGACATTAGAGTTTGACCTTGAGAACCACACATTAACGTCAATCACTGGCTGGGAAAGCGCTGAGATCTTCTCTCGTGCGGACGTAGACGGTGGTTTCGGTTGTGGTAACGATTTTGTTCCTGGATGTCCTACAGACGAGATGGGCCCTGGCTTCATTTTCCTTGCGTCTGAAACTGCAGATGCATTGCCTGAGCACGACCAGATCACTCAAGAAATTCGTTTAGCAAGTAACTTTGCAAGCGACTTCAACTACCAAGTAGGTGCTTTCTATTACAGCGAAGAGCAAGTAATTGAAACATACGGTTGGGATGGCCTAGGTTTTGAATTCCCAATCGGTTATGTTCGCCAAGATCAAGACACAACAGCGTGGGCTGTTTTCGCGTCAGGTGAGTACCAACTAACTGACAAGCTTGAGCTTTCTGCTGGTCTTCGTTACTCAAACGATGAGCGTGATTTCACGGCATCTCGCTATGCGAACAAAGGCGACACAGTCGCTAACTTGACTAAGTCTGTATCTCCAGATGATAGCCACGTTTCTTGGGACCTAGCGCTTGCTTATAAATACAGCGATGATATTAACCTATTTGCTCGTGCAGCGAACGGTTTCCGTGCTCCAAGTGTTCAAGGTCGTATCCTATTCGGTGATGAAGTAACTGTTGCTGATTCAGAAACTATCAACTCAATCGAAGCGGGTATTAAATCAGACGTTCTTGACGGCCGCGGTCGTATTAACGCAACTGTTTTCTACTACCAAATGGATGACCAACAACTTACCGCTGTAGGTGGTGATTCAGGTAACTTCGCACGACTTCTTAATGCTGATAAAACAGTAGGTTACGGCCTAGAAGTAGACACTGAATGGGTATTGACTGACAATATCGATGCAATGTTTAACTTCAGCTACAACAACACAGAACTACAAGACGATACCTTGTTCTCTCCTGGTTGTTTTGCATGTACAGTGACTGACCCTCTTACTGAAAAGGGTTACAGCCTAGACGGTAACAGCCTTCCACACGCACCAGAGTGGATTGCTAACTTCACTCTTCGTTACACAGCAGAGCTAGGTGACGGTGAGTTCTATGCTTACACTGATTGGTCATACCGTAGCGAAATTGACTTCTTCCTATATGAGTCAGTTGAGTTTGAAGGTGAAGCGTTGTTTGAAGGCGGTCTACGTACTGGTTATAAATGGTACCAAGGCGGCAACGAGTTTGAAGTAGCAGCATTTGCTCGTAACATCACAGATGAGCGTGTATTCATCGGTGGTGTAGATTTCAGTAACAATACTGCAATCGTAAACGAACCTCGTTTCTTCGGCGCAGAGTTCAAAGTGAACTTCTTCTAAGTCGAATATAGACACTAAAAACCCGCCCATGTGGCGGGTTTTTTCATTTATATCAGCGTGTCGAGCTGATAAAGTACCACTTTGTTATTTTGCGAGAGCACAAGCATGTCAGGATTTTGGAATTACCGCGTAATTTTAGCGGAAGAGCAGGGCAAAGAGCCGCTTTATCAAATTCATGAAGTTGAATACACAGCCAATGGCCGCGTAAGCAACTGGTCAGAAACAGGTGCAGCACCTTTTGGTCGTAATCTAGAAGAGCTACAAGCAGATGCAGAGCGTCTAAAAAGTGCCTTTGATAAGCCAGTGCTTAAAGTTGAACGTCAAGCGAGAGGCTATGAATTAGTCGAGATTGACACGGGCGAACCAGCAACTGCTGAGCCACCAACAGCTGCTCAATAGTAAATAAAAGGCGCCCATTGTGGCGCTTTTTTTGTAGGGGAATGAGGATGATTAAAAAAACGCTGCTATTTGATTTTGATGGCACTTTAGTCGACTCGGAAGTCATTCACTTTCGTTGTTGGCAGGAAGTTTTGACGCCTTTTGGCGTCTTTTTTGATGAAGAACGGTTTTGCCAGCTCTACTCGGGAAAGCCGACATTGGCATCCGCGTATGATGTAGTCGCGAAGCACAATTTGAATGCCAACCCCGAGACATTGGCGCAGCAAAAAAATGCCTTGTTCGCTAAGGTGGTAAAAGATGAATTACCACCACTGATGCCGCATGCCAAAGATGTACTGTATGCAGCAAAAGCAGCTGGATTTACACTGGCGTTAGTCACTGGCAGCACAAGGGATGAGGTAACCCCTATTCTTGAGGGCTATGGCTTTACCGACTTGTTTGAGACTGTGGTGTGCAAAGATGATGTGGTCAACCCCAAGCCGCATCCTGAACCCTATCTGTTGGCACTCAGTCGCTTGGGTGTGGATGCGCGTCATGGCGTTGCATTGGAAGATACCAGTACAGGCTCTCGTTCTGCCAAAGATGCTGGGTTATGTGTTTATGCTATTCCGAATAAATACACTCTGGCGCAAGACTTTGCCCATGTTGATGAAAAATATGATGATTTGCTGCAAATGTACACACAGCTCACAAAAACCTAAATCAGGAACTAAACTGTAGGTAAGAGCTTAAACATAAGGATGTGTCGATGCGCTTACCAACAGTTATCTATCTGCTATTTTTGAGTACCTTTACCCTTGCCAACGTGCCGGACATTGAGCGGGCCACAGTGCTTGAAGGAGATGTGAATCTTAGTCTCTATCTCGTATCAGAAAAGCTCGATGGCGTTCGTGCTACATGGTTGCAAGGTCGTCTTATCACCCGCGGGGGCAAAGAGATTAAGCCACCATCGTGGTTTACTTTGCATTGGCCGCAAGAGCGACTAGACGGAGAGCTGTTTGCTGGACGCGGACAGTTCAACATAGTCACCTCTACTGTGCTTGATAACGAACCTGATGAATCTATGTGGCGTAAAATACGTTTCATGGTATTTGATGCGCCTTCATCACAACCATTTCGTGAGCGTTACAGGCACTATAAAGGCATCATCGCTGATTGCGACTCACCGTATTTGTTCGCGGTTGAACAGCGCCAACTCCAAACTCAAGCCGATTTGACCGCTTGGTTAGATGACGTTGTTGCACATGGTGGCGAAGGGCTGATGTTGCATCTCGCTGATGCCAGTTTTACTGGCGGCAGTGATAACAACCTAATTAAATTAAAGCCGTTTATGGACGCAGAGGCGGTGGTAGAGGGTTATCAACCAGGCAAAGGTAAGTATTTAGGGAAAATGGGCGCACTTATAGTAGTGAATGAGCAGGGGAGGCGGTTTAAAATCGGCACAGGTTTTAGTGATGCACAGCGGGAAAATCCCCCTGCGATTGGCAGTACTATTACTTATTCCTACCATGGATATACCCGCAAGGGCTTACCCCGATTTGCCTCATTTATGCACGTTCGGGGTGCGGAAACCCAAGACCCTAAAGATTAATGCTGCGCTCGGCTAGGTACTTGTCGTAGTCCGGTAAATTTCTCGGCAGCTCTGCTTCCATATAGCTCGAAGCGAGTAACATGTCTGCGGTTGCTTCATTACAGGCCACCGGAATATTCCATACGGCAGCAAGGCGAAGCAGGGCTTTAACATCTGGGTCGTGGGGTTGAGACGATAGCGGATCCCAGAAAAAAACCAGCATGTGTATTTGGTGCTCAGCAATTTTTGCCCCAAGTTGTTGATCGCCTCCCATTGGACCGCTGAGTAGCTTTATAACCTCAAGGCCGGTATCTCTTTCGATGCGAAGACCCGTTGTACCTGTGCCATAGAGCGTGTGCTGTGCCAAACAGGCTTTGTGTCTGTTACACCAATCGATCAGTGCTTGCTTCTTGCCATCATGTGCTACCAAGGCGATAGTTTTATGCGCTGGCAAAGGTTGGTCTTTGTGTTCCATAATCCTGTTTCTGTTATCTCTTTTGTATTACTTATAACAATAGGTTGATGGCCAACGCAATAAAAATAGCGCCTGTGAGACGGTCAATCCACAATTGTGCGCTCGGGTGTCGTTTAAAGTAATTAGCAATTTTGTCGCCAAAATAGATATAGGTGCAGTCAATCGGGAACGCCAAAATAGGATAAAGAAGACCAAAAATAGCGAGCTGCATTGTTGTCGAAGTGCTCAGTGTTGGATCAACGAATTGGGGGATAAAGGCGATGAAAAATAACGCAACTTTGGGATTGAGTACTTCAGTCATCATGGCTTGAAACAAGGGGCTTTGCTTTTTGAGCGAAACATGAGGTTTGTCATCACATTCCTGGGCGTTGGCTTGTTGCCACGTTTGCCATAGGGTCATGACGCCCAAATAAGCAAGATAGATAGCACCTAGGTATTGCACAATGGCATAGGCGGTAGGAGAGGTTTTCAGCAGTGCCGATAATCCAACCACTGCAAAAATAGTATGCACAACCCCGCCCAATGCGAAGCCAATCGCACAATGAAGACCTGCTTTTCGTCCATTAGCGAATGTTTGCGCCATCAAAAATGCGTTCGAAGGGCCCGGCCCCACGGCGATTAAAAAGCTAGCGCCGAGGAATGAAAGGAGTAATTCAGGGTTGAGCATGGAGACTTGGGTTGGCTATCAAATTTGGCGCACAGAGTAGCACCTTGTGATTGAACAATAAAGGTGGGCATTAGCAATGAAAAAGCGGGCAAAGAGCCCGCTTTTGCCTAATGACCGTATCGCTTAGAAGCTAACCGTCACAGTTGCTGAACACACAGTGCTGTTTGCTTCACACACTTCGTAACCGAAGCTGCCAGAAGTTTTACCTAGGCTGTCTGAATACGCATTGTTGTTTGCGACAGTCGCGATTTTCGCGCCGTTGCGGTAAATATCAACGTTTGACGTTGCCGCACCTGACCATGATAGGTCTGCGTACGCGTTGCCACGCGATTTGTAGCCACTGACTTCGAGTGATACTGCATCGCCACCTGTGTTGCCACCGTTACCACTGTCACCACCACAGCCGTTTGCTGTTAGGTAAGCATCGGCGTCAGCTGCTTTTACGATACCATAGCCGAAGTACACATCTTTACCTGTCGCACCCGCATCTGCTGCTGTCGCTTTGAATGCTGCACGAATGTCTTGGCCTGAACACTCAGGGTGATTTGACCACACTAGTGCTGCTAGACCTGCTACAGCAGGAGTAGCCATAGATGTACCGCTCATGTAACCGTAGTCACCCGCATCAATCGCGATTGTTGCTGATGTTGCGGCCATTAATGCAGCACGATCTTCAAGTGCTGTGCCTACTGCTGGGATAGAGGTTGTGTTAGTGTCGCCTAGTGTACCGTACAGCATTCCAGCTTCGTTGTTTACAACGATTGCACCTACACCGCCAGATGCTTCACAGTTTGCTACTTTATCGTGGAAAGAGATATTACCACGGTCAATCAAACATACTTTGCCAGATGCACCGTTATCAGTTGTTTCGGCTGTGCCCATGAAATAAAGGTCACCTGTTGCAGAGCCTGTGTTTTCCATTGCTGATACTTCAATGCCCGCACCGTCAACAGAAGCAGAAGCAAATGCCGCCATGCCTGCTGGGTAAGTCGACAATGTATCTACGCCACCTGCCGTCACTTCTACACAGATTGTTTCGTCTTCAGTTACGTTTTTACCACGACCTGATGTACAGCTTGGGAACTGAGAAAAGTCTGCAATGTTATTGTCTGCATCGTTTGCACCAATCATCATCACTGAAGGGTAACCAGCAGGGTATGAACGAACGTTGTTACCGTCGTTACCGGCTGCCGCTACAACTAAGCCACCCGCAGCTGAGAAGTTTGCGAATGCATTTGATTCAGTGCTGTTAGAGCCGCCGCCACCCAAACTCATGTTGATGATGTTTGCGCCAGCTTGTGAACATAGATTTGCCGCGTGAGCTAAGTCTGAAGAGTAACCCCAGCCTGCTGCGTTGAATACTTTAATGATGTGCATATCTACGCCAGGAGCCATACCAACAACACCTACGTTGTTGTCTGCTGCACCAATAGTACCCGCAACGTGCGTACCGTGTGGGCCGCCATTTTCGTACCAGTTACCTGTGCCTGAATCATTGTCACCAGTGATATTACCCCAAATGAAATCAGGGTTAGATTGGTCAAGACCTGAGTCGATAACACATACTTTCATGCCAGCGTTAGCATTGAATACAACTTGGTCAGCCTGTGATTGGTATACCGCATAAGGAGTCAGCTGCTCAAGAGCTGGATTACCTAAGTCGTCGTTGTAAGCACTCATCGCATAACGGCGTTGATCTGCTTCAACAAGTTTAACATGCGGGTTGTTTAGTAATCCTTTTACTGTTGCTAGGTCTTTACCAGAGAAAGTAGCGGCAAAGAAACCATTTCCGTCCATGTTTACATCAGCACCAAGCTTTTTAGCGAGCGCTTTCACGACGCCTTTTTTATCGTTGTCTACTTGGATGATATAACGGTCATCAGCAGCAAATGACTGCGTTGCGCCACCTAAAAGAGCGAGTGCAACTGCGCTGCGAATTATTGTTTTTTTCATAGAAACCTCAGGATGTAACAGTGGATGTTTGTTAACTCATGTTTAACATTCATTAACATTCTTACCATTTTTGTGACAAAGCGCAATACCTATTTTGGGTTTTTTATTTAAATAAACTGAATATTTAGTGTTCAAATTGGGTATTTATTGAGAGGTGGTGTATGGGGAAGCTAAAATAGGATATTTAAAAGTATAAAAAATGCGCAAAGCGCGCATTTTTTGTCTTTTTTTGATGTTAGTTATGCAAAAGCTGCCCTTTGGGAGTGAGTAGCAATAACCAAAATGGGATGAGCATAGCGATGTGTAGGGCGATTAATTCAGGCGACGACAAAGGCAGACTCTGCGTCATAAGCACCAATACGCCAGCGCCACTCATCTGCATTACCCCGATTAATGCTGAAGCAGTGCCTGCTTGCTTAGCAAACGGTGCAAGGGCTGCACCGGCAGCACTGCCAAGTATCAGTGAGTAACCCAATGCACCTACAAACATTGGAAACATGAGTGCCCCTGCAGAGGGATTGTCGCGACCGAGCACAAGAGCAAGTGCGCATAGCATCATTAAAGTTAGGCCTAAAAACAGCGCGATTCGGCTTGAGCGCTTTATTAATTGCGGTGCCACAAAACAGGCGACTACGCTGATTACGCCATTAATAGTAAACCACATAGTAAAAGATTCTATGCCAAGGCCTAAGTGTTCAATGATCCACCCCGGCGCCGTAGTTACAAACATCAAAATCGAGCCCATAGTTAACATCGATATTGAGGCATTGAACATAAAAACAGGGTTACGAACAATGGGCACAAAGCGCCTAATATCGAATAAATGACCTTGATATTGGCTGTCTTCAGGGCGTGTTTCTTTATAGAAAAAGTAGGTTGCACAGGCACCGATGAATGCCCAAAGCACCATAAACACGAAGTTACTTTGCCACGAGAACGACACAGTTAACCATGCGCCTAAAATCGGGGCGAGTGCAGGAATAAAGCAAACAACGCCATTGAGATAAGTGAGTATTTGGCCGCTGCGACTTGGCCCGAAAACATCCCGAACTATTGCAAAGGCTGCAACGAAGGTGGCGCATGCACCTAATCCTTGTAGCGCACGAGCAACTAATAGCCATTCAAAGCTGGTTGCAATAGCGCCTGCAGCCGCAGCGATGGCGTAAAGGGCTATACCTAGCAGCGCAACTGGCTTGCGCCCGATCTTATCAGCGAGCGGCCCAGCAATTAGTTGCCCAAGTCCAACCGTGAGCATAAATATGGCGACAGTCTGTTGAAGGTTCTGTTGAGAGACTTCGAGTTGTTGCGCCATCACCACAAAAGCGGGGAGATAGATATCAATGGCGAGAGGACAAAAAACAACGAGCAGCATTAGCACTGCCATTAGTGATTTACTGTGATTGTTAGAACGTTGAGAAGTTGGAGTCACTATGTTCAATACTGTGATTATTCAAGGACGCATTATATTGATTTCACGCCGTGGTAGCCAGTCGGAAAATACAGCTAAATTGTAACGGGTACACTGTTGAGCATCAGATTGAGATACGAATACCGTTATTGGAAAGCGTTGCTGCGTAATCCTTTAAATTAAGTGATTAATAACTGATGTCACAGATTGCACAATAAGAAGGCATTGCTCGTATTTCTCATTCAACTTATCAAGAAGTTAATTAATTTTAAAACACAGTAAAAAATGCCAAGATGAATTATTTATTTTCTTTTATTTGTTCAGGGTAAGCATTTCTTCATCATTTATTCATAAGGAGCTGTTAATCATCATTAAATAGTTTTAAGGTACTAAAAAATAAAAAGGTTGTTGCTTTGCGTTTTACAGTTTTATGTTGTTTGGGCTTGCTTGCTAGTTTGTATGCAAATGCTCAAGAAACTTGGCGAGGGCTTGTGGTTGAGCCTGAAAATCGTTGTTCTCCCTACGATAAATCTTCTCAGTATCCGTATCCCCAGAGTGTTGAAGACCGTGTGGTAGCCAGTATGGGGGGCTTGGTATATGGCCCATACACAGGACGTTATTTCGAATCCGATAGACAAACTGATATTGAACACATAGTGGCCGCTTCTGAGGGGCACGACAGTGGCTTGTGTGCCGCTTCAGCGAAAACTCGAGAGCAATTTGCGACTGATTTGCTCAATCTCACCTTGGCGGCACCTGAGATTAATCGTTGCGGCGCACAAGGCAAGTGCGGACTTGATGCCAATGAGTGGATGCCAGCGAAGAATCAATGTTGGTTTGCCAATCGGGTTGTGCAAATTAAGACAAAATATGGGCTAAGCGTGGATGCTGCTGAAGCACAAACGCTAGAGACAGTGTTGGCAAACTGTGAAAGTACAGAGCTTGTGTATTACCCGCGTCAGCGCTCTGAGGACAGCACCACATCTGAACCTATATTGATAACCGCGCTCGATAAATACGATGACAATCGCAATGGTCGCATTTCTTGTGCAGAGGCGCGAGCGCATGGTATTACGCCGGTCAGTCGCGACCATGCGGCATACAGTTTTATGAGTGACAGAAACAATGATGGTGTGGTCTGTGAGTGATGAAGGCGCTACAGGCTTAGCGTTTCATTCATAACATGGATAATGTTTAACATTGATACCCCCTAATGCTCTGCGGGCTTAGTTGAGCAGGCCAAAAGAGCGGGGAGAAACCGCAAGTGTATTAACGTGATGCAATTGTTTAAGATGGATGTATGTTGCAAAAAGTAAATAAGGAGGTTTCGTGAGCAACCGACATTCAGGTTCCTGCTTATGCGGTCACATAATGTATGAGCTAACAGGTGATTTCCAGTCTTTTTATTTGTGTCATTGCACTCGCTGTCAAAAAGGTACCGGCTCATTGCACGGGGCTAATCTGTTTGCACAAGACAGTGCGCTCAGGTGGTTGCAGGGTGAAGACTGTGTGTCTTCCTACACCCACGCCAATTCTTTGCATAGGAGAAGCTTTTGTTTGAATTGCGGCTCGCCTTTGCCGATATGGATGAAAGAATTCAATTGCGTGGTTATTCCAGCCGGAAGCTTGGATAGTCCAGTTCCAATAGAACCTACGGCGAAAATTTTTGTAAGCAGTTTCCCAACATGGGCCAATAATCTTTGTGCCATTCCCTGTTTTAATGAATTACCTGAGTAAATCGCAACGGCCAAAGGGTTAATGGCTGAGTTGGCAGAGCTGCGTCGCTGATTCGGGGGCTTACAACTCTAACCGGTATATATTGAGGCTTTGTGTGACATTATTTGCCACCATGTAGTTGGGGATACTCTGAACAAAATGCGCCCCCGACTTTAAAGCGACGCTGATGCTAGCATGATTCAGTTCAAGGCAACGAAATTCAATCACTTCTACCTGCAAGCTAGGCACTAACAAGACTAGGTGCTCTATGATTTTATTGATCAGCCCATTGCCATGCACCGAGCTACATAACCAATACCCTAACTCGGCGGTGTAGGTTTCCTCGCACACCGATTTAATAGCGAAAACTCCGCATACCTTGTTGTTGAAGTGCACTTTGAACCAATGTGCATTGGGTAATCCACTGTCCACTCTTTGCGTTATATAAGCGCGCGCTGATTGAACACAGATAACCTCATCAACCCAATAAAGAAATTCTCGCAGTTGAACGCGATTTCTATTAACCAATTCATGAATAATCTCGGCGTCAGCCTTAGTCAGTGGGGCCAAACAAAGTGTATCTGAAATATGAATAGGCAATTGAACACTCCTTGTAAATTCAATTTGGGCTAATTGTGCCACGGTGATTACGGTTAACTACGTTTCAGAATGTCACTTCTCAAGCAACCACTTGCTGTACGCCATAGTAACGCTAAGTACCCTAGCGCACTAATCTTTATCATAATGTTTCTTGGTTGCGAAGCAGGAGAACGAACTTGCTGCTAACTTTTAACACATGTTTATGTGGTTCAGGTTTTCGCTGGAAGTTGCATTTATCAACGAACTGATATCTACTGGTACGACGAGTTAAAGAAAGAGAATGAGAATGTCGACTCCAGGATTATTAAAAACGTACCAAAAGCTGACTAAATGGCCTGCTGGTCATTGGCTATTTTCTAAAGCAGTGTGTTTAAAGGCGCCTTATTTTGGTTCTATCAAGCCTCAGATTCTGTCTTTGGAACCGGGAAAGTGTGTCGCCAAGGTTAAAAACCGTCGTGCGGTTCATAATCATATCGGCACGATTCACGCAATTGCGCAGTGTAATTTAGCAGAACTTGTTGCGGGTGTGATGACGGATGCAACAGTGCCACCGAAAACACATCGTTGGATCCCAAAAGGGATGACGGTGGAATATCTTAACAAGGTAGAAACGGATATGCAGGCCACAGCGCACATTCCAATGCCGCATGAGTTTGGGGATAAAGAAGACTTAATGGTGCCAGTGGAAATAACTAATGAGAAAGGGGAGTTGGCGTTTCGCGCAGCAGTGACAATGTACATTACTGCGCGAAAGAAAGCTTAAGACTCGAGAGCGAGATCTTCTTCATCAGTTTGCACAACAGAGAGGCTCTCTTGTTGTGCAAGCTGCTTGATTTGTCCTTCCATCTGCGCGCCCGCAGCAATACTCAAGGTATTGTGATACACGTCACCATGGACTTGAGCCGAACTTTCAATGGCCACTTTGTTGGCGCTTATAGAACCGCTCACACGTCCATGAATAGTTACTTCATTGGCTTGCACGCTGCCATCAACTTGGCCTTGATTGCCAATCAGTAACACGTCTGCTTTGATGTCACCATCAATGCGGCCATCTAATTGTACTTCGCCTTGACTGACTAATGAGCCTGTCAGGCGAACGTCCGCTGAAATAAGGGAAGGGGCTTGATTGCTTTTATTATTATTCAACACTGGGCTACTCTTCTGTGTATCTTTGCTCTTTGAAAACATCGGTTAATGCCTTGGTGATTTTTACCGGATTAATATGCTTATTATTGTGCAACACCTCATAGTGTAGGTGAGTCGCGGTACTTCGCCCAGTGCTTCCCATTAACGCAATGACTTCTCCTTTGGAGACGACATCGCCACGCTTTACGTTTATTTTATTTAAATGGCCAAAGCGCGTGGTAAACCCATTGGCGTGCTCTATTTCAATAAAGCGACCATAACCACCATTACGCCCCGCACGTACAACGGTGCCATCCGCTGGTGCGAAAATTTCAGTATTACGCCATGCAGCAAGGTCTACGCCTTTGTGCATCGCCCTGCTGCCGTTGATTGGGTCCTTACGGATGCCAAAACTACTCGAGATATAATAATCTGCGGCAGGTAGCATATGGGGTACTTGCGCAAGCATACTTTCAAGCTGGTTTAAGGTGAGCAGTTTATCAACAACAGACATGGTCTCTGTATCTAATTCATCCGCATCCAGTGGCTCAAGTGGCCCACCTTGTGCGACCTGTTCTTCGCTCTTTGCAACAAGTTCAGCCATCACCGTTTCAGGTAAACCGGCTCGTGAAATAGCTTCTGCGAGCATTTGCTCACGCTTTGCAATCGCTTGATCAAGTAAAAAGAAGGTATCTTGTTGGCGTTGTTCTAGACCGACTAAGCGCTCGTCTAAAATAGTATCTGATTGCGTATCAATTGCTTCAAAAGGCACACCCTGCGATGGCAATAAAGAGGGTGGAAGTGAAGCAAGCACGTTTTGAGTGAGTTGCTGACGCTGCTCGAGTTTTGCGAGCTGCGCAATAAATTGTTCTTGTTTTTGCTGCGCTTGAACCAATTGCAGACGCAAAGCTTGGTTTTCAGCAACAACATCACCACTGCTTACTTGCAGTTGGCTTTGCTGCCAGAAGTTATACGCACCGAAGGTCGCGAGAGAGGCAACGCATAACAAAGCACCAGCCGCAACAGTGCATTGCTTTTGAGTGGTAAGTTCAACCACTTTTACTTCGCCTGATTGACGAATTAGCAACTGTCTAGGGGGAAATAACTTAGTTATAAAGTATGACTTTACTCGTTTCATAAATACAAACTTCTGACCAAAACCAAAGTAAGATATCAAGGTGAGATTAAAAAGCCAGCAAAAAATTGTAACTGAACTCAAAAAAAATGCAGTTTATCGCAGGAACAACCGCAATAAACTGCATTAATTAGATCATTATTTGGTATTACTTAGCTGGTAATACCGTAGAGCGACATTCACCAAAGCCGATGCGGGCAAAACCTTGCTTTTCACACCAGCCACGCATGATCACACAGTCGCCATCTTCTAAGAAAGTACGGCTCTCGCCATTACCTAAATCCAACGATTCTTTACCGCCTCGAGAAAGTTCGAGTAATGAACCTGCTTCTTCGTGCTCTGGACCAGATTGCGTACCCGAGCCTAGCATGTCACCGGCATTGAAGTTACAACCATTCACTGTGTGGTGGGCAACCATTTGCGCCACTGTCCAGTAAGAGTGCTTGAAGCTTGATTGTGAAAGCTTTGCCGCAGGGGTACCTTCAGCACGCATTTTCTGTGTTTCTACAGACACATCCATTTGGATATCTAGCGCGCCTTGTTCACGGTTTTTCGCTGATTCAAGGTACTCAAGCGGTTGTGGATCATTCTCATCACGAGTCCAAGCCATACGGAAAGGAGCGAGCGCTTCGTTAGTAACAATCCAAGGAGACACCGTTGAGGCAAAGTTCTTCGCTAGGAATGGGCCTAGTGGCTGGTATTCCCACGCTTGTAAATCACGTGCTGACCAGTCATTGAATAAACAAAAGCCGAATACATGTTCGTCGGTATTATCAAGGGCAATGGAGTCACCAAGCTCATTACCTTTACCAAGGTAAATACCTAGCTCTAGTTCGTAATCTAATCGCTTACAAGGACCGAAAGACGGTGCCTCTGCGTCTGGCGCTTTAGTTTGACCTTTAGGGCGAGGGAACGTTTGTCCGCTCACACCGATGCTTGACGCACGACCGTGATAACCGATTGGCACCCATTTGTAGTTAGGTAGAAGAGGGTTATCAGGACGGAACAAGCTGCCTACTGCAGTTGCGTGGTAGATTGACGTGTAAAAGTCGGTGTAGTCACCAATATGACACGGCAGGTCATACTCTACTTCTGTTTGTGAAATCAACGCTGTGCTTAGGGCTTGCTCATGCTCGCTACCCGTGCGCAATGCGTGTGACAGTGCTAGACGAAGTGCAGACCAGTGCGCTTGGCCCATGCCCATAAATGCGTTTAGGGTAGGTTGTGTAGTTGCCTCAACCGCTTCTTGAGCAAGGCCGTTGAAAATCGCGAGTTTAGCAACAGCTGCTAAATCAAGTACCTGATCGCCAATGGCAACACCACCACGAAATGCTTCCTCGCTACCTGCGCGACGGAAAGTGGCAAAGGGTAAATTTTGGATAGGGAAATCTGTGCTGCCATCATTCGCAGAGCTGACCCAGCTGGTCAGATTAATATCGTGCGTTTCATTGAGTTGCATGAGTTATTCCTTTTGCTAAAGCTTTTCTGTGTTATTGAGCCGAACAATATAAAAAACAAGGGCTCGGAACTTAAAAAAGCAGCGCCCACATTAAGTGGGCTCTGCCTTTAACGCTAGATAAAAGTGCGTTTAGATTACGCCACGGCGCTCTTGGTCACGCTCGATAGACTCGAACAATGCCTGGAAGTTACCTTCACCAAAGCCACCGTCATCAACACGTTGAATCATCTCGATGAAGATAGGGCCAAATAGGTTCTTAGTGAAGATTTGTAGTAAGTAACAATCTTCGCTTTGGCTATCTACAAGGATTTGGTGCGCTTTGATCTTTTCCTTATCTTCTTTGACCCAAGGAACACGGTCGAAGATAGTGTCGTAATAATGATCAACGATGTCTAACGTTGCAATGTTGCTTTGATCAAGTTGGTCAAGTGATGCAACTAAGTCGTCAGTCAAAAACGCAAGGTGTTGTACACCTGGACCATTGTACTCGTTTAGGTACTCATCAATTTGGTTGTTGTTATTGTCTTTACCTTCGTTGATTGGAATCGAGAAAGTGCCGCACGGAGATTTAAGTGCGTAAGACAATAGCGCTGTTTTTTGACCTTTGATGTCGAAGTAACGAACTTCAGTAAAGCCGAATACGTCTTTATAGAAGTTAGCCCATGTTTCCATCGTGCCTTTGTAAACATTGTTAGTAAGGTGGTCGATGCGCAAGAAGCCTTTGCTTTGCACAACATTTTGCTCTTCTAGGTCTACGAAGTCTGTGTCGTAGATGCTGCCTTTGTCACCGAACTGCTCGATGAAATAAATAAGGCTATCACCAATACCGTAGATGGCAGGGTAAGGCATGTCTTTGTGTGTTGAATCAGTCGCAGGTTTTGCACCTCGAGCTACCGCTGTATCAAATGCTTTTTGTGCATTTTCTACACGCCAACCCATAGAGCAGATCGCTGGACCATGGCTTTTTGCGAATTCAGCAGAGAAGCCACCACGCTCATTGTTCAAAAGGAAGTGAATGTCGTTTTGGTTGTAGTAAACGATGTCCTTATCTTTAAACGTCTTTAGCTTTGAAAAACCAAAGTCGGTAAAGATCTTGTCCATGTAGTCCGCATCTGGCGTTGCGTACTCGGTAAACTCGATGCCCATAAGGCCCAATGGATTATTTACTTCGCTCATAATTGTGCTCCACTTGCTGTTATCTGCTCGGTGCTCGCGGTAAATGTCGAACATTTGAATAAAGCGCCGCATCGGCACCAAGCCATAATTGTTTGAGCGCATAATCGGAGAAAATGTTCGAAAGCGGAAGCTTTGAGGGGGAATTAGAAGAGGGGATAACTGTAAATTATTGTGGACAAAAATGGGTAAGTGTAAGGTTTTCGTTAAATTCACTTCACCTTTTTTTGCATTAAAAAAGGCGCCAAAAGGCGCCTTTTCTGCATCTACTAAGAATTATTGTTTCTCACCAGAGATTTCTAATTCTTCTTCTAGTAGCTGTTCTTGGTCATGTGTACCTTCTGCACCGTGCATCCAGTCTACTAGCTTGTCTGCTAATAGCCATAAGCAAATACCAGCAAGGAAGGCCATGATTGCAACGCCACCGAATGTGCTCAATGGACCAGCGTCGCCAACTAGCTTACCAATTTCCGCAGCAGCGTAGTTACCTACACCAGAGAAGAAGAACCACATACCCATAAGTAGAGATGTGTACTTCAGCGGAGCAAGTTTAGACACCATAGATAGGCCGATTGGTGATAAACATAGCTCACCCATCGTGTGGAAAACGTACGCCATGACTAACCAGATAACATGTGCTTTGGTATTTGCATCATCACCGATTTGCAGTGCGGCACCCACCATTGACACGAAGCCAAGACCGAGGAAGAACATACCCAAGGCAAACTTACGCGGAGAATCAGGTTCGCGGTCACCCATGCGGATCCAGAAACTTGCAAAGATTGGCGCAAGAAGAATGATGAAGATTGGGTTCACTGCTTGTAACCAGCTTGCAGGCATTTCCCAGCCGAAGAATACAAGGTCAGTTTTGTATTTAGCGAATAAGTTCATTGAGCCCGCAGCTTGTTCGAAGCCAGCCCAGAATACGATAGTGAAGAAACTCATGATCAAAATTACTTTGATACGGTCACGCTCTTCAGCAGTAAGTGGTTTGTTTGACGCAACTTGGTCGTTGTCGCCAGTTTGTTTAGCTGAAGGTACTTTACCAATGTTACCAAGGTATTTGTTAGCAAGAGAAAGCTGTAGGATTACACCTAAAAGCATACCAACACCGGCAGTTAAGAAGCCGTATTGATAGTCGAACTTTTCACCGATAGAGCCAACAACGAAGTAGCCAAGGATTGAACCTAGGTTGATGCCCATATAGAAGATAGTGAATGCACCGTCACGACGCTTATCACCTTCAGAGTAAAGGTCGCCTACCATGGTAGAGATATTAGGTTTAAAGAAACCATTACCGATGATAAGTAAGCCAAGGCCTAGGTACATGAATTCAAGTTCAAGGCCAGGAACCATTGCGTGAGGTGTACCTAACGCGAATTGGCCCAATGCCATGATGATACCACCTGTGATGATAGCTTTACGTTGGCCAGATACGTTGTCCGCAAACCAACCACCTAAAACGGGTGTCACATAAACGAGGAAAGCGTAAAAACCAAGAATGCTTAGTGCGTTTGAGTTTAGCGCTTTTTGATATTCTTCATCAGCGGCTGCTGACATCGGGTCGATACCGAAGTAGGCCATATCCCAGCCCATTGCGGCAGCGGTTGCTACGGTAGAAAGATAAAGCACGAAAATACCGCGCATGCCGTAGTAGCTCATGCGTTCCCACATTTCAGTGAAGAACAGCAGGAAGAGCCCTTTAGGGTGACCTAGAAAGTCACCCGCTTTAGGTAATGAACTCATTAAAAATACTTCCTAACTTAAATAATTGTTTTATCGTGATGTTTTACATCACTGTTAATTTTATGGCCGGAATTTATAGCTTTTATTAAGTGATGACTTACGTCAAAAGTGGCCTGTTATCGGCAGGATAAAAGAGCGGCTAACTACCTAGATTGGCGCAGCGGGCGCTGCTTTATCCTAGCGACAAACGCGCGACAGTATACATACCAGCTAACGTAAGGGGAAGCATTTAGGCTTAACCATAGGTGAATCATAGGTACAGCCAGTGAGAACCGCGGTGAGCATTTGTATCCTACCAGGTACGCGGCGGCTGAATCACCCATTTGCTTAATTCGTGCAATAATCTTTACAATTTGCTACCCAATGGTGGTCAATTTAGCGTATGATTGCGCCAGCTATATACAGGTGAAGTGCGACTGAGGAACAAATGCGTCTTGAAATATACTGTCAGGACCGAATTGGTATCGCCCAAGAGGTGCTAAATATTCTGGTTAACTATCAGGTAGATTTAAAAGGCATTGAAGTAGATGCCAAAAACTGCCGTATGTATGTTAGTTTCCCACCCATAGAGTTTGAGCAATTTCAAAAGATTATGCCGTCAATCCGTTTGATTGATGGAGTAGAAGATGTACGCACAACGGCATTTTTGCCGTCCGAGCGTGAACACAACGAGCTCAATACCTTATTAAGTGCTTTGCCGGATGGCGTTATTTCCATCGATAACAAAGGCTGGGTGCGTCTATGTAATTCTGCAGCGTGTCGTGATTTACAAATGACCGAACACGAAGCGGTCGGTGCCAACATTAATAATCTTCTCAAAGGCTTTAACTTTACACGTTGGTTAGAAGGCAAAGAAGTGCTCGGTCAAACAACGCGTGTTGAAGTCGGCGGTGAAGATTTCATTGCCGATATCTTGCCGATATCAGTTCCTCAAGGCGATGACCAGAACGCGCTTGCTGGTGCAGTGATTAATATCAAATCACAAAGCCGTTTAGGTCAGCAAGTCAGTGCATTTCGCCGTTACGGCCAAGAAAGCTTTGCGACCATTCATAACTATTCAACGGCTATGCGCCGTACCGTACGTGAAGCGCGCAAGATGGCGCAGCTTGAAGCGCCGATTCTGATCACGGGTGAAACCGGAACGGGTAAAGAGCTTTTGGCACGTGCATGTCACTATGCGTCTAATCGTTCGATTAAGCCCTTTATAGCACTTTCTTGTGCTTCGCTTCCCGATGATGTGGCCGAATCTGAACTGTTTGGTTACGCGGGCTACGAAGATAATGCTGCGCCAAAGCGCGGCGTGTTGGAGCAGGCCGATGGCGGCACGGTATTCCTTGATGAAGTTGGGGAAATGTCGACTCAACTACAAACCAAACTTCTGCGTTTCTTGCAAGACGGTACATTCCGTAAAGTTGGCGATGAAAATGAAGTAAAGGTTAATGTGCGTATTATTGCTGCTACGCAAAAAGATTTGCCTGCGATGGTGCAAGAAGGAAAGTTCCGTGAAGACTTGTACTACCGAATTAATGTGTTAACGCTTGAAATAGCGCCTCTTCGCGACAGAAAGGCTGACATTGGCCCTTTGGCGGAGCATTTTGTGCAAAAGTACGCTCAGCAAAATGGTGCGCCGATCCCAACCTTAAGTGAAGAAACAATTGAGTATTTGCAAGCCTATCCATGGCCAGGCAACGTGCGTCAGCTAGAAAATGCCATTTACCGTGCGGTGTCACTCCTTGATGATGCTGAATTGACCACGGAGCATTTGCAATTGCCAACATTCACCAATGATTTGGGTTACTTGGAATCAGATTTCGAAGGTAGTTTAGATCAGGCGGTGAAGCGCTTTGAAGCAACGTTATTGAGAAAGCTTTATCCTGCTTATCCGAGCTCGCGCCAACTGGCAAAACGCTTGGGCTTGAGCCACACCGCAGTTGCCAACAAGCTACGCCAATATGGCATTAACAGGAAGACTGTTAAAGTCTGAGCCTTAGACGAGGAGTAGCGCTGCGAGTGCTACTCCTTGGTGCCCATATTTTTAGTGACACCCGTTGCGGTAATACTTTCGATGCCATCTTCATCGAAATTAAGCGTGATTGCCACATTGTTATTCATCAAGAAGAAGCTGCGATCGTCAATTTTTAACTCGTAGTTGCCTTTCACTTTCTGATCAAATTCTCGCTTATCCAAACGAATCACATGATCGCCCAACTCCCAATAAAAGCTCTCGAACCAGCCTTTATGAAACTCTTGCAACCACACTTGTTGTTCGTCTTTACTGAGTACCATTGCTAACGAATATGACTCTGGTAGTGAGTCCATGTCATACGTCTTTTTGCCGATGCGAAGCTTGCCTTTGTCTGCTTGCCACCCAAAACCAAAAGAAAATGCTGATTGTTCACCCGTTGCACTTTGTGTAGTTCCTTTACCGACAAAATCAAAATCAGCAAAACATGGACTGCTTATTATTGATGCACACGCAAGAAAAACATACTTATTCATAAGATTACCCAACAACTTTATATCGTTACTAACATAGAGTAGTCAGCTAAGTGTTGCAACTTATTGGAATAACGTGAGCTTTATATAAAGCGGTGATACTATTCTGGTCTTACCTGTTTTCAAAAGAGCATGAACCAAGGAGCTCACGGTGAATTTGTATTTTAGATTATTGTGGTTATTTTTTAAAATTAAGCGGAACAAAGCGCATCAAAGCTTGTTAGACACCGTGGATATTGAGTTTCGCGCTTGGCCGTTGGATTGTGATATCAATATGCATGTGACCAATTCACGTTATCTGGCGCTTATGGATATTGCCCGCACATGGATGACTGAACGCCTCGGTTTATTGGGGGCAGTAATGAAGCGCCGTTGGTTTCCTATCGTTAATGCCACAGCGATTACCTACATTCGCGATATAAAGCCTTGGCAAAAATTCACTGTATCGACTCGTTTAGTTGGTTGGGACCATAAATACTTTTACATCGAACAAAAGTTTTCTTCTCATCGCGGCTTGCATGCGATTGCTTATGTGCGTGGTGTCTTTCGCAGTCGCAAAGGTGTTGTCGATGTGACAGATATCGTGGCATTGAGCGGTTATGAAGGTGAGATGCCAATTTTACCGCCTGAAATCGTTCATTGGAAAGAAATGCTAGAGCAAAAAAAGCGACTAACAAACGTTAGTCGCTTACATTAGCAAGTGGTTTCTGTGAAACTGTCAATTAGAAGCTATAACGAACACCAACCATAGCTACAATAGGGTCGACTTTAACGTCAACTGTTAGCGCTTTTACACCATCAGCGTATACAGTTGCATCGCTGTCGATGTCAATGTAACTGACCATTGCATGTAGACCCCAATGCTTGTCAAATGAGTAGTTGAAGCCCGCTTGTGCAGCTAAGCCAAATGAGTCATCTAGCTCAAGCTCAACATTTTGAGTGCCTAGTGTTGTTTTTAAGTCTTGGCTTGCTTCTTCTTCAAAGAAAATTGTGTAGTTTACACCAGCGCCGATAAATGGACGGAACTTATCACCCGCTTGCCCAAAGTGATATTGGCCTAACAGTGTAGGTGGTAGGTGCTTAATTTTGCCAATTGAGGCACCTGCTAGGCCTGCTTGGCCGTTAACATCGTGGCTAAAAGGCGTTGCTGCAACAAGTTCAACTACCCAATTGTCGTTTAACGCATAATCAAATGTTAAGCCAAGTTGTGTGTCGTCATCGGCATTAAGACCAAGCGATGGCGCTTCATTTATTTTTGATGTGCTGCTGTCAGGGTTAACGTTGATAGCACCTACGTTGATGCTCAAGTTTGCATGAGCAAGAGATGAGGTACCCAGTAAAAGACCAACCAAAGCTGCGCTAACTAATTTTTTCATCGTCATCTTCCTAGTAGAAATATCTAATTCGTTGTGCTGTTGCGGCTATTATCAGCGCAGTGAAAAAAGAAAAACTGTTCTAGATTAAGCTTTGGCAGTAGTTTCGCAGCCATCTGGTGGGAACTTTGATTTAGATTAAACTTTGCTGTGTTTTGGACCGCTGATTTTGACATCAGGGTGTAATAAATAGCCGTTGTAATGGACAAGACTATTTATTTTGGAGCTGTCCATGTTACATGCTGCACCGATTACAGATACCGTATCTGAGCTGGCCAATGAAGTCCGTTACCTGCAACAACTTATCCGCTTTGCGTCAGTGACACCCGACGAGGCAGGTGCGATTGGTTGGTTAAGTGCGCAACTGGAGCACAGAGGATTTAGTTGTCACCGTTTTACTGTTGAGGGAGTGACAAATCTTATCGCTCAGATTGAATTTGGGGCGGGTCCTAAGGTCGCGTTTTGTGGCCATATCGATGTGGTGCCAGCCGTTGCAAGTAGATGGCTGTGTGACCCATTTACAGGCGACATTATCAATGGCGAAATAGTCGGCCGCGGTGCTGCTGATATGAAAGGAGGCGTCGCTGCCATGCTCGAAGCAACAGATAGGTTATTGCTTGAGCGGCCTTCGAAAGGCACATTCTACTGGCTCATTACCTCGGATGAGGAAGGTGAAGCTGAGCACGGCAGTGCACTGATAGCGGATTACCTTGCTCAGCAGGGGGTTGTTTTGGACGCGTGTTTAGTTGGAGAGCCCACCTCTGAGCAAAGGGTGGGTGACACTATAAAGAATGGTCGTCGCGGTGCGCTCTCAGCTAAATTAAAAGTAACTGGCAAAGCAGGGCATGTGGCTTATCCAGATCACACCATAAACGCAGCGCATCTCGGTGCGCAGATTGCCATTGCGCTGCAGGAAATTGCGTGGTGCAAAGATATCGAAGGTTCTAGGACGAGCTTGCAGGTAACAGGGCTTCAAGTACCCAATAGCCTCGATAATCTGGTACCAGCGCAGTGCCAAATTAATTTCAATGTACGATACAGTCATGGCTACAGGAGTCACGATATTCAATCGCAGATTTTCGCGGCCCTATCGCGCTGGCAAGAACACATAAATATATCGTGGGAGCGTCCGTGTGAACCCTATTATACGGCGGGAAATAATCACTTTGATTTTATCACACTGGTTGAAAGCGCGATTTTCCACTGTACTCACAGCTATCCCAAACTGAGTACCAGCGGCGGCACTTCAGATGGCCGGTTTTTTGCCAATGCACATACTCAAGTGATTGAATGCGGTGTGCGCAATCACACCATTCACCAAGATAATGAGCGTGTGCCGGTGAGCGATTTGATAAAGATCACTGATATATATACGGCTACTCTACAAAAAGTGTTCGCATAAAGATAAAAAAGCCGGGGTAAGCCGGCTTTTTATTGGTTGGAATTGGGTTGTTCTAACGTCTTATTTTTGAATATTTGCCAACAGTGTTTCGTTAGTCAGATAGCGTTTTGCTTTCTTCTCTTTGAGTTTAGTCATGTCAACTAACACTAATCCGTCTATACAATTGTTAAAGTCAGGGTCCACACTAAAACTTAAAAACGAAACACCCCCCGGTTGACACAGCTCGGTGTATTGTTTGAAAAGTGTCGGCACTTGAGCGCCCATATTTGCCAAGATATGTTTGAGTTCAGTGAAGTCAGCTTTGGCATCATTGTCGCAAAATAGGCTTTTAGCTTGGTTGAGCACGGATTCTTGTATTTTGAATTCATGTTTTGGTGTGGCTAAGGGTTCTTTTTGCGCGTAGTAATGCTGATAGTGGTATACCAACAACTCTTTGGCATTTTGTGCGATGGCATTGGAGAGGCTCACCGCGCCAAACAGGTAACGGTATTGTGGGTAGCGGCTAATAAAGGCACCAATACCAAACCACAAGTAATCTAAACTCTTTTTGCCCCAATACTTCGGTTGCACAAAGCTGCGCCCGAGCTCTATACCTTGATCAAAGTAAGGTTGCATTGACGATTCATAATTAAATAGGCTGTCAGTGTATAAGCCCTTTTGGCCCTGTTTTTCGATTATTTCGTTGGCACAAGCAAGTCGGTAAGCACCCACTAACTCGAGTTGTTTTGGATCCCACAACAATAGGTGATGATAATCCATATCGTATTTATCAATATCACGGCGTTTTCCGCTGCCTTCGCCTACAGCTCTAAATGCAATTTCACGAAGTCGCCCAAGCTCTCTGAAAAGCGCTGAGCTACCTTGATATTGATACAGGTAAATATGCATGCCATCTTGAGTTTCGCCCAAACGCTCACAGCCATTGAGGGCACTGACTAATGCTTTACGACACTCGGCATGCGCAATGGGGGTTTGTGTTTTTAGAAGCTCAGGCTTTTTGGTCCCGAGTCGGTATAATTGCTTTCTAATTAAGCGACTGATCTCTTTGTCGTTTAAGTTATCCAGTAAGTAAGACTTAGGAACGATAGATGCACCGATTTCGAACTCCAGTGACTTTTGTCTTTGCTTGAACATTTCTTTGACCAACAACAAACTTGCCAGTGGCTTGTAAATCATTGAGGTGCCATAGAAAAGAGGGCTGTTTTTTGCTTTTACGAGGATGGGCAATATAGGGGCGTTAGCCTTTTTCGCAATGCGCAGAAAGCCATGATTCCATGTGCAGTCTTTAACACCTGTGGGTCGTAAACGTGATACTTCACCTGCAGGAAAAATAAGCAGCGCACCTTCGTCTTTGAGGTGTTGATTAATAGCACTGAGCTCTTTTTTGCGGCTGTTGCCTGACATATTGTCAACAGGAAGCAATAAAGAGTGCAATGGCGTGACACTCATGAGCAGACGATTTGCGACCACTTTTATATCTGGGCGTACCTTCGCGAGTACGCTGATAAGTGCCAGTGCATCCAATGATCCAATAGGATGATTGGCGACAATGACCAAACGGCCGTCACTGGGAATGTTATCAAGTTGAGCAGTGTTGAATCGTGCACTGAAATCTAACTCCTCTAAGACTTGCTCTATGAATTCTAAACCTTGTAAATGAGGGTAGTTATCGCCAAATGCTACAAATTCTTGTTCGTGTAGTAAGTAGCCTAGGCCTTTTTTAACGAGGCCTTTCACTTTTGGAGAATTGGCCAAACTTGGAAGATTATCTTCCACAACCTTATCAATGCTGATCATAGTAAAACCTATTCGCAACGAAACTAGCGCTAGATTAAAAATTGTCCATGACACTAAGGTGTAAAATTGGTGACAGTTTTAAGACTTGATATCGGGTCAATTGCTCTAATGACGCGTCATCTCAGCTATGGGATACTTCTATTTTTAAGCTAGGAATAAGACGATGAGTTTATTGGTGGCCATACCTAATCGTAATATTGACAAGTTGATTGCTAAACTTCGTGAGCAGCTTGGCCCCGAGCATGTTCAGCAATGGCCTAATATGAGTGATGCACAGGCCGTTACCATGGTGTTAGGCTGGCAGGTGCCCTCAGAACTGTGGCAACAGGTACCTAATGTAAAAGCCGTCTCTTCATTTGGAGCCGGTGTCGATGGCCTGAATTTAAATGCTATTCCTGCGCACCTACCTGTTGCGCGTATTGTGGATTCAGGCCTCGCGAGCGATATGGCAGAGTACGTACTAGGCCAAGTGTTGTTCCACAAATTGAATATGCCTAGGTATGTGAGTCAACAGCAACAACAGCAATGGCGTCCTAAACGTGTGAAACCATACGTTAAAGTTGGTTTACTTGGATTTGGCCAACTCGGCAGAGCCATCGCTAAGCGTCTAGTTGCGAATGACTTTGCCGTGTGTGCTTGGTCAAATAGCAGCAAAGAAAATACTGATGGTGTAGAGCACTACAGTGGTGAAGTAGGCTTGCAAGCTATGCTGGCACAAAGTGACTACCTGGTTAATGTGCTGCCGCTGACCGAGCAAACTAACAAAATTATAAATAAAGAGCTGTTGGCGCAGCTGCCAAACCACAGTGTGGTGATAAATGTTGGTCGCGGACAACATATCGATGAAAACGCGCTTGCTACTGCGCTCAGAAATGAAGAGATAGCGGGTGCCTCTTTGGATGTGTTCGCACAAGAGCCGCTGCCCAGTGAGCATCCGTTTTGGCATGAGCCAAATCTAATCGTTACTCCGCATTGCAGTGCTTTGAGTCAAATAGACGCTGTTGTGGACCAGGTTGTTGAAAATTATCACAGACTTTGTACGCACAAACCATTGTTACATACGATAGACAGAGATAAGCAGTATTAAGGTACTAAATTGTTTGCATTGCGTTCAATTGGTACCTTAAAACCACTGTTTAAGTAAACAGCTTGTTAAATGCAAAGTGCTTGCTTATAGTAATCGAGTTACATACTTGATGTATAACAAAAATAATAAACGAGCTGTTTTAAGCTAAAACCAAATGGGAAGCGCAATGAAACACAATCAAGGTGGTGCAAAACTTAGTTATGTCCTCGTCTGGGTCGCTCTTTTAGGGTTGGCAGCGTGGTTTAACCAAGCAAGTGCAATGCCTCTGTAGGTTCCTTTTCGAACTTAGTTCAAGTACTAACATTCCAAAGCATAAAAATGCCGAGCAGAGCTCGGCATTTTTTTATCTACCTTTTTGCGTGTAACTCTCGGTTTTCCAATTTCTTTAGTGCGCTTTTTTTCAATAACACGTAGGTCGAGCCTAAACCTCCGTGGCACTTTAAGGCGCTATGGAAGGCCAACACACATTCAAGTTGCTGTAACCAGTGGAATACGTAACTTTTTAAAATGCCTTTGTGGGGTTGGCTTTTCTCTCCAATCCCGTGACGAATAAGCACAACCCGAATATTACGTTCATGGCTATCTTTAATACTTTCATAGAGCGCCTTACGTGCTTGAATCAAGGTTTGACCGTGCAGGTCCAGTGTTGCGTCAACGTCATATTTTCCGAGACGAAGGTTTTTGAATACCCCTTCTTGTACGCCTGATTTTTTAAAACGACAAGAAATCATGTGGGTCGAGTAACTCTACGTGTTCACTCGCAAGAAGATTATCATCAAGTATGATTGCTTGCTCTGCAGCTTTACGTTTTTCTTGTTGAGCTAGGGTAGGTTGCGCGGCACGCCCGAAATGATTAATCGTGTCAGCTTTAGCTAACGGTGTGACGTCACCCATGAATTCAGCAAAAAGATCGCTGTCGTGTGCTTCAGATGAAGAGTTCATAATCGCCTCGCCAAAGAATAATGCAGCTAGGCTTCATGTTAGCTTATTTTTTTAGATGTGTACCACAGCATTGTGTTGCTGTGGTATCAAGTGCTCGCTTTTTATACTGCAGTAAACCTACAGTAAGGGGCGGCCTACACGACTGGTATACACTTTAAACAAATAAAATGTATTTATTAAAACCAGAGTAATGTTAGTTAACCCATTAGGAGTAACAAGCTGTTGTGCATGGACAAAAAACAACAATCCAATGGCAAGACTTGCTGCGATACGCAACAATGTGCCGTGACTAATAAAGAATGCACCAATAGCAAGAGCTCCAAGCATTAGTTGAATTCCAAGGTTTATGTCCAATTTACTCCACTCCAAAGTAATAATAGGTTAAAAAAGGAGCGCTATTATGCGAGTCAAATTGGCACTGAACAAGCGAGAAAATATATCTGAATCGGATAAGTTTTTTTAATCTGAAAGAAGATGCATAATTACTGCAAAAACACCCTCTCTTTTGACTATCTGGTACTTCTGACAACTACTTGCTTGGGCTAAATTATGGCACAAATAGAGGCTGTTATTTTCTGGTTCAGATTGTATAACCAGGCTAGAGTCCACTAAAGACGGGCCTCCTAGAACAGGGGGTAAATATACGCTGGATGTGACCATTCCCAATTTTTGATATGTGATCAGTTGTGGTTTGGGCGTAAATATAAATGCAATAACTGCGATGGCTAAGCTATAAAAGATAAGTTTGCCTGATGCAGATTTTGCATTTTTCGCTTCAGTACTTTGCGTGCGCTGGGCACTGTTGTCACTGTTGACGTTTTTTTTATTTTGTTGGGTAACCGCAGTTGATGAAGGCTGTGCAGGGCGCTTGCGCACTGGTGCTTTGGTCAAAAGGGTGGTCGGCGTTTTTTTCTTTACCATAATGCAAACTGATGATGTGCTTGGCCTTATCTTGACTGGGCTCTATAATATAATCGTTTTTAGTATAGCGTGGTCAATTAACATAGGTTAGTTAAATACCACTGCTTCTGGGATTATTTAGGAACGTTTCAATGGACGACGATATAGCGATTTTAATAGTGGATGATGTTGGCACTGTTAGGAGCTTTTTGAACCAAACTTTGATGCACTTAGGGATAGACAACGTTGATGAGGCTGCAAACGCAGCACAATGTATGTCAGCGTGTGCAAAGAAAGACTATAACATTATTTTTCTTGATATCGAGTTACCTGATGGTGATGGTAAGGCCATGATTGCAGATATCAATAATGTACTGCCCCAAGCTAATGTGGTGATGGTGAGCGCACATTCAACTATCGATAATGTCAAAGATGCAATTGATAAAGGCGCCAAAGGGTTTGTTGTGAAACCTTTCTCACCTAAAAAGATAGCGGCAATGTTGAAAAAGTTTTATCCCTCTATCGAATTTGCTTAATGATGAATTAAAGATATAAAAAAACCGGCCAAGGCCGGTTTTTTTTGTAAGACTAAGTGCTAATTAAAGCGCTTTGATCTTAGCTGCAAGACGGCTCTTATGGCGAGCTGCCTTGTTTTTGTGGATTAGACCCTTAGTTGCGTAACGGTCTAGGATTGGTGTCGCTACAGCGAAAGCAGCTTGTGCAGCTTCTTTGTCGCCAGCTTGGATGGCAGCGATTACTTTTTTAGTGTACGTGCGCATCATTGAACGACGGCTTGCGTTGTGCTGACGGCGTTTTTCGCTCGTTACAGCGCGTTTCTTTGCAGACTTGATGTTAGCCAAGGTTTGCTCCTAACAATCTTAAATAAAGCTTATATTTAAAGGCCGTGGACTATGCCCGTTTTTTTTAAATTTGTCAATCAAATTTAGTGTTGTGGCAAAGCCAACTGCAGGAGTAACGAGTCGCCAATGACTACCGGGAGACACATATATACAGTGCGAAAATTGGGTTAATGCACTGTATACCCAATAAAAGTTGATCTGTTATTGCAGTTTTTAAGGCCTGTGACCGCGGCGGATTATAGCAAAGCAATTTGTCGCAGACCAGCGCTGTATTCACTTGTATTTTATTGGCATAATGCTGCAACTAATGTCAGCCCAAGAGAGGAAGCGTGGCTAACAGTTTATTTCGCTCCGGAATGATAGTCAGTGCAATGACCATGATTTCCCGTATTTTGGGGCTTGTTCGAGATGCCGTTGTAGCAAATCTATTGGGTGCGAACGCCAGTGCTGACGTATTTTTATTTGCTAATCGTATCCCTAATTTTTTACGTCGATTATTTGCTGAAGGCGCATTTGCGCAAGCATTCGTGCCTGTTTTGAGTGAAATAAAAGAGCAGCAAGGCGATGATGCTGTACGTTTGTTTGTTGCTCGGGCTGCGGGAACCTTAGGCACTATCCTGATTATCGTTACCTTATTGGGCGTCATCGGCTCACCCATTATTGCGGCACTTTTTGGTGCCGGTTGGTTTATTGATTGGTATCACGGCACTGGCGAAGGTGAGAAGTTTGTACTCGCATCGAGTCTACTTAAATGGACCTTCCCTTATCTTTTCTTTGTATCACTGGTTGCGCTCAGCGGTGCCATCCTCAATGTGTACAATCGCTTTGCTGTGGCTGCATTTACACCTGTACTACTGAATATCTCTATAATCGGTTGCGCTATTTTTCTGCATCAGCAATTTGATGTAGGTGCATATGCACTCGCAATTGGCGTGTTTGTCGGTGGGGTGGTGCAACTGGTTTTTCAAATTCCGTTTTTATATCGCGCTAAAATGTTGGTCCGCCCACGTTGGGGTTGGCATGATGAAGGGGTCAAGAAAGTACGAACGTTAATGATCCCTGCATTATTTGGCGTGTCAGTGTCACAAATAAATTTATTTTTAGACACAGTTATCGCATCTTTTCTTGCTACAGGCTCAATTGCTTGGTTGTATTACTCCGATCGCTTAATCGAGTTCCCGCTGGGACTTTTTGGCATTGGCATTGCCACCGTAATTTTGCCGACATTATCCAAACTACATGCAGGCGATAAAGGTTCGGATTTTCAGGTGACCTTAGATTGGGGGGTACGTTTCGTCATTTTCTTGGGGCTCCCTGCGATGGTGGGTTTGATGCTCATTAGTCCGCTAATTATTACCGTCTTGTTCGACCATGGTGCTTTTTCTAGCTCAGAACATGATCACGTTACAGCAGTGGCAATGGGTGTTGCAGCATACGCGGTCGGTTTAGTGAGCTTTATGCTTATCAAGGTATTGGCACCGGGTTTTTATGCTCGCCAAGATACGCGAACACCCGTACGAATTGGTATCATCGCGATGGCACTCAACATGATATTCAATCTTATGTTAGCGCCGTTTATTGGCTATTTAGGGCTGGCGCTAGCAACAGCGCTTTCTGCAACGTGTAACGCATTGATGCTATATCGCGCCTTGGTGAAAGAGGGGGTGTATCATTTCTCAGGATTTAGCCTCGCATTTACCATTAAATGTCTAGTAGCAAGTGCCGTTATGGGGGGGCTAGTGTACTTAATTCAAGCCCAATTTGTATGGCAGGAATGGGCGCTGCTGGAGCAAATTGTTTTACTTGCTGCACTCGTAGTGAGTGCGGCTGTGGTCTACTTTGTTGTGCTATTTTTATCTGGCGTGCGTCTAAGTACGATAAAAAGTGTGGCAACTACTGAATCACAGTAAAAAAAAGATTATAATCGAGCACTTTCGTCAGCAGTAGTGTGCAAATATAAGGCATTTGAGCGATGGAGCTTATACGCGGAATCCACAACATACGCGACAAACATCATGGGTGTGTACTCACTATTGGTAATTTCGATGGTGTCCATCTGGGTCACCGAGAGGTGATTAAGGGCTTGTTGCGAGATGCACAAGCCTTGCAATTACCAAGTACCGTGATGATTTTCGAGCCGCAACCTCAAGAGTTCTTTCGCAAAGATCAAGCACCTGCGCGACTCACTCGATTACGCGATAAATTGGCCCTGTTGGCAAAGTTAGGCGTTGAGCGAGTGATTTGCGTGAGCTTTAATGCCAAGTTTGCGAATTACGGCGCAGAAGAATTTGTACGCCAAGTTTTGGTTAGTAAACTCGGCGTAAAGGCGTTGACTATAGGTGATGATTTCCGCTTTGGCCGCGGCCGAGAAGGGGACTTTTCTTTGCTGCGAGCGATTGGTGAGCAAGCCAATATGGCGGTTAAGAGCACTGAAAGCTTTAAAAAAGCCAATGCCCGTGTAAGCAGTACTGCAATTCGAAATGCGTTAAAAGAGGGCGACTTGCGCCTTGCAAAAGAAATGTTAGGCCACAATTACACCATTAGTGGGCGTGTAATTCACGGTTGGAAAAAAGGCCGCGAGCTTGGTTTCCCAACCGCAAATGTGGCACTAAAAAGACAAGTTTGTCCATTAGGTGGTGTATTTGCTGTGCAAGTAAACATTGCTGGGCGTCTTGTTAATGGCGTTGCAAATGTGGGTAATAAACCCACATTTAATGGTACTCGCGCCTTGTTAGAAGTACACTTATTCGACTTTGAAGAGTCGATATACGGACAATTTATTGAAGTGAAGCTAATGCATAAGCTTCGCGACGAACAAAAATTTAATGGCCTTGATGAACTCGTGCAGCAAATTCAGCGCGACGCCATTGCGGCAAAGCAGTTTTTTACTTTATCGACAAACGCTGAACATAGCGAAAGTCTGTAGCCGATACGGAAAGTAGGATTAATGAGCGACTATAAACATACCTTAAACTTACCGGAAACTGAGTTTCCAATGCGTGGCAACCTTGCCCAACGCGAACCGCAAATGTTGAAAAAATGGTACGAGCAAGACTTGTACGGTCAAATTCGCGCTGCGAAAAAAGGTAAGAAGTCTTTCATCTTGCATGATGGACCTCCTTATGCAAACGGTAACATTCACCTTGGTCACTCAGTAAACAAAATCCTTAAAGACGTTATTATTAAATCGAAGACACTCTCTGACTTTGATGCGCCTTATGTGCCAGGTTGGGACTGTCATGGTCTGCCAATCGAACTGATGGTTGAGAAGAAAGTAGGCAAACCAGGCAACAAAGTAACGGCTGCTGAATTTAGACAAAAATGTCGAGAGTATGCGGCAAAGCAAGTTGACGGCCAAAAAGCTGATTTTAAGCGCTTGGGCGTATTTGGTGATTGGGATAACCCATACCTAACAATGAACTTCGACTTTGAAGCGAATGCAATTCGCACGCTTGGCCGCATCATAGATAAAGGTCACCTTCACAAGGGCGCTAAACCAGTGCACTGGTGTACGGACTGTGGTTCAGCACTTGCTGAAGCGGAAGTGGAATACCAAGATAAGCAATCACCAGCTATCGACGTGAAATTTGTGTTTACAGATGAGCAAGCGGTTGAAGCGGCATTTGCCCTGAATGCTGATCACAAAGGTGCTGGCAGCATTGGTACTGTGATTTGGACAACAACGCCTTGGACATTGCCTGCGAACCGCGCTGTAGCGGTGCACGCTAACCTTGAATATGCCTTAGTGCAAATTGAAGACGAAGGTCATCAACAGCGTTTGGTACTGGGTTCTGAGCTTGTTAAAGACTGTATGGATCGCTTCGGCTTTAAGCATTTCCACACCCTTGGCTATGTAAAAGGTGCTGCGCTTGAAAACTTGCAAGCGGCTCACCCGTTTTTAGAATTCAATGTACCTGTCATTTTGGGTGACCACGTTACCACTGATTCTGGTACGGGTATCGTGCATACTGCACCTGGCCACGGTCAAGAAGACTACGCGGCTGGTCTTGCGTATGGTTTAGAAGTTGCAAACCCAGTAGGTGCAAACGGTGTTTATTTACCTGATACGCCAATTTTTGCTGGTCAGCACGTATTTAAAGCAAATCCAGCGGTAATCGAATTGCTGCAAGAGAAAGGTGCATTAATGCATCACCATGCGCTGCAGCACAGCTACCCGCATTGCTGGCGCCATAAGACGCCAATTATTTTCCGTGCGACACCGCAATGGTTCATCTCGATGGACAAAGCAGGTTTGCGCCAAGATTCAATCGCCGAAATCAAGAAAACTGAGTGGCTACCAAGTTGGGGCGAAAGCCGTATTGAAAACATGGTAGAAGGTCGTCCTGATTGGTGTATCTCTCGCCAACGTACGTGGGGCGTGCCAATCGCGTTGTTCGTTGATAAGGACACTGGCGATCTACACCCAAATACAAATGAGCTAATTGAAAAAGCAGCACAGTTGGTGGAAAAGGGTGGTATTCAAGCGTGGTACGACCTTGACCCTGAAACACTGCTTGGTGCAGATGCGGAACGTTATGTAAAAGTACAAGATACATTAGACGTGTGGTTCGACTCAGGTGTAACTCACGCGTGTGTTTTAGATGCCCGTGATGATTTATCTTCTCCGGCAGATTTATACCTTGAAGGTTCTGACCAACACCGTGGTTGGTTTATGTCGTCATTGATGACAAGCGTTGCCATCCATGGTCGCGCACCATACCGCCAAGTAATGACTCACGGCTTCACCGTTGATGAAAACGGCCGCAAGATGTCGAAATCTCTAGGTAACGTTATTTCTCCGCAAGACGTGATGAACAAAATGGGCGCAGACATCCTTCGTCTATGGGTTGCATCTACAGACTTTACTGCAGAAATGACGGTGTCAGATGAAATCTTCAAGCGTGCAGCGGACCGTTATCGTCGTATCCGTAACACCAGCCGTTACTTGTTGGCTAACCTCAGTGGTTTCAACCCAGCAACGGACTTGGTTGATATTGCTGATATGGTTGAGTTGGATCGCTGGATAGTGTCGCGTGCTGCGCAGCTACAAGAAGAAATCATCAACGCGTATGATGAGTACTCACTTCTGGTAGTGACGCAAAAGCTGATGAACTTCTGTACTGGAGAGCTTGGCTCATTCTATCTAGACGTTATCAAAGACCGTCAGTACACAGCGAAGGCGGATTCTCACGCTCGTCGTTCATGTCAAAGTGCGCTTTATCATATTGCAGAAGCAATGACGCGCTGGATGGCACCAATTTTGAGCTTCACAGCGCAGGAAATCTGGCAAGTGCTACCGGGCGAGCGCAGTGAATTTGTGTTCACTGACACTTGGTATGAAGGCTTATCATCTGTTGCAGGTAAATTCTCTGACGAGCAGTGGCAGACAGTCCTCAACGTGCGTGATGCGGTAAACCGTGTACTAGAGAACGCACGTAAAGAAGACGTGATTGGTGCAACATTACAAGCAGAAGTGACCTTGTATGCAAATGACGAACTCAAAGCGACTCTAGATGCACTTTGTGACGAACTACGCTTTGTACTGCTTACGTCGAAAGTCACTGTGCTTGCAAGCGCAGACAAGCCAGAAGACGTAGTTTCTTCAGAATTAGAAGGTTTAGCTGTGGCTGTTGCAGCAACAAGTGCGCAGAAATGTGAGCGTTGTTGGCACTACTGTGAAGACGTGGGCAGCGTTGAAGCACACCCAGAGTTGTGCGGTCGCTGTGTGACTAACGTTGATGGCGATGGTGAAACACGTCAATTTGCTTAATTTGTGCATTTAGGAGTTGTCGTGTTAGCAAAACGAAATGGATTAATCTGGTTGGTGCTAACAGCAGTGATTTTGGTGGTCGACTGGGCCACCAAAACTTATGTTGTTAATTCAATGACGATCGGTCAGAGCATTGATATTCTGCCAGTTTTTAACATTACCTATGTACATAACCCAGGTGCGGCGTTTAGCTTTTTAAGTGAAGCAGGTGGCTGGCAGCGATGGTTTTTAAGCGCTATCGCTGTGGTTATTTCGGTATTGTTAGTCTGGTGGCTGAAACGTCTGCCTGCGTCAAATAAGTTACTGGGCAGTGCCTACTCGCTGGTGTTAGCTGGCGCGCTGGGTAACTTGTATGATCGTGTTGTGTACGGCCATGTTATAGATTTTATTCATGTGTACTATCAAGATTGGCACTATCCAAAATTTAATATTGCTGATTGCGCTATTTGTATTGGCGCAGCGCTGTTGTTAATCGATGCCTTTAAATCGAGCAGTAAAAAGGAGTCAGTGAATGAGTGAAGCAGTAATAGGCGCTAACTCTGAGGTCGTATTTCACTTTTCTATCAAGTTATCAGATGGTTCAGCCGCTGATTCGACAAAGGTGCATAACAAGCCAGCCAAGTTGGTGATGGGCGACGGTAGCTTAACCGCTAACTTCGAAAAATGTTTACTTGGCCTGTCAGCCGGTGAAGAGAAAAGCTTTGAGTTAGAGCCAGAAGATGCGTTTGGGCAGCCAAACCCAGATAACATTTACCACGTTGACCGCAGTAAGTTTAGTGAGCAAGCGCCAGCTCAAGTGGGCGCAATCATCGCTTTTACTCAACCTGACGGCACCGAATTACCTGGTGTGGTGCGTGAAGTTCAAGGACAATCCGTGACAATTGATTTCAACCACCCATTAGCGGGACAAAAACTCACGTTTGAAGTTGAGAATCTTAGAGGTGATTAACTGATGAAAATCATGCTAGCAAACCCTCGTGGCTTTTGTGCAGGTGTTGATCGTGCGATTAGCATCGTAGAGCGCGCATTGGATATTTTCGAGGCGCCTATCTATGTTCGTCATGAAGTGGTACACAACAAATATGTTGTTAATGGCCTCAAAGACCGCGGCGCTGTGTTTGTTGAAGAGCTTGATCAAGTCCCAGATGACAGCATCGTAATATTTAGTGCCCACGGCGTATCGCAAGCTGTGCGCAGTGAAGCAAAGCGCCGAGAGCTGAAGGTGTTTGATGCGACGTGTCCTTTAGTGACCAAAGTACATATGGAAGTCACTCGTGCTTCACGCCGCGGCACCGAATGTGTGTTGATTGGCCACCAAGGTCACCCTGAAGTGGAAGGCACGATGGGTCAATACGACAATGCTGAAGGTGGTATCTACCTTGTTGAAACCCCAGAGGACGTTGCTAAGCTTGAAGTGAAAGACGCGTCTAATTTGTTTTATTGCAGCCAAACAACCTTGTCTGTAGACGATACGGCGGATGTGATTGACGCTTTGCGTGCGCGTTTCCCTGAAATTGATGGGCCGCGTAAAGATGATATTTGTTACGCAACGCAAAATCGCCAAGATGCTGTGCGTGATTTGGCTGATAAGGTCGATGTATTGTTGGTAGTCGGTGCTAAAAACAGCTCTAACTCGAATCGACTGCGCGAACTTGCGAACAAAATGGGGACTGCTGCTTATCTTATCGACGATGCAAGTTCCATTGAAGAAAGTTGGTTGAACGGTATTCAGTCGGTCGGTGTTACCGCAGGGGCTTCGGCGCCTGAGGTGCTAGTTCAACAAGTTGTGAGCCACTTAAAATCACTCGGTGGTGAGGATGCGGTGGAAAACCCTGGCCGTGAGGAAGATATCGTCTTCGCGGTGCCAGCAGAACTGAGATAAATAATAAGGAGTGTTGGATGCGTACTTCAATGCCGACCCATTCGCACTCCTATTCTTTGCTCATTACCTTGTGTCAGGGGCGAGGCATTCTCAGTGCGTTAATTGTTGCGCAGTCGCTCGCTCTCATTATTAGCTTCGCTCTTGATGATTTAAGTGAGTTTTGGTTAACACTTGGTCAAGTGAGTTTACTTTCACAATTTATCACTTCTTTAAGTATTGCCATGCTCTACTTACTGAGTCGACTCAAGCCTAATCTTTCGAATCTTACTCAACTGTGTTGTGTCGTATTTGTCCTCGTTTTCAATACTTTTATTATTACTACTTACACTGCCTATTTAAGTGATTTTGGCACAAGCTACGGTATTTGGTTTGTAGTAAAAAGTTGTGCAATAAGCTTAGTGGTGGCTGCTTTGTTCGCCCAGTTTATGGCTATTTATAACGAACATGCGAATGCCCACTCTGCGTTTGCAAAAGCTCAGCTAGATGCGCTTCAAGCACGAATTAAACCGCACTTTTTATTCAATACGCTCAACACAGTTGCTGAGCTTGCGCATCATGACGCGAATGCCGCGGAGGATGCTGCACTGGCGTTAGCGTCTTTGTCGCGAGCGGCGCTGCATGCAGGTGAAGATAGTACTCTCGAACAGGAAGTGGCGTTGGCGAAGCGTTATATTTCATTAGAGCAATGGCGCTTCGGTGAGCGTTTGAAACTCGACTGGCAACTACCAGAGACTATTCCTCACACATCCATGCCTTGTTTAACTTTGCAGCCACTACTAGAAAATGCCGTCTACTATAGTATGCAAGGAGAAAAGGGGAGTTCGACGATAAACGTTCAACTTGTTGAAACGCAGAAGACGGTTACTGTCGTTGTACAAAATCATATCAATGAGATGTCTATCGATGCTAAGCAAGGTAACGGTATTGCATTGGGAAACATCGCCCAGCGTCTGCAGCTTAAATTTGGTGCGGCGGCGCAGTTGCATACGCGCAAGCTGGGTAACGAATTCAGGGTGAAGCTCGTGATTCCGAAGGGGCGAACGATATGATTCAAGCACTCGTTGTTGATGATGAACCTTTAGCAAGAGCGCGTCTAAAACGCCTACTCGAAAGTCATTCAGATTTCATTTCAGTCACCGGAGAAGCCGATGATGGCTCCGAAGCACTGACTAAGATAGCGAAGGGTAGCTTTGATGTGGTATTTCTGGACATTGAAATGCAGGATGTGTCCGGAATTGATGTCGCCAAGTCTCTTGCGAAAATGGATGTGCCGCCCGCTATTATTTTCACTACGGCATACAGTGAATATGCAATCACCGCCGTGAATCTTCAGGCTGTAGGGTATCTACTCAAGCCTATAGAGACTGCTGATTTGGCTGATATTCTTGGCAAACTGGCTAAAGTTAATCGCATACAAGCTAGTCACCGTGCGCCAAAAGATGCCGACATTAGCTATCAACTAGGCAACAAATTGCTGCGTATAAATACTAAAGAAGTTTGCTATTTTCATGCTGATGGCAAGTACACAGGGTTGGTGACCATACATGGGAGTGAAGGCCTTGTTGATGAGTCATTAAAAGATTTAGAGTCACGTTTAGGGAGTGCGTTCATCCGTATTCATCGGCACAGTTTGGTCAATTGCGATGAAATTTCGGCGTTAGAACAAAGCATTCACGGGCACTTCGTACGTTTGAAAAACTCAGACGTCGTTCTGCCTGTTTCAAGACGAGCATTGAAGCTGGTCAAGTCACTACTATGACATTGAACAGTGTCACAACTAGTATCTCATCTATAAGTAAAATAAGACTTTTTTACCAATTTAAAACTCTCTTTACCGTTTAATCCTTAAAATCTGCCGTTTAATCCTTTGTCCATTGAGCTTTAAATAGAAGTAACTAGACTGTTAACTATTACTATTGAACTATGGTTTTTTATGCGTAAACAACAGGGTTTCACACTTTTAGAAACACTCATAGCGTTTATCGTTTTAGTGTTTGGTTTATTAGGTGCTGTTGCACTTCAAGCCCGTGCTAAACAAGCGACTTACGACTCTATGCAACGCGCTGCTGCTTTAGGTGTCGCTCAGGATATTGTTGAAAGAATCAAAGCTAACCCTTTGGGGGCACAGGCTGGGGCATATAACTTAACCATCAGTAGCAATGATGGTGTTGGCTCTGGATTTGCCTCTTGCATTAATGTGGATTGCGATCCTGGTGGATTGGCTGCATATGATGCTGAACAATGGCGCAGAGCAATACGCGGTCAGGAAAATACTGGTGCACTTGCGGATGCAACTGTTTGTGTCGAGGCTGTATTGGCAGCAGAGCAACTCAATATTGATGTGACCATTACATGGGCTTCGAGACAGGAATTGGGCAGCAGTGCTGATGCGGGTACAAGCAAGCAAGGGTGTGGAGGCAATACCAACACTAGAAGAATGTTAGCAATGGAGTCATATGCGTATGTACGTTAATAGTTTTAAAAGCTCTCAATCGGGCTTTACTCTCATTGAGCTTATCGTCGCGACTGTTGTTGGCGTATTTCTATTAGGTGGCGTTATGTTCACCTATTTAAGTATGAAAACCACCACCAGTGATACGATTGAAATGGGAGAGCTGCAAGAAACGGGTCGCATGGCACTGGATATTATTGGCAAAGACTTAGAAATGGCAGGCTTTTGGGGGTCATTCAATGGACTCTCCTTAGAATCAACAACTATTGATGTGACTACCGTTGCGAATCCCGGCAATGATTGTAGTGTGGGCTTGAACAATGGCAGCTTCCCTCAAAATAGTCCAAGTAGCTTTAAATACATTTTTGGCTTAGAGGCCGTTGATGGCGCGAATATGGGTTGTATCACAGATGCTGTCGGTCAAAGTGACATTATTCAAATTAAAAGAGTGAGTGGTCAAAATATAAATGGTCAAGCTACGAGTGCGAATAGTTATTATTTAGAAGCTGATATCGCAGAAGGTCGTATGTTTGCTGGTGATGGTAACTTGGTAAATGCGGCCAATGCCAATGGCACAGTGTGGCGTTACATGCACCATGTTTATTATGTTAATGAGCAGCAATATCAGATGGGTAACCGAACAGTTTCTGTGCCTGTTTTGATGCGTAAAAGACTCACGCCTGCTGGAGGGATGACAACGGAATCTGTTTTAGAAGGAGTCGAGAATATAAGGCTACTTTATGGAATCGATAACGACGGTGATCGCAATGTTGATACTTACCTAACGGCAGGGCAAATGACAGTAAATGAGTGGGAGCAAGTTACATCTAAAATTCTTACTGCACAGTTATTTGTCTTAGTGAGAGCTGTTGAAGAAGATGCTGATTTAAATCGCACAAATAAGACGTTCACACTAGGGGGAGATGGTGGAACGAGTAGAACAATAACTTTTGCTGATAATTTTAGGCGTTTATTATTTGTATCAACCATAAAGGTGAAAAACTCGGAGGTGGAGACATGGTAACTCTTCGACACAGGCAGCAAGGCGTTGTCTTGGTGGCTGCGATAGTCATGGTGTTAGTTGTTTCAGGAATAGCCGTAACGCTGATGAGTGCAAGTAGCGTTGATATGAAAGTTGTCAATGCGGCGCAAGATTATGATGAAGCGAGCGAGCGAGCATCTGCAGACTCAGACAGAGCTGTTTTTTCTGAGAAGCAAAAGGCTGCAACGAATAGTGCTTTGTATTTTAGCAAAGGACAATTTAACGCTGGCGGTGGGGATGTTATCGCATTGGTCGTTCCCGGAGCTGAAGCAACTTTGACAATGTCCCACGAAAATGATGGGCCTCAGGATTTGGATTGTCCACCAAGAGCTAATCCTACGCCTGGAATTAAATGCAACATGTTGAATATTCAAAGTAGTGTTGATTATGGAAAGTCTGATAGACATAACGTGACAGTTGTTTCTGGTATTGCGCAAGAAATGGCCAGTATGACTGGGCAGTAGAACGGCTAGGCAGATATAGGTGAAATTATGAAATTTTTTAAAAGCTTGGCTGTTGCAGCAATGGTATTTGCAACGACCAATTCATACGGTGAAGACATAGAGCTTTACGTTGGTAAAAACTTTGTCAGTGGTCCCAAAAAACCACAAGTGCTGATTATTCTCGATAACTCAGGGAGTATGAACGAGAGTATTGAGACCCCTGAAGGGTATAAACCTGATGAGTACTACGATGGCGTTGGAGCAGGTAATGGTTTTGGCGATGGCTTTATCTTTTATACAGTGGGCCAACCAATCGACCAAATTCTATTAAGCGATTTGGAAAATCGAAGTGACGCTAAGCGCTTCAATGACTTTCTAAATGGTTGTGATGCAGCTAAAGCCGCAATAGAAGAGTTTGGTTTTTACACTGGTAAAATGCTTGAGTTCACCGGTAAGGGTAAAAGCGGTGAATGGACCAAGATAAAAAACGATAACGGTGCAAATATGAACAGCGCCGTAGACTGTTTAGATGATATCTTAAACGATGACGCTAACAATCAGTTTACTAAGAAAGATAGTACTGTTAGTTATTTGCAAGTCTCGACCAATGGTCGTACTTATACTTCTGCAAGCGATTCTCAACTTAAGGGTTTACCATCGCTTTCAAATGATAACAACACTCGTCCTTATTTTGGTTACTCCAATAAGTCTAAAGGCGACCTAACATCTGATGAATATAATTCTCTTATTGCGAAGTTCTCTGATGCGACAGTCGTAACGTTATTTTCACCAAACTATATTCGTTGGTATATCGATAAAAGTTCTAACCTCGTCAAAGAGAAAAAAATAGAAGTTGCAAAAGAAGCTATTCGTCAAACTTTAGGTGCGACAGAAGGTGTGGATTTCGCTCTCATGCTGTTCAACCTCAACTTTCCGGAAGAAGGAAAGCGCGACGGTGGCCGTATTGTTGCTGGTTTTGGTCAAAGCGATGAGAATATTGTAAGCATCGTAGATGCAATCGAAGGTGAAACCAATACACCTTTGTGTGAAACGTTGTTTGAAGCCTATAACTTCTACGCTGGTAACTCAGTATTGTATGGTGATGATGATGTCGACTGTTCATTATTTGGCGACAATTATTGTGGATTCGAATTTTATTATCAGGGTAACACCCCACCATTTGATGAAGCCAATACAACGATTGATGGGCAAGGAAACACCTATAAAACGCCATTCAAAGCGAGTGATTGCGCAGCAAACTCGAGCGTGATCTATATTACTGATGGTGTGCCTACGGTTGATAGTAGCGCTGATGAAAAGATAGCGTCCTTGCCAAATGCAGATGTATCTCTGGTAAAAGACGGTAGTTATTTGCCCGTTCTATCTCAATGGATGTACAACAACGACGTCAACACAAGTGTCGACGGCGATCAACACGTAGAACTTTATACGATTGGTTTTGGCGAAGGCGCGCCTGTAGAACTACTTGAAACTGCGGCAGAAGTAGGTGGTGGTTCCTTCCAGTTTGCAGGGGATGGTATATCTCTAGCTGATGCTATCAGAGAATCTCTCGTCTCTATATTGGAGACTTCAAGCTCGTTTACAGCACCTTCAGTTGCTAGTAACAACTTCGATAGAACCCAAACGCTCAATTCTGTTTATTACGCAATGTTTTTGCCTACAGAGGGAGCTCGTTGGGGCGGTAACTTGAAGAAACTTAAGGTTGTAGGCAGTGAAATAGTCGACGCAACGGGTGCTCTTGCAATCGATAGTAGTGAGGAAGGAAACGGAAACATCAAAGACACTGCAACTACGTTCTGGAGCCCAGCCGGTTTGCAAGATGGTAATGATGTATTGAGTGGTGGCGCAGGTTATGTTCTGTCTGGCCAATCGAGCAGGACTGTCTATTCAGACGTTGGCTCTAATGGTGGTCTCGCTAACTTCAGTGTTGGTAATGCTGTTAGCCGTGCAGGAAGTAAAGGCGCACTCGCAGGAAAGCTGGGTGTCAGCGAAGATGAAGTTGATGAGATGATTAAATGGGCTCGTGGTATTGATGTCGACGATGATGATAATGACGGCAATACCTCTGAGAACCGTAAAGACATTCTTGGTGACCCTCTTCATTCACGTCCGTTAGCTGTTACCTATGCTGATGGGTCTGTACGTGTGATGTTTGGAACAAATGGAGGATTTTTCCATGTGTTTAAAGACTACAATGACACGTTGACGGAAGAGTGGAGCTTCATTCCATACGAACTCTATGGAAATTTATCGACATTAAGAGACAATACTCCTGGTTCAAAAGTATATGGAATCGATGGTTCGGCGAGCATGTATTTTGATGATAAGAACCAAAACGGTGTAGTTGATTCAACAGACCGTGTGTGGGTGTTCATCGGTATGCGCCGTGGTGGTGATTCTTACTATGCATTTGATTTAAGTTCTCCCTCTACACCACGTTTACTATGGCATAAAAATAGCCAAAGTCCTGGATTGGGCGAATTAGGGCAGACGTGGTCTCAGCCAAAAGTGACATTCATTAGAAAACATGGCAACAAACCTGTGTTAGTGGTCGGTGCAGGGTACGATACCAACAAAGACAGCAGTGCATCAGCTGACGGTGTAGGTCGAGGAGTGTATATCCTTGATGCGGAAACCGGTGATTTAGTTTGGGCATTTACTGAGTCAGCTGGTGGTGGCTCTAATACACCTTTCCCTGGTCAAGACAGTATTCCTGGATCAATTGAGTTATTGGATTCGAATTACGACGGTTTTACAGATCGTATGTATGCGGCAGATACAGGTGGCCATATTTGGCGCTTCGACATGCCTAGTTCAGACCCAACTGGTTCTGAGCCATGGACTGTATTTGAACTTGCTGATCTAGGTGGTTTAAATCGTGACAGGAAATTCTTTTATGAACCTGCGGTTGCAAGAACCTTCTTTAGTCAGGTGACTGAAATTACAACCGATATAGATGGCCAGTCTTCATCTCAAGTAGTGAGAGAAAATCGCCCATATGAAGCTGTAGTCGTAGGTAGCGGTAACCGAGCTCACCCTCTTGATGATACCGAGCAGGATTATCTCTTCATGATCCGAGATGAAAATACCATTACACAATCATTTACTGTTGAAAATACTCCGGACGTGATCAACATTGGTGATTTGAAGGACATATCTGCAGATCCTTTCAGTGCTGCGCTTGATAATGCCGATGCATTTTTAGAACTTGAAAAAGATTTTTCAAACTTCAAAGGGTGGCGTTATACACTTGGGCCTACTGAGAAGGCTCTGTCATCAGCAACAGTGGTTGGTGGTGTAGCGTATTTTTCAACCTTTACCCCAGGGGCAGACAACGACTTAGAAAACTGTAAGCTAACCGGTGGAGCGGGTCTGTTATATGCATTTCACTTGCACTATGGCGCTAAGGTTTACGATAGCCTGACGTTTAATGTTGGTAATCGGGTGCCGGATACACCGCAGTTATTTTTCGATAAAGTTGACGATCCAACGACCACTGAAGAGGAAGATGAGAGCCAGTTCTTGTTAATTGGTGTTGGTGGTGGTGAAGATGGCACGGGTACCATCAAAGCTAAATCAATCAATGAGGACGGTCGTCCGGGTGAATGTGGTATGGCAGATTGCGATCCAGATCCTTTTGGCTTCAAGACTCACAGGACTTATATTTACAGATTAGAGGCAATTAATTAATGAATAATAATAAGGGCTTTACACTGATTGAGTTGATGGTAGTAGTGGCAATCGTCGGCGTTCTGGCGGCGATTGCCTACCCAAGTTATACGGAATTTGTAATTAGTAGTGCACGTTCAGAGGCGATGACTGCGGTCCTTAACGCTGCAAATAAAGAAGAACAGTATTTTGCTGACAATCGTCAGTACACAACTTCTTTAGCTGATATTGGAGTGACCACTACAACAGAATCGGGTTTGTATACGTTAGCAGCTGCAGTGAATGGTCAGAGCTTTGTAATCACTGCCACAGCTGCTGGCGGTATTGCTCTTCAAGATGGTAAGTGCACGTCATTTACCATTAATGAAGCCGGTGTTAAAGGCTCTACCGGTAGCGCTGATACAGATACATGCTGGAAGAGGTAGATTATGAAATATTTATATATTAACGGGTTAGCAGTTATTTTTCTCGCCGGCATGAGCTGTGCAGTAAATGCTGGCAAGCTAAACGCTTTTAAGTGTTATGCTTTGTTGGAAGATAACAAGCATGCTGTGATTGATGTTGAAGTTAAGCCTAACAGTCTAGAAGCAGCTCGTGAGGCGGCTATTCTTGAAGGTCACAAGTATCCACAGCAAAAGAACAAGAGTGTGCTGGAAGTGAAGGAGTGTGTCCCTCGGACGGAACAATTCATTAACATCGAAGCACAGGAGTTAGACAAAATTAAACTGCGTTAGCATTTATTGCTATCGAGTTTCACTCTTAATCGGCCTGCCTGGCTTACTACAATTCGTTTGGCAGGCTTGTTAAGCTTTGTATCTACTGAACAATAAATAAAACTTCCACTTTGAAAGCCTGCTAACGCTCCTGTTGGGCGAAATGTAAGAGCGTTTCTGGGGTATGAAATAGTATCACCCGCACTCGGCATCTCTAATATTCTCAAAATCTGCTCATCAATACTTCTATTTTGATTATTATCTAGGTCAATAAACACCATGATGTCGTTTTGCCAGTTAGTTACACACTGCTCGTTAACGGATGGGCAAACCGTGATATTGTGATTGTTATATATAGCGTAGGCTCTTGCAGAAAAAAGATTGGTATTTAGTCTTGTTATATAATTAGAGCGACGATTTTGCGGCCCTAAATCTTGGAGGTAGTACAAACCAACTAAGGTTAAAATACCCAGTATAGTTACCGCTGTAACTAACTCAACGATTGTAAAGCCATAGTGACCGTAATGTATGCGAGGGTGACATATCTTCATCCATGAAGCTCTGTTCCTTTTTTGGGTTCTTAAAGCTTAGACCAAAACGGATTATCCGCAAGCTAAATCAGTTTTCCCTCGTGAACGAACAGTACCAGAATCAAGAATTTCTACAGCCACGTTGAAGCTATTATCCCCCTTGGGGCAAAAAATAAATAACCCATCTTGACCGGCGGTGACACGACCTTGCTGGTCGAACCGAATATTTGTTGCTCCACCGTTATGCACTAATTCACTGCCTGTAACTAGGTTTGAAACGCTGCGTAACAGAATGTCTTCGCTGGAGTCAAAGCTCTGATTATTGTTCACGTCCGAGAAAATCACGATAGTGCCTGTTTGCCAACTGTTCTGGCATGCGCCAGTGGCGCCAGGGTTAGACATCGCACACATGATCACAGGATCTCCTGTGGTAATTGCTTTTGAGCGAGCAAACTTAGTGTGACGTTTGAACTCTGCAGCGAAGTTATTCGCTTTTTCACGCGTGGTAAGCTCTGTTGTATTGAACAGAGCTATCCCTATAAGAATTGATGCAATAGCTAGGGTGATCATCAACTCCAGAAGGGTAAATCCCTTATTCTTTGATTGTTGACAGGTTTTCATAACATCGTCCTGTTAGTGTCATTATATTAATTTTAACACCATTAACGCATTAGTCACCCTTTTTGAGGTTTGCGTCATGGCGAACAATTGACTAAAATCGGCGCATCTGCCAGAGCAAAATAAAGACAATGAAAAAGATAGAAGCCATCATCAAGCCATTTAAATTAGACGACGTACGTGAAGCCCTTTCAGAAGTGGGTATTACAGGTATGACTGTTTGTGAAGTAAAAGGATTCGGGCGACAAAAAGGCCACACTGAACTCTACCGCGGTGCAGAGTACATGGTTGATTTCTTACCTAAAGTTAAGTTGGATATTGTACTTGCAGACGAAGACGTTGACCGTGCCATTGAAGTCATAATCAAAACAGCGCAAACAGGTAAAATCGGTGACGGTAAGATTTTCGTGACAGAGGTCGAACGCGTAGTTCGTATCCGTACACAAGAAGAAGACGAAGACGCGATTTAATTGCGACTTACATTAAACCAATCAAAAACCCGATGCTGACATCGGGTTTTTGATTGGCTGCCTAAGTGGCTAACTAGCGGTTAGTCTTATTTACCGCTAAAGTTTGGCGAGCATGATCCGCCATGTCTGTGAGCCCAAGTTTCTCATAACTTTTTACCATCATTTCAAGCGCAGGCTCTAAATAGCTACTTTGAGAAAAATGTTCTAACACATATTTACCGCGATTAGCTGCAGCTAAATATGCTTCACGCTCATAGTAATACTCAGCAACTTTAAGCTCATTGCGGGCCATTTTGTTGAGTAACCATACAAGTCTGCGTTTTGCTTCAGGTGCATATTTACTGTCAGGGTAGTTATTCACCAATGTTGATAAATCTTTAAACGCTACACGGGTGCGTTGGGCATCACGGTCAGCACGATCTACACCAAAGTATTCCTGAAAAGCGTTCTTATCTGCTTTGATATTAACTAAACCACGCATGTAGTACATGTAGTCTAGGTCTTTGTGATTGGGATTCAGGCGAATAAAACGATTGATTGTTGCAAGAGCTTGTTCTGTATTACCAGTTTGGAAGTAGGCATACACCAAATCCATTTGTACTTGCTTTGAAAATGGGCCAAATGGGTAACGTGCATCAATGGCCGATAGAAGCTCAATAGCACGAGCATATAATGCAGAGTCTAATGTCTCACGCGCTTCTTCATAGAGTGCTTGCGCTGACTTGTTAGGCACTTTTTCTATTTCTTCTTGCTCTGGTGCTGACGAACATGCGCTAAGTAAGGAGGCCGTAAATACGACTGCTAGTGCCCGTTTACTTATTTTATTTATCATTAATTAGGTACCTTAGTTGTCTTTGGCTAGGCCAAGTAGGTAAAACCGAGTAAACTATGCGAATTATGCGATTCTAACCCAGTCAAGCAGACCTTGCACTGGTAAATTAGGTAAAACTTGCTTATGGCAGAACAAATTTTCCTCAGTGCAGAGGTTCCTGTAGAGCTAGGCGGTAAACGTCTAGACCAAATTCTGGCGCAATTGTTCCCGGATTATTCGCGCTCGCGTATAAAAACGTGGATTTTAGACGACATGGTGCATGTAAATGGTGCTGTCGTAAACACCCCTAGGGAAAAATTGTTAGGTGGTGAACAGGTCAGTATTGAGGCGCAGGTTGAGGCACCGCGTGAGTATGAGGCACAAGATATCGACCTTAATATTGTCTATGAAGATGACGATATTTTAGTGATTAATAAACCTGCGGGCTTTGTCGTGCACCCTGGTGCAGGTAACCCTGATGGCACTGTACTCAACGCGTTATTGCATCACTGTCCTGAAATCGAGAATGTACCTCGAGCTGGTATCGTGCATCGTCTAGATAAAGATACGACGGGCTTAATGGTTGTAGCTAAAACGATTCCAGCACAAACTCATCTAGTGGCTGCGCTACAAAAACGCGAAAACTTTACTCGTGAGTATGAAGCTATCTGTTATGGGACCATGACTGCAGGCGGGATGGTAGATGCACCGATTGGACGCCACGCAACCAAGCGTACTCACATGGCTGTTACGCAGTTTGGTAAGCCAGCGGTAACGCATTTCCGTGTTGCTGAAAAGTTCCGAGCGCACACGCGTCTTCGTCTTCGCCTCGAGTCAGGTCGTACGCACCAAATCCGTGTGCATATGGCGCATATTAGCCATCCACTTGTGGGTGATCAGTTTTATGGTGGTCGTCCGCGCCCACCTAAAAATGCATCAGAAGAGTTTTTAACTACACTTCGTGGCTTTAAACGCCAAGCGTTGCATGCGATCAAATTGCAACTTGCGCACCCGATTACAGGTGAGCAAATGCGTTGGCAGGCGCCAGTACCACAAGACATGATAGATTTAACTGAAGCCTTACGTGCTGATACAGCACTAAATGGTTATGAAGAGTTCTAGCAGTTCATCGGTATTGGTAGCAAATTGGCCGTTGCCTGCGAATGTAGGTGCTTGTCAAACTACTCGTTGTCAAGGAGCAAGTCTTGCTCCTTACAACAGCTTTAACCTCGGGCAACATGTTGGTGATGACCCACTAAATGTCACTAAAAATCGGGCCCACCTAGACTCATTCTTGCCACACCCAGCCTTTTATGTGGAGCAGGTCCACGGCACTGATATTCATATTGTCACTGACACCTCGCCAACTGATATCATTAAAGCCGATGGTTTATTTACCCGCCAAACAGGATTGCCATTGGCTATTATGACAGCGGATTGTTTGCCGGTGCTGTTAGCCAGTGCTGATGGAAGAGAGGTTGCAGCGCTGCATTGTGGTTGGCGTTCTTTGGTCGGTGGCATTATCGAAAAAGCGTTACCTCTATTTCAATCCTTTCCTTCATCCATCACCGCTTGGTTAGGCCCAGCAATTGGCCCCAATGCTTTCGAAGTCGGCGCCGAGGTCAAAGCACAATTTGTTGCTGAAAATGCAGAGCATGAGGCGGCGTTTACTGAATACAACAATAAATACCTTGCTGATTTGGGGTTTATTGCAACTCAAAAGCTTACCCGCTTGGGTGTGCGTACTGTTAGTCATCAAAATGAATGTACCTACACACTCAAAGAAAAGTATTTCTCTTATCGCCGCGATGGAGAAACGGGTCGTATGGCATCTGTGATCTGGCGCAAATTTTAAACCGTTTTTTAAAATCTAAACTTGAACAATTCTGTGCTAGCACCCATTAAATAAGTAATAGAACTTTTTAGTGGAAACAGACACATGCGTTTAGATAGATTTACGAGTAAATTTCAGCAAGCGCTTTCCGATGCACAATCCTTGGCGCTCGGGCGCGATCATCAATTCATAGAACCCGTACACCTAATGTATGCGCTGCTACAACAAAGCGGTTCGAGTATTCGCGCTCTGTTGGTGCAAGCTGGTGTGAGTGCTGATGAGCTAAATACCAAGTTATCCCAAGAAATAGAGAAGCTATTCAAAGTCGAAGGCGTCGGTGGAGACGTGCAGCTCTCACACAACATGGTTTCTTTGTTGAACCTGTGCGATAAATACGCACAGAAACGCAAAGACAAATTCATTTCTAGTGAGTTGTTTGTCCTTGCTGCATGTGATGACAAAGGACCCTTGGGCGATATTTTCCGCGCTTTAAACATTACTAACAGCAAAGTAGAAAAGGCGATTGATGCAATCCGTGGCGGTCAAAAAGTAGATGATCCGAATGCGGAAGAAACGCGTCAAGCATTGGAAAAATTTACCATAGATTTAACCGAGCGTGCAGAGCAGGGGAAACTTGACCCTGTTATTGGCCGTGATGAAGAAATCCGCAGAACCGTGCAAGTATTACAGCGCCGTACTAAAAACAACCCGGTGCTTATCGGTGAGCCTGGTGTCGGTAAAACGGCTATCGTGGAAGGGCTCGCGCAACGTATTGTCAACGGTGAAGTGCCTGAAGGCCTAAAAAACAAACGCGTGTTATCGCTGGATTTAGGTGCCCTTGTTGCCGGTGCGAAGTACCGTGGTGAATTCGAAGAGCGATTAAAGTCGGTTCTCAACGAGCTTGCAAAGGAAGAAGGCCAAGTGATCCTCTTCATCGATGAAATTCACACTATGGTGGGCGCGGGTAAAACAGATGGCGCGATGGATGCCGGTAATATGCTCAAGCCGGCTTTGGCGCGCGGTGAATTACACTGTGTGGGTGCGACAACGCTAGACGAGTACCGCCAGTACATAGAAAAAGATGCGGCACTAGAGCGCCGTTTTCAAAAGGTGCTTGTGCAAGAACCCAGTGTAGAAGACACCATTGCAATTTTGCGTGGCCTCAAAGAACGCTATGAGCTACACCACTCGGTTGAAATTACCGACCCTGCAATCGTAGCGGCTGCCAATTTGTCACACAGATACATCAGTGACCGACAACTACCGGACAAAGCCATTGATTTAATCGACGAGGCGGGTTCGTCAATTCGTTTGCAAATTGATTCCAAGCCAGAGCAATTAGACCGCCTCGAGCGTCGCATTATTCAGCTCAAGCTTGAAGACAATGCATTAGCGAAAGAGAAAGACGAGGCGTCTCAAAAGCGCCGAGAAGAGATGCAAGAGCTTATTAAAGAACTTGAATCTGAGTATGCAGAGCTAGATGAGGTTTGGAATGCAGAGAAAGCCTCATTGCAAGGCACCCAAGTCATTAAAGCTGAACTAGAGCAAGCAAGATTAGACTTAGAAGTCGCGCGCCGAGCGGGTGACTTACAACGTATGTCTGAATTGCAGTATGGCCGTATTCCCGAGCTAGAACGCAAGCTCGACCTGGCATCTCAAGTGGAAATGCAAGACATGAGTTTGCTGCGCAATAAAGTAGGAGAGGATGAAATTGCCGAGATCCTATCGCGTTGGACCGGTATTCCTGTGGCAAAAATGCTCCAAGGTGAACGTGAAAAGTTACTGCAAATGGAAGAGGAATTGCACCATCGTGTGATTGGTCAAGATGAGGCGGTTACCGCAGTAGCTAATGCAATACGTCGTTCACGCGCAGGGCTTGCAGATCCAAATCGTCCAATTGGCTCTTTTTTGTTTTTGGGGCCGACAGGTGTAGGTAAAACAGAACTTACAAAGGCATTGGCGCAATTGATGTTCGACACCGAAGACGCCATGGTGCGTATTGATATGTCTGAGTTTATGGAAAAGCACTCGGTAGCTCGTTTAGTCGGGGCTCCTCCGGGTTATGTCGGCTATGAAGAAGGTGGCTACCTCACCGAGGCTGTTCGTCGTAGACCCTATTCAGTGGTATTACTTGATGAAGTAGAAAAAGCGCATCCGGATGTGTTTAACATACTGCTGCAAGTGTTGGATGACGGCCGTTTAACGGATGGTCAAGGGCGAACGGTTGACTTTAAGAATACCGTAATCATTATGACCTCTAACTTGGGCTCTGATGTGATTCAGGAACAAGCAGGCAATAATGACTACGCCTTACTGAAAGAAAAAGTGATGGCTGTATTAGCCCAACAGTTCCGCCCAGAGTTCATTAACCGGATTGATGAAACTGTGGTGTTCCATCCACTAGCGAGTGAACACATAAAGCAAATCGCAGACATTCAATTGGCGAAGCTGTATGAACGCCTCACTGAAAAAGGTTATATTCTTGAAGTTACTGACGCAGCGTTGGCTAAGCTGGCGCAAAGCGGCTTTGACCCTGTGTTTGGCGCTCGTCCACTCAAGCGCGCGATCCAGCAGGCAATTGAAAACCCTCTAGCACATAAGCTATTGGCTGGGGAGTTAACCGCGGGGAATATCATTTGCATTGACGCAGATGAGAATGGTTTCACTTTTAATAGTAAATAAGCTGATAAGAAATAACGAAAAGGCGGCATTTTTGCCGCCTTTTTTATTGTCTGTGCGCTGTGGTAATGTCAATATAAGGCAAAGGAACCTTACGAAAAGTGTTAGTTATGCAAAGTGACTATCAAGCCATGGCAATTCATGCTTTTGGTGAGCCGGGTGTGCTTAAGCCTGTATCCCTCCCTATGCCACAGCCGCAACACAATGAAGTGCTTGTAAAAGTGCTCAGTACAGCTATTAATCCCATTGATGTAAAAACGCGCTCTGGTATTGGTTTTGCGGCAGAGCAAAACAAGGGCAACTTACCCTTGGTGCTCGGCTACGATTTATTCGGTGAAGTGGCGCAATGCGGCACAGATGTTAAGGAATTTAAGCAAGGTGATCGAGTGATAGGTATGATTGGTTTTGCCACTCAGCCTGGCACGTATGCGCAATATGTTAAAGCACGTCCAAATGAACTGATTCGAGTAGAAAATTCGAATGCAGAATCTGTTTTGTCCGGTCTTTGTTTGGCGGGGCTAACAGCGTTTCAAGCGATTTCAGCGTTAGATTGCCCTAAAAATCAGCCATTGTTTGTCAACGGTGCAAATGGCACCGTGGGTTCTTTGACTATCCAGATTGCAGCCAATATGGGCTATCAGGTCATTGCTATTACACGCAGTGATTTGCCTGCAGGGTTGGCGGGGAAGTTTGCGCAAATGGATTACGACGAATTCGTGAGTAACCCAAGCAAGCGATATTTAATCGATGTTGTCGGTTTAGAGGTTGGAATGCGTTGTTTGCAGGGGTTATCGGCGCAAAGCCGTGTTGTTACTATTCCAACTTTATCACAAGCACAAATCATTGCGGCTGCTAACTTGCAAGGCGCAAATGGCAAAGGCGTGCTTGTTGTTAAAAATAACGCGCAACTACAAAGAATTTATTCGTGGTACCAACAGGGGAAATTGGTTTTAGCCCATAAAACAATGCCCTTGAGTGCTGCAGGGTTCGCACATCAGCAGATTGAGCAAAATAACAGCAAAGAGAAAGTTATTTTATTGCCTTGGTCTTGAGTATTTATTTGTGCACCCCATAACAACACAATTGGGCCTATTGGCTAGAGGTAGAATTTTTGACTTGTACACAATTAAAGCAACGACTTAGTACTCTTAGCACACCAGAAGAACTAGGAGCTATCGTTGGCATTCAACGTGGTGTTGAGCGTGAAGCGTTGCGCACAAATTACAGCGGCGGTTTATCGGCACGTCCCCATCCAGAAAGTGTGGGCAGTGCACTCACGAATTCAATGATTACGACAGACTTTTCTGAGTCTTTGTTGGAGTTCATCACGCCGGTTAGTACCGACGCGAATGAAACCTTGGCACAGCTTCGTGATTTGCAAAAGTTCACTCTAGAGAACTTAGACAATGAATTGTTGTGGCCTGTCAGTATGCCTTGTTATATCCAAAGTCAGGACGAAATTCCGTTAGCACAATTTGGCAGCTCCAACATTGGGCGCATGAAAACGCTCTATCGAGAAGGGCTAAAAAATCGCTATGGCAGCATGATGCAAGCGATTGCTGGAGTGCACTTTAACATTTCGTTCCCTGAAAGTTTATGGCAAAGCCTGCAGCGCCAAGCGGGTGATGCTGGTGACTTACAAACCTTTATTTCTGACGGCTATTTAGGCTTAATTCGAAACTTTAAACGAGAGCTGTGGCTTATTAGTTATCTATTCGGCGCATCGCCTGCATTGTGTAGTTCGTTCTTGGAAGGACGCAAAACAGATTTACCGTTTAAATCGCTGGGCAAAGGTTCACTATACCTTGAACACGGTACCGCGTTACGATTGGGCGATTTAGGTTATACCAATAGCGCACAATCAAGTTTACGTGTGATGTACAACTCACTTGAAGAATATGTTGATGGTCTTAAAAAGGCGATTAGTCTGCCATCAGACTTATATCAAAATCTTGACGACTATCATGCTGTAAAGCCGCAGCAACTGAACAAGAATATTCTGCAAATCGAAAACGAATTTTACTCACCAATTAGGCCAAAACGTAATGCGCAATCGGGTGAAAAACCAACAGAGGCATTGCTTCGAGGCGGCATTGAATATATCGAAATTCGCGCCTTGGATGTAAATCCATTTGCCGATACGGGAATCGATATTGCGCAAATTAGGTTCTTGGATGTGTTTTTAACTTATTGTCTATTGAAAGCATCTTCACCTATGAGCTGGGATGAACAGAAGCAGACCCAATTAAACTTAGATCGCGTGGTCAATGAAGGACGAAATCCAGAATTGAGCTTGCTACGAGGCGATCAGCAAGTCAGCTTACGCCGATGGGCGAATGATATCTTTATTGAACTGGAACAGGTCGCTCAGTATATGGATGAAGCTTATGGTGGTAATCACTACAGTGATACGATAGGCGACATGGCTACGTGGATTTCTGCACCTGAGAAAACAACATCAGGGCGTTATATGGCTAAGCTGCTCGAGACGAATTCAGACAACGGCACATTTGCGCTGAGTTTAGCAAAAGAGTATCTGAACACACATCAACAGTGGCAATACCATAGTTTTGATGAGGCTCACTTAAGTGCAAAAGCGCAACAATCGTTAATAGCTCAAACAGAGTTAGAGAAAGCAGACAGCGAGAGCTTTGAAGCGTTTTTAGATAGTTATTTTCATGCATAAAAAAAGCGCGGCTTAGGTGGCCGCGCAAATTATTCTACAGGGATGAAACAATGCTAAACTGCTGCATTCATATACTCAGACCTGAGCAAATTGAGTAAGTTCAAAAAAAATGAAAAAAATTTCTCTACTCATCTTAATCACTACCTTAATGACAGGTTGCGCTACCGCTCCACCTAAGCAACCTGATGATATTTGTAAGATTTTTGAAGAAAAAGAAGATTGGTATTTCGACGCGAAAGACGCGCAAGAAAAATGGGGCTCCCCTAAACATGTGCTGATGGCGATGATGTACCAAGAAAGTTCATTTAAGCATGATGCTGCACCTCCGATGGAATATTTCCTTGGTTTTATCCCCGTAGGACGTGCCAGCGATGCGTATGGTTACTCGCAAGCTAAAACCATGACATGGGATGACTATATCCGAGAAACAGGCAATGGTGGTGCTGATCGTGATGATTTTGACGACGCCATAGATTTTATGGCGTGGTTCGTATGGAAAACTCACCAAATGAATGGCGTCTCAAAATGGGATGCGTACGCACAGTATCTTAATTATCACGAAGGCTGGGGCGGCTACAAACGTGGGACCTACAAAAACAAAAAGTGGTTGATGTCTGTCGCCAACAAAGTAAAGACTCGCGCCAGTCGTTACAGCGCACAACTGAAACGTTGTGAAGCGGAGCTTGATAAAAACTGGCTTCAACGACTGTTTTCGTAACGGATAATAAGAAAGAAAAAACGGCGCTTGTGCGCCGTTTTTTGTATTTGCTTGCTATTGAGCCTGAGTCGGGAAAGTATGAATATACACATCGCGTTGTGGGAATGGGATTGTGATATCCGCCTCATCAAAGGCGATTTTCACACGCTCATACAGACCAAAATACACAGGCCAGTAGTTTTCAGATTTTACCCATGCCCATACTAGCATGCCTATATGACTGTCTCCGTGCTGGCTGACGTGTACAACTGGCTCAGGGTCCTCAAGTACCATGTCGTAGTCTTTAAGCACTGACATAAGCACGTCACGGGCTTTATGAACGTCATCGCCATAACTGATACCAAACTCGATATCGACGCGGCGATTTTCTTCGGCAAACAGGTTCTTCACAGTGCCATTGGAGAGCGCACCATTAGGAATAATTATTTTTTGATTGTCGTAGGTCAGTAACACAGTCACAAAAATCTGAATCTCGACCACCTTACCCATGTGACCTTGTGCTTCAATAACGTCACCCACTTTGAATGGTTTGAAGAATAGTATGAGCACACCGCCTGCAAAGTTGGCCAGGCTACCTTGTAGCGCCATACCTACTGCCAAACCAGCTGCACCCAGCATGGCAATGAAGGAGGTTGTTTCGACACCAATCATCGATGCTACAGAGATGAGTAAAAGAATCTTTAAGATGGCACCGATAAAGGACACTAAGAAGTGGGTGAGCCCTGGCTCGACCTTCATCTTGTTCATTGAACTCTCGCACATGCTAGCTACGCGGCCAATAGACCACCAACCAACAACGAGAACAATTAAGGCTAAAATAAACTTAGGGCCATATTGCATTAGCATTTCAATGGCGGTGTTGTAGATACTTTCGAGGGATATATCTGTCATCTGTGCTTTCCTTTTTTAGAGACTAAAGGTTATTAAAGCACAGATAACAGAAGATAAGCGTTTAAATCTAAGACTTTTTTCGTTTTTTAGGCGGTATAACGCGAACGAGTTTGATCATATTCTCTTTCACTTCCAGCACTTCGATTGGGTAACCCGCAATTTTCATCCCTAAGTTTGCATCAGGAATGTCCTCGAGGTACTCAACAATCAAGCCGCTCAGTGTCTTAGGACCATCAATGGGAAGCTTCCAACCCATCTCTTTGTTTAATTCGCGAATGTTGGCACTGCCTTCTACGATGACTGAGCCATCAGCTTGAACATCAGCTTCTTCACTTGGCGGGCGTGAGGTCGTTGTAGTGAAATCACCAACAACTTCTTCCAGAATATCCTCAAGAGTAACGAGACCTTGAATATCACCGTATTCATCCACTACAAGGCCGATACGTTCTTTAACTTGCTGGAATTTGTGTAACTGGGTATTCAGTGATGTGCCTTCTGGAATGAAGTAAATTTCACGCACAGCACGCAGTAGAGATGCTTTGTTGAATTGCTCTTTTGAAAGTAAGCGCAATGCATCGCGCGAATGAATAAAGCCTACAGCATCATCAATTTGGTCACGATATAGAAGTACACGGGTGTGTTGTATTTGTGTTAGTTGTTTACTGATCACTTTCCAGTCGTCATTGATATCAATCGCGTTAATCTCGTTACGCGGGATCATGATGTCTTCAACCGTGACTTGTTCCAAATCTAAAATGGAGGTCAACATGCTTTTGTGCTCCGCAGGGAGCATAGCACCCGCTTCGCTAACCACCGTTTTCAACTCTTCTTTACTCAAGCTGTGTTCTTCGACTTGCTCTGGGCTAAAACCTAACAAACGTAATAGGCCGTTGGTGATCCAATTTAAAGCCACAACAAAGGGAAGTGTTAACTTAAGCAAATACTTAAGGACAAACGAACTTGGGAAGGCAATTTTCTCAGGGTATAAAGCGGCAATCGTTTTTGGTGTAACCTCTGCAAAAACAAGCAAGATAAAGGTCAGGCCAAAAGTCGCTACGGCAAGGCCGACGACATCACCAAACAAGCGGATACCAATAATGGTTGCGATCGATGAAGCTGCAATATTAACGAGGTTGTTACCGATCAGAATAAGACCAATCAAACGATCTGGACGTTTAAGTAATGAACTTACACGTTTTGCACCAGAGTGATTGTGTTTTTCTAAGTGACGCAATCGATATTTGTTGATCGAAAGCATACCCGTTTCTGAGCTTGAGAAATAAGCGGAGAGTACTATTAACACTATTAGGGTTATAAATAACGTACTCGTCGATATGTCGTCCAAAGAGGGATCCTTTTGTTAAAAACCAGGGTATATTAAGCGGTACTCAACGTTCAGAGTCAAGTCTAGTCGCTGCTCGTTACAACTAAATGATTAAAAACGATGCAAAATCACTTCTTGTACAAAGCGACTTCCGAAGTAGGCAAGCGTCAATAATGCCGCACCTACCATGATGGTGAGCACAGATGATTTTCCTCGCCAACCGCGAGCTCGTCGACCGATTACGACGGCTAAAAAGACTGCCCAGGCAATAATAGAAAGCACTGTCTTATGAGCGTATTCTTTGCTGATCATCGAATCTACAAAAATAAACCCTGATGCAATAGCAATAGTGAGTAGAACTGTGCCGACGGTGACGAGCTGATAAAGCTGGCGCTCTACTACCATTAACGGTGGTAGGTGGCTGTACACGATAGCCAAGTCTTTGCGCTTGAGACGTTTGTCGATGAAATAAAATTGCACTGCGTACAATGTTGCTATTATCAACACGCAATACGCTAACAGTGATAATGAGATGTGCGCGACTAATTCAACTTCAAGCTGAATGTTTTGCACTATCATGTGATGCGGCATAAACAAACTGGCGAATAACAGTATTGCAGCAAAGCCATATACCACAGGTAAAAGTAGGGTTGCAGGGAATTTCAAAGATACTGCGGTAACGCTAAGCACGATAACCCAACAGGTTAATAAGGAAACATTTACGAAACTAACATCTTGCCCTGCACTGGTGAATACTGAATTCACGAGCAATACCATGTGCGTCAAAATAGCAAGAGTGCTCAGAATGACGGTTACCTTTTGGGAAGGTCCTTGGGCATGAAATAAGCGAGACAAAACGTGTGCGGTTGCCGCACCGTAAAAAATACAACTCAGTATTGTCAAAACTGTAATCAGCATGATGACCTTTATCAGGGATTAAATGAATGCTTTAAAAGGACATTGTATGTAAAGCGCACACGCTTGCCTAGATCTAATTACCCTCAGTGTCGGATCTGTCAGCGTGCTTAATGATGCTTCAATAGCATGTTATACATTGATTATGCCTTTTATACGGGGATTAACGCGTCTACCTATCTCAATTTTGGGAAAGATTCACTTTGGATACCGAAAATCCCAAGTACGTCGATATTGTTTTTTTAAAGCTTATATCGGGACCTGTGCTTAATTATGTGAATCCATTGCACTTGCCTCTGGGATTTGCCCCTCGCTTTCAGTTATAATCGGCAAAAATGTAAGTAGCAACGGACTCCTTAGCGATGTTTGAAAACCTTCAGGAACGATTAGGAAAAACCCTAAAAAATATCAGTGGCCGCGGCCGTCTTACCGAAGACAATATTAAAGAAACGCTGCGTGAAGTACGTATGGCGTTGCTTGAGGCCGATGTAGCGCTGCCTGTTGTACGTGAATTCGTAAAGCAGGTAAAAGAGCGTGCAGTGGGCACGGAAGTCACTAAAAGCTTAAGCCCTGGCCAGGTTTTCATTAAAATCGTCCGAGAAGAGCTTGAAAAAGCAATGGGTGAGGCAAATGAAGAGCTGAACCTTAATGCCCAGCCGCCAGCCGTTGTCATGATGGCGGGTCTTCAAGGTGCGGGTAAAACCACCAGTGTTGGTAAGCTTGCCAAATTCTTAAAAGAACGTAAAAAGAAATCTGTGCTAGTTGTGAGTGCTGACGTTTACCGTCCTGCTGCGATTAAACAGCTAGAAACACTTGCTGCTGAAGTAGATGTAGAATTCTTCCCAAGTGACATCAGTCAAAAACCAGTCGACATTGCGACTGGCGCAATTAGCCATGCGAAGAAAAAATTCATCGACGTCGTACTTGTGGATACAGCAGGTCGTTTGCATGTCGATAGCGACATGATGGATGAAATTAAAGAGCTCCATGCTGCTATCAATCCGATTGAGACGTTGTTTGTTGTTGACTCAATGACGGGTCAGGATGCCGCAAACACGGCTAAGGCATTTGATGAAGCATTGCCATTGTCAGGTGTGATTCTGACCAAAACGGACGGTGATGCGCGCGGTGGTGCTGCATTATCGATTCGACACATCACGGGTAAGCCCATTAAATTTATCGGTGTGGGTGAGCGCACAGATGCGTTAGAGCCTTTCCATCCCGATCGCGTAGCTTCTCGTATTCTTGGTATGGGTGACGTGTTGTCGCTTATCGAAGAAGTGGAGATGAAGGTTGATAAGGAAAAAGCCGCCAAGGTTGCTGACAAAGTATTTAAAGGCGACGGCTTTACCTTAGAAGATTTTGCAGATCAGTTGCGCCAAATGAAGAATATGGGCGGCATGATGTCCATGCTGGATAAACTGCCAGGTATGAATAATTTGCCAGATGCAGTGAAAGGCCAAATGAGCGATAAAACCTTTGTGCAAATGGAAGCCATTATCAATTCTATGACACCAAAGGAACGTGCTCGTCCAGAAATCATCAAGGGCTCTCGCAAAAAACGTATCGCTGCTGGCTCGGGTACGCAAGTACAAGAAATCAACAAGCTATTGAAGCAATTCACGCAAATGCAGAAAATGATGAAGAAGATGAAAGGCAAAGGCGGCATGATGAAAATGATGCGCGGCATGAAAGGCATGTTACCACCAGGTATGATGGGTGGACCAGGCGGCCCGAAATTCTAAAGTGTGAGTGAGTTAAAAAAGCGCGGTATCAATCGCGCTTTTTTTGTCGGTTTGCAAAGTGTTGTAGCACGTGAAATAGTGTAGGTGAATTTGCTCTAGTTGAATCTTGTATGCTCCGTATTGTCATCGTATTGCTTTTATTGTCGTTTGTATCAGGATGTGCCAAAAGTGATTGGCGTACAGCCAGTCGTGAACCTGCAGGTATTGCAATGCCTCTCACTCAGACAGAGGCTGCTATTGAGTTTTACGCCGCTGATGCATTTAGTTGGCGTGGTTGGTTCGCAGTACATACTTGGTTTGCGATTAAAGAAGAAGGTGCTCAGCAGTATACAGTGTATGAAGTAGTGGGTTGGGGTGTTGATAAAGGACGCAAGGCGCTACGAATTTACAAGACGGATACACCTGATAGATTTTGGTACGGAGCAAAACCAGAAAAGTTCTTGTCTATTACCGGAGCACGAGCACAGGAACTTATTCCAAAAATAGCTGAGGCTGCAAAGCGTTATCCCTGGGCTGATGAATACACATTATTTCCGGGCCCGAATAGTAATACTTTTCCTGCATGGATTGGATTACAAGTGCCTGAGCTAGAATTGGAAATGCCTTTTTCAGCAATTGGTAGTGGTTATGCTAAATAACGAACTCACCATGACGCTTCGTCCCTTTGTTGAGTCTGATATTGAATCGCTTGTCATTCTGCTCAATGACGGTGATGTGCAACGCTTTTTGTCACCGAAGATACCATTTCCTTATACCCATGAAGATGCAACTTGGTGGGTGGAGGAGGGTTCACGTGCAGGAATTACTCGCGCTGTAGAAGTCAATGGCGAGTTGGTTGGCTGCATTGGCGCGCTCGGTGGTGTGCATGAATACCAATATAGCGCAGAAGTAGGCTATTGGTTTGGCAAAGCGCATTGGGGTCAAGGTTTTGCCCACAAAGCATTGACGTTACTCATTGATGAAATCAAAAAAAGTAGCCAATGGGTACGCTTGTTCGCTTTGGTTTTTGAAGGCAATCAGGCTTCCGTTAATGTGCTACAAAAAAGTGGATTCGTGGAAGAAGGGCGTTTAACAGACGCGATTTGTAAAAATCAGCAATTTTTCGATGCCTATCTGTTTGCATTAATTTTAAACAGGCAAGCAGATGAATAATCACACTATCTACGGAAAATCTCCCAGAAGAATCAGTATTTAACTGACATAAACCATGCATTAAATGCAGTTCTTACTTGCATTGTGGCAAAAAATTCGTACAATTCCCCAGCTTCCCTCTATGGGGAAGTAAACTTATTAATGAAAACAGTCAATCTATTTAGAGGACGGTATGGTAACTATTCGTTTGCAACGTGGTGGCGCTAAGAAGCGTCCTTTCTATCAAATTGTGGTTGCGGATAGCCGTTTCTCGCGTGACGGTCGCTTCATCGAGAAAGTTGGTTTCTTTAACCCAATCGCTGCAGGTCAGGAAGAAAAAGTACGTTTAGATTTATCTCGTGTTGATCACTGGGTAGGTCAAGGCGCATCTCTTACAGATCGCGTAGCTAAGTTAGTTAAAGACGCTCGTAAAGCGGCTTAATAGGCGTAAGTGTAACCATGAGTCAACAAGAGCAAGCCTCTACAATCGTCGTTGGCAAACTCGGAGCCCCGTATGGGATTAAGGGTTGGCTTAAGGTACATTCATTTACTGATGATCCCGAAGGGATCTTCGATTTCAGCCCATGGTTGATAGGGCAACAAGGTAAATGGCAAACCTTTGAAGTGAGTGACTGGCGTCGTCACAACAAAGGCTTTATCGCTAAGTTCGCGCAAGTAAACGACAGAGACCAAGCAATGGCTTTCACCAATGTGGAAATCTCAGTGTATGCAGCGCAACTTCCAGAACTGCCTGATGGCGAGTTCTATTGGCGAGATCTCATCGGCATGGCCGTTGTAACCGATAAAGGTTATGACTTAGGTCAGGTCGATGACTTGATGGAGACAGGCTCAAACGATGTGCTAGTTGTGAAAGCAAATAGCAAAGATGCGTTTGGCAAGGGTGAGCGTTTAATCCCATTCTTAACCGATTCGGTTATTCAGATTGTGGACCATGAAGCTCGCCAAATTACTGTGGACTGGGACCCAGGTTTTTAATGGCGCAAGCACCTTTATGGGTTGGGGTGATTACTCTTTTCCCGAGATGTTTTCAGCTATTACTGAACAAGGCGTTACAGGCCGAGCAGTGAAGCGCGGTTTAATCGACTTTCACTGTTGGAACCCACGCGATTACGCAACGGATAAGCATCGTACAGTGGATGATCGCCCTTATGGCGGTGGTCCAGGCATGTTAATGATGGTCGAACCATTGAAGCAAGCCATACTCGATGCTAAAGCCGCAGCGGGCGAGGGAGCCAAAGTAATTTATATGTCGCCTCAAGGGCGAAAGCTAAATCAGCAAGGCGCGCAAGAGCTTGCTCTTAGCGACAAACTGATTTTAGTAGCTGGTCGTTACGAAGGTATAGATGAACGGATCATCGAGTCCTATATCGATGAAGAATGGTCGATTGGGGATTTTATCCTCAGCGGTGGTGAACTACCGGCCATGACATTAATTGACGCAGTAGCGCGATTAGTGCCAGGGGTGTTAGGTCATAACCAATCGGCTGAGCAAGACTCATTTTCGGATGGCTTGCTTGATTGTCCACACTATACTCGGCCAGAAATATTGGATGGTAAATCGGTTCCACCAGTTTTACTGAGCGGTAACCACCAAGAAATTGCGAAATGGCGGCTTAAGCAGTCACTCGGAAGGACTTGGAAAAGGCGTCCAGACTTGTTGCAAAACCTAGCTCTGACTGAGGAGCAAGCAAGTTTACTTGCTGAATATCAGCAAGAAACCGAATAGCTTGTGGCTAGAAGACAGTTACACCTAGGAAAGTGAGAAATAAAATGGCAAAAGTAAACCAAAATATTATTAAAGAGCTTGAAGCTGAACAGCTTAAGCAAGACATACCTGCGTTCGGCGCTGGTGACACAGTAGTTGTACAGGTACGTGTAAAAGAAGGTGAAAAAGAGCGTCTACAGGCCTTTGAAGGTGTTGTAATCGCTAAGCGTAACCGTGGCCTACACTCAGCATTCACAGTTCGTAAAATCTCGAGCGGTGAAGGCGTTGAGCGTGTATTCCAAACGCACAGCCCTCTTGTTAGCAGCATTGCAGTTAAACGCCGTGGTGCGGTTCGTCGCGCTAAGCTTTACTACTTGCGTGAGCGTTCTGGTAAATCTGCACGTATTAAAGAAAAACTTAATTAATACGCGCGTTTTACGAAAACGTGAGAAAACGGGTCAGCTAGCAATAGCTGGCCCGTTTTGGTTTTAAGCAGCGTTGATATCCACTCTATGTTACGGTGGGTGTGCGCGTATAACCGTTCGATTAATCAACATAGCCAACCAGTTCCCCCTTCAATTCCGGCTTTAATATGTTAGTATCGGTGTAATTAATAATTTACCCTATGTAATTTTAAGTTTACACAATGTCAGCCGAGCAGCAGTTAGCCCAATTACGCAGTGAAATAGATGCCTGCGACAGTGAATTAGTGCGTCTTTTAGCACAACGAAATCGAATTACCGAACAAGTCGGTAAAGTAAAACAGCGTTATGGTGAGCCACTTCACGCGCCAGATAGAGAAGCTAAATTAATCGCAGCAAGGCGCGAGCAAGCTAAAGAGCAGGGCGTCAATCCTGATTTGGTTGAAGATATATTGCGCCGCATGATGCGCGAGGCTTACCAAAATCAACAGAGTGAATTAGCGTGCGTTTGCCCTGAGCTAAGTCCGGTTGTAATCGTCGGTGGCCGAGGATCCATGGGGCAATTGTTCGCAAAGCAACTGACACGCAGTGGCGTTGAAGTGCGTATTCTTGATAAAGAGGAACAACAGCAAGGTCTTGCTGAGCAACTTATTCAAGGCGCCAAGTGCGTGATTGTCAGTGTGCCTATCAATGCAGTTAATGAAGTTGTTGCAGCACTCCCTGAGCTCGACGACGATGCTTTATTGGTCGACATCACCTCGGTTAAAGAAAAGCCCCTTGCAGCGCTTAAACGCAAGCACAGAGGCCCTGTGCTGGGCTTACACCCAATGTTTGGGCCAGATATCAGTCACTGGGTGAAACAAACCGTAGTGGTGTGTCCCGGCCGTCCGAGCGCTGCAGCAGACACACTGATCGCACAATTAAAGGTGTGGGGCTGTCAGCTAGTTGAAATGAGTGCACGCAAACACGATGAGGCGATGCAGATCATTCAGGTCATGCGCCACTTAACCACCTTTGTGTACGGCCAATTCCTTGCCCGCCAAGAACATAGTTTACAAGAAATCCGCGATTGCTCGTCGCCTATTTACCAGCTCGAATTGATGATGGTAGGGCGTTTATTCGCCCAAAGCCCTGAGTTATACAGCGACATTATGCTCGCTCAATTTGACCGAGTAGAGCCTTTGTTAGAAGCGTATCAAAATACCTATGAGCAAACGCTTAGTATGCTCAGAGATCGTGATAAAGATGCTTTGATAGACGCATTCAACCACGCTAAACATTTCTTCAGTGATGCGAGCGACCAATTTTTACGTCAAAGTAGGGCACTGTTGAATAAAGCCAATGATGCAAAGGTGTTGGATTAAGGTTTGAAGTAAGTCTGAAACTTTACGCTGTCAGCCAACTGGTATATCGGCTGACAGTTCTATCCTGAAGGCCCATCGAATTGCATTTTTTGAATTTGTTTACTAATTATTCAATAATAAAAATCAACGCGTTAGATTTTTCTACAGGGATAAGTAATATCGGACCGACAATTACGACATTGAAATCTACCTATTCTACTTTCTCGATTGTTATTGGCTGCTTGTTGTTGAGCTTCGGCTATCAAGGGCAGGGCAAAGTGTCGCTTGGTTCTTTGCAGCAAGTTGTCCGTGGTGAAATAGGCATTAGCGAAGTACTAGGGCATGCCGCGGTAGAAAAAAAGGCGCTCTCTAGAACCCGTTATTTTACATCCTACGATCTCAATGATCAGAAAACGTATTACTCCAAAATGATTCAACATCGTTATTTTTGATCCCTTGGTCGATGTTTTGGTGTATCAAATGGCCAGTGGCCATCTCGAGAAGGCGATTGTCCTGCTCAACGAACTAGGGTTTGGCGTATATTCATTGGGCAAACGGACCGACCAACGTGACAAGACAATCCAGGTAGAAGGTGCACACTACGCGTTATTGCATAACGGAAGCGCGATACGCAGTGAAAAGAAATTGGTGGAAGCCTTCTCTCAGTTATACAGCTACCAAGACATAAAAGAAGCATTGTCTGCGTTTGGTTTATTGCACAAATTTGATAGCCATCGGCTGCAACATAACAATGTAATTTTCGAATTCGATAATCAAGGGCGTTTTATCGAGATTCGATTCAGGTGATCTACTTCAACAAGGCGTGATCAAATTGCTGGACGCGAGCACTTAACTAATCTGATTATTAGTGAAAGGATAATGCCAATGATTTATCTTCGATTTTTCTTCTATGGTGCGCTGTTTTACGCCATCTTAGCCTTGTGTATTTCAATGCCTTTGTCCGCAGTTGCGACAATGGCGTTTATCGGTGGTGGTCTATTTACATTATCTTGTTGGGCTGTGCGCTTAATTTGCCGGATATTAAAGGAGCTAAAGCCGCAATGATGGATTTCATAGCGCTAGTGTCACCACTATTCGCCTTCGCCATCCCCTTTATTTACGCCAAGGTAAAGAAAGTTGATAACATTTTTTTGTTTTATGCCGCTGTGCTTGGCTTTTCAACCCTAATACAACTTCTCGTTGTTATCATACTATTACCAGTGATTGTTCTGAGTATATTCTTGATACCACAACTCGAGGCGTTCGATTTATCGTTAACGATATTTGCAGTGATTGATTGGGGTTATGCCCATGTTCAATGGCTTATTATTTTTATCATACCGCTGAACTATTATTTAAGCCGCGCTACCCATTGGCGGTACGCACTATTTGAGCAAAAGGTGTGCTCAAACAGCGCACACCAATAAGTTAGGGCACTTTTAAAAATGGTATCACCGCAGGTACTCTTCTTTTGTAATCCATATATACGTCACCAAAGCGGTGTATGAGTGATTTCTCTTCGAAATACAAGCCAATAAAAATGTAAATCGTGAACCCAAGTGATAGCATAAATTGTGTCATGCTCATGTAGGGAGTGGCCCACATTCCGAGTAGAATTCCAGTTTGAATTGGGTGGCGAACAATTTTATATAAAAACACTTCTTTAAATTGGTTCCCTTCATTAGGGTTCATCGAAATACTTTGTTTCAGCCCCATCAGATGAAAGTGGTCGATTTCGAATGTCGCCGCGACTAAAAAGAGCCATCCAAACACATGCAATGCGCGCAAGGCAATCGCGAGTACTTCGTTGTTGGTGCTCCACACAACCCCAGATAGTGGTTGCCAGAATAAGCAAAAAGCGAACATAAATAATCCCGAAACCAATACATATAGACTGCGCTCAAGGGCTGGTGAGATATATTCAGCGAGTTTGTCTTTAAACCTGCTTCGCGCAGCGATGCTGTGGTGCAGAGCAAATAACAAAAGAATGATTAAGTTGATCGTGACTGCGGTGGTAGTGTTGTCTGCTATCGGGCGAGAGTTTATGTGAACCACAAGGAAACTCCAGCCACCCATGAACAACATAAACGCACTTAAACCGCCTAACCCCACGAGATAACATACAATCCCAACCACAGAAGAGGTGACCTTATTCATGATATTGACCTCCTTCGCCCTAGGGGTAAGCGAACTTAAGCGCTCACGATGTGCTTACTTTTAGGACAAAGTGTAAGAGAGCGTCGTTAAATTATAGTTCGGTAATTTGCAATAATTAAGGGGGTGGAACGTTACTAGTTGTAAATTCGCGTTTTAATATCAGGTACTTATAGGGTGGTGTCGCTTTTGAAAAAGGGCGAGTGGGATGATTTTTGCAGAGTTTTTGTGCACAGGAATAGTGGATTCTTCTATTGAACTTGGAGCTGCCCACGTGCGCTTGAATGACATATATATCACTTTGTCGTGAACGCGGTAATAGGCACGTTTATGCTTCATGTAACTACTCCAATAGCTTAGTTGATTATAGTTAAGTGGTTAAATTGTGCACAAATTGCGAGTGTTATTATTGTTTAATTGCAAATAGTAAATAAGCACATATGCACAAACGTTCACTACTTCAATGTGTAGTGATTAGGAGGTGACTTGTTTCGCAGATTGCATGTAATAAAAAATTGTTGTTAGATAGGTACAAAAGGATTTTACGTTAAACAAAAAGGAAATTTTGATGAAAATAGTTATTCCATCTATGTGCGCATTGATGATGTTCTCTGCGACAGTTTCAGCTGAATCAAAGATACAGATTGTAAGTGACCCTGGCGATTACATCGGCCAAGGTCAAATGTATAGCTATGATGACACGAATGCTTCGATTACCTATTCTCGAAATTACGATAACGGAATCACTGTTAGAATATCTAGTTTGCCGGGTGACACATCGTTTTGGTGGACCCTAGATATAGCGGCACCTGGAAATGACGAAATTGATTTAGGTCAGTATTTAGGTGCGCAGCGCTTTCCATTTCAAGACATTGACAAACCTGGCTTGTCATTCACTGGGCAAGGCCGTGGTTGCAATTCTCTGACTGGAAGCTTTGAAGTATTTGAAGTTGTTTATGAGTCGGACGGTAGCGTAAAAGGGCTCAACATCTCCTTTGAGCAACATTGTGAAGGCGCTGCAGCTGCATTGAAGGGCAAGGTCGAATTTAATGTTGTTCCGCCTGTAGGAGCCAGTGCAGTTGGCTTAACCCCTAACGTGGTTGAATGCAGAAACAATACAACAAAACAAAGAGTTAGAAAAAGTACAAGCGAACCAGTCATTGATTGTAAGAAGTTAGGTTTAGCAATAAATCCTGGGGATGAAATTCAATTGAGAGTGATTGGCGAGGCAACCCAGTAAGTTGTTGTCCGTAGTATAAAACACAATAAAAGCAGCTTTATCGCTGCTTTTATTGTGATTAGTGTCAGGTTTTTTGCTAATTACTCTTATTCATAATGTCATCCAACGCCTTTTTAGATGCAGCAACACTTTCCAATGGCGTCATCCCTTGTGGGTATTGCTCTTGCTCTACGACCAGCCACTCGACCCTTCCGTCGCGACTTAAGGCGTTGATAATATCACCCCAGGCAAAGTCATTCTGGCCGAGTATTGCATTTAATCCATTGTCTTTTGCAACCACTTTGATATGTGTTGAGCGAGTGCGATGTGGGTAGGCGCTCACCAGTGAAATTGCATCTTTTTTGGCATAGTGCACCCAACCAATATCGAGTTGTAGCGGTAAAGATTCGGATGTGTTTAATGCAATGTAATCCCAGAATGTTTTACCCTTATATGGCTCAAACTCACGTTCATGGTTATGAAAACCGATCTCCATATCAAAGCGTTGTGCCTGTTGGTGTGCATGGTTGAGCTGCTCGGTGAATTGCTTTATCTGTTTGCCATCCCACGCTCGCTCATCCCAAGGAATGTAAAGAGTTTTTACTTCCAGAGTCTTAAAGAATAACAAAGTGTTAGCTAAATTATTGTCGTCAAGCGCGTCAAAGCCAATGTGAGCGCTACTCGCTTCTAATCCTAAATGTTCAAGCACCTGTTTTAACTCACTTGGATTGTTTGCATACGGGCCGTAATCCCCCGCAAATTCGACACCATCAAACCCCATATCAGCAAGAGCATTGAGAGTGCCATGAAAGTCCTTTTTAAGCGCTTCTTTCACAGACCAAAGTTGCACACTCACTGGGAATGGCAAATTGTCTTTTGTGTGTGCATTAATCCAACTTGGGTAAGCAAGTGAGCAGATTACAAATAGGGCGTAAATTTGATGTCTAAACATGGTGTATCCAAAAAAAGTGAGCCCGCAGGGGGCTCACAAAACGAGTTGTTAATCTTGGTAGGCGTATTCACTGAGCCCAAGTTCGTCGAGCACCAAAGCCAAGTGCGCTTTGGCCTCATCGTTTGGCCCTGGATAGTCGCCAGCAATAGGCACATTTCCGAGGTAGCCAATGTCTTTGCACCCTTCTGGTGAGCAAAAGAATGCACCCAAGACTAACTCTTTAAAGCGTAAAAAGGCTTTGCCAATACGCTTAAATTGCTCAGGGGTTTTGTCTGAGTAATAAGCTATGTCATCAATAATAGCTTGCTGTTGTACTTTGTTCAGTGCCACAAATTGTGCTTTAAAACGCAAATTGGCTTCATCGTCAATCCAAGCGAGTGCATTCAAAATTTTTACTCGGTCGCGTTGCTGTCCTTCATAAGGTGCGCTGACCCACTCATCTATGACTGATGGGACTTCTAATTCTGAAGCAGATGGAATGTTACCTTCACGTGGCACTATCCAATCAGCTAACGTCGCAACAAGTGTGAGCTGAGCAGCACTTAAAGTAAGCGGCCAAGGTGATTGTGGCGGGATCACTAAGTTTGGATCGGTGCCATAACCAGGAGCTGTTATTGGCTTAAGATCTAAGTCAGGCCAGTGGCCTGCATTGCTCGCTTCAGTCACATCAAGTGCTTTGGAGCAACCAGCCGTTACAGTCACGGCAGAACCTGCAGCTAATAAGCCAAGCCATTTGAGTGACTCGCGGCGAGTCATACCTGAACGATATTGGTAGGCGTTGTCTCTGTCTTGATGATGCATTATAACGCTCCTTTGCCGATTTGTTCGCTGAGCCAAGTAGAGTTGCGCATCGCTAACGTCATGATAGTCAGCGTGCAGTTCTTATGAGGGTTTGATGCAAATACACCGGCATCCATAACAAATAGGTTTTCGCAGTCCCAAGTTTGGCCCCATTGGTTCGTCACCGACTCTGTTGGCGAACTCCCCATTCGAGTCGTGCCCACTTCGTGAATAATTTCACCGCCTTTGGAAATCGCTTTTTCGGCAGGTGGCAGTTCACCCACTTTTGCACCCATGGTTTCAAGGATTTGTTTTGCCGTTTTAAGACCATGCTCGATTTGCTTAAGTTCTCTGTCTGACCATTTGAAATGAAACTTCGATACAGGAATACCCCATTTGTCTTTTACTTCAGGGTCGATTTCCATGTAGGTGTCTTTGTTTGGTAGCATCTCTCCACGCAAAGCAAAACCAACATACGAGCCGTATGCATCCCTGATTTGTTGCTTAAGTTCTGGCCCATACCCTTGCTTGTCACCCGATACACCTGATCCAGGTTGACCAAAGCCACTGCTGATTTCAAAGTGATAACCTCGAGGGAAGTCTAGCTCACCCTTGCCTTGTGCCTTGTGACCCCACCAAGGAATGAACAAGTGGTTTGCGGTATGACCGTCTTCGTTATAACGCGGGCGCCCTTTGAGTGCCGGTATTTGTGCTCCGAGCCATGCACCCGTCGAGTCCATCAAGTTTTTACCGATTTGGCCACTTGAGTTGGCAACGCCGTTAGGGTGGGATGCCGATTTAGAGTTCAACATAATACGCGCTGATTCACAGGCACTGGCAGCCAATATAACAACGTCGGCACTGATTGCTTGTTCACTGATGGTGTTTTTGTCGACATAGGTAACACCTGTTACCTTGCCCTCGTCATTTACATTCACTGACTTCACCATAGCGTCGGTGATCACTTCCAAATTACCTGTCGCTTTCGCTAGCGGGATCAAGGATGTTGTCGTTTGGAACGCGGCGCCAATCGAGCAACCGTGACCACATGGCGTCGCATAAAAACACGCCATGCGATCATCGATAGGGCGGGTGAGCACAGCACGGTGCATCGGCGCTGCAGGAATACCTAATTTCTTGGCGGCGGCCGCGACAAGCAGCTCTGGTACACGTGGTTTCGGAGGTGGCTGCAAAATGCCTTCAGAAGAAGGAGGCATATCATCTAAACCAGTATTGGTGCCACACACACCCACGATCGCCTCAGTTTTATCGTACCAAGGCGCGATGTCTTCGTATTCGAATGGCCAATCAGCACCATGACCGTCGCGGCTTTTTGCCTTAAAGTCATGCTCTGAGAAACGTAATGAGTAACGTCCCCAGTGGTTTGTACGACCGCCAAGCATACGCGCTCGCCACCAATAGAAGTCTGTACCTTCAGCTTCAGTGTAAGGTTCATCAGGGACTTGCCAGCCACCGTCGACCGTTGCATCATAAAAACCAAAGTTCTTATCTTTGTTGCCTGCGCCCATTAACGGCGCTTCACTGTTGCGCTTGAACATCGGCGTTTCAGTTTTAGGGTTGTAGTTACGACCCGCTTCAAGCATCAGTACCTTATGGCCAAGTTTCGCAAGCGTATACGCCGCCATCGCGCCACCCGCCCCTGAACCTACAACCAGTACTTTGTGATCAAATTTAGCCATTACTACAGCTCCTTGATTTTAATATTCTTGAACCACACGCGATCGCCATGGTCTTGCAAGCCGATGTGGCCATGTTGACCCTCAGCGAAGCCTTGCCACGTTGCGAACTTGCTGTTTTCCACCAGCGCATCCCATGTTGTACTACCAATAACGATGCTGGTGGTGCTCACACCGTTTTGCCACACTTCTAGGTGACTGTTGTTTAGGCGAATACGCACATCATTCCATTGCTCAGCTGCTTTGTGTGCTGAACTTGGCGCGGCGAATAAGTCATAAATTGAGCCTGCTAGGTGCGAGTCAATTTTGTTATCTGGGTGCTCTTTATTATCAAGAATCTGAATTTCAGGCGCATGTGAATAAATGGCGCTGCCTTTTTCATCCACAAGAACGAAAATGCCACTGTTGCCTTTTTTGGCGATTTTCCACTGCAGCTGCAGCTCGAAATTTTGGTAACTTTTCTTGGTGAGAATATCACCGCCGCCCCCAGCGGTGAGCGTCATCGTATCGCCTTCAATTTGCCATTGACTGTTGAGGCCCTCGCCTTTGAAGTTGCGCCACTGCGACATATCTTTGCCGTCAAATAACAGCTGCCAACCGGCTTGTTGCTCTTGCTCTGATAATTGGTTTTCCTGCGCCCACGCACAGGCCGTGGAACTTAGAGCGAACACCAACGGTAGGGCTTTAATTGCATTTTTCATAGTGTGAAACCCTTGTTACTCTTTACTTGTTGCTACATGGGCGTGTGAAAGTGCGCCCTTATTGTTTTTGATATAAAAATAGAAGCCTAAGAAGGCGAAGATAAGAATGGCTGGGAACAGCAGTATGTTGCCAAGTACAGCTTGACCCGCCAGTAATTCAGCCTGCTGTGCGTCTAAGTTAGCGGCCTGCGCCTGAGTGCGCGCAGAGTCAATCCAGCTGCCGATAACGGGATTCCACATACTCACTGCAAACATACCGGCACCGCCGATGAGCGACATGCCCAATGCCCCAGTTTTTGGTGTGTACTCTGCTACACATCCAAGCATGGTTGGCCAAAAGTAGGTTACGCCAATGGCGAATAACACTGCAGCCACATAAACCATACTGGCGGTGGCTTGGCTCATCACGAAAATTCCGGCCGTTGCACATACCGCAGAGCCCAGTAGCACACCCGTTGGGTTAAATTTATGCACAATAGGACCGGCAAAAAAGCGGCCAATCGCCATCAGACCTGTGATCAACGCCAGAATCATCATTGGTGACGCACCAGAAGCACCTAAAATGCGCTCGATCCATTGTTGTGTGCCAAGCTCAGTGGTTGCTGTGAGTGTCATACACACCACTAAAAAGAGGTATACCGGTGAAAACAAGTTCTTCAAGTTACTCAACGTTGAGTGTGTGCGGGTGTCGAACTGTGGGAATTGCGCTTTGAACATCATCAAACCATAAATGATGGTAGGGATGATGATAAGACCCACTTGCCACTGCCAGTTAAAGCCGCTTGATGTCATTGCACTTGACGCCAACGCGCCTATGACGATGCCCCCTGGGAACCACACGTGGAAACGATTAAGCATGGTGGTTTTATTCTTCGGATACATTTCTGCAATTAGCGGGTTACATCCCGCTTCAACCGAACCGTTAGCAAAGCCAATTAAGAAGGTTGATAGCAGTAGCGCCCAAAAGCCATCGGCGTAAATCGTCATCACCAAACCTGCGAAGTGACACACGAAGGCGAGGGCCACTAATTTTTTCGCGCCAATGGCGTTGTAAATAGCACCGCCAACCATAGTGGCTATAGGAAAGCCCAAGAATGCCATGGCATTGACCCAGCCAAGTTCAGTATCGCTCAATGCAAACTGTTCACCCAGCTGGCCAAGAATGCCAGCACGAATTGCAAAGGTCATGGAGGTCACGACCAGTGCAATACAGCAAAGTCGGAACACAAGGCGGTTGTTATGATTATTTTCCATAGTGTGTGTCCTACGTTAGTTGAGGCCCAAGATACGCTTGTTGCGTTCGCTATCGGCGCTTGCACCGGCAAAATCATCAAACGCTTTATCTGTCGGCCTGATTAGATGCTCAGCGATAAACGTGGCACCTTCTTGAGCACCCGATTCGGGGTGTTTTAAACAGCATTCCCATTCCAGCACTGCCCAACCATCAAAGCCATATTGGGTTAATTTGCTAAAAATGGCTTTAAAATCGACTTGGCCATCGCCGAGTGAGCGAAAACGACCTGGACGAGAAAGCCAATCTTGGTAACCGCCATAAACACCCGAGCGGCCATTGGCGTTGAACTCAGCATCCTTCACATGGAAGGCTTTTATGCGTTGGTGATAAATATCAATAAATTTCAGATAGTCCAACTGTTGTAAGACGAAGTGACTGGGATCGTAGAGGATGTGCGCGCGCGGGTGATGATTGGTTGCTTCAAGAAAGCGCTCAAAGGTGACACCATCGTGTAAATCTTCACCCGGGTGGAGCTCATAACACACATCAACCCCTGCTTCATCGAAAGCATCGAGTATCGGTATCCAACGTTTGGCTAATTCTTCAAAACCTTGCTCAACCAACCCTTGAGGTCGTTGCGGCCATGGATACATTGTGTGCCAAAGCAGGGCGCCCGAGAAAGTCGCATGGCTTTTTAGACCTAAACGCTGACTCGCTTTTGCCGCCATTTTTAATTGTTCAGTTGCCCATTGTTGCCTTGCTTGTGGCTGACCTTTAACTTCATCTGGCGCAAAATTGTCAAACATTTCATCGTATGCCGGGTGCACAGCCACGAGTTGACCTTGCAAATGCGTTGATAATTCAGTGATAGCCAGTCCAGCACCGTGCACAACGGCTAGAATTGAATCGCAATATTCCTGTGAATTTGCCGCTTGTTCAAGATCGAAAAGGCGTTTGTCACCGCTGGGCAGCTGTATACCTTTGTAACCTAAGCTCGCTGCCCATTCACAGATGTTCGGCAAAGTATTAAATGGCGCTTCATCACTGACGAATTGCGCGAGAAAAATAGCAGGTCCTTTAATTTGTTTCATATGTTATTGGTCCATGTTGAAAGGGTGCCACTTGGTGTCGTGTTCTGACGCTGCGACTGCTTTAGTGATAAACGCCATACCGCGAAGTGCTTCGTCAATGCCGGGGACGTCAAACGCTGCATTGGTCGCGACTTGACCTGATTTAAATGCGCTAATTTGCGCTGCGAAGTTGGAGTAAATATTGGCGAATGCTTCTAGGTATCCTTCTGGGTGCCCTGCAGGTGTGCGTAAGGCATTCATTGCTGCATCACAAAGTTCACCTACGCCAGCACGCAGTAAGGACGCTGGTGCATTATGTGGGCGCAGCCATAAACTGTTTGGCTCCATTTGCGACCAATCGAGGCTTGCTTTGTCGCCATAGATTCGCAAGCGCAAATTATTCTCTTCACCGACCGCTATTTGGCTCGCCATTAACACCCCTTTGGCCGCATTGTTGAAACGCAACAGTACAGTGCCATCATCATCAAGTGCGCGCCCCGGCAACACATGATTTAAATCTGCGCAAAGCTCAGTAATGGCTAACCCACTGACGTACTCCGCCAAGTTGGCAGCGTGAACACCGATGTCACCCATACAGCAGCTAATTCCCGATTTACTCGAATCTAAACGCCACTTGGCTTGCTTGCCTTTCTCGTCGGAGGTTTGCGAGAGCCAGCCTTGAGAATATTCAACCACGACTTTGCGTATGTGACCGAGCTGGCCTGTGGCGACGCGATGCTTCGCCTCCTTAACCATGGGGTAGCCGGTGTAAGTGTGGGTTAAGCCGTAGAGGCTCGAGTGCTGGCTTAATACTGCTTCGAGTTCTTTGGCCTCACTCAATGACAATGTTGCTGGTTTGTCTGATAGCACATGAAAACCTTGCTCGATTGCCATTTTTGCAATGGGAAAGTGCAAGTGATTAGGGGTGACAATGGCAATAAAGTCAGCACGGATTTCCGCAGGGAGTTGCGCTTCTTTTTGCAATAGGGTCTGATAATCTGGGTAACAGCGTTGTGGATCCAAACCTAATTGCGCCCCAGTTGCTAAGCTACGCTCTGAGTCTGAACTAAAGGCTCCAGCAACGAGGTCAATGCGACCATCTAAGCGCGCAGCGATACGATGCACTGCACCAATGAACGCGCCTTCACCGCCGCCTACCATCGCCATACGAACTCGATTATTACTCATCCAACACTCCTTCGAACATTGTTATAAAACGTGGTTGTTCTGAGTTTAGTTAACATATTGTTATCGATAATAGGGAAGAGCGAGGGTGTGGCGATAATAAAAATTCGGTTGACAATGCAACAAAATCGGCGTTTACAATATAAGTACTAAGCCTTTAGTTAGCGTGTGTAATAGCCTATGGAACGGTGTGAGTTTTTGCATAAAGTTGGCGTAAATCAACTGATTACGGCGTTTGATTTAATTCCAGATATACTCTTTTGGGTGAAAGATACCAACAGTAGAATCCTACATGGCAATCAACACTTTATTGAACATCAAGGATTTAAATCGCTGGACCAAATTCTATTTAAAACCGACTTTGATTTTTCACCAAAGCACTTGGCTTTTCAGTACGTGAATGATGATAAACGCGTCCTTCAGGGCTTTGGTGTGACCGATCGATTGGAGTTGAATTATACCGACAACGGTGAACTCGGGTGGTTTTCAACTTCTAAGCATGTGCTCAAAGATGAGCAAGGCGAGATCATTGGTACCTACGGAGTCACTCGGCACTTACAGAAGACGTCTAAGGCGCTTTTGCACGTTAAAGCAATTGAAGCACCTGTTGAATTCATACGTAGTCATTATCACAGGCACATTGGCATTGAAGAGTTGGCAGAACTGGCGCATTTATCAGTGAGTGCATTGGAGCGGCGCTTTAAAAAACATTTAGCCAAAACACCCAACCAATACATCAATGAAATGCGCCTAGAAAATGCCCGTAAGTTATTGGTTGAAACTCAGTTGCCGGTGTCGCAAATCGCCTATCAATGCGGGTTCTCTGAGCCGAGCTATTTTAGTAAACAATTCAAACGACTCTTTGGTGATATTCCATCGAAGTTACGAGAGACTATCGACGACTAACCTCGCTCGCTGAGTCGATGCAAAAGGTACATGGCACCTTCTTCTGGTGAACCTTTAACATCGACTAAACATTGGCGAGCATGGTTATCTAGCCAAGGTGTTAAAGCACTTGCTATACCGCCCATTAAACATACATCGGTGTAACCCAATTGCTGCAAGTAACAAACATACTTCGCGACATATTGCGCAGCACTGGCTAACAAACGTGAGCCTGTAGGAGAATGCGCATGGCTAAAGAGTAACGGTGCAAATTGTGCAAAGTATCTTGGTTTTGCGTCTAGGCATTTGGCCGTCAACTCAGCACTCGATTGACATTGTGTGTAATGCAACAAGGCATCGCTTAGGGCGCAGGGCTCGGCTAGGCCATCGAGCACCTCTAAGGTGTGTCGGACCAAGTTGAGGCCTAGCCAAGCACCACTTGCGCCATCGCTCAGTAACAAGCCGTGCCCACCGAATTCACAGACCTTGTCATCTTTGATTGCCCCAGCACAAAATCCGGTGCCGATGATGATTACAGCACCCTGTTTGCCCTGATGAGCCCCCGCGCAAGCAATGTGCATATCTGTTGTGATTTCAAGTGTCGCAAACGGGTGTTGCCACTGGCGTATTTTACTCAGCGCTGAGGGCACATTGGCACCAGCCAATCCAGCATAAGCATGGATGGAGCTCAATTTACTGATAGGGATATCTGCGTACATCAATGCACATACTGCGGCGTCGTATATTGACTGCTGCGCTTGTTCAGCAGATGTCGCAATATTTGCAGGTCCCGAAGTGGCTTCAGCAAGTACCAAACCGCTGCTATCTTCGAGGCGCACTTTGCATTTACTGCCTCCACCATCGATACCGAGATAGAGGGCTTCATTGGTCAAGCTGCGCTGGTGACTATGCATCTAAGAGGGCCCTTATTGCTGATTTTTGTATTTGACCGTGTTGATCCATCACGCCGCTGTAACTGTGTAATGACATCGGCAGTGCACTGTGCACTAACCCTTGCCATAATTGCGAGGCATTGGTCGGAGTGACCCCGCCGCCAATGACAAATTCAATATTACCTTGTGCATGTTTCATCCATGTTTTGATATTCTCGGCACCACAACATGCATCTAATTTACTTTGCCATGGAGTGCCACTGGTGAGAACGCGATCTACGCCAAATTCAATCAAGGTATCGAGAGCACTAAACGGATCATTTGTGGCATCAAAAGCACGATGAAAGGTCACTTTTTGATTGTGAGCGCGAGCGATTTCAATCAGATGAGACAGTGCCTGGGTATCGACAGTGTGATTTGTTGTGAGCGCCCCGAAAACAACCCCTGTTGAGCCAAGCTCAGCGGCTGATTTAATTTGTTTAGCCATAGTCGCTATGTCTGTATCACTCATGACAAAAGAGCGGGCATGGGGACGTATCATAACGAGAAGCTCTGTTTTACAGGACTTGAGTTCAATCACTTTAGCAATAAGTTGGCAATCAGCAGTGGTGCCACCGAGATGCATATTGGCGCACAACTCGATTCGTTTAGCGCCGTTTTCACACGCAGTCGATACATTGTGTTGCAATGCAACAAGGTTGTCTGCATTGATACAAATTTCAAGAATTTTACTATTGCCCATGGCCACTTCTTTTCTGTGTGTCGCTAATCGATAAAGTTAACTTATCGTTTTCATCTCTTTTTAATATTATTTAATTCAATAATATCAATGCAATAGCTGTTAATCTTTGTCTGCATGTAAGCGCTTATACGATGCGTGGAACTATAAACTAGGTACCAAGTAATTGGATCTTTTTTTGAGCTAAACGCCGATTTTGTTCTAGTGCTCACCGAATTTATATTATCCCCATTGTGTTGCATGACCCTATGCTGATTTTAAGTTTTACAACCTATTAACCTTGAGAAGTGATTCAGGAATAGCAAGTAAGCGAAATTCCTCGCATGTACATAACGCTAATGTGCGGCGAGTTACACACATGAGAGAACCTGGAGACTAAAATGGCCAACAATAATAAAAGCCGACGAGGTGCTTTGCCCACCTCAGGGTTTAAAAAGTCTGCATTATTTTTAGCACTCGTGGCAGCCTGCAACGCTAGTTACGTGTTTGCTGAAGAAACACAAGAGCAAGAAGAGAAGGAAATAGAAACGATTGAAGTGCGTGGTATTCGTGCTTCAATGGCGGAAAATATGGCGATTAAACGCCTGTCGAACGCTATTGTCGATGCAATTACTGCTGAAGACATCGGTAAGTTTCCTGATAAAAACGTGGCTGACTCGCTTCAGCGTGTTCCCGGCGTGGTGATATCCCGCAGTGGCGGTGAAGGCGAAAATGTCAGTATCCGCGGTTTGTCTTCCGACCTTACTTTCACGCAGCTAAATGGCAACTTCATTGCTTCATCTCCGGGTTCACCGTCGCGTTCGTTCAGCTATTCATTGTTGCCCTCAACCATGGTGCAATCTGTCGAGGTATTTAAATCATCAGAAGCGCGCCTCGATGAGGGTGGTGTAGGTGGTACGGTGATTATCAACAGTCGCAAACCTCTTGATATGGAAGCGAACTCAGGTGCATTCAACTTGGAATACACCTATGCTGATGTGACTGAGAAATACGAACCAAACTTTAGTGGCGTGTATTCGTGGAAAAACGACGACGAAGACTTTGGTATGCTTGTTGGTTATTCTCGCCAAGACCGAACAAATCGCTCGTTAGGCGGCGATATGAGTGGCGGTGGTGGTTGGCGCTGGGCAACCAGCTCTGAATTTCCAGCTGTTGATACTCAGGGCAATGAAATTACCGACAGTACACGTCGTTTTGCCGCGCTCGAAGACGCTTATGGCAATGTGTATGACGGTGTGTGGGCACCTCAGGTTGCCGGTGTCGGCGTGACCGAAGAAAAGCGTGAACGCCAAGGTGTTCAAGCTACTTTGCAGTGGCTTCCTTCGGAAAATCTTGAGCTGACAGCAAACTATTTTCACTTCCAGCTAGGCCAAGACAGAACCACATCGCAAATGTGGATCCCAGAATGGAAATATAACCCAAATCACTTGGTCGGCGTTGAACTTGATGACAGCGGCACGATTGTAACTGGGATGGATTTCACCACGGGTGCTGGTGGTACAGAGGGTAACATGGAGTTCCCGTGGATCATTGGTAGCTACACCCTCGAAGAAGATACATCAGATACGTATGATTTCGGCTTCGAATATGCCGGCGACGTTTTTGAAGTATCGGGTAAATTGGGCCGTACTGAAGCCAGTGGTGGTCCTTCTGAATCTTGGCGCGCTGCGTATAAAAGTGGACAGCCAGCAGGTCGAAGTGATTCAGGTCTAGTAGAAAACGCTGCAGCCTATGCCGGTTGGCGATTAGGAGATTGTGTATCGCTTTACACCGACCCTGCACTGTTAACTAATTTACTTTCCGGCATCGCGGGCGACCCCGATCCCGGTTCGACTGGATCGAGCTACATTGTCAGCGATCTTGAAGAAGACTACGGGCAATTAGATTTTAATTATCATCTAGGCTCTGGTTGGGTAGACACACTGCGATTTGGTGTAAAGCATCGAAAAACAACGCTTCACCGTGAAACCAATAACACCTTCTTTATTACCCCAGAGGGCGCACAACAAGTCGAAAGTGGTGAGCTAGACCCGTTTAGCCAAGGTGCAATTGACGAGGTATCTTATCAGTGGATTGGTGGTATGCCGCGTCTCGAAGATGTGCTTAACCAGCAATCAGAAGGCAATATCCCAGGTGGTTTCAGCGTTAATGTAATGCCAACAATTGATTGGGATAAATACCGCGATGTAGTGACCAGCGAATATGTAAAACTCACGCGCAAAGAACCTGATTTCGTGTTTGATATCGAAGAGAAAATCACTGCTGCGTATGTGCAAGCTGATTTCTCCTATGAAAGTCTGCGCGGCAATGTGGGGGTGCGTTATGTGAAGACGCAAACCAGCATTATGTCGTCGGATAAAATCAACTACTTCCTTGATGATATCGATGACGTCACTGAAGAAGATATCCTAGGCGACCGTCGTTTAATCGATGTGGAGACAACCAACGGCCGTACATCAACGGATCATCAGTTTTTGCCAAGCTTAAACTTGGTGTGGGATGCAACAGACAACCTGGTTATTCGTGCCGCTGCAGCGAAGACCATGTCACGTGCACCATACAATGATTTAGGGGCACCTGAACAACTGACTTTTATTTCCCAAGAGTGGGCCGATGACCGCCTAGAATTCCGTGGTAACCCCGTCGATCAAGGTTGGCAAGGTTCAGGAGGTAACAAGGACCTCAAACCATATGAGTCGGTGCAAACCGATCTGAGTGCGGAATACTATTATGGCGAAGGTTCAGCGGTTGGTATTGCCCTATTTAACAAAGATGTCGATAACTTTATCGTGCCTTTGATCATCACTTCTGTGCGCCCATTCGAAGGATTCACCAACCCAAATACCGGTGAAGTGATTGTTCCAGCGGGGGATATCACGGTGACACCATTTACCACCACAGCCAACGGAACTAACGCAACCTCACGAGGTATCGAATTATTTGCCCAGCATGCGTTCGACAATGGTTTTGGTATCAATGCCAACTACACGCTGAACGACACTAACCAAGCAGATGTCAGTGTTGACGGCGAAAAGGTAGGGGAATCAGCCCTCGTAGGCAGTGCCGACAATCAATTTAACTTCTCTGTGTATTTTGAGAATGACACCTACAGCGTACGTGCCTCCTACAACCGCCGCGGCGAAACCGCGCTGGGTTTGGCGGACGGCCTAACTGTGTATCAAGAGCCGTATCAGCAAGTTGATTTAAATGCGTCATATAGCTTGATGGACAACCTGTCGTTGACCGCATCAGTCATCAACTTGACTAAAGAAGAGCCACGAACTTTCTATGGTCAGGACTCTACGGCGCGACTGCGCAGCAGTAGCTACACGGGTCAGCGTTATTACGCCGGCTTAACGTACCGTTTTTAATCAACATCTTAGGTGAATCGCACACAGAAACACACTAGCTGGAATAACACGATTAACAATAACCAGTTATCACCTTTGTGTGCGACCAAAAGAACAAGGTAACACTATGAAAAAGTCTAATTTTATGAAGGCTACCCCGGTATCTTTAGTGCTGTGTAGTTTACTCAGTGCGTGTGGTGGCGGCAGCGATGATCCTGATCCGCAAGATATTCCAGTGACCCCAGCGAGTACCTCTGCTGAGCTTTCAGGCTCAGTTGTCAAAGGAAGTTTAAGTGGCGCACAAATAAGTGTGGCAAGCATGAATGGTACCGTGCTGAACCTCAATGCTAACGCTGTCAGCGATGTTGATGCAGGTGTGTTTGTTACACTTACTGGCGCGCCTGGTTTTGGTATTAATACTACCGTAAAAGTAACGGCAACGACCGACGCACAATCCGCCATGGTCTGTGATGCGTTAATGTGTGGTGACGCGCAATTTGGTCAAGATGTAACTGGCGATGCTATTGTCGGGGCGCAGTTAAACACACTCGCTCACGTTAGTGTGCCGTTTGCCAATAGCACCGATGGTGTTGCAGATGCCAATATGCAAGTGAATGCATTGACGACGTTAGCTACGTTTTTAGTGGAGCAAGAAATTGCTAACGGTCGTAATGTCTCAAGCTCAGAATTAATGGCGTTGGCACAAGCCGATATGTCATCGCTGTTATTAAGAGCCTTGGGTTGGCGCACCAATAATACTAATGTCTTTAGCATGCCTGTAGTCAGCGCGCACATGATGGAGAACTTCATGGGTGAGCAACAGTGTGAGACTGACGACGCGGGTGAGCAGCAATGCCAAACGCCACTTGTTGATGAAGCGACTATCAAGTTATCGCTTATCAATGCGGCGTTTGCATATATGAGCAGTGGTGAAACACTTGCTGCCAATATGAGTGCTGCGCAAACAGACTTAGCCGCAGCGTTGGCTGATGATGCTGATGCATTAGCGCGGTTACGCCAAGGGATATATGATGCTATCGATGCGCATCCACTCACAGCTGAACTTGGGCTCAGTGCAGCAACGATTGTTGATCTTGGTTTGTCACTTTATGACGAAACGTCAAACTCAGGACCTCGCCAAGAAATTAGCACCGCAGAGATTCTAGCAGATGCGACCATTACCGCGCGTAACGCCATCAGCGATGCCGAAAGCGCCGACAAAGCCTTCGATAAAGACCCAAGTACCAAATGGTTGGATCACAATGATTGGTTAGGTGCTCCGAGTGTTGAAGACCCATCTTGGATTCAAGTTGATTTTGCGCAGCCACAAGCAATCAGCAGCGTATTTATTACCAGCGCAAATGATGCACCGGCCCGTGACCCTGAAAACTTCGATTTATTCGCGTCAAACGACGGCGGTGAAACCTGGTTGTTACTGGGCAGTGTTGTTGGTGCAGCATTTGATGAGCGCTTTGAGCGCCAAGAATTTGCTTTCGCTAACGCTCAAAGCTATAGCACTTACCGAGTCAGCATTACCAAAAATCAAGGCAATGACGGTTTGATGCAGCTCGGTGAAATTGAATTCGTCGGTCCTGTCTTTGCCAGTGTTGATCACAGCGATGATACGCAAGTAATTGCTAGCGCCCGCAATAGTATCGGTGATGCTGAAAACCAAGACAAAGCCTTTGATAACGATGCAACAACCAAATGGCTCGACCACAATGATTGGCAAGGTGCGCCGACTGAGGAAGACCCATCATGGATCCAGCTAGATTTAAGCGCAGCGAAAGCTGTGAATGAATTAGCTATTACCAGTGCTAACGATGCGCCTGAACGCGACCCAGAAAACTTCAACTTATTGGCGTCGAATGACGGTGGCGAAACGTGGGTTAATTTGGCCAGTTGGGTAGGGGAGTCATTTGATGAGCGTGCCGAGCGACGTAGCTTTAGCGTGGCAAATCAACTTGCTTACTCGAGCTATCGCTTAGAAATCACTAAGAACAAAAATAACGATGGTTTGTTACAACTTGCTGAAGTAGAACTCATTGGCCCTGATTTAGCAGGCGCAGATCATTCGTTGAGCAATGGTGCAAGTTACAGTGCCCGCTTTAGTATCAGTGACTCAGAAGGTGCCGCACAGGCGTTTGATCGAGACGTTGCGACTAAATGGCTGGATCATAACGAATGGCAAGGTGCACCGAGTGAAGAAAATCCTGCATGGATTCAAGTGCAATTAGCTGAAGCACAAACGGTGAACGAGCTGATGATCACCAGTGCGAATGATGCACCAGAACGTGACCCTGCTACTTTTGAGTTATTGGCGTCTAATGACGGTCAAAACTGGTTGGCACTTGCGAATTGGGTGGGTGAAGAGTTCAGCGAACGTTTCCAACAGCGCAATTTCACTTTAAACAATGGGTTAGCCTATACCCATTATCGCCTATCTATCAGTGCAAATGCTAACAATGATGGTTTAGTACAAATAGCTGAGGTCGGGTTCATTGGGCCACAATATCAATTGCAGGATTTAACCGAGCTTGCTGGTACTGTGTTCAGTGCGCGTAACAGCATCGGTGATGGTGAAAATCAAGACAAAGCCTTCGATAACGATATTGCCACGAAATGGCTGGACCATAATGACTGGCAGGGTGCGCCGACTGACGAAGACCCATCTTGGATTCAAGCTGATTTCAGTGATGCACAAATTGTCAGTGAGGTAGCGATTACCAGTGCCAATGACGCGCCGGAACGTGACCCTGAAAACTTTACCCTGTTGGGTTCGAATGATGGCGGGGCAACGTGGACAGAAGTGGCGTCTTGGGTTGGCGAAAGCTGGGATGAACGTTTGCAACGCAGAAGCTTTAGTTTCAATAACGGTTTTGCGTACAGCAGCTACCGTGTGAGTATCAGTAAAAACGCCAATAATGATGGCTTGGTGCAAATTGCGGAAATCGAGTTAATTGGCTTAGCGAATTAACCTGCCCCCATTGTGTTGTTTGAATCATCAACACAACAGAGCCAGAAGCCTACTTCTTCTGGCTCTTTTCTTTTTACTTATTTCACTTGCACTGCTTGCAGCGATTCGCTTTGATAACAACCTAAAATACGAACGAATTGGGTATGGTCTTTCAGTGCTTCGAGCGCCCCTTGTACCTTGGGTTCGGCTAAGTTCGCAATAAGGTCAACATAAAACACTTCTTCCCATGGGTTTCCAGGAACTGGACGCGATTCCAACTTCACCATATTGATGCCGTGCTCTTTGAAGACCATCAATGCATCGGCCAGAGAGCCTACGTGTTGCTCAGTCGCCATGATTAATGTGGTTTTTGTTGGGATTTGCGTGGACACTTGCATGGCTTTACGTGCAACAACGATAAAGCGGCTGTGGTTTTCGCTTTGATTGGCAATGCCCGTTTTGAGAACTTCAAGACCTAAATGTTTGCCTGCTTCAGCTGAGCCAATAGCTGCGCTGTTGTCACATTCTAGCGCAGCTCTCATAGCGCTTGTGGTTGAGTCACAGTTTTCAAGTTGTACATCGTTTAAACCCTGAATGAAGCGACTGCATTGAGCAAATGGCTGAGGGTGACCGAACAACTTGGTGATATCAGCAAGCTCTGTACCCGGTTTCACCAACACACAATGCTCTACACTGTGAGTCACTTCGCCAACAATAGATACTTGCGCGTGTTGCAATAAATCGAACACTTCATTGATACTACCAGAACTGGTGTTTTCGATAGGCAGTATGCCGAAATCGGCTTGTCCTTTTTCAACAGCGCCGGTGATTTCATCAAACTGTGAGCATCCCATTTCCACTAATTTACCCGGTCTGCGACTGAAATATTTATGCACGGCCAACTGGGAGTAGGAGCCTTGACCACCGAGATAAGCAACACGATTTGTTTCGCCAAGCGCTTCCGGGTTGAGGTTTTGCTGCAACATGGCTTGTTGGTGCAAAACTGAGTCTTCTAATACGCGCTGAAATACATTGTTAATATAGTAAGCATCTAAGCCTAAAGACTTCCCATAGCTGATGAGTTTTTCAAGCAGCTCTTGTTCTCTCGCCTCATCGCGTATTGGCTTATTATTGGCAATTTTATATTCCACTACTGAGTGGCTAATTCGGCGGCGTTTAGCGAGTAAAATCAATAGCTCAGAGTCTATTTCATTGATATCTCGGCGCAATGCATGCAGCGTATCATTGGTCATTGTTAGGTTTCCTCATTCCCATAACGAAAAAAGCCTCCCGTTTGGGAGGCTTTAGAATATGTGTGAATCTCACGTACTCGCTTGCGCCTCCCTAGCAAGGGTGGAAAATAAAAAAGCGAAAAAATACGTAAGACATAATGTTCATACGTCCAATCTACTGGCTTGCCTGCCTAAAAGTCAATAGCCATTGCGAGAGTAAATGGAAAATAGAATAGTGTTTTTGTTGGGGGTACAAAATTTAATAGCTAAGGCTAAGAAATTATTGCGTTTTTGTTCCTAATACAGCTATATTGATAGTTAAGTTAGTTCTTTTGTATTAGTCGGTAACAAAATAGAAGTATATTTGCGTCAAAAAGTATATACATGTGCGCTGTGGCTGTTATATTTGCTAGCTGGCTAAAATAATAAAAACCAGATACTTAAAAAAGGATCGGCTGTGGTTTATAGGCGTCCACCATCACGATTTGGCATCCACTCGTTAAGCATCAAGCTTTCGGCATTGATCTCTGCCATTTGTTTGATTGCGGGTATTTTTGCCGCCGTTTTTATGCTCAAGTCTGAGCAAAAGCAGCTTATGTACGAAGAACATGAGCAATTAGAGCAGTATAGTGCCCGGTTCATTGGTCAGTTTGACCAGCTTATTGACACCAAGACCAATATCGCCGAACAAGCAAATGCAGTAGTGAGTCGAGCGTTGTTTGCTGACGATGTGCAGTTCAATGCTGCGCCAGCTCAATTTTTGGCTACCGATGAACTCACTTTACGAAGCGTATCTCAAGATGGATTGTCAGGTGCAGTCCTACCAAAAGCCAATTTCAATGGTTACTACGAAAATTTATTCGCGCGTTCAGAGGCCTTATGGCAGGTTATTTCACCCACACTGACCCAAGAATTCTTTAACTTTTACCTGCTCACGCAAGATGATTTCGTGCGTGTTTCGCCTCCGAATTGGGCACTGGATGTGCCAGCTGATTATCGCGCCCACAATGCCGTAAAGTTCGACCGTGTAGGCCCAATGAGTAATCCCAAGCGCACCGCTATCTGGACACCTGTTTATTATGATCAAGTACTCGGTAAGTGGGTTGTAAGCATTGTGACCCCCATTTACCGCGAAAATCAGCATGTTGCCTTAACTGGTGCGGACATCGAACTGTCGAGTTTATTAAGTTTCTTACCAATCGAAGACACCCATCAACAACTGTTTGTGGTGGACTCCAAAGGCCAGCTGTTGGCTCACCCTAATATTGACCACGCTACGTATCAACAATACGGTCGCGCGGGTAAACGCCTACGTATGTCAGACTTCGTGAACTCCAATTTAGTGGAGCTAGTGACTGATGCTATGCGCACACGATTACCAACGGTGACTGATGAGTTTGATTATGAGGGTGAAACCTACTTAACTACTATTCGCAAAGTAGAAGGGCTGGATTGGTATGTGGGTATGTATCGCAAGCAGTCAAATGCATTGGAAGCGTTGGAAACGTTGCAACTGAAGTTTCTAGGCCTGTTTATTCTCTATGCAATATTAGTTGCGCTGTTATTACACCAAGCATTGTACCAGCTCGTTTTACGTCGTATTTATCTCTTGGTTGATGCGGTATCAAGCTTTGGTAAGGGTAAAATGGATACAGAGTTTCCACCGGAGAGCACCGATGAAATTGGCGTACTCAATGGCTCATTCAAAGACATGAGTGTGGAACTCAATAACACCATTTCTGGCCTAAATCAGCGTATTAAAGAAAAGGAAATCGCTGAACAGGCGGCTAATCGTCTATCGAAAGCGGTTGCCCACTCTGGTACGGGAGTGTTGATCACCAATTACCAGCTGAATATTGAATACGTTAACCCCAAAATGCTGGAAATGACGGGCTTCGAAGAAGAACATTTCAGTGATGCAAAGTTGCTCACTGTGATTGCCAAAGAAATGGCGATATTCAATGACGATATTGAATACGACCTGCGCACCCGTAACTATTGGCGTGGTGATACTATGCTTGAGCGTGCCGATGGCAATGCCTTGTGGGTGTCGCTGAGCGTCTCGCCAATTCGCGATGAAGACGGTGGGGTCAACAGCTATGTGGTGTCCGCACAGGATATTTCTTTCGTTAAAGAAAGTCAGCGTAAAATGGAACAGCTGGCGTATTTCGATACCTTAACCGGCCTTGCGAACCGCACCTTCTTCAGAATGCAGTTGCGCAAATCAATGGCATTAGCGGAGCGCGGTCATTATGCGTTTGCGTTGTTTTATTTTGATTTAGATGAATTTAAACGGATTAACGATACGCTTGGTCATGACATTGGTGACCAACTCCTAGTTGAAGTCGCTAATAGACTGAAAAATCGCTTACGGACTGAAGATACCATTGCGCGCTTAGGTGGCGATGAATTTGCGGTGCTGCTCAGTGGCATTGAAAATCAGGAACGGGCAGCAGAAGTGGCTAACACCATTCAGCGCACCTTGAATCAACCCATTCAACTTGGGAACAATGAAATCATTGTCAGTGCCAGTATCGGTATTACCATGGCACCCGATGACAGCAGTGAAGAAGATCAGCTTCTTAAACATGCTGATTTGGCGATGTATGAAGCGAAAGCGAAAGGTAAAAACACCCATCATTTCTATTCGCGTGAGCTCAATGCTGCTGCAAATGAGCGTTTGTACATTGAAAACGAGCTACGCCATGCAATAAGAGACAGCCAATTCCACCTGAACTATCAACCTCAGGTTGATAGTCGTACCGGTAAAGTGCTTGGCTTTGAAGCACTGATCCGATGGACTCATCCTACTCGTGGCGTTATTTCACCGGTTAAATTCATTCCAATTGCTGAAGCAACAGGACTCATCGTTGAGTTAGGGGAATGGGTGTTGCGTGAGGCATGTTATTTCTCGTCACGACGTGTTAAAGCGGGATTAGAAGCGAATATTTCTGTGAACTTATCTGTGCGTCAATTCCAAGATGCGACATTGATTCCTACACTTGCCAGCATTTTAAAAGAAACCAATGTGGCACCACGTAATCTGCATCTGGAATTAACGGAAAGTATGTTGATGGGTGATGTGGATACGGCAATAGGTCAATTACATGAAATTAAACGCTTAGGAGTCTCAATTTCAATTGATGATTTCGGCACGGGCTACTCTTCATTGAGTTACCTAAAGCGCTTCCCAGTGGATGTGCTCAAAGTGGACCGCTCGTTTGTGCAAGATATTCCAGATGATCCTAATGACATGGAGATCACCGCGGCGATTATCGCGATGGCGCAAAAGCTGAATTTGAATGTCGTCGCTGAAGGTGTGGAAACGAAAGAGCAAATGGAATTTCTAAAAGCCAACAATTGCTTCGTCGTTCAGGGTTACTATTTTAGTAAGCCATTGACTGAAGAGGACGTCTTGAAGCTTCCGGAATACTTTGCTGGTTTGGCTATGGTAGGGAAGTAGTGCATTAACGCAACAATTAGAATACCTGTGCGAGTGCACAGGTATTACTTATAACAGCGGGCTTACATCCACGGGTAGGTCAATTAATATCACCACAGCTCCACGACCACCGTATTCAAGCGGTGCCTGATGCATAGCGATGATGTCAGGATGCTGCACAAGATACTGTGGCACTTTGTGTTTCAAAATACGCTCACCAATTCCATGAACCACACAGGCACATTGCACGTGCTGTTTCTTACATGCGCTGATCAGCGCAGCTAGCTCTAACTTTACTGTGTCCTTGCTCATTCCATGGCAATCGAGAATGAGCTCTGGAGAATAATCACCTCGGCGCAATTGTTTTGCCAAGTACCTATCTTCACCTTCTTTGACGTAGCTGATAGTGCCACTGGTATCGATGTCTGGAATGTATTCGTCGGAAAAGTAGAATTCAGTTTTACTTTGGCGCTGTACTTGTTGTCGCTCGCCAATATGTTTTTTCTTTTGTGCATTTAGGCGCACGGTGTCACTGGTAACGCGCTTTGTGCTACCGATAGATTGACGAAACAAGTCAATGTCATCTTGGGACAAATCGCTGTCATCAATGTGGGAAGAGTGTTCTTTTTTCATGGCCGAGAGTTTAGCCAAAAAAAGCGTAAAAACCTAGCGCTAAACACGCTACAATGTGGGCATTATTAGTGAGCAGATATTGCAAAAAATATGAACGAAATTCTTATCAGCGAAGCTGAGCTCCTCGAAGCACAGCAGGAAATGCAAAGTATTAGTGATTGGTTACGTTGGGCTACGAGCCAATTTAGTGCCCATGGCATCTTCTTTGGACATGGTACAGACAACGCATGGGATGAGGCAGTAGCCCTTATTCTACCTGCATTGCATTTGCCCATGGACGCACCTCAAGAGCTGTTAGCCGCGCGTCTTACGAGCAGTGAAAAAGTGCATATTTGCGAATTAATCGAACGCCGTATCAACCAACGTACGCCGGTTGCTTATCTGACTAACCAAGCATTTTTTGCCGGCATGCCTTTTTACGTAGATGAGCGCGTACTGGTGCCGCGTTCCCCATTTGGGGAGCTTATCAACAAACAGTTTGCGCCTTGGGTGAATGACCCTGAGCAAGTAACTCGGGTACTGGATATGTGTACAGGGTCAGGTTGTATTGCGATTGCCCTCGCGCAAACCTTTGAAAATGCCTTGGTTGATGCAGTGGACATTTCACCCGATGCATTGGTCGTCGCTGATTTTAATATTCACAGCTACAACCTTGAAGACAGAGTGATGCCCATACTTTCAGACGTCTTCTCGGGTGTGGGTGATGAAAAATACGATTTAATCGTCGCCAACCCACCGTATGTAGATGCCGAAGATATGGCAGATTTACCCGAAGAATTCCACCATGAGCCTGAACTGGGGCTGGCCTCAGGCGAAGATGGCTTAGATGTTACTCGTGAGCTGCTTGCCAAAGCATCGTCACATCTAACCGATAACGGTTTGTTATTTGTTGAAGTAGGTAACTCTATGGTACATATGGATGCTCTATACCCAGATGCACCATTTACGTGGCTTGAGTTTGAACACGGTGGTCTTGGGGTATTTATGATTTCTAAAGCTGAGCTTGATGCCTACTTTGGTGAGTAATCATTACGCTTAGCTGAGTTTCGCGCCATTTGGAATGAGGATGAAGTATGGCAGGTAATAGTATTGGACAGATGTTTAAAGTGTCCACATTTGGAGAGAGCCACGGACTCGCATTAGGCGGTGTAGTAGATGGTTGCCCAGCGGGTCTTGAACTCGAAGAAGCAGATTTACAGATTGACTTAGACCGTCGTAAGCCTGGGCAAAGCAGATATACCACAGCGCGTCGAGAAGAAGATCAAGTGAAGATTCTTTCTGGCGTGTTTGAAGGCCAAACAACGGGCACCAGTATCGGCTTGTTGATTGAGAACACCGATCAGCGCTCCAAAGACTACGGTAAAATTAAAGATGTTTTTCGTCCAGGCCATGGTGATTACACCTATTGGCATAAATACGGGATTCGTGACTACCGCGGTGGTGGTCGTTCATCCGCTCGCGAGACGGCCATTCGTGTCGCTGCTGGTGCGATTGCTAAAAAATACCTAAAACAATTCCATGGCGTTGAAGTTAAAGCCTGTCTGTCGCAACTTGGCCCTATAAAAGCTGAGCAATACGACTGGAGTGAAGTCGAACAAAATCCGTTTTTCTTCCCCGACGTAAATAAACTGGATGCGCTCGATCAGTACATGCGTGATCTAAAAAAAGAAGGTGACTCCATCGGCGCTAAAGTCAAAGTTGTTGCCTCGAATGTACCGGTCGGTCTTGGCGAGCCGGTTTTCGATCGTTTAGACGCGGAAATTGCGCACTCTTTAATGAGCATCAATGCAGTTAAAGGCGTTGAAATTGGCGATGGTTTTGATGTGGTCGAGCAAAAGGGCTCACAGCATCGCGATGAATTAACGCCACAAGGCTTCACATCCAATCACGCTGGTGGCGTTCTGGCGGGCATTTCTACTGGCCAAGATATTATCGCCAGTATTGCACTCAAACCCACGTCGAGCATCACAGTGCCAGGGCAGAGTATCAATACCAGCAATGAGTCGGTTGAGATGATAACTAAAGGCCGCCACGATCCGTGCGTGGGCATTCGTGCAATCCCCATAGCGGAAGCGATGATGGCCATCACCTTGATGGACCACCTGTTGCGTCAACGGGGTCAAAACCCCAATGTGCAATTACCACACGGTCCAATTCCAGGACAAAGATCATAAGCAAAAGCGCACCAAAGGGTGCGTTTTTTCATCGGCGTATTTTTACAAACCGCGCTAAAGTACGTACAATCGCGCCTAGTTTTAAATCCCCGTGTTGTTATGCATCAAGTTGACGAACTCATCGCTCTTTTTGAGCGCACATTTTTTGCTCGCTTTCGCACTCGATTAGTGCTCGGCACTGATGAGCCCATCTATTTGCCTGCGAATGATGAGTGCGAGTACCACCGCATCATTTTTGCTCATGGTTTCTATGCCAGTGCATTACATGAAATAGCGCATTGGTTAGTCGCGGGCGAGCAGCGTCGATTACGTGAAGATTACGGTTATTGGTATTGTCCAGATGGCCGCACTAAAGAGCAGCAGAAAGAGTTCGAGAGCGTTGAAGTGCACCCCCAAGCGATTGAGTGGGCATTGTGTATCAGTGCTGGGTTTGCCTTTAATGTGTCGGCGGATAATCTCGGTGGTGAGCAAACATGCCGATTTAGCTTTCAACAAAAAGTGTATGCCAAACTACAAAGTTTGATAGCCACTGGCTTTAATGAACGCACGCAAATGCTTATGCAGGCCTTGGCCGAGCATTACCAACAACCTTATCCACTTGAAGCGCATCACCTAACGTGGCAGCCGCCAGAGGAATTTGATTATGCAGTTTAAATTGGGCTTTATTATCAACCCTGTTGCGGGACTCGGTGGCAGCGTTGCGCTAAAAGGCAGTGATGGTAAAGACACCGCAGCAAAAGCAGTGGCTTTGGGTGCCCAGCCAAAATCACACCTGCGTGCCAAAGCTGCGCTTGAACAGTTGTTACCTTATAGAACAGAGTTAACCGTCTTTACCGTTAATGGTGCAATGGGGGAGAACATCGCCAAAGAGCTCGGCTTTAATGTTGAGGTGGTGTACCAAAGCAATGAGCTGACTACCCCAGATGACACAGAGCGCGCAGCGCAGGCATTGGTGGAGCAGGGGGTTGATTTAATTCTGTTTGCTGGCGGTGATGGCACCGCGCGAAATGTGTGTCATGCCATTGGCGACGAAGCGCCTGTGTTGGGTATTCCTGCTGGCTGTAAAATTCATTCGGGTGTTTACGCTATTACCCCTAAAGCGGCTGGCCGGGTCGTGGAAATGCTGGTTAAAGGTGAGCTGGTTACGCTCGCTGAAAGTGATGTCATGGATATTGATGAAGAGGCGTTCCGCGCGGGTACCGTGCGCGCAAAGCGCTATGGTGAGATGCGCGTGCCCAGTGAGCTGCGTTATGTACAGGCAGTCAAAAACGGTGGTGGCAAGGAAGTTGATGAGTTAGTGCTTGCTGACATTGCTGCGTACGTTGTTAGCGAAATGGATGAAGACTGGCAGTACATTATGGGCTCAGGTTCAACCGTTGCGGCGGTGATGGACGAAATGGGTCTTGAAAATACCTTGCTCGGTGTTGATTTAGTGCAAGACCAAGTGCTGATAGGGCAAGACATGACGGCGGCAGATTTATTGGCGGCGTGTCAGGGCAAAGCAACTAAGTTGGTGATCACCTTGATTGGTGGTCAAGGCCACCTATTCGGTCGCGGTAATCAGCAGTTAAGCCCAGAGCTTATCCGTATGATTGGTAAAGAAAATATCATTGTTGTTGCAACTAAGAGCAAACTCCAAGCACTGAATGGTCGACCACTCATTAGTGATACGGGCAACAGTGAGTTAGATGATGAATTATCGGGTTACATTCAAGTGACCACAGGTTTTAATGACCACGTGCTGTATGCCGTTGGTCACAGTGAGGAGCAGTAATGGCTTTTTTAGAATACGTAGACGCAGCACAACAGTTTTTTGATGATTTAGTTGATCATGCTGATGACGATCAATTGTTTGCAGGTGGCTACTTACGCGGTCACTTTGATTTAGCTGTGGGCTATGCACAGGTTGAAAACTTGGCTCTCAGTGCTGATGAGCTTAATGACAACATCGAAAAAAGCCTTGTGAAAGCCTATCATAATGGTGAGTTGACGGATGAAGACCGCGATCATGTGGTGGTAATTTGGGAGCAAGTAAAAGCGCTCGCAAGCTAACTTCACCCTTTGTGGGTAAGCTCAATCTTGCGCTTGCCCTTTACATTCCCTCCTTGTGACTTTACACCTCGACACGCCTTGTCATCTTGCATTTGTAGCCTTTGTGTTAATTTTCAAGTAGGCTGCTTGTGAAAAAATTACATCCCTGACGGTATGATGTGCGCTAAACACTGCCACTTCTCGTCCAGCAGACATGTAAATGAATTATCTAAGGAGTCACAATGAATAATAATAACGGTGACCAGCAAGGAGCTGCACCAAGTGGCGCCATCGCGCGCTTTTTAAATACTATTGAACACGTAGGGAATAAGTTGCCAGATCCGGCCATGATATTCTTATTCGCTATGCTGCTTATTTGGGCATTATCGTGGGCCTTTTCCGGGGTGACCTTTGATGTTATCGACCCGCGTACCAATGCGCCTATCGTCGTAAATAATCTGCTGACAGGCGATTCTCTCGCTGGCTTTTTAGCCTCCATGGTGAAAACATTCACAGGCTTCGCACCACTGGGTGTTGTACTTGTGGCTATGTTGGGTGTAGGCGTTGCGGAGCACTCAGGCTTTATTAATACGGGCATTAAATTAATGCTTAAGCGCACGCCGCAGATGTTACTGACCCCTATGGTTATTTTAGTGGGGATTGTTTCACACACTGCTACAGATGCAGGCTACGTGCTGGTCATTCCGCTTGCCGGTGTTATCTTCTATGCTATGGGCCGTCATCCACTAGCAGGTATCGCCGCAGCATTTGCTGGGGTCAGTGGTGGTTTCAGTGCCAACTTTATCCCCTCAGGCATAGACCCATTACTGCAAAGCTTTACTCAAAGTGCGGCACAGATAATCAACCCAACGATGGAAGTGAACCCGCTTAACAACTACTACTTCACGTCCATCTCAAGTGTCTTTATCATCCTTGTAGGTTGGTACATCACCGATAAAATTATTGAACCGCGCCTAAAAAACTCAGAAGTTGATGGCAATACAGATGAACTACCAGCGTTTGAGCAGGCAACGAGTAAAGAAAAGAAAGCATTCGCCATTGCGACGTTAGTGATGATTGCCGGTTTGGGCTTACTCGCCTATGTTGCTGGCATCGAAAATTCGCCGCTGCGTGCAGAAAATGGCAAATTAGCGGATTTTAGCGCGCCTATTATGCAATCTATTGTGCCGCTTATTTTCTTATTGTTCTGGGTTCCCGGTGCGGTGTATGGTTTTGTAGCGGGCACATTCACTAGTTCGAAAGACATGATCATGGCGATGACTAAAGCCATGGAAGGAATGGCATACTACATTGTTATGGCGTTCTTCTGTGCACTGTTTATCTCGGCGTTTGCGCAGTCAAATTTAGGTGCTTTATTGGCAATTGAAGGGGCAGCAGTACTCAAGGCAATGTCATTACCTAGTGGCGTTACCATTGTTGGCATTATCTTCTTAACTGCCTTTGTAAACTTGTTCGTTGGTTCAAGCTCAGCGAAATGGGCGTTGTTGGGGCCAATCTTTGTGCCTATGTTAATGCAGCTCAATATCTCTCCAGATTTAACCCAAGCGGCATATCGTGTGGGTGATTCAAGCTCAAACATCATTACTCCTTTGATGCCTTACTTCCCACTGGTTGTGGTGTATTGCCAGAAATATGTGAAGAACACGGGTATAGGTACACTTATCGCGATGATGTTGCCTTATTCAATTGCGTTCTTGATTGGCTGGAGCTTATTCCTGCTAGCGTATTGGGGCTTAGGCATCCCTCTGGGTATTCAAGCGTCTTACACTTACGGGTAAAACTACAAAAAAGGCCGCTAGAGCGGCCTTTTTGATGCGTTTAACTTAGTTAAAGCGCCACGTTAGGTTAGTGTAAACGTAACGTCCACGCGGGTTGTGTACAGAGCCTGCATAACCATACAAATCTGAATCACCATCACCGATAGCAAACGGTGGCTCTTCATCAAACACGTTGTTCATACCTACTGAGATACGTACAGCGTCATTCATGTTGTATGCACCTTGAATATCAACCAAGGTTTGTGAGTCAACATCACGAGTTTTAACCATGTCGAAATCTAATGCGCCATCAAAGTCAGCATCTGGCGTATCTTCAAACGAACCAATGTAACTGATGTTCATGTTGACATTAAATTTATCGAATTCCCAGTTAGTGGCGAATAAACCACGGTGACGAGGATACTCGTATTCACCAATGTATTCGCGGTCATCACGGGTAAATTCATGCATATACGACCACTCAAGATTGAACTTAAGAAGACCCATATCGTTCAGGTCCAGGTTGTAGTTTGTCGATAAGTCGACACCTGAAGCTTCTTGTGAGCTCACATTTTCAAATGTGCTGTTCACTGTTTGGATTACGCCCAGCGCGTCGCCGTTAACAGCGGGTAAGCGAACACACACTGTGCTGTTTTGGTCATTACAATGGGTGTTATAGACCGAGCCGAAGTCTTGCTCATCAATCTTGTTGTCTTGCTCGATGCTCCACACATCAACCGAGATACCAAATTGTGTTGTTGGCGCCCAAATCGCACCTAAGTTCCATGATTCTGACTCTTCTGCATCCAAATCTGGGTTACCTGCGAACTCAATGTTGTAATCGAGTAGGTCACAATCTTGGCCTGTTGCTTGGCAACGATAGGTATCGATGAAGAACTGGCTTTCTTCCGATGGACCTAACCCAATCTGCGCAAGTGATGGTGCACGGAAACCTTGTGCCCATGAACCACGCAGTGAGAATTCACGGTTTGGTGCCCATTTGAACGCAACTTTTGGGTTAGTCGTTGAACCAAGTCGCTGTAATCATCGTGGCGACCAGCCAGTTGTAGCTCAAACTCGTCGTTCAGTGGGATTGAAAATTCCACATACGCCGCCCATTGGTCGCGCTCTGCAGCTGCAGACACTGACTCAGTACCAAAGATAAGACCGCGCTGGAACTGGTCATCTGGCACGTCGCTCACGTCTTCTTCGCGGTACTCAAGGCCCGCAGCCATCATCACTGTATTGTTGTTAAATTCAAATACATCACCTGTGATGCTGGCATCAAATGAGGTCATGTGTGATTCGCCGCGACGGACTAAGCTCGTGGTAATACGGTCGATAACTTCAGGCGAGTTTTGTACGCCGCCAAATGGATTGTAGTTGCCTGCATCAATTTCTTGCTGCAAGAAGTCAACGCGCACCCAACCCATTGAGCGATCACCTGTTTGTTCTGACTTACTGCGACCTTTTTGCGCAGCAACTTCCCATCCCCAATCGTTAATCTCACCTCGTAGGCCAGCAACCAGACGTAAGGTATCAGATTCAATATCCCAACGGCGGGGGCCAGCGTCAACGGTACGATAACGACCAATATCAATATCTTGACCAAATGGGTTGAACGGGTGATTACCTGGCACTGTTAAGCCTGCATCTTCATCCAGCGGAGTAGGCGCACCGCCTGCTTCAGAGGTGTTGTGCTGCGCGGCGATTTCTAGGAATGCACTGACATCGCTATTGAATTTATAATCGAACTGGGCAATGGCACCAACACGTTCAGCAGGTGGTGTGATAAAGCCATAGGGGCCGTAGTCAAACAAACAGCTGCCACTGGCGGTTGCATTCTCAGGCGGGCAACTCGGGTCAATCGTTTTTACACCATCGACATAGAAGTAACCTGGGAAGCCGCGAGATGAGCGGAAATCCATACCACCATAAGGTTCTTGGTTGGCAGTACCAAGGCGGCCCATTTCATCAGACTCAAGGCCGGTGTTTTTGAAATAGTCGAGGATCAGTGAAGCGCTGCTTTTTTGCTTGTGGTACCCCAAACAAGGCTGGCAGTTGTTTCTTCGTGACTCGGGCCAGTAGTTGCGCCATAGCCTAAGTTCACTTCAATGCCATCGATGTCTTTTTTAAGAATAACGTTTACCACGCCTGCTACCGCGTCAGAACCATAGATAGCTGATGCGCCATCTTTGAGGATATCGATACGTTCAATAGCTGAAACAGGAATAGAGTTAATATCAACAAATGAATTGGTAATGCTTTCGGCGAATGCACTGATAGCAACGCGACGACCGTTAATCAGTACTAAGGTCGCATCCGGGCCTAAACCACGTAAACTGACTGCCGCGCCACCATTGGCTGTTGAGTCTTGGTTATTACCGCGGGTGGAGAAGGTACCATTACCAGCGACTGGCATACGTTCTAGAAGTTGTTGTAGGTTGTCATAACCCATATTGGCGATGTCTTCTTTACCGATACTTTGAACGGGAGAAGGGCCTTCCATATCGGTTCGCTTAATGCGCGAGCCCGTTACTTCAATTCGTTCGACTTTGTCTGCGCCTTCTTCGTCAGCCACTGCAACGGAAGAAACGGTTAATGCGCTAGAGCCCAAAGCTATGGCAAGTGCTGCACGCAAAGTGCACGGAGTAAACTTTGTCATCCTGAAATCCTTGTTCTCGTGTCCCCGAAGGGGTGTGTTGTCATAATGTAAAATCCGGTCAAAAAATTTGACGGACATTTACAGCTACATAGGATTAACATTATTACTACATGTCTGGCAATGCGCTTTTAGGACGGTTCTGTAAAAAAGTTTATAGGTATCAGGAGCTTTAGAAGGATGGCAAGCGAGTATTTTCAAGGCTTTGCGGGGAAATTATTTGAAAGTGATAACACATCTTGTTACGTGTTTCTTAGGGATAAAAAAAGCGAGCCTTGGCTCGCTTTATCGTACGGTATGTTTCATTGTGCGTTCTTTTTCACGAGCCCAATCTTTTTCTTTGGTATCAGCACGTTTATCGTGCATTTTCTTACCTTTTGCTAAATGGAACTCGAGTTTTACCCAACACTTCTTCCAATACATCGCGGTCGCGATAAGGGAGAAACCGTCACGCTCTGTTGCGCCGACAAGGCGGTCGATTTCGCGCTTGTTCAATAGCAATTTACGGTAACGAAGTGGATCACAAATAACGTGCGTTGATGCACTGTTCAATGGCTGAATTTGACTGCCCAATAAAAAGGCTTCGCCATTTTTTAAGTGAATATAGGTTTCTGAGATATTAACCTTACCTTCGCGAATACTCTTTACTTCCCAGCCTTGAAGTTCAAGGCCAGCTTCGAATTTATCGTGTAAAAAATACTCATGACGCGCTTTTTTGTTTAGCGCGATGGTATTAGAGGTCGATTTTGCTGATTTTTTCTTTGCCATAGTGGCTCCATTATACTGATTGTCTAAGGATTTACACCAGTTTTTTATTGTCATGTATTGACGATTTTTAGCGTCTTAGCCAGTTAATCCAATGAGACCGTTTAATGTCTCTTGGGGCATTCCTCAAAGCTTGCTAGAATTGCGTGGTTGTGAGGAGAGGTTATGCCACAAATAGAAAAATCAGCGCTGGTAATGTACAGCAGTCAAGAGATGTTCGACCTAGTTAATGATGTTGATTCGTATCCAGAATTTTTGCCGCATTGTAGTGATGCTAAAATATTTTCTTCGCAAGTCGATGAGATGCGCGCTGGATTAGAGATTTCAAAAGCGGGTCTAAAAAAGTGGTTCACAACCCATAATAAACTCGATAAAAGCAATCACAGCATCGCACTTGAGCTAGTCGATGGTCCCTTTAAGCATCTTCATGGACGTTGGCAATTTATGGCTCTTGATGAACATGCATGTAAAGTGAGCCTCAAACTCGAATTTGAATTTGCCAGCAAACTGGTGGAGATGGCTTTTGGTAAAGTATTTAACGAAGTGGCCAAAAACATGGTGCAAGCGTTCACACAACGCGCAAAAGTGGTTTATGGAGAACGCTGATGATTAACGTTGAAGTGGTATTTGCATTGCCTGATAAGGCCACTGTGATGCGTGTGGAAGTGCCTAAAGGCAGCACAGCTGAAGAAGCGGTATTAAAATCGGGCATCGTTGATAAGTGCCCCGAGATTGATATGAAAAGCTTGACCTTAGGGGTGTGGAATCGCACTTGCAAACTCGATACTGAACTCAAAGAAGGTGACCGCGTTGAGATTTATCGCCCCTTAATTGCCGATCCTAAAGAGGCGCGTCGCCGCCGTGCGGATAAGGCCAAAGAAGAAGGGCGCGCAAACAAAATTACCGGCGCAAAAGTTAAAAGCGACGAGAATGAATGACCTCGCTGTCATTATCGTTTTAGGTGCGCCTAACGAAGATGACGGTACCCTAAGCCCTATAGCGACCGAGCGCGGCAAGTTCGCCGCGCGTATTTACCAGCAATTAAAAGCGAAGCATTCGTGCAAGGTATTATGTACCGGTGGTAAAGGGGAGCATTTCAATCGTTCTACATTCCCTCATTGGCAATTACAACAAAATCATCTGCTATCACTTGGGGTTGATAAAGGAGACTTGTTGGCGGGCATTCCTAGTCGCTTTACGTTCGAAGATGCGACCTTGGCGCGTCAACGGTTAGACCTCGCTACCGTGAATATTTTGCACATCGTCACCTCGGGTTTTCACCTTGCTCGTGTCGCAGTTATATTTGATGCGTTGTTTGATGATGTTCAACGAATTTATTATGGCGCGAAAGTGCCTGTGACCTTGGGTGAATATTCGCATTTGCTTGCCCATGAACAGGCAGTGATGAAGCGTGAATATACGAATATAAGAAGTTACCAGAATTCTGAGCAATAAAAAAACGCGGCTGAAACCGCGTTTTTTAATATCTTACTGTTCCAAAGGCGTATCGAATTCTTCTGGACGCTCGTAATCTTCGGAGATGATAGTGACCAGTCTGTCATTTTCGAACTGTAGCTTTAATTGCTTTTTTTGTTCGCTTCCACGGCCCAGATTGAAAACATACATGTAGTACCATGTATCTTTATCAAAAGAATCTTGTGCTACGGGTTTGCCCAGAACATACAATACCTGCTCTGTTGTCATCTCAACACGAAGTTTGTCGACGTCTGATTGTTCTAAAAAGTTACCCTGAGGAATGTTGATGCGGTAGACCCAACTAGAGCATGCACTTAAACTACTGCATACAATAACGATGGCTGCTACCAGCGAAAACTGTTTAAACCACTGCATGTTCGATTATCAGTCCTTATTTATTGTTGTTAGCATGATACCCATTCGACACTGAAGGTAAAGCGCGAAATCGTAAATCAGACCGTATCTGAGGTAATTAGTTTAATGAGTTTACAAAATTCCGACTCTTGGTGGTTATATATTGTACAAACTCGGTTTGGGCATTGGTATACAGGAGTCAGTAACGACGTGGTTAAACGCTTTGACGCGCACCAACAAGGCAAAGGAGCAAAAAACCTTAAAGGAAAGGGGCCTTTGACATTAATTTTTGCGACGCCTGTCGGTTCTCGTAGCGATGCCTGCAAGTTAGAAGCGCAGGTAAAGAAGCTGACCCGTAAGAAAAAAGAACAGTTTATCCAAGAGCAAGAGAATCACTGCAATTCGCTGACAGCAGTTGTTGAGTAAAGCCGTGCAATAGATATAACGTTTGCTGATAACGCTCATTATCAAAATTGCTCAGCGTATCTGTAGGACTGTGATACTCAGGATCTTCAGCCCCCGTTATAAAAACGAAGGGAATTTTTTGTTTAGCGAACGCCCAATGGTCGCTTGCTCGCAGCCAATCAATTCTGTCGTCTTTCACTCGCCGATTAATGGCCTGATTAGAGCGAGCTAACTGCGTTTTTACACTTGTGTTGTCTAACTCCTCTAGCGCGTTGGAACACATATCATCTTTGGTTAAAAAATATAGACGACTATTGGCTTTGGGTAACTTTAACATGTCCAAATTAATGTTCATGGCTAGTTGTCTTGGCGCTGCGTGTTTTACAAAATGATGTGCGCCATAAAGTCCAGGTTCTTCTGCATCAAAGGCAACAAATGTTATTTTATCTTTGAAAGGTGCAAGTTGCTGTGCGAGATACAACATCGCCGCAACACCCGAGGCATTGTCATTGGCACCAGCATAGATTTTATTGCCTTTTGTACCAAGGTGATCGTAATGTGCGCTGATCACTAAGCAGTTTTGCTGGCAGTGGGTGCTTACAACGTTGTATCCCAGCGCTTTTGAAAAAAAACCTTTCTTAAATTCAAATTCTTGTAATTGGGTGCGGTAACCAAGCTGGCGTAAGCGGTCTTGAATGTAATGTGCCGCTTCTTTGGCCGACGCAGTACCCGCTTGGCGGCCTGCCATGCTGTTGCTGGTTAGGGCTGCGATATCGCTATACCATGCGGGCTCGGTATTAACTTGTCTCGCTGTCGCTATGCTGGATAAAAATCCGCTCAGCAGCAACAGAATGAAAGCAGTGAATAACTGGGACATTAGTTCTGTGCAAATAGGTTTAATGTTGCCAGCTTACCTTGATAGCGTAATTTGTCATAATCGAACTGCGCTCTTTGTTGGGCCATCTTCATAAATTTCTTCGCAGCTTTGATGTCTCCCATCAAGTAATAGGTGTGAGCCATACCAAAATAGCTTTCATGTATACGCTCATCTAATTCCTTGGCTTGTCTAAAATGCTTGAGCGCTTGGCCGAACTCTTGTTGTAGTAGGCGTTCATTCCCCAAAGCGATTTGATAGTAAGGATTTTCTTTGCGGATTTCGGCAAGGCGATTCTCGATATTAAGTGCTAAATCGTCTCTTTCGGTAAGTCGATATAGAATCGCCAGATTGCCAAGTGCGGTGTTATTTTTGCGGTCCACTTCAATTGCATATTCATAGGCAATTTCTGCTCGCTCAAAGTCGTTTACAGTACGGAATAAGACCCCTAAGTTCCCCCAGCCACCGCTGTAATATGGGTCAATATTGGTAGCTGCGATGAAGTAGCTGTATGCCTGTTCGAAATCATTTTCAACCAACGCAGCAGCTCCTTTGTTGTTATAAAACATCGCGGCAACTCGTTCTTTTGTTATGTCGGTCGTTTTAAATTTGCTACCCGAAATATCGGGAGCAAAATCGACTAATACTTGTCTGCGATCATTGTATACCTCAACAAAATCCCCTCGCTGTTGGCGAGGCATATTGAGGCGCAAGTTGATATGTCCAGTTAATAGGTTATAACCCCTATTCAGCGCCCAGTACTCAGGAATGTGGACGCGCTGAAATTGACCTTTCAGGCCAAGGTGTTCAGCCATACTAAAGGCCAAAATCGACAAGGATAGACAGTTGGCATTGAGTTGATTGTAGGTTTGCGATGCAGTGAGTGTTGCACCCGATTGATAGCGTACGCTTTTGTCACCATTGTTGAGAAGAAACATCATCAGGCGTCTGGTCGAGCTTAAATCACCAAAACGAGAGGCAAAGGCGTTATCGAGCTGCGTTTTCATTCGCTCATCAAGTTCGAAAATCTCATCCATTGTCTCGACAGGTTGGATTTCGAATTGTTGCACATTCACTAGGTTTACTGGGGGGCAGACACCTGTGTTTCTGTACTCTGACAACCAGATAACAAAAAAAGTGAACAAATTAACGTAGCTATAACTCGCATGCTGACCTCCACAACTCAGGCACAATTTTGCACGAAATATGTATGCATAATGAACGCAATCTAGTTTGAGTATAGCCAAAGGTCAGCGCTAGAGGATTAAGTGAATTGTTACAAAGCGTGTATCGTCAATGAATTATAATGAAAAAAGCCCAGCGCAAAGCGACTAGGCTTGGGTTCTAACAAGCGAAAGGGTACTTCTTTAAACTATCTTCTTCATTGCAGACATGTAGCTACGCAGCGTTGTACCAATTTTTTCAACTGGGTGGTTGCGTAATGCGTCATTTACTTGGATTAACGCTTGGTTATCCACGCCGTTGTCTGCTTGTTCAAGGCCACGGCCAATTACATCGGTCTCGATATTTTCCATAAACGGCTGTAACAGGGGTAAACAAGCGTGGTTGTAGAGATAACACCCATATTCAGCTGTGTCTGAAATTGTGCGGTTCATTTCGTATAGCTTTTTACGCGCAATGGTGTTGGCAATTAGTGGCGTTTCGTGCAGAGACTCATAGTACGCTGATTCTTCTTTAATACCCGCCGCAGTCATGGTTTCGAATGCCAGTTCAACACCCGCTTTCACCATCGCCACCATCAAGATGCCATTGTCGAAGAATTCTTGTTCACTAATATTTACGTCACTGTTTTGTTGTTGCTCAAACGCTGTTTCAGCTGTTTGTGCGCGCCAACCCAATAATTTAGCATCATCTTCGGCCCAGTCAGCCATCATACCTGATGAAAAATCACCACTGATGATGTCGTCCATATGTTTGTTGTACAAAGGACGCATGATGGTCTTAAGCTCTTCGCTTAGCGTGAATGCTTTTAACTTTGCAGGGTTGCTCAAACGGTCAAGCATATTGGTAACACCACCGTGTTTAAGCGCTTCGGTGATCACTTCCCAACCATATTGAATCAGTTTTGACGCATAACCTGCGTCGATACCTTTTTCTACCATCTTATCGAAGCACAGCAATGAGCCAGTTTGCAGCATGCCGCAAAGAATTGTTTGCTCACCCATTAAGTCTGACTTTACCTCTGCCACGAAAGACGACAAGAGCACGCCTGCGCGGTCACCACCGGTACCTGCTGCATACGCCTTAGCTTGCGCTAGGCCTTTACCTTGTGGGTCGTTTTCTGGGTGTACGGCAATGAGTGTGGGTACACCAAAGCCACGCTTGTATTCCTCGCGTACTTCAGAGCCAGGGCATTTAGGTGCCACCATGATGACAGTAATGTCATCGCGAATCTTTTTACCTTCTTCAACAATGTTGAAGCCATGCGAATAAGCCAATGTTGCACCTTGTTTCATCAATGGCATAACCGCATCCACTACAGCGCTGTGCTGTTTATCTGGGGTTAGGTTAAGTACCAAATCGGCATCGGGGATAAGTTCATCATATGTACCAACAATAAAGCCGTTTTCAGATGCGTTTAGGAAAGATTGACGTTGTTCAGCAATCGCTGACTCACGCAGTGCGTAGCTTACATTTAAACCTGAGTCACGTAAGTTAAGACCTTGGTTTAGACCTTGAGCACCACAACCAACAATGACAAGTTTCTTGCCCAGAAGTACATTTACACCGTCGCTGAATTCACTGCGGTCCATAAAATCACACTGGCCTAGTTGTGCCAATTGTTCGCGAAGAGAAAGCGAGTTGAAATAGTTTGCCATTGCTGTTCCTTAAAAATGTTTACTGCAAAAAGGTATTGCAATGACTCTAGGTAAACTTTAATGTTTCGTAAAATGATATATTTAAATCTTTATGTTTCATATTTTGAAATGTGGGTAAGCCATGCAACACAAACAACTCGAATATTTTTTGGCTTTAGCTGAAACACTGCATTTCGGTCGCGCTAGCAGTCGCTGTTTTATTAGCGCACCGACGCTAAGCCGCAATATAAAACAGCTCGAAGAGCAAGTAGGGTGTGAGCTTTTTATCCGTGACAACCGGCAGGTTCAACTCACCGGTGCAGGCGAAGCATTTTGCAGCTATGCGAAATCCACCTTGTTACATTGGCACCAGTTCAAAGCCAGTCTAAATGATGCGCAGGAAGTGCAGGGGGAGCTGAGTATCTATTGCTCTGTCAGTGCTGCTTATAGTTTTCTCAACCCTTTGCTTAGTTCATTGCGCGCGCGCTATGCACAAATAGAAATGAAGTTACACACGGGGGATCCTGCCTATGCGTTGGAGCGGGTGTTAGATCATCATGAGGATGTCGCTATTGCTGCTAAACCTGCAAAGCTGCCACAACAACTGGCGTTTCGCCGCTTGGGCTGGTCTGAGTTAGTTTTTATCGCGCCAACGATTGCCTGTGAGGTGAACAGCTTGGTTTCGTCAGCTCAGATCCCTTGGCAGCAATTACCCTTTATTGTGCCGGAGCAAGGAGAAAATAGAACCCGTCTGACTAGCTGGTGGCGAGCAAGGCACATACAGCCGCCTATTTATGCGCAAGTGAGTGGTCACGAAGCCTTGGTATCTATGGTCAGTTTAGGTTTGGGAGTGGCACTTATACCGCAAGTGGTGTTAGAAAACAGCCCGTTCAATGACAAGGTGCAAATCCTGCAAGTGGATGACGCACCGCCTCCGTTTGAGATTGGTTTAGTCGCATTACAACGACGCTTATCAGAACCTGTACTCGATGCTGTATGGAATGTAGCTGCGCAAATCTAGACAAGCCAAGAGTGATTAAAAGGATGCATTTTGTTAACAGTTGTTATTCAATGCTGTATTGAGCAACAACTGTTGCTAGGATAGCGTCGATGTAATTTATAAGGAAAGCCAGTGTGTTGAGGCTTTGGTTAACTCTTACCGTTTTGCTGAGCAATGCTACTATTGCTTCTGAGTCACGTACAGATGAAATTCCTACAGGTCAATGGCTGATCGGAGTCAACCTGGGTTATGGCGTGATGAGTAACCCACTTAACGGTGGTGATGATCTTAATCTCTATGTGGTTCCAGATATTGCCTATTACACAGACACTTGGTATTTGGACAACACGCAAGTCGGTTATACCTTCATTAACGAGTCTGAACATGTTGTAAGTGCGATTGCAGAATTTAATCCTCACACGCGTTTTTTTGTCGATTGGCACCCCGCTAATTTATTCGCACTGCAATCGAGTATGGTTTTGCCAGCAGAAACCGAAGGACCCAAGGCAATTTACATTGATGAAATTAAAGAGCGCCGATGGGCACTCGACAGTGGCATGGAGTATCACTACTTTAGCCCTATCGGTAAATTTTCAATGAAGTTCGTTGCTGATATTACTGATGTATATCGAGGATTTAGAGGCGAGGTGGCTTGGTCGCAGGGCTATAGGTTTGAAAATTGGGTATTCGAACCCAGTGTAGGTGTGCAATACAGTAACAATGAACTTAATACCTACTTTTATGGACTAAGTGACGACGAAGTAGGGAATTTCAGCGCCGTATCCCTTGGAAGCAGTGTTCATCCCTATGCTAGAATCGACGCGTCCTACATTTTAACTGAGCGCAGTGCGTTGCGGATGCATATTAACTACATAGATTTCAGTACGTTGTCTTCAGATAGTCCGCTGTTTGATGAATCCTACTCTGTCACGGCGTTTGTCGGTGTGAAATACATATTCTGATTATGATAAGTGTGGCGGCGATGTTAATGGCGAGTTCCCACGCTTTGCAAGTGGCACTTCCATCTGTTGAAAAAGCACAAATAAAACTCACACCGCAATATTGTGTCGTTGAGCAAAAGGAAAATCCGTGTGATACACAAATCACAGTATCTTGGGTATTGCCCGATGAAACGCCGGTATGCTTGAAGGAAAATCAACGATTACTGTCTTGCTGGGATGCGAGTAAAACAGGGACTTGGCGGTATAAAGCAAAGGTTCAGTTACCAACCATATACTCCATAACTCACGCGCATACAGGCGAATTAGTGGTAGATACTCAACTTGAACTTCAAACGTCTCGCAGTTCACGCAGACGGTTACGTTCAGTTTGGAGCTTTTTTTAATTCAGGAGTTGGCAAATGGCAAATATACTCTTAGTTGAAGACGATTTAGCGCTTCAAGAGTTAACCCGAGATTATTTAGAACAGAACAACTTGTCAGTTGCCGTATTATCTCGTGGTGATGAGGTGATGGAATATCTAAATAAACATCAAATTGATTTGATGATCCTAGATGTCATGTTACCAGGGAAAGATGGTTTCAGTGTGTGCCGTGAAGTGCGAGATAAATACTCGTTACCAATTTTGATGTTGACTGCCAAAGGTGAAGACTTCGACCAAGTCATTGGTTTAGAGCTCGGTGCCGACGATTATGTTATTAAGCCTGCGGAGCCTCGTGTGCTGCTTGCACGCATTACTGCCTTATTGCGTCGCTCACAAGAACAAGAAAAAAATGTCCAAAGTGTGGCTTTTGGTGAGTTAAAAATTGATAAAAATAGCCGTATCGTGACATTAAAAAATGAGGAAATTACCCTCACTTCCCACGAATTTGAGTTATTATGGCTGCTAGCAAGTAGTGCAGGCGACGTTTTGAGCCGTGAATATGTTCACGAGCAAATGATTGGTCGCCAATACGATGGTCTCGACAGAACAGTGGATGTGCGTATTTCTCGATTGCGTAAAAAGCTTGGAGATAACAGCGATAAACCATACAAAATCAAAACTGTCTGGGGCCAAGGTTACTTATTCGTTAGTGATGCGTGGAGTGATTAACTAAGTTGGGAAAGCTGTTTGTAAGCCTGTATTTATACATTATTGTTTCTTTGGTGATTGTAACCGGTGCAATAGAAAGGATCTGGCCCGCAGCTGAACAATCCACACCTCTTGCTTTAGAGTTAGGTAACAACTTTAAAGCCCTTGCTCAAAGTAAGCTTGGGCGCATGTATATTCAAAGCCAATATATCACGCAGTACATAGATAAGGATGCTATTGTACTGCCTGCGAGCCTCCAACAACGTCTTGAACAAAATGAATCTGTGCATGTCTACGATGCACGTGACCGACTCATTTGGTATGTGCCCACCGAAGACGGAAATTTATTGCAAGTGGGCCCAGTTGAGCTCCCTAAACAACAAAAAGAAAGTTTCGTTGGCCCCTATCTATTATTGCTCTTGGTTGTAGGTGCGCCCGTAGGTTTATGGAGTTTGATGCTCTGGCGTGACTTCAACAAGCTAAGTGAAACATGTGCACAGGTTGATGGGCGTATGGACATTAACATGAGTAATATGGGACGTTCTTTTCTATTACCTATCACAGACGCTCTGCAAGTCATGCAAAGGCGCATCAATAGTCTGCTTAGTGCCCAACGTGAATTAACATCTTCCGTGTCTCACGAATTTAGAACACCGCTTGCGCGCTTGAAGTTTGCCCTGGCCATGATGGAAGAGGGCGGCGATGAGCGACAGAAGAAATACTTACGCTCGATGACCTCAGACGTCACTGAGTTGGAAAACTTAGTCAGTGAAATGCTGCACTATGCCCGTTTAGATGCACAAAGTCCTACCTTGGCGATGGAACTCGTTGACCTCAATGAACTGGTGGATAACTTGGTTGAAAAGCTTCATTTTGACAGCGAAGTGACGATCGATATTATTCATGAGCAGCCAAATTTACTGCGTTGCGACCCACACTTTCTCGCCAGAGCAATTCAAAACTTGCTAGGCAATGCCCTCAAACATGCCCAACATCATATTCAAGTCACGTTAGTTGCAGATGAAGATGTGTGCCGTATCACAATCGAAGATGATGGTGATGGTATAGCGCCGCACAAGCGCGCCGATATCTTTAAGCCCTTTATTCGCCTTGACCAAAGTCGCGATAAAAGCACAGGTGGTTACGGACTTGGGTTAGCTATCACCGCAAAAATTGTGCAGTGGCATCATGGTAAAATCACCGTTGAAGACAGTGTTCTTGGTGGAGCCAAGTTCATCATGTCGCTTCCTTTTACTAAGGCAACCTCTTCTTTGTAAGTCATTTCTACTAAGTGTTTAATAAAACTTACAACAAAATTTAAATAATCTAATAAATGATATTGATTGTTATTTACATGTCGCTATAATGAGCCGCAATTACAAACAAGAATGATTATTATCTAACTTGGGATAACACAATGAACTTGCGCAAATCTCTTATTACTACTGCTGTACTAGCAGCTACTTTAGGTCTTACTGCATGTGGCGGTGGTTCTGGCTCTGATAACAACGGTGGCACAGTAACACCTCCACCGGCTAACACAGCACCAACTGACATTTCACTTTCAGCTACATCTGTAAATGACGACGCAGTAGGTTCAGTAGTGGGTACGCTAAGCGCAAGTGATGATAGTACATCTGGTTTGAGTTTCACTCTGGCTGAAGACGACGCGTTATTCGAAATCATTGATGGCACCACACTGAAATTAAAAGAAGGCATCGCGCTTAACTTTGAACAGCAAACTCAAGCGACTGTGACTGTGAAAGTGACGGATGCTGGTGGTCTTAGCTTCGAAAAAGAACTAACAGTCTCAGTATCTGATATTGAAGCTCAAGACGGTGTAAACGTTTATGAATTTGCATCAAAACTGGGCGCCGGTTCATCTGTTTCTTACACAGGCCAAATTGCACGTCATGCTTTATCAGCTGAAATTAAAAGCTACATTGGTAAGCTTACTGGTGATTACGTAACGACTAACAGCCTTACAGGCGATGCTGTTAAAGCGCAGTTAATGGCTCTATGGGGCGATTATGAAACTGTAAAAGATGGTAGCCTCAGTTTCATTGGTGACATGACAACTAAGCAAAATTCGTTTGCTGAAATCTCGAACTCAGGTAAAGAGTTAAGTGCAAAAGTAGCAGGTAATGACCCATCTAAGATGCATAAAACGTGGGAAATAGCGGGTGTATTTTCTGGTTGGACAGACTTTGGTTCTCAGGCACACACACCAGAAGGTTTGATTTTCCATTACTTTGACTTGCTCGCAGCAAACATTGATAAGCACAACGACGGTGAAGTGATGATGGACCCAGCGGGCAACCCAATCACAAAGCTGTATCTTACTCAAACAGGTTTAGACTTAAACCAGCTTATTCAAAAGCATACGTTGGGTGCGTTGATGTTCTCGCAAGGAACGGATGATTACTTAGAGGAAAGCATTGGCTCTAACGCGGATCCAGTGGATAACGTTAACGGTGATGTATACACAACGCTTGAACACCATTTCGACGAAGGTTTTGGTTACTTTGGTGCTGCACGTAACTACCTTGAGTATAGCGATGATGAAATAGCAGCTGCAGGTGGCCGAGAAGCATTTTCTGGCAGTTACAATGACTATTCAGGCGACGGCATGATTGACTTGGCGTCTGAGTACAACTGGGGCAACTCAACTAACGCTGCAAAACGTGACCGTGGTGCAACGGTAACGACAGATTTTTCAGCAGCAGCAATGAATGCGTTTATCGCAGGACGTAAGATCATCAGTGACAATGTGGGTGCTGAACTGACTTCTGAGCAGATGGATGCCCTAAAAGTGCAGCGTGACATCGCTGTAGCCAACTGGGAAATGGCCATTGCAGCAACTGTAGTTCACTACATTAATGACACACACGCTGATTTAACTGCTATTAGCACAGGTGAGTTTGATGCAAATACTTTTGCAGACTTAGCTAAGCACTTCTCTGAGATGAAAGGCTTTGCTTTGAACTTCCAGTTCAGCCCATTCTCACCTTTCAACACTGCGGCAAACGAAGGTAAGTTTGCAACATTACACACATTACTCGCCGATGCGCCAGTAGTGACTGATGCAAGTGCAATCGCAGATTACCAAGCGAAGCTTCTAGAAGCGCGTGACTTACTTCAAGAAGTATATGGATTCGATGCCCAGAACGTTGAAAACTGGTAAGTAATGAACGCAGGCACTGCGCCAACATAATTAATTAAAAGGTTAGCTTTGAGTCAATTCAGAGCTGACCTTTTTGTCGTTTTATCCGACTACAAATTTAGAATTTGAGCAAACATAGGATTGAGTATGAACACTGCGAATTTTCGCGTCGGAGCTGTTAGTCTAGCTCTGGTACTTGCCTTAACAGGTTGTGGAGAGAGTACATCTAGCTCTCAAGGTGATGGTTTCAATAATGGTGGCGATCAGGGGGTAGTGATTGACCCTACTACGTTCGATGAAGCGCAATTAGTGGCCAGTCTTGTGGATAATGTCATTACCCCAGCATACAACCTTTTCTACACTCAAGCGGTGAGTCAGCGCTCTGCTATAGAAGCTTACTGCGTGTTAGAACAACAGAGCATCGAGTCGAGCTCAGAAGCAGCATTAGCGGCGATGACGGATGCACAAAATGCATGGTTAGATGCAATGAGCGCTTGGCAGCACATCGAAGTCATGCAAATGGGTCCTTTGTTGGACAACAATGCCGAGCTTCGCAACCGTATTTATTCATGGCCAGCAATCAGCCGCTGTGGTGTTGACCAAGATGTGGTGTATCACCAAGATGGCGTGATCAACAAAGACGATACGCGTCCTTATGATATCAGCGCACGCACTGCAACTCGTCGAGGTCTATTTGCATTGCAACACGCGTTATTCAACGAGCAATATGATCACCATTGTAGCGTCGCCAATGAAGCGCTGGCAGATTGGAACAGTCGCACTGTATTAGATAGAAAAGTCGCGCGTTGTGAGTATGCACTGACAGCAGCTGATGACGTTATTGTGTCGGCGCAAGAGTTACTTGATAAATGGCAAGGTGACACTGGTTTTGCTGTGCAACTAAAAACAGCTGGCGAGCCAAGTTCACAATTTGAAAGTGCTCATGTGGCTTTAAATCATATTACTGACGCCATGTTCTATCTGACAGAAATGGTGAAGGATAAGAAATTGGCCGAACCAATTGGAATACTGCCGAATACGTGTGGTACTTCAGCGTGTCCTGAAGATGTTGAAAGTGTTGATGCCAAAAGCTCGTTGGCCAACATTCAAGCAAACCTTTCTGCTTTTGAGGCCTTGCTAATTGGTAACGCTGACGGTGAAGAAGCCCTGTTAGGGTTTGATGATTACCTTGATGAAGAGCAAGCGAGTGCAACCAAAGAGCGGATGCTCGCAGCGATAGCAGAGACAAAAGCGGCAATTGCTGCAATCGAGTCGGATCTGGGTACCGCATTAATTGAAAACGAAGAGCAGGTGAGAGATGTTCATACCAAGGTAAAAACTATCACGGATGAGCTTAAAAACGATTTTATTAATGACCTTGCACTTGAACTGCCGACCACATCTGCTGGTGACAACGATTAAGGATAACCATGAAATTCAGTAAATTAGCCTTGGCCGTAAGTGTGGCAGCTGTTGGCTTTAACGCTTTGGCCGAAGATAAGAACCTTGAGCACATTCAAATTATTAGCCACCACGACAAACTGCGCACTGAGGCAGGCTCGGCCACGCTTATTAGTGAAGAGCAGTTAGAAGAGTTTGAATTTGACGACATTCATCGTATTTTATCGCAAGTTCCTGGCGTAAATATTCGTGAGGAAGATGGTTTTGGTTTGCGTCCAAATATTGGCTTTCGCGGTGTGACCCCTGAGCGTAGTAAAAAGATTACCATCCTTGAAGATGGAGTGCTGATTGGACCTGCGCCTTATTCAGCGCCTGCTGCGTACTATTTCCCTGTTACCACTCGCATGACAGCAGTGGAAGTATTTAAAGGGCCTGCGGCCATTAAATACGGCCCACAAACCGTTGCTGGAACCTTGAACTTGGTCACGCGTCAAGTACCAGATTACGCAATGGGTGGCTTAGACTTAGCGACAGGCAGTGATGGTTACGCTAAAGCGCACGGTTATTATGGCAATCGTCAGAACAACATCGGCTTTTTAGTTGAAGGTGTGCATCTTGAAAGTGATGGCTTTAAAGAACTTGATGGCGGTGGCGACACTGGCTTTAAAAAAGATGATTTCCTTATCAAGGCAGACTATAAGCTTGATGGCCAGCAATTTGACCAACGTTTTGAAGTTAAATTGTCATATGCCGATGAGCTTTCTGACGAAACGTATCTGGGCTTAACAGACAGTGATTTTGCCCAAAACCCTTATCGTCGCTATGCAGCGTCGCAGCCTGCGCAGATGGACACCAAACATACGCAAGTGATGTTTACCCATCAGCTTACCAGCCAACATGTTGATTTAACGACCCGTATTTATCGTAATGACTACGAGCGTGCATGGTTAAAGTTAAACAGCGTTGGTAATTCGAGTGCGAGTTTGTCAGATATTCTCGCTAGTCCAGAGCTGTATGATGCTCAATATGACGTGATCCGTGGGGCTCGCAACTCTGTGGTTGCTGGCGAAACAACACACTTTTTGATTATGGGCACCAATGATCGTGAATACTTCTCGCAAGGCATTCAGTTAGATGGCGATTGGCGAGTTCCTGTGTTTGGACTAACGCACAATGTGTCATTCGGTGTACGTTTCCATCAGGACGAAATTGAACGTAATCACTTTGAAGATACCTATTCAATGATTGATGGTATTAACACCCGCGTTGAGGGCACCAAAACATTCACTACAGAAGACACAGAGTCAACGGATGCATGGTCAGTATACTTAGAAGACCAAGTAACAATCGATAAATTGACACTAGGCGTAGGTGTGCGTGGTGAGTTGATGGATATGGCGTATCAAAACGATAAACCAGATTCAACGGATGACTACCAGAACAAAACCACGCGTATTTGGCTTCCTGGTGTAAGCGGCTTTTATCAACTTAATGAAAACAGTGGCTTATTATTCGGGGTTCACCAAGGGTTTGTGCCATCTAGTCCTTCATCGCCAGCACGCGGTGGTGATGATGAGTTCGAAAAGAGTGTGAACTATGAGTTTGGTGGTCGCTTCAACGATGGTGTTACTCAATTTGAAGTTGTTGGCTTCTACAATGACTATTCAAACCTCATCGAGAGTTGTGGTCAATCAAACTGTGGTACACAAGTACAGCTAGACACTGAATTCAGTGGTGGCGAAGTGGATGTGTGGGGTGTTGAATCTCAATTCGCGCAAACTTACCCACTAAACATTCACCTCGATGTGCCCATGAGCCTGACCTATACCTATACGCAAAGTGAATTCCAAGAAGAACTATACTCGGAATTTGTGCAATGGGGACATATTCGCCCAGGGGACAGACTTCCATATTTACCAACCCATCAAGCTACGTTTAGCATCGGGCTTGCACACCAAGATTGGGCTGTTGATATGTTAGTGAAGTATGTGAGTGAAATGCCTGAAACGGCGGGGGTAGGCTACGAAAACTTTGACATGCCATTGGCTGGAAAAGAAGTGCCAGCAACAACCGTCGTGGATCTAGCCGCGCATTATGAGCTAGGCAAATATGGTCGCGTTTATGCCAAAGTGGATAATATGTTTGACCAAGACAACATGGTGAGCCGCCGACCGTATGGCGCAAGACCTGGTAAACCACGCACCTTGTCTATTGGCTATAAGTACCAATTCTAATTGAGGTAGAGGTTGTGATAGAGACGATTTGGCAGAGTATATTACAGACGCCTAATTATCTTATAGATGCCAACAAACGTATATTTGTTGGCTACATCGTCACGGCCTTATTCCTTGCTCTGGTGGTTTACGCGTCGCGCAAATCCAAACGTTCGCTACGCGGCTTTTTGCGTTACGTGTTTGCAAAGAAAATCTGGTGGGCGCCAAGCGCTCGCCAAGATTATCAGTTGTGGATATACAACCGTTTGCTCAAAGCAATACTGTTCGCACCCATTGTACTAACAATGGTCCCCATTGCCTTAGGTACGACAGAGGCTCTTGAGGCTTTGTTTGGTGCGCATTCACCCTATGAGGTGAGTGAGTTGTCAGTGATTGCAATCTTCACAACCCTTTTGTTTATTGCTGATGATTTTACGCGGTTCATTCTTCATTACGCGCTGCATAAAATTCCATTTTTGTGGCACTACCACAAAGTCCACCATTCAGCGAAAGTACTGACACCTTTCACTATCTATCGCTCGCATCCTGTAGAAAGCTATTTGTACGCGTGTCGTATGGCCTTATCGCAAGGCTTTATTGTAGGGTTATGTTTCTATTGGTTTGGTACGCAATTGTCTATGTATGACATCCTTGGCGCCAATGTGTTTGTGTTTATGTTTAATGCTATGGGCTCAAATTTGCGACATTCTCATGTTTGGCTGAGCTGGGGAAAACATATTGAGAAATGGTTTATTAGCCCAGCACAACACCAAATTCATCACAGTGATAATCCTCGCCATTTTGACACCAACTTAGGATCAGCATTAGCCGTGTGGGATAGGGTGTTCGGAACCTTAATCCGTGCCGACGAGGTGGGCAAAATATCCATAGGAGTAGGTCAATATGATGCAGGCCACAATACCATTTGGGATATTTACACTAAACCTGTTGTTGACTCGGTTAAGTCACTTGTAGGCAGAGGAAGTGCAATAGGGACATCGGTGCAAATGAAGAAGGAAAAATAGGCTGACGACGGGCAGTGTCAGCCTATTTAAATGAGGGAGTAGGCCCTCAAAAAAAGGTTCTAGTGATAGGTCTTTTGCTTTGAAAAGCCCATCTTATGTAATTTATTGATAAGACTTGGGTCGTCTAATCTTTCAGGTGTGCCGTTCGAGCGCATCATGTGGTCTTTTGGGACTTGATACACGTCTAGCATCTTCTGAAAGAGCACATATCGTAAATATTGTGGAGTCACCCCCGCGTCTTGGATGCTTTCTAGCTGCTGCTTAACATCGTGCATTTGCTGCGGATCTAGGTCTTGCATTGTCGGCGATTTCTTCGTTAGCGACATACTTACTCCTACCTACTTTACTGCTCAAAATTTAACTAATGTAACTGAACGATTTACCCACAAATTTTGTGTTAAAAATAGAGACTTACATCAGACTACGAAATAAGTTTACTCCTTTTTTCTGGGTTATTACTAACAACCGTGTAAAGCTTTGTAAATAAGGTGATACAAAATTGGGTACAGCTGTGCGCATTGATGCGAATTTAGAAAGTAAGAGATAGCGCCGCCATTGACGCTATCACGAAGGAGGAAAGGCTAGGGTTGAACGGGAGAAATCTTTTCTTTGACGTGTTCGGCAAAACCACTACCGGCTTCTAGATAGAAGTTATAAGTAGAACTAACACCAAGATCTTTCAGTTCTTTTTGTTGGTCAGGGTAATTTGCGATAGCGGTTACTTGCCCCGTATAACCCGAGGCCTTTAACTGCTGCAACGCAAAAATATTCTGGTTGTGTTTGGGCATTGCTAGCATGACCATTTCTACATCTGAATGATTCAAGCGTTGCCAAAAATCTGGGTCGGTGGCGTCTGCTGTTAACGCTCGGCGTCCTCTTTTCACATGCTTTTCTACCACTTCAGGTTTGATATCGATACCTGCAACGGCATCAGGAAAGCTTGCAGCGATAGTTTCGTAAGCACCCGTGCCAATACGGCCCATACCAAAAATGACGATGCGTGTGCTGTGAAGATTGACAGGTAATTCTTCAGCCAATCGGGTATCACTTTCGAAGCGCAGTAACCAGTTTTCCATTTTTACATACAATTCGTTCGAGCGAGCATTGAGAGGGGACGCAATGACGAAGGTAATAGCAACAGCAGCCGCAACAACCGCCAGCCATTGCGGTGAAACCCAACCAGAACTTGCTGCTACGGCACAAACAATCAAACCGAATTCACTGTAGTTAGCCAATGTAAACGCGCTCAATAAGGATGTCCGTGCACGTAATTTAGCGGCATTGGTTAGCACGTAATATAAGGCTACTTTTATACCCAGTACTGCAACGATGAGCAGTGCCGCTACGACGGCGTTAAAGGTTAAATCTGCATTTAAACCGATAGTTAGGAAAAAGCCGACAAGTAAGATGTCTTTAAAGTTCAGTAGTGACTTGGCAAGCTCACCAGCCTTTTTGTGGCTGGCAAATAGCATTCCCAAAATCAGTGCACCTAAATCACCTTTGATACCAGCAAACTCGAACGCTTGGTAACCAGCTACAAGGGCAAAAAAGAAACCAAACAAAGGCAGCAATTCACCGTGTTTAGAGCGATTCAGAATCCAGAACATCACGGGGCGCATAAGAGGAAGTAAAACGAGTAAGGCCAGCGCCCAATAATTAGGGAGCTTACCAGTGCTGGCAACTAAAAATAGAACGGCAAAGATATCTTGCATAACCAAAATACCAATAGAGATTTTGCCATGTAAGCTGGCCATCTCACCTCGCTCTTCAAGTACTTTTACTGCGAACACAGTGCTGGAGAAACTAAATGCAAATCCAAGTAAAAGTGCTGTCTGCCAGTTAAGCTCTTCAAACAATGGCAAGGTTAACGAACCCAACAGAAGCAACAAGCCACCAAACAACGCAGTACTTAAAACGATATGCGCACTGGCAGGTGCCCAAACCTGTACTTTCATTAGGCTAGATACTTTAAGTTTTAGCCCTATGCTAAACAGCAGCAATGTGATCCCTAAATCCGCGATGTTATTGAGCAAATCTGTGGTCTTGTATCCAGCCCAATGCAGCACAAATCCAGCAAGTAAAAAGCCAACCATAGGAGGTAATTTGACTTGAAAGGCGATAAAGCCACAAACGAATGCGACGGCGAAAAAGATGAGTTCCATAAAATTCTTTTTATATGCTTGGTGGTTACAGTGTAACGAATGCCTTTCATATTGAAAATACACATCGCGAATCTTCAACGACCAAAAGGGGTCGATACGTTAAATGTTTCCATTTTAGCGTCAAAGCAAACTTTTCACTGACAAGGCTATAAAAATGTGGTTAAGATGCTCAAAAGGATATTTCAAACAGGAGTAGTGATGTTTAAAAAAATCCTGGCCTCAGTGGGTATTGGGGCGGCGAAAGTAGATACAGTGTTGCAAACTGAGCATTTGCATCCAGGACAGAAATTTCATGCAGAAATCGTCATTTATGGCGGTGATGTCGAACAGGATATCTCAGGTCTTGAATTAGCGTTGATGACCCGCGTTAAAGTTGAGTCCGACGACGGTGAATATTTTAGTAATCACGTGATTCAAAAGTGGCGCATTAGTGAACAGTTAACACTTCAGCCAGGTGAAGAGCGCAGAATTCCATTCGAAGCGCGCTTGCACTCGGAGACCCCTATCACAGAGCTTCATGCTGGGTATAATCAGACTCAAGTATGGATCCAAACCGGTTTAAACATTGACCTAGCGATTGATGCGAGTGACCGTGATATTCTACACATTTATCCAAATGAAGCAGTTAAAACGTGTATGCTTGCAATGGAAAAGTTGGGTTTTGGACTGATGAAAGCGGATGTTGAGCAAGGATATTTGCGTGCACCGAGTTTCCAGTCAACTTCAGGTTGCTATCAGGAGTTGGAGTATCGTCCAAATCGCGGTGGTATGTTTGGTATTCAAGAAGTGGAACTATCGTTCGTACCTGAAACGCACCAAACACATGTTCTCATTGAATTGGACAGAGCATTTCGCTCGGACGGTTATATTGACCTTACAATCGAACATGACCATGTGAATTTGTCGCAGCTTTGCGATCAACTCGAGCGTCTTATTCACTAATACGCTTATCCAGAAAATAAACTTAATAGCCCAGTTTTCTGGGCTTTTTCATTATTGAGGTTGTACATGCAGATACAGTGGTCTTGTAAATCCTTTTCACAATTAAATACCACCGAATTGTTTTCACTGATGCGTGCTCGCGTAGATGTGTTTGTCGTTGAGCAAAACTGCCCATACCCTGAACTCGATGATGCGGACATTGATGAACATACAAAGCATATTCTTGGCTATGTTGATAACACGCTGGCTGTTTATGCACGTTGCATACATAAGGGGGAAAAGGTTGCTATTGGGCGGGTACTTGTTGTTGAAACTCAACGTGGCAAGGGATTGGCCAACGCACTTATGAAAGAGGCGCTGAACGTCTGTAACAGAGCTTTTGCGGAGCGGGAAATTATGCTGAGTGCACAAACGTATTTACTCGATTTTTATCAGCAATTTGGTTTCGAGATTCAAGGTGAAAAATACCTTGAAGATGGCATTGAACATCAAGATATGGTGTTGTCCGAGGCATAGGAACTCGGTGTTTAGACAAAAAAGGAAGCTTGCGCTTCCTTTTTTGTGCCTTGCTCTGTCGTTATCGCAGGGAATTGATAAATACCAATGAAATACAAATCGGGCATACGAACTTGATGTACCAAGGCCAGATTTTCCAGAACCAGCCTGATGCTGCGTCAGGATTTCCAGACTGGATCTCCTTCAGAAGTGATGCTCGGTGCCAAATCCAACCGACGAACACACAACACATCAGTCCAAGTAATGGTTGACCGAAGCGGGTTGTAAGCGCGATAACAAAACCAAACAACTGTTCGAAGTTCAATAAAATTAAGGTGCTTATACCAGCGATAATTGCGCCTATCGTCCACGTCGCAGGTTTTCTGTCTAAACCAAACTTCTCTACGGTGTAAGACACAGGCGCTTCCAACATCGAGATTGAAGACGTCAGCGCTGCAATACTCATTAGGGCGAAAAAGGCGAAACCTACAAATAAGCCAGCGCTACCCATAGAGTCAAATAATGCCGGCAACACTTGGAAAACAAGCGTATCTTCTGACAACAACTTGCCAGCCTCATCGAAGATTTGCACGCCCTGAGCTTGCGCTACGTACATGGCAGGAATGATTAATAGGCCTGCTACAAAAGCGATAAATACATCAATCAGTGTGACTGACGCGCCTAACGTTACGAGATTTTCATTTTTTGAAACGTAAGAGCCGTAAATGATCATCACACTGGTACCCAGTGACAAAGAGAAGAACGCTTGGCCCAGCGCACTCACAAGCAGGGTTGGCTCAAAAATAGCAGTGAAATCGGGTAACAAATAATTACGCAGGCCTTCAGACGCGCCATCTTGGCTCATAACATAAGCGATAAGTGCGAAAAGGATACCCAACAGTGCTGGCATGAGTCGTTTTGACCACTTCTCAATACCGTTTTCAACCCCTTTGCTGATAATCATGACGGTAAGCAGCATAAAGCCACCTGCGAATAGCAGGTTTCGGGTTAACGATTGGCTCGTCATCCACGTTGCTGCTTCTTGTGCTCCGACAAGCTCAGCGACAGGCTCCGCTGTATAACTGATCATCCAACCGGCAACGATGGCGTAGAAACTCAGAATTAACCCAGCGCAAATAATACCGCCAAAGCCGACTAAAAAAGCCAAAGGGTGTTGCCATTTGTGATTAGATACTTTTTTTAGTGAACTTACCGCGTTGGCTTGGCCATAGCGGCCAACAACAAGCTCGGCCATTAAAGCGGGATACGCCAAACAAAAAGCAAGAACCAGATAAGCTAAAACGAAAGCGGCTCCACCATTGGTAGCCGTTTGGGTAGGAAATCCCCAAATATTTCCAAGGCCTACTGCAGAGCCAGCAGCAGCCATAATAAAACCAAAACGGGAGCTAAACTCCCCACGCGACGCACTCATATTATTATAATTTCTCTATTGCTCAATTGCGCCCTAAATCTACTGTAATTTGCATGAAATAAAAAGCGCAATACGGTAATTAGTGATGCTAAGCGAAGGTAAAGTGCGCATTACGACCGCCCACTGGTTTTTTGAGTGGAACGGCTGCAACACCCACAATACGGTGTTTTGTATCTATGTGTGACACCAAGTAATGGTTGTAAATTCCATGTTACAGTGGCAAGCGTAAGGTAAATTTTGCGCCGCCGAGTTTAGGGCAATTCCCAACCAACAATGTACCTTTATGCCACATCAGCACCTTATTGCAGATGGCCAACCCCAATCCATACCCTTGCTGGTTTCGATGTTTGGCACTTTGATAAAACGGCTTTAGCACGGCGTCGTATTCTTGCTGAGCAATGCCGGGGCCGTCATCGGAAATGCAAATATCGAGGTACTGATTCTGAACTGATACATGGATATCAATACGAGACTTTGCGTAGCGAAGGGCGTTACCGATTATGTTCTGGATCGCTCGTGCTAACCAATGTAAATCTGCGTTGATATGTAGCCCAGAAGGGCAATAAACAGTCACATTTACTGAATTAAACTGAGAACTAAGTTGCTCGACTATTTCCTCTAAATAATTGTTGAGTTGCACAGTGCTAAAATTTAACTCGGCACTTTGCTGTTGCAACGCCGCATAATTTAAGTAACTACTCAGCATAGACTCCATCGTGTCCAAATCTTTTTCCATGCGACTGAGGTAACGATGTTGGGCGTTGGGGTCTTCTGTGTCCAGAGCTGCGTCCAAGCCAAATCGCAGACATGCGATAGGTGTGCGTATATCGTGAGAAAGACTCGATGCCATGAGCTTATTTTCTTCGAGCAAGGCGTTAATTTGCTCTGCCATGGCGTTAAAACTTTGTTCTAATTGTTTAGTGTAACTAAAACGATTGGTACTGATACGTGTGCCAAGTTTGCCATTGGCAAATTTGGCTGCTGCATTTGCGAGCACTGAAATTCGTTGTGTTAGTGGTATCAAAGGCAGCCACATACAGAGGCTGAAGCCAGTATAAAATAACACGGTCAGTAACAAATCTTGCTTTTGTTGCTCTGGTTTTGGTAGTCGCATGGCTAAATGATAGCCACTGAGCCCAGCTGTAGAGCGCACCAAGTAAAGCCCTTCATCGTCCGCCAGCACCAAACCGCTAGGTTGAGATAGTTGCTGTCGCAAAGGTGAGGGCAGTGCCAATGTGTCGTTAGCAGCAAACTCCATATCGAGATTAAAGTGTTTATTGAGTTCGGACAGGGTCTTTGGTCGCTTATCAGCTTCAACACTTTCTAAATAGGAAACCATGCCTGAGAGGACTTCTCTTTGTTGGCTGAAGTCATCCTGTTCGTAGCTGTCAGTGGCAAAGCTATCAATGAGCCAGCTCAGCAGCACCACAGAAAGTAGCGCGGTACACAGCAAAGAAACGTAGAGCTTTTTCATGTGCCTTCCTTGAAACTAGCTATTACCACGCATCTTTAACCAGTAAGTAGCCTTTACCCCATATCGTTTTAATACGTTGAGGTTGGTTGCCACTGTCGTTGAATCGTTTACGCAATGCTGAAATAACCACATCCACACTGCGATCCAAACCGTCGTATTCTCTGCCTTTCACGGCTTTGAACACCGAATCGCGGTCAACGACTTCACCTGCGTGTTGTGCAAGGTAAGCAAGCAAAGAGAATTCCGCATGAGATAACTCTATGTTTTCTTTTGCAAAGGATACCCTGTGTGACTGCATATCGATATGCAAGTTGCCGACGTTTATATGTGTCTGCACATGAGCACTAGGTTGTTCTTCACTGGCATCTCGTAAATTTGCCTTAATGCGTGCCAGTAACACTCTCGGACGTGCCGGTTTAGCGATATAATCACTCGCTCCCACTTCAAGACCAATGACTTCATCCAACTCGTCATCTCTTGCAGTCAGCATAATGATGGGGTGATGATAAAACTGGCGTAGGCGGGTACACACGCTTATCCCATCTAAGCCCGGCAACATGATGTCTAGTAAAATTAAGTCTGGCTGGTGTGAGCGGACATACTCTTCGACCTGAAGTCCATTGTCACACACCCCGACTTGGTATCCATTTTGAGTCAAAAAGTCAGCCATCCATTCACTGAGTGACTCGTCATCTTCAACGACTAAAATATGCGGTACATGACTCATTAGAACAACCTCCACCTGCGTTTCTTTTGTTTACTGGTATATACCCATTGTACTTTTACTTCGCTGCGAGCAAGCACTTGCTGCGTGGTGACATGAAATAATTCATAGGTTTGCGCCGTTGCGCTGGCAAAGTCGATGTTGACTTCACCGCTCAGTGAACGCTCCCAACAGTGCAGCGGTTGACTATCACCAACTTGTCGAATGCAGTACCTATCAGAACTACCAACATGCCAATTAAACGTGATGTCAGAGTAGCAAGTGCGGCCTTGTCGCAATGCGACACACGTATTGGGAGTCGACAATAAGTTGTTATCACTGAGATCGTCAGCAGCATGTGCATGAACTAGGGGTTGGGCACCTAAAACAAGGGTGATAAGTGAGTGTTTAAAAGACATAGCGCACGCCTACCTTGGCTTTATGCTGATACGACTGAGATATAATTGGGCTGTCAGCAATTCCCTCTGAGAACCAAGTTGAGAGCCAGCCGGCTAAGAATACCCAGTTCTGTGTTATTGGGTATTCTGCGTGCAGCTCTAGAACATACGATTGTGAAGACGAAGCATTGTAAATTGGGCGCTCCGGTGTGGCCTCATGAGGAGCGATACCAAAATAATAATCTGTAAAATCGCTTGAATAGTAGTTGATGCCTACACCCGCGCGGAATTCCCAGTTGCGATACTGTTCGATACTGGTCAAGAAGCCGGTGAATACCCAGCCATTGTGGGTGCCTGTCACATCATGCAGCATTTCAAACGAGATTTGACTATCTTCAAATCTGCGTGACATTCGCAGGCCAACGTCAAAATCGTAATGCCGTCTATCTATGCCTTTGAGCTCGTCAACAACATCGCGATCGTAGATTTTTAACCCAGTTTCATCAAATCCTGATTGAACGTTGGTGCCAACGATGTCCAGTCCCCACTCATACTTATCAATCAATGAATAGCCGATAACTAGGCCTCCACTGAGTTGGCTGTGATCAACGTCTAAATAAAATTTATCGTAGGTAATAACGAGGTTTAAATCTGGCTCTATGCCATCGTCATATGAATCTAAACCAACGAGGTAGGAATCTTCAATGTAATAGCCAGCACCCACACTCCAATCCCAATTGAATCCCTTCTGAGGCTCAAGTTGATTATCAGAATAGTATCGGTTGCTTGCGAAACTGACATTCGAAAGCAGAACTAAAAAACATATAAATAATGAACGCATTGGCATGGTGTCACACTTTTTATTTTTATTGTAATGACAGTTACTGCTACAAACTGTAAGAAATTGTAGGAAGCGAGCTACCACGGAGTTCGCGTCAGTTAATGCTTATTTTCTCGAGTAAAATACCGCTCAGATAATAGTGAAGGTCAGGGACTAACGCGCTCACTTCTGTGGTTGTACAGGCCCCCGCAATTTTATCTAGCTCTGAAGACTTAGTGACGACTTGATAACTCGGAGCAATAGGTGCGGGTTTGTCACCGCGCTCAGCGAGTGCATCAGGTGCGTTGTGTGTTTGTACAAATTGCTGAACTTGTTTTTGGTTTTCAATGCTATCAGTTAATGTTAATTGGAATCGCAATGGGTTGCGTTGAAAACTCGCTGTGTCCAATGATGACTTAGCAAACCACACTACATCTTTGGAAGCCAAGTGGGTTAACTTCATACTCACTGAGCCAGAGATATTACTACAGCTGTAAGTCGCCAATTGCTCTTGTAGGTCTTCTTTACTGAGAATATGGCCATTGCTGAGGGTATACTCAGCATCATCTGTTTCACTGATATCAAGCTGATTGATGCTCAACATATAATCCGCTTGCTTAGGATCTGTAATGACTATCAACTCTTTTTCATTAAAGATTGCAATCAGTCTATTGCGTAATCGATCTGTCAGCGCTACTTGCTGACTATCAATAACGACTGTCTGACCGCGATTAACTGGGTGAGCTGGTAATTGCACGGATTTTAAACGGGGAATTTGATGGTCTATTTGATATTCGAGCACATAAGTGCGTTCACTCAGAGTCGGTTTGGTCGGCATAACAACGCGTTCAGTTTGTGATTCCATGATAGGCATTGGCATGTTAAAGCTGCTGCAGCCCGCAAGCACAAGGGTCGTAAAAACTAAACCGCTTTTTACTATATTGTTAGTCATGGTTTTAAAAACACTCAGTTGCATATAGGGGCTCGAAGTTAGTTATATTTCACACTTTGTTTAACAAGTACAAAATCCAAGACGTATGGTTACTTTTGTAGATTCTGAGGTGGCTTTTCATCATTAAAAATGTCAGCCCACACATACAAACGCTGTATTGTACGTGAGTTTAACCTAAACTTCATGGTATTATTTACGTCAATAAACGTCTTACTGAACAAAAATAAAAATAATGAGAAAGAAGCGATTAACTTCCTTACTTTGTTTATTTGCCTTGATGTTTTTGGCTCCTATGTCTTCTCAAGCAAGTAAACCTGCGGCCGATGCCAATCAATGGCATGACTTTGTTGACTCCTATGTTTCCGATCTTGAGCGTCAGCTTGAACAAAAAAAGATACCCGGGGCAGCGCTTTCGATTGTTCATGGTAACCACCCTTCGGTCGCCTTGGGATTTGGTAAAACAAAATTAAAAAAAGGTCGACAGGTTGACGTCAATACTCGCTTTCGCCTTGCCTCTGTATCAAAAACGTTCGCGGGCTCTTTGGCTGCTAAACTGGACGCCCAAGGAGTGATTGACCTAGAATCTCCCGTCGACAAGTACATTCCCGAACTTAAACAAACGCAATATCAAAATACGCTAAAAGTTTCTCACCTGTTAAGTCATGCAAGTGGTTTGGTTCCCAATGCTTACGATAACCTTATCGAATCTCGCATGTCCTACCCAGACATCGTTGAACGCTTGCTTCAAGTAGAACCAATCTGTCAGCCTGGACAATGCTATGGTTATCAAAATGTGATGTTTTCACTCGTGGGTGATGTGATAGAGCGCGCCAGCGGCATGGATTATGAAACCTGGATGCATGAATTTATTTTCAGGCCCCTGCGAATGCGTCATGCCAGCGTCGGTTATGAAGGGATGGTCGCAGACGATAATTATGCATACCCACATGTCAGAGGCAGAAAGAGCTGGCACACTGCACGCTTGAAAAAGAACTACTACAAAGTACTTCCAGCTGCTGGAGTTAATGCCAGTGCAGCGGATATGGTGCAGTGGCTCAAAGCTCAGTTGGGTATGTACCCAAGCGTGTTATCGTTAGACGCACTGCAAACTCAAGTGCAACCTTATACGCTTACGACTAAAGAAAAGCGTCGTCGTATATGGAAAAAACATGTAAAGCAAGCCCATTACGGTTTGGGTTGGCGTATTTATCAGTATGACAATGAAACAATTTACTATCACAGTGGATGGGTGCAAGGGTATCGAACCGATATCGTCGTCATTCCGAGACTCAATGTTGGCTTTAGCTTGCTGCTTAATGCCGAAACAGGGTTGATCAATGAGCTAACAACGCAGTTTATAGATCAACTGTTGGCGATGGAGAGAAAAGCGTAACTACAGCTGTGGAATTAGGATACAAAAAAGGTCAGCGATGCTGACCTTTTTTATGTGCAGATTATTAATTGCGAGGCAATTGAATCTTGCGGTCTTCACTTTGTCGATAGAGTGCGATGATGTGACCGATGGCTTGCACTTTATGTGCACCTGTCTCACGGACAATCGCTTCAAAAATGAGTGCTTTGGTCTCGCGGTCGTTAGTTGGAACGCGCACTTTAATCAACTCGTGAATATTCAAAGCACTGTCTATTTCCGCAATAACACCTTCGGTTAAGCCGTTTGCACCAAGCAAAACAACTGGCTTGAGAGGGTGCGCAAGGCCTTTTAGATACTGCTTTTGTTTATTCGATAGTTTCATAGATTTTCTAAATTTTGCTGATTCGAGCTTGAATTATCGGTATTCTAACGCCATCTAGCAGATAATACTATTAAGTTACGTGTAATTTATGACGAATAAAAAACACTCTGCGAGCTCGAAGCGTTGGCTCAAGGAGCATTTTGATGACCACTATGTGCATGAAGCACAAAAACAAGGGTGGCGTTCACGAGCTGTATTTAAGCTTGAAGAAATACAGCAAAAAGACAAGTTACTGCGCGACGGTATGACCGTTGTCGACTTGGGTGCCGCTCCTGGAAGTTGGTCACAGTATCTTGCTCAGCAAGTCGGCGACAACGGGCAAGTTGTAGCGTGTGATATTCTGCCGATGGATTCGTTGGCTGGTGTAGACTTCCTTCAAGGTGATTTTCGGGAAGAAGCTGTGCTTAACGCGTTGCTCGAACGTATCAATGGTAAGAACGTAGATGTTGTGTTCTCAGACATGGCACCAAACATGAGTGGCAACATGAGCACAGACCAAGCAGGTAGTATGTATCTGGTTGAGTTAGCTCTGGATATGTGTCACCAAGTGTTGAAAAAGAATGGTGCTTTTGCGGTTAAAGTTTTCCAAGGAGAGGGCTTCGACCAGTTTGTGAAAGACGTTCGAGACTGTTTCAAAACAGTAAAAATCCGTAAGCCCGATGCGTCGAGACCGCGTTCTCGCGAGGTATATGTAGTAGCGACGGGCTACAAACTGTAGTACAGTTGTCGGGAAAAGTTGAATTTAATTAATTTAGATACAAGAGGTTAACACCTTGAGTGATATGGCAAAGAATTTAATACTCTGGCTAGTTATTGCCGTGGTTTTAATGTCGGTTTTTCAGGGCTTTAATGGCTCAGATAATCTTGATAGACAAACCAGTTATACACAATTTGTGAAGGACGTACGTAATCAACAATTACGTGAAGTAGTAATGGACCGCGGCACAGGCATGATCACCGGGGTTAAAACCAATGGCGATCGTTTCCAAACAGTCATGCCAATGTACGATGAAGACCTTATCAATGATCTATTGAAAAATGATGTCAACGTCAAAGGTGTTCTTCCAGAAGAGCAGTCTTTCTTAGCGACCATCTTCGTTTCTTGGTTCCCAATGTTGCTGCTTATTGGTGTATGGATTTTCTTCATGCGTCAAATGCAAGGCGGTGGCGGCAAGGGCGCGATGTCTTTCGGTAAGAGTAAAGCGCGCCTGATGAGTGAAGATCAAGTTAAAACGACATTTGCTGATGTTGCTGGTTGTGACGAAGCTAAAGAAGATGTCACTGAACTTGTAGATTTCCTTCGAGACCCATCTAAGTTTCAAAAACTAGGCGGCAGTATTCCTAAAGGTGTGCTGATGGTCGGTCCTCCAGGTACAGGTAAGACGCTACTGGCAAAAGCCGTAGCTGGAGAAGCGAAAGTACCATTTTTCACTATCTCAGGTTCTGACTTCGTGGAAATGTTCGTGGGCGTGGGTGCATCACGTGTTCGTGATATGTTCGAACAAGCGAAGAAAGCGGCTCCTTGTATCATCTTTATCGACGAAATTGATGCCGTTGGTCGCCAACGTGGTGCCGGTATGGGTGGCGGTCATGATGAGCGTGAGCAAACACTCAACCAAATGCTTGTTGAAATGGATGGTTTTGAAGGTAACGAAGGTATTATCGTTATTGCTGCGACCAACCGTCCAGACGTACTAGACCCAGCCTTACTTCGTCCAGGTCGCTTTGACCGACAAGTAGTGGTTGGTCTACCTGATATTCGTGGTCGTGAGCAGATTCTTAAAGTACACATGCGCAAAGTGCCTTTAGCTGACGATGTAGAAGCATCAGTTATCGCGCGTGGTACACCAGGTTTCTCTGGTGCTGATCTCGCCAACCTTGTGAACGAAGCGGCATTATTCGCTGCTCGCGGTAACAAGCGCGTTGTTAGCATGGCAGAATTCGATGCTGCGAAAGACAAAATCATGATGGGCGCTGAGCGCAAATCAATGGTGATGTCTGAGCAAGAAAAAGAAATGACGGCATACCATGAAGCAGGTCACGCAATTGTTGGACGCATGGTCCCTGAGCATGACCCTGTATACAAAGTATCAATTATTCCGCGTGGTCGCGCGCTAGGTGTGACTATGTACTTGCCGGAGCAAGACCGTGTAAGTCATTCAAAAGAACACCTCGAGTCGATGATCTCAAGCTTGTACGGTGGCCGTATTGCTGAAGCCTTGATTTACGGTGATGACAAAGTCACTACGGGTGCAAGTAATGACATCGAACGTGCGACACAAATCGCTCGTAAGATGGTGACACAGTGGGGTTTGAGCGCCAAAATGGGACCACTTCTTTACGCGGAAGAAGAGGGTGAAGTGTTTATGGGCCGCGGCTCTTCGCGTAGCATGAGTATGTCGGATGAGACTGCAAAAGCAATCGACGTGGAAGTACGCGAACTTTCTGATCGTAACTACCAGCGTGCTGAGCAAATTCTGCGTGATAACATGGATATCTTGCATACCATGAAAGATGCACTAATGAAGTACGAAACCATTGATGCGAAACAGATTGATGATCTAATGGCCCGTCGTGACGTTCGTCCACCGAGTGATGCACACGACCTTAAGCATCAAGAAAAATCCAAGGCTAAATCAGAAGCGGTAAAGGAAGAAGAACCTGCACCAAGCGCTGACGATAAGCCTAGCACACAAGACGACAAGTAAACCCAAAGCCCCATACTCATTGGGGCTTTTCCTTCTTAAACTTTTCCACTCATCTCGAGCAAGCAGCTTAAAGGGATAGTTTAAGAAGGCTCTGTATAGAGAAAATAATAACAATGTTACTTCTACCTCGAGGCCGTGAACTCGACCTCACAACCCCACAGGTAATGGGGATCCTCAACGTAACTCCAGATTCTTTTTCTGACGGCGGTCAGCACAATAACATCGACAGCGCTGTCAATCGTGCGATGGAAATGCTTGCCCAAGGCGCCACCATTATTGATATTGGTGGTGAATCAACGCGCCCAGGTGCAGCCGATGTACTCGAACAAGAAGAATTAGATCGTGTGGTTCCGGTTATTCAAGCGATTCGTGAACGCAGTGATTGCGTGATATCAATAGACACAAGCAAAGCAGCAGTTATGCAAGCAGCGGTTCACTCTGGTGCTGATATCATCAATGATGTGCGTGCCCTTGAAGAGCCAGGAGCGCTAGCCGTTGCCGCGAAGGTCAATGTACCAGTGTGCATTATGCACATGAAAGGGCAGCCGCGTTCCATGCAAACCGCACCAGATTACGAAAATGTCACACTCGAAGTCGCAGACTATCTTGCAAAAAGGGCACAGTGCTGCTTGGATGCAGGTATCAATGCCAAAAACATAATCATTGACCCTGGATTCGGTTTTGGTAAATCTCTGCAGCATAACTATCAGTTACTCAAAGAACTAGAACAACTTAAAAGCTTGGGCTACCCCATACTGACGGGTCTCTCAAGAAAATCCATGTTTGGACAATTACTAAATAGAGGCGCGGATGAGCGATTGAGCGCTAGCCTAGCAGGTGCTTTAATTTGTATGCAAAAAGGCGCAGCAATTGTCCGAGTGCATGATGTAAAAGAAACAGTGGATGTGGTTCGTGTGCACAACGCAACAATGAACCCTCTGCAAGCGCAACCAGCAGTATAACGCGTAGGAATGAACTAATGAGCAACAGAAAATATTTTGGTACCGACGGCGTACGAGGCCTAGTGGGTGAGTATCCTATTACGCCAGAATTTGCCCTCAAGCTTGGCTGGGCAGCAGGTAAGGTGCTGTCAAAAATAGGTACTCGTAAAGTTATTATCGGCAAAGATACGCGGATCTCAGGCTATTTACTGGAAACGTCTTTGGAATCAGGCCTGATTGCTGCAGGCATCGACGTCGTTTTACTTGGTCCGATGCCAACACCAGCCGTTGCTTATTTAACGCAAACATTCCGTGCGGAAGCCGGGATTGTTATTAGTGCATCGCACAACCCTTATCACGACAATGGAATTAAGTTCTTTTCGAGTGAAGGCTTAAAGCTACCAGATGAGGTAGAACTTGAAATAGAAGCCATGATGGACCAAAAGATGGAATGCGTACCGTCTGAAAAATTGGGTAAAGCTCGTCGTCTAGTGAGTGCGGATGGTCGTTACATCGAGTTCTGTAAAAGCCAGTTCCCACAAGGTAAGTCACTCGAAGGACTCAAAATTGTTCTTGACTGCGCAAACGGTGCAACATATCACATTGCCCCAGCGGTAATGCAGGAGTTGGGTGCAGAAGTTATTACCTTTGCCTGTGAACCAAATGGGTTAAATATTAATGCAAAATGCGGTGCGACCGATGTCGCTGCGCTCAAGCGTAAAGTGCTTGAAGAAGGGGCTGATGTTGGTATTGCCTACGATGGCGATGGCGACCGTGTAATGATGGTTGATCACAAAGGGCATGTCTTCGATGGTGATGACATTGTTTATATCATCGCAAGCTTACTCCATGAACAGGGAGAATTGGGTGGTGGTGTCGTGGGCACTGTGATGTCTAACATGGGTCTTGAAAATGCACTTAAAGCAAAAGGAATAGAGTTTGCTCGCTCAAAAGTGGGCGACCGTTATGTCATGGCGTTGCTAAAAGAAAAGGGTTGGAAAATCGGTGGTGAAAGTTCCGGTCACGTACTTAACCTAGATTTGATCAGTACTGGTGATGGCATTATCTCAAGCCTACAAGTGTTGGCAGCTATGGTAACAACAAACAAAACATTGCGCGATTTAGGTCAAGGTTTTGTCAAATACCCAATGAATATGATCAATGTACGCTATCAAGCAGGCACAGACCCAACCATTGCACCAGAAGTTAAAGGCAGCGGTTGCTGAGGTTGAGCAATTACTTGCTGGAAAGGGGCGTGTGCTGTTGCGCAAATCAGGTACTGAACCGGTTGTGCGCGTCATGGTCGAAGCTGAGCAAGAGAAACAAGTGCTCGATTTTAGTCAGAAAATCGCCCAAGTTGTTGAAAGTGTGAGCAGTTAAACGCTTTTGCAAAAATATTATCTTGTAACTTCGGGCGAGTCACGATAGTATCTCGCCCGCTTTCGAACATGGAGTAAGACATGGCGTCACGTAAGCCTTTTGTGGCAGGTAACTGGAAATTAAACGGTTCACTTGAACTACTCAATGAAATGGCAAATGAAATTAAGGCTGTTTCAGGGCAAGACGTTGATGTAGCTCTTTTTGTTCCTGCTTTACTTGTTGGCGAATGTGCCAAGTTAGGTGTCAATACGGGTGTGCAAACAGTGTCAGAGTTCGACTCTGGTGCATACACAGGTGAAACCCAAGCAGGTTTAGCGAAAGACCTTGGTGCGCAATACGCACTTGTGGGTCACTCAGAGCGTCGTCATATTTTTGGTGAAAGTGATGAGGTGGTTGCTGACAAATTCGTAAAAGCGCAACAACACGGCTTAATTCCAGTGTTGTGTGTTGGCGAAACTGAGCAACAACGAGAGCAAAATGAAACCGAATCTGTAATCAGTGCGCAAATAGACGCAGTGGTTAAAAAATTAGGTGTGGCTGGGCTGGAACAATCTGTGATAGCATACGAGCCGGTTTGGGCTATCGGCACAGGTAAAACTGCTTCGCCGGAACAAGCTCAACAAGTACACCAATTTATTCGTGCGAAGATCGCGTCGTTAGACAGTGAAATAGCACAGCGTTTGCTTATCCTTTATGGTGGCAGCGTAAACGAAAAAAACAGCAGTGAATTATTTGCACAACAAGATATTGATGGTGGCCTAATTGGCGGAGCAAGTCTTAAGACCGATGCCTTCATTAGTATCTGTAAAAGTGCAAAAGGATAGAATTAAATGTACGAGATTCTTTTAGTAGTTTATTTGATTGTTGCAATTGCACTTATTGGTTTTGTGCTAATTCAGCAAGGTAAAGGCGCTGACATGGGTTCGTCATTCGGTGCTGGTGCTTCTGCAACCGTATTCGGTTCGTCGGGCGCTGGTAACTTTATGACAAAGACAACAACAGTGTTAGCAACTGTATTCTTTGTGTTGAGCATTGTGTTAGGTAACCTAACAGCAGGCCAAATCAAGAAAACAGACCAATGGGAAAATCTAGAAGCAGCACCTGCAGTTGAAACTGTAAACGATGCAGCGAGTGATATCCCAGTTGAGGAACCTAAGAGCACAAACACTGACGTTCCTAACTAAGAAAGATTAAGCCGTGGTGGTGGAATTGGTAGACACGCCATCTTGAGGGGGTGGTGAGCATAGCTCGTGCGGGTTCAAGTCCCGCTCACGGCACCATATAAAGAGACCAAGCGAATAGCTTGGTTTTTTTATGTAAAGGCCTTGTTAAATCAGGCTTTAAGCGTTATCGATGGTTGCTTATTGATAACCACGGCACTATAATAGGTGCCATGAATGAAGCGCAGTACTTTCTTTCGCTTCATGCAGCAGATTTTTAAACAGCGAAAGACAAGTTCTTTAGTTGTTGATTGAAGTTCGCGCATTCTCTGAAATGCGCGTTTTGCGTTTAGCAGAAGAGATTTTGCTAAGTCGTCGCAGCGGTTTATCGTACAGATATAGCCCGCAGCCAAGCTTGGCCCTAGGCCGCACAGAAAATCAGGAAGTATCTACTTTCGAGAAGATATTTCCAGTGTGACGCCCCGCTTGGTTCGGGGCGTTATTGTATCTGTATTGAAAATGGGGCTTTAGCCCTTTTTTTGTTTCTATGGAGAAGTTTCGTGACAAAGCTCGAACAAACATTAACTGAAATGTTAACACCGGCGGTCGAAGCAATTGGCTTTGAGCTTCTGGGGCTTGAGTTCATTCAAGCGGGTCGCCATTCCACACTGCGTGTGTATATCGACCATCCAGATGGTATCACGGTGGATAACTGTGCTGATGTCTCTCGACAAGTTGGTGCGATCCTCGATGTAGAAGATCCAATTACTAATGAATACGATTTGGAAGTGTCATCACCTGGCGTAGATCGTCCACTGTTCAAACCAGAACATTACCAAAATGCAGTGGGTGAAGAAGTCAGGTTGAGAACCAAGCTTCCACAAGATGGTCGCCGTAATTTTAAAGGCGACCTAGTAGCAGTTAACGCTGATATGATCACAATCAATGTTGATAATGAAGAGTTTATGCTCATGATCAGCAACATTGAGCGTGCAAATATCATCGCCAAACTTTAATTTCAGTGCGAAGGAATAGGGCAAGCGAGGCAATACCTATGGCAAAAGAAATCCTATTGGTGGCGGAAGCCGTTTCCAATGAAAAAGCGGTCCCCAAAGAGAAAATTTTTGAAGCATTAGAGTTCGCACTAGCGACCGCAACAAAGAAAAAACACGATGGTGACATTGATGTACGTGTATCAATCGACCGTAAAACTGGTGATTACGACACGTTCCGTCGTTGGCAAATCGTTGAAGCGCAAGAAGATGGCAGCTTAGAAAATCCATATCGCGAAATTACCCTTGAAGCAGCTCAGGTTGAAGAACCAGAGAAGCAATTGGGTGACTTCGTGGAAGAGCAAATCGAGTCAATCAAGTTTGACCGTATTACTACGCAGATGGCTAAGCAAGTTATCGTACAAAAAGTACGTGAAGCTGAGCGTGCACTTGTGGTTGAAGCTTATAAAGATCAAGAAGGTGAGTTGGTAACGGGCGTTGTTAAAAAAGCAAGCCGTGAAGCCATCATCCTTGATTTAGGTAACAATGCCGAAGCGGTAATCTACCGTGATGACATGCTTCCGCGTGAAAACTTCCGTCCGGGTGACCGTGTACGTGGTTTATTGTACGCCGTGCGCCCAGAAGCGCGTGGTGCGCAATTGTTCGTAACACGCTCTAAGCCTGAAATGTTGATGGAATTATTCCGCATTGAAGTGCCTGAAATTGGCGAAGAGATGATTGAACTTCGTTCAGCGGCACGCGATCCAGGTTCACGTGCGAAAATCGCCGTTAAGTCAAACGACAAGCGTATCGACCCTGTGGGTGCGTGCGTAGGTATGCGTGGTGCACGTGTACAGGCTGTTTCTTCAGAGCTAGGTGGTGAGCGTGTTGATATCGTGCTTTATGATGACAACCCAGCGCAATTCGTTATCAATGCGATGGCACCAGCGGAAGTAGCTTCTATCGTAATGGACGAAGATTCACGTTCAATGGATATCGCTGTTGAAGCAGACAACCTAGCACAAGCGATTGGCCGTAACGGTCAAAACGTACGTCTAGCTAGCCAATTAACTGGCTGGGAGCTAAACGTAATGACGGTTGAAGACATGCAATCGAAGAACCAAGCTGAATCAGACAAACTGATCTCACTGTTCACAGAAGGCTTGGACATCGACGATGACTTCGCTGAGCTATTAATTGGTGAAGGCTTCTCAACACTAGAAGAAGTGGCATACGTACCAACAAGCGAATTCCTAGAAATCGACGGTCTTGATGAAGACACCGTCGAAGAGCTTCGTAACCGCGCTAAAGACGCTCTAACAACAAAGGCGTTGAAAGACGAAGAAAGTCTTGAAGGCGCAGAGCCGGCTGAAGACCTATTAAGCCTTGAAGGTTTAGATTGCCACCTAGCTTACGTAATGGCAAGTAAAGGTGTTATCACTCTTGAAGATCTAGCTGAGCAAGGTATTGACGAACTAGTAGAAATTACAGAGCTTTCTGAGCAGGAAGCGGGCGACCTAATTATGGCTGCACGTAACATCTGCTGGTTCGGTGAAGAGTAATTTATTAACGGAGGTAACAAACAACATGGCAGAAGTAAGTGTAGCAAAACTAGCCGAGGACATTGGTACAACTGTTGATAAATTGCTCCAGCAATTGGACAGTGCTGGTATTTCAAAGCAAGCTGATGACCAGGTAAACGAGTCAGAAAAAGCACAGTTGCTTGACCATTTGTCAAAGCAACATGGCGGCTCTGGCGCATCAGGTCCAGAGCGTATGACACTGCAGCGTAAAAAGAAAAGTACGCTAAGCGTGACAGGCTCAACAGGCAAAGCTAAGGCCGTTCAAGTAGAAGTGCGCAAAAAGCGCACCTACGTGAAGAAAAGTGCCTTAGAGGAGCAGCAAGAGCAAGCGCGTTTAGAAGCTGAAGAGCAAGCGCGTCTTGAAGCTCAAAAGTTAGAAGCTGAGCGTAAAGCGAAAGAAGACGCTGAACGTAAGGCAAAAGAAGAGGCAGATCGTAAAGCTAAAGAAGAAGCTGATCGTAAAGCCAAAGAAGAAGCGAAGCGTAAAGCCGAAGCACAGCGCAAAGAAAGTAAAGATTCTGCAAAGGATGAGGCGCAAACTCAGAAAGAACGTGAAGAAGCTGAGCGCTTACAGAAAGAAGCAGAAGAGGCAGCATTGAAAAAAGCTGAAGAAGAAGCACAACGTCAAGCAGAAGAAGCTCGTCGCCTAGCGGAAGAAAACGAAGCACGCTGGAAGCAAGAAGAAGAGGAGCGTAAACGCCGTGAAGAAACGGCTGATCACCACCTAACTACTTCTACTTATGCTCGTGAAGCAGAAGACGAGTCAGATGCACGTGAAGAGAAAAGCGCGCGTCGTAAAAAGAAAAAGCCCAAAGGCAAAGAAGCTGAAGCACCTATGAAAATGGGTAAAGGCAAAAAAGGTAAGCTAAAAGCGCCTACCTCTTTACAGCACGGGTTCCAAAAACCAGTAGCGGATAAGAAAGCAGAAGTACGTATCGGTGAGACTATCACCGTTGCTGAACTCGCTTCTCGTATGGCTGTTAAAGGTGCCGAAGTCGTTAAGACCATGATGAAAATGGGCGACATGGTTACCATCAACCAAGTAATTGACCAAGAAACAGCACAACTCGTTGCTGAAGAAATGGGTCACAAAGTGGTTGTTGTTCGTGAAAACGAACTAGAAGAGAAAGTACTAAGCGACCGTAACGAAGAAGGGACAGCCGTTCCTCGTGCGCCAGTTGTTACTGTTATGGGTCACGTAGACCACGGTAAAACATCAACACTTGACTACATTCGTTCAGCGAAGGTTGCCTCTGGTGAGGCTGGTGGTATTACGCAGCATATCGGTGCATACCACGTTGAAACAAACGGTCACATGATTACTTTCCTTGATACTCCTGGACACGCAGCGTTTACTTCAATGCGTGCTCGTGGTGCGAAAGCAACGGATATCGTAATCCTAGTTGTTGCTGCGGATGATGGTGTAATGCCACAAACTAAAGAAGCGGTTCAGCACGCGCGTGCTGCAGGCGTACCTTTAATCATCGCTGTCAACAAGATGGATAAAGAGGGTATCGACCCAGATCGTGTTAAGAACGAGCTAGCTCAGTTAGACGTTATTCCTGAAGAATGGGGTGGTGACACGCAATTCGTACACATCTCTGCGAAAACAGGTTTGGGTATTGATGACCTTCTTGAAGCAGTACTAATGCAGGCTGAAATCCTTGAGCTTACTGCTCCGACTGAAGGTATGGCAGCCGGTGTTGTTATTGAATCGCGCCTAGATAAAGGCCGTGGTCCAGTTGCCTCTATCCTTGTTCAATCAGGTACGCTTAACCAAGGCGATATCGTACTGTGTGGTCTAGAATACGGCCGCGTTCGTGCGATGAAAGATGAGAACGGTCAAGACATCAAGTCTGCGGGTCCATCAATCCCAGTTGAGATTCTAGGTCTTTCTGGTATCCCAGCGGCGGGTGATGAAGCTACCGTTGTTCGTGACGAGCGTAAAGCACGTGAAGTTGCACTTTACCGTCAAGGTAAATTCCGTGAAGTGAAACTAGCGCGTCAACAGAAAGCGAAGCTTGAAAACATGTTTGCTAACATGACTGAAGGCGATGTATCTGAAGTAAACGTGGTACTTAAAGCTGACGTACAAGGTTCAATCGAAGCAATTTCTGATTCATTAACTAAACTTTCTACTGATGAAGTGAAAGTGAAGATTGTTGGTTCAGGCGTAGGTGGTATCACTGAAACTGATGCAACACTTGCAGCAGCGTCTAATGCAATCGTTGTGGGCTTTAACGTACGTGCTGATGCATCTGCACGTAAAGTGATTGAAGCTGAGAACCTAGACCTACGCTACTACAGCGTTATCTACAGCCTGATTGAAGAAGTTAAACAGGCAATGTCAGGTATGCTTGCGCCAGAATTTAAGCAAGAGATCATTGGTCTTGCTGAAGTACGTGACGTGTTTAAGTCACCTAAAATTGGTGCAATTGCAGGTTGTATGGTTACTGAAGGTGTTGTTAAGCGCAGCGCGCCTATCCGTGTACTTCGTGATAACGTGGTTATCTATGAAGGTGAACTTGAGTCGCTTCGTCGCTTTAAAGACGACGTACAAGAAGTTCGTAACGGTATGGAATGTGGTATCGGCGTTAAGAACTACAATGATGTTAAAGTTGGCGACCAGATCGAAGTATTCGAGACAGTTGAAGTTCAACGTTCACTGTAAGCCTTACTGACCTAAATAAATGATGGGGGCCTTCGTGCCCCCATTTGTGCATTGTGTATTACCCGGCTGCTGTTCAACAACGCACAGGGTATTTTTTATATAAGTGGTGATAATGAGAGAGTTTTCTCGCACAGAGCGCGTAGCGCAACAGATCCAAAAAGAAATCGCCGTGATCATCCAGCGTGAAGTGAAAGACCCACGTTTAGGCATGGTGACTGTATCGGCGGTTGAAGTATCGCGTGACTTATCTTATGCGAAAATCTTCGTGACTGTCTTCAATCAAGAAGATGAGAGCAAAACCAAGCAAAGCATGCGCATTCTAAATGACGCCAGCGGTTATATCCGTTCATTGTTGGGTAATCGTATCCGCGCGCGTATCGTTCCAGAACTTCGTTTCGTGGTAGATACCTCGTTAATGGAAGGTATGCGTATTTCTAACCTTGTTGACTCAGTGATGCGCGAAGATGAGCAAAAGCGCGGTACTCAGTCAGACGAAGAAGAATAAGCCAGATGGCCCGTCGTACCAAAGGCCGTCCGGTTGATGGCGTACTCTTGTTACACAAGCCGCAAGGTATATCGAGTAATCGTGCCTTGCAACAAGCTAAAGGCATTTATTACGCGCAAAAAGCTGGCCACACCGGGGCACTCGACCCATTGGCCACAGGCATGCTCCCCATTTGTTTTGGTGAAGCAACTAAATTCAGCCAATTCTTACTCGATACGGATAAAACCTATGTTGTGCGCGCTAAATTAGGCGAACGCACTACCACCTCGGATGCTGATGGTGAAGTAGTACAAACCCGTGATGTCAATGTTACTAAAGCGCAAATTGAGCAACATGTTGCTGGGTTTTTAGGTGAGTCTGATCAATATCCATCTATGTACTCAGCGCTGAAGTATCAAGGTCAGCCTCTTTACAAATACGCGCGCGAAGGCATTGAAGTGCCGCGCAAATGTCGCCGTATTACCGTGTACAGCCTGACACTGGATGAATTTGACGAGCAAGCGAATGAAATTCAGATGACCGCCCATGTATCCAAAGGCACGTACATTCGTACTATCGTTGATGACTTAGGTGAGTTACTCGGCTGCGGTGCCCATGTGATCATGCTGCATCGCTCAAAGGTAGGGCATTATCCAAGTGAGAAAATGGTCACCTTAGACGAGTTACAAGCACTACTTGATGACGCTAAAAGCCAAGACAAAGCACCAGGAGATGTCCTAGATACCTTGCTGCTGCCTATGGATACAGCGGTTCAAGATTTGCCAAGCGTGGAAGTGAACGAAGAGCAAGCGATTGCTTTTGCTCACGGACAAACGGTGGTTATCGGCGAAGTGCCAGAAGACGTGTGCGCTGTGCGTTGTGGTGAGCGTTTCCTCGGTGTCGGTGAGCGAAACCAACATGGACACCTTAAAGCGAAGCGTGCTGTAGCTATCACAAATAACTTGTAGTTCTATACAAGCTTGGTAAAATAGCGCGCTCAATTGGTGGGGCTGGATTAGTGATCGGCTCTTACCGTATATAAACACTCAATTTTTGGAGTAAATTATGTCACTAAGCAACCAAGAAAAAGCAGAAATCATTGCTAAATTTGCACGCGCTGAAGGCGACACTGGTTCACCTGAAGTACAAGTTGCACTTTTAACTTTCGATATCAACAAGCTTCAAGGCCACTTTGCTAACCACAAGCAAGACAACCACTCACGTCGTGGTCTTCTTCGCAAAGTAAGCCAGCGCCGTAACCTTCTTAACTACCTTAAAGGTAAGAGCATCGAACGTTACACTGCGCTAATCCAAGAACTTGGCCTACGTCGCTAATTCTTTGATACCAGTTTGAAAAAGGGGCCTAATCGCCCCTTTTTTTGTGCGCCTTTGGCGAGTATACTTAGCGCTGTCTAAGTTTCGCTATTAGGCAGACTAGATGGCACCATATTGCCAATTGTAGTAAATAAAGGCATTCGCTTGAGTGTGGTTATTTACTGTAATTGGTGAGGTGCTTAAGAAAATCCTTAGTCAATTCACTGTTTGTGAAATGACTAACTGCAACTTAAGGAAACATTTAAGTGCAAGCAATTATTAAAGAATTCCAATACGGACAACACACAGTAACGCTTGAAACGGGTGCAGTTGCACGTCAAGCAGACGGTGCAGTATTAGCAAGCATTGGCGATACGACAGTGCTCGTAACAGTAGTAGGTAAGCGTGACGCTAACCCAGGTCAAGACTTCTTCCCTCTAACAGTTAACTACCAAGAAAAAATGTATGCGGCTGGCCGTATCCCGGGTGGTTTCTTAAAGCGTGAAGGTCGTCCTAACGATGGTGAGACACTAATTGCACGTCTAATTGACCGTCCAATCCGTCCGCTATTCCCTAAAGGCTTCGTAAACGAAGTACAAGTAATCGCAACTGTTGTTTCAGTTAACCCTGAAATCCAACCAGACATCGTTGCTTTGATTGGTACATCAGCAGCACTCGCGCTATCTGGTATTCCATTCAACGGTCCAATCGGTGCATCACGTGTAGGTTACATCGACGGTCAATACGTTCTTAACCCGTCAATGACTGAGCTTAAAGAAAGTAAGCTTGACCTCGTTGTCGCTGGTACTGACAACGCCGTACTTATGGTTGAATCAGAAGCTGAAACACTTGCAGAAGACGTTATGTTGGGTGCAGTTGTTTACGGTCACGAGCAATCACAAGCGATCATCAATGCAATCAACGAATTTGCAGCTGAAGCTGGCAAGCCTGCATGGGATTGGACAGCACCTGCAAAAGACGAAACATTGGCTGAAAAAGTAGCAGCAATCGCTGAAGAGAAAATCGGTGAAGCGTATCGCATCACAGATAAAGTAGCGCGTAAAGATGCACTAAGTGCAGCGAAGGCAGAAGTAATCGAGAAACTAAGCGCTGAGCTTGGTGAAGACGAAAGCCTTGATGAGCAAGAAGTATCTGGCGTGTTCGGATCACTTGAGAAGAAAATCGTACGTGGTCGCATCATCGCGGGTGAAAAACGTATCGACGGTCGTTCTCCAGACATGGTTCGTGCTCTTGACGTTAAAACGGGTGTACTTGCTCGTACACACGGTAGTGCAATTTTCACACGTGGTGAGACTCAGGCACTTGTAACTGCAACGCTTGGTACAGAGCGTGATTCACAGATGATTGATGACCTATTCGGTACGTCAACGAATCGTTTCATGTTGCACTACAACTTCCCTCCATTCTGTGTAGGTGAAACTGGTTTCGTAGGTTCTCCTAAGCGCCGTGAAATCGGCCACGGGAACCTAGCTAAGCGTGGTATTGCAGCAGTTCTTCCTACGCTTGAAGAATTCCCTTACTCAATCCGTGTGGTGTCTGAAATCACAGAATCTAACGGTTCTTCTTCAATGGCATCAGTATGTGGTACGTCACTTGCGCTTATGAACGCGGGTGTACCAACTAAAGCATCTGTAGCGGGTATCGCGATGGGTCTTGTGAAAGAAGGCGAAGACTTTGTCGTTCTTTCTGACATCCTAGGTGACGAAGATCACCTTGGTGACATGGACTTTAAAGTAGCCGGTACAGCTGAAGGTGTAACTGCACTACAAATGGATATCAAGATTGAAGGTATCACTCAAGAAATCATGCAAATTGCGCTTAACCAAGCACAAGCTGCACGTCTACACATCCTAAATGTAATGGACGAAGCGATTTCTGCACCAGCGGCTGAGCTTTCAGACTACGCTCCACGTATCTACGTTGTGAACATTCCACCTAAGAAAATTGCTGACGTTATCGGTAAAGGTGGCGCGACAATCCGTGCACTGACTGAAGAAACAGGCACTACGATTGAAATCGAAGACGATGGTACTGTTAAGATTGCAGCGACGAACGGTGAGAGCGCGCGTGCAGCTATCGCACGTGTTGAGCAGCTAACTGCTGAACTTGAAGTAGGTACTATCTACGAAGGTAAAGTGGTACGTATCGTAGACTTCGGTGCATTCGTTAACGTTCTTCCAGGTAAAGACGGTCTAGTTCACATTTCGCAAATCAGCGAAGAGCGTGTGAATAACGTTGCTGATCACCTAAGTGTTGGTCAGGAAGTAAAAGTGAAAGTACTAGAAGTAGACCGCCAAGGTCGCGTACGTTTGAGCATCAAAGAAGCGCAGGGCTCTTCTGCACCTGCGGCTGATGAGTCAAAAGACGCTGAATAAGCGATAAAAGCATAGTAAAAGGGGCTGTTTAGGCCCCTTTTTTATGTTTTAATGAAAGTCCATGTATGGATAAATAGGTTTAGGGCTTTGAGAAAACTTATATCGCTTTGTGTTTCGAGCGTTGTGGCAGTCATGCTAACAGGCTGTCAAACTACACCCGAAAGTCCTCAATATGTTGTTACGGTTCCTTTTGCGGCCCCTTTACCTAGTGATTACCGTAGCGAAGTCGCGGTAGCGAGATACACCGAATTAATCGAACAAGCTGAACTCTCAAATGATCAACAAGCAGCTTTGTACTATGACCGTGGTAAGTTGTTTGAAAGTCTAGGTTTAACGACCTTGGCACGTATCGATTTCAGCCGCGCAATCAACCTTAAGCCTGATTTTGCAGAAGTGTATAACTTCTTGGGCATTCATCACACGCTGATGCAGCAATACAGCAAAGCTTATGAGATGTTTGACTCTGTATTGGAGCTCAATGCCGAGCATGAATACGCGTACCTTAACCGGGGGATTGCACTGTATTATGGTGAGCGCCCTGAATTGGCGGTGGATGACCTACAAGCATTCTTGAATTTTGCACCAGACGACCCTTATCGCGTATTGTGGGTTTACCTTGCACAAAAAGCGCAAAATCCAGAAGGTGCTCAAGCGAACTTGAATAAAATGGTTCAAGCGCTTGATCCTCAAAACTGGGCTTATAAGTTAGTTGCTTATTATAAAGGCGATATTTCCGAACAGGACTTATTGTCGAGCTTAGCTGAGGGCGTTGAGTCACACCATGAATTCGCTGAGCGTCTTTGTGAAGCCTATTTTTATCTCGCTAAGAGTCATCAAGCTCAAGGTCATAACACTTTAGCGAGTGATTACTTCAAGCTTGCGTTGTCGACCAATGTGTATGAATTTGTCGAGTATAAATATGCGCGACTTGAATTAGATATCATGGCAGGCGAGGGTGCGCTCTAGCCTCCTTATAGCGCTTATGCTAGGGGTGTGCGCGAGTGTGAGTCAACATCGCGATGCAGCCCTGTTTTATGCTGTACACGACCCACAAGCAGCATTGGCGTATTATTACCGAGCGCCACAACACATTCCTTACTCCTTACTCGATGAGCCGAGTTTAAGAGCGCTTGCGGCACATAACGCCACAGCCGCATTATTGCTTGTTGCTCAGCGTTTAGTGTTGGCTAGAGATTATCGTGGGGCGCGAATTTACTGGCAAAAAGCCCTCAAACAACATCACAATACTCACCCAGCGCTTTGGCAGGCGTTATCTTCATTACTCATCGAGCATAAACAGTGGCAGTCGCTATCTGATATTCGCAAATCAGTCAGTTTGCCAGAAGAAGTGGAAGTGTTGTGGCGGATGCATCAAGGGTTAAGTATTAACCCCGTTTCAGACGATATTGCTGATGAGTTAGGGTTTGGCACGTCGCTTGAATATGCGCAATCAGACACATGTCCTTATAACGTGTTGCTATTGGGTGATAGTTTGGCAGCGATGCAGCAGTTGCAAGCAATTAAATCTCAGTACGAAGAGCAGCCAGAACCTACATCCGGCTTAATTTGCTTATCACAACCGAATTACATTGGTGGCCGAATAGAGTGTGCTCCAAATGATGCTCAATTTGGGCTGTGCAATTGGCAACGCATCGCTGCAAGCCCCGCGGATTTCCCCCAAGGGTTTGATTTTATTGTCATGATGACGCAATCTGGCCTTGCAAACGTGCGTGCGGGCATTATGCATGTGAACCTGCAAACGCAGTACCACACATTCTTGCATGAACTGCTGCACTTTTCAGGCTTCACAGATGAATACCGAGCACCCATGAAACAACAGGGATATTGTGAGCAACAAGGACGCGTGTTTGCTAACTTATATGTGGGTGAATCGGGGCCGGCTGGATGGGTGACGAGTGATTATTGTGCTAATGGTCGTGGTTTCAAACCAACCAACAGTGTGTCGATAATGGAGCACTCTGAAGTTGGCTTATCTCAGTCATATCGGCAATTGTGGGTTCAACAATTAGAAAACCCGCATAACCAGCTGCGTTTTGCAGATTGGTTTTATGCCATCAGTGGAAATGAAAGATGGCGACAATATCGTCGTGCTCTGGATGACAAAAATAACTCATAAGCACTTGGATTTGTTCAGTTCTCAAGAAATAATGTTAGGTAGGTTAGTAGGGTGTTAACGTCCGCCTAAGTTTTAGCCGAATAGGCTGTCGCAGTCTAGACAAAGGCTAGGCAGCCCAGTATAACTGGTTAATTATTAATATTTAATTGGCACTGTACTAATCTTATTAGTGACAACATCAGTACAAAAAGCACCCGCTTCATAATGGGTGATAACAAAATGATTGCCTGCGCTATCGGCAACAACAAAAAGGTTCATACACTATGACATTGCTGTGGATACCCCTGTTATCCCTTATTGGCAGTCTACTTGCGAGTTTTACCGGCAAATTGACGCGTAACCAAAGCGCGGCCGTCACTGCAGTAATGCCCATTATATGCTTGGCGTTGGTCGTCAGCATGGCACCGCAAGTGCTTGCTGGTGAAATCCTGTATGCCAGCCTACCTTGGATCCCTGAACTAGGGGTGAATCTCTCTTTTCGTCTCGACGGGTTGGCACTGCTATTTTGTATTCTTATTCTCGGCATTGGCTTATTAGTCATCTTGTACGCGCGTTATTATCTGAGCGCCAAAGATTCGATGCCGAAACTCTATGCTTACTTGATGTTGTTCATGACCGCAATGCTGGGCATTGTTACAGCCAACAACATTATTCAAATGTGGTTCTTTTGGGAGCTAACCAGTGTTAGCTCGTTCTTGCTGATCAGTTACTGGTGGTACAACCCAGAAGCGCGCAAAGGTGCGCGCATGGCGCTGGCTATTACCGGTGCTGGCGGCTTAGCCTTGCTTGCCGGATTAGTGTTAATCGGACAGCTGGTCGGGAGCTATGAACTTGACGTTATTTTGCAAAATGGTGAATTGATTAAGAGTTCAAAGTGGTACCCACTTATTTTAGTGTTGGTATTGCTGGGCGCATTCACTAAATCGGCGCAATTCCCTTTCCATTTTTGGCTGCCGCACGCCATGGCAGCCCCCACGCCTGTGAGTGCCTATTTGCACTCAGCCACGATGGTAAAAGCGGGTATTTTCCTGTTAGCCCGTTTTTACCCAGCCTTAGCGGGTACGGAGCTGTGGTTCATTATCGTCGGCGTCACCGGCTTAACGACCTTGTTAATGGGCGCGTATATTGCCTTGTTCAAACACGACCTTAAAGGCTTATTGGCATACTCGACTATCAGCCACCTTGGTTTGATTACCTTGCTACTGGGTCTTGATACTCAGTTGGCAGCGGTGGCGGCCATATTCCATATTATTAACCACGCTATCTTTAAAGCGTCATTGTTTATGGCGACCGGTATCATCGACCACGAAACCGGCACGCGCGATATGCGGAAGATTAACGGTATGTGGCGTTACATGCCTTACACCGCAACCTTGGCTATGGTGGCAGCATCGTCCATGGCGGGTGTACCTCTGCTCAATGGTTTCTTATCAAAAGAAATGTTCTTTGCTGAGACACTGCACCAGCAAATGCTAGGGTCAATGTCGTGGTTAATTCCAGTACTAGCAACGGTGGCAGGGGCGTTATCTGTTGCTTACTCGGCACGTTTTATTCACGACGTATTCTTTAATGGTGAGCCCAAAGACCTGCCAAAAGAGCCGCACGAAGCTCCGCGCTATATGCGCGTTCCAATTGAGATTTTGGTGTTATTGTGTGTCCTTGTGGGTTTGTTCCCCGGTTTTGTTGTCGACCCAATTCTGATGGTGGCATCGAATGTCGTACTCGGTGGTGAAGCACCAGATTACCACATAGCTATTTGGCACGGATTTAACTTGCCACTGTTCATGAGTGCTGTAGCGGTTGCCGGTGGTTTGTTTATCTACTCACAACGTAAATATTTGTTTCAGTTCCAAGCGTCTCTGCCTAATGTGAGTGCGAAGAAGGCCTTTGATGCGAGCATTCAACGGGTGATTGATTGGTCTCGAGAGCAAATTTTACGTATCGAAAACGGCTCATTGCAGCGTTATATATTCATTTTAATTTTATCTACCTTGATTGTTGCTGGGTTACCCTTATTTGAAATGCATACCTTAGCAGGTGCAACGGGGTTAACTGACATTGATGCGCATAACGCGATTGGTGCTGGTTTGCTCATGGTAGGCTCATTGGCCACCTTGATTTGGCACCGTTCACGCATGGTGGCGTTAATCTTAGTGTCAGTTGTGGGCTTGATGACCTCAGTGGCGTTTACCCGCTTCTCAGCGCCTGATTTGGCGTTAACTCAGTTAACGGTAGAAGTAGTAACGGTGATGTTACTAATGTTGGCATTGTTCTTCTTACCCCAACGTACACCGAAAGAGTCAAGCTCGTTGCGCATCTTACGCGATTTAGGGATCAGTAGTGCGATTGGTATCGTCATTGGCAGTATTTGTTACGCCATTTTGACCCGCCCACAAGAAAGTATCTCGCAGTTCTTCATCGGCAACGCCAAAACAGGCGGTGGCGGTACGAATGTGGTGAACGTAATTCTTGTGGACTTCCGTGGTTTTGATACGCTTGGTGAGATTACTGTATTGGGTATCGCGGCGCTGGGTATTTATAAGTTGCTGCTTAATTTGCCTCTGTTTATGCCTGCATCGGACAGCGAAGGTCGCCCATGGGCACGTGAACGTCACCCATTATTACTTGCAAGTATTTCACAAAGCTTGTTACCGCTTGCAATTATGGTGTCTGTGTATATCTTCTTGCGTGGTCATAACATGCCTGGCGGCGGCTTTATCGCAGGTCTTGTTACCTCTATCGCCTTCATATTGCAGTACATGGCTAATGGTTCAAATTGGATCATGGCACGTATGGATATTAACTACCGTAAAGTTATCGCTTCTGGTTTAGCAATCGCGACAATTAGCGGCTTGGGTAGTTGGGCGTTTGGTCGCAACTTCCTTACGAGTTGGTTCGATTACTTTGATATTCCACTGGTGGGTAAAACCGAGTTGGCCAGTGCCATGATTTTTGACCTTGGGGTATACCTCACGGTCGTCGGTGCAACATTAATGATTCTCGCAAGTCTGGGTAAATTGACGGCGGAAACACCAAAAGAAAAGGTTAATCTCTAATGGAACTCTTATATGCATGTTGTGTAGGTCTGTTAGTGGCCTGCGGTGTTTATCTGATTTTACGCGCACGGACTTTTCCAGTGGTACTGGGATTAACTATGTTGTCATATGCCGTGAACTTATTTTTGTTCTCATCAGGTCGATTGAAAATAAACCAAGCTCCTGTTCTTGGGCAATCAGCAAGTTATGCCGATCCATTACCGCAAGCACTGGTGCTTACAGCGATTGTAATTGGTTTTGCAATGACCGCGTTCGTGGTGATTTTGTCGATTCGTGGTCGTGCGGATTTAGGTAATGATCACGTAGATGGACAACCACGCTCGAAAAAGAGGTCAAAATAAATGCAGCATTTGATCACGCTTCCGATTCTATTGCCACTGATTGCGGGGATAATCCTGTTATTGCCGCCGTGCGGTAAAAGTTTGGTGTTAAGGCGCTGGGTTGCCACCTTTATGGCACTGATTACGTGTATCACGTCAATGATGCTACTTGGTGAAGTGATTCATCACGGCTCGATTGTTTACGCCATCGGCGAATGGCAGCCACCGTTTGGTATCGTGCTATTCGCTGATCCGCTCGCGGTTATTTTGACTATTTTGACCAGCTTCCTGACCTTGGTGACGGTTATCTATGCGAGTCGTGCCGATGATAAGGCGGGCAGTTTTTATCACCCTCTGACGCATTTCTTGCTCATGGGGGTCAATGGTGCCTTTCTTACAGGTGACTTATTCAACCTATTCGTATTTTTTGAAGTATTGCTCATCGCATCCTATGCCCTGATGATGCATAAAAAAGATAAGCACACGACCAAAGCAGCCCTGCATTATGTGATTTTGAACCTTGTTGGTTCGAGTATATTCCTGATTGCATTGGGCATTTTATACGGCGTACTGGGAACGCTTAACATTGCTGATATGGCGGTGAAAGTTGCGGCTTTACAAGGTGATGACATCTTCTTGGCGAAAATAGGTGGCTTAATGCTGCTTATTGTCTTTGCCCTAAAAGCTGCTTTATTGCCGCTTCATTTGTGGCTACCTGCCACCTACAGCCGCGCCATGCCAGTCGTTGCTGCACAGTTCGCGATTATGACCAAAGTAGGTGTGTACGCCATAATGCGTGTGTTTACGGTTATTTTTGGCGAACAGGCAGGTGAACTCAGCGGCTTGGCTGCAACGTGGTTATGGCCGTTAGCGTTGGTGACTTTGGTTGTCGGCGCTGTGGGGGTACTTGCTGCGGAAGACCTACGCCGCTTAAGTGCCAACCTTGTGATTGTGTCTGTAGGCACCTTGATTGCTATGGTTGCCCTGAACGATGAGAAAGCAACAGCTGTTGCGATTTTCTACATGATTCACTCTACGATTGCGTGTGCCGCGATGTTTTTAGTCGCGGATATGATTGCGCTGCAGCGTGGCAAAGTGCAAGACAGGTTTGTAAACAGCCGCAGTGTTGCTGAACCTAAATTACTGGGTTTTTGTTTTATCACTGCCGCAATTGCTTTGGCAGGTTTACCACCATTGTCTGGGTTTATCGCAAAACTGTGGTTACTTGAAGCGTCATACAGCGTGGGTGTAGCTTGGGTGTTCTGGCCTATTTATTTATTAGGGAGCCTTGCAACACTCGTTGCGTTGTCGCGCGCAGGTACAAGCCTATTTTGGCATGACCATCCTAATCATGAGGAGCAATTTGAAAGCAATGTTTACTCGGGTAAACGTCGTGCGATGGCGTTGGTCATGATCTTGTCTGTGCCAGTATTGATGAGTGTGTTCGCATCACATATCAGTGATATTAGCTCAAAAGCGGCAGCGTCATTGCACGATACGCAAGTGGCTATCGATACTGTATTTGCGCTGGCTAAGGAGCAATAACATGCAATTAGAAGCTCGTTTTAAATGGCTACCGACTCCGTTTCGAAGCATCCTACTGTTTTTAGTCTGGTTATTACTTAATGACAGCGTCTCGGCAGGGCATCTTATTCTTGGCGCTGTGTTGGCAATTGTGATCCCATTAGTCATCGCACCATTTCGAAAACCTCAGCCGCTGATTATGCGTCCAGGGTTAGCACTTAAACAATTGATGATTGTTTTGTGGGACATTCTTACAGCCAATATCGAAGTGGCGTTTAAAATCTTGGGGCCGACTAAACGACTGCGTCCAGGTTTTATCAAAGTGCCATTAGACTTGGACCAAGATTTACCGATTACCATGTTGGCAAGCACGGTGTCGTTAACACCCGGTACCGTGAGCGCGGAAGTCTACCCAATTCCGGAATCACTGCCTAAAGGACAAGTTCCTGAGCAACGCTTTTTGCTCATTCACGTGTTGGATTTAGACGATGAGCAGGAGTTGATTAACACCATTAAGAGCCGCTACGAGGCGCCGCTTAAGGAGATTTTCCAATGCTAGAGCATGTATTATTGGTTGTTTTTGCGATGATTGGGATTTCCTTAGTGTTGAACTTATGGCGCTTAATCGTCGGTCCTTCGGTGCCAGATAGAATCTTGGCCTTGGACACCATGTACATCAACACCATCGCGTTGATTGTTCTGTACGGTATCGGCATGAAAACTCAGATTTACTTCGAAGCGGCATTGTTGATTGCTATGTTAGGTTTTGTGAGCACGGTAGCTGTGTGTAAGTACCTGCTTCGTGGCGACATTATTGAATAGGCACTGATATGACTGAATGGATTATTTCTTTGTTATTATTGGCCGGTGGTATGTTTATCCTCATTGGCTCAATCGGTCTGGTAAAAATGCCTGATTTCTTTATGCGTTTGCATGGTCCAACGAAAGCTACCACGCTTGGCATGGCGTCGTTGTTGATTGCCGCTAACGTATTTTTTAGCGTTAACAGTGGTGAAGTGAATATCAAGGAAATCTTGATTTCTATCTTCTTGCTCATCACTGCGCCAATAACAGGGTACATGCTTATCAAGTCAGCGATTCATCACGAATTAAAAGCAAAGGATGGCACCAAAGGCATGGATAATATCGAAGAAGACTAAGTCCTTTAACTACGCATCTCATACAAATCAAATAGCCCGAGCAATCAATTGCTTGGGCTTTTTAATACCTGCTCTGTTGTATTACTGCGCTTATCGTTGTGGGGTATGTTCAACACAAACGAACGTTAAAAGTGTCCGCTGCGGACACTTTTAACGTCCGCGGACAGTCGTTCACTTTTATCTAAACATGAAAATACCATATAAAACATTATGTTATGGTTTTATTTTATATTGGCATGGTTCTCGTAAGTCATTACGCAGTACACAAATAAAATGGACAATAGCCATGCTTTTAACTTCTTTCGTGTTTTTTACCTCACCATTGGTGATGCTCGTTGTTGCTTTGGTCAACACTATCGCAGATAAGAACAACAATGCATCCCACTGTGAGGTAACACTATGATCCGTGATACCCAGGCGCAAGACACGCAAATTGTTGTAAAAAGTAATCGCAGTAAATATGTGCTAGCAGCGGTGATTGCGGGCTCATTCTTGGCAATAGCTGCATTTTATTTCTCTAGCAGCAGTGCCAACACCAGCATGTCACTGAATCGTGATGGTGTAAAAATTGCTCAAGTCACGCGTGGTGACCTCACTCGTGATATCGCCACAACAGGTTTCATCGTAGCTGCCAATGCACCGCAAATTTACAGCTCATCACAAGGCTATGTGCAGCTGATGGTCGACCCAGGTGATGAAGTAGAGCAAGGACAAATTATTGCCACAGTGTACAGCCCCGAGCTTACCAATGAACTCAAGCAGCATGAGTCTGAACTACAGCGCTTAACCGATGAGCTTTCTCGCAAAGAACTGCAAGTTCGCCGTGACAAGCTAGCATTAGCAAGAACGCTCGACATGGCTGAAGTCACGCTAAACGCTGCTAATCGTGAACATCGTCGTGCGCTTTTGTCGATTAAAGATAACCTCATTAGCCAAATCGATATGGAGCAGGCGCAGGACGACTTAGCCCGTGCCAAATTGGCTTTCAAACATGCACAACAAGAAATCGAAATTGGTAAAGATACGTTAGCGTTTGAGCTCAAATCAGCCCAAGCCGATGTAGCACGCCAGCAACTGGTTGTGGATGAGCTTAAGCGTCGTGTCAATGAATTAGACATCGCAGCGCCTGTGACAGGCGTTGTTGGTAACTTGCTAGTGCAACAACAAGCCGCTGTGTCACCAAGCCAAGCGCTGATGACTCTTGTTGATTTGAGTGCGTTTGAAGCAGAGCTTCAAGTGCCTGAGAGTTACGCCAATGAGTTGGGCTTAGGATTAGAAGTTGAGCTTAAAATTGGTGGTGACACAGTTTATGGGTCACTCTCTTCTATCTCGCCTGAAGTAAAAGACCGCCAAGTAAGTGCTCGTGTCCGATTTGACCAAGACCACGTGAACAAAATCCGTCAAAACCAGCGTTTATCTGCCCGCATTCTGCTCGAAAATCGTGAAAATGTACTCATGGTTCGCCGTGGTGCTTTTTTGAATGACGGTGGCTTGGTTGCCTATCGCGTCAATGGTGACGTGGCTGAAAGAATTCAAATTCAAACCGGTGCGACCAGCATCAATAATGTTGAAATTACCAACGGTGCCCAAGAAGGCGACCAAATCGTGATTTCAAACTATGACTCATTTAAGCGCTCAGAACGCGTACTACTGCGTTAATCCGAACTCGCAATAAGGAATAAAATAATGATTAAAATGAATAACATCAACAAGGTATACCAAACGGAAATGGTGCAGACACACGCACTTCGTGATTTCAATCTTGAAGTTAAGCAGGGTGAATTTATTGCGGTAACAGGACCCAGTGGTAGTGGCAAAACTACCTTTTTAAACATCGCAGGCATGTTAGAGCCCTTTACTGACGGTACCTACGAACTTGATGGTATTGACGTAGGTAAACTTAATGACAATCAACGAGCCGATCTACGTAACCAAAAAATTGGCTTTATCTTTCAGGGTTTTAACCTTATCCCTGACTTAAACCTTTATGAAAACGTTGAAGTACCCTTACGCTATCGTGGTATCAAATCAAATGAACGTAAAAAGCGTATTGAACGTTGCCTTGAATTAGTTGGGCTAGGCGCGCGTGCAAAGCACTTACCGCAGCAGCTGTCAGGCGGTCAACAGCAACGTGTGGCGATTGCCCGCGCCCTAGCCGGTGAGCCGCGTTTCCTGTTAGCGGATGAGCCGACGGGTAACCTAGATAGCCTAATGGCGCGCCAAGTGATGGAAATTCTGGAAGATATTAACCGTGAAGGTGCCACCATTGTGATGGTAACCCATGACCCTGAGTTGGCTCGCCGTGCACCGCGCAATATTCAAGTGGTTGATGGTCAGCTCGCTGATTTCAGTCTTTACCAAGGTGCGCCTAGCAAAGAACAAACGGCTGGCGAAATCGCCGCACGCGCAGTGGAGGCTTAATATGTTTTGGTACTATTTAGACTTAAGCTGGCGTTCGTTTAAACGCACTCCCTTGGTCAGTGCGCTCATGGTGATTGCCATTGCTATCGGCATTGGTATTACCATGACCACACTGTCCGTTTATCACATGATGAGCGCTGATCCTATCCCGAGTAAAAGCGACCAGCTGTTCGCTGTGCAACTACAAACCATGGACGAGGGTGAAGGATGGTTCACTAATGACGATGTTCCATATCAGCTGACTTTTAAAGATGCACAAAAGCTCATGGCTGATGCGCAAGGCAGCAAACAAGCAGCTATGGTTCGTACTGGCTTTGCTGTGCACTTAGGAAACGAAAGTCAATCTCCAAAATTAATGGATGCGCGCGCTACGGGGCGTGATTTCTTCACTATGTTTAATGCGCAGTTCGTGTATGGCGGCCCATGGCAACAGGCGGATGAAGATAACGCCGTGCAAAAGGTGGTACTGGAGCGCACGTTAAGTGAAGAGCTATTCGGAAATATCAATCCTGTTGGGCAAACTGTGTACCTAGATAAGTTCCTATTTGAAATTGTGGGCGTGGTTGAACCGGTAACAGACAACATCAAATACTATGACTTAAACAATGGTGCTTTTAGACAACCAGAACGCGTGTTTTACCCATTCTCTTTAGTAAAAGAGCTGGAGATCCCAACTTGGGGTAACAGCAATGGCTGGAAGCGTGAATTAGTGAGAACGTATAAAGAGCGCTTGGATTCGGAAATTTTGTGGATTCAATATTGGGTGCAGCTCGACAATGAGCAGGCCAAATCGGATTATCAGCAATACTTACAAAACTATATTAAAGAGCAACAAAAACTCGGTCGTTTTGCGCGTAAAGACCCTAAAAGTAAGATTCAAGATGTTAACCAATGGATGCAATACAACGAAGTGGTCAGTGAAGATAATAAGATCTTGGTACTTTTAAGCTTCATGTTTTTGGCGGTCTGCTTAGCCAACATCTTAGGTTTGCTATTGGCTAAGTTTATGCGCCGTGCCCCAGAAGTGGGAGTTCGCCGCGCATTAGGTGCAAGTAAAACTCAAGTGTTCATGCAGCACCTTGTTGAAGTGGCTTTGTTGGGTGTGTTTGGCGGTGTGTTGGGTATTTTATTGGCGCAACTGAGCCTATGGGGGGTGAGAGAGAGTTATAGCTATTACTCAAATCTTGCGACCATGGATGTATTAATGCTCATAAGTGCGCCGTTAATTGCGATTACTGCTTGTATCATTGCGGGTTTATTCCCTGCATGGCAAGTGTGTCGTACCAACCCAGCTTATTACCTAAAAACTCAGTAGGAGAGCCCCATGTTTGAACTAAAACCAATGATAAGTTCGCTTATGCGTTCAAAAATCGGCGCGGCATTGCTACTGATTCAAGTGGCTATTACGCTGGCCATTGTCAGTAATGCGGCATTTATGATCAGTGACCGTTTAACGTATTTGACGCAAGAAACGGGCTACGATGAGCAGGCGATTTTCAGCGTCAGCGTGAGTACTTTCGACCCGAGCATCAACCTTATTCAGCAATATGCCCAGGACGAGCGAGATTTGCGCGCCATAGAAGGCGTCATTGACGCCGCTATGGTGAATTGGGTGCCACTGTCAGGAAGTGGTTCCTCAAGCAGTATGCATACGGTGCCTAATCCCGAAATTGGTTCTGGCGTTCGCGCAGCGTATTTTACGACCAATGATCACTTGCTCAATACATTGGACGCTCAGTTAATTGAAGGGCGCAATTTTTATCCCGAAGAAGTGGTTAACGCAGATAACTACGATACGCTTCCGAATAAAGCGATTGTGACTACGGACTTTGCCAAAGAACTGTTCCCAGATGAGCCCGCGTTAGGCAAGTTTCTTTATCAGGGTAATGATGCAGTGGAGATTATCGGTATTATCGACACTATCAAGGGCCCATGGTTAAAAGACAGCCGTCCTTCGAACGTGGTGATATTTCCATTTAACTTCTCACAGCCGCGCACAGAATTTGTGGTACGCACTGCGCCAGAGCAACGCGCTCAGGTAATGGCCAAAGTAGAAGAAGTACTGCTTAAAGGTGAATCACGTCGTGTGATTTATGGCATTCAAGGATTGGATGAGAATAAAGCGAGCTACATGGCGCGTGATAAACTTGTGATGCGTATGTTGATAGTGTTAATCGTGGTACTGGTGTTAGTAACGGCACTGGGGATCTTTGGCTTGACGCTGTTCAATATTTCCAAACGCACAAAACAAATCGGTACCCGTAGGGCATTAGGTGCACGCAAGTCTGCAATTGTGCGCTACTTCCTGATTGAGAATACGCTCGTCGCAGGCGTGGGCTTGGTTATTGGTTCGATGTTGGCGATGGTGTTAGGGCAACAATTGATGAAACTGTTCTCATTACCCAGCTTATCTTTGACATTCGTCTTGGCGAGCGCGCTATTTATGCTCATAATGAGTCTAGTTGCCGCTTGGGGACCAGCACTTAGAGCTGCGAATGTGCCACCGAGTGTAGCAACACGCTCAATATAATAACAATAACAATGGCGCGCCTTCGGGCGCGCGACATTATGGATAATATGAAAAAGATACTGATTGTTGATGACAACCCAGCCGTTTTAGACGCGTTAGCGTTACTCCTTGAGCTGCACGACTACCAAGCGGTGACCTGCGAAACACCGGCCCAAGCTCTGCATATCGTGCGCTATCAGCGCATCGCCTTGGTTTTACAAGACATGAACTTCAGTGCCGACACCACCTCAGGTGAAGAGGGTAAAAAACTCTTCTACGATTTGCGCGACATTAACCCGCATTTACCGATCGTGCTTATTACCGCGTGGACGGAACTCAGCACGGCGGTGGAATTAGTCAAAGCGGGCGCAGCGGATTATCTCAGCAAGCCGTGGGATGACCAAAAACTACTCACAACAATCGAAAATCTCGTGGCGCTTGGCGAAGCAGCCAGTGAAAATGCCGTCTTTAAGCGCCAAGCGCAAGAGCGTGACCAAGCGCATCAAGGTGCCGATTTAGCTGGGCTCATTTTTGCAAGTCCGGCAATGCAGCGTGTGGTAGACATGGCACTGCAGGTTGCGAAATCTGATGTGCCGACCCTGATCACAGGTGCGAACGGTAGCGGTAAAGAAGGTATAGCCGAGATAGTTCATCGCAACTCTAATCTGCGTGACAAACCCTTTATCAAGGTCAATGCGGGTGCGCTACCCGCAGATCTCATCGAAGCTGAACTCTTCGGTGCTGAAGCCGGTGCGTATACAGGCGCAAAGCAGATGCGCATTGGTCGCTTTGAAGCCGCTGATGGTGGCACCTTGTTTTTAGACGAAATCGGTAACTTACCACTTGAAGGGCAAGTAAAGTTATTGCGCGTGTTACAAACTGGGGAATTTGAGCGTGTGGGCTCAACGCAAACTCGTAAGGTGAACGTGCGCGTGATTTCCGCCACCAACGCTGACTTACTGACAGATATTAAACAAGGCCGCTTTCGTGAAGATTTATACTACCGCTTGAATGTTATTGAGCTGAGTATTCCGCCGTTAGCGCAGCGCAAAGACGATATCCCCGCGCTTATCAGCCACTTCTTACCTGAGCGAGAGCTCAGTGTGCATGCCGAAACAGTTTTACGTCAACATGCATGGCCTGGCAACGTGCGCGAGCTTGAAAATGCCTGTAAACGTATCGCTGTACTTAAGCCTGTGGGAGCGTTGGAGGCAGAAGACTTTGCCTTGCAACAGGCAGAGCCTGGCATGCAAAACAAAGCTGAGCCTAATAAACAGGAAATTGAAGATGCGATGCGCGCGCACCAAGGGGTGATTGCCAAGGTGGCGCGCGAGTTTGGCTTATCGCGACAGGCACTGTATCGTCGTATGCAAAAGTTTGGTATTGATTACTAATGAAGTTACTTCCTACAGGCGCCAGCCGACTGACTTGGCAATTGAGCATTTGGCTCAGTCTTTTTATCTGTTTACCCGTTGGCGCTGGTGTTGCGGTGGGCACATTTACGCTGATTCAAGGATTGTTACTCGGGCTACTGTTAGGCGCATTTCAGGCTATTTTTGTCAGCCTCGTTATCACCCCCAGAGTAAGGGGGTTGCAAGCTATCGAATCTGGGCTACTCAATTTTAAAGATGGTGACTTTTCCACTTCCTTGGCTTATCGAAAAAGCGATGAACTAGGGGATTTGTGCCAGCTTTATAATGAAACCGCCAGTAAGCTCCACCAAGAACGCCAATGGATTTATCAGCGCGAATTAATGCTTGATAAAGTGCTCCATAACTCGCCGCAAGCCTTGTTGTTGGTCAACTCCAAAGAACAAGTGGTATACACCAATCACAGTGCACGTAGCTTGTTGTTTGCGGGCAATAAAGTAGAAGGGGAATCACTTGATAACCTCTTTGATGGTATGCCTGAATCGATAGCACAAGCCATTGGCCGCGGCGGAGATGGCTTATTTAGCGTTGAGCAAGAGCACCAACAAAGGCAAACATGGCACTTGGCGACTGGGCAGTTTTTGCTTAATAATCAGGCGCATCTGCTTTACATCCTTAAACCTATGACACGGGAAATATCGCGCCAAGAAGTACAGGTGTGGAAGAAGGTTATTCGTATTATCAGCCACGAGCTGAACAATTCCTTGGCACCGATTTCATCCATGTTGCACTCAGGGAAATTGCTGTCTCAACGCAATCAAGATGAGCGCCTTGAGCGTGTGTTTAATACCATTGATGAGCGTATCGCACGCTTGAGCGAGTTCGTCCAAGGTTATGGCAAATTCGCTAAACTTCCGCAGCCTCAGTTAGGCTATTTTAACTGGCAAAACTTAGTCACTAATCTGCAAGAGCAATGGCCGTTTGAAATACGTGGTGAAATCAGTGAGCAAGGCTATGGTGATGAGACCCAAATCCAACAATTGCTGATAAATTTACTTAAGAATGCCCATGAATCGGGCAGTGCACCTGAGGAGGTGTGGTTAAGTATCAGCTGTGACGAGCAGCAGGTTATCTCTGTTGGTGATAAAGGCAAAGGCATGACTGAAACCGTGATGGCAAGTGCACTCGTGCCGTTTTATTCCACCAAAGCATCGGGCAGTGGTTTGGGTTTGGCCTTGTGCCGAGAAATATGCGAGGCGCATCACGGCGACATAAGTTTGCATAATCAAGAACAAGGCGGCTTAGTGGTACGTGTGAACTTACCGATAGTTCACGTATAATCATATTCCAAACGTTTTTGTAGTCTGGACATCATAATGAGCAATACCTTATACATCACCGGAGCGGGCGTAAGTGCCGCCAGTGGCATTCCCACTTTTCGTGGTGAAGATGGGTATTGGCGCATTGGCAGTAAGAATTATACCCCCATGGAGATGGCCACACGGCACATGTACCAACACTGCCCAGAGCAATTTTTAGCTTGGTACTATCATCGTTTCGCGACTTATCGCGACCACGGCCCAAATGAGGTGCATCACTGGTTAGCTGATAAAAACCTCATTACTCAAAACATTGATGGCTTAGATGGCAAAGCGGGTAATCAAGATTACATTGCTATTCATGGGCGATTAGACCAAATGACGCTATTTCATGAACAAGGTGATTCAGTAGACAAGATAGTGACGCCTTGGAATGACGTTGATGAAAGCCGTTTAACCGAATCTTTGTTTGATGTTTTTGCTGTCGACAACGGAGAACCTGCCCTCTATCGCTCCTACAAGCCATTTGTGTTGCTCTTTGATGAGTATTACACCGACTTATACAACATTACGGCAGCACAACAGCGTATGTTAGAGGCCGATAAAATGGTGTTTATGGGTACCTCTTTTAGCGTCAATATTACCCAAATGGCACTGGATATTGCCCGCAGTATGGCGATTCCCATTGAAGTGGTAGACCCAGAACCCACCCATGTTTTGCACCCTGACGTGACGTACCACAAAATGACAGCACTGGAGTACATCCAAAAAGTGCCCTAGTGCGCCCTACGTTGGACGCACTAGAGCACGGAAAGTTATTCAACTTTGGTGATTGTTGTATCTAGCACAATACGTTGACCCAGAAACTCTAAAGTAATTGTCGATGAACCAGACACCTCAGTAGCTGCTGTAATCTCCAAATAAGCACTATCAGACCCCGCATTCTTTAATGAAACTGAAAGTAAATCATTGCTGAGGGCAACATCAGTTGCATCCGATACATTGATAGCAGAGTTCAAACCTTGATAGTTGGCAAACACTGTTAGCTTCTGTGTTGCCCCAGAGTTGACCGTAAGTGCCTCTATACCATCATTAACCGTAATGCTCTCTAACGAGCCTTCAGCGGAGCTCTCAACTTCAACAGATAAAGACTCATTTAATGTATCTGTACATTGGGCGTAAATCAGGCCTGTGCCCTTGCTGGTGGCAATAATTGAGCCTATTGCTTGGGGATCCGTAGCAACATGCACCAGATCTTCATTTTTTTGGTCCCACACAATAATAGGAGTGAGGTCATATACCTGAGACCCAAGTTTGCCACTGACACCTATTGTGCTTCTTGAACCGAGTTCCATTGTCAAAGAATCTAAATTATTTGAGTCAGCATCAACGAACTCGATGCTACTTATTTGACTGGCTGCTACTTCCAGTTGATATCGATTGCTTTGTGCTTGTTCATAAGAAGCTGAGATGGTCAGTGTGCTGCCAGGCTCAGCTCGTGTGAACAGTTCACCATTCTCTGAGAAGCGTGTTTGATTGTCATTCAATGAGCTCCAAGTCAAATCTCCGTTCTGTACTTTTCCTTGGTACCCATCGGTAAAAATAATGGTGCTCGCAATAGTGTTTGGTTGGCATGCATACACTTCAGCGCTTGATGAGGATAATGTAATAGATTCGATAGCAATATCTTTGACCGAAATCTGAGCGGATTCACTGGCATCGCCTAATGCAGTTGCTGTGAAGGTAATAAGTGAATATTGAGTGTCAGCTTTAGCAATAGCGGTGACAAGACCATTTTCATCAATAGCTGCGGAATCAGGGTGAGAAGACTTCCAAGTTACATCAGAGGAAATGTCCTTACTTTTACCGTTTAAATCTTTACCGATCGCAGTTAATTGTACCGTGTCGCCCGGTTCAATTCGGATATTACCTCCATATACAACAACAGATTCTATCAAATCGCCTGTTTGAACTTGCTCTTCTTCATTGAAGGCTTTGTTGATTTCGTCTGCATTCTCGTTTTCACTGCAGCCTGTTAAAGCGAACAAGGTTGAAATACTTAAAGCCGATAGTGTAGCTCTCATATAATGTAATCCTTTAGAAATAATAGCTTAGCCCAACACTCCAAGTGTCAATCTTTAAATTGTCCTTGTTATATCGAGATAAATAATCGGCGTTTAAGCGAAGGTTGTAGGGTAATTCATAGTTCAGGCGTCCGCCCCATGCAAAGCCTGTAAACTTTTCCTTTCCATCATAGACTTCTGCGTTTCCAGTAAAATTTAATTCCGTCTTGGCGTATCCAAAAGCAAGATCATAACTAAAACTACCAAACTGTGGGGTTCTAAAGCGAATTAAAGCAGATTGTGCGCTACTAGCGTCGATTGATACACCCAGTAATTCATCTTCTGATTGGCTTATGTCCGTTTGAACTTCTAAATAAGTGCGATTGTATAGTTCTGCGCCTGCTTTAATAATTAATGCTGTCGGTTTAGCTTCAACCCCGGCAAAATCGGTCCTAAGTTGTGCATGGTCTACACCAACGTAGTATTCGTTTGCCGCTAACTCTCCACTAAAAAGGCACAACCACAATGCCAGTGAGATTATCCTACTCATAACTGTCCTCCATTTTTTTCGACATTGTATCAGCCTTACTTACACTGTTAAGTATTTTTATGTGTAAAATGGTTAAAGTACGGCATTTTTGATGTCGTTATCAAGTAGTGTAAGGCTATGTAAAGTTACTGGTTTTTAAAAAGCGCTTCTGCTTTACTGCATGCAGTAAATTAGCATAATAGGAAACCAATGTGCGCGCGCTCACCCTTGCGATATGTAGCATATTAAGTTTAAGTGCCTGTACCAGCAGCCACATCAACACTGAGTTGGTGCAGCCAGCATTCCCCGCGAATTGGCAGCACAATCCTCAATTTCCAGAACAGTCCACGCTTGTCAGCACAGGCTGGATTAATCAACTGACCGACCCACAAATTCACCAACTAGTTGCCAATGCATTAGCAAACAACCAAGCGTTAAAACAACAGTTCTATGCGTTGTTGCAAAGCGAGCAACAGCTCAACGTAAGTGAAGCAACTGATTGGCCCAGTATTGATTTGTCAACGCAAACCAGCCGCAAGAAAGACAATCGTCCAGTCTCTTATGGCAATGCCAGCGATATTTCCTTGACCATGCGTTATGAAGTGGATTTGTTTGCCAAGTTAGATGCGGCGCAAAAACAGGCATTTTATACCTATCAAAGTGCGTTAAATAGCTACGCACAAAGTCGTCAGCAGCTGGTGGCTGATGTCATCAGTGCATGGTTTAACGTCATCGCTGATCAGCAGCTGGTTGACGTGTACCAACAGCGTATTAAAGCTGCACAGGACAACCTCGCAATCATTGAGCGTGGATACCGTCAAGGTCTTTACGAGGCCTTAGATGTGTACTTGACGCGCAATGAGTTCGCATCAGAGCAATCTGCTTTGGCGGCGCAGCAAGCCACATTAACCAGCAGTAAGCGGCAGTTAGAACGTTTAGTCGGTGAGTATCCAGCAGGATTGATAGCCACCAAGTCTGAACTACCTTTATTGCAGGAGCCTGTGGGGGTTGGCCTGCCTTCAGAGCTCGTTACCCGCAAGCCACAATTGCAAGCCGCTTGGCAGCAATTATTAGCAAAAGACGCGGCGCTGGCGTTTGCCCACAAGCAGCGTTACCCCAGTTTGAGTTTGACAGCATCCTTAGGTGATAGCACAAGCCGATGGGACGATTTACTCTCGCCATCCGCGTTGGCGTGGTCATTGCTGGGTAACTTGTCTATGCCCTTATTTGCAGGAGGCGAGTTAAAGGCAAATGAAGAAATCGCTAGGCTCGCATTGAAAGAGACAGAGCAAGCGTACTTAGAAACCTTATTAGATGCGTTTGCAGACGTTGAAAACGCCCTGACGCAAGAGCAAAGTCTGAAGCTGCAATATGAGCAAACGAAAAAGGCGTTAGACAGTGCGAACTACGCCTATGAGTTGTCTTTTGAGCAATATGTAGGCGGTTTACAAACTTACACCACAGTCCTTGATGCGCAGCAACGTGCCTACAATGCACAAAGTGCGCTAATTAACATCAAGCTTCAACTAATTAAAAATAGAATTAATTTACACCTAGCATTAGGTGGTGACTTCGAGAGCCAAACCAATGAAAAGTAATGTAAAAAAGTCGTGCTCCCACTCATTATCGTGATTGTTGCACTCGCAGCCATCAGTTTTATTGTATCGAACCCACCCAAAGTAGGGCGTGGTGCGCCTCCTAAAGCGGCGAAGATCACCGTCAAGGTGCTTGCACTTGAAGCTGTGCCATTCGCTGCCGACATTTCCAGTTATGGAGTGGTGCGTCCACGCATTCAAACGATGCTGTCCGCTCAGGTGTCTGGACAAGTGGTGAAGGTGCACTCACGTTTTCGTGATGGTGGCTTTTTTGAGCAAGGTGATGAGCTCTTGCAGTTGGACGACAGAGACCATCGCGCGGAGCTAAAGGCTGCGCAAGCTGCGCTCTTTAGTGCTCAGCAAGCCTTGCTCGAAGAGCAAGCTAGAGTTGAGCAAGCGCAGGTGGATTGGCAGCGCCTTGGAAATGGCGAACAAGCGTCAGATTTAGTGCTGCGTAAACCTCAGCTTGAAACTGCAAAAGCCAATGTGATGTCGGCGCAAGCAACGGTGGATAAAGCCAAGCTAGATTTGGAACGCACGACCATCAAAGCACCTTTCTCAGGCCGGGTATTGTCGCAGATGGTCGACCTTGGTCAAGTGGTGGGTGTGAATACGCAACTCGCAGAGGTGTATGCAACAGACAGTGTAGAAGTAAGACTACCAATTAAAAACAGCGACTTGGTGATGATGCAACTGCCAACACAATACCGTGATGGCAGTGAACAAACTGGTTCACAGGTTGAATTCAGTTCCAGTGTGTTCGGTGAGCAGCACTGGCAAGGGCGCCTAGTGCGCACAGAAAGTGCCATCGATAGCACGTCTCAGCAGCTTTATGTTGTTGGTGAGATAAGTGACCCATTTGCGCCGAGTGAAAGCAACCAAGTACCAATAAAAATTGGCCAATATGTGCGCGCACATATCAAAACAAATCCCGTTGATAACGCAATAGTGATCCCCAACAGCACTGTCTATCAGGGCAGTTACGTGTACACCGTTGTTGATGGCCAGTTGCTCAGAAAAGACATCAAACTAGGATGGCAAGGTGCAGATCACAGCGTTGTGGTCGCGGGTCTTGAGGCCGGTGAACAATTGGTTCTTACGCCGCTTGGGCAAGTGAGTTCAGGTACTCGCGTGAACATTCATGGGCAGGAACAAAGCCAAGAGCAAAAGCCCAATGAGAGCATGCGCAAAGGTGAGCGCTCTCAAGGAGCAAGTTCATGATTGCTTGGTTTACGCGAAATCATGTGGCCGCGAATATTCTGATGATAAGCATCCTCATCGCGGGCCTCTACAGTCTTGCTAATAAAATACCGCTAGAAGTTTTTCCGGCATTTGAAGCAGAGCAAGTGAACGTCAGCGTTACGTTGCGCGGTGCAACGCCAGAAGATGCAGAAAAAGGCGTCGCGATCCGCATCGAAGAAGCGGTGCAAGACCTCGAAGGGATTGAACGCATCGTCAGTCGCTCGAGTGAAGGTGGCGCGACGGTCAGTATCGAGATTGAGTCTGGGTATGACAAGCGTGAACTGCTCGCCGATATCAAATCGCGAGTCGATGCCATTAATACTTTTCCCGTGGATGCAGAAAAACCTGTTGTTTCATTAGCACAGCGCACGCGAGAAGTTATCGCAGTTACCGTGGCCAGTGACTACGGCGAATTGGAAACCCGTGAATACGCCGAGCAAGTGCGTGATGAATTGCTGCGTTTACCTAATGTGACGCAAGTTGAACTTAGCGGTGTTCGTGATTATGAAATCGCCATCGAAGTGCCAAAAGACACGTTGCGCCAATACAATTTGACCTTAGCGGATATCGCCAACGCCATCGGTAATTCCAGTAGCGATGTGTCTGCTGGTAACTTAAAGACTGAGGGTGGCGAAATTTTACTACGCTCAAAAGGGCAGGCGTATCGCAAAGATGAATTCGCGGCAATTGTGGTGTCGCGCACAGCGGATGGTTCAATTATTCGTCTTGGAGATATCGCCCAGGTTAATGATGCTTTTGAAGAAACGCCAGTACGTACGCGTTTTAACGGTAAACAAGCAGCATTTATAGATGTCTATCGCATCGGCCCACAAAGCGCGATTGAAGTAGCGGATGAAGTCAAAGAGTACATTCAGTCGAAACAAGCAAATTTGCCCATCGGCTTTGAATTAAGTTATTGGGATGATGACTCGGAAATTGTTAAAAGCCGTATCGCGACCTTGACCACCAATGCCTTGCAAGGGGGCATTTTGGTTCTTGCATTGCTCACGCTGTTTTTGCGTCCCGCTATCGCGTTTTGGGTGTTTATTGGCATTCCGGTTTCCTTCATCGGTGCCTTTTTCTTACTGCCGTTTTTCGGCGTTACTTTGAACATCATGAGCTTATTCGGTTTCATCTTGGTGCTCGGTATTGTTGTTGACGATGCCATCGTTACTGGGGAAAACGTCTATACCCACTTAAGAACCTCCGAAAGTGGTGAGCAAGCGGCCATTAACGGTACCCAAGAAGTGGCAACTCCAGTGACCTTCGGTGTATTAACCACGATTGCTGCGTTTATGCCGCTGGCGTTTATGGAAGGTGGCCGCGGTGCGTTCTTCGCGCAAATTCCTGCGGTGGTTATTCCGGTATTACTGTTTTCATTGATCGAGTCTAAGTTTGTATTGCCCGCACACTTAAAATATTTGAAGGTGCGCCAAGACAAGCAACCGAATCGTTTTGAACGTTGGCAACAGCAGTTTGCAGATGGGTTTGAGCGTTCAATTTTACGTTATTACCAGCCTGTGTTGCAGCTCGCGTTAAGAAACAAGCTCTCTACTGTGCTGATGTTTGTGGCTGTGTTCGCCGTGATTATCTCGTTGATTTCCAGTGGCTGGACACGCTTTATCTTCTTCCCTCGTATTCCCAGTGAAACCGTGCGCGTTGAATTGACTATGCCAACAGGCACACCGTTTGATGTGACCAACAATTACATCATTGATATGGCTGCAAAAGCAGAACAGTTAAAAGAGAAATACCGCGATGCTGAGACAGGGGAGAGCTTAATTCTCAATGTGCTGGCAACCACAGGTGGCCGTGGCGGCTCAACCAATGTCGGGCGCGTACGATTTGAAATCACACCGAGTGAAAAGCGCACCAGCAATGTGTCGTCAATTCAGCTAGCCAACGAATGGCGAACCTTGATTGGCGTGATCCCAGGTGCAGAAAGTCTTACATTCCGTGCCGAGATTGGCCGTAGCTCAGACCCTATTGATGTGCAGCTAAGCGCCACGAATATCGAAACTTTGCAAGAAGTGGCAGAACACATCAAAGCCCGACTGGCAACTTACCCAACGGTATTTGATATTTCCGATAGCATGACTGATGGCAAGCAAGAGCTGCAAATTGAGTTAACAGAGCAAGGCTATGCGCTAGGGCTGACAAAGGTGAGTGTTGCTCAGCAGGTGCGCAGTTCGTTCTACGGTTCGCAAGTACAACGTATTCAACGTGGACGAGATGATGTAACTGTGATGGTGCGTCTACCGCTCACCGAGCGTCGCTCAGTCGCAGACTTACAAGATGTGCTGATTGAAACACCGGATGGTAACAAGGTACCGTTTGCCCACGTGGCAACACTTAAAACAGGTACCAGCCCATCATCAATATACCGTATTGACCGCTACCGCACCTTGAACGTCATTGCCGATGTTGAAAAAAACAACACTAATATGACGACGCTGCAAGCCGATTTGCGTCAATACCTTGATGAACTCATGGTGCAGTACCCGAACGTCACATACAGTTTAGAAGGCGAGGCCAAAGAGCAACGTGAGTCGTTTGGTTCCCTCTTCTGGGGGTTAATCATCGTATTGTTTGTGATTTACAGCTTATTGGCGATTCCGCTGAAATCTTACTATCAGCCGCTAATCGTGATGAGTGTCATTCCATTTGGATTGATAGGTGCAGTGCTAGGGCATTGGATGCTGGGCATGGACTTAACCATTATGAGTTTCTTGGGGATGTTGGCACTTATCGGGGTAGTGGTGAATGACTCACTTGTGTTAGTCGATTACATTAATAAGCGCCGTGCTAAAGGGGATAAAGTGCACGATGCCATTAGCATTGCCGGCGCTGCGCGCTTTCGCCCAGTCATGCTCACCAGCTTAACGACCTTTATCGGGTTGATGCCATTGCTGTTTGAGAAGGCAACACAGGCACAATTCCTTATTCCGATGGCAGTGTCATTAGGGTTTGGGATTATATTTGCGACCTTAATCACCTTGATATTGGTGCCTGTGAATTACATGCTTATGAGTAAAATCGTCAAGTATTAATCATATTTAAGGCGCTAAAAAGCGCCTTTTATTAATCCAAGTACGCAAGAAAAAACCCAGCACTGTGCTGGGTTTGGTGCATCACATAGACAGTAAACTTATTGTTTTGCTTCGAGCTCTTCGCGCGTTTGGCGGATTTTCTCTTTCAGCTCTTCAATTTTTTCTTTGGTTTCGTCAGAAAGCTCACCTGCGCCTTCTTTTGATTCTTCCCATGCTTTGGCAGCAAGCTCTTTAGAGTCAGCAACTAAGCTATTGAATTGCACTTTTCCTTCATCGCTTGCGGCCGCGGCAAGGGCTTTGGTTTCAGCCATAAGCTCATCAACTTGCTCAGAGAATGATTCTTTGTCGAAATTTTCAGAGGCTTCTTTAACCTCATCCACGGCATCATTCCATGCACTTGCGATTTCCTTTTTCGCCTCGGCTGCTTTTTCTTTTGCTTCTGCAGACGCTTCTTTGGCATCTTCACAGGCCGTAAGGATTAGCGCTGACGCCACGAGAGTGATAACTGCAAATAGTTGTTTCATAACATTTTCCCTTATTTGTTTAACTAATGGGTTCATTATAGAACAATAACTTAAATAGGGAATGAATCGAAAGATAAGTGCACTGAACAGGAGCGAATAGCCGTAATAAATTGCACTGATATGGCGCAAAAATCGTGGGGGAAGTTTTCTAAATAATTGAAATTAAGCACCTTTATTAATTGGCATCAATTCTGCGTGTTTATTACAAGCCTTCACAGAGGACTTGAAATATGGCTATGAGCTACTTGAGCGTTATCGAGCGATACCGCGAACATTACATCGAAATCTATCCGTTGCTGGAGTCACTTATCCATGCGTTAGTGGAGCACGAGCAATGGCGACAACAACCGAATACGGCATTTGTGGCACTGTGCAAGTGTTATTCATTTTCTGAGTTGGTTTATGTTCTAAACACCGAAGGACTGCAGATCAGTGCCAACATTAATAACAAAGGTGAGTGCCAACGTGGTGATGGGGTATCTCGCGCTAATCGGCCTTACTATAGCGCTTTAGATGGAAGTGATATCGGGGTAGTCATTACTGAGCCTTACATCTCTTTAGCAACCGGTAACTTGTGTATCTCTGTGATGATAAAAGAGAGCGATGCTGAGCTGCGAAGCCAATACGTGGTGGTCGATGTTAACCTACCTAAGTTGATTGAGTATGTAATGGGAGATCGCTCAAGAGGGAGATTTAGCGGCGTATTTAAAGCAGGTTACTCCGTTATTGTATTAAGCTTGTTTACTTTGGTCTTAGTCTTGGTTTACAACGTGTGTATTGATATTAGCCAGTTGCTGTTCAATCTTGGGGTCAACAATGACCCTCTTAAACCCTTTGGCATCATCATTTTCATTACTCTGGCTTTATCTATCTTCGATTTGGGGAAAACCATACTTGAAGAAGAGATTTTGATGCACAAAGATATCTTTCGGCACAGCTCCACACGACGCACCATCACGCGCTTTATCTCCACGATTCTCATTGCAATTTCTATTGAGGCTTTATTGACGATGTTCAAAGCCTCGCTAGGACAAAGCGAATACAGCACACCGGCACTGTTGATGATGCTAAGCGTGATCGGTCTATTAATTGGCTTGGGAGTGTATGTATTTTTAGGCGCAAAAGCAGAATTGATGCTGGTGGAAGCCCAGCAACAACGAAATCAAAAAACATCATGAACTGTTATTCGCACGGCAAAGATACACTCAGTGTCGTGCCTTGCTCAACGTGTGTATCAAAGCTAATCGAGCCATTTTGTACTTCGGTCATCAATTTTGCTGCGTAGGTGCCGATGCCCGCAGCATTCTTCTTGCCATGGGAAACATATTTGTCGAAAAAGCAGTGTATAACTTCATCGGCAACCGAGCCGTGATTGTGAATTTTAATGACCGTATTCATGCCATTTCGGGTGGCACTAAGATTAATAGCAGAGCCTCTTGGTGCTGCGTCGATAGCATTTTGGATTAAATTGGAAAGCAGTGACATTGTGAGCAATTCTTCCGCTTTAATTTGAGCGGTCGCTGAAATTTCATTTTGTATTTCTAGGTGTTTTTCATTGGCAGAAAATCGGTAGTTGTCGAGCACTGCTGTAATTAAACGAAGCAAATTCAATGGCACCGGACAAAGATGATAGCTGCCATCTTCAAGCTGGCTGAGCGTCAGCATGTTATCAATCATGTATGACAAGTTGGTTGTCGAGAGCTTAATCGCTGCGGCAGTACTTTTAACTTTGTCCGCATCCTTGTTGTATCGCTCCAGTAATTCTAGGCTTTTGATCATTTCATTGAGCGGATGCTTAAGATCGTTTTGCGTAATACGGTCAAACTCATCACGCAAGCGCTCATTCTCAATAAGCGTATCAATTTGATTGCGCATCATTCGTGTCGATAAAATGGTGTTGGTGTGAGCGGCTAATCGCGCTTTTACCACCATTGGGTTAACCGGCTTTGTGATGTAATCAACGGCGCCGAGCTCAAGGCCTGCGATCACATCTTTGTTTTGGTCCAGTGCTGTTAGAAATATAATAGTGATATGTTGGGTATTGGGGTTTTCTTTGAGACGCCGACACACTTCAAGTCCATCCATGTTCGGCATCATGATATCCAACAACACGAGATCCGGTTGCACATCCGCTTCACAGATAGCCAAGGCTTTTTCACCACTTATTGCGGCTTTAATTTTGTAGTCCTTTCGTAGAATTTCACTGATCACTTGAATGTTATCCGCAACATCATCCACAACTAAAATATGAATGGGGTCAGGGGTTGTATCGTCAGTTGTGTTAGACGATGTAGGTTGTTGTTTGCTCGATAACTTTTTAACGGGTTTCTCTAGTGCGCGAATTAACCGCTGCGCAAGAATTTTGCCAGAGAACGGTTTGACCACATATTCAGAAGCGCCATGTTTAATTGCCGTAATGACTTCTTGTTGTTCTATCACCGCAGACATAAATACAACCGGTATCGAAGCCGTATTTTCGTCATTTCGAATCGCCTTCAGCAGCTCGACGCCATCGAGCTTAGGTAATTTAAGCTCTGTGATAATGAGGTCAATTTGCTGCTTTTTGACTATGTTGAGAGCGTCGATGCCGTTGCTTGCTTGGAGCACTTCGCCAAAGCACATGGCATGGAGCATTTTCGCCACTGTGACACGCATATTGTCTATCGCGTCGACAACTAAAACCGTTAGTTTTTGAAATGACGTGTCTTTTATTGAATTAGAAATTATCTCATGCATGAAGGTTCCTGTTGGTCTACATTTAAACGTAGGTATGAAAAAACAGGTACAGCTTAATTAGCATAGCTTAGCTTTGAGAATAAGGAGACATTTTTAGATTTTACCCAGAGTTCTACAAAGTGAACCTACATCTGACGTGAAGAAGCAGTTGATATAAGACAAAGGCGATTTTTATTGGGGAGACTAAGTATTCTCTCATGGCATTCTAACAAGCGCGGTTCACTTTTAGAGACCCACGCTTAACGCTTTAGATGATTGTAGTGTTTACAGCTGGGTATATCGTGCTCTGGTACTACCTAAACGCTGTATCTATTTGATGGGTAGTGAGATGGAAAAATTCGAAAAAGCAACGATTTTGGTCGTCGACGATACGGTAGAAAATATCGATGTCCTTACGGGTATTCTGCACGATGAATACCGAGTTAAAGCAGCATTAAATGGTCAATCAGCACTTAAAATTGCACAAGGAGATGATAAACCTGACTTGATATTACTCGATGTCGTTATGCCAGACATGAATGGTTTTGAGTTATGCAAAGTGCTTAAAAGTAACCCGCTTACCAGCATGATCCCTATCATCTTCGTCACTGCGAAAGCGGAAGTTGCAGATGAGCGTATTGGCTTTGAGCTTGGCGCGGTGGATTACATTACTAAACCAATTAGCCCACCCATTGTTCTCACTCGGGTAAAAACGCAGTTACATCTTTATGACCAAGCCCGGCACCTAGAAAAATTGGTACAGCAACGCACTGCTGAGCTTAACGAAACTCGGGTCGAAATAATTCGTAGGTTAGGCCGAGCAGCTGAATTCAAAGACAATGAAACGGGCATGCATGTTATTCGCATGAGTTGGTTTTGTCGCTTCCTAGCTGAAAAAATAGGACAGGATGATGATTGGTGCGAGCTACTTTATAACGCCGCGCCTATGCATGATGTTGGTAAAATTGGCATACCAGACAAAATTCTTTTGAAACCGGGAAAGTTAAACGCGCAAGAATGGGAAATCATGAAAAAGCACACCGAATATGGGGTTCATATCATCGGTGACCATCGCTCCGCGCTGATGCAGTTGGCCAAGGAAGTGGCGATGTACCATCACGAAAAATATAACGGACAGGGCTACCCAAAAGGGTTGTCGGGGGAGGACATACCCCTATCAGCTCGCATTGTGGCTATTTGCGATGTGTATGACGCCCTCACGAGTACACGACCATACAAAAGAGCGTGGACTGAGCAAGAAGCGATACAGTATTTAATTGATGAATCAGGTCAGCATTTTGACCCTCATTTAGTGCGTGCTTTTTTGGAGTGCATCCCGCAGGTTAGGGAAATTCAACAACTGTATATCGACGCCGATGAAGACATGTGCTTTGGGGTCTAAGGTGAGTGATGCACGCCTCCAATAGCCGTACACTCACTGTCATTGCCATGGCTTTTAGCACTTTGCTAATTGCCATTGGTTCAGTGGTGATATTTGCATGGTTTACTAAAAATTACCCGCTGATGAAGCTTGGGCCAGACTTTTCACCCATGCAATTCAACACCGCGTTAGGCATGTTATTCAGTGGTATGTCACTTTTGGCGCTCCTCACTCATCGTAAGAAGCGTTGTCTTGCAGCAGCATTTATCGTCTTTACCCTTGGTTTTTTAAGTTTGATGCAATACATCACAGGGCTTAACTTCGGTATTGATGAATTGTTCATGCGCTACGAGGTGCCGCAAAGCTACATGTACCCTGGTAGGATGGCACCCAATACGGCTCTGTGCTTTTCGCTGTGCGCCTTAGCGTTTTGCAGTGCTGTATTTAATAAAAGCCCCAAGTTCGAATCGATTGTGATTGCTTTAGTGTCGGCGTTAAGCCTCACGGCCATCACTGGATATCTGTTTGAACTGGAATCCGCTTATGGTTGGGGACCTTTTATTCCTATGGCGCTACCAACCGCTTTCGGATTTACAATACTCAGTACCGTACTCGTCATGAGTTTGTGTATTCGCTATCTTCCTTATCAGCAAGACACCTCACGCAATTGGTACGTGGTACCAATCTGCATCGGAGGTTTTGGTACATCGCTACTTAACTGGTTTGCGATAGAGAATCGCGAGTCAATCTTAGTAAAAAATGATTACTTACTGCGCAGTTCTTATACTGCTGAAAGCGTGCTGCTACTGGGAATCGTTCTAACCTTATCAACATTGTATTGGGTTTCGTGTGTTGCGTTGGAGCAGAAAAAGCCTAGGAATTGGTCATTTGAAGGGATTATAGTGATAATCGGAATCCTACTGGCCAGTGTCATTTACCAAGTGGGCAATGATGACTTCAAAGAGGAGATCATTGAAGACTTCTACGTTGAGGCCGAGCGCAGGGCAAAAGCAGTTGAACTAGCAATCCTTCCTTACTTTGAAACCTTGTACACCATACAAACAGGTTTTCACATCAACAAAAACGTTTCCCGTCAAGATTTTAAGGGCATGGTGCAGCGTTCAGTAGATAGATTTTCAGGTTTGATAGCGATGGAGTGGGCCCCAAAAATCGCACGAGATGAACTACCTACACATATCCAACAGGCGCGCGCAAATGGCATTGCAGACTATGACGTTTTCATATTAAAAGATGGGCAACGTGCACAACCTAAGAAGAAGTCATACTACTATCCCGTTTACTATGCTGAACCCCTTCGGGCTAACTCAGGTGTGATGGGGTTTGACATCGCTTCAATAGGACATGTTCATGATGCCATGGATATGTCCTTAACAATTAACACTCCTGCGGCGTCAGATAGAATCAGTTTGATCAATTCAGGACAGGGTGGTTTGTTGATTTTAATGCCCGTTTACGATCTATTTTTGCCCAGAAACACGCTCGATGAACGCAGAACTGCACTACTGGGATTTGTACTTGTGGTCGTACAGATAAACGTGATGATTGATACTTTACTGGAAAGTAATTTCAACGAAGATTATTTCCATATTGAGTTTTCAGACCTTGGCAATAGCGAGCCTTTATACACCCATTTTGCTGCATCCAGTGATGCAAAGCCGTTGGGGGAATTGCGAGGTAAAACTGCGTTAGCGTATGACACTACCATTTTAGTGGGTGGCAAAGAATGGGCGGTTAAATTTACGGGTGCCAGCCCTAAAATCTACACTCAATACCCAGATGACTTGATGAAAATTCCCGCTTTCATATTTTTTATCAGTATTCTCATCGCGGCCCAAGTCCACCGTGCAAATTTAAAACGTCTTGAACGTGAACATATGCTGGCTTATCAAACGGCCTTATTGGATGCTATTCCAAACCCAATTTTAGTGAAAGATGCCAATCTGTATGTAGCGGATGTTAACACCGCATTTGAGCAGGCGTTTGGGATTGAACGCGAGCAATTAATCGGTCGTAATTTATTAGATGTTGCATTTTTCCCCAAAGACACACGAGAAGCGTTTTATTACGAAGACAAAGAAATGATTGAGCAGGGTGGGGTTCGAACCAACGAACTTACCCTCACGCTCGCGGACAAAGAAATCCACAATATTGTTTATACACGTACAGCGTTTTCACTCAACGGCAAGCCTCAAGGGGTCATAGGCCTCGCATCAGATATGACCGAGCTGTATCGTCAGAAACAACAAACTGAAGCAATATTTGAAAGTCTAACCGATGGCATTGCGATGCTCACAGAGGCGGGCTTCCAAAAAGTGAATCCCGCATTTGTGCAGATGTGCGGGCTTGAAAGCGAAGCTGAACTGCTCAACAAACAACCCAACGACCCATTAATTTCTCCGCTCATTCAGCCCAGTGGCAAATCCTCTGCCGAACTCGCTCAAGAAATTATTGATAGCGTGATCCGTAAAAAAGAACTCATGCGCTTTGAGTGGACGCATTTACGCGGTCGAAAACAGTGGCTTGCAGAAGTAACGTTAATTCCCGTTACACACCAAGGCGCGGGAGCGGTAATTTGTTTTATCAGAGATATAGAAGACATTCGCCGTGCCCAAAGAGAAATAGAAAAGAGTCAAGCGCTGCTCAATCGTAGTCAGTCCTTAGCCAAAATAGGGGGGTGGGAATACGACATCGCGTTGGATGAGTTTAGTTGGTCTGAAGAGGTATACAAAATACACGAAGTTCCCTTGGAAGACAGAAAAGAGTGGGTCAAAGATGGTGTTTCGTGTATCCAAGGGCCTGAACGTGAACAAGTGATAAGTGCCTTTGCGTTGTGCGTGAAAGAAGGCGTTCCCTATGACATCACAGCGCGTTTTAAAAGTATGGAAGGCAAGCTAAAGTGGATTCGAACAACCGGTGAGGCGATTTATCAAGACGGTGTAATTATAGGTGTCATCGGTAATATTGCGGATATAACTGATACCAAGTTAGCTGCTATTGAACTTGAGAATAGCCAACGGCAAATTAAAGGCTTCCTCGATAACCTTCCAGCAATTGCCTACTACAAAGACACACACGGGCGGTATCAAATAGTCAATAAAAGTTGGTGTGCGTATGCCGGTGTGAGTAGTGAGGACGCGATAGGAAAAAATGACTTTCAGATCTGGTCTCAACATCATTATGCTCAAGCCTTGGTTGAAGATGATCAAAAGGTCATTGAGCTCGCAGAACCTATTGTTAGCGAAGAAACCTTGGTCATGGATGACGGCGCAGAGCTTGTGTATATTTGTCACAAATTTCCATTATTCAACAATGTTCAGGAGTTTGTGGGCTTAGGTTGCTTCGCGCTAGATATTACCGAGCTCAAAGATGCTGAATTAGCACTGCACGAGAGTCAGCAACAACTAGAGCGAGCGTTACAAGGCGCAAATGCCGGTTTATGGGATTGGGACACTCACACAGAAATACTGCACACCAATGAGATTTGGGCCAATTTGTTGGGTTATACAAAAGAAGAGTTGGACCGTGAGTTCGGTGAATGCTACGAGCGCTGGCAATATTTGGTACACCCAGACGATATCCAAGATGCAACACACAAACTTCAAGCACACTTAGCTGGGAAAACAAGTACTTACCGTGCTGAATTTAGGATGAAAACGAAAGACGGTAAATGGAAATGGATTTTATCTGTTGGTCGAAACGCTACGCCAGAACCAGAGCAACAAGGTGTCAGAATCATTGGCATTCATATCGATATCGACGCGTCGAAATCCATGCAAAACGAGCTGTTTAGTAAGCAAGAGCAACTTAAAGCACTTTTTGCAGCTCTCCCCGTGGGTGTATCTATGGTCTCAAATGAAGGCCAGGTACTCGAAGCCAACAGTATGTCAGAAGAGATTCTGGGGGTTTCAGCAAATGAGCAAAAAGCACGTGAGTTTGCATCTTCCTATTGGCAACTCGTAAATAGTGAGGGACAGCCGCTCAGCGCAGAGCAAACGCCCGTAAATGTTGCCCTAAGAACAGGTGACATCGTTAAGAATTTCGAAATGGGTGTGTACCGCCCTCAAGGTGACTTAGTGTGGGTCAGTGTGAGTGCTGCGCCTTTGGATGAATATGCAGGTGGTGGTGTTGCTGTTGCTGTTGAAGACATCACCGATCGAAAATATTGGGAAGATGCGTTGACTGAAGCGAAGCAAGCTGCGGATGAGGCCAGCCAAGCTAAATCCGACTTTTTAGCCAATATGTCTCATGAAATTCGTACGCCGATGAATGCGATTATCGGGATGAGTCACTTAGCGCTACAAACAAACCTAAACTCTAAACAACGCAATTATATAGAGAAAGTGCATCGAAGCGCAGAGTCATTGCTCGGTATTATCAATGATATTCTCGATTTTTCAAAAATTGAGGCTGGCAAACTCAATATGGAAAATATCCCATTTTGGCTTGAAGATGTGATGGACAATCTTGCCAGTTTGGTGGGTCTTAAAGCACAAGAAAAGGGAATAGAGTTTTACTTCGACATTTTACCTAATGTTGTAACAGGCTTAATTGGCGATCCGCTTCGCCTTGGACAAATTCTGATTAATCTCGGAAATAATGCGGTTAAGTTCACTGAAAGCGGTGGCGAGGTAGTTGTTAAAGTAAGAGTGTTAAACACACAACAAGACTCCATTGAATTGCTGTTTTCAGTGTCTGATACCGGAATTGGTATGTCAAAAGAGCAGCAGAAAAATCTGTTTAAATCGTTTTCTCAAGCGGACTCATCAACAACTCGCAAACATGGTGGCACAGGCCTTGGCCTGACGATATCTAAAAAACTGGTAAACATGATGGGTGGCCAGATATGGCTTGAAACCGAGCCTAATAAAGGCAGTATTTTTAGTTTCACCGCACGGTTTGAAAAGCAACATGGCGCGGCCGCTAGGTCACGCCTAATTGATAAAGAACTTGAAAAATTAAGGGTATTGATTGTTGATGATAATGTGACGGCGTGCAATATTGTGTCACAAATGCTAAAGGCGCTGGATATTGAAGTTGCACAAGCGGATTGCGCGCAATCGGCTATTGATTTACTGCAACAGTCTGACAATGACGCGCCGTTCAATCTTGTCCTTATGGACTGGAAAATGCCGAACAAAGATGGCATTGAGCTGAGCAGAGAGATCCAAACGGGTGATGTAGTGAGCCATGTTCCGAGTATCATTATGGTAACGGCCTATGGCCGAGAGGAAGTTATCAATGCAGCTGAAGGTCTCGAAATCCATGGCTATTTGACAAAGCCCGTGACACCGTCGAATTTACTCGAGTGTCTAAAGGCGGCGTTGGGTAAGTCTTGCTCAATTGACCCCAGAGTCGCTCACAATGTAAGTTATATTTCTCCAGCCATCACCAAGCTGCAAGGCGCTGAAGTGCTACTGGTCGAAGATAACGAAATGAACCAAGAGCTGGCCATTGAGTTACTCTGTCGCAATGGGCTAATCCCTACATTGGCAAAAAATGGCCAACAGGCACTGGAATTACTAAAAACTCGTAATTTTGATGGCGTGTTGATGGACTGCCAAATGCCGATTATGGACGGCTACACCGCGACAAAACGCATCCGAGAACAAAGCCAATTTGCTGATTTACCCATCATAGCAATGACTGCTAACGCCATGGCGGGGGATAGAGAAAAAGTTCTCGTGGTGGGTATGAATGACCACATAGCAAAGCCCATAGACGTCAATGAAATGTTTAACATCATGGCGAAGTGGATCACGCCGGTTAAGCGAACTGAATTCAGCAAAGAGCACAGGGATGTTAAAAGTCAGGATTTCAGTCATTTGTACGGTATTGATACGCAAAGAGGCTTGCAGACAACCCAGGATAATCCTCAACTATACGTTAAGCTACTTAAACGTTTTTATGAAGGTTATCAGTGCTTTGAAGAAGAGTTTGGGGCAGCCTTGGAAACAAACAACAGCGCAGAGGCTATTCGCTGTGTTCATAACCTCAAGGCCACAGCTGGAAATATTGGCGCTACAAAGCTGTATCATCAGGCAGAACAGTTAGAGTTGGTGTGTGGCAACAGTATTGAAAGAGAACACATTGGCAGTCAATTAACTAACGTCATTGATGAGCTAAATACCGTGCTCTCAAGCTTAAATACACTAAATTTGCAGCAATACGGTGAGCAAACAAACGTGGCGTTAGAGCAACCTATCATGTGGGCTAAACTTGAAGAACTGCAAAGCCTCATCGCTGAATTTGATACCGATGCTGTTGCTTTGTTAGAGCTTATGATGCCATCACTTCGTGAGCACATTGCTAGTACCACCTTAAACAGTTTAACCAAAGCAATAGAATCCTATGATTTCGATAACGCAGCAGCGACACTGGCAGACATTCTCGCCAATATTAAACCTACCTCACACTGAGTTACAGAGTACGACTCTTGTTGTACATCACATTTTATTCTGATTGCTTCGTTGTGCCTTCGGCGCAAAATTCCGTTTGTACTGGGATAAAAGCAGTGATGGCAGTGATTTCACTCCAAAGACTGTTGAGCGCAGGGTGAGAATGAACCGCCTTGTGGAAGTCATGCAAATCAAAGGCAACTCTGAGTGTCAAATTGACATACAAAGGCCACGATAAGTGGCCTTTGTATGTTGCTAGGATTGAAACTACTGCCAGTCTTGGAGTTGTTGCATATCTTTGATTCTATCTCTTTGTAATTTCATCGCTTCGAAAACATCGTCGAAGCTTCTATTTGTGGGAGATAGGTTAGGTAATGCAAGGTTAGCTTGGCTAAAAAACTCTGCGCTGTTTTGGTTCCAGCCTTCTTGCCACCAGTGAGTTATGAACTCGCGACTAGTAGCGAGTTTTGAGGTAGTTGGAAGTTTGTCTGACTTCACCGCGTTGATGCGACTCAATGCGGGCAGCAGATTCCAAAGGTCATTATTTGGCCACCGAGAGTAGGGGAACGCATGGTCGATTGCGTAATTTTTTCGGCTTAAAAACTTGCCGGACCAACAACAGGCTAAATCGGCCTCTTGTAGCAAATCGTTTACTCGCTCCCTCACTCTATTGGTGCTTCTTTGTGGATCATGCCAAGTTAACGCGTTCAAGTAATCCAGCTTAGTAAAGTGCTTAGATTTGTTTAGGCCATAGCCAGCCATTAGTGTGGCCCATTCATTGATTAATGCAGGCTCAATCCATATGCTAAATCGAGATAAAGCGTCCCAGATGTGTTTAGGCACATAAAACTTGCCGAGCGAACAAAGAAAATCGAAGTCTTAATTTAGCGCCTCTTTGGGCGCGCGGCTTTTGAATAATTCAACATCAAAAACCGCATTTTTAGTACCTGGAATCGTCGTGTACTTGGCTGGCATGTTCTTTATTGTAGAGGCAATGTCTTTGAGTGCTTTGTATAAGGAGCCCATCAAAACAGGCTCTTGGTAACTTGCGCCCACATAGAAGTCACTGCTGGTGTAAGTTGCGAGCGCACCCCAGCCGTTTTCTTTTATAAAACCGAGGCCTTTTGAGTTGTTGCTGTTTTGCTGCATTGAATGTGTATCTATCAACGGCTTATACAGTTTCAACCAATACAGAGCCACCAATCCTATGGGTAGAACAACGTGCTCATCACTTCGCTCAATTACGGCTCCGGGATGCCCCTCCGCGATTCGCAACAGGCTTCTTAATAGGGCTATTTTGTATGTTGATGCTTTACTGTCATTGACAACTATGTTGCGAATGAGGGGGAACGCGCCCGTACCGTCGTCGGGCAGTGTACACATAACGGTTTGCCAAGAAACGTTGTCTCGGCCCAACTCATCTTGCTGTTTTGTGTCACTGAGCAATTTAAACGTGAGACCAAATTGACGGGCCAATTTGGATAATTCAGCTTCACAAACATCTTACATCGTTCGTCTTCACAACTGCCATGGCGAAGGGAAATGACGATTCTGCCATTAGGCTTGAGCAATGAGCTTAACTTCCGAAAACTACGCTCCCTTTGACTGGGGGGAATGTGCATCCAAACAGCACTGAGTAAAATCAAATCAAACTTCATCTGCAAAGTGAATACATTAGCCAAATCAGGTAAACGGTCGTTCAGCCAGTGAATAGAATGTGATGTGACATAACGTTGTGCAACTTCTCGAATACCTTCAGCTGGCTCGACCGCTACAACACTCAGCCCTCTTGCGGCTAAATAGCGCGCATCACGACCAGAGCCTGCTCCAACATCGAGTGCTACTCCGTCGCTGGGTAGTTCATTTATCCAGTCTTTATGAACTAACTCAAAAGGTACCTTGTCGTACTGCGTAGCCAATGATTCAGCATTTACAGAGTAGAAGTTGATGTTATCTGACAAGATATAAAGTCCTTAAGTAATAGCCAGTTATAGAGAAGTATGTTTATAGCATCATACATAATTTAGTCGATTTATCGACCCACTTCTTGAAGAATAAAACCAATATTGTGATGATAAATAAACAATACGCTTTTGATAATCCAGTGATAGAATCGCGCTCAGTGCGTCTACTTTGGTTTATAAAATTTAGCGAATCATGTACGAAAACATTAGAACCTCATTAAACAATTTAAAGAATAATAAGTTCTTTGAACTTGCGGTTGTCACCGTGATCATCATTTCAGCCTTGGAAATAGGGGCGAAAACATTTCCGTTGCCAGATGGTGCCTTATCGTTTACTCAAGTGCTTGATGTATTCATCACCGTCTTCTTCTTATTCGAAATAACTATTCGTTTCATCGCCGATGATGATAAAAAGAACTTCTTTAAAAAGGGCTGGAATATATTTGACACGCTGGTGGTCGCAGTTAGTTTAATTCCAATCAACGACAGTGAAATGGCGCTGTTAGCGCGACTCGTTAGGGTGTTTCGTGTTCTGCGTATGGTCTCTGTTGTACCAGAGCTGCGTGTACTCATTAACTCCTTACTCAAAGCCTTGCCGCAGTTGGGCTATGTGATTTTGTTGATGTTTATCATCTTCTACATTTATGCAGCGATTGGCAGTTTCATCTTTAAAGATATCAACCCAACACTTTGGGGGGATATCGCTATCTCGATGCTGACCTTATTCCGCATCATGACCTTTGAAGATTGGACGGACATTCAATACGAGACCATGGAAGTCTACCCCATGTCATGGATCTTCTATTTAACCTTTATCTTTTTCACCGCCTTTGCCTTCTTAAACATGGTGATTGGTATTGTTGTCAACGTGATGGAAGATGAGCACGCCAAAATTCGCCAAGAAAAAGAGGCTGCGGATAATACCCCAACGATTGAAGACCTACACAAAGAAATCCAAGAGCTTAAGCAGCTTATAAAGGAGCAGGGGAGGGAGTAGTTGTAGTACTAGTCCGATAATAATCTTTTCAACCACTCGCTGGGCTAAAGCCTCTGTGAAGTATCACCTAACTTTGACAAAACCACAGAGGGTAATGTATATTTATACAGTGTTTTTGTGACCTACTGTCTTTGTTGTTGGCTAGCTAAGGTGATAGAATTTGCAAGTTAAAGAGCAACTCACATTAATAAAAATCAACAAACAGCTCTAACTGTATTTGGATAAGCTAACTTGATGAAACTAGATGAAAAAAAAGCAGCCTTTGGGCGCCATGAGACTTTCTTCCTACGCTATGGGTGGTTAACGAAGGGCTTTTGGAAATTTCTTGAATCATTCTGCCTAGACGATAGTAACAATGACATTTTCAAAAGTGACGATGCTGTCGTTGAGTTAGGGGTTGGTAAGAACATGGTTGGCTCAATTAAGTATTGGCTCCAAGCTTGTCAGCTACTTAAATTAGAGTCAAAGAGTGGCTTATTTCCTACTGAACTTGGTACCTCCCTTATGGGAACCGCAAATAAGCCAGGGTGGGACCCTTACCTTGAAGATGAGGCAACGCTCTGGTTAATACATTGGCTAATAGCCTCTAATAGTGCACAGGCAACTACTTTTTACTGGTTCTTTAATCGTTACCATAAAACTAACTTTTCACAGGAAGAGTTAAGAACGGCTCTTGGTGACTTCATTAGAGAAAATGTAAGTGCCTCGACTTCTGCCTCGACGATAAAAAATGATATAGCCGTTCTCACGCGTATGTATTCAAGCGCTCAAGCTGACAAAAAGCAAGGCTGGGATGATATTTTAGATTCACCTCTTAGTCAGTTGAGTTTAATAGAAGTAAAATCTAATAAAGAATATCAGTCAAAAAGCCAAGTGAAAGACACACTGCCTGTAAGCATTATTGGTTTCGCAATAGCTCAATTGTTTGAGGCTAGAGGCTCTACATCTATACCGGTAGAAGAGTTGATTTATAGCCAGGGTGGGTGGCCAGCAATTGGTTCTGCTTTTCGTATTCCAGAGAATCAAGCCATTGCGCTAATTGAAGAGGCTGTAAAGTATATACCGGGGATGTTTGCGATAAATGAATCAGCAGGTATTCACCAAGTTTATAAAATGGAGCATGAAGTATCACCTCTGCAATATTTAGAAAAATATTATGAAGCGGGTAAAGCAGTATGAGCATGAAAGAACTAATTACAGTCAACAGCCAGTACACTCGTTCCATTAACCTAGAGCGCGATCATTCAAGCGGTAGCACAGTAGCCTCTTATATTCCGACATCTAGATCAAAGCGATTGTTTGAGCGCTTAGTTGCAAGTTTTGATAATGATACCCATCCAAGGGCTTGGTCGCTAATTGGGCCATACGGTTCGGGGAAATCGTCCTTTAGTGTTTTCCTGTCTCACTTATTGGGTAACCCAAGCTCGAAAACCAGCAAATCAGCATTTGACGTATTGAATGCTAACGATGTAGAGCAGGCCGAGGCTTATGCAAAGCATGTCGCAGATACCAGTGGGTACATTCAAATCCTAATTTCTGGTTCACCCGAGCCATTGGGGCAACGAGTACTTACGGGTCTTAAAAACGCCACTGAAAATTATTATCAAGGACGTCGTGGCAAAACTCCGGCGATTGTAGAGGAAATACGACAAGCTGAAGTAGAAGGTACCTCCTCCTCACAGTTAGTAAAACTAATAGAGAAACTACAAAACGAAATTCAAAAGAGCTCAGGTATGAAAGCTAAGGGCATACTCTTGGTTATTGATGAGTTGGGTAAGTTCTTAGAATATGAAGCACGCCATTACGGTGCGAATGACGTTTTTCTGCTACAAGAACTGGCTGAGCATGCCTGTAAAGGGCATGAGTGTAATTTGCTCATGTTTGTGTTACTTCACCAATCTTTTGAACAGTATGCTAAAGGGCTAGGTGAAGCGTTAAAAAATGAATGGTCGAAGGTGCAAGGGCGTTTTGAAGAAGTCCCCTTTTTAGAAAGCTCGGAACAAACGCTTAAAGTCGTAGCTAAAGCCATTGTTAACCAAATTGATGAAAAAAATTTCGAAACAACACGTACACGTATCGCGGAAATCACTCAGGTATTAGCCGAATGTGAAGCTCTTCCGTCGGTAATTAACAAGGAAGAAGCGCAAACTCTATTTATACAGTGTTACCCTTTACATCCCATTTCCGCCCTAATATTACCTCATTTGTGCCAAAAGTTAGCACAGAATGAGAGAACACTTTTTAACTTCTTAGGCAGTGCCGAGGAATTCGGTTTTTTAAGCACATTAAAACATCTGCGCGAGGGTGAGTTTATCACTCCTGATGTTATTTTTGACTATTTCATCACGAACCAGTCTTCGGTTGTCTCTGATCATTTAACTCACCGGCGCTGGGCAGAAGTTGTAACTGCTATTGAGCGCTTAGGAGCTGCTGAAGAGAGTGTTTCTAGGCTACTTAAAACCATCGGCCTGTTTAACATTATTAATGCCAAAGGGAACTTCAAAGCCCAACAAGCTTTACTTGAAACGATTGCCCCACAAAGCACGCGTTTGGATATTGCAGCTTTAACCCAAAAGTCAATCATCACCTACCGTACCTTTAATAACGAATACCGGGTCTGGCAGGGCAGTGATTTTGATTTAGAAGATGCATTGCAAGAGCAGTTGAATGTTTTAGGAAACTTTTCCCTTTCTCAAGAACTCAATGAAGCCCAAATATTAAAGCCGTTGGTGGCGCGAAAGTACACCGTAGAAAATGGCACCATTAGATACTTTGTTCCTCGTTTTATCGATGCTGCTACCTATAAAAGTGAAGCTAAGTTTAAACCAACGGCTCCCCGTATTATTTTCTTTTTGGCATATGCGCAAGACGATATTAAGTTGTTTGAGCAGAAGGTTGTGAACGCCTTTCATAAAACAGACATCGTTGTTTTATGTCGTAACTCGGTGCAATTAAAAGACGCCTTTGCTGAAGTGATCGCGCTGCGAAAGGTTGAGCAAGAAAGCCAAGCCTTAAAAGAAGACCCGGTAGCAAAACGAGAATACTTTGATAGACGCAGTGCTGCGGAGGCATCTGCAATTAGGTTGATAAAAGCGTTTGAACTCGAACCTGAAGAGTGTGAGTGGTATTTCGACAAAACACGTCACCCTGTTCACTCACGCCGCGAATTACAAAGCGTGTTGTCCTCCGTGTTGGAGGCAATTTACAGCAAAGCACCATCGTTTCATAACGAGCTTATCAACCGAGATAAACCATCGAGCCAAGCTAGTGCGGGCCGTAATAAACTTCTTTACGGTATGTTGGAAAAGGCGGATAAAGCCGAATTTGATATCAAGAAGTTTCCGCCAGAGAAGGCCATGTACCTTTCTATCGTTAAGCAACATGGGCTTCATCAGCAGGTCGGTGATAAGTGGCAGTTGAGTGCCCCTTGTAGAAACTCTAATATTTATCCAACATGGAAGCGAATACTAAAGTTCTTTGATAGCACACAAGGTGGTAATGCAAAAACTTTTGAAGAATTAGACGCTATTCTGATAGCTCCGCCGTATGGTGTGAAAGTAGGTATGCTGCCTATTTTGTATGTACAGGCATTATTGGTTCATCAACATGAGTTAGCTGTTTTTGAAGATGGAGTGTATATCCCGTCATTAACTCAAGAAAGTATTGAGCGATTTGTGCGTGCACCACAGTTTTTTAAGATTGAGAGTTTTAAAATCGAGGGTTTGAGAGCAAGTATTTTCGAAGGGTATAAAGACGCATTATATGGTGATGTTGAACAAGAACAGTCTCTACTAAATATCGCACGCCCTTTAGCTAAGTTTATAGGTGCGTTGGAGCCTTATACTAAAAAAACTCGTTCAGATGAGTTAGACAAAAAAGCACAGCGGTTAGTGAAAGCATTTGAAGTAGCGAAATCGCCGCAGAAGCTGTTGTTTGAAGCCTTGCCTAAGGCACTTGGCTTCGATGAAAGAGCACTTGAAGGTGATAACAGTGAGACCCTCAAGGCATTCTCATCTGTGTTGCGTCAAACGCTGACCGAGCTAAAATATCACTATCAGAAAATGCTCGATCATGAGCTACAACTTTTATGTTATGCATTTGGCTTAAGTAAAGATTCTAGTACAGCTCAGCTGCGTAAGCATTTAGCGCATTATGTTGGTTTAGATGAATACTCAGTTGATACCGATGGTCTCAAGGCTTTCATCAAACGCATCATTTCTGAAAGAGACAGCGACCAAGTTTGGCTCGAAAGTGTATTAACCTTCTTAGCCGCTAAGCCGCCTAAAGAATGGGTGGACGCCGATAGAAGTAAGGCCGAGTTTAATCTAAGTGATTATTCAAAGCGTATTTCCGAATTAGAGTTGTTGCGTTTGGAGCATGATTCTAAACGTAAGCATCACGAAGGTGACTTCGATGTTGTGCTGCTGAAAACATTACGAAAGGGGGTAAATCCCCGTGAAAAAGCGGTTGCAATCGACGATGCAAAACGCGACTCTATTAAGCGGTTAAAACAACAAATAGAACAAGATCTCGAAGGTCTTGATGACAATACCAAGTTGGTACTGTTTGCCGAGTTAGTTGATGGCTTTCTTGAGCAGATCCAACCAGCAAGTGCGCAGGGGAAATAAACATGAGTAATCATGTCACGCTTAAGGAAGCCATGAAAGATAAGGCCTCCCGACATGTGTTGGGGTTGTCGGGTGGTAAGGACAGTGCTGCATTAGCCATTCATATCAAAGATAACTACCCAGAACTTCATGAGAAGATGGAGTACTTCTTTTCGGATACGGGGGCGGAGCTGAGCGAGGTGTATGACTTTTTAAATATAATGGAGTCGTACCTAGGCAAAGAGATCATCCGCATTGGCAGTGGCCGCCCGTTCGAGCACTGGCTGCGCGTAAACAACGACTTTTTACCATCGGCTCGTCAGCGCTGGTGTACAGTTAACATGAAGCTTAAGCCTTTTGAGCAGTTTGTTGGTCAAGACCCAGTGATCAGTTACATCGGGATCCGTGCTGATGAGCAGCGCGATGGTTATGTTAGCACTAAGCCGAATATCAAGGCCGTTTTCCCTTTTAAAGAGGACGAATTAGAACGCGAAGATATCTACCAAATTCTTCGTGATACAGTAGGAGTACCAAAATACTACGAATGGCGCTCGCGTTCCGGTTGTTATTTCTGCTTTTTCCAACGCCAAGACGAATGGCTGGGCCTTAAACGCAATCACCCAGAGCTTTTTGAAAAGGCGAAAGAAATAGAAAGAACCGCAGGCAATGGTTACACCTGGGTGCAGGGGCGTACGCTTGATGAAGTGGTGGCTCATGCAGAGAAAAAAGAGCAAGAAAAAGGGATCATCTACAAGTCTCATTCCACCGATAAGGAACGTTGGCAGGCAATGCTACAAAATATGGAAGAAGACGATGCAGAGGACCAAGCATGTTTAATTTGTAGTTTGTAGTTTGTAGTTTGTATGGATACTTATTTAAATCCCTTTCCCCAATAGGAATTCGAAGAGTTTGGGGGAAAAAATATATTGAACGAAGGAGTAACATCATCGATTGTGATGTTACGTGGACTCGGCTTGGGAAGTTAGTTAGCGCGAATTTAACCACTGTCCCTAATGTACCGGGAATTTATGCATTTATTGTAAAGTACCCGGATATTGATAACTTGCCAGTCCCGCAAGATGAAATAATTTACGTAGGCAAGTCTGTTCGGCTCAAGGACAGGTTTAATGAGTATATTAGTGATAAAAAAGAAGCGAGTAAAGTTGCGAAGAGAGTATCGCCTTTAAGGGATAATATAAGAATTCTCTTTCAAGAATACGGTAACCAAATTGATGTCTATTATGCGCAGCTTCCACCAGACAGACTGACTGCATTTGAAGACTACTTTATTCAAGTTTTAGATCCAATCTTAAACTCGAGTCAAAAGCTAGATGAAGATAGTTTTGTCAATTATGAAAATGCCATAACGGCTAACTTAGAGTCTGGACATGAAGCGTTCGTAGAAATTGAAGAACCACTTGATGAAAGTGAATTTAAGTTTAGAACTAAAATTTGTGGGCCGGAAGACGCATTTTAAGGAGGAAACAATGAGCACGAATTATGTCCCAGCGATTAAAGCAAAAATGGGTGACTGGGTGTACTACATCACAAAAATGAAGTTTGGGGAGGTAGCTAAACAAGTAGAGTTGGCTGAAAAAATTCACCCAAACAAAGAGTTAGATGAGCAAATTCAAAGAAACTTATCAAATCGGGTAAAAGAAATGACAGAGTTTCTTTTACAAGAAAAACAGCGTTTTTATGGTTCATTAGTTGTCGCAGTATATAAAGGGAATCCTCAGTTCCACCCAATTCGTATCGATGAACAACATGGAATTGTAGATAAAGTAACCCATTCTTTTGGTTTGCTACAAATGGATGGTAGTCAAACATTTTTTGCTCTTGATGGGCAACATCGATTGGAATCAATTAAGGAAGCGTGTGCAGAAAATGTTGATTTAAAGGATGAAGAGATTTCGGTTATTGTTTTAAAGCATGCCGAAGATAAAGAAGGAATGATTCGAACTCGGCGCCTTTTCACAAAACTTAATCGATATGCAAAGCCGACCGACGAGAAGACGAATATTACTTTAGATGAAGATGATGCGATTGCTATTGTAACTAGGCAATTGGTTAGAGAACACGATCTTCTTAAAAAGTTTGTCAAAATCAATGCAACAGGGAAACAAATTTCCCCAAGTAAAGCTGATGCAGCGTATTTAACTACTATGCAAAATTTATATGAAATAAATTCAGAATTAGTGAAAGCATTTGACGGCGGAACTGAAATAAATAAAGACTTTTTATCACGTCGCCCAGATGATGAATTATTGGAAGATTTTTATAGTTTTCTAGAAGAAATCTGGGATGAGCTATTTGAAAAAATCGATCTCTTGAAAAAAATAAAAAAAGGGCAAGTCACTGCTGGTGCAAGTCGAGGAGGAGATGATGGTGGCGAAACATGGGTTAGGCCTATATTTCAACTGGTCATGGCGCAGGTTATTCAACGAGCCTTAATCTCGGGTCAGAGTTTAACTCAATTGTGACAAAATTAAATGGACTCCCTACAAAACTTAACGCAGAACCATGGCGAAACGTTATCTACAACTCTGGAACAAATCGAATTCTGGGGAAAAACGGAAAGGAAATTTTTGGTTGAGTTATTAGTAGTTTTTCTCGATTTAGGAAAGTCTGTTGAAACGAAAAAAGCCTTAAAAGAAAAATATGGAGAATATTTCGAGCAAAAAAGCCGCGATATCCCAATCTAATAGAGCTGAAAGTTGTATTGGCCAGGTAGGTTTTCACTTATGATGAATGATATCTGAGCTAGTACAGCTTAGTTAACTCCCTAATATTTTGACGGATAGGGCATTTAAAAGCTGGTTAAATATTACAGAGTTGCTTTGTAAATTTAAGGTGAAGATTAAATAAGAGAATACTTTTCAGTTAAAAACGGCCTCTTCTCTGGCATTAAACCATCAAAAATATCCACATATTGTTCGACCATCTTGATTTTGATCCGCTCCTTTAATGCGGGAGTTGGGTCATAATCAAAATCCTCGTGACATAATTAAGTGTATAATTATAAGCAAATACAAGGAGTGTTTATGACAAGTAATGAGGGAAGACAGGGAAACTCGGCAGTTGAGGCTCGTAAATTGTCCTTTGATAAGAAAGCGACTGTTTTGATTGAGCAAGAGAAAGTCAACCATAATAAAACGTTAGTTGCTAAAGTGGGACCTTTCTCACAAGAAGAAAGCGAAGCAATCGAGATAGGAGAGAGTGCTCAGAAAAAGGCGATAGCACAACAAGGGCACTCATTAGAAAGCAGCTTTTGGAATTTTGAATCTATTCAGTTTACGGACCTCGCTTCTGCTATCTTTGTTGTGATTGCGTTGCTTGTAAGTCACCGCCTTAGAAATAAAAAATTTTCTGAAGAAGCGAAGAAATTAAGAAAGGAAACACAGAAGTTACATGTTGAGAGAGAAAAGCTAGAAACGGAAATTTCAAGTATAAAGACAACTCTGTCACAAAATAAGAAAAGCTTTGATGAGCAGGTAAACTCTCTCAGAAGGAATGAAATCAGCAAACAATTGCAGGACTTTTTTGCTCCGTTAAAAAGCCTTCGAATACAGTCCTCGAGGCTGTACAGTATTTTTGCATTATCACAGCAAGAGGAAGCGCTTAATTATAGGCAACAACACCCAATAGGAAATCAACAGCTGTCACCTGAAGAGTTAAATAAGTGCTACTTTGGGACCTTACGTTTTTTAATTTATGGGAATAAACTTGGTGATAGTGACGAAAAGATATTGAAACAAATTTTGCTGATAGGTGGCAAAATTCAAGACTTAATATCAACCAAGACTTGCTTGATTAACAATGTACCGTTGATTCATTTACTAGGAAAATATAGTGCCCATGTGGATGCACTTAAAATGGCGTTTGATGGGAGCCTTCAATTTAATAAAGAAGCCCATAAGTTATCAATGCCTTTGGAAATTGATGGTGCAATTGATTCAGCAATATTTAAATTACAGAAAGAGTACAACAGTTTAATGCCAAATTACTCTCCAAACGGGCTGAGCTTGAGCGTAAGTCAGCAAGAGACAATATCATATTACGATTCGAATGCTCTTCGCTATTACGAAGAAACTATCAAGATAGATTTGAAGGATATTTATGGCAAGTTTAGAAGAAACCTTTCGGCTGTGCGTATATCCTTGATGCGGGATGTGGTGTAGGGAGAGACACTCGTTTCTTTATAGAGCATGGTTATCGTGTAACATCTTTTGATGCTTCTATTGAGATGGTCAAATTGTGTAATAAGTACCCTTTTGCGGCATGTGAACATAAAACGTTTTCAGATGTTGATGAGTTAGAAAAGTACAATGGTATTTGGGCGTCTGCTACTCTAATTCATCTATCACCTGAAGAATTTGAAGATGCTATCTTAAAGTTATGTTTTGCGTTAAAGGAAGGCGGCATTTTATATTTCAGCTTAAAGGCCTCTGCTGATGAAAAAAATGAGAAAGACACTAGGAAGTTTTTCTATCATGAGCAATCTCGAGTACTCGAAATGCTGAGTAAGTTGTCCATGGAACAGCTAGAAATATGGGAGAATGAAGGTCGAAAGCAAGGGCAGACAAGTAAGTTTGTGAACTATTTATTTAAAAAGTCTTCAGCTATAAAATCTCCCGAAGCTAGGCGTGACTAATTATTTGGTCATATAGGTTTGCTTATCGTTCAGCCTTGACCTATGTTCCGGCCTTAAATAATCAAAAAAATCCACATCCTGTTCGGCCATTTTGATTTTGACCCGCTCCTTTAATGCGGGAGTTGGGTCATTATCAAAATTCTCGTAGCCCAATAGGGTGAGCTTGCCCGAGGTGATATGTATCTTAATCAGTTGTATACCATCCAGTTCACCGTAAAGTTGCAATCCTGCACCAACGTAAATCCGCAATATTGGTGGCAGTTGAGGAAGATACTGTTTATGCAGAGTCAGGGAGTGGGGCTGTTCGTTTTCAAGAGTAAGTCTGGACGCGGGCAATGACTCGTTTGCCGATAAACACGCCTGCTCAATTACCACTGTATCCGCGATAGTGAATAGCAGTTCCCTTGCTTGGTTTTCAATGACCTTGATTGAATCGAAAAAGGCTTTTATATCCCGTTTTAGCTCATCGGGTAAGCGGGAATAGGGCTTACGCTTAGCAAATTGCCCTAATGCGAAATAGATCAGCATATCTTCTTTACGCATTGCTTGGGCTTGCTGCAATTCATCTTCGTCAAACCATTGAGTGGCTAGCCTAAGCGCTTTTTTGTGTGAGCCGATAACTTGCTTTAGCTCGTCGCTTTGTTCGAACTCGTCGTTGGCCGGGCAACGACCCAAGCTTAAACAGCGTTGCCAAAAGCTTTCGAGTAATGACTGATGCTGAGTAAATAGCAGCCTCGCTTTTGTTTCATCGACCGGCTCGGGAGCGGTAAGATGCTGCCACTCATAGTTACGCTTGAAGCGGTTTTGTAGGTAGGCTTGTTCAAGTTGTTTATCGCGGAAGATATAAAAAATACCGGGGCCAATTGCGATTGCGTTTTCATCTAAGGCTTGCTCTATAAACTCTTTTAACTCGCCTTGGGTATAGTATTTTTGAAAGGTATTACGACTGGTTATCACGCCATCTTTATAGGGCTCAAACTGGCTGATATAGCTTTCATTACCCAACATGGCAGAAACAACGAGAATTTGCTCGCAGAGTTCCCAAGCCCCTTGTATCGCTTCGATGCGCTCTAGCCTGTCTTCGATTACGTTAATAACAAAGCCGAGATTGACTATGTGAGAGCCTACTTTGTCTGCATCGGGCCGATAGACGGGGTCCCAGCCAAGCGCATCTAAGCCGTGCGCCTCAAGCTCGCGGAGGTCGTCTCCCCGTCCGCAGCCGTAGTCGAAAAAGAGTAGTCCCCATTTAAAAAACCATGCTTGGCAAGAGTTTTAAGAGGGGCGGAAAGTTCATGCCTTACAAGGGCCGTTTTATGACGGTCGATTTGTTGTTCTTCTGTTTGAGCCTCCCGTGCCTTCGTATCATTTTCGGCATGTACCAAGCGGCCATTAATAAGCTGATAGCCGTGTTGGTCTATAAGCCTTAGCCAAGAGTTTTTGAAGCCAATCATGCGAGCGTTTTTATAAAGCCCGGCTTGCTCTCCTTCTTGTGTGATTTCACTGAATAGCTGATAGCTTGCATGCTCTTGCGGGATCATGGTTTCCTTTCTATGCAGGATAGGTGGGTTGTCATGATCGCCGTAGTGGGTAATGCGATGTGACAGTTTCACTAAGTCGATGGTGATACTTCGCTCTAATGCGGGATAAGACTCAGTAAAAAACTTAGGGTAACTGAGCAGTGAGAGCCGAAAATCGTTGCGGAAAAGCTTTACCAGATTCCACTCATCATCGGCAATCTTTAACGCTTTAGCGACTAGGCTAATAAATTTAATTAACGGCTCAGGCGCGTGTGAGAATGCATCTTTATGGAAATAAATTGCATCAGGTAACTTTTTACCCACCTTGATTTGCTTAACTTGGCTTTTAAACTGCTCAGCATTCATTGTTATTTCTTTTCGCTTTCTTCACGCAATAGATAAAAGTAAGCGCGGCCGCGCTTTTCAAATTTAAGCTCCCCGCGTTCACGTCTGTGCATTAACTCACAATCATTTATTTTTAGGAGCTTTTTAGTTTCACTACTATTAAGCCAATTCTCGTTTTTATTGTGTTTTGACATTCAATCCACCACTTTGAGAGCTCTGTATTCATCGTAGGCAAATTGGTCAGTCATTCCGCTAATATGGTCTTGAATAAGACGGCAGCGGTGATAAAACTCATGGATAGCGAAGCTTTCATCAGTATTATCTAACTGAGCAAGCGCGTTTTTATACACGTTAACGTATTTACTAGAGAGCTTTTTGACCATACGGGTGGCAATCAAGAATTCTTTATCGTGTTTGAGCACTCGTTGAAAATCCTCAAAACTCAAATCTAAAAGCACACGATATTCCTCTAATAAGCCGGAAATTATTTTATAGCCTTGCAGTTCAAGCTTTTCCACTTCTGGGTGACAAAATACACGCTCCCGCGCCACTTTCTTTAAGGCATCGGTGATGGCCTGGTAATGACTACCATCTTCAAGTAGCGATTCATTGAGTGTGCCATTAAAAACGCCCTTGATATTGGTTTTAAAACGCTGTGCGGCGTGTTCTACAAGGGGGTGTAGTAGGCCAACGCGAAGATAAATGAAGAAAGTGTTGTCAAAGTTATACTCTGAATCACTGGCTTTTTGCAGCGCGTAGGCGCAAGCTTTACTTACAACCTCTGATTGTGTTTGATTTGGGTTTTCAAGTGCTTGTAGGCACTGGCGGTAGGCTGCATCAAGATAAAGGCATAAGTCTTTTACTTTAAGGATCCCTTTTTCCACAGCATCTTCCATATCCGCTAGGCAATAAGCTATATCATCGGCTGCTTCCATGATATAGCTGGCCGGGTGGCGGCAACCATTTTGCATTTCTAGGGCATCACACATGTGTGCCACAAATTTTGCTTCGCTGTGATAATACCCTACCTTTTTCATTAGATAGTCTTTATCTTTGGGACGCTCGCTTTTAGCTAAGGTGCCAGGGCGGGTATATTTAAGAATTGCAGCACTTTGGCAATAACTTAAATTCAAGGCTAACAGAGAATGTACCGCTCTAATTGCTTGGGCATTGCCTTCAAAGTTTTGTAAATCAAGCAATAGCTTATAGCTTTCTGGGAGGTAACTTTAACTTCGGTGAGGTTGCCGTGGCGAGTGTCCAAGTATGCGCTAAACCAATGGTTAATAGCAGCCTCGCCGAAGTGCCCAAAAGCAGGGTTGCCTATATCGTGCATTAAGCAGGCCATTTCAACTAGCGATTCAAAGGAGCGCTCCATATCGGTTAGGCCGTAGTCTTTTAACTCTTGGTCGCTTAGTTTGGAAAATAGTTTTTGTACTATAAAGCGGCCATTTTGCTGTACTTCTAGCGAGTGTGTTAGGCGCGAACGTACAGCTGCATTTCGCTCTAGTGGGAAGACTTGGGTTTTTTGCTGTAGTCGGCGTACGCCGGAACAATTTATTATGCGGCCACGATCACTTTCTAAACTCGTGCGTAAGGTTTTTAACTGGTTAGCTGGTCGTGCTGTATTGATTTTGATTTTAAAGTCGAAGCGATCCATCATTTCACCTACATTATGTATTACCTCTAAGCTAACAGGTTTGGATATTTAGACAATAATCTAGGCTGAACATTTTGACTCTCGGTAAAGTGAATGCCTATCTGTACTGAGACTAACATGAGTGTGCCACGCCCATGTTAATTAATTGCTAATTTTAATGTTTGTTACTAACCTTTGTCTGTTATTTGGGTTCAAACAAGGACGTTAAAATGCTACGTAAAATGTGCTTATTAATTCCATTCTTTTTAGTTGGAGCCTGTCACATAAATGGTGATAGTCATGACCTTCCTGAAACGTTGGGTGAAGGAAGGGTTGTTGCTTCTTATATACCTCTTGATCCCTTACCTGTGTTCTCTTCGCGTAACAGCAGAAGTTGTGGTGGAAAAAGTGGTAATGAAAAAACTCCTGAAGAAGACAACAATAAGTGGAAGTCACTATTGGATTCTTTACCTGACCAAACAGTTCGTATGGTTGTTGCTAGCTACAACAACTCAGGAAATTTAAGCTTTGGGCCCATTTCTTTGGGAGCTAAAGGAAAAAGTTACAAAGTGGTGCTGGACTATACAAATGTTGATGCTGTTTCTGTTCCGTTGGTTGTAAATAGGAAGACTGGAAGTCAAAGTGTAGGGCTCTTTTCCACACCTGACACGGTGAGTACCTACGAAGTTTATAGGATTGATTTAGATGCGAATTATAAAGAAGGTGCTATACAACAATTGATCAAGGCACAGAAGGGTCTGCAATCATATGGTGAGTTTGCTGAAATTATAAACGTTACAGTTTATGTCGGAGTAGGGCTAAGGCTAACAGCGAATGTAACAGTCCTTGACGGCGAAGCAAATTTGGGTAGCCTTGGTGCTTTAGCTGCAGATGCTGCTTCAGGTAAGACGAGTGGTAGTTTGGTGGTACAAACGTTAGGTGTAACTGGCAAGACTATTTCAACTACATTACCGTTGCCGAGCGAATTAAATCAAACAACTATACAGAATGCTATTTTGGCCATTGGTGGTATTAAAGCTGTTCTTCATGACGAGGAAAATACCAAAACGCATGCTCGGGTCGTTGGAATTTATAACCCCGTGGGGGGAAACACACAACTAGTAAACGCTATTCATAATGCTATAGCGTCGAAGCCTATTATTTGGTACCGACCTTGTGTCGAAAGCAGTAAAAGCATTTAAGACAGGTAAGTATATAGGTTAGTTACTGAAAATTTAGAGCTGGGTTCATGCTTATAGTTGAACCCAAATCCCTCGAACTTTTTGTGTCAACCTATGGGGTTTCATTCACCCCCCAAATTCTGGGCAATAAAAAACCCCGTGCTTTTCAGCACAGGGTTTGTTATTGGTGGAGCTGGGGGATTTGAACCCCCGTCCGGAAAACCTCGACCATCGGTCCTACATGTTTAGTATCGTCTTTTGGTTAACCTTTGAGTCTCGGACGAACACGATAAACAAAGGCGAGGCCGCTTAGTTTTAGCCCTTCAACCCCGGCCAGGGTTTCCGTAGCGAGTCCGTGTAGGGTGACACTTCAGAACCGGGTCCACAGACATACACCGGAGAAGTGCTAGCGGGCTATTATGCCGCTAGAGCGTAGTTATCGTCGTTTGCGATTACTTTAAATGCGGCTTTTTTACGAGGCCAACCGCACCTCGACATGCACCTCAGGCTTCTTGAATCCCGTCGAATCCTAATCAGCCCCTGAATCCAAAAAATTCAGTTAATACTAACTTATCGGCTAGTGCGTCAAAGTCAACATTTGCGGGCATTGTAGCCCCTACGATTTCGCTTATCAATACATTTCGCAAATTCTGCGCTTTGCTAAGCTATTGAAATCAATTGTTTGCTTGTTCTTTAATCGATATGGGTGTGAAGTAATCTTATTTCAAGTGTTCAGAACAAAGAAACCCAGTTAGCAGGCTCGTTTTGAGCTGAGCTAACTGGGCTTTTTTTGGGGGTTATTGAGGGCAAATATTACTGATTTTATGTAGCTCAGCCTCAGCACCACCAAAGGCAAAGCTGTTGCTGTCGCTCACGTAGTAATAAACGGCACCATTAGGGAAGAGCACAATGCCAATGCCGCCATAGCCTGACATATAAGGCACCCAAGAGCCACTCGGGCAAACGGCATTGGTACGTTGGCCCATATCGTAGGTCCACATGCCGTTAATATATGTGGACTCAGCGCCATAGGTTTGCAGACCAATATCACTGGTTTGCAACAGCATTTCATCCATAAAGGCACTGCTGAGTATTTGCTGGCCAGCAATAACACCACGGTTATTCACAAGTTGGCCGAGTTTAGCCATGTCGTCTGCGTGCCACGTCATGCCATGGCTCCAGAATGGATCGCTTACAGCACCTTGAGTGCGCACGGTAGTGTAGGTAGCAGGGCTTAAGTGCAACGGTTTGTATACCTCGTTCACCAATTTATCAAATAGATCGCCAGAGGTGTAATTATCCAGCGCTACGCCAGCGATGTAAGTATCAGACGAATGATAAGAGAAATGGGTGTTAGGCGTTGATTTGCGGATGTAGCGCTCACACGCATGCTTGATTTTGTCATCGTGGCTGTAGGTTAAAAAGAACTCATTAAGGACCGCCGTGCTGCCTTCATCACCTTCGTAAGAAGAGAGTCGGTAGTTACCAGTGGCCATATCCAGCGCATTCTCAATACTTACGTCACTCCAAATAGAATCCGTGCCGTTAATGTTGTCTTGGCATTCAGGCACATTGGCAGAAACCATCAAGTTACGTACACCCGCGTCTTGTTCTAGCAATAGCGCATAGGCAAAGTTGGTAACAGCCGTTTTGGCTGTGGAATAAGAGGGCAAACTCATGACTTCACAATAGGGGTAGTCGCCATAGCGGGTAGAGCAAGGTGCAGCGTAATGCACACCATTGTAGAGCACACCGTGAGTAGTGGGGGCTGATGCTTGCTCGGAGGCGATATTCGCCACATTGACGTTGCTGCTTGGGTAATCAGTCGCCAGTGCACTGATTGGTTTTGTTGGTATGCGATTGAGTACTTCTGATTCATATGCTGTGACGATAGTAGCGCTGTTGGCAACGGGGCCGGCAATATAGTCTGCATCTACCATACCCCAGAGGTCATATTGAAAATACAAGCAGGTTTCCCCACCCACTTGCACTGCGGCATTGGTGATCGAGCCATCGTCTTTGAAGGCAAAGGTGATCATGCCATTGTGTGTACAGTTCGCTTGATTTTCTTGTAGCGCAAAAGGAATGGCCACACGAGAATAGCCGCTGTCGGCATTTTCATCCCACACACGACCAGGTTCAAGGATGTAATTCCAATCTTGGTAATCGGGCGCACCAATATTGCCAGAAACAATCAAGCCACGTTGTTTAGGAATGATATGCGAGCCTACTTGTACGAACTCAAAGTCAAACGCAGGTAAGCGACCTGGGTCGTTATAGTCACTGGCAATGCCTCGCCCAGATGTGCGCTCCACAAAGTTAAGTGCTGTGCTACTGCCTTGATTGAGCACTAGCCGCCCACTGAACGTATTGCTTGGTTCTTTGGCGAGAGAATTATCGGCGTTTAATTCACTGGAGCCATGGCTGTAGTGGCTAAAGTCCATCATTGACAGAGTGGAGCCGTTAAGCTGACTCAGCGTTAATGCAGTTCGGCTTACGTTGCCATCGCCACTGAACACATGTAAATCACCAGAGGGCGGTGGTGGAGGCGTGCCATCCACCCCTGAGCCTTGCAAATTAATGCTCTGGGTTGGCACATTACTGTTGATATTCAAAGTGGCTGTTGCTGCGCCTTCGGTACTTGGCGCGAACGTGACGTTGAAATCGCATTGCGCATTTGCCATGAGCGTCGTCGAACTACAGGTGTCGCCTGAGAGGCTAAACGGTGCGCTAATGCCTGTGATATTTTGCACGGCTAAGTCGGCATTTCCCGTATTGGTAATTGTAAATGCGTTTGTTTTCGTGCTACCTACTGTAACGCTACCAAATGAACCAGAGCCGCTTAGAGTCAAAATCGGGGTTGCGGGTCCGGCATTTTCAATGCTGATATTGTCGGCAAAACAATAATCCGCTGAGGTCCCATTTTGTACATAACGGATGTGCGTTTGTCCGCCTGAGGTTGTCGCAGTGGCAGATGAAAATTGACCATCATCTTGGCCGTTGCTTAAGGTAAAGATGGGTGCGCCCCAATTAACACCGTCTTGCGATACGAATACGTCACAGGAGTCCCCAGTTTCAAGGCTCTTTGCGCTCATATACACAGTAACATCGCCACTGGTGGCAAACATGCGCTCGGCACTGGCCCCCCCTTTGAGTCGCATCGAGTAATTCCCGAGTGCAGTGATGGTGTGAATTTCCACTGTGCCAGAGGTTGTCCAGGCACTTATGCTGCCATTTTCAAAATCTTCTACCACCTGTGCGTGGCCAATGCTGGCGGAGCATGCAAGGGTGAGGACGATGGGTATCAATATTGTTGTTTTCATTTGTCTGTCCCAATAACTGATTAAATTAGCCACCTAATAGTTCTTTATGGCCCCTTTTAGGCATGAGCGGGGGTAATACATCGTCCAATGTTGTATGCCAAATTGCTTGCCTAAAATTTAAACTATCAACAGGCCTGCAAAAAAATAGTGCCAGTTTGTAAGTTTTTATGGTGCCAAATTTGCCTAGTTTTAATTGGCTATGGCGCGCCCATATTTGGGCAAAAATCAGTGCTGGAATTGCACGAAAAAGCCTGATTTTATGGTGCATGCAGCGTGTTTTATTAATGTGGTTTATTACTCATAAGCTCGCTTGAAATGTTTGTTAAATAGCTACAAATCAATGGCTTACATGGTTGACTTTGCGCTTTGTTGTTATTGCAAAATCAGCAACTAGCAGATAAGTTGAAAAAATGAGCAAGCATTTAATTCACATTGACTCGCACAGCGACACGAGTCTGCAAAATCAAATTCGTCAGCAATTAGTTGAGGGCATAGTCCATGGCACCTTTTTACCTGGTACCAAAATGCTGTCTTCACGAAAGTTGGCGGATCAACTGGGCGTCTCCAGAAATACCGTGGTGTTGGTTTATCAAGCATTGCTCGATGAAGGCTACTTAGTTAGCCGACAACGCAGCGGTATCTATGTGAACGAGTTAATCGCTCAAGGCAAGGTGGCCAATCAGCATTTACTGACGCACAAACACCAATCGCAGGATAATGCGCATCGCTTTAAAGGGACGTTGCAAAGCACTAATGAAACCTCAAGCCCATTGAACTGGCACAGTTACCCTTATCCATTTTTAGACGGAAAATTCGACGCCTCGTTGTACCCAGTGGCCCAATGGCGCGACGCAAACCGCAAGGCGAACGCGCCGAAAGAAATTGCCCAGTGGTCTAAATTACAGGGGTTGGAAGACGACCCAATGTTACTCGATGAAATCCGTAGTAAGATTTTACCGCGCCGCGGTATCGTCGCGGATAGAGATGAAATCCTTATCACAGTTGGCTCCCAACAGGCACTGCATTTAATCACGCAATTGTTCGTGGATGATTCAGTGAAAGTGGCTGTAGAAGAACCTGGCTTCCCTGAAATACGTGACTTGCTTGCACGCCAAGGTGCGCAGTTGGTTTATCAAGATGTCGATTCACAAGGTGTGGTGGTGAGCGATGCCCTAAACGATTGCGACATGCTCTACACCACACCCAGCCACCAAACACCGACTAGTGTGACTATGTCTATGGAGCGTCGCCGCGAATTACTGCAAAAAGCACAAGCTCATGACTTATTAATCATTGAAGACGACTTTGAGTTTGAAAGTAACTTTCTTGGCCAACCGCATCCCGCGCTGCGCTCGCTCGATACACAAAATCGGGTGTTGTATGTGTCTTGTTTGTCAAAAGTGATGGCTTCGGGCGTGCAAATTGCCTTCGTAGTGGCCGACAGTGGCGTTATTCATGAGCTAAAAAAACTGCGTAAAGTCACGACCCGTACACCGCCTTTGAACAACCAGCGGGCGGTGGCCCACTTCTTAGCCATGGGCTACTTCGATGCCTACATGATGCATCTACATAAGGTGTTTTTTGAGCGCTGGTTGACCTTGCGAGAAGCGCTCAATATCTATTTACCCAATTGTATAAATACTGGCCCCATACAAGGTGGCACAGCTTATTGGGTCACTGGCCCGAAAAATCTCGATGGTGAGCGTCTTCTCAAAGAGGCAGCCGATGTGGGTATTTTATTGGAGCCAGTTAAGCGTTATTACGCCCGCAGTGATTACCCAGAAAACTGCTTTCGCATGGGGGTCACCAGTATCGCAAACGAGCGTATTCGTGACGGTGTCAGTAAGCTGGCCGATCTTATTCACACACTCGCAGATGACGAAGAAACCCTGTCCAATGCTAAAGGGCAGTTGCTAGATGATGCGCGCTTAGCGCAGGTGCTCAGTGGAGTTCGACTGGAATGCCAAATGGTGTATGGCGTGCCATGCCTCATAGAGCTGTGGCCTGATGGCACCATGCGAGGCAGCACTGGTGGATTAGATAAAGAAACTGATGTCGGTGTGTGGTGGATAGACAATGGTCGCTATTATCGCCGGTGGCAATTGTGGGGCTACGGGGAAGAGAAAAGCTATTACGTGGTCAGTGATGGCCAACAAATCAAATGGTTCGACACCAATTACGCGTTTGTACGCTACCTCAATATAGTTGATTACTTAGAGCGTGTTGACCATTGAAGTATGTCTTTGGTTGAACCCTATGGGCAGTGCCATTGGGGTATTTTATCTGCGTTATCACCTGACTTACATAGAGTCACTATGCGACGTAGGTTCTGCCTGGCCAAAATACCCCACTGCCTGCTGCAAAAACAAACAGCAACGATCAACACGCCCTAGATTAACTGGCTCCATTGGTTTGTGGTATCTGGTACTACTCAACGCCCGCATGAGTTTATAGATTGGTTCCAAGGATGCACATTTTTAATGAATAACTTCACGCAGGTATTGCACACATGAACCATTTTTCTATCGCTGGATTGCAACTTGAGCTCGCTAATGAAGACTCGCTAGCGACCATTGCTCGGTATATTGCCAGCACTAAAAAGCGCTATCCATGGCTGGATATGATAGTCCTCAGCGAGTTAGCCAGCTTTGGCATAGATAAAAAATATGCCGAACCGCTGCCCAACAAAACAGAGGATTTTTATTGCCAGCTCGCTAAAGAACACAATGTCTGGCTGATACCAGGCTCCTTGTTTGAACGTGATGGTGAGCATATCTATAACACCACATCAATTATCAACAACAATGGTGAGGTGGTTGATAGGTATAGGAAAATATTCCCATTCTACCCTTATGAGCAAGGCGTGGAATGCGGCAGTGACTATGTGGTTTTTGATGTGCCTCAGGGGAGAATAGGAATCGCAATTTGTTATGACTTGTGGTTTCCAGAAGTGGCCAGAGCACTCACATGCCTCGGCGCTGAGATGATCATTTACCCCACGTTGACAGGCACGATAGACCGCCCGCAAGAATTAATACTGGCCCAAGCCACCGCTATTCAAAACCAATGTTACGTGCTCGCTGTTAATGCGGCGGGGCCTATAGGTAATGGTCAATCGATTGCTGTTGGTCCTCAAGGTGATGTGTTGTATCAAGCTGGTAGCGACACAGAAGCCATCCCTATAGAAGTGGACTTTTCAGTGGTACGACGAAACCGCGAACGTGGTCTATTAATGTTGGGCCAGCCACTGAAAAGCTTTAGAGATAACAAAGTAGCTATCAATAAGTATTCAGAAATAATAAATAAAAACAATGAATTAAATAGTCTTGGTGAATTAGCAATTCCCGCGTCAGACACAAAAAATGTGCAGTAGGGAAAATAACAAACTGGACCAATCGATTTATAAAAACTGGTTCTATTTGATCCCATAAGCATGAATTAGTCTGAATCAAAGGCGAAAAAAACAACAAATTGATGGAGCCAACGCTATGCAACAGGTTACGTTTAAAAAATCACTTTTAGGTACTGCAATTAGCTCAGCATTAATGCTTTGCGTCATACCAACTCAGGTATTTGCAGATGAGCAAGAAGCTGAACAAGCGGGTAAAATGGAACGTATTGAAGTCACAGCGAACCGCCGCACACAAAGCATTCAAGAAGTGCCCTACAATATTTCCGCAGTGTCTGGTGAAGAGTTGGCCAATGGCAACATTGTGGACTCATCCGAATTAATGAGAAATGTGGCAGGTATCTCTGTTGTTGACCGCGGTTATCGTAATTCGGGTACGGTCAATGGCGTGATCATTCGTGGCGTTAATGTCGACAATGGTGCCAATGGTGACGTGCCATTATCAGCCGTACCTACCGTTGCATCCTATGTTAACGACACCCCTTTGTATGCCAACTTCATCTTAAAAGATGTACAAATGGTTGAGGTATTACGTGGCCCACAAGGCACATTGTATGGTTCAGGCTCGCTGGCGGGTACCGTGAAATACCGCATGAATCGTCCTGATACGGGAGATTTTTACGGCAAGGTTGGCCTTAACTACAGCCAAACAGATGGTTCTGAAGGTAATAACCTCAACCTCGATGCCATGATTAATATTCCTTTGGGTGATAGCGTTGCCTTTCGCGCTAATTTTGGCAAGGTAGATAATGACGGCATCGTCGACTATGCCCATGTTTATCAGTTAGATAGCAATAATTACGCACCACTGGCACAAGGTGGTGATATCGCCAGTGGTGGCCCTTTGTTTGAGCGTGTTGAAGATGCTGATTATGTGGACATCAGTTACGGCCGTGCGTCGCTGCTATTTCAAGCAACAGATACGTTGAACATTCTCATTTCACACCAGTTTCAAGAAGATGAAACCGGTGGACGTCGCCAAGTAACTAAAGGTACTCACTGGGTCAATGGCCAAGAGGAGCAATACGGCGAATATGAAAACGGTGCTGCAATCTTGGAGCCGTCAGAGCGTGATGTGTCATTGACAGCGCTTGAAGTCGAATGGGACTTGGGCTTTGCGACGCTCACATCGAGTACATCCATGTATGACCACGAAGGTGAAGCAATCAGCGATAACACCGGGTTTTACGCTCAACAAGACTGGTTTGCCGATTTATATTATGGCTCACCAAGGCCGCTCGCCAAAGCGGTACGTGGCTATGAAGATGAAGCCTTAGTGCAGGAAATTCGCCTTGTCTCCAACGAAACCAAAAACAATATCGATTGGGTGTTTGGATTGTATTACATGGACCAAGAGTCTTTCACTTATCAAGATAGCTTCATGCCAGGGTATCAAGCATGGGCCGAAGCGGCATTTGATTGGTGGGACGTCATGGGCGATTACGGTATGGTCTACACAGACCAAGATTTTTACTATCGCCGTAACGTGGACTTTAAAGACACAGCCATTTTCGGTGAGTTAACTTACCACTTCTCTGACAAATTACGTACCACACTCGGCGCGCGTTATTTTGATAATGAGTACGTCAACGAAACCGATCTGATTTTGCCGATCTGGCCATTCTTAGGAGACGATCCAAGCTTTACCAGTGAAGAAGATGACATTTTGTTCAAAGGTAATATCTCCTACGATATCAGTGCTGACACTATGCTCTACGGTACTATTTCGGAAGGCTACCGCCGTGGTGGTGCCAATGCGGTGCCCTTGGAAGGTAATTTAGCGGAGCGTCCAGAATGGCAAAGTTATCAATCGGATAGCGTGACAAACTATGAGTTCGGTGTAAAAGGCTATTTGGCCGATAGAGCGCACAGTTACACACTATCTGCGTTCTATATGGATTGGCAAAACCCACAGCTTAATACCGCATCAGCATGGGGCTTCTTTACCGTTGCCAACGGCGAAGCTGCAGAAACAAAAGGGTTAGAGGCTGAGTTACAAGGGTATATTACGGATGATTTACGTTATGTGCTCGGTTATGCCCATGTAAAAGCAGAGCTTAGCGAAGACTTCTTTGCGCCGTCACCTGTGTGGGTCGATTCACCAACAACGCAAGTAGCAGACAAAGGCGATACGTTGCCGTTAACGCCCGAGCATACACTGAGCTTCTCGCTTGACTATACACACACCTTGGAAGGTGGCATGTATTGGATCACCCGTGCCAACGCTTACTACCAATCAGAGTCATTAAACTGGTTGGGTGAAAACCCAACGCGCCAAGCAGAGATTGATGGCTTCACCATCTTTAATGCCAGCACGCGTTTAAGCATGGATCAGTGGGACTTAACGCTCTATGTGAAAAACCTCACCAATGAAGAAGGGGTCACAGGTTTAATCACCGAAGGCCACATGGGAACCGATCCGAGTGAAAACTTCCTAGGTAACTCATCGAAATCTTACATCAGTTTGCCACGTACTATAGGTTTGTCAGTGAGCTACAGTTTCTAACGTAAATACAGCGGGTTAGCACTAAAGTTAGCCCGCATTTTACTATTAGTTTGTAGCGCTGGGTGTTAGGGTAATTCGAGAGTAGTATTAGGAGGTAGATATGCAAGTTGATAATGACGGGCAATACAATGAAGATTTAAACCGTGTCTGGCAATTAATCAATCAACGGCAATTTCGCCAAGCCCAACCCCACTGTTCCTCCTTGTCAAAGCAGTTCCCCCATCAAGTGCAAAGCTGGTTTGTGTCTAGCTTTTTAGCCATGCAACAGGGCCGGTTTATTTGTGCGCTTGAAGCAATCGACAAAGCTATGTTAATGGAGCCGAGCGAACCACGATGGCGGATGCATAAGGTCCGTTGTCTGATTTTGTCAGGGAACAAACAACAAGCGAAAAAAGTACTCAAAAGTGTCGAGTTGTCTGCGGATGCAGGTTACGCTAAACATGGTGAGGTGGCCATGCTCGCGAATCAATTGGGGTTATACACATTGGCCAAAGCGCATTATTTGTTGGCCATAGATAGTAGTGATGCAAACGACCACCTAGGAACTTTGTATTTTAACTTGGCATCTGTAGAGCGTTATTTAGGAGAGTTACTTCAGGCTACCGAGCATTTAGATAAAGCCCTCGCTATCAATCCTAAAGACTCAGAAGCGTTGCTGCTGCGTTCAAGCATCAAAAAGCAAACTCCAGACGACAACCATATCGAACAGCTTCAATCTTTACTCAAAGTTGAAAGCTTGCCCCCCATTGCGAAAGCTCAACTCAATTATGCGTTGGCGAAGGAATTTGAAGACATTGAACAGTACGCACACAGTGCTGATTGTGTAAAACACGGCGCAGATATACGTCGCGCGCACATGCGCTATAGCGTCAGTGGCGATGTGCGCACACTGAATACGTTAACCAGTGTCTTCAATCACCGTTTGATATCCAGTAAGTCGCCAGCGTGTGACAGTGATAGGCCTATTTTTATTCTTGGACTACCCCGTACAGGAAGTACGCTGGTGGAACGGGTGCTTACCCAACATCATGATATAGAGAGTGCAGGTGAGTTAAACCACTTCGCCAGGGCCATGACACAGATGATCCGTGCAGATAATCCGCAGCCTCAGTTAAGTAAGCCTGATCTGGTAAAACGCAGCGCACAATTGGACTTTAAAGAATTAGGTGAGCGTTATCTCACCTGCCTCAATGATGAAAATCCAGATGCTCGCTTCGTTATTGATAAATTGCCATTGAACTCACTTTACACAGGGCTTATTCACAAAGCCTTGCCAAATGCCAAAATCATTTATGTTCAACGTCATCCAATGGCGACTTGTTATGCGATGTACAAACAGTTGTTCACTCATGGCTACCCATTTTCCTACAATTTGGATGAGCTGGCGCAATATTACATCGCTCATCAAAAGATGATGGTGCAATTTCAACAATCGCTTGGCTGTGCGATGTTCACGCTGCAGTACGAAGATTTGGTTGATGATTTTGCCCCGAGTGTGGGTGCGCTAGCGCATTACTGCAATATTGAAGTAACGCCACATATGCTTAAATTTGAAGCGAATAAAGCAGCGAGTACGACGGCGAGTGCATCGCAGGTAAGACAAGGCCTTTATTCGACTTCCCGCGATCAGTGGAGAAACTATGAATCGCTATTAGCACCGCTAAAACAACAACTAACAAAAGCGGGCATAGCATGCGATTAACCACGCATCTCACCACAACAATAATAAGAGAGGTTTTATGCCAGATTCCATAGTCACTGCTGAACAACATCGTCAGGAACAAACGCTGCACAATTATAAAGTTGCGCCGAACGGGGTCATGGCCAAAGTCATGTTGGCATTTTTAACCACAGCGGGCATTTTTTACATCAATATTATGCCAGCAGTCGTAAGTGGTTTGATTGAAGCGTTGAGTTTTACCAATAAAGAGGCTGGGTTCGTGAGTTCTGCGAACCTGTACGGTGCGTCATTTGGCTCTCTTCTGGCTGTGTTTATAATCAAAAAAATACGTTGGCAACGCTGGGCTTACTGTTTGCTAGCTGCGTTGTTGGTTATTGATTTTGCCTCGATGCACATTGACTCGCCTTGGCTTATGGTCGCGGTCAGAGCGTTGCATGGTGTCACCGGTGGGTTGCTGGTTGGCATTGGATTTAGCATCATCTCGCGCACCCAAGACCCAGATAAAACCTTTGGTTATCTCTTGTTAATTCAATGGGGGCTGGGCGGGCTCGGTCTGATGTTTTTACCAGGGTTGGTACCACATTATGGTACTGCAGCGCTGTTTTATGCCTTGATGGCATTCAGTGTTGTTGCGCTTATTATGTTGGTGTTTCTACCACAATACGATGTAGATGATACCAAGGTAGAAGCGATTAAAAATGATACAAAAAATACCCTTTTGTTGGTTTTCACACTGGTTGCTATCTTCTTGTTTCAAGGAGCTAATATGGGCTTATTTGCCTATATGATTGCACTTGGTTTGGCTGCAAATCTCGAAATGGAATTTATGAGTGCGTCATTGGGTATGGCAAGTTGGGTTGCGTTAGTTGGTGCGGCTCTAGTGATAATAATAGGTAAGAAATTTGGTCGATTGGGCGCGCTGCTTTTGGGCATTGCTGTCACTGCATTTTGCTCTTGGTTGTTGGTGTATAGCTATAACGCAGACGTATATTTGTACGCCAATATTGTTATTGGTATAGGCTGGGCCTTCGTGTTGCCCTATATGTTCGGGATCTGCTCCGAGCTGGATAAAGCAGGGCAGTTTGCTGCAATGGGTGGGTTTGCGTCAAAAATGGGATTAGCGTCAGGACCGATGGTGGCTGCTTTGGTACTCAGTGGAGAGCAGTACAATGTCGTTATTTACTTAGCCGTTGTGTTTTTAGTTGGCAGTGCCATTTGTGTTCTTAAACCTGCCCGCACTTTGGATAAACACGCACAAAGTTAGGGTTTCACAAGGCCTTACTAAGATAAGGTTAATTCGCGCTTGAACCTAGCGGTTAAGCGCGATATTCAAAAGGGCTTACTCGCTGTCGCTTTGTTGCTCGTTTGCCTCTTCTTCAGTGGGTTCTTCAGGCAGTGGCCAACCCCCCAATGCTTGCCATTTATTGACGATGTAACAATACAATTCGGCGGTACGCTCGGTGTCGTACAGGGCACTGTGTGCTTGCGAATTATCAAATTCAATCCCGGCTGCCCGGCAAGCTTTTGCCAATACCGTTTGGCCCAGTGCTAATCCAGCAAGCGAGGTGGTATCAAAGCTTACAAAAGGATGGAATGGAGTCCGTTTAATGTTGCAGCGCTCGATGGCTGCGTTTAAAAAGCCGTGATCAAATGCGGCATTATGGGCAACAATCACTGAACGCTGACACCCCGCATCTTTTTGCGCTTTGCGCACAAATTTACAGATACTCTTCATTGCTTCAGACTCATCCACAGCGCCTCGAAGCGGTGAAAACGGGTCTATGCCATTGAAATCAATCGCAGATTGTTCGATATTGGCACCTTCAAAGGGTTCAATATGGAAGTGCTGGGTTTCATCTAGGCTGAGCACACCTTGGTCATCCATTTTTAAGGTGGTGACCGCAATTTCCAATAGCGCATCCGTTTGGTTATTAAAGCCTGCGGTTTCTACGTCGATAACTACAGGAAAGAAGCCACGAAAACGTTTTGCAAAAAGTGGTTGTTGTGCGTCTGCCATTCAAATACTGCCAAATACCAATAAAGGTCGGCTATTATGTCAAAAACAGACTCCGCACGACAGGGGCAAAGGTAAAAAATTATGATGTTGTGGCAGGGTTCAAAGTGGTGAATGGTATAATTTTTGCTTTGATATCGATGGGTGATTTCAGGTGACAAAATACCGACAGAGTAGGGTGTATTCATGATTAAGTTTTCAGCATTGGCGATTGCGCTTTGCTTAACCAGTAGTGCTTACGGCGCCATGCGCACGTATGAAGCTAATGCACAAAGCTCCAATTGGGATTTGGTCGAAAACACGCGATTACATTGCCAGTTGAATCATGAGGTTCCGTACTATGGCGAAGCAGTATTTAGTGCAAATGCTAGTAAGAACCGAGATTTGTTGTTTAACCTCGACATGGTGGTTCAACCGGACAACTATGATATCGCTTCCCTTGAAGCAGTCCCGCCCTCATGGCGTCCAGGGCAAACAGCAACACCATTAGCGTCGATGGACTTATTGCGTCAATTTGATGGTGAGTTGGGTAACAAAACAACCTGGCTGATGTTATCTGAATTGGAAAAGGGAAATCACCCGACATTTTATTATCAGGATTGGCGTAATCAGCAAGACCGTATTGCTGTTGCACTGTCGTCAATCAATTTTAAAGATGCTTATTGGTCCTTCTTGCAGTGTCGTGACAGCTTATTACCCTACAGTTTCGAAGACATTGCGTTTACTGTAATGAATTACAAAAAGAATTCCAGCGAGTTGACGAAGGATTCGAAAAGGCGGTTGCAGCAAATTGGCGAGTATTTAAAACACGACAAAGAGATTGAACAAATCACCATTTCTACTTATACCGATAGCTACGGTGGTCGATGGATCAACGAACAATTATCGATACGCCGCGCTGAAGCCATCGCTAATTACATTAAAGAGTTAGGGGTAGACGAAGGTAAATTGGTTACAACGGGTTATGGCGAAAAGCGTCACGTGGCACCGAATGAAACCGTTATTGGCCGCAGTAAAAACCGCAGGGTCGTGATACAAATAGCTAAGCCATAATTGGCCATTCAATCAGCCGATAAAAAAGCCAGCTTCATGCTGGCTTTTTTATCATTGAACAATCGCAGGCTGGACGTTTACATCTGTGCGTCGGCAGATGCACTGACCATTGCGCTCACTTCGGTCCATTCACCACGTTGATAAACACTAATCTTTACTGGGTGACCAGCCACATTATAGAACAAGGTGAAACGGCCAATATCTGTGGTTGTCTTCAGTGGCTCGCCTAGTTTATTGCTGTAAAAGGACTGAACTTCTGCATCGCTTAATCGAGTAAAACCGTCCAACACCATTGGGTATTTCTTTTCGACCGTCATACGGGTCTGAAAATCTTCAGGCAAGGGCACGACAGATAAATCAGCAAAGGCCTGTTGGCTGACTACAAATAGCACTCCTCCTGCTATCATGGTTGCCGCTCGACGAAGGGCGTTCTTCATGGTTCCACTCCATATATGAAAAATCATTAGATATCATATATAAAGTTAACTCATGTTTAACAAAAAATCATATTATTTGTCCGCGTTTTAAGCTGCGAGTGATAAAACGAGCTGGATGAAGTGCGTTATCGACCCGTAAACTGATCGGCAAAGGTTCATCACATAAGCTTGCTACAAGTGCTTCAGCGCTCAGTGGTGCTGTACACAATCCGCGCGCGCCAAGCCCAGTAAACAAATGGAGTCCTTCGGCGTCATGTATAAGTGGCTGGTCTTGTTCCCATTTTCCTTTCCCTAGTAGTGGAAAAGCGTGAGTGTATTCGTGTTCTTGCGCGTATTGACCAAACAGCGGTAAATGATCCGCGAGGGTTGCACGGATAGCTGCTTTTGCGCCATTGATCTGACCCAATTCTTTAGTCCACGCGCAGTTGCCATAAAATCCGGCAAATTGTTGCCAGTTGGTGTGGTTGTCGTGCTCGCGAATATCGCGCGCTTGAGTGTCTTTAGTAAAAGTGGCACCCATGCAATGTTCGCCAGAGGTACTTGGTGTGAAATAGCCTTTATGGCACAACACGGTTTTCAGTTCAGCGGAGGCGTCACTTTGGACCAGGTGTGATACTTGACCGCGAACGCTCTGCAAACCAATACCACTGCCTTGTAACAGTTGCTCGCTGTGCTCACCCATGCACACGAAGACATCATCGAAAGGCCCATGTACTTGATCGTTACTGTGCAGTAGCCATTGGCAGCCCACCTTTTGTAGACGGGTGATAGGCACTTTGAAATGCAATGCATGCGCTACCTGCGCACAGGCTGAGTCTATTGTTGCTTGCACTAATTGGGGGGGGGCTGACCCAACCTGCTTGGGGAATGAATAAACCGCCGTATGGCGTGTCAATGCCCGCTATGTCTGAGGCTTGTTGCGCGTTGACTTGATGAATAAGCCAATGAGGCCAGTTATCTTTTTCAACAAGATTCGCTTGGCGTTTTAAGATTTCTTCTTTGACGCCTTGCAGCAATACACCACACCATTGATGATCAAAATGGTGGCCAGCAGCTAACAACGTGTCGTAAAAACGCCTTGCGTAGGCAAAGCTATGCGCAAAGAACTCACTCGAAGGAGAGTTGTCAGCTTGCAGATGCGGATAGACAGCACCTTGATTGTTGTGCGAAGCGCCTAGTGCAAGCGCATCGTCGGCGCAAAATAAGCTGGCAGCGATGCCGCGTGCGCTTAATCGATGCAACAATGTAGCACTGGCAATTCCACCGCCAATCACGGCAATCTTGTTCAGATTTCTCGGCATACGTCGCAGTGGTGCCAGACAGTTTGCTTTGGCTGTAGGAGCGGTGATTTTTCCCACCACCATTTCGCGCTTTCTGCCATAGCCTTTTACTTTTTGCACTTCAAAACCGGCGTCTTTGAGACCGCGGCGTACGAACCCTGCCGCCGTGAAGGTTGCAAATGTGGCATTTTCACGAGCCAAATGCGCCATCGCATCGAATAAACTTTGTTGCCACATGTCTGGGTTTTTACTCGGCGCAAAGCCATCTAAAAACCAGGCATCGACCAGACCTTGAGTGCCGTAATTCATGGTGGCGAGCGAGTCGTGAACGTCACCAATCCACAAATCTAAGGTGACATTCTCAAAATGAAGGCGATGACATCCTTCAAGTGCATCGGGGTACTGCGCTATGAGTTGGCTGGCGTATTCTTTTAGTTGCGGCCAGTTATTGAGCGCTAAAACCAAATCGTCTTTGCGAATGGGAAACTTTTCAAAGGAGATAAAATGCAGAGCTTGTGCTTGTTTGTTGTCGCAGTTATTGAATCGTTGCCATGCATTTAAAAAATTTAATCCCGTCCCAAAGCCGGTTTCAGCGATAACAAAATGACGGCGAGGGTGTGATTTAAGTCTCTCATCTATCTGATTATGCTGATAAAATACATAATCTGATTCAGCAAGACCATCGTCATTGGAAAAGTAAACGTCGTCAAAATCATCGGCAACAGGGGTGCCAGTTTCATTAAAATGTAAGGTGGCGTGGGTAATCATTAGGACTCGGTATTCATCAATTTGCGCGCTATTTTAGCCCCTTTAAGTCGGTACGTATATTGTCAACAAAAGAATCATCGCATGGCGCTTGAAAAGTTCAGAGTACATATGTACGCTGGAATGACCACTTCAAAGGACATTTGCGCGTACACTACACGCAATTTAGATATAAGCTAGGGTAAATTCTCATGAGAAGAGCCGTTATTACGGGAATCGGTGTTGTATCAAGCATCGGTAATAATAAAGAAGAAGTACTAGAGTCTTTAAAAACGGGCAAAAGCGGTATTGCTTACAATCAAGAATTCGCTGACTACAATTTACGTAGCCAAGTATCAGGTAGCATCGACTTAGATGTAAAAGAGCTTGTAGATCGTAAAGCATTTCGTTTCATGGGTGATGCAGCTGCCTACTCTTACATCTCAATGGCACAAGCTATTGAAGATGCAAAGCTTACAGATGAGCAAGTATCTAACGAGCGCACTGGCCTAATCGTAGGTTCAGGTGGTGGCTCTTCTAAATACCAAGTTGAAGCGGCTGACACGCTACGTGAAAAAGGCGTGAAGCGCGTAGGGCCTTACATGGTTCCTCGTACAATGGCGAGTACCACGTCTGCTTGTTTGGCTACACCATTCAAAATCAAAGGTGTTAACTATTCAATCAGCTCAGCATGTGCAACATCTGCACACTGTATCGGTCATGCGGTTGAGCAAATCCAGCTGGGTAAGCAAGACGTTATCTTCGCAGGCGGTGGTGAAGAACTGCACTGGACTCTGGCGATGGAATTTGACGCGATGGGCGCGCTGTCTACTAAGTACAACGAAACGCCAGAAAAAGCATCACGTACTTATGATGCGAACCGTGACGGTTTCGTAATCTCAGGCGGCGGCGGTATCGTTGTTGTTGAAGAATTAGAGCATGCACTTGCTCGTGGCGCTAAAATCTATGCTGAAATCACAGGTTATGGCGCAACATCAGATGGCTACGACATGGTAGCACCATCAGGTGAAGGTGCAGTACGTTGTATGCGCCAAGCGATGCAAAACCTAGATACACCAGTTGATTACCTAAACACACACGGTACATCTACACCGGTGGGCGATGTGAAAGAGCTAGGTGCAATTCAAGAAGTGTTTGGTGGTAACTCTCCAGCTATCAGTGCAACTAAAGCGATGACAGGTCACGCGTTAGGTGCAGCGGGTGTGCACGAAGCGATTTACTCATTGTTAATGCTTGAAAACAATTTCGTTGCGCCTTCAATCAACATTGATGAATTAGACGAGCAAGCACAAGGTTTAGATATCGTGACTGAGCGTCGTGATGTTGAATTGAACACTGTTATGTCTAACAGCTTTGGTTTTGGTGGTACGAACGCGACATTAGTAATGAGCAAGTTCAAAAGCTAAACCAGCCTTAGTGTGAAAAAAGCCACGCAATCGCGTGGCTTTTTTGTTTTTACGCGATTGATGACGTGAATAAGACAATTGTGCGCCTTAGAGATTAAATAATGCAGCAACTTGGTATAAAATACCGCTCCGCTGTCGTTGCTGGGATAATTCATGAAAATATTAGCAGACCAAAACATGCCGCTTGTAGAGGCGTTTTTCTCTTCGTTAGGTGAAATAGAGCGTTTTGATGGCAGGTCACTCACCCCAGAGCAGGCCCAGCAAGCTGATGTGTTGTTGACTCGCTCAGTTACTCAAGTCAACGAAGCGTTGCTCGCACACAATGACAACCTAAAGTTTGTAGGCACGGCGACGATAGGTGTGGATCATATTGACGAGCAATACTTAACTGCACGTGACGTTCCTTTTTCGAGTGCACCTGGTTGTAACTCTGTGGCTGTCGCTGAATATGTTTTGAGCGCCATTTTTGCATTGGCCCAAGAGCAGCATTTTTCAGTGTTCGAAAAAACCATCGCCATTGTTGGGGTTGGCAGTATTGGCCAATGTCTGGCAGACAAACTAGCGGCAGTGGGTGTGAAAACTTTGTTGGTAGACCCACCTCGTCAAGAGCGTGGCGATGAAGGACCTTGGCTTGATTTAGATTCAGCTGTGGCACAAGCCGATATTGTCACCTTCCACGTTCCGCTAGTAAAAGATGGGGCACATTGCACTTACCATTTGCTGGACGAGCAGCGCATTAACGCCTTAGCTGCGAATAAAATCGTAATTAATGCCAGTCGCGGTGATGTGATTGATAATAAGGCGTTATTATCTCGCCAAGAACAACACGATGACCTGTGCTTAGTACTTGATGTATGGGAAAACGAGCCAGATATTCTCGAAGATTTATTGCCTTTTGTGGAATTGGCGACTGTACATATTGCCGGTCACACGTTAGAGGGTAAAGGGCGTGGTACTCATATGTTGTATGAAACACTTTGCCGTCATCTTAATATCGAGCCACAAAGCACGCTGACTGACCATTTACCGACACCGAGTATGAGTGAGCTGACGCTTGCAAGTACTTGGAGCCTAGACGAACTGGGCTCTCTTGTTCATTTAATTTACGATGTGCGTCGAGACGATGCCATCTTGCGCGCTCAACTTCATAGCCATGGCTTTGACGTTTTGCGTAAAACCTATCCGGTTCGCCGTGAGCTAAGTACACTGAAGCTTACTGGAAATAACCCTAACTTGAACGCTTTGGCTGCGTTTGGGTTCAGTATTTAATGCCTTGAGGAAGAAGCATGTCGCAAAAATTTAATGTTGCCGTACTGGGCGCTACAGGTTTGGTTGGACGCCAAATCATTGAAACTCTCGCTGAGCGAAACTTTCCAGTTGACCAATTGTTCCCTCTAGCAAGCAGCCGCTCTGCGGGTGAAGATATCGAGTTTAATGGCGAAACCATTGAAGTATTAGACGTAGAAGAGTTTGATTTCTCACAAGCGCATATTGGCTTGTTTTCTGCCGGTGGTAGCGTATCAGAAAAGTATGCACCGATTGCAGCTGAGGCAGGTTGCGTGGTGATCGATAACACGTCACAGTTTCGGTACGATTACGACATTCCATTAGTGGTGCCTGAAGTAAACAGTGCAAGCCTAGCAGATTTCCGTAACCGAAATATTATCGCCAACCCAAACTGTTCCACAATCCAGATGCTTGTGGCATTAAAGCCTATTTATGATGCATACGGTATTGAGCGCATTAATGTGTCTACGTATCAAGCAGTATCGGGCGCAGGTAAAGAAGCAGTCGACGAACTTGCTAAGCAAACAGCCAACTTAATGAATGGCCGTCCGATGGACAACAAGGTTTTCACAAAGCAAATGGCATTCAATGTCATTCCTCAGATTGATGCGTTTGAAGACAATGGCTACACCCGCGAAGAAATGAAAATGGTGTGGGAAACGCAAAAAATCTTGGGTGATGAGACCGTCATGGTGAACCCAACAGCTGTGCGTGTGCCTGTGTTTTTTGGCCATGCTGAAGCGATTCATCTAGAAACGCGCATGCCTGTGGACGTAGAACATGTAAAACAATTACTCCAAGATGCGCCGGGCGTAGAGCTGATTGAAGACGAACATGATTATCCAACACCTGTTTCTGATGCCAGTGGCAATGACAGTGTGTATGTAGGGCGAGTACGGCAAGATATTTCACACCCTCATGGCCTGAATATGTGGGTTGTAAGCGATAACACCCGAAAGGGGGCTGCAACTAACAGTGTGCAGATTGCTGAAGAGCTCATTGCTCACTATCTATAGCAAAAGCGGCCATTGGCCGCTTTTTTGTTATTTATCAAAAACTTCACAAAGTATGCAAATTGCCGCCTTGGCCGTGGATATTCATAAATAACTGGTTTATAGTTTGAAAGTGGAATGATGCTTGCTGGTAAGCATAACAATAACAACGATTCGTCAGAAAATGGTCACACGATCACAGCCTGCAAACACAGTAGAAAACGTTATTAAAGGAAGAGCATGCGCACTTTAGTCACACTGGTTTTTTTGATAGCAGCCCTTACACACAGTGGTGCGAGCGCACAAAATACAGAAATTCGCGGCCCCAAAGGCGTTGATTACGGAGAACAGGGCCGCTCAATCGGACCAATTAAACCTACCGATACCCTTTGGCGTATTGCCGCCAAGGTTAAACCTGATAATTCAGTGACCATGTACCAGGTCATGGTTGCTTTATACGAAAAGAATCCAGACTCATTTTTAGATAAAAACCTCAACCATATGGTTGACGGTGCTTATTTGCGTATCCCTTCATTACAAGAAATTCGCACTATTGATCCTAAGCGTGCACGCCAAAAGTCAGAGCTCGATGATGCATTGTGGGAAAAAATAAAATCGGGCAAGTTGGATGCAGGTGAAATTGACTTAGTCGCGAAACAGACCAATTCTGCGCGTCAAGCCGATGTAGAAAAGGCAAAGTCAGAGCTTAAAACGGAGCTTGAGCAAGTGAAGCAGGAGCAAAGTGCGCGCTTAGCCCAGCTTCAAGAGCAATTTAAGCTGTCGGTTTCTGATGTTGAATCGATTTTGGCTGAAAATCAGCAATTAAAGTCACAACTAGAAAAAATCACAGAGCAGTTGAGTTCAGTAAAATCGCAACTTGATGAAAAAGATGCGGAATTACAACGACAGTTGCAGCAAATTCTCGCTGAGCGTGAGGCGTTAGCAAGAAAACAACAAGCCCAAGAAGAAGCAAACAAGAGCATCTTAGACGGCGTTCCAGATTGGTTGAAATTGGTATTGATGATGACTATTCCAGCACTAGCCGTGTTGGCATTAATCATCTTTATATTGAAAAAGCGCGGCGCAAAAGAGCCAGCGCAACCAACCAATGATGACGAATTTATTCCCCAAGCACCCACACTAAATACAGAAAAAGCACCAACAAGTGGCATAGATGACTTGGATTTGTCAGCCGGTGACGATGGCCTTGATGACTTACCACTTGATGACACGCTTGATGGGCCACTGGATGATATGTTGGATGAACCGCTTGATGAACCGGGTATTCAACTTGACGATGATGACTTCCTTGATTCAGGCGATGACATTTTATACGAAGATAATGCTGACTCATTAGACACAGATTCTTTACTTGACCAAGATGAATTGGATGATTTGCTCGGTGATGATGACATTGTGTTCGACGATGAAGACAATGGTGTCGTGTCTCAAGAAGAGGCGGTGTTACAACAGAACTTTGACCTACCAAACGAAGATATCAGCGTCGATGTGCCGCCAGAAAGTGAACCGGACGACATTCTGTCCGATGACGATATAGACGACTTATTTGCTACTGATGACGTGAGTGACGAAGTAGAGTCTGCTCCTGCACTTGAAACAGGGGATGATAGTGATGAAGCGATGGCGGCTTTTTCTGAGGAGCTTGCTGATGAGCAACTTCCTCAGGACGCAGATACCCTAGACGAAGATGAACTTGATGTGGACTCTTTGCTGGACGAAGCTGCGAGCGAAGACGCTGAACTAGGCTCGGAAGACGAGCTTGATGTGGACTCTTTGCTGGACGAAGCGGCGAGCGAAGACGCTGAGCTAGGTTCAGAAGACGAGCTTGATATCGACTCTTTGCTGGACGAAGCGGCGAGCGATGACACTGAGCTAGGTTCAGAAGACGAGCTTGATGTGGACTCTTTGCTGGACGAAGCGGCGAGCGAAGACGCTGAACTAGGCGCGGAAGATGAACTTGATATCGACTCTTTGCTTGATGAAACGGCGAGCGAAGACACTGAGCTAGGTTCAGAAGACGAGCTTGATGTTGACTCTTTGCTGGATGAAGCTGCAAGTGATGACGCTGAGCTAGGCGCGGAAGATGAGCTTGATGTCGACTCTTTGCTGGATGAAGCTGCAAGTGATGACGCTGAGCTAGGCGCTGAAGATGAACTTGATGTTGATGCTTTGCTGGACGAAGCAGCGAGCGATGATGCTGAGCCAGACGCTAAAGATGAACTTGATGTTGACTCTTTGCTTGATGAAGCTGCAAGTGATGACGCTGAGCTGGGCGCTGAAGATGAACTTGATGTTGACTCTTTGCTAGATGAAGCTTCAAGTGATGACGCTGAGCTGGGCGCTGAAGATGAACTTGATGTTGATGCTTTGCTGGACGAAGCAGCGAGCGATGATGCTGAGCCAAACGCTGAAGACGAGCTTGATGTTGACTCTTTGCTTGATGAAGCGGCGAGCGAAGACGCTGAACTAGGCGCGGAAGATGAGCTTGATGTCGACTCTTTGCTGGATGAAGCTGCAAGTGATGACGCTGAGCTAGGCGCTGAAGATGAACTTGATGTTGATGCTTTGCTGGACGAAGCAGCGAGCGATGATGCTGAGCCAGACGCTGAAGATGAACTTGATGTCGACTCTTTGCTGGGTGAAGCAGCGAGCGATGATGCCGAGCTAACATCGGAAGATGAACTTGATATCGATTCATTACTAGATGAATCTGCTGAAGAAGGTACTGAGCTTGATATTGAAGACGATTTAGATGTTGGTGCTTTACTCGATGAAACCGAGGAAGAAAGCCCAGCGCTAGATGCTGAAGAGGGCCTTGATGTTAATGCATTGCTTGACGACCCTGAGACCGAAGAGGTAATCGACAACGATGCAGAGGCAGCGTTAGAGGAACAGCTTGGAGATGAAACTGGTTTAAACGTTGATGAGGAACTAGCCGCAGCCTTATCCGCAGAAGATACGCTGGACACGTTTAATGAAGAACGCGCGTTAGATGAGACACTTCAAGAGGATCCAGAAACATCATTAGAGGACGAACTTGTTGAGGCTGAAGAACTTGATGTTGACCAGCCAATTCCTGGGAACACAGAGCCCGTTGAGCAAGCGAATACAGAACATGATGAAGACTTTTCTGATTTTGACGAACCCAGTTTAGAGTTCGAATTAGCAGATGATGTAGCAACTGATGACATAGAAGATGACACCGCTACGACTGAACAAGCAGAGCAACTTTTAGAACAAACAGGCGAAGACGATTTTGCTGATTTCGACGAACCGAGTTTAGAGTTCGAGTTAGCAGATGATGCAGCGGCTGATGACACAGAAGACGATTCTGCTGCGACTGAACAAGTAGAGCAACTTTCAGAACAAACACTCGAAGACGATTTTGCTGATTTCGATGAGCCTGGTTTAGAAATTGACTTAGGTGATGACCCTTTACTGGACGACCCAGAACAAGTTGAGGTGCTTGAACCCCCAGTAGATATGGGCGATGTTGAAAATCCAAGCGCGCAACTTGAAGACTATCCTGAACTGGAACTCGATGAAGATTTCAGCAGTGAGACAGAGCAGCAATTAAGTGAGGCGATGGCTTTGTCGGGTAGTCAAGAGCTTGGCGAACTGCTTGATGATGAGCTAGAGAGTGATCTTAATGCATCATTCGATGAAGATTTCGTGGATGCTGATGACTCGCAAATGGATGAGGATTTTCTTGCCGATTTAACGCAAACAGATTTTGATGCGTTACTCAATGAACTAGCTGAACCAGATGATATTTCAGCAGACGGGCAAGATGAAGACATGGACTTAGGGGCCTTACTCGCTGATGATGCCGACGCTTCTGACTCCATACAAAGTGAGCAACACACGCAAGCTGATGAACACGCGTATGTGGACATCGATGAATTGCTGGAGCAAAGTGACGACGCGGATTCTGACGATGAACCATACACGGACCCAAATATGGATGTGGGGCTAGGGGAGTTTGATGATCTGCTCGAAGATACACCTAAAACAGATGTTGATGCCGAGGATGGCGGCTTTAGTGCCAAATTAGATTTAGCGCGTGCCTACATGGAAATTGATGACGTAGATTCGGCACTAGAGGCTCTTCAAGAAGTGTTGGATAACGGTCCAGAATCTTTGCAAGAAGAAGCGCAAGCGCTCAAAGATCGACTACAAAGTTAATACCAAAAAGCAGCCTAGGCTGCTTTTTTTGTATAAAGATGATTATTTCCCTGCAATTTGCGCCGTTAATAATGGTCGCAACAGTGGGAAATTAGCTATTTCTTGTTGGAGCATATAAAATGCCGGAAATTTTCAGCAATACAGTAAGTCAATGCGCGTCGCTTTAGGAATTGAATACAACGGAGCTCGCTACAGTGGATGGCAGCGTCAATCTCACGTCAGTAGTATCCAGCAAGAAATCGAAACAGCCTTATCTCGAATCTGCAATCACCCTGTGGACATCACGTGCGCAGGAAGAACGGATGCGGGTGTACACGCAACAGGTCAGGTTGTGCATTTTGATACTCATGCTGAGCGCGACATGGGCGCATTTACACTCGGCATGAACTCACAGCTTCCCGATGACATTGCTGTACGTTATGCGATGCAGACGGATGACGAGTTTCATGCTCGCTTCAGTGCAACGGCAAGACGTTATCGTTACGTAATTTATAATCACCCTTATCGCCCAGGTATTTTGCGCTCGGGCGTGACTCATTACCACCATCCTTTAGATGAAAAGCGCATGAATGCCGCCTGTCACTATATGTTAGGCGAGCAAGATTTCACCTCGTTCAGAGCTGTACACTGCCAATCAAATACCCCGTTTCGCAATATTCACCATCTCAATGTTGAGCGAGTAGGCGATTACATCGTGATTGATATTAAAGCCAATGCGTTTCTCCATCACATGGTACGTAACATAACAGGCTGTTTAATCGATATCGGTGTCGGTGAGCAAGAGCCAGATTGGATGCAACATCTACTGCAAATTAAAGATAGAACGCAGGCCAGTGCAACAGCTAAACCGAATGGCTTATACCTGGTCGATGTTGATTATCCTGAGAAATGGCAAATTCCCTCAACGCCGCTTGGACCTTTATTCCTACCTAACAACTAAAGTAAATACTCCCTAGTTGGTTCGCATAATAATGAGACTGGTTGCCGTATTAGACTACGCCGACCAGTTTTTTATATCTAAGCAACTAAATTCATGTTTTAATTGTGCTAATTTATCGGCTAATTTTGGGGTGCTGAGTTACCCCGCTACTAACAAGCATTAAGAGAGTTGCAAATGAGCTGGTTAGAAAGATCTTACCAAAAACGACTAAATCTTCAGGCAAGAAAGAAATTCCTGAGGGTGTATGGGCTAAATGTACATCATGCGATGCCATCCTTTATAAGGCTGAGCTAGAAAAAGCGATGAATGTATGTCCGAAGTGTGACCACCACATGCGTATCACAGCGCGTAAGCGTTTGGAGCTATTCCTAGATGATGCAGGTCGTACGGAGTTAGGCGCACAATTCGAACCAAAAGATGTGCTGAAATTTAAAGACTCTAAAAAGTATTCAGATCGCATCAGTGCTGCACAAAAGAGCAGTGGTGAGAAAGACGCCCTTGTTGCTATGAAAGGCCAATTGAAAGGTATTCCAGTAGCAGCTGTGTCATTTGAATTCGCGTACATGGGCGGTTCAATGGGGTCGGTCGTAGGTGCGCGTTTCGTTGAAGCAGTGAATATGTGTTTAGAACACAACATGCCACTTATCTGTTTCTCTGCATCGGGCGGTGCACGTATGCAAGAAGCACTTATGTCTTTGATGCAAATGGCAAAAACAAGTGCTGCACTGGCTAAAATGAGTGACAAAGGCTTGCCTTTCATCTCAGTACTGACAGACCCAACCATGGGTGGTGTATCTGCCTCATTAGCGATGCTAGGTGACGTTAACGTTGCTGAACCAAAAGCACTAATTGGTTTTGCAGGCCCACGTGTTATTGAGCAAACGGTACGTGAAACGTTACCAGATGGTTTCCAACGCAGTGAGTTCTTACTGGAGCACGGCGCCATCGACATGATCGTTGACCGTCGTGAAATGCGTGACACTTTAGCTCGCTTAGTTGCCAAGCTAATGAACTTGCCTTCTACGGAACAAGAGCATAGAGTAGCGTAAATTTCTCGGCAATCTAGAAACTTACCTATGTCAGATTTAAAACCGAGCCAATCGTCTAGCTTAGATGATTGGCTTTGTTATTTAGAGCAACTTCATCCTGCCAACATTGAAATGGGCCTTGAGCGCGTACAAAAGGTCGCGCAGCAGGTCGGTTTACTACAAACTCGCAGCAAGATTATCCTTATCGCAGGGACCAATGGTAAAGGCACCACAGCACAGTGTCTTGAGAAGCTATTATTGGCTCAAGGTTTTACCGTGGGCACCTATGCATCACCACACCTTATTCGATATAACGAGCGTGTGCGTATAAACGGTGCTGAATTAGACGATCAATACCACGTTGACGCGTTTTACGAGCTTGACCAAGGCCGTGGTGATACGGCGCTGACTTACTTTGAATACGGTACTCTGGGTGCACTGGCTATTTTTAAACGCATTGACGTAGATTATGTGCTGCTGGAAGTCGGGTTAGGCGGGCGTTATGACGCGACCAATATTGTTTCGCCGATTGCTAGTGTGATTACCACTGTTGATTTGGACCACAAAGAATACTTAGGTGATACACGTGAACTCGTTGGTTACGACAAAGCGGGTATTTTCCGTAAAGGCGTTCCCGCAGTTGTGGGTGATTTAGACATTCCGCATACCGTGATTGACTACGGTGAAGAGATTAATGCTGACTTATGTTTGTCAAAACGCGATTTTCATTTTAACGAAGATGCACTTACCTTTAGCTGGAAGATGGCCGATTACGATTTGTGTTTCGCGCAACCTGCTATTCCTGCACAAAACGCCGCAACTGCATTAAGTGTATTGTATAAGTTGGATTTGTTACCCGATGCCACTGTTATTGCTGATGCTTTAAAAAGTTTAAGTGTACAAGGGCGCTTCCAAAAACTCAGTGAAGAGCCTTTGGTTTACACGGATGTCGCACACAATAGGGAGTCCGCTCGCTTTTTAGCCAAGCGTTTAAATGCGTTTAAGGAACAAGGGTTTACTATTCATGCAGTCGTTGGCATGCTGGCAGACAAAGAACACAAAGATGTGGTGACCGCAATGCAACAGGCCGTAGATTTCTGGCACGTTGCGACATTGGACAATCCTCGAGGTACACAGGCACAACAGTTAGCAAAAACGTTGCAGCCTTACGTGTCTGTAAGTGGTACTTATGATTGTGTTGGCGATGCAATTTCAACGGTTTTACCACAACTTTGTGAGCAAAACCTTTTGATTATATTCGGATCGTTTTACACTGTTGCAGAAGCAATCACATTTTTTGATAGTTAAGGGCTTAAAAAGTGAACTCAGGGTTTGTAAATCGCTTAGTTGGTACCACCATCGTGGTAGTCGCTGCTATTGTTTTTATCCCCAATATTCTTGATGGCGACAAAGTGCGCTACAAAGAGGGCTTTAAAGCAATACCCGAGCGCCCTGAGTTTAAGTCTATTGACCTTCAAGAGGCTTTGTCGCAAAAAGCAGACGAAGCCAAACTGCCTGCTGATGCCGTGGTAGAAGAACTCAATGCAGATGATGATCAACTGACCGCAAAAACGCCTGAGTCCAATGATGAACAATCTCAAGCAACCACTGCTACCGCGTCAAATGAGCAAAGCGCACAAGATGCATCTGGTGAAGAAACTGTCACGGTTTCAACTCTCACTCCTTCGGAACCTCTCGAGCGTCCTGCTCAGAGTAATCTGACGCAAATGGCGTATGTTGTGCAATTAGGGGCGTTTTCTCGCCAAGGCAGTGTAGATGCGCTGACGAAAAAGCTTAAAGACAACGGTTTTAATGTCTTTACCCGTGCGGTAAAGACGCCAAACGGCACGTTAACTAAAGTGTTGGTCGGCCCAGAACTGGATAAGGCAAAGTTAGAGCAACAATTGCCCCAGCTGCAAAAGCTCACTAATTTAAAAGGCCGTGTTACTCAGTTTCAAGTAACAAAATGATCTGGCAATTAATGCCTCGCTCCGATAGAATGCGCCCCAAACTAACGACTAGTGGTTATTATGATCTGGGTTGATTACGCCATTGCCGGCATTATTGCACTGTCTACCATTATTGGCTTGGTGCGAGGCTTTATTAAAGAGTCTATGTCACTGGCCGTTTGGGCCGCCGCGTTTTTTGTATCCAGTATCTTTTACCCTTATTTAGCTTCCTACCTCACGAACATTTCAGAACCCCTTTTAAGAAATGCAGCAGCGATAGCCATACTCTTCTTCTCTACGCTGTTATTGGGTGGATTGCTAAATTATATCCTTGGTGAACTAGTGGAACGTACTGGTTTGTCAGGCACCGATCGCCTCTTTGGTATTGTGTTCGGTGCACTTCGTGGCGTGTTGGTCGTGAGCGCTATTCTTTTCTTTCTGGATGCCTTTACCGGAGCCCCAAATACAAACTGGTGGAGCGCATCTCGACTAATCCCTGAATTTGGCTTTGTTATCGAGTGGTTCTTCGACTACCTTGAAAGCAACTCAAGCTTTTTAAATTCAGCTAACCGTTAATCGGCGAGGAAAAATTAATGTGTGGTATCGTTGGTATAGTCGGAACATCGCCTGTCAATCAAGCGTTGTATGATGGCTTAACTGTTTTGCAACACCGCGGCCAAGACGCGGCAGGTATTATAACTATTGAAGATAGTACCTTCAGTCTGCGTAAGGCAAATGGTCTTGTTAAGGATGTATTCCATACAAGACACATGAAACGTCTGCAGGGCAATATTGGCCTCGGCCATGTACGCTACCCAACCGCAGGAACGTCAAGTTCAGCAGAAGCTCAGCCTTTCTACGTGAACTCGCCATTTGGTATTGCCATGGCGCACAATGGTAACTTGACCAATGCTGAGCAATTAAAGGAACAATTATTTACTGAGGCTCGTCGCCACGTAAATACAACTTCTGATTCAGAAATTCTTCTTAATGTTGTCGCTCACGAGCTGTGCAAATCAGGCAAAATGCGCCTTGATCCAGAAGATATTTTCGCTGCAATTTCTGAAGTAAATTCTAAAGTAATCGGCGGTTATGCGACGCTTGCCATGATCATTGGTCACGGTATGGTTGCGTTTCGTGACCCGCACGGTATTCGTCCTCTTATCTTTGGTAAGCGAGAAACTGAAAAGGGCACAGAATACATGTTCTCTTCGGAGAGTGTCGCGCTTGATACGGACGGTTTTGAAGTAATTCGTGATGTAGCCCCAGGCGAAGCAATCTATGTAACTGAAGATGGTCAGTTGTTCTCGAAACTGTGCGCAGACAAGTCAGTATACAACCCATGTTTGTTCGAGTTTGTGTACTTCGCTCGCCCAGATTCAACGATTGACAACATGTCTGTGTACGCAACGCGTGTAAACATGGGCACCAAGTTAGGTGAGAAGATCAAACGTGAGTGGGCTGACAAAGATATCGACGTTGTTATTCCTATTCCTGAGACTTCATGCGATATCGCGCTAGAGATTGCCTCAGTTTTAGACTTGCCTTACCGCCAAGGCTTTGTGAAAAACCGTTACATCGGTCGTACGTTTATCATGCCAGGCCAAGAGCTTCGCAAGAAGTCGGTACGCCGTAAACTCAATGCGATTGCGCGTGAGTTTAAAGGTAAGAACGTATTGTTAGTAGATGACTCAATTGTACGTGGTACAACGTCTGCACAAATCGTAGAGATGGCGCGTGAAGCGGGTGCTAAAAATGTATACTTCGCATCTGCTGCACCGGAAGTACGTTTCCCTAACGTATACGGTATTGATATGCCTTCTGCTGCTGAGCTTATTGCCCACGGCCGTGAAGTTGAAGATATCAACGCAAGCATCGGTGCAAACGGTCTTATCTACCAATCACTTGATGATTTAGTCGACGCAGTATCACAGGAAAATCCTGAGATCACTCGCTTCGAAACATCTGTATTTGATGGTAACTATGTAACCGGTGACATCAATCAAGCGTACTTAAATCGTATCGATGAGTTGCGTAACGACTCTGCAAAATCAGGTCGTGAAAAGGCAATGTCTGCAAACTTGGAAATCCATAACCAAGACGATTAAGCACTCGCTTAAGAAAAAGGCCGCATACGCGGCCTTTTTTAATGTTCAGTCGAAAACGTTAACTGAATACAGGAGATACAATTCCATTAGTCCAAAGAATGGCAGTAGCAGCCAGAATTATTACTAACAAGACTAAGCCACATGTCACCACTGAACTAGCATAGATAAAGCCGCGCTCGTGCGGAATATGCATTAAGATAGGCACGCCTGTGTAGAGCAAATAAACTGAATAGCTGAGTGCTACTAAACCAACACATACGATGAACCAAAGTGTTGGATAAAATGCTGCGAATGCTGCCATAAAAACAGGTGTTGACGTATAAGCTGCGAGCTCAAGTGTTTGGGTGAACGTCGGTTCAGCACCAAATGTTTTTGCCATCCAATGTGCTAAATAAGCAAGTGCAAATACACCGACTATCAGTGCCGCGTACATAGCCACGCCAATCATAACCGCGCTATCGTGCGTGAGATAAACGGGATCGCCCGTGCCAATACTCCATCCTAAGTGTACCGCAGAATAATAACCCATTGCGCTAGGAATCAATGCGATAAGAAGGATGTGAGACAAGCTGTATAACAAGCTTTCGTGACGATTATCAATCGTTTGCCACTCTTCAACTGGATGAGCGTATAAGCCCCATAAGTGATTTAGGATCATAGTGTGCCCCTTAATTAAACTGGTTGTTTTGGCTGTATTATTTTTCACCAGCACTTATTTATGTATCGTTCAGAGCGTGAGTTTTGTCAAGAAAGTCCCGAAACCCGACGAATGTGGTAAAATGACAGCATTACTCAACGTTTTATCCGAATTTATGCTAGAGAAGTATCAGCAACTACTGGCTCCCATTAACGATTTTTTACGATGTGAAACGCCCACAGAATGGGTCGAAGAAGCTAAAAAGCCAGAAAACTTACGTATTATTTTGACCGATCACTTAATTTGCGAGCTTAAAGCCGCGCAAAGTGCCATGTTTCTAATTCGTCGTTATGCGGTCGATGAGCAAAGTGGTGAAGCGCTATTACAATGGCTCAAGCCCTATGAAGATTTTACTTATCGACAAGTCGGTGATTGGCAAGAGCTAGCTGATTACAACCGTTTAAATAAATCGATGATCCCAAAATCAAGCGCACCCTACGGCCAAGATTTGATTGGTAAAATGGTGCTGCTGATCAAAGAAGAACTCCATCACTTCTATCAAGTGCTCGAAATCATGCAGGAATCGGGAATTGAATACGATAAAATCACGTCAAGTCGATATGCGAAAGGGCTACTGCGCCACGTTCGCACCTATGAACCACAAGCACTCATTGATAAGTTAATTTGTGGTGCGTACATAGAGGCCCGTTCATGTGAGCGTTTTGCCATGCTTGCACCGCATGTTGATGCCCGTTTAGGCGAATTCTACGTTTCCTTACTGCGTTCAGAAGCGCGTCATTACCAAGACTATCTGACGTTGGCGGAAGAAATTGCGGGTGAAGATATCTCCGAGCGGATCAGTTTTTTTGGTGACGTTGAGGCACAGCTTATTGCTTCAAACGACGATGACTTTAAGTTTCACTCAGGTAAACCATCACAGTTTCCTGATTCATAAAGTGTTTGCTGCAGCCGCTGAATATACTCTTGCTGCTGCAGCTCATCCATTCCATGAAGGGAGAGGATCTCATTGATTCTGCCAGATGAAATGAGCGTCTTTAGCCCCAAATGGAAGTGCCGGAGCAGCGCTTGGTTTTCTTTGAAATTGCGGCTGAACGCTAAATGCAACGAATTTTTTTCTATCTCTGGTGGGTCAAAAAGTAACAAATCCCCATAGTCTGACTGCTTGATGTAAAAGTCTGTCACTTCTTTTGCACCTAACACCCAATCGACACGACGATTAGCGAGTAATTCAAGTGCCTTTGAAATCTCAGGTACTTCGAGGACTTTGGTTTTAAGCTTCTTCAATGTTTGTGTGTCTATTGCATACCCTCGTCCGGTCACAATAATGTTGTTCTCTAGTAAGGCTAAATTTCCTGTGAAGTTTGTGTGACTGTTACGATGGTGATAAAGACCCGTGGCGGTTGTTGCTATCTCGCAACTGAAGTAATAGCTGCCGACTCTCGATGGGGTCTTGTAGCTCCCAAGTAAACCCACATTTTTATATCGCTTGCTGTTTTTTAAGGCGCGAGTCCATAGTGTAAAATCGACACTCGTGTCTATGTCTTCAAGACTAAAAGCTTCATGGACAACATGAGCAAGCCAGCCATTTTGGGGCAGCTCTGGAGCGAAGTAGGGCGGAAAAGGCTCAGTCACGATGCGCACACGTTCATGCGCTTTTACAGATGCGCTTAGTAACACAATAACAAGGAAGAAATATAAGTAGCGAGAGAGCAAATCTACACCTCTTTGTTGGCTAGATTTGCCTTCGAGTATAGTCTATTGATCGTGTGAGGAAGGGTGTGGAGGACAAAATTCTTTTATTTCATTTGCATAGTGCAGTGAAATACTTTGTTCTGTAGCGATAATGTAGGAAGCTTGCGAGTACCAATCCCCTAAAACAATGCGTGTATTTGCGCCGTGGCAATGAATCGCTGGGCGGTGCGTATGACCATGGATCATTAATCGGACTTTATGCACAGCAAAGGTTTTGTCAACTGAGCTGGGTTCTACATCAAGAATTTCAGCCCGTTTTTTTTGTTGGCTCATCTTACTTTTGATGCGAGCCTTGCGCGCTACACGGCGCCGATACCACAGTGGCATGGACAGCATCAAGCGCGGCCACCACCAACCTCGGGACTTTTTGCGGAACTTTTGATACTCAACATCTTGAGTACACATCTCATCACCATGCAACAGCAGTGTCGGTGTCCCATAGAGGTCGATTACGGTTTGCTCTGGTAATAACGTCATTCCCGCTTGCTCTGCGTACTTTTTGCCTACCAAAAAATCGCGATTGCCATGAATAAAGTAGACCTTGATGCCACAGCCTGAGATTGATTTTAAACGTGCCGCAATGTCATCGCTCAGGGGGTCGTTGGCATCATCACCGACCCAGACTTCAAAAAAATCGCCGAGGATATAAAGTGCGTCAACCTCTTCGCTTAGTTGAGTGTCGAGGAATTCAAAAAATTCAGCGGTGATCTCGGGCTGTGTTGCGCTTAAGTGCAAGTCGGAAATAAACAGTGTGCGTCTCATGAGGGCCTTAAAAAGTAAAAGCGCGGCTAAGCCGCGCTGATACAAATTACTCTACGGTAACTTTTGTAATTACCACTTCTTCAAGTGGTACATCTTGATGGAAACCAGCTGAGCCAGTTGCAACGCCTTTGATTTTCTCAACAACGTCCATGCCTTCAGCGACTTCAGCGAATACACAGTAACCCCAACCTTGCGATGTTTCGCTCGTAAAGTTTAGGAAGTCATTGTCGTTAACATTGATGAAGAATTGGGCTGTAGCTGAGTGTGGATCCGGCGTACGAGCCATTGCCACAGTGCCTTTTTTGTTGCTAAGGCCGTTGTTTGCTTCGTTTTCAATTGAGTCCTGTACAGACTTTTGGTCCATACCTGAAGCAAAGCCACCACCTTGGATCATAAAGCCGTCGATAACACGGTGGAAAATAGTGCCATCGTAAAAGCCAGACTTAGCGTAGTTAAGGAAGTTTGCAACTGTCTTTGGTGCTTCGGCTTCAAACATATTTAGTTTGATGGTGCCGAAATTGGTTTCTAATACAACCATGATGAATCTCTAATCTAATAAGGTGAAGAGACTATTTTATCTCAGCACCTCAAAACTCTCAATGCGCGAGCACGGTTCAAAGCCTTTCAAGCTGTTTATTTTTGTCGCTTTTCAGTGCGCTCCATGTGGCGAGTTGTGCAGGGCGATGGTAAGATAGCGCGATTAACAAAACAGATAGGATCCCTTGGTAATGTTGCAAATATACAACACACTTTCACGTCAAAAAGAACACTTTGAGCCATTAAATGCGAATAAAGTGGACATGTATGTGTGTGGGATCACCATTTATGATTATTGTCACGTAGGCCATGCGCGCACATACGTGTCTTTCGATGTCATGAATCGTTATCTTCGTTACCTTGGATACGACGTAACTTACGTGCGTAATATCACGGATGTCGACGATAAAATTATTAATCGTGCAAACGAAAACAACGAGCCAATTAATGCGCTAACTGAGCGCATGACGGCGGCAATGCACGAAGATTTTCGCGCTTTGAATATTCTTGACGCTGACATTGAGCCGACAGTAACGGGTCACATGGACGATATTATCGCCATGATTGAGCGTTTGATTGCCAAAGAGCATGCGTATGTTGCTCAAAGTGGGGACGTACTATTCGACGTATCGACCTTTAAAGAATACGGTGCGTTGTCACAACAAGATTTGGAAATGCTGCAAGCGGGTGCGCGTGTTGAAGTAGCCGCAGGTAAAGATGATCCGCTTGATTTCGTACTGTGGAAAAAGGCCAAAGCAGGTGAGCCCAGCTGGTCTTCGCCTTGGGGTGATGGTCGTCCAGGTTGGCACATAGAATGTTCTGCGATGAGCTCGAAGCACTTAGGTGAATATTTTGATATTCACGGCGGTGGTTCTGATTTGCAGTTCCCGCATCACGAAAATGAAATTGCCCAATCATGCTGTGCCAATAATGGTCGTTATGTGAAGACGTGGATTCATACTGGCATGGTTCAGGTGAATAAAGAAAAAATGTCTAAGTCTTTAGGTAACTTCTTCACAGTGCGTGAAGTGTTAAAGGCGTTCGACCGTGAAACCGTACGTTACTTCTTAATCAATGGTCACTATCGTAGCCAATTGAACTATTCACAAGAAAACTTGGAGCAAGCTCGTTCTTCGTTGGAGCGCATCTACACGTCACTGCGTGATGTAGAGCTTGTTGAAGTGGAACTGAAAGAGAACGAGTACGCAAAGCGTTTTGAGTCGGCAATGAATGACGACTTCAACACACCAGAAGCACTACCTGTGTTATTTGAGCTGTCGAAGGAAGTAAATCGTCTTAAAGGTGAAGATGCTCACGCAGCGGGTCAACACGCCTATATTCTTGTAAAACTGGCAGAAGTATTGGGAATCGCACAACAAGATCCAGCATCATTCTTACAAGGTGAACAGGACGATGATGAAGCAGCACAAATTGAAGCACTCATCGAAAAGCGTCGTGTTGCGCGCGAAAGTAAAGATTGGGCTGCAGCTGACGAAGCCCGCGATGCGCTTAATGCTTTAGGGGTTATCCTTGAAGACAGTGCAGGAAAAACAACATGGCGTAAGGCTTAAGCCTTACGTCTCGCAATAAAAAAGCCAGCGGTCAAGCTGGCTTTTTTTATGTCTTGGTTATCTAACTACTAGCTGTGGAAGTTTTCACACGCTTCAAGTGTATTCTCAATTAGGCTCGCCACAGTCATCGGGCCAACACCGCCCGGAACAGGTGTAATAAAGCTTGCGCGTTGGCTCGCGACGTCGTAGGCAACGTCACCTACAAGTTTGCCGCTGTCTAGACGGTTGATACCTACATCAATAACCAAGGCACCTTCTTTAATCCACTCACCTGGAATAAACTCTGGTTTACCTACAGCGACAACAACTAAATCAGCGCGGCGCACGTGCGCCTCTAAATCTTGAGTGAACTTGTGACAAACTGTTGTTGTACAACCAGCAAGAAGCAATTCAAGCGACATTGGACGACCAACAATGTTTGATGCACCTACTACGACAGCGTGCATTCCTTTATAGCGTACGCCAGTTGAATCTAACAATGTGATGATGCCTTTTGGCGTACACGGGCGAAGGGCAGGCATACGTTGTGCAAGGCGGCCAATGTTATAAGGATGGAAACCATCAACATCCTTATGAGGGGTGATGCGCTCGAGTACTTTCTCTGCGTTTAAGCCTTCGGGTAAAGGTAGTTGCACCAAAATACCATCAATTTCTGGGTCGGCGTTAAGTTGATCTACCAAATCAAGAAGTTGTTCTTCACTGGTATCGCCAGGAAGGTCGAACGACTTAGAGACAAAGCCCACTTCTTCACACGCTTTACGCTTTGAACCAACATAGACTTGGCTTGCAGGGTCTTGGCCTACCAGCACAACTGCTAAACCTGGAGCACGAAGCCCTTGTTCTTTGCGCTCTGCAACGCGTTGTGCAACCTGCGTACGAACTTGTTTCGCAATCGCCTTGCCATCAATGATGTTTGCCGTCATGAGTAACCTTTAAATTGGGGTTGTGTGCATTTAGGGGGCGCTAAATAGCTACACATATATTAGAACGAAATACTTACTATTATTCTTTGCGGGATTTAAAAGGGGTGACCGCAAAAGAACATGGCCGATATTTTCGCAGAAAAGCGCTTCCTAGCCAAGCTGTGTAATAAATGAAAGCACTGTTTTATAGGCTAAATTGATAAAATATCGACCAAAAATAACAAATCTTATACAAAGCGTGTTAAAAATGAGCAAACGCACACTTTGCGTGAAAAAAGTGTTTGACGTCATCAGGTCAAATCACTATTATGCACCCCGTTGTCAACGAGGGGTCGAGTTCGAAACCTCAGACAAAACAAGTATCGGCGATTAGCGCAGTTTGGTAGCGCACTTGGTTTGGGTCCAAGGGGTCGCAGGTTCAAATCCTGCATCGCCGACCACTTTCTCTGAAAGTGTCACTTGGTTTGCACACGAAGAAGTATTCGTTGCACCGCGCCCGTAGCTCAGTCGGATAGAGCAACGGCCTTCTAAGCCGTCGGTCGAAGGTTCGAATCCTTCCGGGTGCGCCATTATAGTGGCGGCTGTAGCTCAGTTGGTAGAGCCCTGGATTGTGATTCCGGTTGTCGCGAGTTCAAGTCTCGTCAGTCGCCCCATTTTTCTACCGGTATATATATCGGCGATTAGCGCAGTTTGGTAGCGCACTTGGTTTGGGTCCAAGGGGTCGCAGGTTCAAATCCTGCATCGCCGACCATCCTTTACCTGGTAGAAAACACAATTAGATTATCGGCGATTAGCGCAGTTTGGTAGCGCACTTGGTTTGGGTCCAAGGGGTCGCAGGTTCAAATCCTGCATCGCCGACCATCTCTCTACACAGAAGCAAAACGCTTCGTCCCAACGTTAAAAAAATTCACCTGAATACCACAGTCACATTGCATTGATGCAGTCAATTTTTCTTAAGCCGTTGTTTACATAAACGTATGCAAATTGACCGAGTTTAACTCCAAGTGAGTTGAAACTAAGCAGTTGCACTCGTAAATCCTCCTCATCCGCTATTTTATTGGCCTGCGCTCTCGACTCTTATAAATATTAGGTTATAATGCCGCGTCTATTGTTAAACATAAGTGCCCATAGGGCAGTGCAGGCATAGGGATCGCCCCGTCATCACCTAGGCAATTTGCCGAAGAATGTGATTGGCCAAGATAAACGATCGCCATGTATGTAAGGAAGGCGCAACGCCGCCACATTTGAAGATTGAGGTAAATCATGCAAGTTTCTGTTGAGACGACTCAAGGCCTTGAGCGCCGTCTGACTATCACTGTTCCTTCAGCGAACGTTGAGACCGAAGTAAAAAAACGCTTACAACAACTGTCTAAAACACAGCGTATTGACGGTTTCCGTCCGGGTAAAGTTCCTGTTTCTATCATTCAAAAGCGCTTTGGCCCAGCTGTACTTCAAGAAGTTGCTGGTGACCTTATGCAGCGTAACTACATCGACGCTATCATCGCTGAGAAAATCAACCCAGCAGGCGCGCCAACGTTCGCTCCTAAGTCACTTGAAGCTGGTAAAGACCTAGAATTCGAAGCAACTTTCGAAGTATATCCTGAGATCGAGCTTAACGGTCTTGAGAGCATCGAAGTTGAGCAACCGGTTGTTGAAGTAAAAGACGAAGACCTAGCTAACATGCTTGAAACTCTTCGTAAGCAACACGCTTCATGGGCTGAAACTGAAGAAGCAGCTGCTGACAATTCACGTGTAACTATCGACTTCGTTGGTACTATCGACGGTGAAGAGTTTGAAGGCGGTAAAGCTGAAAACTTCCCATTAGAGCTTGGCCAAGGTCGTATGATCCCAGGCTTCGAAGACAACATCGTTGGCAAAAAAGCGGGCGAAGAAGTTGTTGCTGACGTGACTTTCCCAGAAGAGTACCACGCAGAAAACCTAAAAGGTAAAGCTGCTCAATTCACTATCACAGTGAAGAAAGTAGAAGTTCAAGAGCTTCCTGAACTAAACGAAGAGTTCGCAACACTATTCGGTATTACTGAAGGCGGTGTTGACGCTCTTAAAGAAGAAGTTAAAAAGAACATGAGCCGCGAACTTGCTCAAGCTGTTAAAGCGAAAGTGAAGGCTCAAGCTATTGACGGTCTTCTAGCTCAAAACGAAATCGACGTACCAAAAGCACTTATCGACCAAGAAATTGATGCACTACGTCAGCAAGCAGCACAGCGTTTTGGCGGCAACGCACAAAACATGCCTGAGCTACCTGCAGAGCTTTTCCACGAGCAAGCAGTTAAGCGCGTTAAAACAGGTCTTCTTCTAGGTGAAGTAATCAAGTCTGGCGACATCAAGTCTGACGATGCGAAAGTTGAAGAGCTAATCGAAACTATGGCTTCTGCTTACGAAGATCCAAGTGAAGTAGTTGAATACTACAAGTCTAACGAACAGCTTATGCAACAAATGCGTAACGTTGCTCTAGAAGAGCAAGCAGTTGATGCAATCGTTGAGAAAGCGAAAGTAACTGACGTTGAAACTGCGTTTGACGACATTATGAACCCGCAGGCGGCTCAATAAGTCGTTGACTTAAGTTACAAGCAACGTTTAAATGGCTCGTATGCTTTGTTCGCAAAGCACCGAGCCATTTTAGTTTGTGTCGGTCACTAAGGAATCAAGTAATAATGAATAATGGTATGACAGATCCGCTTAACGCATTAGTCCCGATGGTAGTAGAACAAACCGCTAAGGGTGAGCGTTCTTACGACATCTTCTCTCGTCTTCTTAAAGAGCGAATCATTTTTTTAACTGGCCAGGTTGAAGACCAAATGGCCAATTTGATCGTCGCACAATTATTGTTTTTAGAATCAGAAAATCCAGAAAAAGACATCCACCTGTACATCAACTCACCAGGCGGTTCTGTGACTGCAGGTATGTCAATTTATGACACGATGAATTTCATCAAACCTGATGTAAGCACATTGTGCGTAGGTCAAGCTGCAAGCATGGGTGCATTTTTATTATCTGGTGGTGCGAAAGGTAAGCGCCATTGTTTGCCAAACTCGCGTGTAATGATTCACCAGCCATTAGGTGGATTCCAAGGTCAGGCATCTGATTTTGAAATTCATGCTAAAGAAATTCTGTCTATTAAAGATAAACTAAATAGACTGATGGCCGAACATACAGGTCAGCCATTAGATGTGATCTCTCGAGATACAGATCGTGATAACTTTATGAACGCGCATGCGGCAGTAGAGTACGGTCTAGTCGACTCAGTATTTGATAGACGTAACGCTAAGTAATCTCAGCGTTACTCTTTTATCCCATCGAAGCGGCATAATGCCGTGAACTTTGGTATATTTGTTTAAGAAGTCCATTTGCTACAATGTTATAAAGTTCGTAGCGCAAAGAATGAGGTAGCTGAATGTCTGATAAACCAACAGACGGCGAAAAGACAAGCAAACTGCTGTATTGCTCGTTTTGTGGTAAGTCTCAGCACGAAGTACGTAAGCTAATCGCAGGCCCATCGGTCTATATTTGCGATGAGTGTGTCGACTTATGTAACGACATCATCAGGGAAGAAATAAAGGATATCGCTCCTAAGGCAAATGCATCTGATAAGTTGCCAGTTCCAAAGGAAATCCGTAGCCACCTAGATGATTATGTTATTGGTCAAGAACACGCGAAGAAGGTACTTTCGGTCGCTGTTTATAACCACTATAAGCGTTTACGTAACGCAGGTTCTAGCGATGGCGTAGAACTTGGTAAGAGTAACATTTTGCTTATTGGCCCAACGGGTAGTGGTAAAACATTACTGGCTGAGACGATGGCACGCTTGCTCGACGTACCGTTCACTATGGCTGATGCAACGACACTAACCGAGGCTGGTTATGTGGGCGAGGATGTTGAGAACATCATCCAAAAATTGCTACAAAAGTGCGATTACGACGTTGAAAAAGCACAGCGCGGTATTGTTTATATCGATGAAATCGACAAGATCTCGCGTAAGTCTGATAACCCATCAATCACCCGTGACGTATCTGGTGAAGGTGTGCAGCAGGCATTGCTGAAGTTAATTGAAGGTACTGTTGCATCTGTTCCACCTCAAGGTGGTCGTAAGCATCCGCAGCAAGAGTTCTTGCAAGTTGACACTTCAAAAATTCTATTTATCTGTGGTGGTGCATTTGCCGGCTTAGATAAAGTAATAGAGCAGCGCAGCACGAAAAATACAGGTATTGGTTTTGGTGCTGATGTTAAGTCATCTGAGTCAGAACGCAGCCTGAGCGAAACATTTAAAGATGTAGAGCCAGAAGATTTGGTGAAATACGGTCTTATTCCGGAGTTCATTGGCCGTCTTCCTGTTGTGGCAACGTTAACTGAGTTGGATGAAGATGCCTTGATCCAAATCTTGGACGAGCCTAAGAATGCGTTAACTAAGCAGTTCGCAGCATTGTTTGAGATGGAAGATGTGGAATTAGAGTTCCGCGAAGACGCGCTCAAAGCGATTGCTCACAAGGCAATGGAGCGTAAAACGGGTGCTCGTGGCTTACGTTCAATTGTTGAAGGTGTATTGTTAGACACTATGTACGAATTACCTTCAATGGAAGATGTCAGCAAAGTAGTGATTGATGAAACCGTGATTAAAGGTGAATCAGATCCTATTCTTATCTATGAGAACACCAATCAAGATAAAGCAGCTTCCGAATAATAGCGTTTCATATCAATGAAATAGTATAAAAAGTAAGCGAATAAAAATAAAAAGGAGCATTAGGCTCCTTTTTTTATAAATTTGTTGAACTTTGCCCTGCCAATCCCCATATACTTGGGTAATCTTTAAATTTTAAGAAGTCCGAAGAGAGTTAGCATGACGCTTGAAAGAACGGATCGCGTTGAAATTCCAGTACTGGCACTTAGGGATGTCGTGGTTTACCCACATATGGTGATCCCTTTGTTTGTTGGACGTGAGAAATCAATTCGCTGTCTTGAGGCAGCGATGGATAAAGACAAACAAATTTTCCTCGTAGCGCAAAAAGATGCTTCAGTGGATGACCCAAATAGCGACGAAATCTACGACGTAGGTACAGTGGCGAGTGTGTTACAACTTCTCAAGCTGCCTGACGGCACCGTTAAAGTGCTCGTCGAAGGTACGCAGCGTGCTCGAATCGAAAAATACACCCAAGAAGACGACTTCTTTGTTGCTGAGGTGGAATACATTCCATCGAATGATATCGACGAGCGCGAACACGATATCTTTATTCGCAGCGCAGTCAGCCAATTTGAAGGTTATGTAAAACTTAACAAGAAAATTCCACCAGAAGTGCTGACTTCTGTCTCTGGCATAGAAGAGCCAGCGCGACTCGCTGATACGATGGCAGCACATATGCCTATTAAGGTGCCTGAAAAGCAAAAGGTGCTTGAGATCAGTGATGTGACAGAGCGTCTTGAATTCCTCATGGCGATGATGGAAGGCGAGATTGACTTGCTACAAGTTGAGAAGAAAATCCGTGCGCGCGTTAAGAAGCAAATGGAGAAATCTCAGCGCGAGTATTACCTAAACGAACAAATGAAGGCCATTCAAAAGGAGCTCGGTGAGCTTGATGATGTGCCTGATGAATTCGAAGGTCTGCAAAAGAAAATCTCAGAAGCGGGCATGCCGAGCGAAGCGCAAGAAAAGGCGATGGCTGAGCTTAAAAAGCTTAAGATGATGTCGCCGATGTCTGCAGAAGCGACGGTTGTTCGTTCTTATATCGACACCATGACTAATGTACCTTGGAAGAAAAAGTCCAAAGTCAAAAAAGACCTAGCAGGTGCGCAAAAGATTTTAGACTCTGACCATTATGGTCTGGAGAAGGTCAAAGATCGCATTATTGAGTACCTAGCGGTGCAACATCGAATCAATAAGCTTAAAGGCCCAATTTTGTGCCTTGTTGGTCCGCCAGGCGTGGGTAAAACATCACTCGGTCAGAGCATAGCGCGAGCCACAGGCCGTAAGTATGTGCGTATGGCACTTGGTGGCGTGCGAGATGAAGCTGAAATCCGAGGTCACCGTCGTACTTACATTGGCTCTATGCCAGGTAAACTAATTCAGAATATGACCAAAGTAGGCGTGCGTAACCCATTATTCTTGTTAGATGAAATCGACAAGATGTCATCGGATATGCGTGGTGATCCTGCGTCTGCCTTACTTGAGGTGTTAGACCCTGAGCAAAATAGTACGTTTGCGGATCATTATCTTGAAGTGGATTATGATTTGTCAGACGTCATGTTTGTAGCGACGTCGAACAGCTTTAATATTCCAGGTCCACTTTTGGACCGCATGGAAGTGATTCGTTTATCGGGTTACACCGAAGACGAGAAGCTGAACATCGCGAAACAACACCTAATTCCAAAGCAAACTAAGCGTAATGGCCTAAAAGATAAGGAAATTACCATCGATGATAGTGCGATTATTGGCATTATCCGTTTTTACACCCGTGAAGCAGGTGTACGTGGTTTAGAGCGTGAAATCTCAAAGTTATGCCGTAAAGCCGTTAAGAACATTTTGCTTGATAAAAAGCTACAGCATGTTGTTATCGATGAGTCGAATCTTGAAGAGTACTTGGGTGTTCAACGCTATGACTTCGGTAAAGCTGAAGGAGACGATCGCATTGGCCAAGTGACCGGTTTGGCATGGACGGAAGTCGGTGGCGATCTATTGACCATCGAGTCTTCAGCGGTGCCAGGTAAAGGCAAGCTAAGTTACACAGGCTCATTGGGCGATGTCATGAAAGAGTCAATTCAGGCGGCAATGACGGTTGTTCGTGACCGTACAGAAAAGCTACGAATTAACGATGATTTCCATGAAAAGCGCGATATTCATGTACACGTACCAGAAGGTGCGACGCCAAAAGATGGTCCAAGTGCCGGTATTGCGATGGTAACAGCCTTGGTTTCTAGCTTAACGGGCAACCCTGTACGCTCGGATGTTGCTATGACAGGTGAAATCACGCTGCGCGGAGAAGTACTACCAATTGGTGGCTTGAAAGAGAAATTACTTGCGGCTCACCGCGGTGGTATCAAAACGGTTATTATTCCAATGAAGAATGAGCGTGACCTAAAAGAGATACCTGAAAATGTTCTTGAAGGCTTATCAATTCATCCAGTTCAGTGGATTGATGATGTGCTAGACATCGCGTTAGCCCAGCCAATAGAGCGTTTTAGCGTCGATAGCTCAAAAAGTGAGTCAAAATAGCAAAAATTTATCGTAAAGGGCTTTTCAAATCACTCGGGTGTGATAAGTTAAGCACTGGAATTGAGCCTAGGCCTTGCAGGGCCTAGGTTTCAAGACGATTTAGGTTTTAGAAAAGTGTCTATTTTTTCTAAATTTAATAACAAAGTGATCACGCCAGATTGTAAACACACGTAAATGGTGAATCGCTCTGAATAATAACAATGTAAGGGGATGATATTGTGAATAAGTCTCAATTGATTGATCAAAATCGCAGCGAATGCTGATATTTCTAAAGCGGCTGCGGGTCGTGCGTTGGATTCATTCATTGAGTCAGTATCAACTGCACTTAAAGATGGCGATTCAGTTGCCCTAGTTGGTTTCGGTACTTTTTCTGTACGTGAGCGCGCAGCGCGCACTGGCCGTAACCCACAAACTGGCGAAGAGATCCAAATTGCTGCTGCAACGATTCCTTCGTTCAAAGCAGGTAAAGCGCTTAAAGACGCAGTTAATTAATTTGCGACGCTTGGTAGCGATTTGTGTGTATTGCACGCAATCGCTTCAAGTGAAAAAGCGTATCTGCTAAGATACGCTTTTTTTATATCCTTCACTTTTATGCACAACGAATAATTAGGCAAAAGTGAAGGGGGTACTAATAATACCAATCGACTTACATATTTAACCAATCTAGCGTGCTGAACAAAGCGCTAACGGTGTGAGTAATTTCTCATGTAGAACAACTACACGTCAAAATTACTGCCTTGTTATCACTTTATGTTTACGTTGCTATCAATGGTTAATCATTAAATACGATTTGTATAAACAGAGATAAAGATAAATGCTAGAAAAAATCAGAGAGGGTTCGCAAGGTTTAGCGGCCAAAATCATTCTAGGGCTAGTGATTTTATCTTTTGCTTTGGCAGGGATCGGTGGCTATTTAGGCCAAAGTACCGAGCAATCCGTCGCTGAGGTGAATGGGGTAAAAATCACACAGCGTGACTTTGCAAGGGCGTTCGAAAATGAGCGTGCGCGTCAAGAACAGCAATTTGGCGAATACTTTGCGCAACTAGCAAATGATCCTACTTTCATGGCGCAATTACGTCAGTCAGTCACAAACCGTTTAATCCAACAAGAACTACAATCGCAATTAGCGGCAGAAATGGGATTGCGTGTAAGTGATGAAGAAATTCGTAAGACAATTCTAGAATTACCAGCGTTTCAATTCGGTGGTAAGTTTAGCAACGATCGCTACCTGCAGGTTATTCGCCAAATGGGCTTCCAAGCAGATGGTTTCCGCGAATATCTTCGTGAGGAAATGACGCGTTCACAACTAGTTGCTGCACTAGCGGGTACTGATTTTACACTAAGTAATGAATTAAACAGTGCGGTTGGTTTACAACAACAACAACGTGCGATTGATTACTTCATCGTTAGTAATGACCAGTTTAAAGAAGGCGTAAGCGTTTCTGAAGAAGAAATTCAGGAATACTATGACCTTAACCAAGCTCAATTCTTAGCACCAGAGCAAGTAAAAGTAGCGTATGTAGAGCTCGATTCTGCATCTGTTGAGTTAGCAGAGCCTGTAACTGATGCGCAAATCAACGAATATTACGAGCAGAACAAAGCGTTTTACACAGAACCTGAAAAACGCCGTGTTGCACATATTCTTGTTGAAAACAGTGAAGACGATGCCGCTGCTCAGCAAAAAGCACAAGAATTGCTCGTGCAATTGCAAGACGGTGCGGATTTTGTCGAACTAGCCGAAACACAATCTGATGACGTTGTGAGTGCTGAACTAGGCGGTGATCTTGATTGGATTGAACGCGATATGCTTGACCCAGATTTCGAACAAGCCGCTTTTGCGCTTGGCGAAGTAGGTGAACTATCGGACGTTGTACAGTCTGAATTTGGTTACCACATCATTAAGTTAACTGACCTACAGCCGGGTGAAGTTAAAGCGCTTGCAGATGTAGAGCAGGAAATCCGCACAGAACTTGAGAAAGTTGAGAAAGCGGATATCTATTACCAGAAACAAACAGAGCTAGCTGAACTAGCATTTGAAATCTCAGACACGCTAGAAGATGCAGCGAACGCCATCGGCGCAGAAGTTAAAACGACTGAACTGAGTTCACGAAATGCGCTACCGGCACCGCTTAATCAAGCAAATGTGCTCGCGGCAATTTTCTCTCCAGAACTACTCGAAGACCGTGTGAATTCAGAAGTGTTGGATTTAGGCAATGAGCATGTTGTGGTAGTGCGTGTTGTTGACTACAAGCCAGCAGCAACGAAAGAATTAGCCTTGGTGTCAGACCAAATTCGTAGCACCTTGGTTGCCGACAAGGCTTCAACAGCAGCGAAAGAACAAGCACAAACATTCCTAGCGCAGCTGAATGATGGTACTGCAATCGCTGCAGTTGCAGAGCAAGCGGGTATCGAGCTTCAAAGTGACGATGCGTTAACACGTCGTAGCTTTACGGTTCCACCAGCATTAACTCAGCAAGTATTCAAGCTAGCACACCCATCAGATACTCCAGTAGTCGACATGGTTGAGCTAAGTAATGGTAGTGTTGCTCTTGTGGCACTGAAATCAGTTAATACACCGAGTGAAACAGACGTTAACGAGCAAATTAAGCAAAGCCTGACAATGCAGCTTGCTAACAAAAACTATGAAACGTTCGTAGAAGCACTAGAGGCGCAAGCTGAAGTGGTTCGCACAGCGACAGTTACTAGCGTTGAATAAACCTAGATACTAACTCATTGAAAAAGGCCGCTTAGCGGCCTTTTTTGCATTTTGGGTTTTGCTCCCCCTTATTGGCTTATCCATTGAGCGTTTGATATCGTCAAACTCATCGCGATGAAAACTCACAGGTGTATTGATGCGCTATCAACACAGACAAATTGGTACCACGATTTTAGCCATTTTGGCGATTGTATTGGTATTAGTGGGGTTGTCAGTACCCAACAGTGACATCAGGTTAATGTGGCCAGCCTTAGCAATACCCGCTGTCGTAGCTGGCTTGTTTTATAGTTTGAACGTTAATGTGACGTCGAGTGAGATTTCTTGGTCTTTCGGCCCTGGATTTTGGCGCAAGTCTATTGCGTTACACGAGATTGAAGATGCCAAAATAATAACAACTAAATGGTATAACGGCTGGGGTATTCGCTATACCTTCGATGGTTGGTTATATTGCGTCAGTGGGAATACCGCGATTCAACTCATTCTTAAAAATGGCGACAAGGTCAGCATCGGTACCGATGACGCAAATAATTTGCTCGAAGCGCTGAGGCAATCAACACGTCAATAAACGTTGACAGGTTTTAGACTGCGGGTTGCAGAAAATGTCTTTAGTGTTGCCGTATTCCACAATTTCACCATGGTCTAAGACCATTACTTGGTCGCTCATATGTTTAACTAAACTGAGGTGATGCGTGATAAGCACATAACTCAAGCCTGTCTCTCGCTGAAGCTCGAGGAGAAGATTCACTGTTTGTGCGCGTACTGAGGGATCTAGGGACGAAAGCGCCTCATCTAATACCAACACCTTAGGATCGAGTATTAAGGCTCTGGCGAGCGCCACACGCTGTAATTGACCACCCGAAAACATATGCGGGTAATAGTGCCGATGCTCAACGAGTAGACCCACTTTGGACAAGGTTTGTTTTATCTTCTCCAAGCGCTCTTCGGCAATGAGTTCTGTGTTGAAGCGCAGGCAGTCATCGAGAATCTCTTCAATGGTTAGCGCAGGGTTCAGTGAGGTTGTTGGGTCTTGGAAGATCAGGCGAATGTTGCGGCTATCCATAAGCTGTTTGCTGCCATCTTTAATCAGTTCGCTCTCCAGTAAAATTTGGCCACTACTTGCTTCATCTGCGCCCGCTAACACTTTAGCGAGAGTACTTTTACCAGCCCCAGTCTCACCAATAACAGCTAAGGTTTCGCCTTGGCTAATACAAAAAGAGATATCTTTAAGCAGATACACCATTTTACGCTGCAAAAAGCCCGAGCGCTGAGCAATTTGCTTATTCAAACCTTGAACCTTGAGTAAAGGCTGCATCAGCTTTGCTCCTCTTTGTGTAGAGGAAAGTGACAGGCAAAGCTGTGGCCATGCTCTCTTTCCAGTTTGGGTGTCGCCACACAGGCTTTTTGGGCGTTAGGGCAGCGAGGACCTAGGCGACAACCTATGGGTAAATGCTGCAAAGTAGGGATTGTTCCTTTGAGCGCGAACAAGGGTTGCTTATGCTCTAGTGCTGCATCGTAATCGGGTAAACTTTGCAACAAGGCTTTGGTATACGGATGTCGAGGGCGAGCAAATACCTCTTCTGTTGGCCCTGCTTCAACCATCTGTCCGCAATACAGAACATGCATTCCATGAGTCCAATCAGTCAATTCCTCGAGCTCGTGTGAGATCATGAGGATTGACATGTTTTTCAACTGGTTAAGACTCTTTAAAAGTCTAAAAACCTGTGCTCGAGTGGTGCTCTCTAATGCGGTTGTGGGTTCATCGGCGATTAATAACTTTGGTGAGCGGGCAATGGCCATTGCGATCATTACCTTTTGGCAAACGCCTTCAGAAAGCTCATGAGGGTAGCTAGAGAGCACTTTTGAATGTTCTTTTATACCGACTTTGTGTAGTAAAGCTCTAACACGTTTTTGCTTAGCTCTGCGGCGTTGAAATATATTACCTTCGCTATCGGCATCGGGTATGCTCTCTTCGAGCTGGTTACTTATTTTCGCCGTCGGGTCCATACAACGGCTAGGCTCTTGATAGATCATGGCTAAGTCTTGGCTAACGAGCTTTCTGCGCTTTTCATCGGATAAACGCATCAAATCTACACCGCGCCAGTGCATCCTATCGGCGCGTACTTCCCAACGTTGATTTAGGGCACCAACCAGTGCCTTTGCAATAAGACTTTTTCCCGAGCCTGATTCGCCAATGAGGGCGTGAACCTCGCCTTCTTTGAGACTGAAGTTTACGCCATCTACGACGCGAATCGTTGAATCAGACGTTCTAAGTTCGATAGTGAGATTGCGAATATCCAGTAACTGCATCAGTCGGCCCGTCTCTCTTTAAGAACATTACGTAAGCCGTCGCCAACAAGGTTGGTTGAAAGAACCGCAAGGAATAACAAAATACCTGGCAATGCGACGGTCCACGGAGCCAAATAAATGAGGCCTAAATTCTCTGCCAAGATGGCACCCCATTCAGCGGTCGGTGGTTGTGCGCCTAATTTCAAAAAGCCCAGCGCGGCAATATCGAGTATCGCCAGCGACAGTGCCATGGTAAATATAACCACGATGCGCTCGTAAATGTTTGGGAAAATGCCGCGAACAAGGATTTGCCAATGGTTCGCTCCATCGAGTCTGAACGCACTAATGTAATCTTTATTAAGCTCTTCAACCACTAAGTTGCGAACCGAGTGAATAAACTGGGGCAGTAACGCGAAAATAATCGCCCAAACCGTATTCATTAACCCCGGGCCGAGGATCGCAATAATAATGATGGCAAGTAGCATCGATGGAATTGATAAGGTGATATCGAGTAAGTGATTAAGAAAGCTCGCTCTTAAACCTCGACTGATACCTGCAAAAGTGCCCACTAGAACGCCCACCAAGGTGGTCACAAGCGCGGCTACGATAGACAGACCGAAGGTATAAGTTGCACCGTTCATGAGTCGAGAAAGTACATCCCTGCCCAAATCATCGGTACCGAGAATAAAACGAACATCCCCATCTTCATGCCATGATGGCGGAATTAATAGCGCATTGGCATGCTGTTCATTAATCCCATAAGGAGCCAATATCGGCGCCGTTGCTGCCAGTATCGTCAACGCAATGAACAGCCATAAACCAACGAGCGAAACGTGATTGGTTCTGAACTTTCGCCACAATCGAGACAATGGCGAGATGTTAGACTGCTCTGTAAATAACTTATAATTTGCCATGCGCTTGATTCCGTGAAATCGGGTCTAGCAGGGTATACAGCAACTCGGTAAAAATAGTTGCGAATATGATGAACATCGAAATCGCGAGCAGTCCACCTTGAATAGCAGGGAAGTCACGCTGATAAATGCTGTCTATTAGCCAGCGGCCTATGCCGGGCCAAGAAAAAATAACTTCAGTGATCATTGCAAGCGTGATCAAGGCACTAAACTGTAAGCCGATTTGTTTAATGACTGGCAGTAAGGCATTGCGCAATGCGTGGTGAATAATCAACTGGCTTCTGCTTAAGCCCTTAGCTCTGGCAGTCTTAATGTAATTTTGCTCAAGTACATTGAGCATTGAGTCTCGGGTGAACCTTACTAGAACCGTAGTTGGGTAGGTCGCTAATACAAATGTAGGGAGCGCTAGGTGATGAAGCGCATCGGTAAACGCCTGGCCGCCATAGGGGAAGCCGGCAATCATGATGTCGAGCAAAATAAAGTGCGTAGTCGCAGGTATTTCATACAACAGGCTGATACGCCCAGACATAGGGAAAAGGCCCAGTTGCAGGCAAAATACCATGATCAACACCAGAGCTAACCAAAAGATGGGTAACGAGTAACCCACAAGCGTGGTGCCGCTTATTAACTTATCCAACCAACGACCTTGTGATAGTGCCGCTAAAATCCCCGCTGGCACACCCACGACAACGGACACCATTAATGCGTAAACGGCCAGTTCAAATGTCGCAGGTGCAAGCGTTACCACGTGGTCAAACACTGGGTCTGCGGAGGCGAACGAATGCCCCCAATCGCCTTGTAAAATGCGCCCTAAAAAGGCGAAGTATTGATGTACATAACCTTGATCCAAGTGATACTTCTCTCGCAGCTGCGCACTTTGAGAGAATCCTGCAGTATCAATCCCGCTGAAATTAGTGAGCACATCACCTGGGAACAAATATCCTAATGAGAACGTAAACACACTCAGTGTGAATAACATAAATATCAACAAGGATATGCGGCGAATTGCAAACTCTAACATCATGGTGTTTTACTCGCTTGCGCTAAGGAAATACCGCCAAACGGGCTTAATGTAATACCGTGAATTCGCGTGTCGTTGGCTTGCGAGCGCCTGCCGTGCGCTAATGGCAGAAGAGGAAGCTGATTAGCTATCATTTGTTGTGCTTGACTATAAAATTGTTTTCGTTGTTCTTGGTCTGTTGTGGCCAAGGCCTGAGTGAGCAAGGCATCAAACTCAGGGTTGCACCAATTGGCAGGGTTTTTACCACTGTAAGTCGCTGCACAACTTAATAACGGACTAAAAAAGTTATCTGGGTCAGGTGTATCAGCTGCCCAACCAAGGAGCACGCTGTCATGTCGGTGTTCATCAACGCGTTGTAAGAAGGTGTTCCATTCGTACTCAACGATGCGTACATTGACTCCTACTGCACGCAAATCACTTTGCATCAACTCCGCCATTTTTCGTGCATTGGGGTTATAGATACGACTCACAGGCATGGCCCAAATGCTCATATCAAAGCCATCTTTGTAGCCAGCTTGGGCAAGCAGCTCTCTGGCGGCATCTGGATCGTATTCAGGTAGATTATTTTGTTCCTGATAAGCCCAGCTGATGGGGGGAGCATTGACGTGGCTTTAACGCCTTGGCCGTAATACACCGCCTGCATAATTTTATCGATATTAACGGCATGGGCGAGGGCGCGACGTACTTTCGGGTCGTTAAAAGGGACTCGCTCCGTATTAAATGCCCAGTAACCAATGTTGAGGTTATCTTGCTGTTGTAAGTCGATGTCACTGCGCTCACGCAAAACATTGAGCTGAGTCGCACTTGGGTGCGGTGTCACATCACATTCTTTGGTCAATAATTTAACGATACGGGTCGTACCGTTAGGCGTGATGTCAAATACCAGTTGGTCCAAGTTGACCTGATGTTCCCAGTAATCTGGGTGGCTGTAATAACGAATAAGGCGGTCGCGTTTGTATTCGCGATATACGAACGGCCCAGTGCCAACAGGAAGTTGATCAAACAGCTCCATTTGCTCCGACTCCATGAGCTTCATCGCATACTCGCGCGATGTAATTGCTGCGAAGTCTGTTGCAATATTGGCAAGAAAACTACTTTCAGGATTAAATAACTCGAAAGTGACCTGATACTGAGAGTCCTTGCGAATATTACGTATTAGTTGGTCAAGACCAACACTTTGAAAATAGGGATAATTTGCTTCACCTACAAAATGATAGGGGTTATACACATCAAACAAACGGCTAAAGGTAAACACCACATCGTCTGCGTTAAATAATCGCGTCGGAGTAAAATATTGGGTAGTGTGAAATTTGACGTCTTCGCGTAAGTGAAAGGTAATCTCTGTGCCATCTTCATTGATTTCCCAGCTTGATGCTAGCTCAGGGATAAATTCACCGGTGATGGGGTCGATACGCAATAAACGGTTGTAAAGCTGTTTAGAAATAAGATCAATGGTGGAGCCTGAGGTAGTCACTTGTGGATTAAATGACACGGGGTTGGCTTCAGCGCAATAGACCATACCTTCAATAGGCGCATACTGGGCATCTTCATTTTGGCACCCGGCCAACAATACTGCCACGGTGCCTAACAACCATTTATACACGGGCTAAGCCTCTTGTTTTTGCTGCGAATCTAGCAAATTATATTTCTTCAAATATCCTCTAAGTTGATGATACGTTAATCCGAGCATTTGTGCAGTTTTCTTTTGATTAAATTGACTAAATTTAAGTGCTTGAGTGAGCATCTCGGTTTCATAGTCAGCAGACATTTGTTTCAAGTCACAGGGGAAGCTAAAGCTATTTGATGCACCTGCAGCAGTAACCTCTGTGGTTGTGGGTACCTCTGTGTGGATAGGCGTGCTTGCAGTCACTGGTGTGCTCACTGAACGCGAAGCGACTGGTTTAGGGCGATAAGGGCTGGCAAAAGGGTCCAGATTAATACTGTGCACGGCCAAATTTTCATTACCATGGCGATACAAGCTACGCTCGATAACATTTTTCAGCTCCCTCACATTACCTGGCCAGTCATAATCCAACAACGCTGCTTTGGCACGCGTTGTAAAGCCGCTAAACAACTCCCAGCCAAGATTACGTGCCATATTAATCGCGAAATGCTCTGCCAATAACAAGATATCTTCCTGACGCTCTCTAAGTGGTGGCAGTGTGATTACATCAAACGCCAAGCGGTCTAATAAGTCATGGCGAAATTGCCCAGCATCGGCAAGGGTAGGTAAATCTTCGTTAGTTGCGCAAATAAGGCGGGTATCTACTTTAATGGGGGCTCGGCCGCCGACACGCTCAAATTCACCATATTCAATGACGCGAAGCAGCTTTTCTTGCACTGCCGCAGGCGTGTTAGCAAGTTCATCCAAAAACAAAGTACCGCCGTTGGCTCGTTCAAAGCGGCCTTCATGACGTTTACTAGCGCCAGTGAACGCACCACTTTCATGACCGAACAACTCACTTTCGAGCAAGTTTTCATTTAACGCTGCGCAGTTAAGACTGACATAAGTTTGGTCCCAACGCGTAGAGAGGTAGTGTAAGCGGGCGGCAATCAGCTCTTTACCCGTGCCGCGCTCACCAATTACCAATACTGGTTTATCGAGAGGTGCGAGTTGAGACACTTAATCTAACACGGTTAAAAAGCTATCAGATTGGCCGAGTAGAATCATCCTTTTTACGAAACTGGCTCATTTACACTAACTCTTAGTTATTTTTGCTAAAGCTTAGTGTATTTCATTATTGGTTGATAAGGAAGGGGTTTGTCTTTTGTTAGTTAACTTAATGAAAAATATAGTGTTATTAAGTTATTTTAAAGTTGGCAAGCAACTTGATACCACGTACAGTAGTCAACAAAGACTTCACCACTTGAGGTATAAGATTATGGGAATTTTCTCACGTTTTGCAGATATCGTTAACTCGAATATCAACGCTATTTTAGACAAGGCTGAAGATCCTGAAAAGATGGTTCGCCTAATTATCCAAGAAATGGAAGACACACTTGTTGAAGTCCGTTCTACTTCTGCTAAAACTTTGGCAGAAAAGAAAGACTTAACACGTCGTCTTGAAACACTGAGTGCACAAGTTGACCAGTGGCAAGAAAAAGCAGAACTTGCTCTTTCTAAAGACCGCGACGACTTGGCACGTGCTGCGCTGATTGAGAAAAACAAATCAGCTGAAGCACAAGCAGCGCTAGAGCGCGAGCTGGAGCACGTTGAAGAGCACATCACTAAATTGCAGCAAGAAATCAGTACACTGCAAGAGAAGTTGAGCGATGCAAAAGCGCGCCAAAAAGCGATTGTTCTTCGTCAACGTTCAGTGCAATCACGTCTTGATGTCAAAAAGACACTCGACGGTAACAAGGTGCAAGATGCCCTTGATAAGTTTGAGCGTTACGAAACTAAAATCGACGGTTTAGAAGCACAAGTTGAGTCTTATGAACTGGGCCAGAAGTCGCTCTCTGATGAAATCGAACAGTTAGAGAAAGACGAAAAAATCGATGATGAGCTATCTGCGCTAAAAGCTAAGATGGGTAAAAAAAGCGATAAAGCTTAATAATAACTAAAGTGTGGTGGGCCAACTCGACAATAACGAGTGCTGCGCCCACACTTAAAAAGCCAAAACAACAGGCAGGAGAGGAAGAATGTTTGATTTTGATATGTTAATGCCACCAATCGTTATATTTTTGATTTTCGTGGCACCGCTTTGGTTAATTCTTCATTACCGCTCTAAGAAGCAAGTAAGCCAAGGATTAAGCGAACATGAGCATCGTCAGCTAGTAGAGCTTTCGAACAAAGCAGAAAAAATGGCTGACCGTATTAACACACTAGAGAAACTTCTCGATCAGGAGTCTCCGCAGTGGAGGAGCAAGGTATGAGTACCAAACGCGAACTATACCGAGACCCTAAACGTGGCAAATTAGCAGGTGTATGTGCGGGTCTAAGCGATTACTTCAACATTGAGTTATGGCTGGTTCGTATCATCTTCGTAACAGGTGTGTTACTGGCCGGCGGTCCTATCTTCGTTGTGGCGTATATTGCGGCTTGGTTTATCTTAGATAAGAAGCCAACTGAGTCAACAACTGAAGAGACACACAAACATCCTCATGTAGGGGAAGTGAAAGCCAAGGTTTGGCAAAAAGGTGAGCCGCCTCGTAAAGCGCTAAAGGATTTAAAAGACTTTATGGCTGATTTAGACGGCCGAGTTCAAAACATGGAGAAGCATGTTACATCACCTACTTTTACTGTGAGTCGAGAAATCAACAAACTGTAAATGTTCACCCTGCCTAAGAAGATAAGCCACTGTGTTGGCTTATCTTTTTGTTGCTCATAAAGTGGAAAATTAGTTTCCGTGGATTGGTTTGAGATACCGATAGATGTAAAAAGGAGCGCACTTGTCGTATTCACGCCTCGATAAAATTAAAGACAAAGCAAAAAACACCTTACAGCGTACCTTGGATAGCCACGTTACTCTTGCGGTCACCGGGTTGTCTGGCAGCGGCAAAACCGCATTTATTACCGCGCTGGTGCATCAGCTTAGCGAACAAGCCAACGACAAAAACTTGCCGTTTTTTAGAGTAGTGCGAGAAGGGCGTCATATCGCGACCACACAAATCCCGCAAAAAGCATTGAACATCCCGACATTTGCCTATCGTCAGGCAATGGAGAGTTTGCAACAGCATCCTCCACAGTGGCCGCAATCGACTAAACGTATCAACACGTTGCGCCTCGCCATGCGTTACCGCCCACAACGTGGGTTGCGCGCACAACTTGGCGATACCGCGACGCTGACCATAGATTTGATTGATTATCCAGGCGAATGGTTGATGGACTTACCCATGTTGAATATGGATTTTGCAACGTGGAGTGAGCGACAGCTAACCATGCTCAACGCGAGCGTGCGAAAAACGCATGCTACAGAGTTTTTAAACCAATTAGCGCATTTTGACGCCGACGAAAAAATTAACGAAGCGCAGTTAAAGGCGCTCAGTAATGTCTATGCAGATACGCTGCGGGCGATAAAAACACATGCGCATGCAGCCAACTTACAACCTGGGCGCATGCTCATTCCTGGCGAATTAGAAGGGGCACCCTTACTAGCCTTTTTTCCCTGTGCAGCACCGTCAGAACACAGTGACTCCAGTCAATACGCTCAGTTAGAAGCACGTTTTGAAGCATATAAAAATCAGGTGGTTAAGCCTTTTTACAAAGACTACTTTTGTCGCTTTGACCGCCAAGTTGTGTTGGTCGATTTATTGCAAGCCTTGAAGCTTGGCCCAGATATTTTCGCTGAGCAAACCGACGCAATCCGTGAGTTATTGCAGTTCTTTGAATATGGCAAAAGCAATTTGCTTCGGCGCTTGTTTAGTCCGAATATCGATAAGCTGCTGTTTGTCGCCAATAAAGCGGATCAAGTAGGGGTTAATTACCATCAAGATTTAGCCTTGTTACTGCACGATTTAGTGAAGTCTAAAGCCAATGAACTGACCTTCGCGGGTGTCGAAATTGACACCATGGCAATGGCTTCAGTGTGTGCAACAGAGAATAAAACCGTGAATGAGAAGGGCCGAGCGATGCATTGCATCTACGGCAAGCCACTGAACGAGGACAATTGGCTTACCTATTTGCCACCTCAGCCGCCGCGGCACGCATTGAGCAAACAGCAATGGCCAGCACATGGCTTTGATTTTATCGATTTTGCACCACTGCCGAACGACAACGGTAACTTACGTCATATGCGTATAGATCACGCCTTGGAATTTTTACTTGGAGATAAATTACGATGAGTGACGAAGTAAACCTAGCTCCAGGACGCAGATTCAAAGAGCACACAGCACAACAGCAAGACAAAACGCTCGACACAGCGTTGGTGGTATCGCGCAGCGATGAGCCAGAAAAACAAGACACTGAAGAAACGCTGTTTGAGCAAGAGGGGGAGTTGGAACAAGCGCTGACTAAAAATTTGCACAAGCCGAAGCGCTCGGTGCTCAAGCGCGTGTTTTTCTTACTGTTGGTCGTCCTCATTGTGGTCGAAACGGTATTAAGTATCACCGCAAGTTTTGCAACTGCTTGGTGGTTAGGTGCCTTGTACAGTGCAGTTATTGGCTTGGCAGTGCTGTTTATTGGCAAATTAATGTGGCGCGAGTTGGTCAATTTGAAGCGCTTGAAGGTCAATCAACATCATCAGCAACAAGCGGAGCGTTTACTGCACAGTGAACAAATAGGGCAGGCTTTACCTTGGTTGCAAAGCGTTAATCGTATTCAAGCACATCCCGAGTTTGACACCTTTAAAGCACAGATTGGCGACCACCTGAGTGACCGAGAGGTTATGGTGCTGTATCGCGATACCTTGCTGATCAGTCAAGATGAACAAGCCAAAAAGGTGATCAATCGTTATGCCGTTGAATCAGCTGTGCTTGTTACTGTGAGTCCTCTGGCCGTAGTAGATATGCTTGCAGTGTTGTGGCGTGGATTGAAATTGGTGGATGCTCTGGCCAATAACTATGGCTTAGCGCTTGGGTATATGAGCCGAGTGCGCTTATATCGCTCCTTGATAAAACAAATGTTATTTGTGGGATCCACTGAGCTACTTGCTGATTTAGCAGCCACAGCGTTTGGCACCAAACTATTGAGCGTCCTGTCGACTCGTGCCGCGCAAGGTTTGAGTGCGGGCGTGTTAACCGCTCGAATCGGATACAAAGCCATGGAGCTGTGTCGACCACTCCCTAAACTTGAACAAAAGCCGTCGTTACTCGGTGCCACAGCTAAAAAGCTGGCTAGCCGACTGACGAAAATGGACCAACAAGCCAAGGACGATGAATAAGCGTCAACAAAGGTTGACGCTTATAAAAAGTAATTCAAATTTCACTGGCCGTCCAAGCGGCTAGCGTGCTTGTTATTTCGCCAACGATGCCACTATTTTAAAAGAAAAAACGGTGGCAACATGACAAAACACACATATTCAGACAAGACCCTGTGTATTCACAATGAACAGGGGAGAGTTGACCCTCATCGCGCATTAGCGGCGCCTCTATACCAGACCTCAACATTTATTTTTGATGACGCTGCACAAGGTGCTGCACGCTTTGCTGGGGAAGAAGCCGGCTACATATATTCTCGCCTTGGTAATCCAACGGTACGAGAACTTGAGCAGCGTTTGGCAGCGCTGGAGCAGACAGAGGATGCGGCAGCGTGTGCAACAGGGATGGGAGCAGTTTCTGCTGCCACCATGAGCTTTTTAAGTGCAGGCGATCATTTGATTGCATCAACAACAGTGTATGGTTGTACCTACGCGCTCTTTAGTCATCTACTCACGCGCTATGGTGTCGAAGTTACATTTGTAGACTTCACCGATATGGATGCGATAAAAGCGGCACGAAAAGAAAACACCAAAATGATATTCGTAGAGACCCCTGCGAACCCTAATATGCAGGTGTACGATTTAGACAAAATATGTGCTTTTGCAAAGGAACATGGATTATTAAGTGTCATCGACAACACTTTTCTTACGCCCATTTTGCAAAAGCCAGTGAAACATGGCGCAGACTTAATTGTTCACAGTGCGACTAAATACCTCAACGGCCATGGCGATGTGGTTGCTGGCCTCGTTTGTGGCTCGAGCGAACACATCAACACTATAAAATACACGGTATTAAAAGATATTGGTGCAACCATGAGCCCCTTTGATGCGTGGCTAATCCTACGTGGATTAAAAACCTTATCTGTGCGTATGAAAGCTCACTGCGAGGGGGCGCACATTGTTGCGCACTACCTGGCCAATCATGACAAGGTCGAGAAGGTGTATTATCCGGGATTATCTAGCGATCCAGGCAACAAGTTGATCGGAAGTCAAATGCTCGATGCGGGTGGTGTAATTGCCTTTGAATTAAAAGCATCGCTCGAGCAAACCGAACACTTCATCAACAGTTTAGAGTTGTGTACCTTAGCAGTTAGCTTAGGCGACACTGAAACCTTAATTCAGCATCCGGCTTCGATGACGCACTCGACCTATGAGCCTGAGCAACGTCGCGCATCGGGGATCAGTGACGGTTTAGTACGAATTTCCATCGGACTCGAAGATGTTAACGAAATCATTGCAGATCTTGATGCTGGATTAACAGCGCTTTAACTTGTTCGTAAATAAATGTGCACACCAAGGGCTCTTGCAGGGCTTGTTATTTCTGGTGTGTACATTTTTGTGTTTTTCGCTGTAATTTATTTTGTACGTTTTTGCTGGTTTGCTGCGGACTGTTATTCGCTACATCTATTACAAACTTTCGTACTTTTACTTAGTATCTGGTTAACACACAGATTGAGGAGTTGTCGGTGTATCAAGGTCGCCGAGGGCTCGAGATGTAAAGGTAGTTATGGCTAAATCAAGCAAATACGTTTCAAGGACGCCAGATGAGAACGGCATTATCCATTGGAGCGAAGAAGAAAATAAAATTTGGTCGGAATTAGTTGAGCGTCAGCTAGCCTGTATCGAGGGTAAAGCGTGTAATGAGTACTTAGCGGGACTAGAGAAGATCAACCTGCCAAAGGATCGTATTCCGCAATTGCACGAGCTTAACGATGTACTTGAGCGTGAAACGGGTTGGCGTGTAGCACCTGTGCCTGCGCTGATCGATTTCGACGAGTTTTTCCGTCTGTTGGCGAACAAGCAATTTCCAGTGGCAACCTTCATTCGTACCCGTGAAGAGTTCGACTATCTGCAAGAGCCGGATATCTTCCACGAGATTTTCGGCCATTGTGCGATGTTGACCAACCCAGATTTCGCTGAATTCACGCATAAATATGGTCAGTTGGGCTACGCCGCAGACAAAAAAGACCGTGTTTTTCTCGCACGTTTATACTGGTTTACGGTTGAGTTTGGTTTAATGCAAACCGAAGATGGCTTGCGCATTTACGGCGGTGGTATTCTCTCAAGCCCAGGTGAAACACAATATGTTTACACCGATGAGCCTGAGATCAATGCAATGAATGTGTTGGATGTACTGCGCACGCCGTATCGAATCGATATCATGCAACCGGTTTATTACACCATCAATTCTATCCATGATTTGTTTGAGATCTCGCAAATGGATTTAATGTCGATGGTTGGCGAAGCAAAAGAATTGGGCTTGTTTGAGCCAAAATTTCCCCCTAAAGAAAAATTAGCAAGTTAAGGAATTAATAATGTCTGAATTAAGCGCACAAAAATGTGAAGCGTGTCGTGCGGATGCGCCTAAGGTGTCAGATGAAGAATTGGCGGTGTTGATCAGAAACATCCCTGATTGGGTGCCTGAAGTACGCGATGGCATTATGCAGCTTGAGCGTGTATTTAAGTTCAAAAACTTCAAGCAAGCACTTGAATTTACAAATCTTGTTGGTGCAATGGCTGAAGAAGAAGGCCATCACCCAGGTTTATTAACTGAATGGGGCAAAGTGACAATCACTTGGTGGTCTCACTCAATTAAAGGTTTGCACAAAAATGATTTCATCTGTGCAGCGAAAACAGACGACGTATTTGCATCTCTGTAATCGAAATTGAATAAACAAAAGCCACCCATCGCGGTGGCTTTTTTGTTGTGGCTTCATTGTTTTGTACAAGTTGCTATAATGCAGCGCTAAAACACTAAATAAATGAAAAGAAATATGAGCGCTGCTGATCTTGATTACATCAAGCAATCGATTGCTACGGTTGCAGACTATCCTAAGCCGGGCATTATGTTCCGTGACGTAACCACTCTTCTTGCTGATCCAAAAGCACTTAAATTGACTATCGACCATATGGTTGAGCGTTACAAAGACCAAGGTTTTACAAAAATCATTGGCACTGAGTCGCGTGGATTTATCTTCGGTGCGCCGTTAGCATATGTGCTAGGTGTCCCTTTTATTCCAGTACGTAAGCCGGGCAAATTACCGCGTGAGGTCATTGCACAAAGCTACCAGTTGGAATATGGTGAAGATATCCTTGAGTTGCACAAAGATGCTATCGTACCGGGAGACAAGGTATTGTTAGTAGACGATTTGTTAGCAACAGGCGGCACCATTGAAGCAACAGCAAAATTGGTTGCACAGCTAGGCGGCGAAGCAACTGACGCCGCGTTTGTTGTTTCACTACCCGATTTAGGTGGTGAGCAACGTGTTCGCCAACAAGGAATTGACGTTTACAACCTAGTCGAATTCGAAGGCGAATAAGCATGAGCTATCAGGTTCTTGCCAGAAAATGGCGACCGCAAACATTTCACCAACTAGTGGGTCAAGACCACGTAAAGCAGGCTTTGGTAAACGCTTTAAACGAACAGCGTTTGCACCATGCTTACTTATTTACGGGCACTCGCGGAGTAGGGAAAACAACCATTGCGCGTATTTTCGCTAAGAGCCTGAATTGTGAACAAGGCATTTCTGCACAGCCCTGTGGGCAGTGCAGCACCTGTTTAGACATTGAATCGGGTAGATACATCGATTTAATTGAAATTGATGCGGCATCTCGTACCAAGGTTGAAGACACTCGAGAAATTTTAGATAACGTGCAATACGCACCCACTCGAGGGCAATTTAAGGTCTATCTCATAGATGAAGTGCACATGCTGTCTAAGCACAGCTTCAACGCCTTGTTGAAAACGCTCGAGGAGCCGCCAGAGCACGTTAAGTTCTTACTTGCGACGACCGATCCACAAAAATTACCAGTGACGATTTTATCGCGTTGCTTGCAGTTTAACCTCAGTGCGCTGAGTGTTAATCAAATCACCACTCAGCTGCAAAATATTCTGTCTCAAGAGCAAATCCATTTTGAGCAGCCCGCACTTGAAGTACTGGCAAAAGCGGCAGATGGCAGTATGCGCGACGCGTTGAGTTTGACAGACCAAGCTATTGCGCAAACCAATGCCCAGTTGCAAGAGGGCGACGTCAAAGACATGCTTGGCTTGATGGATGTGCGCTACGCGCAACAACTCCTGAGTGCCGTATTGTTGCAAGATGGCGAAGAGCTTATGAAGCAAACGCGCAATCTGGCTTCTCGTAACCCAAATTACGTTGCTGTGTTAGATGACTTGTTGAACCTGACGCACTGTGTTCAGCTTACTCAGCTCGTACCCAGTGCTGCGGCGTTGAGTGAACGTGACAGTGAATACGTTAGCGAAGTAGCGCAAAGCGCTGATCCGCAGCATATCCATCTCCTGTATCAATTGTTATTAAGCGGCAAGCGCGATTTACAATGGGCAAGTTCAGCCCAAGTGGGTTTTGAAATGCTGATGTTGAGACTGCTGGCATTCGAACCCGTTTATGGCGCCAGCGATTCAGCGCCTATGGCTGACATGCCCTCGGCCAAATCCAAGCCGCAAGAGCGTGCAGCAAATCTACGTGCGATGCTTGCGAAAAATACGACCGAGATAGCACAGCGTGAGCGTGTTCAGAACGAAAGTACTGGGGATGATAGTGCTCGGGACGACAGTGCTCGGCCGGAATTGGCTCGGGGCGACAGTACTCGGGACGATAGTACTCGGGACGATAGTACTCGGGACCATAGTACTCAGCCATCGGCAGCCTCCGCTCAACAACCGATTACATCGATGCCTGCTGCGCACGATTCTGCCGTTGCGATGAATCAGCAAATGCAGGGCGATGCTCATTCGCAAACTAGCGAAGAGCTTGAGGCGCAAGCCGCTGCACAATTTGATGCAGTGATGAACCAAGCACAGGACTTAGGTTTTCAAGCCCAATCAACGAGTGATTCTCAAATACACGCTGCTGATGTGCAACCTCAGTCCACAGAAAATGTGGCAGAACCATTAGTTAAACAGCAACAAGCCCAGCAAGCGCCCCAAGAGGATGCCCAGCCAAATGAGCAAACAGAAGTTGCCCCTGCAGAGCAGCTCAATGCGTTGGAAGAGCAAACTCAGTCGGCAATTGCGCGTATTTTACAAAATCGTAAGCTGGGTACAGCTAAGCCAGCGCCAGCCAGCGGTGGTAATGAAAAAAAGACTGAGGCCCGAGGTGAGCGGGCCGAAATAAGCGCACCGCAAACCCAAAAATTGGCTGATCACAGCAATACGCCAGCAGCCAGTGAATACCCGGCCCAATCGAATGTGGTGGAGCTAAATCCGCCGCCACAGCCAAAGCGCCCAAGTTCGATGGCCACAAAACGCAACCAAACGCCAGCTGAGCGCTTAATGGAGCGTCATCAGCCTGACCCGAACAAATTAGCGCCTGAACTGTTGCAACAGCTTGAAGCGCCAAGTACGAGTGAAGCAAATCAAGAACCCGTATTGCAAATACCGGTTCCGGCAGGCTTTACTAGCCCAATCAGCGCAATCAAATATGCGCATGAGCAAGATGCCTGGGCAAAACTGATTGAAGATATGAATTTAGGTGGGCGAACTCGCCAATTTGCATTACACAGTATGTTTAAACAACAACAAGGTGATGTGTATTTGGATGTTCACCAAGAGCAGCAACACTTAGATGGTGGTGCGCTCAGAGATAGAATCGCCGAGTGTTTGTCAGAGCAACTAGGGCAAGCAATCACACTGCATGTGCAATTTGTTGAACAGGTTGAAAATACCCCTTATTTGATTCAACAAAGCATCGATGAGTTGCGTTTGCACCAAGCGGTGCAAACAGTCAACGAAGACAGCAATATTCAAAGGTTAATGTCGCAATTTTCGGCAACCCTTGATGAAAACTCGGTGCAAGCATTGTAATTTTTCCTCGCTGGCCTTATCTTTGCCAGCATAGATTTAAATGAAGAGAGAACACTATGTTTAAAGGTGGAATGGGCAACATGATGAAGCAAGCGCAGCAAATGCAAGAGCGCATGCAAAGGGCCCAAGAAGATATCGCTAACCTAGAAGTCACTGGTGAGTCAGGTGCTGGCCTTGTAAAAGTGACCATGTTAGGTAGCCACAATGTACGTCGCGTTGAGATTGATGAAAGCTTGATGGAAGACGACAAAGACATGATTGAAGATCTTCTAGCAGCAGCCTGTAACGATGCCGTGCGTCGTGTTGCTGAAGAAAGCCAGAAGAAAATGGCAGAAGTAACAGGCGGTATGAACCTACCACCTGGCTTCAAAATGCCGTTCTAGGTTCTAAGCGTATGAAAAAGCCGACTTTTATGTCGGCTTTCTTGGTGCTGGAATATAATCGGAATAAATTAAGCATATTCTTACCTAATTGTTTGGCTAAACCTTTCACATAATCCGGTGTTTCGTTCTCAATCCATTTACCATACATAGTTTATAGGTAACCCCAATCACCATGTCCCATTTGTGTGGCAAGCCAACGGATATCTGCATTGACTCCTAGCAAATGGCTCGCAGATGTATGCCTCAATTGATAAGGCGACCTTTCTTCTATTCCTGCATCTCTTAACCACTTTTCCAATGATTTCGATTGGTGGTGGGCTTAGGGCGTTTATAGGGGGGGCGCTCGGCTTAAAAATACCCGTCTTCTCGAAACGTGTTTAGTACGATAGTTCTTATAATAAATGGTCTCATTATAGGGCGCCTAGGTTATTAACTTACAATGCTTACTCCCAGTTAAATAATGAGTTACTCAACACCTACAGTGTCGCAAAGTTGTGATGAATAACAGTAAAGATTGATGCGGTCGCACAATCAGATCACGGCAAAAACATTACACCCTTATACTTTTTCTTATAGTTTTGATACCTTATCGTCAATTATGTGGAGCGCTGAGTTAACAGCGCCGTAGCTTTATCGGAAATTTAATGCAGTTATCGCCAAAACTTACGCAACTTGTTGATGCTCTAAGGTGTCTCCCTGGCATTGGCCCTAAGTCAGCACAACGCATCGCATTTCACCTTCTTGAGCGCGACAGAGAAGGGGGCTCGCAACTAGGTGATGCACTCACGCAAGCGATGGCCGACATTGGTCATTGTAATAGCTGCCGCACATTTACGGAGTTGGAGCAATGCGAACTGTGTGGCAGCATCAAGCGTCAAGATTCAGGCTTGTTGTGTGTGGTGGAGTCGCCCACGGATGTACTTGCGGTGGAGCAAACAGGTCACTATCAAGGCTTATATTTTGTCTTGATGGGGCATTTATCGCCGCTTGATGGCATTGGCCCGAATGAAATTGGTCTGGATGTGCTGGAGAAAAAACTAGCGGCAGGCAACATCAATGAAGTGATTTTGGCCACCAACCCAACGGTTGAGGGTGAAACAACTGCTCATTACATCGCTGAGTTATGTCGGCAATACCGAGTTGGTGCATCACGTATTGCCCACGGGGTACCGGTCGGTGGTGAGCTAGATTTAGTGGATGGCATGACGCTTTCTCACGCATTCAATGGGCGTAAGCAAGTCACGTACGACTAAATTGCTCTAAAATTCAGCAAAAAGGCGCCCTTTGGCGCTTTTTTCGTTTTATCTCTCTTGAATCTTTTTCGCCTCACCCCATATACAGAGCATATCTGTTTTTCAACTAATTCAGTTGAACCTGTTTGCTAACGGAGAGAGAAATGACAGCAACATCAGAAAAAGAAACGCTCGGCTTTCAAACTGAAGTAAAGCAACTACTACATCTTATGATCCACTCTTTGTACTCAAACAAAGAGATTTCCTACGTGAACTTGTGTCGAACGCTTCAGATGCCGCTGACAAGTTACGTTTCTTAGCGCTTGAAAACGGTAACCTTTACGAAGGTGATGCCGACCTTAAAGTTCGTATCAGCGCCGACAAAAACAAAGGTACCGTGACCATTTCCGACAACGGTATCGGTATGACCCGCGATGAAGTGATCAGTGCACTGGGTACAATTGCGAAATCAGGCACAGCAGAGTTTTTCAAAAACTTAACGGGTGACCAAGCGAAAGACTCGCAGCTAATTGGTCAGTTCGGTGTAGGTTTCTACTCAGCGTTTATTGTGGCTGATAAAGTAACGGTGCGCACTCGTAAAGCAGGCGAAACACACGCAATTGAATGGGAGTCACAAGGCGAGGGCGATTACACGCTAGCTGAAATTGACAAAGAAACGCGCGGTACCGAAATTATTTTGCACTTGCGTGATGATGAAAAAGAGTTCCTAGACGACTTCCGCTTGCGCGGTATCGTAAACAAATATTCTGACCACATTTCTATTCCCGTAGAGATGTACCGTGAGCCTGTGCCTGAATCAGAGGGCCCAGATGGCGAGAAAATTGACGCACAGCCGGGTCAATGGGAAGCAATCAACAAAGCAGAAGCGCTGTGGACTCGCGATAAGAGTGAAATCAGCGACGAAGAGTACCATGAGTTCTACAAGCACGTAGGTCACGACTGGGAAGAGCCACTGACTTGGGCACACAACAAAGTAGAAGGTAAAACTGAATACACTAGCTTGTTGTACATTCCAAAACGCGCACCGTTTGATTTATACAACCGCGAACGTCAAAGCGGCTTAAAGCTATACGTACAACGCGTATTCATCATGGATGACGCCGAGCAGTTTATGCCAAGCTACCTGCGTTTTGTAAAAGGCCTGTTGGATTCAAACGACCTACCATTGAACGTATCGCGTGAAATTCTGCAAGACAACAAGATCACCCAAACAATCCGTAAGGGCTGTACATCTCGCGTACTGAAGATGCTTGAGCGCATGGGTAAAAACAAGCCAGAAGAATACCAAACTTTCTGGAATGAATTCGGTGGTGTGATCAAAGAAGGCCCAGCTGAAGACATGGCAAATAAAGAAGCCATCGCTAAGCTGTTGCGCTTTGCGTCAACGCACACAGACGAAGACACGCAAAATGTATCGCTTGAGCAATACATTGAGCGTATGAGCGAAGGCCAAGACAAAATTTATTATGTGGTTGCCGACAGCTTTGAAGCTGCAAAGAATTCACCACACCTTGAGATCTTCCGCAAAAAAGGCATCGAAGTATTGCTTCTGAGTGACCGTGTTGATGAGTGGATGATGAGCCACTTAACTGAATTCCAAGAGAAGCAGTTCCAGTCAATTACGCGTGGCGACTTGGACTTAGGTGACCTTGATGACGAAGACAGCAAAAAGGCCCAAGAAGAGTCGGAAAAAGAAGTAGAAGGTTTGCTTGAGCGCATCAAATCAGCGCTTGGCGACAAAGTAAAAGAGGTTCGCTTTACTCACCGCTTAACAGACTCTCCTGCGTGCGTTGTGGCTGATGAACACGACATGAGTTCGCAAATGATCAAGCTGATGGAATCTGTCGGTCAAAAGGCACCAGAGACCAAGCCTGTGTTCGAACTAAACCCAGAACACCAGTTAGTGAAGCACCTAAACAACGAGCAAGATGAAGACAAGTTTGGACAGTGGTCAGAAGTGCTACTTGACCAAGCACTGCTTGCAGAGCGTGGTAGCTTGAAGGATCCCGCTGGATTCGTCTCTCGCTTGAATAAGCTGATGCTTGATTTAAGCAAGTAAAGTTAAATCAATCCCAACGTTGAGCCTGAGCTAACCACTCGGGCTTTTTTATGTTGGGTCATTTACATTGCGAAAATCACCTGAGATTATATCTAGATATCCGTAAGTTACATGGAAGTGAGAACTAGATGACGCTCAATTTTACGTTTACCAAAGAAGACTACATTACCTTTTCAACTTACACCTATCAGAAACTATGCAAAAGTAATAACAAGCCGGTTAAGGTGATTGTGAATATGCTGATTTGGTGTGTATTGACTATTGTGTTTTTGACCCTGTTTAGAATGGCCGGAGCACGATTTAGTGGGTTTGACGTGTCTTCAGCTGTCCTAACGGCAATTCCTTTTGTCGTTTTTATTGTTACTGTATTACTTCATCAAATGCGTTTTCGTCGAAATGCAATGCCTGATGAAAATGGTATCGTGCTAGGGAATAAGCGGCTTGAGTTAACACAGGAAGGAATCGTGGAGCACTCAGAGTTTGCACAATGCAAATATAAATGGGCAGCGCTTCAAGGTGTTGATGAGCATCAAGGTAACCTCTATTTATTTATCGATAATAGCATCGCTGTAGTCATCCCAAAAACTGCCTTTGTTAGCGAGCAAGAACGCGGTGATTTTAATGCTAAACTCGCTGCATTACAGGGTTAAAGGAATAGGGCGCTAGAATTACTTCCGATTATTGTTGATATGATCCTATGACCACACAAGAAAAAGTGCACTATTACAACAGCACGCAAAACAGTGCTGTACGCGATGATTTGCGCTTCGCTGTAACATGCGTGGCTAGACCAAGGGTTGCTATCGATTGTGGGTGTGGCGCGGGAGCAGACATCGCTTATTTACGCTCATCAGGTTTCACTGTTCATGCCTTTGATATCGAGGCTGAGGCGATTAGACGATGCATGGAGCGCTTTCAACATGATGCACAAGTGCACCTCACCCAAACGGGTTTTGCAGATTTTAAGTATCCCCAAGCTGATTTAGTGGTTGCCGATGCAAGTTTGTTTTTTTGTAAACCAGAGGATTTCGAATGTGTATGGCAAAACATAAACACAGCGCTTGCAAGTGGAGGGGTGTTTAGTGGCTCATTTTTAGGATGCAGAGACACCATGGCATCCGCGAGTTACAACAAAGCGGCTTATTGGCCTGATGTTTTAGTACTCGATGAGGCACGAATAAGGGAATGTTTTAGCGGTTTTAATATTCTTCGATTAGACGAGCACGAGGTGTGTGGAACAACCGCTAACAATGAGGCTCATCATTGGCATCTGTTCACAGTAGTCGCTAAAAAGCGGTGATTGCAGTGTAAATTGCATCTTCTGATACAGTGTGCGAAGCGTAATTCAACCTCGCATTTTAACCTGCTTCAGCTAGGCTAATGACTGTAATTAGCTGAAATTATCTCCTATGGCTGTGTTTAAATTGTCTCTGCGCGCACGTATTTACACACTGTTTGTTGTCTTGATGACAATGTATGTGCTCAATTTTGCGCTGATGATGAATGTAAAACAGCAAACAGATGCAGCGCAAGCACGAATCAACGAAACGAACACCATTCTTGATTTAAAGTCGCAGTTGCTACTTAAGCTAACGGATGCGGAAACGGGGCAGCGGGGCTTTATTCTTACCGGAAAGCAAGAATATTTGGTGCCATACTCCGCGGGTTCTGAGCAGGCGCAACAAACCCTCAAAAAATTACTGCAACTGAATAAAAAAAACGTCGCTGTTCAGCATCAACGCTTGCAAGAGGTGGCGCGCTTAATTGAGCTCAAACTGTCTGAACTTGCCAAAACAATTCAACTTTATAAGACCGGGGATGTGCAAGCGTCACTCGATCTTATAAACAGTGACGAAGGGCAGCGTTACATGGATGAAATTCGTGCCCAATTGCGCGCATTCAAGGCCTTAGAAATGACAACCCTTAATGAACGCCATCAAAAGCTAAATGGGTTGTTAGATAAGGTGCAAATAATCTATTTGCTCGAGTTTGTTGTATTTCTAATATTGATGCTGTTGCTAGTTGGGTTGATCAGACGACGAGTAGTCAAACCATTAACGCAATTGCATATTTCGGCAAAGCAATTAGAAGCGCAAGGCCGCTTTACACCAGTACCTAATGCGGCAGACGATGAAATTGGCTCAGTCGTAAAAGCATTCAATGCTATGGCGCAAAAAATTGTGGTTCAGGTAAATGAGCTTCGAGATTCAAACCGGCGCACGATCCAAGAAAGGGATAAAGCGCGAATGGAATCGATTATCGATCCGTTAACAGGCTTGTTTAATCGTCGTCACCTTTCCTCTCAACTGCAAAAACGAATGGAGTCAAGTAACCGTTATGGTCACCCGTTAACGCTTATCATGTTGGACTTGGACCATTTCAAGGATATTAATGACACTTTTGGCCATGACAGTGGTGATAGAGTACTCATCGAAGTCGCCAATTTGATACAAGACACCATACGGGAAAGCGATATTGCTGTGCGTTACAGTGGGGATGAGTTTATCGTGGTGCTCGATCACACAGAAATTAACGATGCCTTGGCTAAAGCTGAACTCCTGCGTGAACAGGTTGCGCTAGCACACATCGATGAGCTGGGTGGCTCACGATTGTCGGTGAGTATCGGTGTAGCCACACATTTAGCCGACGAAGACACACCTGAGTCATTATTGAAAAAAGCTGACGAGGCCTTGTATCGTGCGAAACAAGCTGGGCGCAACCGCAGTGAGAGTGCTTAACGTGTTCGGCATTGGTTAATCATCGCAACGACTTGCTCTAAACGATTTCACCACGCATAGTGGGTCATCATCACTTAATAATAAGAGCTATGTATGAAATTGTCTTTCCTGAGTGCCTTAGCACTTCTTAGTGTGTCTTCGTTCCCTTCAATTGCAGACACAGCAGCGACTCCAATTGCTATCGCGATTCATGGCGGAGCCGGCACCATAGAAAAAGCGCGTTTTACGCCTGAGCAAGAAAAAGCCTATCGTGCAAAATTGACTGAGGCTGTGGAAGTGGGTTACGCAGTCCTTGAGCAAGGTGGTGCGAGTCTGGATGCGATCAACGCGGCAATCAATGTACTTGAAAACTCGCCGTATTTTAATGCAGGTAAAGGCGCAGTGTATACCTATGAAGGCGAGCATGAGTTGGATGCGTCAATTATGGACGGTCGTACCCGAGAAGCAGGTGCTGTGGCGGGTGTTAAACACATCGAAAACCCCATTGATCTTGCGCGACTCGTGATGACCAACTCAGTGCATGTCATGCTCAGTGGTGAAGGTGCGGAAGCATTTGCGCAGCAGCAAGGCATGAAGCTGGTGGACAACAGCGTATTTGATACCGAACATCGCTATGAAGCGCTACTCAAAGCAAAGGAAAAGTTGGATAAAGCTAAGCCTGCCACCAAAGACTACCAAGCATTGCATCACGCACTCCCTAACCAATATAAAATGGGCACTGTGGGTGCGGTGGCGTTGGATAGTCAAGGTAATATCGCGGCAGGTACCAGCACTGGCGGCATGACGGCCAAGCGTTTTGGTCGCATTGGTGACTCACCAGTGATAGGCGCTGGCACATTTGCTGACAATGATTCCTGTGCGGTGTCTGCAACAGGCCACGGTGAATACTTCATTCGTTACCAAGTGGCGAGTGATATTTGCGCCCGTGTGCAATACCAAGGCAAAAGCATTGAACAAGCAGGTAACGAAGTGATTTTTGGCCCTATGTTTGAATCGGGTGGCACTGGTGGTGTGATTATTGTTGATGCCAAAGGCAACATCAGTATGCCGTTTAATACCGCAGGTATGTATCGCGCCAGTAAGAGTAATTCTACACCGACCTATGTGGGCATTTTTAAGGACGAATAAATAGCGTTTACCGACCCCTTAAATTACGCAAAATCCCAAGCGCCAACTATAGTTACAGTGTTGGCGCTAACATTATTTGGGGGTGCGTATGCAATCAATTAAAGTAGCTGATTATTACAACCACAGACCTGTTACTTTTAAAGCAAATATGTCCATTGAAAGTGCGGTCGAAAAGTTAATTCAAAGCGGGCAAACAGGGGGGCCGGTCGTTGATGATTTGGGCACCGTTATTGGTTTTGTGTCTGAACAGGACTGCCTCAAGCAAATGCTCAATTCCACCTATCAAAACGAGGCGCATTGCGTCATTGGCGATGTGATGACTAACGAGCCTTTGTGCGTTACACCGGAACACAGCGTGATGGCATTGGCGGAGGCCATGCAAATCAACAAGCCAAAAATGTATCCGGTGTGCGATGAACACGGCAAGTTGATGGGGGTGATCACTCGTGCACATGTTTTATTGGCCTTAGATAAACACCTGCACGACAATTATGCACCGGGAAAACGCTTTGTTTAACAATACACTTTAGAGCGATATTTTGCTAAGCTGGCCGACCATTTTATGCAGTTAATTAGGGTGCTAAGTGTCCGCCAGCAAAGCCTTGTACGCCAAGCTCAATGAGTGTCTAAAAAAAGACCAGTTCATACTCAAAAAACGCCTACAAGGGGCGCAGAAAATCAGTGATGAAGCGAAAAGACAAAGTGTTATCGCTAAAATCGCTGGTGCTATTGATGCGAGTATCCAATCTCGTGCCACCCGCTTAACGCAACTACCTAAACCGACATTCCCAGCTGCGCTCCCAGTGAGCGACAAACGCGAAGACATTAAAGAAGCGATTGCCAATAACCAGGTGGTGATTGTTGCTGGTGAAACCGGCTCGGGTAAAACAACCCAATTACCGAAAATCTGCTTGGAGTTAGGCCGCGGTGTTGAAGGTTTAATTGGCCACACTCAGCCACGCCGTCTTGCGGCGCGCAGTGTTGCCGCGCGTATCGCCGAAGAATTAGAAAGCGAAATCGGCCAAACTGTCGGTTTTAAAATCCGCTTTAGCGATCAGGTCAGTGAGCGCAGTTACATCAAACTCATGACCGATGGTATTTTGCTCGCTGAAATTCAAAATGATCGCTATCTCAATCAATACGACACCATCATTATCGACGAGGCCCACGAGCGCAGCCTCAATATCGACTTTATTCTTGGCTATCTCAAAAATTTATTACCTAAACGTCCTGATTTAAAAATCATAATTACATCGGCGACCATCGACCCAGAGCGCTTTTCACGCCATTTCAATGATGCCCCCATTATTGAAGTCTCTGGGCGTACCTACCCAGTTGAAGTGCGTTATCGTCCACTTACAGAATTAACAGGTAACGATGAGGAGCAGGATGAGAACGATCAGCTCCAAGGAATTTTTGACGCGGTAGACGAGCTGTACGCTGAGGGCCCGGGCGACATTCTCATCTTCATGAATGGTGAGCGTGAAATTCGTGATACCGCCGATGCGCTGAGTAAGCGTAACCTCAAGCATACCGAAGTGTTACCTTTGTATGCTCGGTTATCAAATGCCGAGCAAAACCGAATTTTCCATCCTGGAAATAAACGTCGCATCGTGCTCGCGACCAACGTGGCTGAAACTTCGTTAACCGTGCCGGGTATTCGCTATGTCATCGACCCGGGTACCGCTCGTATTAGTCGTTACAGCTATCGCACCAAGGTGCAGCGTTTGCCAATAGAGGCGGTGTCGCAAGCCAGTGCTAACCAGCGTAAAGGCCGATGCGGTCGTGTTGAAGCGGGTATCTGTATTCGTTTGTACTCAGAAGAAGACTTTTTGGGGCGTCCAGAGTTTACCGACCCAGAGATCCTGCGCACTAACTTGGCGTCAGTTATCTTGCAAATGCTCGGCTTAGGACTTGGGGATATCAGCGAGTTTCCTTTTGTGCAGCCACCGGATGGCCGTAATATCAGTGATGGTGTGCGTCTTCTTGAAGAGTTGGAAGCGGTAAAAGAGGGTAAACACCGCAATCAAATTGCGTTAACAAAATCGGGTCGAGATTTGGCGCGCATTCCGCTGGACCCACGTCTGGCAAAAATGGTGTTGGCGAGTGTGCCGATTGGCGCGCTACGCGAAGTGATCATCATTACCGCGGCATTGGCGATTCAAGACCCTCGTGAACGACCGCAAGATAAGAAGGGTAAAGCAGATGAACTGCATGGGCGTTTTAATGATGATGATTCAGACTTTATCGCCTTCTTAAATTTGTGGAACTACCTCGAAGAGCAACAACAAGCGCTGACCAATAATCAGTTCCGCAAGCTTTGTAAGCAAGAATTCTTGGCGTATATGCGTGTGCGTGAGTGGCAAGACATTGTTTATCAAGTCTCGACTATTTGCGACGAGATGGGATTGAAAGACTCCAATAATGAACCGAGTTTTGAAAGTGTGCACCAAGCATTACTCAGCGGCTTATTGAGTCATGTCGGCCAAAAAGACGATAAGAATGCCTTTTATCAAGGTGCTCGCAATAGCCAGTTCCATATCTTCCCTGGGTCAAACCTATTTAAAAAACGCCCTAAATGGGTGATGTCAGCTGAGTTAGTTGAAACCTCCAAGCTGTATGCGCGTATAAACGCCAAAATTGATGTGACGTGGTTGTCACCTAATGCCCAGCACTTGGTTAAACGCAGCTACAGTGAACCGCATTGGCAGAAAAAAGCGGGTGCCGTTATCGCTTTTGAGCAGCAAACCCTGTATGGCTTAACTATCGTTGCGAAAAAGCGTGCACAATACGACAAAATCGACCCAGTAGTCAGTCGTGAAATTTTCATTCGTACGGCACTGGTAGAGCAGGAACTCGGCGCGAACGAGTCCTTCTTGCAAGTCAATCGCAAGCTCATCGAAGAAGTACAAGACTTGGAAAACAAAGCACGTCGACGCGATATCCTTGTTGATGAGCACACCTTGTATGAGTTCTACGACAAGCACGTTCCCGCAGATGTGTGTAACCGTGTCAGCTTTTTAAAGTGGTACAAAGCGCAAAAGAATAACAACAAACGCTTTTTGCACATGACCAAAGCGGATTTAATGCAACACGGCGCAGATGAAATTACTGCTGACAATTACCCTGATATTTGGATGCAGGGAAATCTTGTGTTGCCGCTGACTTACAGCTTCGAGCCTGGGCAAGATGTTGATGGGGTGGCGGTGCAAATACCCTTGGCACTGTTGAATCAAGTGCAAGCTGAAGGGTTTGATTGGCATATTCCAGCGCTGCGCCATGAACTGATTTGTGCGCTTATTAAGTCGTTGCCAAAAGCTCAGCGTAGAAATTTTGTGCCTGCACCTAACTATGCGGATGCGGTATTAAGTTCTGTTGAGCCATTGCAAGGTAAGCTGGTGGAGGCACTCGCGCTGCGTTTATTCCGTATGACAGGTGCAAAAGTGGATGCAGAGCAATTTGACACGAGCACCTTGGATGAACATTTGCGAATTGCCTTTGAAGTACGTGATGATAAAAATAAGTTAGTCGCACGTGGATATGATTTAGACGCACTTAAAGCACAGCTCGCTGATAAGGTCAGCTCAACGCTGTCGCAAGTAGCGGATGAGGGCATTGAGCGCCAAGGTTTAACACAATGGGAATTTGACTCTCTGCCGCAGTCGTATGTTAAGAAACAAGGCCAATACGAGGTTAAAGCGTTTGTGGCCTTAGTCGATAAAAAAGACAGCACTGCAATCGAGTTGTTCGATTCACCGACTAAAGCCAATGCCGCACATCAACAAGGCCTGCGTCGTATGGTGTTACTCAACATTCCATCGCCGATTAAATACCTGCAACAAAATTTGCCGAATAAAGCCAAGCTCGGTTTGTATTTCAATCCTTTTGGGAAAGTGCAGTTATTAATTGATGATTGTATATCTGCGGGGGTGGATAAGCTATTAGCCGACTTTGGTGATATCCGTGAGCCTGAGCAATTCGAAAACGCCAAAGAGCATATACGCGGTGAGCTCGGCGATACGGTAGTCGCCATTGCGTTAGAAGTGGAGCAGGTGCTTAGTCTCGCTCACGCGATTCACAAGCGTATGCGAGGTAAGGTGGATTTGAGCATGATCACCGCCCACGGTGATATTAAATCTCAGTTAGAGAGTTTAATTTTCAAAGGCTTCGTCAGTCATCATGGCGCCAGTAAAATGGCGGACCTTGGCCGTTATCTTAAAGCCATCGACCGACGTTTGGAAAAGTTGCCTGTTGACCCTAATCGCGACCGATTGTGCACCTTAGAATTGGACAAAGTAGCCGACGCGTATCAAAAATGCGTAGCGAAACATCCAAAAGGTGAGCCGCAACCTCCGGCACTAACGGATCTATTTTGGATGCAGCAAGAGTTACGTGTGTCACTTTTTGCCCAAACCTTGGGTACGCCTTACCCGGTGTCTTCGAAAAGGGTACTTAACCTTATAAATGAATACCTTACGCAAAATTAATTGCCTGAACTTTATCTGAATTAGGTTATAATTACCGGTCAGTGAGTAGTATTACAGGGATAGGGATTTTAGTTGCGAAAGGTCAATAAAGCGAAGCTTCTTATCGTTGATGATGAGTATTTCAATTTTAAGTTCTACACTGATGTATTGAGAGAACAATTTGAGTTGGAATACGCTAAATCAGGCGAGCAATGCTTAAAGGAAGTTTCTGTCATTAACCCAGATGCTATTTTGTTGGATGTGTGTATGCCTGGGCTCGATGGGTTTGATACTTGTCGAATCTTGAAAAATACACCTGAAACCAGTGGGATACCTATTTTAATTATTTCTGGGTTAGAGTCAGCAGAGGCAAAGACAAAAGCGTTCGAATCTGGATGTGATGGCTTTTTTGTTAAGCCCTTGGCCTTTAATGAGCTACTGGAGAGCTTGCAAACGCTGATTTAAAGCATCATAAGGAGAATAATAACCATGCTTTATAACGATGAGCGCCGCAACTTTCGCCGTATGACGGTCGATACTGAAGCCACCATAGAGTTATCTATCAATAATCAATCAATCTCACTCGCAGCGACCTGCCGCGATTTAAGCGCGACGGGGATGAATTTGTACGTTGAACAAGCCATTGATCCTGGCGTTACAGCAACTGTGCACATTAAATCCTCCGGTGGTGCTATTCCCCCTTTAAAAGCGCTGACCCGCGTAGTGCGATGTTCTCAAGATGAGGATGGGCAGTATTGTGTGGGTGTAGAGATGCTGGATATTAATTAACCCAAAAAAATGCGTGTGAGTGGCGGTTGCCACTCACCAGCTTGCGTTTAATAGACCTTACAAACCAAGCCTTTGAGATAAAATCCTTCTGGATAAGGCCCAGAGATTGGGTGGTCTGCCGCTTGATTCAAGCGCTCAACAATCAGCAAATCTTTGTGGGCGTCTAACGCTGCATCCGCGACTACTTTTTGGAATAAGTTTTGCTCCATCAAGCCTGAGCAAGAGAACGTCAACAAGGTGCCGCCAGGGTTCAATAACTGCATGGCCAACATGTTGATATCTTTATAGCCACGACAAGCCCCCGTCAGCTGTGCTTTAGACTCTGCGAATTTTGGTGGGTCCATCACTATGGTGTCGAACTTACGGCCTTGTTCGCGGTACTCACGAAGTAATTTAAACACGTCTTGTTTTACAAATTGTGCTTTGCTCATATCAAGATTGTTGTGCTCAACATTACGCTTTGCGATGTCTAGCGCGTTCTGTGATACGTCAACGTTTGTCACTTCTTTACAGCCACCACGTAGCGCATACAAACCAAAAGTACCGGTGTAACAGAAGCAGTTGAGGACCTCTTTATCCTTCACATAGCGCTCCAGTGCTGCACGACTGTCGCGTTGGTCAAGGTAGAAGCCCGTTTTATGGCCGCCAATGATATCCACTTCGCACGTTAGGCCATTTTCTTGAATAAGTACTGGTGCTGTTGGCGCTTCACCTAGCAGTGCACCTGTGGTTGGTGCGAGGCCTTCTTTTTTGCGTACATCAACGTCTGAGCGCTCATAGATAGAACACTCAGGGAATAAGCGATGTAGGGCATTAACAATGTCACCCTTGTGGCGCTCCGCACCTGCGCTTAGCAACTGACATACTAAGTAATTATCAAACTTGTCGATGGTGACACCCGGTAAGCCATCTGATTCACCTGCACACAAACGAAAGCCTGTAAGGCCACCCAATTCAATTGTGTGCTCACGCACTGAGAAAGCGCGCGCTAGACGTTGATAGAAAAACTCACCATCAATGACTTCTTTTTCATTAAAGGACCACACCCGCGCGCGAATTTGTGATTCAGGGCTGTACGCTGCCGTGGCAAGGTATTTACCGTTGCTGTCATAGACGGTTACAGTATCACCAAGTGCTAAATTGCCTTTCACTTTTTTAATCGCCTTAGAAAAAATCCAAGGATGTTTACGCTTTAAAGACTTCTCGCGTCCAGGTTGAAGATAAATTGCACCGGCCATAGCTGTTCCCGCTTGTGAAATGAGGCGCTATTCTAGGCAGTGATGCGCCGATACTCAAATTAATTTTGCCAATTTAGTTAGCGTGTTTTAATGTCATTTGAGTTAATTAACGTAGACGTTTTTGATAACATCCACTACTCGCCATAGTGTGGCCTAAAAATAATCGGTCTTAATAGAGAGAATCAGTGAATAAACAACTCGTTGAATTATCACCTCACTTACAGAAAGTAGAGAATATCTGCCGAGATTTTTTTCTTGAATGTGGCAGTGCTGATGCCGCTCATGACATCACTCATATTGAGCGTGTGGTCAAAGTAGCCAAAATGTTGTGCGCCGAAGAGCAAGCAAAAATGGAAGTGGTGTTACCCGCTGCTTGGCTGCATGATTGTGTTGCCGTGGCGAAAAATCACCCAGATAGGGCTAAGGCTTCGCAGATGGCAGCTGACAAAGCGCTGTCTTTTCTTCATAGCATCAATTATGACGAGCAGTATTTCGACGCTATACATCACGCTATCGTGGCTCATAGCTTCAGCGCCAATATTACACCACTGACCTTAGAAGCCAAGATAGTGCAAGACGCTGACAGGATGGATGCGCTCGGGGCAATTGGGGTTAGTCGTTGTATGAAAGTGGGTGGCGCAATATGTCGAGGGTTATATCACCCCACTGACCCGTTCGCTTACCACAGAGAAGCGGATGATGGTAAATATACGCTTGACCATTTCTTTGTGAAATTATTGGGCATAGCCGATAGCATGCAAACACAGAGTGCACGCCTTGAAGCCCAAAAGCGTACACAATATATGCACGATTTTTTGAGTCAGTTAGGTGAAGAAATTGGCGTTGTCTATGAATACTAGTGTGCCACCGCTTAGAGGAATTCATCACTGTCATCTGCAAGTAGATGACATGGCGGAGGCCAAAGTCTTTTATTACGATGTAATGGGCTTCGATGTTGTGCCAGAACTGGAGTTTTGGTATCACGAACAAGAAGATGGACCGTTGATGCTAAAAGATCACGCCCAGTCCATTTGCTTAGCATTATTTGAAGGCAATAAACGCAGCAACGGTATCGCGTTTAATGTTGATGCCGCAGCCTTCATTCAATGGCGAGCGCATCTGCAAAAGCATGGTGTGAGTGTACATTTAGCGGATCACACAGTGTCATTTTCAATGTATTTTCGTGATCCCAGTGGTAACATGCACGAGATCACGTGTTTTGAGCATACGACGCTACAATCTCGCCTTTAGTTAGAATACTTTTCTTTTACTGCCAATATTTTATCGAGTTGAGAGATAAATACATCGACTAACTCGGGGTCAAAATGTTTGCCTTTTTCTTCGCGCATGAGGTCGAGCGCCTTTTCGACTGGCCACGGCTCTTTGTATGGGCGTCGGGAGGTGAGGGCATCAAACACATCTGCGATACTACAAATTCGCCCCTCAATAGATATTTCTTCACCTTTGAGGCCATTCGGGTAGCCATTACCATCAAAACGCTCATGGTGCTCGAGCGCCAAGCGATGTGCAAGCTGAATCAACGCCGAATTAGACCCAGCTAAAATATCCGCACCAATGGTGGCATGGGCTTTCATGTGCTGGTATTCGTCATTATCTAGTTTGCCGGGCTTGAGAAGAATGTTGTCGGGGATACCAATTTTGCCAATGTCATGCATGGGGGCAGCTAGCAGCAGAGACTCAGCTTGTTGTTCACCCATGCCAACAGCCAAAGCGATGATATGACAATAGCGACTCATCCTAATGATATGCTCGCCTGTTTCATTGTCTTTGTACTCCGCCGCGTGGCTTAATCTTTGAATCAATTCGAGCTGTGCTGATTTTAATAAATCTGCTTGAACTAAAGATAAATGGTTTTTCACTCGGGCGCGGACAATGGCAGGGCTAATTGGCTTGGTGATATAGTCTACGGCACCCAACGCAAAGCCATTCGCTTCGTCTATTTCCTCTTGCATTGCGGTCACGAATATCACGGGAATCGCTGCGGTCTCTTGGTCTTGTTTCAGGGCTTTGCACACATCAAAACCAGACATATTGGGCATCATCACGTCTAACAATATAAGATCCGGTCGCTTTTGTGACGCTAACGTCAGTGCTTGTTCTCCAGATTTGGCAAAAATGAGGCGATAGTCTTTACCAAGTACCTCGTTGAGCACTTTTAAATTTGTGGGTTCATCATCTACCGCGAGCAGTGTAGGACGTGGATCTTCATTCATCATCAAAGCTCTCTAATTGGGATACAAGGGTGGCGATGTGTTGTTTGGCTTTGTCAAATTCGAACTCATTAATTAGTTCGATAATTTTTTCGACATCGTCCATGAACTGTTGCCCAGCAGCTTCTTGTAGTTGCTCACAACTGTCGCTGTCATATTCAAAATTATCGCACAGCTCTTGAATATGCGGCAGCAATTGCTTCAATACAGATACGTTGGCTACCGATACCTGAGCGGGTGTGACGTGGGTAAGGGGGTGATGTTGCAGATAGCCGTCAATTTCATCTAAACAACTGAATAATGCAAATCGATGTTCATCGGTTACCTTACCTTGGCGTTCAATATCATTCAGTTGAGCACTCAAATTAGGCAGGCATAGATTGCCTGCAAGGCCTTTTAAGGTATGAACTAGCATTAATTGTTCATCATCCAATTGATCAAAGTGACTGAGTGCTTTGACATCTCTGGCTCTGTCAGCATAAAACTGTTGCAGTTGGTGGATGTATAATTCTAGTGTTCCCCATAGGTTAACGCCTTTTTCTTCATTGACGCTAATATTGCCGGTGTGAACGCTATGCTGAACAATATTTTCGTTGGCGACATCAACTTGAATATCCAGCAGTCGAGCAACATCACACATCAAATCATCAACCACAACAGGTTTAGTCGCAAAGCTGTCCATTCCTGCTTTCCTCGCGGCCTCTCTGTCGCTTTGCAGTACACTTGCAGTAAGTGCTATGACCACGGTTGCTGGTGCGCCTGTCTCTCGTTCGTGTTGACGTAATCGAGCCGTTGCTTCTAAACCATCACAAATAGGCATGTGAATATCCATTAGGACCACGTCAAAGTGTTCGGAAGTGGCTTTCGCAACCGCTTCTTCGCCATTGACGGCTACTTGAGTTTTATGGCCTAAATTACCCAGCCTCAATTCAAGCAATTCGCGGTTTTGCGCGACATCATCTGCAATCAGAATATGCAATGTCGGCATTTTCGGTAGTTTATTTGTAGTGCTACTTTGTTGTTGTAACTCACTGACTTGTTCATCACTTGCCTGGGAAAGTGGAAGGTTAAAGCTAAATTCACTCCCAGCTCCCAGCGTGCTTTGCACATCTATGTCGCCGCCCATTAAATTAACTAATTGACGACAAATTGTAGTGCCAAGTCCAGTCCCGCCAAAACGGCGAGTTGTGCTGTCATCAGCTTGCTCAAACGGCATAAATATCGCATTGATTCGCTCCGGTGCAATGCCTATCCCGGTATCGCTTATCACGAATCGCACACCTTTGCCTGCCACGACTACCTGTAAAGCAACACGGCCTTGCTCGGTGAATTTAAGGGCGTTGCCTAGTAGGTTGATAAGTACCTGGCGAATACGTTGAGGATCACCTTCATAATAGGTCGCAAGAGATGCATCTAACTGCATATCTAACGTTAACCCTTTCCTTTGAGCCTGATGATAGAAACTAGATACAACAGAGTCGCATAGCGCTAACAGATCGAATGGGATCCGTTCAATAGACACTTTCCCTTGCTCTAGTTTAGCGGAATCCAAAATGTCGTTGAGTAAGTGCAACAAAGAGCGAGCGGATTGCAATACATTGGTAAGTTGGTGTCGTTGATTTTTACTCAAAGGGCTGTCCAGTAGTACTTCTGAAAAGCCAATAATTGAGTTCATCGGAGTACGTATCTCATGGCTCATATTGGCTAGAAAAGCTTGCTTTGTCTCAGCAGCGGCTTCTGCTTTATCTTTAGCCGCAATGAGCTGTTGTTCCATGCTTTTACGTTCGCTGATATCAACCAAAACACCAGCTATGCACATTTCATTGGTGTCGTCTGGCTCGAAAGTCCCTTTATCGAGTATCCACTTTTGCTTACCCGATTTGGTTTTGATTTGATATTCAAATGAATAGTCACTTTGCTCCAGCGCAATGGCATTGTAAATTTTCTCGCGCAAGCTTTCTTCAAACTCGGGGTCGATTAAGTCAGAAAAGTGGATATGCCCATTCACAAACTCCTCATCGGTATAGCCAGTAAGACTCTCTACAATAGGGCTGATGTACACCATGCTCCAATACTTATCCAAACGACACCGAAAGGCCACCCCAGGCATATTATTAATGAGCGTTCGATAATGATGCTCTTGAGCTGCCAGCTGTTGCTGCATCTTTTTATGTTCGCTGAGATCAGTGATAAAGCCGACGAACATGATTTTCTTATCTGGCAAAGCAACTTCACCCACGCCGAGGTGGATGGGTAATGTATGACCGTTTTTATGCTGCGCCAATACCTCACGGCCATATCCGATAATGTTGCGCTCTTTCGTTTCTTTGTAGCGAGCGAGGAAGTGATCGTGTTGTATCGCGATATCGTCTGGCATTAACATTTTGACGTTATTCCCGACGACTTCATCACTGGTGTAACCCAAGATGCGTTCTGCGCCAGCATTGAAGCTCAAGACTTTGCCTTTGTCTGTGATAGTGACGATACCGTCGACCGCAGTGTTCAAGACTGCTTCAAGACGAGATTGGCTGATTTTTTGTTTGTTTAATCAGGATCCGAAACCGTAGCAAGCTGTGCAACAGACCAATAACTGAGATTAATAGGACACTGACCATGGCGATTGCTAACGCTAAATCAACAATGTGTTCTAAGTCTGCTTGTTCTGAGTAGTAGGGCGTTTGGGAAATAAAACGAGCTGCATGCATGCCCGTATAGTGCATACCGGATACTGCTAATCCCATAACAATCGCACCGACGAAACAAGCCAACACACTTTGCGCAGCGGTCGCATTTGGTCTGCGAAGCTTCATATGAATCGCTAGTGAAATCCACGCAAGGGACACAGCGACAACGATAGACAATGCAAACCACACAGGGTCATAAGCTAATTTGGGCCCCAGTCGCATTGCTTCCATGCCACTGTAGTGCATCAAGCCAATTCCTGCGCCGAGTAACAAAGCACTGATAAATTGAATTTTGGTCTCAACGTTAAAGCCGCGTATGAGGTGAAATGCCACTAACGTTGCTAAAAAAACGGGTATAAAAGACAAGGACGTGATCGTGAGGTTGTAATCCACCTCAACGCAGAGAGTAAATGCCAGCATGCCAATGAAGTGCATACTCCAAACCCCACCGGAAAAAGCCGCAGAGCTCGAGACAAGCGCGTATTTATATGATGCAGTATTGCGGTTAGTATCTGCGAATACACGCAAATGCAAAGCAAAGAATGAAGCAAAAATGGCGATGACGACTGACAGAGCGACCAGTCCATAGTTGTACGAGCCGTTCACTAGGAACTCAGGAGCTGGGTCGAAAACAAAAAATTGTGCAAGCATTAGTCGGCTAATTACCCCGTGAAACTACTGGGCAATGGCCCAAACGATTATAAGTATAGTGCATTGATTTTAAAGAATTAGCATTATCTCTCCAAATATTACATTGGGGGCACGATGCTATTCGATGGTATCATCACATCAGTAAAACACACATCGTACCTGATAAAGGTTCGTTTGGAGCAGTTTTGGAACGCCAGCCACTCGATTATTCCCTGATTTTCAGTAAAAAACGCAGAACTATCGCCATTCATGTGAAGGGCGAAAGTGTTTCAGTGCGTGCACCTTTAGGGGCGTGCAAGCGATTTATTGACGATTTTGTGCAAAGCAAACGTACATGGATTGAAGTGCAATTACAAAAACACAGTGATTACAGCGCACAATCCAGCAACCCGCTGAGCGACAACAAAATCATGTTATTCGGAGATTGGCTGGATATTAAGGTCAGTCGGGCTAAACGTACTCAATTGATAAGCAACTCAATGGGCATTGAGTTAGTGATTGCTGAGCGCGTGAATCACGCACAGAACAAAGCAAAAGACTTGCTGTTGGCTCATCTGAGCGACGTTCTGCGCGCGTTTATAAATGAGCGATTAGCGCACTGGCAAAGTGTCATGGCAGTTCAAGCCAGTTCAGTAAAAATTAGAAGTTATAAACGCAGGTGGGGGAGTTGTAATCAACGCCGTGAATTGAGCTTTAACACTTTTTTAGTGGGCGCGCCCAAGTGGGTCATAGATTACGTTATCGTGCACGAACTCGCGCATATTCGCTATATGAATCATGGTAAAGAATTTTGGCGATGGGTGGATGACACATACGAACACACAAACCAAGCAAAATTATGGCTTAAACAACATGGTCAAAAATTGGAGTTGAACTTCGAATAGGAATAATCGGATAAGAAAAGAAAAGTGGTGGAGGGAGCTGGATTCGAACCAGCGAAGGCAGTGCCGTCAGATTTACAGTCTGATCCCTTTGGCCGCTCGGGAACCCCTCCACACAAAAGTGGTCGGTTGCTTAGAACTAAAGAATAGTGGTGGAGGGGGCTGGATTCGAACCAGCGAAGGCAATGCCGTCAGATTTACAGTCTGATCCCTTTGGCCGCTCGGGAACCCCTCCTAAGCAACGGCGGCGATAATAGCAAACTGAGCATTCAAGTAAAGAAAAAAACTAAAGAAAATTTAAAAACGGCCGATAACTGGTTATATATAATTCAGGTCGAACAAACTTTATGCAAATTGAGTCAATTCTCAGCAATGAGCAGCAATTAGGAACTCAACTAAATAAATGTGTGCAAGAACAACGTCGTGGCGATTTCGCTTGGTTGCTTGCTTCGATCTCTCATGATGCGCTCGATTTTGCGCAATTTCATTTACCCACGTCACAAGCCCCAGCCTCAACGGTTGAAGAAGAGCAACTAAGAGCACAATTGGGTGCTGCACGTGCTCGACCTTGCGCCCCAGAACATTTCAATATCTTACTGACGCAAAATCAATGTGAGTACATTTCCATTGGCTTGCGTGATTCATTACGACTGCAAGATTGCCTCGCGCCAACACCGTTAGCTATTCGTGATGACTTAAAACACATTCCGTTGCCGATAATCGATAACTGCGAACCTAGGGTTCAAGCTAAATATCAAGATAAATCTATGTCGCTCAATGAGCCTCAGATGGATGGTGCTGCGTTTTATGACCAGCTAGATGAGCTAAAGCGCCAGGGGATCAGTGCAATCGCATAGCGTTATTTTGGCTAACAAATAACACATCCTTTATTGTCAGACTATACTCGACCAAGGACTCTGATGAACCAAGGAATGATTATGTTACCTAAGAAAGTCACTTCTACTTTTTTCTATTTTTTCGCAGTTTCAAGTGCGTTTTCTTGTGCGCATGCATATGCAGACCAATGGCAATTCAAAGTTGAACCTTACTTGATGGCCACTGCGATTGATGGAGATTCATCTATTGGCACACTAGAGGCACCACTTGAAATAGACTTCGATACTATTTTGAATAACTTAGACAGTGCTTTTATGCTGCGTTTTGAAGCGTTCCACGAATCAAATTGGGGAGTAGTCACAGATTGGGGATACATGGATCTCAAGCGATCTTTTAACATCCCAAAAGATGGGTTTCTTAGTGCCCGTGTTCGCCAAGGTGTATTGGAACTCAGTTTAGCCTACAAGCACAGTAGTCCATCTGCAGGTAGCTGGGTCAATTATGTTGGGTTGCGTCGTTGGGATAATACCTACCAATTTGATTTGGATACGGCCTTGTTACCTCAAACGAGTCTTGTAGACAGAGACGAAGATTGGGTAGACGTTATATTGGGCTTTAGTTACAACAAAGAATTCGCACAAAAATGGCATTTCAATACAGCAGCCGATGTCGGTGGTTTTGGCTTATCTGCAAAATTGACGTCGAGTTTGAAATTAGGTGTGGTATATGACCTCACAGAGAACTGGGATATGTCTTTTCAATATAAGGCGACCTACGTTGACTATGATACGGGCGACAATGGTAGTAGTAACTATTTCAGTTATGACACCATTACGCATGGGCCGCTAATGAGTGCCAGCTATACGTTTTAATGGATGACAAAGGACTGGTAAGAAATACCAGTCCGTTAACGTTAACCAAAGTTAGAGTCGGTTGACGTTTTTTATACAGCAATTACCAAGATGAGCGCGCTATATCTTATATTGCGCAGCACTTTTTAAATTTCTTACCGCTACCGCATGGGCACGCATCATTGCGGCTTAGTTTTACATCCGAGGTAGAAAACAATTCACCTTCGTCGTAGCGCCAAGTGCCGCCTTCTTTGACAAAAGTAGAACGTTCATGAATACAGCATAACGCGTTGTCATAGAGATAATGTGCTTTGAATTCGACGACGGCTGGGGTCAGTTCACACTGACTTTCGATAATTTCTAAGTTGGTAAATTTTGCAGCTTGCGCGAATTGAGCAACATCTTCTTTTGCATTATTCACGATCGCTTTGCTTGAACAGGTTGCACATAAGTAATCGATTTCTTGTGTGCAAAATGCACTGTATCTCGATTTCATTAATGCTAATGGGTCAGGTGCGCTTTGCTGACCTTTAATATATACGCCACAACATTGTTCGAATGAGTGTGGCGACCCACAAAAACACATATCAGCTCTTCTGAAAAAATACATCAGCTAATAGTGTAACAAACTTACATTACGTGAGGCACGGCTAATTGAGCTTGCTCGTCATCTGATGTGAAACAAAACAGCTGTGCTTTTGCTTGATGCGTGTTTAGTTGCATTTTCTCTAGTTGCTGTTGGTTTACAATGTCTGTCCAAGTAACAATTGCACAATAGCGGCCATTTTGCAGGGCGCAATTAAGAACATATTCTACATCAACGATATGCTTCCTACGGATTACCAGTAGCTTGTTCGTATCGATTGAGCACGAATCCAATAAATCACGACTCGGGATGTGGTCAGGGGCAATGAGCAAAGTCCAACCATTACTTTTATTGTAACGGTGCACAATTTTTAATAGTTCAAAAGAAGCTGAAATTTCATCCTCTGTTTGCACAATGTTGATTGATGCAGGGTTATCTTGCTTATAGCTTTTAACGTGTCGAATAGCTGCTGTATGTAACATATTTGCCTCGCTGTGGGTAATGTGAACGATATACAGTGTTTTATACAGTATGTGTATACAGTAGTTTATACAGTTGTTGTGTGCAAGCTTTTTTTGAAGCTTTTTTAATCATTGGCTTAATACCCAATAAATAGGTGCGATAAAATTGCTTCAATTAGTTATTAAAGGCGGTCAATTGTCCGCATGTGTGCTAGTATTGCGCGCTTGTTTGTTAGCTCGAAAAAAGACTTATGCTAGAGAGTGTTTTTAAAATTAAGGCGCACGGAAGCTCGGTAAAGCGTGAGGTGATTGCAGGTTTAACGACCTTCATTACCATGGTGTACATTGTTTTTGTTAACCCGGCAATGTTGGCGGAAGCGGGGATGGATCAAGGTGCTGCTTTTGTTGCAACTTGTGTTGCGGCAGCCATCGGTTGTTTTATTATGGGATTTTGGGCTAACTATCCATTAGCACTCGCGCCAGGAATGGGGCTCAACGCCTTTTTCACTTATGGTGTGGTGTTAGGAATGGGTTATACGTGGCAATCCGCCCTCGGAGCGGTGTTTATGTCAGGTAGTATCTTCTTAGTACTAAGTTTGTTCAAAGTACGTGAGTGGATCATCAATGCTATTCCACTTGTACTCAAGCGTGCAATTGCGACTGGCATTGGCGCATTCTTGGCGTTAATTGCATTGAAAAATGCTGGTATTGTTGTGGCTAGCCCCGCAACGCTTGTACAGCTTGGTGACATCACCAGTGCGGGACCAGCGCTTGCAATTCTTAGCTTCTTTATTATTGCTGGGTTGTTATATCGCGATATTAAAAGTGGCGTATTAATCAGTATCCTGCTGGTTACCTGTTTGGCTCTCGCGTTGGGTTTGGTTGAGTATCAAGGTATTGTGTCGGCGCCGCCATCGATTGCACCGACTTTTATGCAGCTTGATTTTGCAGCCGCGCTTGAGTTGTCGATGCTTAGCGTGGTCTTTGCGTTTCTATTTGTAGACTTGTTTGATACCTCAGGCACTTTAGTTGCAGTAACTCAAAAAGCAGGGCTAGCGGATGAACAAGGCCGCATGCCACGACTTGGCCGTGCACTCAGTGCGGACAGCACTGCAACTATCGCAGGTTCCGTGCTCGGAACTTCGACTACAACCTCGTACATTGAATCAGTTGCAGGTGTATCGGTTGGTGGTCGTACAGGTTTGACCGCTGTTGTGGTTGGCATGTGTTTTTTATTGATGATGTTTTTTGCTCCCCTTGCGGCTATGGTGCCAGCTTATGCAACAGCGGGTGCGATTTTGTATGTGTCTATTTTGATGCTACAAAATTTGAAGTTAGTCGATTGGGACGACATGACTGATGCAATCCCAGTGGCCGTTGTATTACTGATGACTCCGTTGACGTTCTCAATCGCGCACGGAATTGCGCTTGGGTTTATTGCCTACACTGCTGTGAAGGTAGTATGTAACAGAGCCAATGAAGTAAGTATTAGTGTGTGGATTCTGAGCATACTCTTCGTATTGAAGTTTATCTTCTTATCATAAATACCTAAAAGCCGCTGTTGAAGCGGCTTTTTTATGCTTAAGTAATTTTTATAACGAGTCAGAACATCCAAGCATTAGATGGTATTGGCTGTGTTTTCTCTGCAAAATATACCGTCTTTGCTGCGTATAAGTGCGTGTTTGAGTGGCTCTGTAAGCAACTGGCGTAGCTCATCAACTGTCTATATGCGGGGTTCAAGCCCGAGTGCGTAAATTACGGTGTTGTCGCAGGCTATTTTAGTATTTGCTGATGCGCTATCCCAACCTGCATTTTGAACAAACAGGCATTCGAGAGAATAGTAGGGGCAAAGTGGTTTCAGCCGGTATATAGATTAAAAAGAAACTGATTCACCACTTTTTCTTAGGTGCGAATAACACGTCTAAGTCGTCTTTTTCCTGTTCTTCTTTGAGTTTACGCGTACTTGCATTGGATGCTTTGAGCTCAACGCTGATTTCATTGAGTAGCTGTTCGAGTTGTTGCTTTTTCATCACAACGTACTCATCACTGTAACTCAGGCCACAAATGGTGGCATACGCCTTTTCAAAATACTGTCGTGCAGAACCTATCATGTTAGCGTGGCGTGCTGAAGAACCTCGCTTAATGAGGCTTTCGATATTTATTCTCAGCTGCAAATGCTCAAATATTTTGTCTTCTTGCATGAATACAGGGGTATCCAACTTTCCTTTGCTGTGTTCGGAACGAAGGATATTTCTCAACTTTTTAATGCCTTGAATGAGGGCGATAAGTTGTTTGTCGTGCTCAGGTAGCACAAAGTTCTCACCGGCATTCACGTTTTCATCAATACCATTCGTTAATCTCTGTTTGGCATCATTTAAACGAGATTTGAGTTCTTTGGATTGGGGAGACAATTCAACCATAGTAACTAAGGCATCGTAGATGCGACGGTACAAAATAGTCAAAATGTTGTTAGAGAGCGGAATGTTAACGCTGTTCACGAGCGCTTCTTCAGTGTCTTCAATAATTTTCTTTTGTTTTTGGAGCTCTTGACGGCGCTGAGCTTCTTGTTTTTCTTTATGTTGCTGCACAGCACTTACCCATACCGCAATAACGATAAGCGCAACAATCAACAGGATTATGATAGAAACTATCATGCACTGATTCTCTTACTAATAATTTTAACCGCTAACAGCCATGTTACATAAAGAACCACAGCGAAGGTAGTAATTAGCGACAAATTCATGAAATAACATTAAATAAAATAAGAGTATAGGAGAGGATTTGAGCCTTGGACATAAATCAACAGTACCGAGCGCTAATTAAATATGCTAGCCTAACCAACTGCACTGGTTGGGGTGATCTAGGTGTTGATTTGTAAGCTATTAGTATTCATCTTCCGACTTATGCCGTGCGAGCTTGTTTTCACGAAAAAGGCCTTCGCAAGCGCTTTGGAGCGCTATACTTCAGAGCATGCCGTATCAAGTACAATAATAAAGAAAGTTTAATACCATGAAATTACAGCAGCTAAAGTACATCGTTGAGGTGTTGAACCATAACCTTAATGTGTCAGCAACCGCTGAGAGTCTTTATACCTCTCAACCGGGGATTTCGAAACAAGTTAGAATGCTTGAAGACGAGCTCGGTGTGCAAATATTCGGGCGAAGCGGCAAACACCTTACCCATGTAACTAGTGCTGGCAATGACATCATTAATATCGCACGTGAAATCTTGTCAAAGGTTGAAGGGATCAAAGCAGTAGCAAATGAACACACGTTACCGGATCAAGGTAAGCTCAACATCGCCACCACACATACTCAAGCGCGTTACGCTTTACCTGAAGTGATTCAAGGTTTTATGAGTAAATACCCAGCCGTGTCTTTGCACATGCATCAAGGAACACCCCAACAGATTTCAGATGCAGCAGCACGCGGTGATGCAGACTTTGCTATTGCCACCGAAGCATTGCACTTATATTCCGATTTAGTGATGTTACCCTGCTACCATTGGAATCGCAGTATAGTGGTTGCAAAAGACCACCCATTGGCGAAAAAAGCGGACAACCTCACCATTGCTGACATCGCTCAGTATCCCCTAATCACTTATGTGTTTGGTTTTACTGGCCGTTCAGAGCTTGATAAAGCCTTTAATGCACACGGTCATGAGCCGCACATTGTCTTTACTGCAACCGATGCGGATGTGATTAAAACCTATGTGCGACTAGGTTTAGGCGTAGGCGTTGTGGCCTCGATGGCGATTGACCAAATTAGCGATAAAGATTTAGTCGTCATTGATGCGAGCCATTTATTTGAAGCCAGTACCACCAAGATAGGCTTTAGAAAGGGGACTTTCTTGCGTGGTTATATGTATGATTTCATTGAACGTTTTGCACCACACTTAACGAAAGACCGCGTCGAAAAAGCCTGCTTGCTGCGTAACCAAGACGATGTGGATGCCATGTTTGCAGACATCGATTTGCCTGTGCGTTAATCAGTAGCAATTTCAATAAAGATTAAAAAAGGCGACCTGCGGTCGCCTTTTTGCTTATCTACAAATGGTGAATTAACACTCGATGATATTTACCGCAAGACCGCCACGTGCTGTCTCTTTGTATTTGGTTTTCATATCATTACCAGTGTCCCACATGGTCTTGATCACCTTATCCAGCGATACTTTTTGATCACCACTACCACGCATAGCTAGTCGCGATGCGTTGATGGCTTTTACCGCACCCATGGCATTGCGTTCAATACAGGGTACTTGTACTAGGCCACCCACCGGGTCACATGTAAGACCTAAATTGTGCTCCATGCCAATCTCAGCCGCGTTTTCAACATGCGTGGCATTGCCCCCCATGATTCTCGGTTAACGCGCCCGCAGCCATAGAACAGGCAACACCGACCTCACCTTGGCAACCTACTTCAGCACCAGAAATTGATGCATTCTTTTTGTATAGAATACCGATTGCAGCGGCGGTTAGTAGGTAACGTGTGGCAATTTCTCTATCCACTTCTTTGATAAAGGTGTGGTAATACATCAATACCGCAGGAAGAATACCTGCGGCACCATTGGTGGGTGCTGTTACAACGCGCCCGCCAGCGGCATTCTCTTCGTTAACAGCTAGGGCGAATAAGTCGACCCAATCCATTGCACGAAGTGGATCATTGTTGTTTTCAACATTGAGCTTCAAATACAAGCTTGGCGCTCGACGACGTACCTTTAAGCCGCCAGGGAGTATTCCTTCAGTGCGCATACCGCGCTCCGTGCAGGCTTTCATTACTTCCCAAATGTGGAATAGCTCATCGCGAATGGTTTGTTCAGAGCGTAATGTTTTTTCATTGGCCATCATCAAGCTCGACACGCTCAAGCCTGACTCTTTGCACAATTCAAGAAGCTCTTGAGCGCTATCAAATGGGTAAGGTGCAGGGTTTTGCTCACGAATATCAAGCGCAGCTTGTTTTTCGTTGTCAAAGTCTTGGTCGGTAACAATAAAACCGCCACCGATAGAGTAGTAGACTTGCGACGCAATAATGTCTTTGCCATTAAACGCAATGAGTTCCATCGCGTTGGAATGCTTTGGCAAGGTCTTACGACGATGGAAAACAATCGCACCTTGCTTTGGGAATTTAACCTGATGCTTTTGATCAAGGTAAATTACTTGTTCTTGCTCAATTTTTTCAAGGATGTCTGGCACCGCATCAGCGTCAACCGTTTCTGGGTCGTAACCCGCTAATCCTAAAATAACGGCCTTGCCCGAGCCGTGACCAACACCTGTTTGCCCCAAAGAGCCAAACAGTTCAACTTTCACTTCGGTAACATCATTAAGCTTATTTTGTTCTTCTAGCGCTTGAACGAAAAGTCGCGAAGCACGCATTGGACCCACTGTGTGTGAAGACGATGGACCAATGCCAATACTGAACATGTCAAATGCACTGATCATAGTAGATATAACTCACATAACCTTTTGAACGGTCGGCCATGATAACGTTAAATAATTATAGATGTAATCCCAGCTTGCAGATTTTTAACTGCTCAGACCAAGCTGTGTAATGAATTGGCTGATGATGCGCTCCGTTGCGCCCCAAAGTAGACCATGCTTGGTCTGTAACACTTCAAAGTGCAGTGTTGTGTTTGCCCGCTCGATGGCTAATGTCTGCCAGTTTGCTTTTTGGCACAGCGTGGCGAAGGGGATAAAAAATGCTTCGTCGACCTCATTTTGGTCAATTTGCCAGCGTGTGTTCGGCTTTAGATGAGCGAGATATGGGGTGATGACGATGTCGCCCAACGTACTAATTTCCGGCAGATGGCCAATAACCTCAATGTGTTTGGCAGGGATATTCAATTCCTCGTGCAATTCGCGCAAAGCCGTATGCATTAAGGTTGGGTCTTCGCGCTCTTGCTTACCACCGGGAAAGCACAATTGGCTGGGATGATGACGCAAGTGACTGGCGCGTTTACACAGGAGTACTTGCGCGCCAGAAGGCGAATCGCTGATGATCATCATCACTGCGCTGCGGCGTTTGGGGTGGCGTTTAGTTCCGTCGCAAACTGGCGAAGTTAGCATGTAGCGGCTGATGATCTGCGCACAGTTTAAATTTTCCACCGCAATTAACTCACTCTAATGTCGGCAATATTTTATTCACTTTATGGTACGTTTCTTGGTATTCAAGTTCAACGTTTGAGTCTGCGACAATGCCGCCACCGGCCCAACAATAAAGCGTATTATTATGCGCGACCAAAGTTCGAATAGTAATACTGGTATCCATATCACCGCAGGCACTTAAGTAGCCAATTGAGCCACAGTAAACACTGCGACGATGCGGCTCTAGTTCTTCAATAATTTCCATTGCGCGAATTTTCGGCGCACCAGTAATTGAACCACCTGGGAATGCAGCATGAAGTTGGTCAATGGCCGTTTTACCTTCCGCCAGTTCTGAGCGCACTGTGCTTACTAGGTGATGCACTGCAGGAAAACTTTCAATGGCAAACAGAGAAGGAACATGCACGCTGCCAGGCTTTGCCACCTTGCCTAAGTCATTACGCAGTAAATCCACAATCATGACGTTCTCGGCGCGGTCTTTCGGTGAGTTTGCCAGTTGTTGTGCTAATGCCGCATCTTTTTGCGCATCTGCGCTTCGCGGTAACGTGCCTTTAATCGGTTTGCTTTCGACCTGATTATTTTTAACTTCGATAAAGCGCTCTGGGAGATAGATAAAATAGCGCCATCGCGTAGGCGAATAAAGGCAGAAAAAGGTGCACGGTTGTGGGCACGTAATCGCTGGTAGGCTTGCCATTCACAGCCTTGATACTGGGCACTGAAACGCTGAGCAAGGTTAATTTGGTAGCAATCGCCGCTGCGTAGATAGTCTTGAATTTTCGCAAATTGCTGTGCGTAAAATTCATAGCTCATATTAGATTGCCAAGTGGATGTCAGCGCAAAGTGCTCAGCTGCAGGCTGCTGCGCAATCAATGATAGGTATTGGGCTAACCCTGTATCAGCATCGACATCAGGTTGGGCGACATAAAACCATTGGTTGTGCGCTTTATCAAAAATGAGTGCATCAATGTATAAGCCGACCTGCATTTGCGCAAGGTCAATGTCATTTTGGGCAAGTTCTGGCATGCGCTCGAGAATTCTGCCTAGGTCATAACCAAAGTAACCTAGCCAACCGCCGCTAAATGGCAGGTCATGAGGCGCTTTGTCATTGCACAGGGTTGCCAGTTGATCTTGCATCAGTGTAAACACATCGCCCTGAATAGGTTGCTCATCTATGGTGACCTGTGCATCTTTTACACTCAGCCATTTTTGCGGATTGATAGCAATGATATCAAAGCGACTATTGACGTGCTCATCGCTTGCCGAATCGAGGAAAATCGCCCCAGCTAAATGGTGAAAATGAGTAAATACATCACAGGGTTGTGCCTGTAATGGCACCTTGATGCAGTGCAATTGCGAATTTGTCATTATCTTCAACTCGAAGAACTAGCCCGAAACGGGCAGGGAGGTTATCATAAGTTACACTTTTTCAGAAGTCGCACTCTCTCACCGTGCGCACGTCACCGATTGGTTGCAATCGCTTTTGTTAAAAATAGCGTATTGCGCCAAAGTATGAAGGAAGAACTATGAGCACTATTCGCCAGCAAGACTTCATCGACAGCATTGCCGATGCGTTGCAGTATATCTCGTTTTATCACCCATTGGATTTTGTTCAGGCGCTAGAAAAAGCGTACAACAAAGAGCAAAACAAAGCGGCCAAAGACGCGATTGCACAAATCCTAATTAACTCGCGCATGTCTGCTGAAGGTAAGCGTCCACTGTGCCAAGACACAGGTATTGTTACTTGTTTCGTGAAAATTGGTATGGATGTTAAATGGGATAAAACCGACATGACCGTGCAACAAATGGTTGATGAAGGTACTCGCCGTGCTTACCTAAACCCAGATAACCCACTTCGTGCATCAATTGTTGCTGACCCAGCAGGTTCACGTAAGAACACTAAAGACAACACGCCATCCGTTGTGCATATCGACATGGTTGCTGGCAATGAAGTTGAAGTGATGATCGCAGCGAAGGGCGGCGGCTCTGAAAACAAAACGAAAATGGTCATGCTGAATCCATCAGACGATGTGGCTGAATGGGTTGAGAAAACACTACCAACTATGGGTGCTGGTTGGTGTCCACCAGGCATGCTCGGCATAGGCATTGGCGGAACGGCTGAAAAAGCAGCGGTACTGGCAAAAGAATCATTGATGGACCCAGTTGATATCCATGAGCTAATGGAGCGTGGGGCGCAAACCACAGAAGAAAAACTACGTTTAGAAATCTTCGAGCGTGCCAACAAAACGGGTATTGGTGCTCAAGGTCTAGGCGGTTTAACTACGGTTGTTGATATTAAAGTTAAAACTGCGCCGACGCATGCTGCGTCGAAGCCTGTAGTGATGATCCCGAACTGCGCGGCAACACGCCACGTACACTTCACTCTAGATGGTTCAGGCCCTGCTGATTTGAAAGCTCCAAAGCTGGAAGATTGGCCAGAAGTAACTTGGGAAGTGGGTGCCGATACACGCCGCGTGAACCTTGATACTTTGACCAAAGAAGACATTAAAGAGTGGAAGATGGGTGAAACAGTACTGCTAAGCGGCAAGATTTTGACTGGCCGTGATGCTGCGCACAAACGTCTTCAAGGTATGATTGAAAGCGGTGAAGGCATGCCAGAAGGCGTTGATTTCACGAATAAATTCATCTATTACGTGGGCCCAGTCGATGCTGTTGGCGATGAAGTTGTAGGTCCAGCTGGCCCAACAACATCTACACGTATGGATAAGTTCACTGACCTAATGTTAGAGAAAACAGGTCTTATCGGCATGATCGGTAAAGCAGAACGTGGCCCAGCAACCGTTGAGTCAATCAAAGAGAACAAAGCGGTTTACTTGATGGCTGTTGGTGGCGCAGCTTACTTGGTTGCGAAAGCAATTAAGAAAGCGCGCGTTGTCGCGTTTGAAGATTTGGGTATGGAAGCTATTTACGAATTTGAAGTAGAAGACATGCCAGTCACAGTTGCAGTAGACAGTGAAGGCGCAAACGCGCATACACAAGGTCCTGCAATCTGGAAAGCAAAAATCGAAGAGCTGGATAGCGCGTTAAAATAAGGCCTATCTGTTAAAAAGAAGAGCGCATCTGCGCTCTTTTTTATGGAGTGAAAAATGATAACAAAAACTTCTATAGCGACCTTGGTAGCGGGTTTGAGTGCGGCATTCGCATCACAAGCTGAGGTACTGAGCGTTGATAAACTTAATAACCTCAATAAAGTGCACAGTGTTGCTGTTTCAAGTGATGGTCGCACATTGGTGTATGGTTTAAAGACACCTTTAGGTAGCGATTTATATGTGCAAGCGTTAAGCGCACAGACAAATGAATTTGCGTCCTCGCAAAGCCAAAGCGCAGCGACACGCCTCACTTTCGATAAAAAAACTGAATCAGACGTCACATTCGCCGCTGATAATAAGGGCGTGTACTTTTTATCTTCTCGCTCCGGCTCACAGCAATTGTGGTATTTGCCGCTCGCGGGTGGTGAAGCAAGACCAGTAACCGATTTCCCACTGGATATTGAAGGCTACCGTTTGAGCGCTGATAACGCGTCGTTGGTAGTGAGTTTCGATGTCTATCCAGGTTGTGAATCGCTTGCCTGCAATGTTGAAAAAGATAAAGAGCAACAAGCTGTTAAATACAACGCACAAGTGTATGACGATCTCATGGTGCGCCATTGGGATCATTGGAATGACGAAAAAGTCCGTCATTTATTTAGCGCGACCATCACTGATGAGCTAGTTACGGATGCTAAAGACATTACGTCTAATTGGCAGACCGATGTGCCAGCCAAACCGTTCTCAGGAATGGAAGAAGTGGCGATTAGTCCTGATGGCCAAAAAGTGGTGTTCAGTGCCAAAGTAAAAGCAAAAGACAATGCGTGGAGCACAAACTTTGATTTATTCGAAGTCTCTATCAATGGTGGCGATGCACGCAATCTAACTGCTGATAATACCGCGTGGGATTCCAGCCCGCAGTTCTCTGACGATGGCCGTTACCTTGCGTATAAAGCCATGTCTAAGCCGGGCTTCGAGTCTGACAAGTTCACACTGCAACTACTTGATTTGCGCACAGGTGAAACTAAATCATTGGCACAGCAATGGGATCGCAGCGTCGGAAGCTTCACATTCGGCGCAGGTGGCCGTGCAATTTATGCCACAGCGAAAGACCTAGGGCAAACGAGTTTGTTTGAAATCAGCACCGCGTTTGGTGATGTGCGTTCATTATTCTCTGATGGCTATGTGAGTGATGTACATGTCGTTGGTCAACAAATTGTTTTTTCTCGCCATGCGTTAAATTCCCCTAAAGACTTGTATCGCATGAATCGTGATGGTGCAGGGTTAACACAACTTACTGCTGTAAACAGCGACAATTTAACATCTTTGGAATTTGGCGATGTTGAACAATTCAACTTTGCCGGTGCGAACGATGAAACGGTATACGGTTACCTTGTAAAACCAGCACAATTTGATCCGAAAAAGAAATACCCATTGGCATTTTTAGTGCACGGTGGCCCGCAAGGTTCATTCGGTAACATGTTTCACAGCCGCTGGAATGCGCAGCTTTGGGCTGCGCAGGGTTATGGCGTGGTGATGATAGACTTCCACGGCTCAGTGGGATACGGACAGGAATTCACAAATTCAATCTCTCGTGATTGGGGTGGTAAGCCATTACAAGACCTGCAAAAAGGGTTAGCACATGTCAAGCGCAGTTATAAGTGGTTAGATACTGAAAATGGCTGTGCGTTGGGCGCATCTTATGGTGGCTACATGATGAACTGGATTGCAGGCAATTGGCCAACTGGCTTTAAGTGTTTAGTGAACCACGCTGGTTTGTTTGATATGCCAAGTTTCCACCAAAGCACCGAAGAGCTGTGGTTTGCCGAGCACGAAATGGGCGGGCCTTTCTGGGCAAAAGATGCGGATTACACCAAGTTTAATCCTTCTGACTTTGTCGAGAACTGGCAAACACCGATGCTTGTTACCCAAGGCCTAAAAGACTATCGCGTACCGTACGCGCAAAGTTTAGGTGCCTTTACTACGTTGCAACGCAAAGGGATTGATTCACGTCTGGTTGTTTACCCAGATGAAAATCACTGGATCCGCAACTCAGACAACCTAAAACATTGGTATGAGCAAGTGTTTGCGTGGATGGACAAGTACACCAAACAGTAATATTTACTACTCAGACCAGTTAATCGGACGCTCGTGCACTGCAGTGCGAGCGCCCGTTACATCACGCATTCGACATTTCTCTATCCCGTATTAAAATATTTACATAGAAGCTACCGTTAACGTAAACGTCACCTGGTCGTTTAGTAATGTTATCCAAGAGGTAGATTTAAATGGTTTGTAATTGTATATTTTTCCCATTATGTAGATAAAAAAACCAAATAATCTTTATTGTTTGGAATATATATTTAGTTTGTGAATGCATCGAGACTTTATCATCTGATTAAGTGGCATGACTGACAACTTAGTGATAGAGTCCTCGGCAATTTCAGCGCACCCGGTGTCAGGGTATATAAGTTCGGAGAATAAAAGTGGCTGTTTTTAATCAAGTTGATTTTGATAACCACGAGCAAGTGGTTTTTTGTAGCGATAAAGAATCAGGCCTAAAGGCTATTATCGCAGTTCACAGCACAAAATTAGGTCCTGCGGTAGGTGGTTGCCGTATGTGGAACTACGCAAGTGACGAAGACGCAATCACAGATGTACTGCGTTTATCTAAAGGCATGACATATAAAAATGCTGTTGCGCGTTTACCATTTGGTGGCGGCAAGTCAGTTATCATTGGTGATGCTAAAGAAATTAAGTCAGAAGCGCTTTTCCGTGCGTTTGGTAAGCAATTAGAGCGCCTAGGTGGCAGCTACTATTCGGCTGAAGACGTAAACATCACCACAGGTGATGTAATGATCATGCACAAAGAAACCAACTACGTAATGGGCCTTGAAGGCAAAAGTGGTAACCCATCACCATTTACTGCGCTAGGTACTTTCTTAGGTATTAAAGCGGCATTCCAACACAAGCATCGTCACCAGAACCTTGAAGGCGTTAAAGTGTCAGTACAAGGCCTTGGCGCAGTAGCTTATGACCTATGTAAGCATCTTCACAATGCTGGTGCTGAGCTATTCGTTACAGACATCAACGAAGCATCAGCCTCACGCGTAGTGAACGACTTCAATGCAACTGCGGTTGGCATCGATGAAATCTATGACCTAGACGTAGACGTGTACGCACCGTGCGCACTGGGTGCCACTGTGAATGACAACACCATCCCTCGCATTAAAGCAGGCATCATTGCTGGTTGTGCGAACAACCAGCTCGCTGAGTCACGTCATGGTGAGATCCTGCGTGAAAAAGGTGTGCTTTACGCACCAGACTACGTAATTAACGCAGGTGGTATCATCAACGTTTATTACGAAACTAAGCCAGAAGGTTACAGTGCAGAAGAAGCAACTAAGCACGTTGAAGGTATCTACGATACACTTATCGAGATTTTCCAACGTTCTGACGCTGAGCAAGTAGGCACGCACGTTGTGGCTAATGAACTAGCAGAAGAGATCATCGCAAACGGTCTATAATCTCTGCAAAAATTGGCGTAATAAGAGCCGTTTTAGTTAAACGGTAGCTTAAATTATTGCGTCGATGTAATGAATAAGGCATGCTCCAAGCATGCCTTTTTTATGTGTTTTTCATAGATGACAACAGCATATACACCCGTCGATTTATCTGCTTGGGAACGTCAGCAACATTTCCAATTTTTCAAAGATTTTCATCAACCTTATTTCAATGTTTGTGTGAGTTTGCAGGCGTGGCCTCTGTATGAGTATTGCCGTGCGAACAATGTGTCTTTCTTTTTAGCTTATCTGTATTTGGCACACATCAGTGCGATTGAATACCAGCCAATGGGATTGCGTATACATAACGGTGAAGCTGTTCATTGTGCCAATCCCAGAGTGAGTGTGGTGCAACTTGCTGAAGATGAAACATTCCGTTTTAGCTATCTAAACTCAGCGGACAGTTTTGCAACGTACACAGCGCATCACCGATTGCAAAGCGCCGAGTCATTAAATAAGCCATTATTTAGTGAAGCGTTTGCCTGCACTGAAGGCCAATGTGACTTAATTCACGTCTCCGTTCTGCCTTGGCTTAATTTTAGTGCCTTTTCTCATGCAACTCATACAGGCGCATCGAATGGCATCCCGAAATTGGTATTTGGCCAGTACAATAGAAAATCGAGGACGATGCCATTAGCCTTGGATGTTCATCATGCGTTGATGGATGGTTTGCACAGTGCGCGCTTCATTCAGATACTGCAAAACAAGTTCTTGAATCCTAAAAAGTACCTGAAAGACTAACAAATACAGCCCTTTAGCGGCGAAAATGTCGCGATTGGGCGTAATCAATTGTAATTGTTCACCGACCGTGTAAAGTGTATGTTCATATATCGTTAAGTTTTAAATTAATTGAGTTGTGGGTGAGCAAAGTGCAGTGTGCCTATTATCCCTTTGCATTGATATGTTTCTTATTCGCGTTTTGCGCGCAAGCAGCTCAAAATACGTCACTTCAAAATATTCCATTAAATCACTACTTTGCTGAAACTTGGGACACCCGAGATGGGTTGCCTCATAACAGTATCAATGCCCTCGCACAAACAAAAGACGGTTACATCTGGGTGGGGACCTGGGAAGGTGCTGCACGTTTCAATGGCCGAGAATTTAAGCTTTTCACCCGAGGACCTCAAACGGGTTTGCCTGATTCGGGCATCCGCAGCCTGAGCCTTGATGCGCTTAACCATGACCTATATGTAGCAGGCTCTCGCGGTGGGGTCAGTATCGCTAAGGGCACGCAGTGGCAAGCAATGCCTTTGGCTGACAGTATGGTCAATTTTGCTAAACGCGTGAGTGATGGCGCTTTGTGGTTAGCACTTGAAGATGGTGGTGTGGTTCGTCGTTTTGCAGGCGCTGAGCACAAATACCTAGAAGGTGTAAGTACCTATCACATTCTCGAGCACCAAGAGGGAGTGTGAATCGCCAGTAGCCAAGGCCTCTACAGATACAATGAAGGTAAAGTATCTAAACTTATGCAAGTGCCTGCGGCTATATCAGGCATGGTGTTTAAGCTGGCAAAAGACAGTGAAAACCGACTTTTAGTCGCTACTGAGCAAGGAATTTGGCGCTATGACAATGGTGAGTTTTCCTTACTTCACGAAGGCTTGAAGTTTGAGTCTGTGTCTTCAATTCTTGTGGATTATCGCGGGGATATCTGGCTTGGCACGATTAATCATGGCTTGTTTAGATTAAGCCAGTTTGGATTAGAAAAACTCGATGCCAACGTCGGACTTCCCAGTAACCGAATTTTGTCTTTGTTAGAAGACAACGAACGCAGTATTTGGATTGGTACGAATGCTGGCTTGTTCCGCTTACGCCAGGCTCCCTTTACAACACTTAGTCAGGCCAGAGGGCTGTCGGGTGATTATGTACGCTCCTTGTTGAGCCACACAGACGGTTCGTTGTATATCGGCACGAGCAATGGCCTCAACCGATATAATGGCGATATTGCGACGCCGTTGGACCAGCAAGAAGGAGCACCTATCTCAGTGTTGAGCTTGACCAGTGCGAAACGTGGCGGCATGTATGTCGGCACCTACACGGACGGCTTACTCTACTTTGATGGTCAGCAATTCTCAGATTTATATAACCGCGATAACGGTTTGTCGAGTAACGAAGTACGCGCAGTGTTAGAACAAGACGATGGTTCGGTCTGGATTGGTACAGCAGCGGGTTTGGTCCATAAAAATAAGCATGATGCACTTGTCACTTACACTGACAAAGAAGGGTTACCGGGTAATTTTATCATGTCTCTTGCGCAGGATAATCTTGGAAGAGTGTGGGTAGGCACGGGGGTGGGTGTCGCGGTCATTGATAATAATCAAGTCACCACAATACCAATTTCTGAGCACTTAGACTCCGAATATGCATTTGGCTTTGCGATGGAAGAGGGTGTTGTTTGGATGGCAACGGACCGAGGTTTGCTTCATTATGACCTCGCCACTTCCAAAATGACCAAAGTGGGTAAGGAGCAGGGATTACCTGTAGATAAGTTATTTGCAGTCGTGATAGATGAGTTTGACCACTTCTGGCTCAGCAGTAACAGAGGTGTGATTCGCATTAGCAGAGATGATTTAGAAGCGAGCTTGTCCGACAGCAGTGTTGCGTTGGTATTGACTGTGTTCGATCAAGGGGACGGAATGCTGAGCTCTCAGGCTAATGGTGGGTCGCAGTATCCCGCACTTCGCCATACCGATAACAGTATTTGGGTTGCAACAGCACGTGGAGCTGCCGTCGTAGACCCGCAAAAGTTGACACGAATGGCCAATGTCGCTTTGCCAGTAAGTATTGAATCTATTCAGTATGATAATGAATCGCAAACACTTATTGATGAGGGTGACATGCTGATCCCTTCTGATGTGAATCGATTGTCGATTACATACGCTGGGTTAGGGTTTGTCATGACTGAGCGAGTTGAGTATCAAACCAAGTTACAAGGCTATGATCGCAATTGGGTGGAGCGTGGCAATTTGTCCATCACCGAATACACCAACCTCGCGCCAGGTAAATATCAATTTCAAGTGCGGGCACGTTATCCATATGGGCAGTGGCAAGAGGCGGGAACGACCTTAAATTTTAAAGTCGCGCCAAAAGTGTGGCAAACAGTCCCGTTTAAATTGGCGATTACTGCGGTATTTGTTTTGTCGCTCATTTTGATTTATCGGTTGCGTTTTTATCATCTAAAACGCAGTGAAGCACAGTTAAAGCAACGTGTTAAAGAGCAAACGAAAGTGCTCGCAGAGCAGGCGCAAGCGTTTGAGCACCAAGCTACGCATGATCAACTGACCGCCATTGCCAACCGCCGCGCTTTCGATAGTTGGCTCATTGAGCATTTTGATGTAGCTGCTCAGAAGCAACTGCCGTTGAGTCTGCTTATTATCGATATTGACCATTTTAAACAAATTAACGACAGATACTCGCACATGATTGGAGATAGGGTGATCGTTGAAGTGGTGGAAGTGGTTCGTACGTGTCTAACTGAGGAAGCCTTATTTGCCCGTTGGGGCGGTGAGGAGTTCACGATACTCTTACCGCACACCGACGAACAGTCCGCATTAGTGCAAGCCCACACAATCTGTGATCGAGTGTTTGCCCACGAGTATCAGCACATTGCAGAAGATTTACATGTATCGGTCAGTATTGGTGTCGCCGATAACCACAGCGCAGCCAATTATGACCGCTTGCTGTCAAATGTGGATAAGGCTCTCTATCTCGCTAAAGAGCATGGCCGCAATAGGGTCGTTGGCTTTGAGCGTGATTGCTGCGTCAATATCGCGAGTATCGAGTAACTCGTCAGCGACTGCTAACGAATATCAACGACCTTACTGGCTTTCTTAAAGCGTATTTGTAAACCACTCCACGTGGGTAATTCCCACCGTTTTGGCGGGTCTTTACGTTCGCCACTGGCGTAATGGGCAACAACGCGTTTTGCTTTAAACAAATACTCAATATTTAGCGTCACCCCAGGGAGGGTTACCTGCAGTGGGTAGCGCTCTATGAACTCTTTAGCTTCCCATTCATCAATGCCCTTGTAGCTTAAATCACTGGCTTCGAGTAACGCGAGGTCATCTTGGTCTTGCACTCCTAATTCGTGGAGGCGTTCATGAAGGTGTTGCTCAATGCTTGGAACATCTTTCTCAATAGCGTGGTAGCGCAAATAAAGTTGATGATATGCAATATCGTGCGCAAGTTGCTCGCCAACACCTATAAACAACTGATTTTCGATAATAAGTTTCACCACGCAGTCTATCAATAACTCAGCTGGAGCAAGGCAATCTATGGTTTCAAGCACAACGCCTGCGTAGGATTTACAAAGTTGTGCCCAAATCTGAGGGCTGTGGGACTGCTCACTCGCTGCTAGGTAACAACCTACCAATTCATTTTCCGTTGCTACACAGTGCAACACAGTGTTCAGGCTGATAGGAGCGCATAAGGTGGCTAAGGTGTCTGCATGCTTTTTACCTTTCCCCGCCAATGAGAATGAATCGAGCACTAGCGCCGCTTGGGTGCTCTCGGGCAACAGCGAGTTTTTAGCTGGGCGAATCTCTCCCGCGCCGTTTCCTAATCCGCCCCGGCGGTTATTTCTGCGCACAAATATACACTCAGGCTGGGATTTGGCGATGGCGCTTATTAATGCGGTGTAATCAAAACGTGCGCTTTTGGCGATTTCGGGTAACTGGTAGTGGATACGTAAGTAATTACTGTAAGTGCCAGCCTCATCCAATGCCACCGTATCAATCGCTAAGAACTCATGACCTTGTCCACGCACAGCAGCGATAGATAAGGCGATGTCACTGCTAATAACTTGCTCACCTAACGCGTTTGCCAATTGCAGGAGATTATCTTTGGTAGGGCTAGCGTAAAGTTGAGCGGGCGTGGCAATTACGCTGGCAATGTCAATCATGGCTTGGCGCAATGTTGAGGTGGGCATGGCCTCAATCAAATAGCCTAAATTAGCATCCACTGGCAGCGGATAAATTCGACGACCAAGCTCCGTGGCGATGTGTTTGTCATCTATCGCACCGATGGCGTTTAGGTGAGTGAGTGCCTTTTCCAAGCTGCTTGGAGGCAATGGAGTCAGTAAGTTCAGTTCATCAACCTTGATATTGGCGCACGCGCTGGCGAGCACCAATTCATCAAGCGCTTCTCGCTCTACTTCCACTGGCGTGCGAGCCAGTAAAGGGGCGTTTTCTCCAAACAGGCCAATATACAACCCAGGCGCTGTGCGTCCACAACGGCCTTTACGTTGTTGTTGTGAGTCTTTGGCGATGGCATCGAGACCCAGCACAGTTTTGCCTTTACGTAAGTGTGTGCGCCGCTCTAATCCCGAATCAATCACGCATTCAATTCCAGGCACAGTTAGGGATGTCTGGGCTACATTCGTGGCAAAGATGATGCGGCGCTCATCACATTGGTGCAGTGCCTGTTGTTGCTCGTGCATTGGGCTTGAGCCATGCAAGCCAATACATTGCACTGGTAATGTACGACAAAGGCTCATACATTCATTGATTTCAGCGCGACCAGGCAAGAACACTAAGATGTCATTATGACTGTGCTCAAGGGCATAATTACAAGCTTCATAGACCCTAGGTGCAAGATCATAACGTGAAGGCATAGCCTGAGGTTCATCGGACAAAAACGTGCTGCGGATGGCGAACATGCGACCGTCGCTGTGCAGGGTGGTTGCATCTATGTAATTGGCAATCGAATCGCTTTCAAGTGTTGCAGAAGTCACCACTAAGCGGTGGCGACCATAATGTTTCAACAGCGCCAGTAATAAATCCGTATCCCAGCGGCGCTCATGAAATTCATCAAGCATCACCACATCGTAGTCCTTTAATTGGCTCTCAAAGAACCAACGTAAAACTACTCCGGGAGTAGCGAAAACAATGCGAGTGTCCTCACTAAATTGTGCTTCAAATCGAATCGCATAACCTATCTCTTGCCCTAATTTTTGCCCACTCTTTTGTGCTAGATAGTGAGCTAAAGAGGTCGCTGCAATCCGCCTTGGCTGCACCACAAGTACACGACCAGAGCGCGCTGCCCATACAGGTAAACACGTTGATTTTCCGCTACCTGTTGGCGCATGGACGATGACATTGTGATTTGAAATCGTCTGTAAAAACTCATTTTCTATAGCGTTAATTGGCAGCGTAGTCATTGTTTTTTTATCGAATATTGGAACACTGAGATTGAAATACCGCGCCAAGGGTCATATTAAGTAACAGAGAAGTCAAGGAATTAAGAAATGATCAACGCGATACTTATCGTTCTGCTAGTTGCTTTTGTTGTGGTGTATTGGCGACAAGACAGCCTGCGTTTAACGAGTTGGCAGCGAAAATATAAAGAAGCTGAACTCAGTGAGCCACAAAAACAGCTACTGCTCAGAGTCATGCCGATATACAAGGCAATGACAGACGCCGACAGAGCCAAATTAGAAAAGCATATTTGCTGGTTTATGGGAGAGAAGCGTTTTTTAGGGCGCGATGGTTTGCAGGTCAATGACGCGATGAAACTCGTAGTTGCTGCAGATGCGTGTTTACTCATGCTCAACAAACCCTGGCCACTGTACCCTAATGTCAAAGAGGTACTGTTGTACCCAAGTGCCTATTACGCCAACGTAACACAGCGAGATGTAGCTGGCTTGGTGAGTTACCACCAAGTGGTACGAGAAGGGGAATCATGGCCCGGAGGGACATTGGTGCTAAGTTGGCATGATGTGCTTGAAGGTAATCGCTTGCCAGGCGATGGTCATAATCTGGTATTTCATGAGTTCGCCCATCAATTAGACCAAGTGACCGGGCAGACAAACGGCACGCCTGAGTTGCCAAATAAAGGGGCATACGCACGTTGGGCTGAGGTGTTCACTCGTGCATTCAATAAGCTTAAAAGCCACGTGGCCTACAATATGCCCCATGTTATGCACAGCTATGGAGCGACCAATGAGGCAGAGTTCTTTGCTGTAGCAACCGAAACCTTCATTGAAAAGCCGCACCAAATGCGCCAATTCGATGCCGAGCTGTTTAATATTTTAAAAGATTATTATCAATTCGACCCAAGCGACTGGCAGCGCGATTTCTAAGAGAATTTTGGTAGGCGTAGGCTAAAAGAAGGATTCAAGCTCGGGTTTCAAATGGCTGTAAGAAAAACTCAATGGCCAAATTCGAAATACGCATTGTTTTAAGCGCTTTTTATCCCTCAAATTCTTCCATTAAGCCCATGTTGCTTCCCCTTTGCCATGGTTTTTGCTTTAGTAGGCAATGATAATAACTAAACCTAATCAGAGAATCATATGAAGACTCCATTATACAGCGCCTTGGCATTGGCAATCTCACTTGCTTTGCCAACGGTTCATGCTGATGAAGCCGCAAAAGATGATAAAAAATGGCAAGTAGACAGCCCACAGGGTGAATTTTTAGACGCGAAAATCAGCGTCACCCAGGGTACGTGGATGAACGTGGATGTGTCACCCGATGGTAAAACCTTGGTATTCGACCTTCTTGGCGATATATACACTATGCCAGTGAGCGGTGGTAAAGCGACCCAGCTTACATCAGACATCGGCTGGCAAATGCAGCCGCGCTTTAGCCCAGACGGCAAGCACATTGCGTTTACCTCTGACCAAGGCGGCGGTGACAATATTTGGATTATGAACCTAGACGGTTCAGAACAAACACAAGTCACAAAAGAGTCTTTCCGCTTGCTTAACAGTCCAGCATGGAGCCCTGATGGCGACTTCATCGTTGCTCGTAAGCACTTCACTGCAAGCCGTTCACTTGGTGCGGGTGAGGTATGGATGTATCACAAAGCCGGCGGCTCAGGTGTGCAATTAACTGAGCGCCCGAATGACCAAAAAGATTTAGGTGAGCCAACATTTTCACCGGATGGTCGCTATGTGTATTTCTCACAAGATGCGACGCCAGGAAAGACCTTTCACTACTCAAAAGACTCGGTGCAGGGTATCTACAAAATTAAGCGTTATGACCGCGAGACCGGTGAGATTAAAACAGTCTTAAGTGGCCCAGGGGGTGCAATTCGCCCAACGCCGTCTCCAGATGGTAAAACCTTGGCGTATATCAAGCGTGACGACTTCCAAAGCACCTTGTATTTATATGATTTGGAATCAGGTAAAGAAACCAAGCTTTACGACAAACTAGAACGTGATATGCAAGAAACATGGGCTATCCATGGTGTGTATCCGACGATGGCATGGACTCCTGACAACGAATCACTGATCTTCTGGGCGGGTGGTAAAATCCATAAGCTTGATGTGGATAGCGGCGAAAGCGCTGAAATCGCCTTTGAAGTAGAAACCACCAAATCAATCCAAAAAGCAGTGCGTTTTACGCAAGAGCTAGATACACCAGAGTTTGACGTGAAAATGCTGCGCAACGTGCAGGTTTCACCAGATGGTGAAACAGCGATTTTCGAGGCGATGGGGCACATTTATAAACGTGACCTTGAGTCGGGCAAAATTAAGCGTTTAACCAGCCAAGACGACCACTTTGAATTCTTCCCAACGTACTCACGTGATGGTAAGCAAATTGCGTACGTTACGTGGGACGATGAAAAACAAGGCAGCGTGCGTGTCGTATCTGCTCGTTCAGGTCGCGGTGATACGCTTACGACTGAGCCAGGTAAATACGTAGAGCCTACTTTTAGCCCTGATGGCGAAACGCTGGTTTACCGTAAGTCATCAGGTAGCAGTCTATTAGCACCTGAGTGGTCACTCAAGTCAGGCATTTATGCCGTTGATACCGACGGAAAAGGTGAGCCAACGCTTATCACAGAAGATGGTTATCAGCCTCAATTTGGCAAAGACAATGATCGCATTTATGTGATGAGCCCATGGCCAAAGCCAACCTTCAGTGTGGTCGAGCTAGAGACGAAGAAAATTCGTAAGTTATACGAATCGAAGCACGCGACTGAATTCCGTATCTCACCAAACGGCGAGTACCTCGCATTTGCAGAGCGTTTTAAAGTATTCGTAACGCCATTTGTTGAGCGCGGCAAAACCATCAACATTGGCCCCAAAGACAGCCAATTCCCAGTTGAGCAATTATCTGTTCGCGCAGGTGAAAACATCAGCTGGAGTGGTGCGAGCGACCGTTTGTATTGGAGCCTTGGCCCTGAACTTTATCATGCATCATTGGATGGCATATTTAATATCAAAGCAGATGAAAACGCTAACTTCAAAGTTGAAAGTGGCGACAACATCGGCTTTAAAAAGACCATGGCTGAGCCAGAGGGGATGATTGCCCTTGTGGGTGCGAAAGTGATCACCATGAATGGCGAGCAAGTCATTGAAAACGGTGTGGTGTTGACTGACGGCAAACACATCAAAGCCGTCGGCGCGCAAGGCGATGTAAGTATTCCAAAGGGTGCAGAAGTTATTGATGTAACTGGCAAAACAATCATGCCGGGGATCATAGATGCGCATGCTCACGGTGGCCAAGGTAGCGATGAAATTATTCCAGAGCAAAACTGGAAGAACCTGGCTGGCTTATCACTGGGTGTTACGACTATTCATGATCCAAGTAACGACACCACGGAAATCTTTGCAGCCAGTGAAATGCAAAAGGCTGGCGAGATTGTTGGCCCACGTATCTTCTCAACGGGTACCATTTTGTATGGTGCGAATATGCCGGGTTACACCTCGCATGTTGACTCACTGGACGATGCGAAATTCCACCTTGAGCGCTTACAGAAAGTGGGTGCCTTTAGTGTGAAGTCATACAACCAACCACGTCGCGATCAACGCCAGCAAGTCATTGAAGCAGGCCGCGAATTGGGCATGATGGTCGTCCCTGAAGGGGGCTCTTTACTGCAGCACAACTTAACCATGGTGGTCGATGGTCACACAACAATTGAGCACTCAATTCCAGTTGCCAATATCTATGAAGATATTCGCCAGCTGTGGTCGCAAAGCAATGTGGCTTACACGCCAACATTGGGCGTGGCTTACGGCGGTATTTGGGGTGAGAATTATTGGTACGATAAAACAGATGTATGGAATCACCCACGTCTGAGCAAGTTTGTGCCTCAGAACCAGTTGTTACCGCGTTCTATGCGCCGTACCAAAGCACCTGAGCATCACTACAACCACTTCAACAACGCGCGTGTATCTGCCGAGTTGCAAGATTTAGGTGTGATGGTCAATGTGGGTGCGCACGGTCAGCGTGAAGGCCTAGCGGCACACTGGGAAATGTGGATGTTTGCCCAAGGCGGTATGACGCCACTGGAAGTGATCCGCACAGCAACGATTGACCCAGCGAAAACCTTGGGTCTAGACAAAAACCTAGGCTCACTAGAAGCCGGTAAGCTCGCTGACCTTATCGTGATTGATGGCGATATTCTGAGTGACATTCGCCAATCAGACAAAGTGCAGTACACCATGATTAATGGTCGTTTGTTCGATGCCGAAACGATGAATGAAGTCGGCAAAGATAAGCGCAAGCCGCTGTTCTTTGAAAACAACTAATCACGGTTAATGGTGAATTAAAAAGCCCGCCAAGTGCGGGCTTTTTTGTGACTGTTGCTAGTGAATGAGCACGTGAGTTAGGCAATTTGAATTGTGTGATATGCCAACAAGGTGCCATCGCTATTTTGTGCAGTATTAAGAATGAACTGCTCATAGCTGCTGCCAAAGACGTTATCCCCGCTGGAAAGGGGTGTGTCTTGTTCACCTCGTGACTTATATTCGCTGTGCGTGGTGCAGATTTCTTTAGCAAATGAATCAGTGAAGCAGAACTGGCTAATGACTGAGTCCATGTTGTTGTTTGTCACTCGAAAGTGAATATGTATCGTGCGGCCCGAATACCAACCGGGGAAGTGCGTTTTAAAATTAACTCGGCCACTGCTGTCGGTAATGAGTGTGCCGCGATACCAAGCGCTTTGTTCAGCCGCGCTGTCACCGCCGGTGCAAAAATTACCAGCAAAACGGGCACTATCGGCACTGCTGGATGTATCGCCAGAATAAACACCGCGGGTATCACAATGCCAAACTGATATTTCATAGTTAGCTAATGGGTTACAGTCGCTGTCAATCAACTGCAAACACAGCATCATTGGTAAACCCGAAAGCCCATCGGAAATATCCTCACCGGAATCTGCTTGAAAGTAGCAAGGCCCTTCAGTTTTGGATTCGGTCAACGCTAATACGCATGCAGACGTTGTTGCAAAAATACTGTCGTCTGGAAAATCATCCGTGATAAGTGCGGTTGTACCCGCGACATAATCACTGTCATTGGTGACGGTGGAGTTGTCTGATCCGTAGTCCGTACCTGTGTCCGCGTCATCTTCTGTTGAATTCACAATGGTATCGTCTGCACTGCAGCCAATAAAGGCTAAAACAGGGATCGCAGCCATGCCGACTCCGAGGGTTTTCAGGACTTTGCGGCGACTAACAAGAGTCGGTTTTACTTTCATATTATTCCCTCACTTTTGGGCGACGTTGTTGATGAAAAATGAGTGTAAAACACAAATGTGGAGCAATTGTGGAGTAAAAATGGTGACATTGTGTTACTTCATTGGCATGAATGAGCATCGATAGACAGCAACATTACGGCTTTGTATAGTGCTATTAATACCACTGAAAAAATCAATTAACTCCGTGAAAATGAAGCTATTTCATAAACTCTTTGTCTCCAATGTGGTGATTATTATATTGCTGGTGATCAGCGCATTTGTGGTGAACACCTTGATTAACCAACGCGTACTTAGGAATGTGTTTGAGGATATCGACAAAGACGCAGTAGCACGCATCGCCCAAGGAGTGGCCCAAGAATATGCCCATGAAGGGAACTTGGACTCATTGGTAGATAATCCCAGAGCGTGGCAGCAGCTTGCCGAGCAACAGTTCCACTCGAGTCGTGCGCAGTTTTCCAAAAATAATGACGAGTTTAACGATTTCGAATTGACCCCACCCAATGAGCCACCGAAGCGTCATCCATCATTTGACCCCTCACGACACTCAGATTTTGACCCCCCTCAAGGGGATGACCCATTTATCCCGTTTGATCGCAGAATCACGCTAGTGGATAGCCAAGGGAGGGTGTTGATTGAATCAGATTCCATCGAGGGCATCGCTGTGCGCCAAGATGTGATATTGAATAACACCGTAATCGCGACGCTTAAATTGCATCGTAATGACAATAATAAAGCCAAGCTCGCAAGTCGGTACATTCGCAATCAGGCCGTGAATGGGGCATGGGTGTTAGTTTTCGGTTTGATTATAGCCATCGTGGTCAGCTATGTACTTGCGCGTCATTTTACCCGTCCGATAGTGCAGCTAACACACGGGGCCAAGGCATTAGCAAAACGTGATTTTGATACTCATATCACCGTTTCAAGTAACGACGAGTTTGCAAGTTTGGCGAATAGTTTCAACAATATAGCGACAGAATTGAAGCGATTTGAACAAACCCAATCACAGTGGATTATGGATATCTCCCATGAGTTGAGAACGCCTTTGACCATACTCGAAGGCGAGCTGAGTGCGATTGCAGACGGTGTGAGTCCCTTTGACGATGCTGCGGTGCGCTCATTGCAAGAAGAAGTCACAATGCTCAGCGCGCTGGTTAATGACTTACATCAACTCACTAAAACGGAAGGGCAGCTATTAAAACTGTTGAAGGAAACAGTCAATCTTACAACACTTGTTATTGGCCAAGCTGAAAAGTATCGCAGCATATTGTCTACTCGGGGAATATCTTTGCAATTGAACGTGCCTGAGGTGGAAATATGCGTGCATGTTGATAAGGGCAAAATTATCCAAGTCATTAAAAACCTATTTGAAAACTGTGTGCGTTATAGCCAAGAGCAGGGGCAAGTGTTTGTGAATGTGGGCGTACAACAAGGGCAAGTTATGGTCAGTATTGAAGATTCAGGCCCTGGCGTAGATAGCATGTTGTATGACAAGCTATTCGATCGTTTGTTTCGCGCAGATGCATCGCGAAACCGAAAATCAGGAGGTTTTGGCCTTGGTTTGGCGATTTGCAAAAACATTATTACAGCGCATCAGGGGCGCATTTATGCAACTAAAAGTGTTCACGGTGGTCTGTGTATACAATTTACATTACCAGTCTCAAAAGGGTAACGGATGATGCAAGGAGCTACACCCCATATATTGGTAGTGGAAGACGAAACTAAAATTGCCGATATTATTGAAAAGTATCTGTTCTTAGAAGGGTACACGTCCACGCAAGTGAATGATGGTAATCAGGTGCTCACTGCAGTGGCAAGTGAGAACCCTGATCTCATTATTCTCGATATCATGCTGCCAGGCGTAACGGGTATTGAATTGTGTAAAAAAATACGCCAAACCAATGATGTGCCGATCATTATGCTTACAGCAAGAGTAGATGAAGTTGATCACTTGCTAGGATTTGGTGTCGGTGCTGATGATTATGTGTGTAAACCATTTAAACCTAAAGAATTGATGGCGCGTGTAAAAGCCATTTTGAAGCGCAGAGTGCATATCTTCGGTGCGAATAACACACTCAGTGTTGCAAATATTGTTCTGTCACAGGATGAATTCCAAGTTCATATCGATGGCACACTTGTAAAACTGACAACCAACGAGTTCAATTTACTCAAGGTGTTGATGTCGCATCCTAATAAGGTGTTTTCTCGTGAGGAGTTGTTAACGCAAACTCAGGGTAAGTACGTTGAAAGTTACGAGCGCAGTATCGACTCACACATAAAGAACCTGCGTAAAAAGCTAATAAACGTCGACCCTCGCTGCCAACACATTGAGTCTATTTATGGTGTAGGTTACAAGTTCAAGCTGTAGCAAAGTTTTTGTTAGTTTCCCGAACTTTTTACCTAGCCATCTTTTGGCGCAAAAATAGTCATTTAGATACTCAGATGGCCAGAAATCCTTGCCTTGATTGGCCGCTGCTATACACTCTGGCCTGCGAATATTATTGAGGACACACATGAAGCACTGGGTACTTATTTTTACGCTGTTGAGCGTATTATTCTCTGCAAGTTTTGACGCACAAGCGCGCAAAAAGTTTGGCTCTAAAAGAACAGGCAAAACCGAGCAAACACAAACCACGCAAAAACAACAAACAACTGACACCACAACGGTTGCGAAAAAATCGTCGACTAAAAAAGGCATTATGGGCGGCATCCTAGGTGGATTGCTCGCTGGTGGACTTATTGCTGCCATGATGGGTGATGATTTTGAAGGTGTGCAGCTATTAGAAATTCTGCTACTTGCAGGCATTGGCTTTATGCTATTTAAGTTGATCACCTCTGCGCTTCGAAAAAATCAAGCGCGGCCAGCGATGGCATCGGCCAATGGTGCCCAGTTTAGAAATCAACAAAGCTATCAGCAACCTGTGATGAACTCAGGTGCAGGGTATGGTGCACAAGCAATTCCGATGGACTTGCCTGCCAATTTTGATGAACGTGGATTCCTAAATGCGGCAAAAGATCATTATGTGGCCATTCAACGTGCATGGAATGTGAATGATTTCAATGTGATAGCTGAATACTTATCACCTGAGTTGGTGGCTGAGTTTAAGGCCATTCGTGCTGAGCAAGGTGATGTGCAAACCGAAGTCTTGTTTGTGGATGCACGTATTGTGAGAGCCAGTACGTCTGTAGCGAATTGGGCTATCAGTGTGCAGTTCAGCGGCCAATACCTTGATAAGGTTGAAAACACCAAAGAGCCCATCAACGAAATTTGGCACCTAGAGCGCCAGAACCAAGAATCGGCTCCGTGGCTTATTGTCGGTACTGAAGATTTAGTGGACTAATATCTCAGGTTGAATACAGCCAAAACATTCATTAAAGGCCGCTTAGCGGCCTTTTTTAATTGAGTTCTTGTTGCCTGAATGCGCGAGGTGAAGCACCAAAATGGCTTTTAAAACGGCGACTAAAGTGACTCACACTGTTAAAGCCCGTCTCAAAACAGACCGCCGTGACATTTTTACCTTGGCTGAGTAGTTGTTGTGCTTTATTCAGCCTTCTCACCAAAATGTACGCCTGTGGGCTCAGCCCAAAGCGCATACGAAAGGCATTAAAAAACTTGCTACGAGACATACAGGCCAGTGAACATAACGTCTCTACATCAATCATCTGCGCTAAATGTGCATCGATATAAGCCACCACCGTGTGCCATGCGCTCGCATGCGGGTCTTGCTGAGCACACTTGAGCAGTGCTTGATGATCTTGCTCACGCAGTAAACGCACCAGTAATTCTGTACTGGCAAGCTCGATAAGCAAGCCTCTATCTTGCTCATTTTCACTAAAGGCTGTCATTAAACGCTGATACACACTTTGCGTGCTGGCACTATGAGTGAGCTGCAAAGTGGGGGATTGTTCAATAGTTTCGCATGTGTTGTGGATGCGCATTTGCTGCGCCACATGGTGTAATTTCTGCGTGTCTATCTCTATGGTTAAACAGCGTGTGGGTGTAGCCAGCGTAGCGTCTGGAAAATCAATAGCAACACGTTCCGAAGGAGCAATCACAAAGCTTTGCCCTGGAGTGAAATCTCGCCCTTGGCTCACGCTTTCATGGTGCATTACTTTGCGCCCTTGAATCATGGCACAAAACATCATTTCATCCGCTTTAAATGGGATCAGCTCACTAAATTGATAGGTGTCGTACATACACAATTGCACACCGTCGGCGTTAAACACCGAACGGTGGTCAATCAGTGTATCGAGACGTTCAAGAGAATCATAGTGTGGTGTTGCCTGCATCTCATCGCTCCTGTGCTGAACACGCCCTAAGCATGGCCAAAAATTGTACGTGCAGTCAAGCAAGTTGGAATAACAATCAAGTTTTTATTTGCAAACTGAACTAGCTTTAAAGTTCGCCTGAACAGTATGACAACAAGCACTGAGTGTTCGGCACGCTTTTACATTGCAGCAAATAAGGACAACAACAATGATCTATGCAAACCCTAATTCAGCGGATGCCGTGGTGGCATTTGCTTCGCAGTATGAAAATTACATTGGTGGCCGATGGATTGCGCCCGTTGATGGTAATTACTTTGACAACACCACTCCGGTAACCGGCGAAGTGTTTTGTAAAATCCCGCGCTCCAATGACAAAGACATCAATCTCGCGTTAGATGCGGCGCATGAAGCCAAAGCCAGCTGGGGTAAAACGTCGGTAACCGAGCGCAGTAATTTATTGCTCAAAATTGCTAATCGTATTGAAGAAAACATGGAGCAATTGGCTGTTGCGGAAACCTGGGACAACGGCAAGGCGGTGCGCGAAACACTCAATGCCGACATTCCTTTAGTGGTTGACCATTTCCGCTACTTTGCAGGGTGTATTCGTGCCCAAGAAGGCAGCATCGGTGATATTGACGAGCATACCGTGGCCTATCACTTTTATGAGCCGCTAGGTGTGGTTGGGCAAATCATTCCGTGGAACTTTCCACTACTGATGGCGGCGTGGAAATTGGCACCAGCACTGGCAGCGGGTAACTGTGTGGTGCTCAAGCCGGCAGAGCAAACCCCTGCGTCTATATTAAAGTTGATGGAAATCATCGGCGATTTAATTCCGCCGGGCGTGCTAAACGTGGTCAATGGTTACGGGGCTGAAGCAGGGCAAGCACTAGCAACCAGCAAGCGCATCGCGAAAATTGCATTCACGGGTTCAACACCGGTTGGGGCACATATTTTGAAATGCGCCGCTGAAAACATTATTCCTTCGACGGTGGAGTTGGGTGGTAAGTCTCCAAATGTGTATTTTGAAGATGTGATGCAGCAAAGCGACGAGTTTATCGATAAATGTGTTGAGGGAGCGGTGTTGGCGTTTTTCAACCAAGGTGAAGTGTGTACGTGCCCATCGCGTTTATTGGTGCAAGAAAGCATTTATGACGAGTTCATCGCCAAAGTGATTGAGCGCACTAAGAAGATTAAACGCGGAAACCCACTGGATACAGACACCATGGTCGGTGCGCAAGCCTCGCAAGAACAGTTTGATAAGATCATGAGTTATTTCAGCATTGGTCGTGATGAAGGTGCACAAGTGTTAATTGGTGGCGATGCTGAGCGCTTTGATAACGATTTAAACAAAGGCTTCTACATTCAGCCAACCTTGCTCAAAGGCAACAACCAAATGCGCGTATTCCGCGAGGAGATCTTTGGCCCAGTGGTGAGTGTTACCACTTTCAAAGACGAAGCAGAAGCAATCGCCATCGCCAACGACACCGAGTTTGGTTTAGGTGCAGGGTTATGGACGCGCGATATGAACCGCGCTTATCGCATGGGTCGTGCCATTGAAGCAGGACGTGTGTGGACCAACTGTTATCATCATTACCCCGCACACGCAGCCTTTGGTGGCTATAAAAAATCGGGGGTAGGGCGCGAGACACACAAAATGATGTTGGAACATTACCAACAAACAAAGAACTTATTAGTGAGTTATTCAGACAGCGCGCTGGGCTTTTTCTAACCAATACACTGTAATAGTGGCTTTCTAAGGGCAGGAATTATCTGCCCTTTTTCTTTCTTTAATAAGCCAGTAAGCCAGCACTTTACAAGTCCGACTCAGTAACGCAGGTGATTGATTTCGATATAACGGCTTGTTACGCGTTAATTGTTAGGGATTATTATGGGTATGAAGTACGTCGAATGCTGGCTAAATGTTTTATCAATTAATACAATATTTTGCTCTTTAAATAATAGTGAGCAAGTCTTTTTGTCATTATCTACATCAAGTTGTATGCGGTAAATTCCATAAGGAATAGGAGTTAGGTGGATTGTAGTGAAGCAAGATGCTTTATTAAAAACGCCAAAATTGTTTGATGCAACCTCTAATCTATAGGAAGTATTACTATTCAAATAGAAAGTATCCGTTGTGTGATCAGGCTTTAGAATAGAAACATTTTTGGCGCGATCAAAAGTTGCAGTTTGATCAGAAGTAAAAGCATGAACATATATCGCCTCATCTGGATGGATCGATTTCTCCTCTAACGCTTCGGTACTTACTGTAACAGTAGCACTTTGGGCATTTTTAGATATCTTAGGCGTAGACACACATCCGCAAAGACCAAGAATTAAAATCCACATTATAAATCGCACTCGATGCTTTCTCCTTCAAACTAACGTCCCGCTGCCTTGTTTTGTTATACGCTATTCCGCCTGTTTTAAAATATAAGAACCATTCCACCAACTATCAGGTGTGGTTCCTCTGTCATAAGCATCGTATTGAAGGTCTATAAGCATTTTGCCATCTACAAAACGTATAAAACCTAAATACTTGTAATGACCATTTGCGGTGGGTATTTCATTTCCTCGAACGAATCCAGAGATGCGAGGAACATTTATAACTTCCGAAACTTCACTAGAGCCTCTAAAAATCAATGAAATGGAATCATGTGCCATATTGCCACGCAATCCTTTTACGGTTATGCGATATCCATTGTCTACAGCTTCATATATTGCAACTTCGTTATTATAATTTTTGGCGCATCCTGTCATAAAAAGAGCAAGTAAAACTACTATAAATCTCACTGATGTGTCCTTTGCAAGGCCCTGCTAATGGCTAAAATTTGTGAGGCACGAACAAAGCCAACTGTTATTTGTCCGCGTTTACAACCGTGTTAGGTAAAAATGCCAAACCTTGTTAGAGCTTGGGCTATAGCTACTTGTATAAAGAAAACACCGAAAGTAAAAAGAAAAGACCACAATAAAGATAAGCCGAGAAGTCTTGAATAAACAAAAGAAACGGCTATGTAGCTTGCCAGTAAACCTGAGAGTCCGCCAATTAATTTTGAACAAATAACAGCTAGTAGAGTGCCTAGAAATACCGAAATAGCGCAATATTTAAATTCATTATTTTCAGCGCCAAAGACTGTGGCTCCTATTTTAACTGGCAAAACAGTTAATAAGAAAAGTACTAAAAAAAATAGAGTCACTGATTCTGTTTGAAAACTTAATTCCATTTAAACCTCTTTTACCTAACAGAAAATTAGCGAGAATTTCGGATAAAGGAAGTTATCCACAGCCGCAAACTTTCCTACTAATAAGCTTTTTATTTATTAATACCAATAAGTTATCAGGGGTTTTCGGTGTGAGCAAGGCAATAAAGGCTCAGATAAAACGAGCGCTTACTTATTCGAGCCTCAGATGGCTCGCTATGTAATTTATTTTATCGATATTAATTAGATGGTTAGAGCGTAAGTCTGCATAAACGAGCCATGTATAAACCTTACATAGCGTGCCAAAACGGCGATAAATTACAGATTTTTACTTATACCTATTTTTGAACAATAAGTAATAAGTTTAGATTGAGGAAAAAATAGAGTTCCAATGCCTGCTTTTCGATTGGAGAATCAGCCGAATTGTGCTTGGTTTCGGCCATGATCTTTGGCGTGATAAAGGGCTTTATCTGCTCTGCCTAGCAGCTCTTCAATATTTTCATCAGTGGGTTTGATTTCACTGACCCCAATACTCGCGGTAAACCTCACTGTGTGCTCATTAATTGTGAGGGATTGTCCTGCAATGTCTTCGCGAATACGCTCAGCCAAGGTCATAGCCGCGACTGAGTCGGTCATAGGCAGGAATATAACAAATTCTTCACCGCCAATACGCCCGCATATATCTGATTGCCTGCTGTGATCACTTAAAATTTGCGCTGTTTTTTGAATGACGGCATCACCACTCGCATGACCATATTGGTCATTAATAGCTTTAAATTTATCGAGGTCAAATAACAACAGAGCACATGAGCCCGGATGGCGTAAATATTGGCTAAACACTTGATTGGCTGCTTTGAAAAAGCCACGTCTGTTGTAGAGGTCGGTGAGCGGATCAGTTAAGGATAATCGCAGTGCATCTTGTTTTGCTTGTTCTAACTCGAAAGTGCGCGCTTCCACTTTATCTTCTAACAACTTTGTTAGTTGCCGCTGCTCTTCTTTGCGCTGTACAAACACGGATTGCACAAGCAATACCGCAGACAAGGTGAACAAAAAGAAAAACTGCATAGTGACTTCTGCGGTGGCAGGATGATGGTGATAAAAGTAACCCTGGCCTTGATTACTTCCCACCCATGCTAAGAAAAAAACGAGCATATTTAAGCAGCTAGTTGAGGTGGGGGAGAGCTTTATCGCTGAATATAGCAGCGGGAACAATAGCAATGACGGCTGCAGAACAGGCAGTGAAAATTCAGCATAGTCAGGGCCAAAGATAAGGAAACAAAGCGCGATAGTAATCGTTGTAACAATAAGGAATTGATAGAAATTAGCGTTGCTAAATTGGTGCGGCCAATTTCGCCACGTTAATACTAAAGCGGGCGTTATTACAATAGCGGCTAAGGCGTTGCTGATGCTCCAGTTAAGGATCCCCATATACAAGCCGGAAAACCACTGCAAACCAACGAGCGAATACACACCAACACCAAAGACCGCTGATATAACCCCAATGGCCAAACATGCAAAAATGAATGTGTTGACCAAGGTTGATACACTGCTTAGGTGGTCATGCTTATCGAGGCGACCGTGAATGATTAAGTACGCTGCGAGTGCGGCCAGTGTATTCCCTGTTGTTGTGAACACGTTTATCACCAAATGCGCAGCAATGAAGGGACTCGTGTCGATGAGATAGAAGTGATACGTCACCACAAAGGCAGTGCCTAAGGCGACACCCAGCCATGCTCTTCTTCCAAAAATCATCATCCCCGCTAATGCAATGCCCGCTGGCGGCCATACTGTGAGGGTATTAAGAACTTGCATAGTGAATATGCCAAGAAGCAAGTAAGCAAAACAGACGATGATAGTAATTTGCCAAGTTTTAAAGTGTGCACTCATTATGTTTTCTAATTTATTTTAAGTGGGAGAGCGCCGATGGCAACGGCGATTAAGGCAATAAGTTGTTATTCCTAAAGTATTGTGGTTACATATAAATTAGGCAAATTAGAAAACCCAAATATTGCACAAAACTTGCCGAATCCTTCATTGTTGTTTGGCATTTCGCAGTTGTGGGTTCATAGCTCTAAAATAACCCCCTGACACTTTGCTTAAGGGAACAGCAAAGCAGTGTTCTTGAACGCAGTATCACAAAAGAGGGTGCTACGTGGGTGGGCGATACATACAAAAAGCGGCCCTAGTCGGACCGCTTTGTTTTATTCCTGAATAACCAATTATTTGTTCTTCAATATCCATTCGCTCAGTAAGCGTACGCCATACCCTGTACCACCTACATTTACTTCACCTTCAGCGGAACTTGCAAGAGCATTGCCTGCAATATCTATGTGTACCCAGCGGGTGTCACCTGCGAAGTGCTGCAAGAAAGATGCGGCTGTTGTTGCACCTGGGCCACCTGAACCGAGGTTCTTCAAGTCAGCGATATCAGATTTGAGCATATCTTTATAGCCAAGTGGCAAGCGCCATACGTTTTCGTTAACGACTTTACCTGCGGCCGTAAGCTCAGTGACTAGTTGGTCATCTTCTGAGAAAATTGCGCTGTATCGGTTGCCCACAGCACCGACTTTTGAACCAGTTAGGGTCGCAACATCAATCATGATTTCAGGTTTGTAATGCTCACGTGCATACCACATAGCATCGCTTAGCACTAAGCGGCCTTCAGCGTCGGTATTAACCACTTCAACGCTAAGCCCTTCTGCGGTGCGCAGCACATCACCAGGCGCAATGGCGGTGTGCGACACCATGTTAGCCGCCATACCCATGACTGCAACCACGTTTACATCGGCTTTGCTCAGTGCCATCGCTTTAACTGTGCCCAGTACCGCCGCGGCACCGGCCATGTCTGATTTCATACGGGCGATAGAAGCGCCTGTTTTGATGCTGTAACCGCCTGAATCAAAGGTAATACCTTTACCAACAAGGGCGATCGCGGCGTCATCTGAACCTTCGTAATGGGCTACAACAAGGCGTGCACCGTGCTCACTGCCACGGCCTACACCTTCAAGGGCGCCCATACCTAGCTTTTTCAATTGCTTAGGCTCAAGAATCGTGACTTTAACTCCGTATTTCTTCAATTCTTTGGCGGCGTTAGCAAAATCGACAGGCGTCATTTCACTGGCCACTTCTGAGGTTAAGTCACGAGCGAGGAATACGCCTTGCTCTACGTGGCTCAGCGCCTTATACGCATCTGCCGTTTTGGCGCTGTCATCAACTGCGAAGTGATAGTTAAGCTCCAGCTCCGGCTTTTCTTTTTTGTAAGTGTCGAAGCTGTGGTCGCGCAGGTTTGCTCCATGGGCAAATTGTGCAGCCAATTCGGTGTTGCTCAATTGACCACTGATACCTGCGAAGGCAACGTCAACATCGGCTGCTTTACTTGCTTCAAGTTTGGCGTGGATGTCACCACCTAACTTAGCCATTTGCGCCGCATCTAGCTTGTCTTGCTCACCCAAGCCAACAACCAAAATACGCCCGTAGTTTGATTCAACTGGCGCGAGTAACTCGAGAGTTGCACCATAGGCTGCGTCAAACTTTGTTGTTTGGGCTGCTTTATTAAGTTGTGCAAGCGTTGCGTGCGATAACGCGCCTGACGGTGTGCTTTGCTCCTTGGTTTGCATAACCACAAGTGTGTTAGTGTTGGTTAAACCTGAAAAATTGAATTCAGCGGCGTGCAGTTGTGCACTCAGTAGGGTTGCTGTAGCTAAAGCGACCTTGCTAATGTTACGCGACATGTTCCTCTCCAATAACGTAATGCTGATTGCATCAAAACAAAGCAATGCAATCACAGAAATTGGCGTCTTTTTACCTCATTTCTCTACATTTGATAACAAAATGTCGGTGAACACACGGGAATCGCCGTTTAATGCCCACGTACCCGCATGGCAGGCATGTTTGTTACGTGTGGTCACCACGCAGTAAGGAGTCTTTGGATTTGAGTAGGGTATAGAGTTCACCCATGAGCAATTTAATGCGCGGCACATTGATGAGTGTGGGGTGGGTCAACACCCAAATTTGTGCAAATTCCGTGGGCGCTTGTTCACTAATGAGGACGAGGTTGTTCAGCGACTGGGCAATATAGCAAGCGCCATACAGCAGCCCCATACCTTGATCCGCGGCATTGTGGCGCACCATTAAATCATCAATCACCATGCCAATTGGTGCATTTGGAAACGGGCTATGTTTAAGCCATTGTGTTCGCTGGGGTGAATTCGACGAGACCAACCATGCATAGTCTTTGCTTTGATTTTTGGTGAGGTAGTCTTTGTGTGCGTAGTAATTAACACACACTGCACCTGCTCGATGTCCCACAAGATGCTCGCTGGGCTCGTTGGCTACGCGGACAACGATATCTGCTTCACAATTATCGATATCCACTAACTGATAACTGCATTGCACACTAAGTTTCACATTGGGGTAGCGTTTGGAAAATGCCTGTAAGTCTTCAAGCAATAATAACTGTGCGATGGCGGGAGGAATCGACACAGTGATATTGCCAGAGTAATCAATTTGCTCGGCGCGTAACGTGTGTTTATCACTGTGGATTAACGCTTCAAGCTGTAAAGCTGTGTGCAATAGAGATTCGCCGGATTCAGTGAGTGCATAACCTGTAGGGGTTGTTTCAATCACCGTATTGCCGTATTTGTGATTAAATTGGGATAGCCTTCTAGCCACAGTGCTGTGGTTTATATTCAGTATTTTCGCGGCATTACGTAAGGTTTTGCCGCGATGCAGAGCCAATAATAGGCGGTAACTATCCCAATCTTCCATAATTTCCAAAATGCGCAACTAAAGTGACTTCACCCCAGTATGCGTGTGCACAGCAAAACTGGCAATACGCCAATCAGTGTGTTCTTTATAGAGCAAGTAGGTGGCGCCGACTTGGTTATACACTTCGCCAGATTCGGTGTAACGCACAGCAAGGTTGCTCGCTAGTGCGATATTGTTGTCTATCATACGCACATTCACTGTTTGCCATTGTACCTTGGTCACACCTTTATTTTTTAGGCCGTCTAAAAAGCCAGTCACTTGTTGACTAAACGCCTGTGCAGACACACTTTGAGGCGCATTTTTAGTCGACATCAACATAATGGTTGGCATGTACAGTTGGTCTATATCGCCAAGCCCTTGGCCTAGCAGATAGCCATTGTAGTGCTGCATATAATTGGCAAAAAGTGCATTAATGGCTTTTTCATCGTTCGCACTAACGGGCAGCGATTCTGTTGCGTGCACTGGGCTACATAACAAACAAATGATCAGTAAAATGAAGCCGCGAATTTTTGATATAAACATAAAGTATCCTTGAGTTGGGAGTATGGTTTATACCCTAGCAAGGTCTGTGTGAAATTCAGTGGATTGTTTTGGATTGACGGTGGTGCAAATTTGCAACACACCTAACGTGAGAGGATCGAATAGCCCCACACATACGTAAACAAAACAAAATTCAGTAATGAAGAAGCAACATGAATAAAAAACAAAAGGCTGTGCCCACATCGCGGTTTTCAAGAGCTGCGCGACTTGGCTCTTTAGCGACAAAAGTAGCGGGAAATATGCTTGTTGAAGGCGCTAAGTCTTGGGTGACAGGCAAGGGCACATCACGTAATGAGTTGTTGTTACAGCCTAAAAATGTTCAGCACTTAGCCCAGCAACTCGCGCATTTACGCGGTGCAGCGATGAAGTTAGGGCAGCTGTTATCAATGGACAGCGGCGAGTTGCTCTCAACCGAATTGGCCGACGTGCTGGCGCGGTTGCGCGCGCAAGCCACGCCGATGCCGCACAAGCAGTTGGTTCAAGTGATGCGTGGTCAATGGGGCGACGATTGGTTGGGCCATTTATCGCACTTTGAGTTGCGACCATTTGCGGCGGCATCCATTGGGCAAGTGCACATCGCCTACAGTGAAACGGGTGAGAAATTGGCGGTGAAAGTGCAATACCCAGGCATTGCCAAAGGCATTGAAAGCGATGTTGATAATCTTGCTTATTTACTGCGCTTAAGTGGCTTATTACCCAAAGATGTGGATCTACAGCCATTAATTGACGAAGCGAAACAACAACTGGTCAATGAAGCGGACTACGAATTAGAAGCACGCTACCTGCGTCGTTACTGCACATGTTTAGGGGATGATGGCGATTACCTTATTCCATCTGTCGTGGAGGCGCTCAGTTCACAGCAAGTGTTAGTAATGAGCTTCGTAGAAGGGCAAGACATCGAAGCGCTAGTTAGCGCAGAGCAGACATTAAGAAACAAAGCTGTGGAGCAGTTGCTGCGGCTATTTTTGCGTGAGTTATTTACGTTTAAGCTCATACAAACTGACCCTAATTTTGCCAACTACCGCTATCAAATCGACAACCAGCGCCTCGTTTTGTTGGATTTTGGTGCCACAAGGGAATTGCCGCAACACATCAGCGATGGTTACTTGCACCTGTTATCCGCTGCGCTTAAAAACGATAGAATGGGCTTAGCAGAAGCGGCTAAAGAAATCGGGTATTTTGGTAACGGGTTAGCACAAGAATATAGAGATAACGTTGTTGATATATTCCTACTGGCTTGTGAACCGCTGCGCCACCAAGGTGAGTACGACTTTGCTACCAGCGACTTACCAACACGCATTAAGGCTCTCGGGCTTGAGATGAGCACAGGATCAGAATACTGGCATGCGCCGCCTGTTGATGCGTTGTTTGTACACCGAAAATTAGCAGGCATTTTTTTAATAGCAGCAAAACTAAAAGCGAAAGTGGATGTTAATCAGCTCTTTATAAGCAATATTTAAATGAAAATGGTACTCGTGAACACTTGGTAATATGTTTTAAAGCATATTACCAAGCTAGATATCATAATATAAATTGGCGATTTTCAATTAAGTACCATTGGAGGTTATTCATTTAATTCTAAAAACCTTTTAGCACCTTCCATCAACATATCGGCATCTGCCCTAGTAAGATTTTTATCTCTCAAAGCATGCACCTGATTAATAAAGGACTTCACACTATTTTTTGCGTTGTCTAAAGCATGGGGCGTGCCCTTTAAATACGCCATAAGTGCATTTTCAAGCTTCACAATTAGACTCTTTTCTATACCCTTGTTGAGGGAAAGAACTTTTACTTGGGATTTTAGACGTTCTAACAATTTTTCGGCGTCTACCGTGCAGCCATTGAATTGACTACATGAATATGGGGAAGTTTCCCCAAGCGTATCTGTCATTGCGGTTGCTCTAGCTTTGAATAGAGGGTAAAGCAATACATTACTTAAAATGTAAGGACCATCTTCGCCTGAAGCACCAATTAACTCTCCAGTAAAGCCGATTGTTATGTCATTAACACCTTTTACTAGATTTATAGAAGGAATGCCTGCGTCATCTATAATCTTGCCAGAAAAGGTGCTCAATTCCGCCGAGATCCCATACCAACCCGGAATGAGTACATCAGCATTTATGGAAATATTTAGCTGGTCAAATAACCCATCCCCATCAATATCTAACGCATAATCATGCACATAGTCTGATAGCAATGTATTTTTTCTTTCAAAGGCTTTAATGTTGATAGTGCGGGTCCAACCAACATTATCCCATCGCCCAAGTGGTTCTGAGTTATGCCACAAAATTACAGATTCAATTTTGTATGGACCGTCCACACCCAACTGCTTAATGCTGTGATGTGGGAAGCTTACAGTGAAGTTATCTACTGGTAAGTTAAATACTGCGGTTATGTCGGTTTTTGAATCGTTAATTGCTGATAAAATCACCGTTAAATCATATTCGCCCTCAAGTTGAGTGCCTCTATAATTGAAAGCGATGTCTAAAGTATCAAAGTATCCATCTTTATCTATATCCACCAATGAATCTGCGTACTCTCCAGTGAGAGAAAGATTCTTAGCTTTTGAACTAAAATAACTTATAAGACTACCTTGGATACTGTTTCCTTTGCTGTCATTTTTGAAAATTTTCGCAATGGATACATAACCTCCATCCGAATCAACGGAAAAACTACCGCTGTATATCCCATCATCAGATTTTTGGTCAATTTCCTCTCCGTTATCACTTAGTGTAATAGATTCAGTGACGATACCGTGTTCATCTATTATATCGATACTTACGGTGGCGTTAATTAATGGTACAGAGTCATCGAAAAGCACAACGGAGATAGGAATTTTTTTGTTTCGTTCAATAACAAACTGATTATGCCCAATAATTATTTTGCCCGTTATATTATTTGAAGCCCCTTCAATATCAAGAAAGAAGGGCTCTACCGGCTCTTCAGACGACATAGACAATACGTATTCACCCGAATGCGCGTCATCAAGAAAGATTATAATTGAACCTGCATTTCCAAAGTGTAACTCCTCAACTTGATTTGATGGCATGACATTATTGAAAGAGACATTATAAGCTGGGGCATTTTGTGAGTTTACAATTACTCCACTTGGCAGTTTTAATGAAACATCTACTGCACTGTGCGTAAATAACTGAAATTTAATAGCGCCTCCAGTAGAGTTCACTAAAACACTAACTGCTTTGTCTGGCGTCAAATCAATTCTGTGTGAATTCTGGAGGTTTCTCAAATTGAGCTCTTGAGCTTGAAGATTACTTAGTCCAATGATTGAGCATAAGAATAAAATTGGTAAAAGATACGATTTAACAGCTTTCATCAGTTTACTCTCCACTCTAAATTAGTTAATGCTTGCTCTATTACTTTCATCTGAACGTCGCGGTCAAGGATAGTGCCATGATTTTTACCCTCAGCGTCTACTAGAGATACTTTGAATTGACCTCCAAAGGCTGCCAGCGCACTGTCAATTGTTACTTGTGTGTCGTTCCACAAGTCTCTGGCAATCTCAGGTTTAATATCCCACGCAACTTTTCCAATAACTGGTAGATCAACCCAGATGACCTCGAATGAACGGTTAAACAACAACATTCGATATAAATAGTTGGGTAGTGGAACGCCGGATAAATAAGGTACTTGATTGCCAATCGCTTCAAACTCGTCTATCTCAAATGAGTTATTTAAATCGGCATCGGCTCCGATCATTAGACTCTTGACAGAAGATGATATATAGAGGTTAGGATTAATATTACCCATTGAATGAGTGGTTAAATCACATAGGTCACTAGCATTTAAACCCCATATGGGAACGTCGTAGAAGCTGCTTAATGTTAATTTTGCGACCAAATAGTCAGCAAATGCTGAACCGTTGTGAGGGGTACCATGAGAAATATAACTATCTATCGAAAGATCAGAGTACACGGGGATATCCCCCATTTTTCCGATTCGCACTTTTAGTGGCTCTTTTTTTATGTCTCTTAGAAAAGCTTTCGTGTCTAATCCTCCTTTGCTATGGGCGATTATGTGGAAAGAGGAGGTACCATAACTTTCTGCATATTGCCGAATTGTTTCTCTCATCTCACTAGCATGAATATCCAGCGAAGGAGAAACTGTTGAATAACATTTTTGGATAGTTATATCCAACAATGAATGTGGGAATATTTCACTTGGCAAACCAAGTTCATTCAAAATTGTTTCTTTATATCCTGAAGTGATAAAAGAGTCAGGACTCCCAAACAATCCAGATGCCATACCCACTGGTGCACTTACTTCAAAATCAATGGCAGCCCAGTCTATTTCTGTAGCCCAAACTTGACAGCCGACTCCCCCTCCACTTAAAGGAATGTCTTTATTTGCGACGTCTACTTTTATAGTTATATGGTTCTCGCCAGTTTCTCCTGGTGCGCTTGGAAATTTGACTAGCTCGATAGGTACTTCAAAGCTTCGATTAAACTGCCATAGCTGGTTGTCACCGCTAAGTATCCCAATGAGCTCACCATTAAAATATACTTCGTTTTTTTCAGGTTCGAATGTTTCGGGAATGTCATCTCCATCACAATCAAATGTTGGGTTGAAGCTGTCATCAATATCAAAAGCAGGAATGTATATCTTTGCAGTTTCAGAAATCAGTCCATTATGTTTTAGGAGTACTAAGTCTCCTATATACCTTCGAACATTGATGGGAATGCCGATATCAAACTCTCCATTGCCTCTAAAGGTATATTTGTCCAAAGTAGGAGAGTCTGTATCGTTGACTATAAAAGTGTCGGAAGGCGCTTTGATTTCATCAAAGTCTATTGGTGAATTTCCTCTATGAGAAGGGTAGTTAAAAGCACTTACGCAATGTGTTGCGCAGAATAATAGGCCAAGACTTAGTTTAAGAATAATATCCATACGTCCCTCACTTGACTAAATTGTCATATGAGTGAATAGGACTTATCGTTATAAGCCAAACATTGAGATTATACGAAGTCCTTATCCACTAAACTTACTTCCGTGTACTTAACCAAAAACTAAAAATAGCATTGGCTAAGTAAATAAAGTGTTGTATGGATTTATTATTAAATCAAATTTTTATTTTAAATAAATAATTGTTCATCAGTATGGTTTTGTTTTGGGGTCAGCTTGAGATGAGGAGTTAATGTTGAATGCAAGCTTATTATTACTATGAGAGAGGGAAGTTGATGCTAAATGGTGCAACTCTGAGGTTGATTTTAGTTAAATCGATATTAGGGGGAGAAGAATGGTCGGCATAGCAGGATTTGAACCTGCGACCCCTGACACCCCATGACAGTGCGCTACCAAGCTGCGCTATATGCCGACTTCGATTGCAATACTACGCAAAAAATCCCTAATTGCAAGCAGGTGATTGACTGTTTGCTTATAAAATATTCACATCGTATTGTTTTGTTATCTTAGCGCTAAAAAGCGCTGCAAATACAGCGCCTTTTGAAGCCAAATTGTGGTTAATTAGTTCTTTGCTTGTGCCAGCCAGTTACTCATCTCTTTTTGCATGAAATCGCGCAAAATAGGTTGCGCTTCAGCATTGGGATGAATGTTATCGTTTTGCATCATATCTGCTTGAGTGGCGACTTGTTCTACAAAAAAGGGCAGTAAGTAGGTGTTTGTTTCAGCAGCTATTTGTTCAAAACTTTCTTCAAACATCTTGGTGTAACGAGGCCCATAATTCGGCGGAATACGAATTTTCATCATGGCCACTTGTGCACCTGCTTCACGGCTTTTGCTGATTAGCGCACGCAAGTTATCTTGCAATCGACTTACAGGGAAGCCACGCAGACCATCGTTGCCACCGAGTTCGATGAGCACGTGTGTTGGTTGGTGCTCAACCAATAATGCGTCAAGGCGACGCAGTGCACCGCCTGTGGTCTCGCCACTGATGCTGGCATTGATGAGGCTTGTGGGCTGTTTCTCGCTTTCATACGTATCTTGTAACAATTGCACCCAGCCTTGGTGTTGTTTTAACCCATAGGCTGCGCTTAAGCTATCTCCAAGTATCAGGATTTGGTTGTCAGCCCATGCTAGAAATGGTTTAGTGACAAGCAACAGGATTATAAAAGACCGAAGGATTAAAGTATTCATATGTCAGCGTTATCTCAATTAAACATTATTCAAGTCAAAGAATTAACTAAGTCCGTTAATACGCTTGACGGCGATTTAACGATCCTCAGCGACATCAGCTTCAATGTCAAGCCGGGTGAATCTGTGGCTATCGTTGGCGCGTCGGGCTCAGGTAAATCGACCTTACTGAGTTTGTTAGCAGGTTTAGACAGAGCAAGCTCTGGCTCAATTGTACTTGATGGAGAAGCGCTCGAAGAGTTAGACGAAGAAGGCCGTGCGGCCCTGCGAGCTCAAAAAGTAGGCTTTGTATTTCAATCATTTATGCTAGTACAAAGTTTAAGTGCCTTGGAGAATGTGATGTTGCCCGCGGAGCTCGCGAACCACAAAGACGCCAAAGAACAAGCGTTGGCATTGTTAGAGCAAGTAGGTTTGAGTCATCGCATTGGTCATTACCCATCACAACTCTCGGGTGGTGAACAACAACGTGTGGCCATTGCACGTGCGTTCGTGGGCACCCCGAAGATTTTGTTTGCTGATGAACCTTCAGCCAATTTAGACAGTAAAAACGGCAAGTTAATCGAAGAGTTACTGTTTGATTTAAACCAGCAGCAAGGCACAACCTTGGTGCTGGTGACTCACGACGAAGCATTAGCTCAGCGCTGTGACAGAATTTTGCACATCGAAGGCGGTGAGTTAACTCAGCTTCGTGACCCAGAGAGCGAAAGCAACGATGGCCAAGAACTGACTTCGCAGGAGCAGGCGAATGTGGGCTAAGTTAGCATTTCGACTATTTTTTAGAGAGTTACGTCGCGGTGAGCTGACCGTTATATGTGCTGCAATTGCACTGGCGGTGATGACCGTTCTAACGCTTTCTTCGGTTACCGACCGCATTGGCCAAGCCATCTTGCAAAAATCAAACGCCTTTATCGCTGCTGACAGAGCGCTGGCAAGTAACCATGCATTACCTCAAACGTATTTGGACAAAGCCCAATCCATGGGGCTAACAACAGCGCGATTGACCTTCTTTGATACCATGCTGTTTGCCAATGACCGCATGCAACTGGCCTCAATCAAGGGCGCATCGGTTGGCTATCCGCTCAAAGGTGAAGTGTTATTAAAGTCAGATTTTGACGCACCTGAGCAAATTGCTAACTCAATACCCGAGCCAGGCACTGTGTGGCTCAATGAATCTGTGATGTACTCATTGGATTTGAATGTTGGTGACAGTGTGGAGCTGGGCGCTGCAACCTTCACCGTCAGCTATATCTTGAGTGAAGAGCCAGATGCACCGTTTAATATTTTCTCTGGCAGCCGCCGCGTATTGTTAAATGAGGCGGACATTGCCAAAACGCAAGTAATCCAACCGGGTAGCCGTGTTTTTTATCGTCAATTGTATGCAGGCGACACGGAGCAAGTAGATGCTTTCTATCAGTGGTTAAAGCCAGAGCTTGCTGAGAACCAATATTGGTATGGTGTTAAAGACAGACAATCTCCTATTTCAAATTCATTGCAACGTTCGGAGCGATTCTTACTGCTTGCTGGATTATTGGGGATCATCCTCGCAGCGGTAGCGATTGCGGTGTCGGCCAAACGTTACTGTGAGCGTCAATACGATCCTGTGGCGATGATGAAAACACTCGGCGGTGCACGCTCGCAGATCCGCAGTATCTATTTGTTGCACTTGGCCTTGGTATGCGGTTTTTCTCTGTTTATTGGCTTGGCTGTTGGCTATACGTTGCAATATATCGCAGCGGATTACATGGCTGCGAATATGGAAGTCACCTTACCGCCCGCGTCAGTCCGTCCATGGCTCAGTGCGGTATTCATCGGCGTAGTATGTGCAGTGATGTTTTCAATCAAACCGCTGTTGGATTTATTCGATATTCCACCGCTACGTGTTTTGCGCCGTAATCTAGGTGATCGTTTAGTGATCAGCAAAATTCACTTGACTCTCTCTGCATTAACAGTGTTCGCAATGATGTGGTTGTTCAGTAGTAACATAATGATATCGCTGATTTTATTTGCGTCTTCTGCGGTTGTTGTATTGGTTCTGTTTTTATTGTCTCGCGTATTATTTGGTACGGGGCGCAAGTTAGGCTTAAGCCCAGGCAACAGCTGGTCACTCGCTATTGCGTCTATTCAAAAGCGTGCTAATGCAAATGCGGTGCAGCTCATCAGTTTTGCGCTGGCGATTAAGTTACTCTTATTCCTAATCGTGCTCAAAAACGACATGATCAGCGATTGGCAATCGCAACTTCCTGCTGACGCGCCAAATGCGTTTATTGTGAACATCACAGAAGAAGAAAAGCAGCCAGTGTCAGATTACCTTGCAGCCAGTAGCATTGAGGTGTCGCGCTTTTATCCGACTATACGAGGTCGTGTAAACGCGATTAATGGCGAGATGGTGGCGCGCGAAGTGTCACTGGAAGACAATGAGAAAAAAGACGAAGAAGCACGCTCAGGCGTTGGCCGTGAATTGAATCTGACCTGGGTCAGTGAAATGCCAAGCCACAATGTGCTTAGCGAAGGTCAGTGGTTCACTGAGCAAACGCGTGGCGAAGTGTCCGTTGAACAATCTATGGCAGAGCGCCTTGATATTAAACTTGGTGACTCAATTAGCTTTCTAATCGGTTCGCAAACCTTTGAAGCCAAAGTCACGAGCTTCCGTGAGGTTAACTGGTCAACGCTCAAGCCCAATTTCTTTATGATTTTAAGCCCGGATTTGCTCGAATCATTTCCTGCGACCTACATTGCAGCAGCACGCATTAATGATGAGCAAAATAAGGCGTTTACGTCATTACTTCGTGAATACCCAACTATCACGGCCATTGACGTTGATAACTTTGTCGACCAAATCCGCTCGACCATAGAGCAGGTGTCGTTAGCGATTGGCTTTGTGCTTGCTATCGTAGTGGTGTGTGGCGCCTTGGTACTGATTTCCCAAGTCCAAGCGAGTTTGGGAGAGCGAATGCAAGAGGTGGTGATTCTTCGCACACTGGGTGCACGCGGAAAACTGATTCGTCATGCAACATTGTATGAGTTTTTGTTACTTGGCCTCATTGCGGGTATCGTTGCCGCCTTGGTTAGCGATGTGGCTTTGCTAGTCGTGCAAAAGCAGCTGTTTGAATTGCCAGGCAAATTCCACCCGGATATTTGGTTTATCGGCCCAGCAGCGGGTGCGATTTTCGTTGCCGTATTAGGTTACGCCATGATTGCGCGCACACTAAATAAAAACACCAGTGGTTTGCTGCGCAAACTCATGTAATGTGCTTGTGGGTTATTAATATGTATAAAAGCTCCCAAATTAGGGAGCTTTTTGTTATTTGGAAGATTTTTTGCTGAGCAGTTGTTCTAAGGCAGGCTGTAATTCAGGGTGGCGGAAGCGAAATCCCTCACCAAGCAGGCGTTTCGGATATACGTTTTGACCGTACAAGAGTAAGTCTGCCATTTCTCCCATCATCAATCTCAATACTTTCTCAGGCATTCTAAACAAAGCAGGACGTCGTAGTACTTCAGCGAGTGTTTTAGAGAACTCTTCATTGGTTACAGCGTTGGGGGCGGTCGCGTTAATAGGCCCTTGAATATGCTCTGATTTGATAAGAAACATAATTAATTGCACCATATCATCGATGTGTATCCACGACATCATTTGCTCACCATTGCCAAGTGGCCCGCCTAATCCGAAGCGGAATGCGGGAAGCATCTTACTCAGCGCACCGCCGTCATTCGCAAGAACAATCCCTGTGCGCAGCAAACATACCCGAGTTTGTGCTTCAAGTGCTGCTTGCTCCCAATCGCGGCATAATGTGTGGCTGAACTCATCGAAGCAATCATCAAACTCCTCATCTATGATGATATCGCCGTCTTGGCGGCCATAGTATCCAATGGCGCTGCCGGAGATGAATAATTTTGGTTTATCCTCAGCGTCATTAATTTTCGCGGTTATGGATTTCGTGAGTGTGACGCGAGAATCGTACACCTTGGCTTTTTGCTCGTCGCTCCAACGTTTGTTGACGATGGGCTCACCCGCAAGGTTTATGACTATATCTAAGTCATTAAAATCAACGTCGTTCAGTGTGCTGATAGCCTCAATACGATGCCCAAGGGTGAGATATGCTTTTGAAGGTGTGCGTGTCAGCACGGTCACACTGTGGTGATTCAATAAATGTTTGTATAACTCGGCGCCTATGAGTCCGGTTGCGCCGGTGATCAATATATTCATGCTTGTCATGCGGTGCTTGGCCTATCTAAAAAGTGTAGGACATTTATTACGAACATGTAGCGAGTGAGATCATTTTAATCGCTTAATCAATGGTTTATTTTAGTCATTAAGTCACCTAAACTTGCATTCATAAACATAAAAAAAGGAACAGACCATGGCAAGCTACACAGGCGCCAGCAAAAGCCTTCTCGTATCGGCTTCTCTTGTCATCGTATTAGCAGGGATAAAAATTGCGACACCGCTTGTGGTGCCATTCATTCTCTCCGTATTCATTGCGATAATTTGTAGTCCGCTTATAAATACGTTAGGTCGGTATCGAATACCCAAGGGTATTGCTATCGTGCTGGTGATTATGCTCGTCTTTGGCTTGATATTGAGTCTCGCTGGCTTAGTCGGGCAATCTATCAATGATTTCTCTGAGCAATTACCGCGCTATGAAGAGCAGCTCAAGGGGGAGTTTGTTTGGTTGGTCAATTTGTTAGCTAAGTACAATATTTTCTTGGATAAAGAACAGATTATGTCGATGTTCAATCCGGGCAAGCTTATTAACGTGGCTACTAACATGCTCGCTGGTTTTGGTGCGGTCATGGCCAATTTATTTTTGATTATTGTTACTGTGGTATTCATGCTGTTTGAAGGCCCGTCAATCAACAACAAGGTGCATTTAGCGCTGGACGATCCAGACATGAAAATCGCACAGATTGACCGCTTTTTAGAGTCCATCAATTCTTACTTAGCCATTAAAACATTGGTGAGTTTAGCAACCGGTGCGTTGGTGACGCTCATGTTGTGGATTGTTGGAATCGACTATTTCATCCTTTGGGGCGTGGTGGCCTTTATGCTCAATTACATCCCCAACATAGGCTCAATCATCGCGGCAATTCCTGCCGTGTTGCTCGCGTTAATAACGCATAACCCTTTAACTGCAGCACTCGTTGGCGGTGGCTACCTGTTAATCAATACCGTGATGGGTAATGTGGTTGAGCCGCGCTTTATGGGTCGGGGACTTGGACTCTCAGCGCTGGTGGTGTTCTTATCGTTGATTTTCTGGGGATGGTTATTAGGCAGTGTAGGTATGTTGTTGTCGGTGCCTTTAACTATGGTTGTTAAAATAGCACTGGAAGAAAGTGAGGAAGGCCGCTGGTTAGCGACCTTATTAGGTGGCGATGTTGAGCCACCCAAAGATGAGAAAGAAGTTTAATCTAGCGGCGCTTTATAGGTGGTGATGCGTTGATCAATGAGTCGTAGCTCGCACTGTTTATATGCGATTGCTGCGGCAACAGCATCGGGCATCATCCGTAAGTAGCGCCATCTACAGCTGTCTTCTAAATAATTAATGAAACTCTTCTCAGAGCGCAAATAGATGTCCAAAGGCTGGGTGATACCTGAGCTTTTCGCTAGACCCTCAAGGTCAAATCGACGTTTATTCTTCCAGGTTTCCAGCTCGCGTTTGCCGAGTTCAAGTTTCTTGTCCAAACACTGTACGTATTGCTTGCGTGTCGTGGGTTTATCATCTGCCATTGCACATTCAACAGAATCAGCTGATGCCGCAGAAGAGGTAAAGCTGGATATTGCCAGCAACGTACTTAAACAAAGAGCTGTTGTTTTATAATTCATATAGTTATCAACTCGTTTCTTGATAATCAAATTCTAACTCAAAACTCGCACCACCGAGTGTGCTATCAGAAATCGTTAATTTACCGTTATAGCCTTTGACTAAGTCGGCGACAATCGCCATACCTACGCCATGCCCGCTCTCGTAGCTATCTAGGCGAGTGCCACGTTGTAATAATAGCTCACGTTTATGTTCTGGAACGCCGGGGCCGTTATCCTCAATGGTCAAGGTTAAGCGTTTTTTAACTTGTTGGACATTAAGGCTCACTTGACCATCACACGCTTTACAGGCGTTATCGACTAAGTTACCAAGTAACTCCATTAAGTCAGTTTTATCACCTAAGAAAAAGTGCTTGTCGCTGACATTGACGGTAAATTCAATGTCTTTATCACGATATACCTTGGACATCGCATTAAATATTGAGTCGGCAACCGGTTTGATAAGGGTTTGTTTTTTCCAAGTATCGGACGCACCCGTCGCTGCACGTTTCAATTGGTGCTCGATCATCACATTAATACGGTCAAGTTGTTCCTGCGCGTCGCTATCAAGCGCTAATGGGCTCGACTTTAAAACTGCCAAGGGTGTTTTTAACGCATGGGCTAAGTCACTTAATGAGGCGCGATAACGTTCTTTTTGTCTTTGCTGTGATTCTAGCAGTAGGTTTAAGTCCGCTTTAATCGTTTGTAATTCAATAGGGTAGTGACCTTTGATGCTCATACTGTCGCCTGACTCAATGGCTTTAATTTCTTTATCGAGGCGGTGTAGGGGGCGTGAGCTCCAAAAGAATCCGATGATCATTAACGAGGTGATGACCACACCCATAATCAACATCCAATTGATTGAGGTCTCTTTAAATCCTTCCATCAAACGCAAAATACCTTCGTTACTTTTAACAACGATAAAACGGGCTTCGATGGTTTCATCCAAATTCGATAGAATACCTGTCAGCGATAGCTGCCAAAACTTGCGACCATTAAAGGTCACCATTCTAAAGTCAGACTTACCCGTTTCGGTGATAAATAAATCAGGCCTGAAATCGACGTTGAGCGCCGACTCACTTTGCCACACCTGCTTATCGCCGCTGTATATCATGGCGTAGGTGTCTGAGGTATAGCGGTTCAACTCCGGAGCAAGAATACTGCGAGGCATTTGTACACCTAGCTCGGTGTATTCAACTTCAGAAATAATGGAATAGAGGTGAGCTTCGAGGGTTTTTTCGGTCGCTTCGATAAGTGAAGCGCGATATGCGTTGCCAATAGATACAAACAAAATTGGCATCGCTACTATCAATAAAAAGACAAGGATAAATCCTTGTCTTATTTTTAACGAGACTTGATCGCCTACCACTGTGAGCGCAACCTGTATCCTCGACCTCGCAAGGTCTCAACAGGATTTAGTGTGCCTTCAGGGTCCAGCTTCTTACGTAAGCGCAATACGAATACTTCGATTACGTTTGAGTCCAAGTCGAAATCTTGATCGTAAATGTGCTCGGTCAGTTCAGACTTCGAGATTACTTTTTGTGGGTTAACCATTAAGTACTCGAGGACTTTATATTCGTATGCCGTCAGGTTTAGTTCGCGGTCATCCACCCACACTTGTTGTGAGCGGGTGTGAATACGAATAGGACCGTGTTGGATCTCTGGGTTTGCTTGGCCTGCACTGCGACGAATAAGCGCATTACAACGAGCGATCAGTTCTTCAACATGAAACGGCTTAGTGAGGTAATCGTCTGCACCTGCATCTAACCCTTCTACTTTGTCTTGCCAGCGGTCACGCGCTGTTAGAATTAGAATTGGAATATCAACGCCATTTTTACGCGCTTGTCTGATGAGCTCGATACCGTCAATTTTTGGTAGGCCTAAGTCAACAACCGCCATATCTAATGGGTATTCACAAATATGGAAAAGACCTGCTTCACCATCGTGACATAAATCTACGCTGTAACGCTCTTTTTCTAAAGCGCTACGTAAGTTATCTGCTAAATGTTGATCGTCTTCGATGACTAAAATTCGCATTAATTATTTTCCTTCTCAACTTGCCCAGTTCGTTTTGAGACAATGATGTCGACCACTCTGCCTTTGGGCTTTAAGATTCGAACAACAAAACTATCCTTTTGTTCCGATATTTTTAAAACTTTACCGTTTTCAGCTTTCTTTGCAATTGCTACCGCTTCTCGTTTATCAATGTTTTTGTCCGCACTGGGTGCTGCAATGGCTGTTGATAAACAAAGCGCAAATGTAAAAGAGATAGCTGCGATTAGTCTTAACATGATTCAAGAAGCTCCCAGTGAATCTTCGGTAAACGTTTGTTGGCTTACCCGTGGGCAGTGACATGCAGTTAGCATACGTAAAACCAATTAACCTTTACTGAACTTTATTCAGGAAGAACCTTTTTGTACGGCTTTACTACTGAGTTTTCATAAACGCCTGCCGCAATATAAGGATCATTTGCGGCCCATTCGCGCGCTGCTTGCAATGATTCAAACTCAGCAATTACAAGTGAACCTGTAAAGCCGGCGTCACCTGGGTTTTCACTATCAATGGCTGGTAATGGACCAGCGACGAATAATCGGCCTTGTGCGTCTAATTCTTTTAATCTAGCCAAGTGGTCAGGGCGTGCCGCCAAACGTTTCTCTAGTGAGTTTTCAACATCCGTTGAGTAAATCATATACAACATAATTTAAAACCAAGATTTTGGTATGAGTTACATTTATGATAGCCAGCATTGAGGTCGCTTGTAAATTTTATTCTGTAAAGTACGGCACAAAGAATCGCTCGTAAGCCTATGAAGTTAGGTAAAGAAGTTCTATTTTGCGCAAAAATATATCAGTTCGTTTGATATTTGTTCTATCTCTGTGTGCGTCAATATCGAAGAGGTTGTGTAAAGGATTTTGTACCTTGCGATGTGTCTATAAAGCTTGAAAACACCTGTTTAACCCCGTAGAGTCGAGCTAAAAATAATAACAAGGTTTTTCTATGAGCGAAAAACGCGAACATTTTAGCTCACGCTTGGGCTTTATCCTCGCTGCTGCAGGTTCTGCAGTGGGTATCGGTAACCTCGTTGGTTTCCCTGTCTCTGCTACTAAAAATGGTGGTGGGGCGTTTCTACTCGTATACGCTTTATTTGTTGCGTTTATCTGCCTACCTGTGATGATGGCAGAAATGGCCATGGGTCGTAATGCGCAAAAAGACCCTTACGGTGCGTATAAAACACTGTCTGGCAATTCTTCAAAATGGAACATTGCCGGGATTCTAGCGGTACTCACTCCATTTATGATTGCTGTATTCTACATGGTTATCACTGTGTGGATTTTCGGTTATTTGGCGCAAACAGCATTTGGTAATCTAGACGCCTTGGCAAATCCTGCTAATTTTGGCCGTTTTATCAATGAGTACAGCATCTTTGGTTACATGGTTGTGGTCGCAATCATTGTTAATCTGATTTTGGTTGGTGGTGTTAAAGAAGGCATTGAAAAAGCTGCCAAATTCCTAATGCCTGCACTGTTCGTATTGCTTATTGGCTTAGTGGGTTACGTACTGACGCTGGATAATGCAATGGCTGGTGTACGTTACTATGTTATCCCTGACTTTTCTAAGATGAATGCGAGTGTACTCAATGGTGCTCTGTCGCAAGCGTTCTTCTCGTTGTCTTTGGGAATGGGTATTTTGATGACGTACGCCTCTTATATATCGAAAAAAGACGACATAGTGAGTGGTGCAAAAATGGTTGCCATCACTGATTCTTTGGTTGCGTTTATTGCAGGTCTCATGGTGTTACCAGCAATTTTTAGCTTTAACCCAGAAACAGACCCAAGCCAGCTATCCGAGTCTTCGGTATCGATGATTTTTGTCTACTTACCAAAAATTCTGTTAGCACTGCAAACGGATATCGGTTTTGTAGGCGCTTCAATTGTGGCATTTGTTTTCTTCCTGCTTGTCTTTTTCGCGGCCATTACGTCTTTGGTATCGATAGTAGAAGTACCGACAGCAACCCTGATTGAAGAAAAAGGTTACAGTCGTAAAAAGGCGCTGTTAGTGCTAGCTGGTGCGATTGGTATTTTAACAGTTGGTTGTACTATGTCGTTTGGTATGGTTGATTGGCTTACTCAGTTCATGAATTACGGCGGTGTTGATAAGAGCTTCTTCGACCTTGTGTATGATGTTTTCTACGATACGATTTTGCCATTGAACGGTTTAATGGTGTGTTTATTCGTAATGTATCGTTGGAAGAAGGCGAAACTAACAGAAGAGCTTTCGCAAGGTTGTAATAGCTATGCTGGCAGTTTTATGGAGAAATACGTTAATTTCTCACTGTCGACATTTATCCCAGTCATTCTACTTTTGATTTTTGTGAATACGGTAGCGACTAAATTCTTCGCAGTCAGTATTTTCAACTTCTAAATCATATCCCGGGAGCCTATATGGCTCCCGAGTCTAAATAACTCCCGACCCCCAACGTAAACATCCACAGCCCCCAAACACTGTGTTCGAGCACACACACTGCAGTAGAGCGCGATTGTGCATAGGTGTATGAGAACAGTAACCCTCCTGCAAAGGCTAAAGCCACAGCAATGACGTTTCCATACACCATGTGTGCGAGCGCAAATACGCTAGCACTGAGCCACACTCTGAGCGTTTTGCTAGGAATAATGCGTTTGTAACGATGAAAGAAGTAGGTGCGAAAAATGAGCTCTTGAGGTAGCACTGAAAGCAGCGGGTAGAGTACGAGTAACATCAACCAACTCGCTGGCGATTCGAGTGGGTAACTAAACCAGTTATCTTGGTTGATGATGCCATACAATACGCCGGAGAGCAGGGCGCCGACTAAGAAAATGGTGGCAATGCGCTTACGCACGGCTGCGAATTGGCCAAGCGACGTTAACCTAAAGCGCTTGAAGTGAGGGTCTGTCAGTAAAATAAAGCAGCAAACCGCGGTGAGTGTAATTAATGCTGGGATTAACCAGTTTTGCAAGTGATCACGAGCCGCAAAGCCAACTACAGGCAATACAATAAAGACACTGAGTAATTCGAGCCAGCGATATTGGGAGTCGTTCAAGGTACTCTACCATTGCTACACCGATATGAAATAAGTGTAGCAATGGTTCAAGACAGAGGTGTTACTCTTCTTCTGGAAAATAGGGGTAGATACGTACGATAGTAAAAATAATGGCCACGAAGGTGATGCCTATAAGACCAAACACCTTGAAGTTTACCCAAAAATCTAAAGAGAAATTGTACGCAACATAGATGTTTAGCGCTGCAATAAAAGCAAATAGTACCACCCAAAACGCATTGAGCTGTTCCCAGATTTTAGTGGGCACATCGATTTCTACGTTGGCATTTTCACCTTGCTTTTCGGATACAGACTTCAATAGTCCAGTTAGCGCTTTTTCTACTAAATTCTTCTTGAAAATAAAACGAGATACCAGCAACGACAGCGCCAAAATGGCATAGATAAAGGTCGCCTTCCATTGGATAAAGTGTTCATCGCGGAACAAGATGGTCATGGTTCCGAGCACGAGCGCAACGGCAAAAAAGATGTAATGACGCTTGGGGACGCTGCCTTCTTTGAAATAGGCATACGCAATTTGTATACCACTGGCAATAACCAGCACGCCCGTCGCCCAATAAATATCGACGAGTTTATAAACAGCAAAAAATAATATTAGAGGAATATATTCAATCAACGTGGCCATATGACTGTCCATTACTACGAGTTGCAGATGTTTTACCAGTATCTCGCCTCTATCTCAAGGTAATCCCCATCAACTTCACTAGCAATTCATCCTAGTGGGCGAAATATCATGCTACAGGCGTTTAAATTTTCCTTGTTGTCATGCCATTTACCGATCGCTAGATCCTCTCACCGAATAAACAGGGTTGGTATAACACAGCGATTGGTTTGACTTTTTTCGCTCACACTTTTAGTCTGCGCGCCTTCTTGGTTTTTGGTAGGGAAAAAAGTGAACAAAAAACAGCTTGTTGATGCGATGCATACGCACAGTGGTTTAAGCAAAAAAGAATGCACCATGGCGCTTAGCGCGATGCTCGATGCGATAACGCAGTCATTGCACGAGGGGGACGCTGTATTTATTCCTAAATTTGGCAATTTTTCTTTGAGTTATCATCCCGCCAAATTAGGTCGTAATCCGCAAACAGGTGAGCAAATTGAAATTGAAGGGCAAAATAAAGTGGCCTTCAAATGCGCAAAAGCACTTAAAGACCACTTGGCAGATTAATTAGGCTTTCGTTGCTGCTTTCATGTGTGTACAAAATGCACGTAGTTCTTCACACATTTTTGTGTCGTCTTGTAAATTCTCAGCAATAATTTTCACCACAGCAGAGCCGCTGATAGCACCAGCTGCTCCGCTGGCTAATGCATCTTTGACATCTTGTGGTGTACTTATACCAAAGCCCAGTAGCGCTGGAGCAGCATGATATTCAGTGAGCTTAGTGATCATCTCTTCAGGCGGCATTTGTGCTTTGGTTTCCGTGCCGGTTACACCCGCGCGTGAGAGCAAATAGGTGTAACCGCGCCCGTAAGATGCACATTGACGCAAGGTTTCATCATCGGCATTTGGGGTGGCGATGAAAATAGGTTCAACACCGCAACTCATTGCCGTTCTGCGAAATAATTTCGACTCATGTAATGGCACATCAGCGACCAAGATTGAATCCACACCGGCTTCTTTGGCGCTGCGATAAAAGTTTTCGATTCCTTTGGCCAGCACCAGATTTGAATATAACAGCAAGCCAATTGGAATATCTGCATGGTAACTACGTACTTCTTTGATGATATCAAAACACACATCTGTGGTGATGTTCTGTTCAAGCGCGCGGATATTCGCTTGTTGGATCACTGGGCCATCAGCGATTGGGTCTGAAAACGGGATACCTAATTCAAGTGCATCGGCACCGCCATCAATCAAACTTTTGATAATTTCAATACTTTGCTCTTTATTTGGATCGCCGATGGTAACAAAAGGAACAAATGCACCTTCGCCTTTTTCATGAAGGGTCGCAAACATTGCACTATAACGACTCATTATTCACCTCCTCGCGCTTGTAAAACGGTGTGTACGTGCGCCAGGTCTTTATCCCCACGGCCACTTAAGTTAACGACCAAAATGGTGTCTTCAGTTTGTTGTTCGGCGTATTGCAACGCATACGCAAGCGCATGGCTCGACTCCAGCGCAGGAATAATGCCTTCATTGCGCGCCAGCGCTTTAAAGGCATCAAGCGCTTCATCGTCGGTAATTCCCACATATTGGGCACGTCCTGTTTCATGTAAATACGCGTGCTGTGGACCAACCGCTGGGTAATCTAAGCCTGCAGAAACGGAATAAGACTCTTCTATTTGCCCTTGCTCTGTTTGCATGATGTAGGTATACGCACCGTGCAAGATACCCTTGGTGCCGCGACACAATGTCGCGCCGTGTTCACCGCTATCGAGGCCTTTACCCGCTGGCTCTACGCCGATGAGCTTAACGCTGGGCTCGTCGATAAAATCGGTGAACATACCAATGGCGTTGGAACCTCCGCCCACACAGGCGATAACGGCATCGGGTAATCGACCTTCTGCTTTGAGTACTTGCTGCTTAGCTTCTTCACCAATCATTTTTTGGAATTCACGTACCACGGTTGGAAATGGGTGAGGGCCCGCTGCGGTACCCAGCAAGTAATGCGCGGTTTTATAATTTGCCGACCAGTCGCGCAATGCTTCGTTTACTGCGTCTTTAAGTGTACCCGAACCTGCGGTGACAGGAATAACTTCGGCGCCCATCAAGCGCATGCGAAATACATTAGGCTGTTGACGCTCGACATCTTTTGCGCCCATATAAATGCGGCACTTTAAACCAAGTAGTGCACAGGCTAAGGCGGTTGCAACACCGTGTTGGCCGGCACCTGTTTCGGCAATCACTTCTTCTTTGCCCATACGTTTGGTCAACAAGGCTTGCCCCAACACCTGATTGGTTTTGTGTGCGCCACCGTGCAGTAAATCTTCACGCTTCAAATACAACTTAACCTTTGGGTTTTTAACCAAATTGCGAGTAAGTGTCAGTGGCGTAGGGCGTCCTGCGTACTCATTGAGTAGCGCGTGAAACTCTTTTTCAAATTCTGGGTCTTTTTGCGATTTATTAAATTCACTTTCGAGTTGCTTTAGCGCGGGTACCAATAATTCTGGTACGAACATACCGCCGAACTCGCCAAAATAGGCTGGATTCTTCATAACTTCCTCAATAATTCCGTATTGCTGCAAAGGCAGCGTCAATTTTGTTCTTACATTTCTTGCCTGGTGCGCTTTCCACACCTGAATTTAAATCGAGCCCTTGGGCGCCTGCATCTCTAGCTATGCTCACATTATCTGGGTTCAGACCCCCGGCGAGAATAAATGGGGCATTAGCACCTTGTAGCAATGTCCAATCAAACTGTTCGCCCGAGCCTCCTTTGGCATGAGGCGAGTAGGTATCGTACAAGATGCGATCTACGCCATTTAAAGCGCTGGGCAGAGCCTTATCTACGGCCTGTGCTTTCCAAATTTGACAGGTGATAGGCAGCATATTTCGCAACGTCTGGATATACTCTTCGTTTTCGCTACCGTGCAGTTGTACAGCTGCGAGCTTAAGTTGTGCTGCATAATCACTGACTTGCTCAATTGGTGCATCAACAAATACGCCAACAAATTTCAGAGACGCGCTGTCGACGATGGCGCGTGCGCAGTCGAAGTCTACGTAACGTGGTGATTTGGGGTAGAAAATCAGCCCACCATAAACAGCACCGGCTTGATAGACCGCTTGGGCGTCTTGTACTCGGGTTAAACCGCACACCTTGTTGTCACCTAAGATCAGGCTTCTACACGCTGCATCTAAATCCTGTTGTGCCATTAAGGAGCTGCCTACCAAGAAGCCGTCGCATAGCGAGCTCAGGCGTTTTACATCTTGATGGGTGTAGATTCCCGACTCAGAAATGACGACCTTATCTTCAGGAATAAGCTTTCGAAGCTGCTCGGTTGTCGCTAAGTCCGTGGTCAAATCGCGTAAGTTACGGTTATTGATACCGATTATTTGTGCTTCCAATGCCAGCGCGCGCGTGACCTCTTCCTCGTTGCTCACTTCGGTTAAAATCGCCATATTCAATGACGTAGCTAATGTGGCTAGCTCACGATACGTGTCATCATCGAGTACAGATAACATCAATAAAATCGCATCACCGCCGTAAAGTCGAGCTAAATACACTTGATATGGGTCGATAAAAAAGTCTTTGCAAATAAGTGGTTGCTCAACAAGTGTGCGCACTTTTTGTAGATACTCAAAACACCCTTGGAAGTACTTCTCATCGGTTAAGACACTGATGCAGCTAGCGTAATGTTTATAAACGGAGGTTATTTCATTTAAATCGAATACATCTCTGATCAATCCCTTTGAGGGCGACGCTTTTTTGCATTCGAGGATAAAGCTTGTAGGCCCGTCGCTTAACGCCTTATAAAAATCGCGTGTTGTGGGGGTCACTTGGTCAATGAATTCAGACAGAGGGCGCTCTTCTTTGCGCTTTGCGACTTCGATGCGCTTATCAGCAACGATTTTTTCTAATACATTAGCCATGACTAACCTCTACAATGGCATTAAGTGTGTTCATAGCAGCCGTGCTGGTTAACACGTTTTTGACCATGTCTGCTGCTTCTTTAAATGAATTGGCTTTGTTGTTTATCACCAGTGCTGCCGCGACATTTGCTATAATGGCTGCGTTGTGAGCCTCAGTTCCTTTGCCTGCCAAGATGTCTTTTGCAGCTTGCGCGTTGTAGTCTGGGCCGCTTCCTGCTAATTCATCAAGTGAAAACTTTGCAAGTCCAAAATCTTCTGGCGACAACGTGTACTCGTTAATCTCACCATTTTTTAGCTCAGCCACCTGCGTTGTGCCGTGCAGCGCGATTTCGTCAGTTCCCGCGCCATGAACGACCATAGCGCGCTCACATCCAAGTCGTTGCAGTGTTTTCGCCATAGGTAAACACAGCTTGGCATCATATACTCCCAGAAGTTGAGCTTTGGGTTTGGCTGGGTTAGCAAGTGGGCCTAGGATATTGAACACAGTGCGCGTTTTTAACGTTGTACGAACGGCCATCGCGTGTTTTACGCCGCTGTGGTAAAGCGGCGCAAATAAAAACGTAAACCCAGTTTGCTCCAGTAAGTAAGCCGCTTGCTCAGGGGATATGTCGATGTTAATGCCTAAGCTCATCAGTAAGTCAGATGAGCCTGAATTACTCGATACACTGCGATTGCCGTGTTTAACCACATGTAAGCCACACGCAGCAGCGACAATAGAAGCTGTGGTGCTTACATTGATGGTGTTTGCACCATCACCGCCTGTGCCGCACATGTCGATTAGGTCTTGTTCGGTGGTAGCAAATGGGACTGCGTTTTCGCGCATGGCCGCAGCTGCTCCAGCAATTTCTTCGCTGCATTCACCTTTGATTTTTAATGCAGTTAACAGTGATGACAGCGTAATATCATCGACTTTGCCTTGCATTACATCGTTAAACACGGCTTGAGTCTCAGCAAACGAGAGATCGTCTTGGTTATATAATTTAGTTAACGCATCCATGGTCATTCCTCTGCCGTTAGATAGGCCAAACTTTGTTTTAGTAGCACCGCGCCATGTGGCGTGAGAATCGATTCAGGATGGAATTGATATCCCAACACTTTATCTTGTTCATGGCTAATAGCCATCGGCATGCCTTGGTAATGTGCGATGACGCGTATGCTCTGCGGAACATAGGTTGCTACGAGAGAGTGATATCGTGCTACCACTAGGGTCTCGCCAAAGCCGTCAAGGGCAGGGTGCGACTCTAAGTTCACAGTGGAAGACTTACCATGCACTGTTTCGTTCGCATGGCCCACTGTACCACCATAGGCCTGCGTCAATGCTTGTTGGCCAAGACAAATGCCCAGCATAGGGAAATTACCTTTGCACAATTCAATCAACTCCATCAGGCAACCTGCATCGCTTGGTGCGCCAGGGCCAGGGGATAACACCAAAACCACGGGCTTCGTTTCTGCGCGCATGCGCTCATAAATGGTGTGTGCGGCAACGGTGTTGCGATACACCACGAGTTCTTGATTAAGCAGCGCAAATTCATCGACCAAGTTATAACTGAACGAGTCGACATTATCTAAGAAGTAAATCTTATAATTCATGCTTTTGACTCCTTGCTGTTGCTAACTTCTTGGCTTGAGCTGGTGGCAATTGCACGCAAAACTGCACCTGCTTTAGCTCGAGTCTCATCGGCTTCTGCTTGAGGGTCAGAGTCATACACTACTCCTGCACCTGCTTGAACATGCGCCAATCCGTCTTTAACGAAGGCACTGCGAATTACAATGCATGAGTCCATGGAGCCGTCTCCAGTTAGGTAACCCACCGCACCGCCGTAGCTACCGCGGCGTTTTTGCTCTACTTCACGAATTAACTTAGCGGCGCTGACTTTCGGTGCGCCAACAAGCGTGCCCATGTTCATGCAGGCTTGATATGCATGTAGGGCATCCAAGTCTTCTTTTAATTGCCCAACAACACGAGACACCAGATGCATCACATGCGAATACCGGTCAACTTTAAGCAGTTCTTTAACATGGCGTGTGCCTGGTTTGCTGATACGGGCCACATCATTACGAGCAAGGTCAACCAACATGATGTGCTCGGCACATTCTTTCGTGTCGTTGCGAAGATCTAATTCAATACGTGAATCGAGGTCTAAATTCAGGCTACCATCGGCATTTTTCCCTCGCGGGCGGGTGCCTGCTATCGGGTAAACTTCAACTTGATTAGTGAGTGCACTGTATTTCAATGCCGATTCTGGCGAGGCGCCAAACAAACTGAATGATTGGTCGCGAAGGTAAAACATATAGGGACTGGGGTTTTGTTGTTTTAGTTTCGCGTAGGCATCAAGCGGATTTACACATGGTAGAGTGAAGGTTCTAGAAGGAACAACTTGGAAAATATCGCCATCTACAATGTGTTGTTTAAGTGCCTCGACCTGATTTTTGAATTCTTCATCAGAAATATCCACATGGGCATCTAAATCCCTTTGTGTGTCTGGGGTAGGGGTGTATTCGTCGAGCTCGTCACACAAAGCGTTGAGGCGTTCTACTTTTTGCCCGACTTCAAAGCAATTAGCATGCACTTGAGGGCCGTTGAATACATTACCGATAATTTCGGTACTGCGCTGTTGGTGGTCGACAATCACCAACGTCTCGGCAAGATAAAAAACATAATCTGGGCAACTATTATCTTTGCTCGGTACATCGGGTAATTGTTCTGCGTTTGCGACCATGTCGTAGCCCATTACACCGCCAAGAAACACTGCAAATGGGTTGTCAGTGTTGTTACTGATTTGTGTGATGCACTGGCGTAACGTATCAAATGCATTTGCTGCTTTGAGTTTGGCGTGTTCGTCCAGTGTATTGTCTACACAATCGTATTGGACATGCAGCTCATCATTACGTAATTGCGTGCTCGCATTAATCATGTGACTTTGTAGATAAGGAAGCAGCTGTGCGCCGTTGTTGCTCAGTGCTTTGACGTTGACACGTTTGCCGTTGCACTCAATTCGCAGCGCCGCATCGACCAAAACAATACTTTTTAGGTTTTCTTTGGAGTCAATCTCTGCGGATTCCAATAGCAGTGCATTGGTATTATCAGTCTTTGCAAACAAACTCAGCGCCGAGGGAATATACTCCCTTCGTAAGCTGATGCTGGTCACTTGACCAGCCGTTGTTGAAATGTGACTAAAAATCATAAAAGGTCCTCATTCCCATATAATCAATCACTTAAACATACAGTGTAAGCAATTAGCACCGCATGTTGAGTATAAAAGTTACAAAAAAACCCGCTGACTTAATGATAAGCCGCGGGTTGCAAAATGCTCAGCCATGACAAGGCCCACCCGCTATATCGAGTGCCACCACCAAATAATCATGTTGTTTTTAGTCTGAGTCATCATTGTTATCGTTTACCAAAAATTAAGTACAAAAAAACCCGCGGAATGTGCGGGTTTGTTATCAGTTTAAGTAGCTACAGCCACGACTAATTCCACCCGCTAGTTCGAGTGCCACCACCAAGTGATATGAATTAGGTTTGCTGAGTTCATTTGTTTTTCTTAACACTGATTAATATGTCACTTAGTAGACCCCACACGGGAACGGCTGTCAACCCTTTGGCTAAGAAAACTTTATTGCGACCAAAATCCGCTTCAATGGTACACTGGCGTCCTTGAAACTATTGTAACGACAGAGATTAGACGTGATTAAATATGACCTTCACAGTCACAGTACCCATTCGGACGGAAAATTAAGCGTTGAAGAGCTTGTGCAACGTGCCGCTGAAAAAGGCGTGAATGTGTTGGCATTGACTGATCACGACACGGTTGCGGGCATTAAACCCGCGCAGCAAGCCATTGCTGACTTAAACTTGGAGTTAGAACTTGTCCCGGGGGTTGAAATATCAACACGATGGCACAGTTTTGAAATCCATATAGTGGGTTTGCAGGTGGACACTCAGGCGCCTTCTTTGCTTGAACTTTTAAGTGAACAGCAGCAAAAAAGAAGTGAACGTGCTTTAAAAATCGGTGAACGCCTTGATAAGGCGGGTTTTGAATCTACCCATGAGAAAGCCATGTTGTTGGCTGAACGTGCTCAAGTAACCCGTGCACATTTTGCCCGCGTATTAGTGGAACAAGGCGCTGCAAAAAGTGTGCAAGGAGTTTTCAAAAAATACTTAAGCCGTGGTAATACTGGCTATGTGCCGAGTACATGGTGTGATATGCAAACAGCCATAAATGCGATTCACGGCGCTGGTGGCCAAGCGGTTTTAGCACATCCTGCTCGATATAAAATGTCGAACAAATGGCTAAGAAAATTAATAAATGAATTCAGTAGTTTAGGTGGTGATGCCATGGAAGTGGCACAAACCCAACAAGCGCCATGCGAACGGCAATTTTTAGGTCAGCTCGCTCGGGAGCATAATTTGTTGTGTTCACAAGGGTCAGACTTTCATTTTCCTTTACCTTACATAGAATTAGGAAAGAACCTATACTTACCTAAAGACTGTGATGGCGTGTGGCAGCGTTGGCAGTAAATAACAATAACTAAATAAAGGAATGTTATGAGTCAGTTTTTTCACATACATCCAGAAAATCCTCAGCATCGCTTAATTACCCAAGCGGTGGAAATTATTCGCCAAGGCGGCGTTGTTGTTTACCCCACAGACTCTGGTTATGCCATCGGCTGCCAATTGGGTGAGAAGCAAGCACAAGAGCGTATAACGCGAATTCGCGGTATAGAAAAGCACCATAATTTCACCCTGATGTGTCGCGATTTGTCAGAGCTGGCAACGTACGCACGAGTCGACAACCAGATGTTCCGTCTTATCAAAAATAATACGCCGGGACCTTACACCTTTATTTTCAAAGGCACCAAAGAGGTGCCGCGTCGAGTGTTGAACGAAAAGAAAAAAACCATCGGTATTCGTGTATCAGACAACATCATTTGCCAAGCGTTGTTGGCTGAGCTGGGCGAGCCAATGATGTCATGTTCTTTAATTCTACCTGGGCAAGCGTTTACAGAGTCAGATCCTGATGACATTCGCATGCAATTGGAAAAACATGTTGATGTGATAATCCACGGCGGTTATCTGAGCGAGCAAGCTACAACGGTCATTGACATGTCCGAAGGTGATGTTGAAGTACTGCGTGTTGGCTGTGGTGATCCCAGTCCATTCCAATGACGCAACAGGTATTAACTGAGCAACAAAAGCTCCCTCTGGCGTTTATTCGTGGTGAAGCGGTCATCGAAAAGCCCGAGGATTTGTATATTCCGCCCGATGCCCTTGAAGTCGTTCTAGAGACATTTGAGGGACCATTGGACTTGCTCCTTTACCTTATCAAAAAGCATAAACTTGATATTCTTGAGTTGTCTATTTTCAGTATCACCGAGCAGTACATGAAGTACGTTGAGATGATGCGTGAATTCCAACTTGAACTCGCTGGTGAGTATCTCGTGATGGCGGCCTTGCTCGCACAAATCAAGTCACGTTTATTATTACCTGTGCATGAAGAACTCGAAGAAGAGGAAGATCCGCGTGCTGAACTGGTTCGTCGTTTACAAGAATACGAACAATTTAAAAAAGCAGCGGAACAACTGGATGAGATCCCACGCATGGAGCGCGACATATTTAGCGCTCACGCGTTAATTGAAGAGGATGCATTGCCGTCACCTTTGTTCCCTGATGTATCGATGCAAGACTTGATGTTTGCACTGAGTGATGTGATGGCTAGGGCGAAAACATTTGAACACCACCACATCACAGCAGAACAGCTCTCCACCCGCGCGAGAATGAGCGACATTCTTTCTCGCCTGCAGGATGCGCAAGGCTATGTTGAATTTGCTCAGTTATTTACTGTTGAAGAAGGGCGAGCGGGTGTGGTGGTCACGTTTATCGCTATTTTAGAGTTGACCAAAGAAGGACTCATACTTTGCCAGCAAGCAAATAGTGAATCTATCATTCATGTACGACTTAAAGACCACAATGATGAATGAATCGCTTTGCCTTAGCCATGGGCTCTGCCATAATACGCGCTTACTTTGAGGTTACAGCATGACCAGCAGACGAATTAGTGATGAGCAACTAGTCGAGCTGATTGAAGCCGCTATTTTTGTATCACCTAAGCCACTGACAAAAAAACAACTAAAAGAAACCGTCCTCAGTGACATTAGCGTTGCGCCAAAAAGAGTCAACGACGCGCTAGAAGCAATCGAAACCCACTATCAAACACGGGGCATCCGATTGGTAAAGGTAGGGTCTGGTTATCGCTTCCAAGCGTGCAGTAGTTTAAGCCCTTGGTTGAGTAATTTATTTCAAGAACGTGCGCCAAAATATTCTCGTGCGCTGTTGGAAACCTTGTCCTTAATTGCTTATCGCCAACCCATTACCCGTGGTGAAATAGAGCAAGTGCGTGGTGTTACTGTCGCTACTAACATAATGAAAACTCTGCAAGAAAGAGGCTGGGTTAAGGTGGTAGGGCACAAAGAAGTGCCCGGACGGCCATCTTTATATGCGACAACAAATGAATTTTTAGACTATTTTTCTTTATCTGGGCTAGAGCAATTGCCACCGTTGCCAAAGCAACAACACACCCAGATAGACAAGTTATTACATGATCCTTCTGTGAGAGAACCATCTGAATGAATGAAAAGTTACAAAAAGTGTTAGCTCGAGCTGGTGTCGGCTCCCGTCGCGAGATGGAGAAGTACATCGAATCTAATCGTGTCAGTGTTGATGGCAAAGTGGCGCGTTTGGGTGACCGTGTTGAGTCAACGCAAACAATCCGTGTTGATGGACACGTTGTTAAAATTGAGCAGCCTCAAGAACGTATTTGCCGTGTATTGATGTACCATAAACCAGAAGGTGAATTGTGTACACGTAAAGACCCGGAAGGTCGACGCACTGTGTTTGACCGTTTACCGCGCGTCGATGGCGACCGTTGGATTGCGATTGGCCGTCTCGATATTAATACATCAGGCTTACTTTTGTTCACCAATGATGGTGAACTTGCAAATCGCTTGATGCACCCTAGTTATGAAATTGAGCGTGAGTACTCGGTTCGTGTGTTTGGCGACGTGACTAATGACACACTAAAAACCTTAACCAAAGGTGTTGAATTAGATGACGGTCCAGCGCGTTTCCATTCTATTAAACCAATGGGCGGTGAAGGCATCAACAAATGGTTTAATGTGACACTCAGTGAAGGACGTAACCGCGAAGTACGCCGTATGTGGCAATCACAAGGTGTGGAAGTGTCCCGTCTTATTCGTGTTCGTTATGGTCAGTTAGATCTTAACAAGCGTCTACCACAGGGTGGATGGGAAGAGTTAGAGCTAGCGCGTGTGAATTATCTGCGCAAGAGTGTTGGTTTACGTCCTGAAACGCAAACTAAGCTGACAGTCGAGCAAATGCAGCCTAAACGCAAAGACAAGCGTGCACAGGTTAATCGTATTCGCAAAGCAGTGAAGAAGCACAATCAGCGTGTGCAACAGCACAAGAAACGCAGATAAGCGTCGCTTGCTAATAAAATAAAAAAACGCCGCATTTTGCGGCGTTTTTTATTGATGGTGTTGGGGCAATTACTTTTTGCTTTGTGCGTCTAGTGATTGGCCGTTTACGCCTATCGAATCATCACTCATTAGGTATAGGTAAGTTGGCATCAAGTCTTCTGGTGTCGCTAGCTTATCCCTGTCTTCGCCCGGGAATGCGCTTGCACGCATGCTAGTGCGCGTGGCACCTGGGTTAATACAGTTAATACGAATATTGGTTTTACCCACTTCTTTAGACCAGGTTTGCATCATGCCTTCTGTGGCGAACTTGGAGATTGCGTAAGCGCCCCAAAACTCACGGCCCTCACGACCTACGCCTGACGAGGTGAAAATAATTGATGCGTTGTCTGCTTTTCGAAGTACGGGGAACATCGCTTTGGTGATCATCGCCTGAGCAGTCACATTCACTTTCATAATGCTTTCGAACGTCGACGAACAGAAATGTTCTAGAGGACCCAACGAACCAATAATGCTGGCATTATTTAACAGACCATCGAGCTTACCAAATTGTTGTTCAATCGTGGCTGCTAGGTCGCGGTAATTTTGCTTCGTAGCACCTTTGAGATCCATGGGGACAATGGCTGGTTGAGGGTATCCTGCGTTGACGATTTCATCGTATACGCATTCTAGCTTTTGTGTTGTTTTTCCAAGCAAAATCACAGTTGCGCCGTGTTTTGCATAATTAATAGCCGCAACGCGGCCGATGCCGTCACCAGCTCCGGTAACTAATATGACTTTTTGCTCTAAAGCGTTTGGACTTGCGATGTAATTTTGCATAAGCTGCACCTAGCGCTAAATTTTTCACGAATTTTATCATAATCAATTTGCAAGTAATCGATTTATTACAAAATTAAGTGGCGAAAGGTACTAGTTTACGTTAAGTTAAACTGGTCTAATGTGTCATTAACGATTTTCTATCCTTTTGATTAACATTATTAAGCGCAGAACAATAAGAAAAGGTTTGGAGCCAACAAAATGAAAAAAATGCTACTCTCTCTCGCTGTAGCTTCTGCTCTCGCTGGTTGTGGCAGCGAAAAGACGCTAGAAGAAATAAAAACGGATACACCAACGGTAACACCATTCTCTACCGTTGTATTTGATCCAAGTGCAGGAAACATTTCTGTGCCTAATGATTTGTTGTTTAGTGGCACAACAGATGGAACCCTAAATATTCCAGGAGAAGGCACTGATTACAGTAGCCCTCAACTTGCGCTTGGCGCATTAGACGGTTGGTCTACGCAAACGCCTTACGCGATTGATCTTGCATTCGCAGCGGGTGTGAGTCTTGACGCTACTTCAGCTGCTACTCCGGGCAGTGTACGTATTTTTGAAGTGGTCATGGGTGCAGACCAAAGCTCTGCAACTTGTGCGCCTGTACCTGCAGGTATCGCGTGTGAATTTGTGAAGGAATTGACGTTTGGCGTTGATTTTATAACACGTGGCAACGGCGACTCAGTTGCGGTTATACCACTCAAACCATTCACTCAAGGTCGTTCTTACATCACAACGCTCACGACCAGTTTAAAAGACAGCGAAGGTCGTTCAATCACACCGTCGTCGACATATGCTTTGGTAAGTGGTGAAACGCCTTTAATCACAGATTCTCAGAAGTCTTTACAAGCGGTTATCAATAGCTATGAAAATGTGTTGGTTGGGAGTACTGACCTAAACAAAGACGATATCATCTATACTGCAGCCATGACGATGCAGTCAGCAGGTGAAGTGCTTAACACTATCAAGAGCATTTTGGCTGCGTCTCTTCAAGAGCCAAGCCTACCGACGCCAGCCGTGACTATCCCTGATCAACCTTTAATCACTGTTGGTCAAGTATTTGCCTCGCAAGGCATGCAGAATGTACCCGCTGTTTTCAATGCTGTGAGCTATGAGAAAGGCAGCGTAATACTGCCGAATTATCTAAAGACACCTGAAGGTAAAGAGTTGTCAGATCTGAATGACATCTACTGGGAAGCTAATTGTGATAGTGCTGTGACTGTACTAGGCTATAAGGCTCAAGTAGGTGAAGCCTTCCCTGAGCAACCGCAGACACCTAACGATGCGTTATGTGCAGCATTGAGCGGCGGTTTACTGCGCGACCTTGGCCTTGATGACAAACGTCACCTAACCAAGTACAACAAAATTCCTAAAGTACAAAGTTATGCAAATGTACCAGTGCAAATTACTAAGCCTGCGGATCTGAACACACTGAACTTCATTCGTGCGCAACTAGGTCTAGAAGCGATGGCGATGCCTCAAGGCGGTTGGCCAGTGGTTATTTTGCAACATGGCATCACGCGTAGCAAAGAAGACATGCTCGCGCTGTCAGGCGCATTGAGCTTACAAGGTATGGCCACAGTTGCTATCGATTTGCCTGCGCACGGTGAGCGCGGAATCGACGTGGACAACGATGGTACCGATGATTTCAGCGCGACTACAAGCTCTATCCTCGCGTACATGAACTTGCAATCTCTTTTAGTTGGCCGTGATAACATCCGCCAATCTAGCGCAGATCTACTGGGTCTTCGTCTTGGTCTAAATTTCAGTGGCGACCCTGAATTGAACACGCTAGACGTGAGCATGGGGGCTATCTCAATGGGTTCTATCGTTGCGCCTTCGTTCCTAGCAACGACCAACATGGAACTTAATCCACAAATCGACCCATTATTCAAAGTGCACACGGCTGCACTGAGCAGTGGCGGTGGTGGTGCAGTAAGCATCCTCCTAAATTCAGACACATTCGGTCCATTTATCCAAGGCTCAGTGTTGTTGGGTGCAGGCTTGGATGAGTCAGCAGAGTTTGGTGCTTTCCTACAAGACGGAGCACTTGCGAGCTGTGCGCAATATGTTCAAGACCAAGAAGCATACATGACGTGTAGTTTCCAAGCGTTTATGGCATCACTTCAAGCGGCGGGTGACACTGCAAGTATTGCAGCTATCGCGTCAACCATGACTGAATTCTCATTTGCTGCGCAAACAATCATTGACGCTGGCGACCCAACGAATTATGCAATGCGTGTAAACGAGCAGGGCACCCCTGTATTTACCACTGCAGTTGTGGGTGATGGTGCTGCGAACAAGCCGGATACAGTGGTACCAGTGAGTGTTGCGACAAATCCAATCGCAGGTACTATTCCACTGGCGTTATTAATGGGCGCGCAAGTAGCCACTGAAACACAAATGACGGCAGAACCAGCAAGTTATCTAGTGCGTTACGCTAAAGGCCACCACGGTTCCTTACTGACTCCAGCCGCTGATGCATCAGCGGGTGCAGATGCACAAGGTAGTGCTGCCGCGAATGCAGAAATGCAACGTCAATTTGCAACATACTTAGCGACAAAAGGTTCAGTTCTACCAATCGTAGACACGTCTGTAATCGCGCAGTAATTGCTGATAAAGATAGAAAAAGCCGTACCCTTGGGTGCGGCTTTTTTGTATCTAGCGGCTGTGCTACATTGCCAGCATCAATAAAAAAGAGGACAAGTAGTGGAATATCTTTTTGAATACGGATTATTTTTAGCCAAGGCCCTGACCGTGGTGGTCGCGATTGGCATAGTCGTTGCGCTTATAGTCGGTGCAAGCTCTAAACCAAAAGGTAAAAGCGGTTCGTTAGAAGTCACTGATTTATCAGAGCAAATGCAAAATGTTAAAGATGACTTTCTTGCTAATACACTGGATAAAAAAGAACTAAAAGCGCTGCACAAAGAGCAAAAAGCAGCTGAAAAAAACAAAGAAGAGAGTGCGTCGAAAGGGAAAGTCTATGTCATCGACTTTAAAGGCTCTATGGATGCGCACGAAGTGGAGAGCTTGCGCGAAGAAGTCAGCGCTGTGCTGATGTTGGCCGATAAAGACAAAGACCAAGTGCTCGTTCGTTTAGAAAGCGGTGGTGGAGTTGTCCATGGCTATGGCCTTGCTGCATCGCAATTACAACGCATCAAAGCCGCAGAAATTAAACTGACAGTAGCCATCGATAAGGTAGCAGCCAGTGGTGGCTATATGATGGCGTGTGTCGCCGATGAAATCATTGCAGCGCCATTTGCAATCGTCGGTTCAATTGGTGTGATTGCACAGATCCCTAACTTCAACAAGTTACTGAAAAAGAATGATATTGATTATGAACAAATTACCGCTGGGCAATACAAGCGTACGCTTACCTTGTTCGGTGAAAACACCGATGATGGTCGCGCCAAATTCAAAGAAGAAATAGAGCAAACGCACACCTTGTTTAAACAATTTGTGTCTCAGAATCGCCCAAATATGGACCTAGACACTGTCGCAACAGGGGAGCATTGGTTCGCGCTGGATGCTAAGGACAAAGGTTTAGTCAATCGAATCAATACGAGCGACGACGAGCTTATTTCTTTGGCTGCAGAGCGACAGGCATATAAGTTAGCGTACAAGCAGAAAAAGGGGTTCGCTGACAAATTAGCAAAGAACCTAGCTATCACCATAGAGTCCGTGGGCATGAGATTGTGGAGCCAAACTCAGCGTCTCAAACCATAAGCTTAATGTAAAAAAAGCCCCGCATGTAGCGGGGCTTTTTTATGCTTATCTAAAGCGCCTTTTAGCTTCGTGCTTTAGGTTTGTATTCTTCCAGCTCTTTAGCGGATTCCAAATCGTTGAATACGGCTTCATCTAATTGATCTTCAGACTTAGCAACTACGAGCGTCACCATACAGTCACCAGTAACGTTTACAGCCGTACGAGTCATGTCGAGAAGACGGTCAACACCGATGATGATAGCGATACCTTCTACAGGTAATCCAACTTGATTCAATACCATGGCCAACATAATCAAGCCAACGCCAGGAACACCAGCCGTTCCGACAGACGCTAGGGTGGCCGTTAGAATCACCATTAAGTAGTCAGAAATTGTTAAATCAACGCCAAAAACCTGAGCAATGAATACCGTCGCACAACCTTGCATAATCGCTGTGCCATCCATATTGATGGTGGCGCCAAGCGGCACGGTGAACGAAGCCACAGAGTTGCTGGCACCAAGCTTTTTAGTCGCAGTTTCAAGGGTAACCGGCATTGTCGCGCTTGAGCTTGATGTGCTAAATGCAAATAAACACGTGTCTTTCATTTGCGCCAAGAATTTAATAGGGCTTAAACCGGTAAACAATTTGAAGATAATTGAATAGTTAACAAGGCCATGTATTGCTAGCGCAACGAGTACAACACCGAAGTACTTGGCAAGGCTTAAAATTAGGCCAAATTCTATCGTTGTAAAGAGCTTCGCCATTAGACAGAACACCCCATAAGGCGCAATGTTCATTAGCAAAGTAACAAGTTTAAGGATGACGTTGTTTAAGTCTTCGAATACCGCACTCAAACGTTGACCTGCTTCCCCACTCAGTGCCATAGCTACACCAAATAACAAGGCAAAGACAATTACCTGCAGCATGTTGCCGCTGGCCATTGCATCAATTGGGTTGGTCGGGAACATACCAATGATTACTTGCGCTAATGTAGGTGCTTCTTTGGCATCAAAAGACGCGTCAGACGGTAAAGTGATCCCTTCACCTGGGTTTACGATGAGCGCGACAGTTATAGCAACAGTTATCGCAATTGCGGTTGTGCTTAAGTATAAGAGTAGAGATTTACCACCTAGTCGCCCTAATGTTTTTGGGTCACTTAAACTGCATGTGCCGCAAACCAGCGAAACAAACACTAAGGGAACTACCAACATTTTCAAACTAGCGATAAATATTTGTCCGCCGATGTGGAACAAGCCATCAACAAAAAAACCTTTAACAGGCATTGCGAAAAGGCCTAAATTGAGCAGTAATTCTTGCTCCCCACCGAGAATGGCTTTGAATAGGAAACCCACTAAAATCCCGAGCACCATACCAATCATAATGCGGCTGGTGAGGCTTAATGAACCTTTAGAAGACATAAACAACATTCAACTTGATTATAATATTTTGCTATAGCCTATCAGCGAAAATCTCTTAATGCAGCGAAAAACGATAACTTTTTTTAGAAATGGATACGTATTTTAGTAAGCTTGAGTTAATATTAAGTAAATAATTTAAAATAAATAAACGTTAGGGAGAGTTAAATGCGTTTTATTCGATTACTCAGCGCTGCTTTGCTAAGTATGTTTCTTGTCGCTTGTGGCGGTGGGGGAAGCTTGGGAGAGAGTGATGGTGGAGACACGGGTACAGGTGGTGATGGCGGTGGTAACACTGTTATTACTTATAGTGTTTCGATTGAATTTGAAGATCGCATCGTCACCTTTGACGAGCCTTTAGAAATTACAGCAACTGTTACTACTTCAGATGGCAACCCGGTTGCAAGTCAAGTTGTATCGTTTGAAACATCGCTAGGTAGTTTTGATCCCTCAACAGGTACAGCCAAAACAAATGCTGACGGTGTGGCGACAATCATGCTTGAAGCTGGGACTGTTGAAGGTGCGGGGACTGTAGTTGCGACCTATGAAGGTGCATCAGCTAAGCTAGGTTTTGAAACCGCAGGTGACGAACCAGTTAGTACCACTGATGGCGCTGAACTCAGTATCCGCATTCTACAAAACTGTCCTACAGGTTGGCGAAATGTAGACAGAACAACTGTGGAACTAGACCCTTCAGAGTGTGAATTTAACGATAACTTATCTTCTGAACCAGCTATTCTCTTCGTAAAAGTAACTCGTGAGAACTCTTCTACACCAATTCGTGGTGCCGTTATTACTGGTTCTACTACGAAGGGGCGCATTTTAGAACAAGACGGTCAATCTAGAACTGACAACTTCGGCATAGCGCTTCTTAATCTGTCTGCGGGTAATGATGATGGTACTGGGCAAGTAACCGTCAACGTGCTTGATGCGTCACAAACAGCTTCATTCGAAATCAATGCTGTTCAAGTAACTTTGAGCCTAGATACAGGTCTAGCAGATGGTGAAGTTCTCGCGGCCGGCTCTACGACTATTGTTACTGCCAGCCTTGCACTTTCGACAGGCGAAGTGTTTACAGTCCCTGTTGACGTTAGTTTTTCATCCGCTTGTTCATCTGCAACTCCTGCAACTGCGTCAATAGATGAGACTGTTACGAGTATTGGTGGTGTGGCAACAGCAACCTATCGTGCTAATGGTTGTAACGGCAACGATCAAATTACAGCCACGTTAAGTACTGGTGAAACTGCGTCTGTTACTCTTCCAGTTGCTGCGGCTGAAACGGGTTCGATTGAGTATTTGGGTGCGTCTGATGCTGTTCTTGCTATTAAAGGCACTGGTGGTCAATCGCTCAAAGAAACCAGCGTGCTATCGTTCCGTCTTCTAGACGTAAATGGCAATCCAGTTCCCCAGCAAGAGATGAATTTCGCTCTCGCTCAGAACCCAGGTGGTGCAACGTTAGACAGCACTTCTCAGTTCACAAATAATTTAGGTGAAGCTTATGTTACGCTACGTTCAGGCCTAACCTCAGGTGTGCTGAAAGTAAAAGCTTCACATCTTAAGGTGACAAGTGATTCTGAAGAGTTACTAACCTCACTCTCAAATGGTGTAACTGTGACGACAGGTGTTGCTGACCAAAATAGCTTTACATTATCTGCTGAACAGCTAAATCCTGAAGCATTGAATCGAGCGAATGTTGTCGTTGATTTAACTGTGTTAGCTGCAGACAAATACAATAACTTCGTTCCCGATGACACTGAAGTGTACATCACTACTGAAGGTGGTGCTGTTGGTACAATCGACGGCCAGAGCATGTCAGCGCAATTATTATGTCGTACCGTAGACGGTGAGTGTAATGCTCAGTGGCGTAGTCAAAACCCGATCCCTTATCACCACAGTATTTATCAAAACAGCGTGGGTGATAAATGTGACCGTTGGTTCGGTGAAGCTGCTCCTTGTAGTTACGGGATTGTTGAGGCGCGACTTGATGCTGATGGAAATTTAGAAAGTTACGTTGGAAGTGATGGTAATGATTTGCCTCTCGAAGACGGATATTTAGCTCCAATTGATCGTCCACTTGGCGGGCGTTCTACCATCGTTGCTATTTCAACTGGTGAAGAAAGCTTTGTTGATTTAAATAACAACGGTCGTTTTGACTCTGGAGAGTTTGACCCCGTGCTATCTGATTTGTCAGAAGCCTTCATTGATAACAATGAAAATGGTGTGTATGACGGCACAACTGCACCTGCAAACCCAATTGATTCAAACGGTGGGGAAAATGAGACCTTCTTTGACAAGGAGTCTAATGACAGCATTGACGGTCAATTCAATCTAGGTAATGGTGTTTATAATGGCTTGTTATGCCAAGACGAAACCAATGACAACTGCTCACGAGATTTGGTGGACGTTCGCGATAGTCTAGTAATGGTTATGTCAGGTAGCACAGCTTATTTTCGTGCAGTGACACCGATGACAAACGATTGTCAGGAATCACAATACATTACACTTGAAGCGAGTGATACTGCGTCTCAATGTGATATAAATTACGTAAGTATCACAGCAGATTCACCATACGCAATCATTTCTGTAAAGGTGTTGATGAGTGATGTACATAACAACCCGTTACCTGCAGGAACAGAAGTAATTATTAGTTCTGACAACGGTATTGTTAGCGGTCTTACTAACTTTGTAGTACCAAGCACTAATCAAAGAACTCCGTTATCTATGGGACTTACAATCTCGCGTGAAACCGAGCCAAATAAAAAGTCTGTTGGTAGTCTTAGAATTAGCTACACGACTCCAAGTGGTTTGACTGGTGCACAAACACTAGTAACAATCGAAGATGATGGGTGATAAACCTTTCCTTTGAAATGAAAAATGCCAACCCCCCGGTTGGCATTTTTGTTTTTATTCCTATATATTTGCGCGGCATTAATATTTGAGTCAGTTTTATATATAGGGCTGGCGCTTAGATCCAAGCCATAAATCGGTTAAAAAATCACTGATTGACTAAAAGTTTGGTGTAAAAGCTTGTAACAATAGGTGATTGTAGATATACCTATATTTATTCGTGCCCAGGACAAGGGCAGTCACAATATAAAAGAGATGGGTCAACTTAGACTATTATGGGCAAATCGCTAGTCATTGTAGAGTCTCCTGCAAAAGCAAAAACAATTAATAAGTACCTAGGCAAGGATTACATTGTTAAATCCAGCGTAGGCCACGTACGCGACTTACCAACCTCTGGTTCAGGTAAAGCCAAGGCACCTGCGGGGAAAACTCCTGCAGAGGTGCGTAAAATGGCACCCGAAGAAAAAGCTGCGTATAAAAAGAAGCGAGACTATCAAAACCTAGTCGCTCGTATGGGTATCGATCCTGAAAAAGGATGGAAGCCACATTATGAAGTGCTTCCTGGCAAGGAAAAGGTTGTTCAGGAACTTAAAAAGCTCGCTCAAGATGCTGACGAAATCTATCTCGCAACCGATTTGGATAGAGAAGGGGAAGCCATTGCATGGCACCTCGAAGAAATCATTGGTGGCGATAAAAGCAAATACAAACGTGTTGTTTTTAATGAAATCACTAAAAATGCGATTCAACAAGCCTTCTCTAATCCTGGTGAATTAAACACGGACATGGTTCAAGCGCAGCAAGCCCGACGCTTTTTAGACCGTGTAGTGGGCTTTATGGTATCCCCGCTGCTGTGGCAGAAAGTGGCCCGAGGATTATCGGCAGGTCGTGTCCAATCCGTAGCGGTTCGTTTGCTGGTAGAGCGTGAACGTGAAATCAAAGCGTTTATCCCACAAGAGTTTTGGGATATCCATGCTGATGTCAGTGCTAAAGCCGATGCATTACGTTTACTGGTGACAAAACAAAACGGCGAAGCATTTAAGCCTGTCAATAAAGATCAAGCGCATGCGGCGACAACTGTGCTGCAAAACGCGCAATATCGCGTGAGTGATGTAGAAGAAAAGCCAAGCAAGAGTCGTCCAAGTGCGCCATTTATTACCTCAACGATGCAACAAGCAGCTAGTACACGTTTAGGATATGGCGTAAAGAAAACCATGATGCTAGCTCAGCGACTGTATGAAGCGGGTTACATTACGTACATGCGTACTGACTCAACTAACTTATCGCAAGACGCTATCTCAATGTGTCGTGATTACGTTGCTCAGAATTACGGTGACAATTATTTACCGGAAAACCCTAACGTATACAGTACCAAAGGTAATGCGCAAGAAGCACACGAAGCAATTCGACCTTCTGATGTGAAGGTGCTTTCTGGCCATGTTGAAGGCGTTGATGCTGACGCGAAGAAATTATACGAATTGATTTGGCGTCAATTTGTGGCATGCCAAATGGTGCCAGCACAATATGACCTGACAACTGTGCGTGTGGCAGCTGGTGAGTTCGAACTCAAGGCTAAAGGGCGAGTATTACGATTCGATGGTTGGACACGTGTGCAACCTGCTGTGCGTAAGAAGAATGAAGAAGAGCAAGCGTTGCCTGCGCTTAAAGTGGGTGATGAACTTACTCTGGTTGAGCTTGACCCGCAACAGCACTTCACTAAACCGCCTGCACGTTACGGTGAAGCCAGTTTAGTTAAAGAGCTTGAGAAGCGTGGCATTGGTCGTCCGTCAACGTACGCTGCTATCATCAGTACCATTCAAGACCGCGGTTATGTGCGTGTTGAGAATCGTCGTTTCTTCGCGGAAAAAATGGGGAAATCGTCACAGACCGCTTGGTGGAAAACTTTACTGAGCTAATGAATTACGATTTCACCGCGAAAATGGAAGAACGTCTTGATGACATCGCTGAAGGTGAGCGCCAGTGGACGCAAGTGTTAGATAATTTCTACACGGATTTCAGCACACAATTAATGGTTGCTGGCGGTGACGAATCTGAAGGCGGTATGCGCCAGAATCAGATGGTTGAAACGGACATTGATTGTCCAACGTGTGGCCGTAAAATGGGTATACGTACCGCGTCAACTGGTGTGTTCTTAGGTTGCACAGGCTACAACTTGCCTCCGAAAGAGCGTTGTACCACAACCATGAACCTCACTCCGGGTGAGGAAGCGGTGAACGCCGATGAAGTTGAAGACGTCGAAACGTCGACGTTGATGCAGATGAAGCGCTGCCCTAAGTGTGAAACCGCGATGGACTCATATTTAATTGATGAAGGGCGCAAACTGCATGTGTGTGGTAATAACCCTGGATGCAGTGGTTATGTGATTGAACAAGGACAATTTAAGCTCAAAGGTTATGACGGTCCTATTATCGAATGTGACAAGTGTGGCTCGGATATGGAGCTTAAAAATGGTCGCTTCGGTAAATATTTCGGTTGTACTAACGAGGAGTGTAAAAACACTCGTAAGCTTCTGAAAAATGGTGAAGCTGCGCCACCGAAAGAAATCCGGTGCATCTACCTGAGCTTGAGTGTGAAAAGTCGGAAGCTTATTTCGTTTTACGTGATGGTGCTGCGGGTATTTTCCTTGCAGCGTCTACGTTCCCGAAATCGAGAGAGACACGTGCTCCGAAAGTGGAAGAGTTACAACGGTTTAAAGACCGTATCTCAGAGAAGTTCTACTACTTAGCAGATGCACCTGCACATGACTCAGATGGGAACCCTGCGATAGTTCGATTTAGTCGTAAAACCAAGTCTCAGTACGTGATGACCGAAGTCGATGGCAAGGCAACAGGATGGAAAGCCACCTACGAACACGGTAAATGGGTTGTCGAAGAAAAGAAAAAGGCACCCGCAAAGAAAGCGAAATAACATAAAAAAAGCCGCTCACTGAGCGGCTTTGTTATTTCCCCTAGGCTTATTTAGTTAAGCGGTTATTTGATATCTACTTTCTCAACCGTTTGATAACCAGCTGCTGTCAACTCGTCATTCACACAGTCTAAAACGTACTGATACAAGCTTTGCTCATCGATGTCATCTTCCTTGGCCCAGTCTAAGCACATCTGCGTGTACTCCGTGACTGTTTCTGTGGGGGCGACTGGTAAATCATCGTTCGCATAGGCATTCGTTAAGCCGATAGCAAATAACACACTTAAAAGTTGGCGTTTCATTGTTCATCCTAATGAGTGGAAACTGCCGCTATTTTTAGCTCAGCATCACCACTTAGGAAAGTGAGATATTTTTATCGTTAAGATGAGTGTTTTAATGAATTTTGTTCACAGTAATGAAAGAACCCAATGTGCGTCAAATACCCAGCTTATAGGTCATATAAAAGCCCAGATTAATAACGGATAGAAGGAATGGGCCTGCTGCAGAAATAAAAAAAGCACTCGAAAAAGAGTGCTTTGTTGTCTCTAATGACAAGGGAATTAAATCTTTGCGAACCAACAACCGAAGCTAGGGAGCGTTAGTGTGTTGCCCTCTAACGAGCCTGTTACATGACTGGTTGCGTCTAAAATAGTGCTTGGTGTGCTATTTAAAGCAATTTCAGCCGCGTTTTCACTGAGATTAAAGTAACACAGGACCGTCTCACCTTGGTGACGACGTTCGAACGCTAATACCGGCTCAGGTGTATCGATAAAGTGAATATCACCTTCTATTAAACTTGGTTGTGTTCTGCGCCACTGCATAAATTCTTGGTACGCTTTAAGCGTTGATTGCGCATCTTGCGCTTGGTTGGTAACGTTACTTTGAACGTGCGCATCACTCACTGGTAACCATGGTTTTGCATCACTGAAGCCGGCATTCTCTTCTTTGCTCCAAGGCATAGGAGTGCGACAACCATCACGACCTTTGAAGTTTGGCCAAAAAGTGATGCCATACGGGTCCTGTAAGTCTTCAAATGCAACGCTTGCTTCACCGAGCCCCAATTCTTCGCCTTGGTACATACACACGCTACCGCGCAAAGAAGCGAGCAGGGCAGTGAGCATTTTTACTTGCAAAGGCTTTACTTGGTTATCCGATGACCAGCGACTCGCCACACGCTCTACGTCATGGTTGCTAAATGCCCAACACGGCCAACCTTCAAGCATGCGAGACTCGAGAGTTTCAACAGTGGTACGGATGTATTCGCTGCTGTAATCATTGGTCAGTAACTCAAAGCTATAACCCATGTGCAACTTGTCACCACCTGAGGTGTACTCAGCCATTGTTGCCAGTGAGTCTTCAGAAGAAATTTCACCTAATGCGACCGTGCCTGGGTACTTATCCAATAGCGCGCGAATATCGCGCATAAACTCAAGGTTTTCGGGTTGTGTGTTGTTGTAGTAGTGATACTGGAAAGCGTAAGGATTGTCTTCACTAAAACCACGGCCTTGGCGTTTTTCTTTTGGCTTAGCAGGGTTGTCGCGCAGTTGCGCATCGTGATAGCAGAAATTAATCGCATCTAGGCGGAAGCCATCTACCCCTTTTTTCAGCCAAAATTCAACGTTGTCCAATACAGCTTTGCGCACATCTGGATTATGGAAGTTAAGATCCGGTTGCTCTGTTAGGAAGTTGTGTAAGTAATACTGTCCTCGGCGTGGTTCCCACTGCCAAGCTGGGCCACCGAAAATAGATAACCAGTTGTTTGGTTGTGTACCATCTTCGTTTGCATCGGCCCAGACATACCAATCCGACATATCATTGTTTTGACTTTCGCGACTCTGGATAAACCAAGGGTGTTGATCGGATGTATGACTCAACACTTGGTCAATAATGATTTTAATATCGCGCTTGTGCGCTTCGGCTATAAGTTCATCGAAATCATTTAAATCGCCGAAGATTGGGTCGATGTCACGGTAATCGCTGATGTCGTAACCGAAATCCTTCATCGGAGACTTAAAGAAAGGCGAGATCCATACGGCATCGACACCTAGGTCGTTTATATAATCTAAGCGATTGATAATACCGCGAAGATCACCAATACCATCCCCATTCGTATCCTGAAAACTACGTGGATAAATTTGGTAAATAACCGCACCTTTCCACCATTGTGGGTTCGCCATGTGTCACTCCAGATGAACTTATATTAGTTGTACAGGCAAAAGAATAAGGCATGGTGTAAACGCTTGTAAAAGAACTGCATACGTATGCATGGTGTATACGTATGCAAAACTTATGCATTCAAGAGGGAGAAATGCGCTTAGATTAACCATAGCGGGTGAGTTTAAAATGTTTACCATTGTGAAAATAGGTAAATAGTATGGAAAGGTTGCTTCAGTGTAAGATGCACTGTAATTGGGCGTTTAAGTCACTTGTGTGCACCAAATTGGTGTGCTCAGCATTTGGTAAGACCAATTAACAGGGGTGTTTTTGCTGTGTGCCAAAGTGGGACGGTTATTTCACTAATTGCATCAAGTTCGATAATTTTGTTAACAAGTACCTGAGATTCAGCATTGGATATTTGCTTGTAAACGCAAGAATAAATTCTGCAGAGCTACAGCGCACGTGAGATGGCGTCGTGCCTGATATGGTGCTATGTATTATGTAACTCAAATGTAAATTTAATGAGCTTGCATAGTTCTGAATACGTATGCATAAATTTGTGATTAATTTATCACGAGAGTTAGTATTTTTTGTGACAACAACACGAGCCTTCTTGGTGCAGCGCTAACTTCCACCACGACGGCCACTAATTATGGTTAATTGGGATAAAACAGTATGTCTATGTTCAAACCAAGTTTGTTAACCCTGGCGCTTGTAAGCGCAGGTGTTGCCAGTACCAATGCTGCATATGCACAAGAGAACGATACACAAAATGCCGAAGAGCAAAAAGTAGAAGTGATTGAAGTGCGTGGCTTCCGCCGCAGTGTTGTAGAATCAATCAATACAAAACGCTTCGCTAATGAAGTTGTAGAATCAGTATCTGCAGAAGATATTGGTAAACTGCCTGACTCTTCAATTGCTGAATCAATCGCTCGCTTACCTGGTTTGACTGCACAACGTCTCGATGGCCGCGCGTCTCGCGTAAGTGTTCGTGGTTTTAGTGAAAATGAAAGCGCGACTACGTTTAACGGTCGTGAGCAGGTTTCAATCAGTGACAACCGCGGTGTAGAGTTCGACCTTTACCCTTCAGAAATTATGAGCGGTGTAACCGTTTATAAAACGCCAAGTGCTTCTATCGAAGCTGAAGGTATTGCGGGCGTTATCGACATGCAAACTGTTCGTCCACTAAGCAAAGGCGAGCAAGTTATTCAATTTAACGGTCAGTACGAGCAAACGAGCTTTGATAAACTGAATCCAGACGGCGACGACAAAGGTTTCCGCGGTACAGTTTCATACATTGACCAGTTCGCTGATGACACATTTGGTGTGGCGTTTGCCTACACTACAATGAGCTCTCCAAACCAAGAAAAACGTTGGAACTCATGGGGCTACCCAGAATTTACAGCGGATGATGGTAACACATACTCAATCTTGGGTGGTGCTAAGCCTTACGTTCGTTCATCAACGCTTGAGCGTGATTCAGCAATGCTTGTGCTTGAATATGCACCAACTAGCAACTTAAATATGGCGTTTGACGCACTTTATGTTGATTTCGTTGATGAAAAAATCCTTCGCGGTATCGAAGTACCGTTCGCATGGGGTCAAGGTTCTATCAGCCCTGAAAATGCCACTGTAGACCCAGACACAGGCTTCATCACGAGCGCAGTGACTGAAGGTCAGCGTGTTGTAGTGCGTAATGACTATGAAGAGCGTAAAGCAGAACTAACACAGTTCGGTTTTAACGTTGAGTATGTTGTAAGCGACGATTGGACCGTTGAATTTGACGTAAGCCGTTCAGAAGTTGACCGCCAAGTATGGAGTATCGAAAGCTACTCAGGTACAGGTCGTGGTGATACAAACGGCATTGCAGACAACCTAGGTTACATCTTTAACGGTGGTAACACAGGTGCACAATTCTCGCATCAGCTAGACTACAGCGATTATGACCTAATCCAACTTGGTGGCCCATTAACGTGGGGTTACAGTGCAGCGTTAAACAGTCAGTATGGTTTGACTGGTACGCCTTGGGAAAATACTGCACAAGACGGTTTCATCAACGCGCCTGAAGTGGAAGATGAGCTTTCAACGTTGAAACTTGCAGCCAGCAAAGTGTTGGATAATGCATACATCAGCGGTATCGACTTCGGTATTTCATACCGTGACCGTGAAAAGACTAAAATCTCTGAAGGTTACTTCCTAACGCTCGCTGATTTCTCAGTAAACAATCCAGGCACTGTAGTTGTTCCTGAAGAGTACCGCTTAGGTACTGCGGATCTTAGCTTTATCGGTATGGGCAATATGCTTGCGTATGATACACGTGCACTTGTTGCGGACGGTTACTATAACCTTCTACAAGAAAGCCTAACAGATTCTAAGCACTTAACTCGTTCTTGGACTGTACAAGAGAAAGTGACAGCGGCGTTTGTACAAGCGAACATCAATGCTGAAATGGGGTCGATTCCAGTAACGGGTAATGTTGGTTTACGTTATGTTCGTACTGAGCAGTCGTCTCAAGGTAATGCATTTAACGTCGTAGATGGTCTTGTTGTTGCTTCACCAACGGATATCAGCCACGATTATTCACATTTCTTACCAAGCCTAAACTTGAACTTTGCACTTGATGAGCAGCAAACACTTCGTTTCGGCGCGGCTAAAACGATTTCACGCGCACGTTTAGATGAAATGAACGCGTCAATCAGTGCGTCATATAACGCGACTCAGCCGGATGAGAATGGTAACTACTGGTCAGTATCTGGTGGTAACCCAAGTCTTGAGCCAAAAGAAGCGACTGGCGTAGATTTCAGCTATGAAAACTACTTCGCTGACGAAGGTTACTTCTCAGCAGCGGTATTCTACAAAGACCTTAATGAGTGGATCTTCGACGGTAACTACGACGTAGACATGACGGGTATTGCTGACCCTTCAACGGGTGAAATTCCAGCGAACAGCACAGCGACAGGCTCTGGTAAAATTAACGGCGGTGGCGGTGACCTTTGGGGTTACGAACTGTCTGTAGCATTACCATTTAACTTGTTCTCTGACTCGCTTGAAGGCTTTGGTTTACTAGCAAGCCACACTGCGGTTGAGCAAGACGTAGAAATGCCAAATGGCGAAGAGTTTGAATTACCTGGTCTTTCTGACAGCATTCAAAGCTTCACGCTTTACTACGAGCGTCACGGTTTCATGGCTCGTACAAGTATGCGTAAACGTAGTGACTTCAAAGGTGACATCTACGGTACTGGTTTCTCAACGGACCAAGTAAACATCGAAGGTGAAACAATTTGGGACGCGCAAATCGGATACGATTTCAGCGAGTCGGGCATCGCGGGTCTTGAAGGTCTAGAGATGACATTCCAGGTTCAAAACATCACTGAAGAGCCGTTTGTTTCACTACAAGGTGACAACTCATTGCAAGTACGTGACTACCAAGATTATGGTCGTACCTATTTGCTAGGCTTCAAGTATGAGCTATAACTCTTAAATGAAGTAACAAAAGCCCTTGATATTTCAAGGGCTTTTTCACAGGAGTAAAGGATGGCTGAAATACAAAAAGTAGTAATACTAGGCGGAGGAACAGCTGGTTGGCTGAGTGCCTCGCTAATGGCCAAGTTACTCACTAAGCACATACAAATTACCCTTATCGAATCTTCCCATATTGGCACCGTGGGTGTGGGTGAAGCGACTATCCCACCTATTGTCGCATTCAATAATGCCTTGGGCATTGACGAAAAAACCATGGTTCAGCGCACCAGCGCAACCATCAAACTCGGTATTGAGTTCGAACATTGGGGCCAGATAGGCGATAAATACATGCATGCCTTTGGCAACATAGGCAAAGCATTCCCATTTTGCGACTTTCATCATGTTTTTCATGCCGCTAAAGAGCATGGAGACACAAGCTCTTTGTGGGATTATTCACTTAATTATCAAGCTGCTAAAGCCGGGCGTTTTGCGCCACTAAAAAATATCCCTAACACCCAATTGCTTGGCACCGAGCATGCCTACCATTTCGATGCCACCTTATATGCACAATTATTGCGTGAACGTGCTGAGCAAATGGGTGTAACGCGTATAGATGCCCAAGTCACCAAAGTAGAACGCGCTGGAAATGGCGATGTTCAAGCACTGATGCTGGATAACGGCGAACGCGTTGAAGGTCAGTTATTTATAGACTGCAGTGGTTTAAGAGCATTGCTTATCGAGCAAACTCTGGGTGTGGGTTTCGAAGACTGGAGCCACTGGCTTCCTTGTGACAGTGCGGTTGCAGTACAAAGTGAATTACCAAGCGATTATGAACCGGTTCCGTACACCCGTTCGATAGCTCACGAAAATGGTTGGCAATGGCAAATACCATTGCAACACCGCATGGGGAATGGCTTAGTTTATTGCTCTCGTTATATAAGTGACGAAGACGCAAAAGAAGCACTATTGAATAACATTCCTGGAACACCGCTCAATGACCCTCGTATTATCAAATTCAAAACCGGACAACGCCGCAAACAATGGCAAAACAATGTCGTTGCTATTGGTTTGAGCAGTGGCTTTTTGGAACCGCTTGAGTCAACCAGTATTCACCTTATTCAAACAGCGATAATTCGCTTGATTAAGCACTTCCCACACAAAGGCATTTGTGCAACGTCGGTGCGTTCATTCAATGATCAAATTCAGTCGCGAAATGACTCAAATTCGTGACTTCATTATTTTGCATTATTGCTTGAACCAACGAACTGATAGCGATTTTTGGCGTCATTGCCAACAAATGGAGTTACCACAGTCGTTGGCGCAAAAAATTGCGCTTTTTAGCGACACTGGCGCGGTGTTTCGACATCAAGATGAGTTATTCACTGAAGTGGCTTGGCAGCAAGTAATGTTAGGTCAAAATTGCACGCCTAAACAGCATCATCCACTGGCAGAGCAACTGTCAGATACGCAACGTGCTGAATTGTTTGCCAGTTTGCGCACTCTCATTGACAACACCGTGGCGCAATTGCCCACACACACTGACTATCTCACAAGGATGAAAAGCTAATGCGTTGTTTGTTTCTTGCTCTAGCACTGTTCTCACATTCACTCCTAGCAATGGATGTAGCACCCAAACATTGGTGGGTGGGGATGAAAAGCCCTGAATTGCAACTTATGGTGCATCAGACGCAAGTAGGCAAACGCGAATGGCGGCTAAAGCCGCATCAAGGTGTGATATTAAATAAGCAATATAGCTTGGATAATCAAAACTATGTGTTTCTCAACCTAACTATTGCAGCCGACACACAACCGGGCACATTGACTTTCGTTTCCAACGAAAACGAGACGTTTGATTTTGAATTACACGCTCGTGTGCAAGGCAGTGCGGAGCGTCGTGGCTTTGACAGCAATGACGTGGTGTACCTCATTAACCCAGACCGTTTCGCCAATGGCGACGCCCGTAACGACAACGTCTCTGCTATGCAAGAACACGTCGACCGCAGTGCCCGTGACGGCCGCAGAGGTGGCGATATCCAAGGTATTATCGAACGATTAGATTACTTGCAGGACATGGGCTTTACCCAGTTATGGTTAACACCAGCGCGTGAGAACAATATGCCGCAAGGGTCTTATCATGGCTATGCGATGACGGATCTGTACCGTATAGACCCGAGAATGGGCGACAACGAACAATACTTCAAACTGGTTGACCAAGCTAATGAACGCGGGATGGGCGTGATCATGGATATGGTGCCCAATCATATTGGCGCGAATCACCCTTGGATGCAAGATCTACCAAGTAAGGACTGGATCAACAACGGCGGCGAGTTTGTTAGTAATAACCACAGGCGCCAAAGTGTCATGGACCTTCACGCCAGTGAGTATGACCGTTATCATTTCAATGACGCGTGGTTTGTGCCGGCCATGCCGGACTTGAATCAACGTGTGCCTGAGCTAAGCACATACCTTATTCAAAACAGTATTTGGTGGGTGGAAGAAGCGGGGCTTAGTGGCATTCGTATTGATACCAACTCCTATTCAGATAAAGCGTTTATGGCACGTTGGAGCCACGCGGTGATGGCACAGTACCCCAACTTTAATATGGTAGGCGAGGAGTGGACTGAGAATGCGGGCATCGTCGCTTATTGGCAGCAAGGTAAGCTAAACCAAGATGGCTTTAAAAGTGGCATTAAATCGATGATGGACTTCCCATTACAAGGCGCGCTTGTGCGCGCACTCAATGAGCCTGGTGGTTGGCACACTGGGTGGGTGAGAGTCTATCAGAGTCTTGGAAATGACTTTATGTATGCAAGCCCGCAATCGCTTTTGGTGTTCGCTGATAATCATGATATGAGCCGCATTCACAGCCAATTAGGACAAAGTCTGTGGAAGACCAAACTCGCCATGTCACTTATTTTGACGACTCGTGGCATCCCGCAAGTGTATTACGGTACAGAAATCCTCCTCGATAACACGCCTTCCAATGAACACGGTGATATTCGCATCGAGTTTCCAGGTGGTTTCGAAGGACATACCCAGGATGCGCTTACTGGTGCAGGTTTGTTGCCGCAACAAATTGAGATGCAAAACTTTATGCGTACACTGCTGCAACTGCGTAAGCAGCACTCGGCTTTACGTACTGGCACATTAACGCATTTTGCCCCTGATGAAGATCTGTATATTTACCAGCGTGCAAACGAGTCAGAGCGCCTAGTGGTTATTTTAAACAAAGGCGAAGCACGCACGCTTGACTTAGCCCCTTACAAAGAAGTGCTAGGCGGAGCGACGGCAGCAAAAGAGTTGCTTAGTGCGAAGTCAATACCTTTAAGCAGCACACTCACTGTACCTGCTGAACAAGCGCTTATTTTGCAGCTGCAATAATTTGAATACGTATTCACGCCATACCCAAGCGGGGGCGGAGCACGTAATATTTTTGTCATAACAATAGATAATTAAGTGACACCATGAGAAACAACAAGTTGAAGTTATCCGCCTTGGTATGCGCACTCACCGGGGCCTTGATTGGGTGCTCTGAGGCGCCAATCTCTGAGTCTGATCAGACGCATGCTGAGCAAGCATCAAGTACCGCAGCGTTGCAAAAGCCAGTGGTGTATCAAGTATTCACGCGTTTATTCGGTAATACCAACACCGAGAATGTGCCATGGGGTACATTACAGCAAAACGGTGTGGGTAAATTCGCAGACTTTGATGATGCGGCACTTCAGGGTATTAAAGAGTTAGGAGTGACGCATGTTTGGTATACCGGTGTGTTGCACCATGCGATGGTGACAGATTACAGCGACTTCAGCTTACCCAGTGACGACCCTGATGTAGTAAAAGGTCGCGCGGGCTCTCCTTATGCGATTAAAGACTATTACAACGTTAATCCCGACCTAGCATCAAAGCCAAGCGACAGATTGGCAGAATTTGAAGCGCTCATTGAACGTACACATGCCCACGGCATGAAAGTGGTAATAGATATTGTGCCCAATCATGTGGCCCGAGATTACCATTCGGTGAGCAAGCCTGAAGGCGTTGCAGATTTTGGTGCCAATGACGATACGTCAGTAGAGTATAAGCGTGATAACAACTTCTATTATGTGGTCGGCCAAGACTTTGTTGTGCCTCAAGATGAGAATTATCAAGTATTAGGAGGGGAGTCACACCCCAAAGCCGACGGACAATTTAGTGAAAGCCCTGCTAAATGGACCGGCAATGGCGCGCGTAAAGCGCAGCCTGATATTAATGATTGGTATGAAACGGTTAAAGTAAATTATGGCGTTAAACCGGATGGCAGTCACGACTTTCCAAAATTACCACAAGAATACGCAAACCTAGACTACCGCGCGCATTATGCCTTTTGGCAGGATAAAGAACTCCCTGATAGCTGGTACAAGTTCCGTGACATTACCCAGTATTGGTTGAGTAAAGGCGTTGACGGATTTCGTTATGACATGGCAGAAATGGTGCCTGTGGAGTTTTGGAGTTTTTTAAACTCAGCTATTAAGATGACCAACCCTGACGCATTTTTGCTGGCTGAGGTTTATAACCCAGATCTTTACCGTGATTATATTTACCAAGGGAAAATGGACTACTTGTACGACAAAGTAGGCTTTTATGACTCATTAAAATGGGTGATCCAAGGTAAGCAACCCGCGACAGCGGTATTAGAAAGCCATAAACAGGTGTTAGATATCGAGCAGCATTTACTGCACTTTCTCGAAAATCATGATGAACAGCGTATCGCTAGCCCTGATTTTGCTGGAGACATGAACTGGGGTAAACCGGCGATGACAGTCTCGACCTTAGTTGGTCGCTCACCAAGTATGATTTATTTCGGCCAAACGGTCGGTGAAGACGGTTCCGAAAACGCCGGATTTGGCGCACCAACACGTACCAGTATCTTCGACTATATCGGTGTGCCTGCGCACCAAGCGTGGATGAATAATGGCAAATTTGACGGTGGCGGTTTAACCGATGAGCAGCGCCAGTTGCGTCAATTCTATGTTGATTTAATGAAACTCAATGCCTTGCCAGCAATCGTCGGTGGTGATTTGAAAGAATTACCTAACTCTCAAGCAGACAATGTGATCAGTTTCGAACGTGTGCTCGGTGAGCAGCGCATTTTGGTCGTTGCAAACTTTGCCCAGCTACCTTTAGCAGTGGAAGTCGATGTAGAAGGCGCTAAATCAGGCCGAACGTTATTGGGTGCACAGCCAGAATTCTTACAACAAAAAATGTCACTTAACTTGCCTTATCAGGGCGTCAGTGTGATTGCTCTGGGAGGCAATAGCCATGAATAATATCGAAAGGCCGAATCTCAGCTTTTGGCAAATTTGGAATATGTGTTTGGGTTTTATGGGCATTCAATTTGGCTTTGCATTGCAAAATGCCAATGTCAGCCGTATTTTCCAAACCTTGGGTGCAAACATCGATGACATTCCTATTTTATGGGTCGCAGCACCACTCACAGGTTTAATTGTGCAACCGATCATCGGTTACATGAGTGACAAAACGTGGGGCCGACTAGGACGACGTCGTCCATATTTCTTCTATGGTGCGATTGTCACTACAGCCGCATTATTTGTAATGCCAAATTCTCCGACGTTATGGGTGGCTGCGGGCATGTTGTGGATTATGGATGCCTCTATCAATGTCACCATGGAACCATTTCGCGCACTTGTAGGTGATAATTTGCCAAACAAGCAACGCGCCCTAGGTTATTCGCTACAAAGCTTCTTCATTGGCGTTGGCGCGGTTGTGGCGTCAAGCCTGCCTTGGGTATTAGCGAATTGGTTTGATGTAAGCAACACCGCTGCTGCGGGTGTAATACCTGAATCAGTGCAATATGCATTCTATATCGGTGGTGTGTTCTTACTTGCGTGCGTGATGTGGACAGTCTTCACCACCAAAGAATACACGCCAGAAGAATTAGCATCCTTTGACGGCGAGTCAGCGCAAAGCGAAACAGAAGAAACAAAGACTGCCATTAACTTTACCCGCACTATGATCATTAGCGGTGCGGTGGGCATTGCCATCATTGCTATCGTCACTGGCATGTCGCTTGAAAAAGAACTGTATCTTTTAGGAGCGGGTCTTGTCGCCTTTGCACTGTTACAGGGCGTTGCGCTGTGGCAGCAGAGCAACCAGCATACTAAAAATGGCTTCTACACAGTGGTATATGATGTATTCACTATGCCAAATGCAATGCGCCAATTGGCGTGGGTACAGTTTTTTAGCTGGTTCTCATTATTCGCGATGTGGATATATACCACAGCGGCTGTGACCAGCTATCACTATGATACGTTGGATGTGACCTCGAAAGCCTATAACGATGGCGCTGATTGGGTGGGTGTTTTGTTCGCTGCCTACAACGGTTTTGCAGCCGTAGCAGCGTTGATCATTCCACTGATGGTTAAGCGTTTTGGTATTCGTATTGCGCATGCACTGAATTTAGTGCTGGGTGCGGTTGCACTGGTTAGTTTCCTATTCATTAAAGACCCGAGCTGGTTAATGCTGCCTATGGTCGGTATTGGCTTTGCGTGGGCGTCTATTTTATCTCTTCCATACGCCATGCTTTCTAGCACGCTACCGAGCGCGAAAATGGGCGTATACATGGGCATTTTTAATTTCTTTATCGTCATTCCACAGCTACTTGCCGCGAGCGTGTTGGGTTTAATTCTGAAATATGGATTCGATAACCAACCGATTTTTGCATTAGTGATAGGCGGCATTTCGTTTGTTTTAGGCGCCGTCGCAGTCAGTCGCGTGAAGTTAGTAAAATAATAAGGGGAACGCAGTGAAAGTATTTAATTCTATTGTCGCAGCCATGTTGGCTGCAGGTTTAAGTGGGTGTAATAGTGCCGAGCCACAAGCGAGTGCGCAAACCGCGCCAGGTGCACCGGGCGATACGCCTTTTTGGGCATACTCAGGTAAAACAGGGATAGGAACGTCCTTCGAAGCATACGCCAACGGTGAATATTCAGATTCAAGTGCAACAGGTACTGTATCTAAAGTATGGTTTTCGCTTGCAAAAGGTATGATTACAGAGACCATGTTCGGACTCATTCATCAAGCACAAATCCGTGATATGCAATTTATCGTTACGGGTAAGGACTTCGTGGTGGCTGAGCAGCAGGGCCTAAAAAATACCGTCGAGTATTTGAGTACGGATGAGAAAGGTCGCCCGTTGTCCTTAGCTTATCGCGTAACAAGTGAAGATCCTCAGGGTCGTTTTCGCATCATTAAAGACATTTTTACTGACCCAGATGCGCAAACCCTGATGGTGAGAGCGCGTTTTGAAGCCAACCAGCCTGGGTTGACAGCGCATGTTCAAGTTAACCCTTATATCAATAACGATGGCCTGAATGACAGCGCGAAGGTCGTAGGTAATGCGCTTATTGCTTCAAGCGAAGGTGCCCACTTCTTGAGCTTACAAAGCACACAAACGTTCGCTGACCCGTCTGTTGGCTTCTTTGGAAAAAGTGACCGCCTGACGCAGTTAAACAGTGACGCAGCGATGACACCCTATGCCAGTACAGGTGAGCAATCGGGTAACGTGACCATGAGTGCTACATTAGGCGAAATAGATGGTGACGCTAAGTTTGACTTGGTGTTGAGCTATGGCGCAACAGAGCAAGCGGCGCTAGAAGAAGGGCACAAGACGTTGAGCCGTGGTTATGACGCGGTACTTGCGCATTTCAACGGTGACGGTGAGCAAGTGGGCTGGCAAGATTACCTAGCGAGTTTATCGGTAGGTGATTTATATGCAGCGACAGCGGATGGTGGCAAATTATTGAACACCAGCGCCATGGTGCTTAAAGCGCAAGAAGACAAAACTTATGCGGGTGCCTTGATTGCATCTCTGTCTAACCCTTGGGGTGATACGGTAAAAGCTGAGCAGGGCCACACCGGATACAAAGCGGTGTGGGTGCGTGATTTTTATCAAGTCGCTATGGCGTTCTTAGCCATGGGGGATAGTGATACAGCTAAAGCCGCATTTAACTATTTGCCAAAAGTACAAGTTCACAAAAGCACCCAGGAAACCAAGGTGACAGTGGTTGGTTTTTGCAAAAAACGCATGTTGATGGTGAACTAGAGTGGGTGGGCGTTCAGCTCGATCAAACGGCTATGCCTATCATGCTAGCTTGGAAACTTTATCAAGCAGACGTGCTCAGCAAAGAAGAGTTGAGCAAATGGTATGGTGACATGCTCAAGCCTGCAGCGGATTTTCTTGTAGAGGGTGGTCTGGCCAAGATTTTGTGGAATGACACGCAAATCACGCCGCCTTTCACACAACAAGAACGTTGGGAAGAACAAGCGGGCTTCTCACCTTCTACGACTGCAGCGGTGATCGCTGGCTTGGTATCAGCCTCAGAAATCGCGTCACTCAGCGGTGATATGCAAAATGCAGAACGTTATTTGGCGAGTGCAAAAAGCTATAACAGCGACGTTGAAAAGCTGATGTTCACAACCAAAGGCACGCTTAAAGGGCAAAATGTTGATGGCCGTTACTTTGTACGCATAGCCCAAGATGAGAACGCCAATGCCGATACGCAACTTGCGTCGAACAATGGTCGTGCTGGCATGGATAAGAAACAGATTCTCGATGGCGGATTCTTAGAGCTTGTGCGTTACGGCGTGCGCGCTGCGGATAATGCTGCTATTACAGCAACCTTACCCGAATATGATGACCAAACTTTAGAGGAAAACTTACGCGTGAAATACACTTTCACAGACGCGCAAGGTGACGCATTCTCAGGCTGGCGTCGTTACGGTAATGATGGCTACGGCGAAGATGAAAAACGCGGCACTAATTATGCTGAAGACGGTACAAACACCGATGGTCAGCGTGGTCGAGTGTGGCCTTTCTTTACTGGTGAGCGTGGCCACTATGAGATTGCAGCAGCGAATCTACTCGATGGCCAAGCAGCAGAGCAGAAGTTTGCAGACATTAAATACAATTATGTTCGCGGTATGGAAGGCTTTGCTAACAAAGGCATGATGCTGCCGGAGCAAGTATGGGATGGTGTGGGTGTGAATCCATTTGGATATGAGATGGGCCAAGGCACTAACTCAGCGACGCCTTTGGCTTGGACGCACGCGGAATACGTCAAACTATTACGCTCGTTCAATGATAAAGCGGTGTGGGACCATTACCCATTGGTTGAGCAAAAGCTTAAATAACTGCGCAAAAATACAAAAGCCGCTCCTTAGATAGAGCGGCTTTTTAATAACGAACATAGTTATTTGCTTGATTGACGCACAATCAATTGTGGTGGCAAAACACTGCTCGCCACATCAACCTCTTTGTCTGCGATCAGATTCAACAAGTTAGCAACGAGCATTTGCCCTGCTAGGGTGGTGTTTTGCTGTACCGTGGACAATGGCGGGGTGCAAAAGCGTGCCACTGCAAGGTCATCAAACCCAACTACGGATACATCGTGTGGCACTCGCAACCCAGCCTCTTGTAAAGCACGAATCGCCCCGATGGCGATTAAGTCGCTGGCACCAAACAAGGCATTAAATTTAATATTGTTGGCAAGCAATGATTTGGTGGCCTGGTAGCCTGACTCTTCAGTTGAGATGGCCGTCGCCATTTTGCGTTCGCTTACATGGGCACCATGTTGCTGCAAACGTGCTTCAAAGCCATTAAAACGAGCACTGAACTCAGGGCTATGATGTGAGGCGTCGCCGATAAACGCACAATCTGTGCGTCCCAGTTCTATTAAATGTTGGGCTACGAGAGCACCGCCAGCTGCGTTGTCACAACTTACGGTCAATTCTGGTCGGCCTTCAACATTAGCCCCCCAACATACAAATTTAGTATCGCTCTCAATCAATCGGTCAAACTTGGATTGATAATCAACATAGTCGCCGTAACCGAGTAGGATAATACCATCGGCACGATGACTTTCTGCGTAGTCGGCATGCCAATCATTACTGGTGGATTGAAAGGAAACGAGCAAATCATAGCCGGATTTAGCGCACGCGCGCGTAATTGACCCAAGCATTGACAGGAAAAACGGGTTAATTTGCGACTCATCAGAAGTAGGGTCTTCAAACAACAGCACGGCAAGTGTAGAGCTTTGTTGTGCACGTAGGTTGCTAGCATTTTTATCTACTTTGTAATTGAGCTTACGTGCAACTTCGACAACTTTACGTCGTGTTTCTTCATTCACCAGTGGACTGCCGCGCAAAGCACGAGACACTGTAGACTGAGACACACCTGCGTAATGGGCAATGTCAAAAGAGGTCGCTTTACCTTTCATATGTTTCCTCAAAATTGCGAGCAAAGCTCTGCGATAAGCGCATTATCCTTTATTTTTGAGAGGATAGGGCAGTTTTAAATGGATCCGAAGCAATAAAATTGTGGCGAACTGAAAATTTTTATTGATCGAACCCTGACACCGGTGTCATAATGTCGATGTTTTATCATTTTGTTGTCACAAAACGGTTTGGCTGCCCGCTGCCCGGGCAGCATTTTTTTTCAGTAGCGCGAAAAAAATAACTGCTAACATAAACTTAATAAGTTTATGCCTAGTAAGTCAATGGTGCATGTAAGCGAATAAATGCTTTCTCGAATATTGACCTAGGTGTAAGCAAGAAGAGAAAAGACAATGAGCTCATCACGTACACAGGCAGGTAACAAGGTGGCTTTTTCACCTATCTTAGTCGCTGATATTGGCGGCACGAACGCGCGCTTTGCGCTAATTACCGACTACAACGATAACGACAACGCATTCGTTATTGACCATCAGCACACCTTTCCAAGCTGTGACTTTCGATCTTTCGAAGATGCAGTCGACGCGTATTTAGCTCATATCAATTCTCCTCAAATTCTCCGAGCGTGCCTTGCAGTTGCAGGTCCGGTAAAAGGTGAAGAAGTGATGCTGACTAACTTAGGTTGGCAGTTCAATGTCACTGCACTGAAGCAACGTTTCGGTTTTGAAAACTTACAAGTCATTAATGACTTTGCGGCATTTGCCTACGCCGCCCCTTATCTCAATGAAAAAGACAATGTCTGTGTCAAGCAGGGCATTGCACAAGCTAACGCCAATATCGCGGTGTTTGGTCCAGGAACGGGCTTTGGCGCGGCATGTTTAGTTCGTTCGCAAGGTAATCAAGCCGTAATGAGCTGCGAAGCCGGCCATATCAGTCTAGCGCCTGTGACTGAATTAGACCGTCAATTACACGCAGTATTGCGTGATGAATTGCAGCACGTTTCTGTTGAAAATGTCTTTGCGGGTCCAGGCATTGCGCGTTTATATCGTGCCATGGCCAAGGTGCAAGGCAAGGTCGTAAACGATATTGATGCGGCGCAAATCGCTGAGCTTGCACAAAATAATCAGTGCATTATTGCTGAACAAACGTTAAATCACTTCTGTGATTGGCTTGGCAGTGTGGCGGGCGATATCGCACTCAGCTTTGGTGCGCTTGGCGGCGTGTACATCGGCGGTGGTATTTTACCGCGTATGCAGGAACGTTTGCTAAATAGCCGATTTACTGAACGATTTATTGCCAAAGGCGTCATGTCGCAGTATAACAATCAGATCCCTGTCACCTTAGTGCGACAAGAACACATACCCTTTATTGGTGCTGCTGCTTGTATCCATCAAGGGCAGAATTGAGGAAAGACCAGCTAAACATGAAAAAGATAACTATAAACAGTGTTGCTGCTTATGCTGGTGTGTCGAAAAAGACAGTATCACGTGTGCTAAATAATGAGCCGAATGTCAGTGATACAACCCGAGAAAAAGTACTCAAGGCGTTTAAAGAACTTGATTACACACCCAATCCTATTGCACGTGGTTTGGCGCGTAATCGCAGTTTCATCATTGCCTGTTTGTACGACAACCCTTCAAAGAGCTATATCACGCGTTTGCAAAGCGGTGCTTTAGCAGCGTGTCACGAGCACGGTTTCAACTTATTGATTCACCCTTGTGAACTGCGCGGCGAAGCGTTACTTGAGAATATTGAGCAACTATTGCAAACGTCTCGTCTGGACGGCCTAGTGCTAACACCACCGTTTTCAGACCATGCCGATCTCGTCGCATTTTTGCGCAGAAAAAATGTGCCGTTTGCCCGCGTAGCGTCTGTGAAATTGGACGATGAGTCAATCTCGGTGCGTAGTAACGACGAGCAGGGCGCATATGAAATTACTGAGTTACTTATTGAGCTGGGTCACAAAGACATTGCTTTCATCAAAGGTCACCCAGATCACAGTGCAACCGAACAACGCTTTAATGGTTATCGTCGCGCATTAGAACAACACCATATTGCCTATCAAGAACGTTTGGTGGAAGAGGGTAACTTCTCTTATCACTCTGGCGCTGACAGTGCACAAACAATCCTCCATTTAGAACCTAGACCGACTGCTGTATTTGCGTCTAACGACTACATGGCAGCAGCAGTTTTAAAAGCAGCAACGCAAATGGATTTAAAGGTTCCTGATGATATTTCCATTGCTGGTTTTGATAATGCGCCTATCGCACGCCATATTTGGCCAGGCTTAACCACCATTGCACAACCTGTTGAAGAAATGACGCGCTTGGCAGTGAGCCATTTAATCGAACAAATCAACACGTCGGATGCCGAGGAAAATGAACAAGAGACTGGGCCCCTTCAGATTACTTTAGAAGCTGAACTTATATGTCGAGAATCTACAGCAGCGCCCAAAAACTAATCTAAACATCCCAATTGCACGGAATTAAAAACCAACACCTAGGTGTTGGTTTTTTGTTTTTATTCGGTAAATAACTCGCAACATAAATTTTTTAAGCTAAATTTAATACAAGGCTTGACACCGGTGTCAGAGGTGTGAGTAAATAGCCTTGACACCGGTGTCAGCTTGGTTGTGAGAGACAAGTTGGCAGCGTACCTTTGAACGGGTAAATCAAAGCTGCTCGGTACTTCAGTACGCCGGAGTCTGTACTGAAGTGCTGAGCCTTTTATCCCCTAATGGCAAGAAAAGAGCAGAATTATGTTGCATCCGCGTATTAAAGAAGTGACCGAACGAGTTATAGAACGCAGTAAAGCGAGCCGCCAAGCTTATCTGGCACGCATGGAAGAAGCGAAGTCACAAGAGCGTGTTCGCGCAGGGATCGGATGCGGCAACCTAGCACACGTTATGGCAGCGTGTAGCAGTGATGATAAAGCGCGCCTAAGTGGCGACGAAAAACCAAACCTAGCCATCATCAATTCATACAATGACATGCTTTCAGCGCATGTGCCTTACAAAGAATACCCAGATTTAATTAAACAAATTGCCAAGAAATTCGATGCCACCGCTCAAGTAGCAGGCGGTGTACCGGCAATGTGTGACGGTGTTACACAAGGTCGTGATGGCATGGATTTGTCTTTGTTTTCTCGCGATGTTATCGCAATGTCGACAGCAATTGCGTTGTCACACGACGTTTTCGATGGCGTGTTTTGCTTGGGTGTATGCGACAAAATCGTCCCAGGTCTTGTGATTGGCGCGTTATCATTTGGTCACCTACCCGTTTACTTCTTACCAGCCGGCCCAATGCCTTCTGGTATTCCGAACAAAGAAAAAGCACGTGTGCGTCAAAAGTTTGCTCAAGGTTTGGTTAGCCGTGAAGAGCTATTAAAGGCGGAAAGTGAATCATACCACAGCGCCGGTACCTGCACCTTCTACGGCACAGCAAACTCAAACCAAATGTTGATGGAAATTATGGGGCTACATCTGCCAGGTAGCTCATTTGTAAATCCTTATACAGAACTACGTGATGGTCTAACTGCGCAGGCTGTTGAAAATATGCTGAAACAGCTAATCGATACTAAAAACGCAGTGCCGATGTGTGAAGTAGTCAGTGAAAAAACCATTATTAATGGTTTGATTGGCCTTCTTGCAACGGGTGGTTCAACAAACCATGCGATCCACCTTGTAGCGATGGCAAAAGCCGCGGGTGTAGAGCTTACGTGGAAAGACATGTCTGATTTGTCTGAAGTGGTGCCACTGTTGACTCGCATCTATCCAAATGGCTCTGCTGACGTCAATCACTTCCAAGCTGCCGGTGGTATGGGTTTCTTAATGAAGCAACTTATTGAAAAAGGGTTGTTGCACGCTGACGTGAAAACCATTCTCGGCGAAGGCCTTGAACCTTACACCACAGAGCCTCGTCTAGACAAAGACGTGAATCTGATCGTTTCAGATAGCACTGGCCCAAGTAAAGTGAAGTGGGTCGCTTGCGCTGAAACATCACACGATGAAGAAGTACTGCGTCCTGCGGATAACCCATTTAACCGCAGTGGTGGTTTGCAACTACTGAGCGGCAACCTAGGTAAGGCTGTTATTAAAGTTTCCGCTGTGCAAGAGCAGCATCAAGTTGTCAGTGCGCCGGCGAAAGTATTCTCAGACCAAGCAAGCTTGCAAGCTGCGTTTGGTCGAGGCGAATTGAACCAAGATTTTATTGCCGTAATTAAAGAGCAGGGGCCAAAAGCCAAAGGCATGCCTGAGCTTCACAAGCTAACCCCTGTGATGGCAACCCTTCAGGATCAAGGCTACAAGGTAGCGATCGTTACTGATGGTCGTATGTCGGGTGCATCAGGCAAGGTACCTGCAGCAATCCATTTGGCACCAGAAGCAGTGGAAGGCGGCATTATCGCCAAGATCAAAGATGGCAACCTGATCACATTGGATGCACCAAAAGGTGTATTAAAGCTGCATGTAAGCGATGAAGAGCTTGCGCAGCGTGAAATTGAAATCGTCCATACAGGCGCGACATTCGGCACAGGTCGAGAGTTGTTTGCTGGATTTAGAAACATAGTAAGCAGTGCTGATTTAGGTGCTAGCGCATTTGCGCCAGCCTACGAACAATAAAATGCGCTGGGAATGAGGATAACACCATGTCTATTGAACAAATTTTAACATCAGCACCTGTTGTTCCTGTCGTTGTCATTGACCGATTGGAAGATGCAGAGCCATTAGCTAAGGCTTTGTTTAACGGCGGATTACGCGCATTAGAAATCACCCTTCGTACGCCAATCGCTGCAGAGGCGGTAAAGGTCATGAAGCAAGCTGTGCCAGAAGCGTATGTGGGCACAGGTACGGTAATCGACAAGGTCACATTTGAAGCGTCAATCGACGCTGGCGCAGATTTTATGGTGAGCCCTGGTGTTAATGACGAATTACTCGCTTTGGCAAGCCAAAGCGATACCCCTTTCTTGCCCGGAGCGGCCACGCCAAGCGAAGTAATGAGGCTCGCGGAGCGTGGCTTCTCTTTTTTGAAGTTTTTCCCAGCGGCAGCAGCGGGTGGTCCAGCGATGTTGAAATCGATTGGTGGTCCACTTCCAGGGGTTAAGTTTTGCCCAACAGGTGGCATCAGTTTAGAAACAGCACCTCAATACCTATCTCTAGACAACGTCGTTTGTGTGGGTGGTACGTGGATGCTTGATAAAACATTAATTGAAAAACAGGACTGGCAAGCTATTGAGCAACTCGCACGTCAAGCCAGCCAACTTAAATAGTGATAGGGGACAGTTAAAATGATTAAAGTAGCTATTAATGGGTATGGTCGTATTGGTCGCAATACATTACGTGCGTTATATGAATCTGGTCAAAATGCCGACATCCAAATCGTTGCTATCAATGACTTAGCGCCGGCAAATGTGAATGCCCATCTTACACAATTCGACTCGGTACACGGTCAATTTTCACAAAAAGTGAGCTTGCAAGATGACGTCATGGTTGTCGGCAACGACGAAATTAAACTCGTTCAAGAGCGTGACCCGGCGAACTTGCCTTGGGCTGAATTAAACGTCGATATCGTGCTGGAATGTACAGGTTTATTCACTTCACGAGAAGCGGCAGCAAAGCACATTGAAGCTGGCGCGAAGAAAGTCATTGTCTCTGCACCTGGCACAGACATGGATGCAACCGTTGTACACGGCGTTAACGACGATGTACTTAATGCGCAAAGCACCATTATTTCAAACGCATCATGTACAACTAACTGTTTAGCGCCGGTTGCTAAGGCGTTGAATGATGCTATTGGTATCGAACAGGGTAGCATGACGACAATTCACGCGTACACGAACGACCAAAACTTATCTGACGTTTATCACCCAGATTTGTATCGTGCTCGTAGTGCAACGCAGTCTATGATCCCAACAAAAACCGGTGCCGCTAAAGCAGTAGGTCTCGTGCTACCTGAGCTAGCAGGTAAGCTTGATGGTATGGCTGTTCGAGTGCCGACTATTAATGTATCGCTCGTTGACTTAACCTTTATCGCTAAGCGCGACACCACGGCTCAGGAAGTCAATGAAGTGGTTAAAGCTGCTGCGCAAGGCGCGATGTCAGAAGTATTGGCATACAACGAGTTACCGCTTGTTTCTATCGACTTTAATCATAATCCAGCATCGTCAGTATTTGATTCTACTCAAACAAAAGTTGATGGTAAGCTGGTTAAAGTGATGGCTTGGTATGATAACGAGTGGGGTTTCTCAAACCGTATGCTAGACCAAGTTAAGAACTTAGCTAAGTTCTTATAATTCCATTGTTGTTAAATCAAAAGCCGCTTATGCGGCTTTTTTTATTTTATACATCTAAGTTTTTGCGTTGTTCCTAATTCTAGCTATGCTTTAGATATAATTAAAATATGATGCTAGCACATTGAAATTACGCCGTTTTGTTTACTGGATAACTGGAACATCTGTCGTCATCGTCACAAGCCTTATTGCCGCAACTTCTTATGTTTATGTGAGCCTAGGGAGTGTGACCAAAATGCAGGCGCAACTGCATGATCACCAACGTGCGATCGATTATTTACGTATCGCTAAAAACGAATTCTTACTGAATCAAGATGTAACCTCACTTAAATCACTCGAAGAGCATATTGCCTATTATTGGCAACATCAGATTATGCTCAGCCAAGACGCTGTTAATGACACTGAAAAACTGTTAGTTGAAGAGGTGACGAGCAGTGTTCAAGCCTATATTGATCAACTGAATGAGTTAATGGCCTTGTTGCGCCGTTTAGGCCTTAATGAAAACCAAGGGCTTAGTGGGGAGTTTAGAAAGCAAATACACAAGCTTCAATCCATTGCCAATAGAGAAGAAGATACCTACCTCAACACGCAGATCCTTGAAATGCGCCGTCGTGAGAAAGACTTTTTGCTGCGCTTTGATGATCAATACTTAGACTTACATCGCAGCCATTACGATAACATCATCGCCCACCTACAAGAATCAGATGACCAAGAGCAGTTAGGCTTGACCCAACAATATGGTCAACTGTTTGCCGATGTTGTGGCGGCCTACAACTTTTTGGGAGTTCACCAAGATGAGGGGTTAAGGCTGCAAATGACGCTGCAAGAATTGAAAACTGAAAGAGCGTCGCAAAAGCTTGCCTTGGGTTATACCCAAAATCGGATTAACGATGCGTTGATGGCCAACGCTGGCGTGTTGACGTTGGTTGCCATAATAGCGATACTCCTGCTCGTGTTTTTGCACATTTTGAGCGCGCGCGTTTCGCATTCGTTGGCAAAATTACATGAGCAAATTGCGCGAGTTATGAATGAGGAAGATTTTTCATTTCGAACAGCTTTGCACGGAAAAGATGAAATTGCCTTACTGGGGCGTGATATTGACCAGCTATTTGCTTTTATCGAGGACTTGCTGCAGCGCTTAGGCGAAGCCCAAGACAAGTTGATTGAAGAAGCAAAAATGGCAAGTTTGGGAAGTATGGTGAGCGGATTTGCTCACGAACTCAATACGCCGATTGGCGTTGCTATTACCAGCCAATCGGTACTCAAAGACCAGTTTTTACTACTCAAATCGGATTTTCAGTCGGGTCAATTAAAGAAACATACCCTGACTAACTTGATAAAAAATGCTGAACGCTCATTGGCGTTATTGGAAAATAACCTTTATCGAAGTGCGCAACTCATTGACACGTTCAAACTGATGTCAGCGCACAATGACAGTAATCTTGAAGTGAACTTCGCGGTCAAATCGACTATCGAAAATGTATTGGCCAGTTTACAAAGTGAAGTCGAGGCTGCTCAAGCCTCATTTATTGTTGATGCGGATGAGCAACTTAGTATGACATCATCCGTTAGTGCCTTCACCCAGATTATTACTTGCTGTGTTAGAAATTGCTTACTGCATGCCTCTAAAGAAGACAATCGTTTGGAAGTGGTAATTCGCGTCACCGCTGAGAATGGCGTGGTACATCTTTATATTGATGATAATGGACCAGGCATGTATGACGCGCTAAAAGCGAAAGCATTCGAGCCATTCATAACGACCAAGCGTAACGAAGGGGGAACAGGTATAGGGCTTGCCATTGTTTATAATCTCGTAAGAACGACCCTCAAAGGACAAGTTACACTGCAGAATTTACGTCCGCGTGGCTTAAGCGTACACATTACTTTCATGCCAAGTAAGCTCAAATAAGTATATATGTAATTGCATATATACTTATTGATCGCTAATATCCTTACATCTGTTTTTCCATATATATAGATTATGGATATTTTCAAAGCGTTGAGCGATGACACTCGCCTACAAATATGTTTATTGATCATGCAAGAGCACGAGCTGTGTGTCTGCGAGCTCGTAAACGCACTTGACTTAAGCCAACCTAAAATCTCGAGGCACCTAGCCTTATTAAAAGACTATGGCTTACTTAGCACGCGCAAACATAAACAATGGGTTTTTTATTCACTTAATGAGCAATTGCCACAGTGGCAAATGACCATTATTTCCACCACATTCAAGTACAACGCACCATTGTTAGATTTGGCGTTGACTCGATTAAATGCCATGGGCGCGCGGCCAAGCCGACAAGCGTCATGCTGTAACTAAGGAGATAGACAATGACAATTAAAGTCGGTATCAATGGCTTTGGCCGTATGGGGCGCTTAATTATGCGCGCAGCGTTTGATTGGTCAGAGTTTGAAGTCGTGCATATAAACGAGCCGGCAGGCGATGCAAAGACACTTGCTCATCTTCTGGAATTTGATTCAGTACACGGTCGTTGGCACCACGTACCAAGCACAAATGAACAAGACATGACGATAAATGGTAAAGCCATTCGATGTACTCAAAACAAAGAGATCAATGATACGGACTGGTCAGCATGCGATATCGTCATTGAAGCGTCAGGGGTGATGAAGCAACGTTCATTGCTGGAACAATATTTGGTGCAGGGTGTAAAAAAAGTTGTTGTCACCGCACCGGTTAAAGAAGAGGGGGTGTTGAATATTGTCATGGGGGTGAACGATGCGCTTTATGATGCTCAGCAGCATCATATCGTGACTGCAGCTTCGTGTACCACAAACTGCTTAGCACCCGTTGTTAAAGTGTTACAGGATAAAATTGGCATTAAACATGGTTCAATGACAACTATCCATGACATCACCAATACTCAAACAATCCTAGACGCCCCCCACAAAGACTTACGCCGAGCGCGTGCCTGTGGCATGAGTCTTATCCCGACAACAACGGGCTCAGCCACTGCAATTACCCATATTTTTCCAGAGCTAAAAGGTAAATTAAATGGCCACGCTGTGCGCGTTCCCTTGGCGAATGCTTCAATCACAGATTGTGTCTTTGAATTAAATCGAGCTACTTCTGAAGTTGAGCTCAACGCGTGGTTTAAGGAAGCGGCAGAAGGTGAATTAAAAGGTATTTTGGGATATGAAGAAAAGCCTTTGGTTTCAATTGACTACCGGACAGACCCGCGTTCAAGCGTCGTTGATGCACTGTCCACCATGGTGGTAAATGGCACTCAAGCAAAAATGTACTTGTGGTACGACAACGAGTGGGGCTATGCAAATCGCAGTGCAGAGCTTGTACGCAAAGTGGCCTTGGGACTTTAAGGAATATCAATGACATCATCCCCAATGCAGCAGTATGCCGTAATTACTGGTAACTATTGGGCATTTACCCTGAGCGATGGTGCGCTACGTATGTTAGTCGTACTGTATTTTTATCAGTTAGGATACACACCGTTATCCATCGCTATGCTGTTCTTATTTTATGAGTTTTTCGGTGTGGTGACCAATCTTGTAGGCGGTTGGTTGGGCGCGCGTTTAGGGCTTAATCGAACTATGCAGTTGGGGATGGTGTTGCAATTGCTTGCTTTGTCCATGCTGTTAGTGGATGAAAGCATGTTGAATGTGGCTTGGGTAATGGCGGCTCAAGCTTTTAGCGGTATAGCAAAAGATCTTAACAAGATGAGCGCAAAAAGCGCCATTAAAATGGTCGTTGCTGAGCAGCATCAAGGCCGCTTGTACTCTTGGATAGCGATGCTCACTGGCTCAAAAAACGCCCTCAAGGGAATCGGCTATTTTCTTGGCGGTGCACTGCTTACGATGTTTGCCTTCAAAGGGGCTATAGTCGCATTGATATTGCTAGTTGGTTTAGGATTTTTACTGAGTGCTTGGTTGTTACAAGAAGATTTGGGACGTGCGAAATACAAACCCAAGTTTAAAGATGTCTTCTCAAAAAGTGCCGCATTAAATCGCCTGTCGATGGCAAGGTTACTATTATTTGCTTCTCGTGATGTATGGTTTGTTGTTGCGCTGCCTGTGTTTTTTATTTCTCAACTTGGTTGGCAGCACGAGCAAGTTGGCACCTTTATGGCGGTGTGGATCATTGGTTACGGCGTGGTGCAAAGTTTAGCGCCGCGTTTAGGATTAAAAAATGACAACGTATTTAACCATGCCGTTCGTCTAAGTGCGCTATTAGCAATTACCACGGCCATCTTGATCACAGTGTTTTGGACATTGGGTACTTCAGTGCCAAAACAGACTGTCATTTTGGTTGTTGGCTTATTAATGTTTGGGGCTGTATTCGCAGTTAACTCGTCTTTACACAGTTACCTCGTCGTCAAATTAGCACACAGAGAGAGTGTCTCTATGGACGTGGGCTTCTATTATATGGCCAATGCGAGTGGGCGACTGATAGGCACAATGCTCTCAGGTTGGCTATATCAGCAAAGTGGGATCCTCGCATGTTTGATGTGTGCATTGTGTATGCAAATAGCGACGTGGTGGGTTTCTCGCGGTTTGCGTGAATGAACACATAACTGGTTACATTTAAACGTAAACTTTTCCAAATTTTTGGGCTCTTAAAAGCTAAAGGAGGGTTTATGACACAACCAAAAATAGCGCACAGCGTTAACACACTTCTCAAAAATAACTGGGGACTGATTTTAACTATAGTGAGTATTGTCACTATCAGAAGTTCATTTGCTGACTGGTATACCGTGCCATCGGGCTCTATGCTGCCAACCATTGAAATAGGTGACCGGGTCACAGTTAATAAAATGGCCTACGACCTGCGAGTACCGTTTAGCGACATTGTTTTAGTGCGTCTTGATGACCCTAGCCGTGGTGATATTGTCGTGTTTGAGTCAACAGCCGCAGAAGAACGATTAATCAAACGTGTTATTGGCTTACCTGGTGACACGGTCGCGATGCGCAATGAAAAGTTGTTTATCAATGGTGAGCAGCAAAAATACGAAGTAGAACAAGAGACCCTCGCTGAAGCGTTTGTTACTGAGCATTTGGGTGACTTACAACATACCATCAGAATAGATAAATCTAGACCGAGCGCGTATGGCAACCTACCTTCTGTAACAATTCCGGACGACTATTATCTCGTGATGGGTGATAACCGAAGAAATAGCGCAGACTCGAGAGTGTATGGCTTGGTACCGCGCACCGAATTGCGAGGCAAAGCGAATCGAGTGGCATTTTCGCTGGATTACGACAATTATTATTTACCTAAGCAAGGGCGTTTCGCGTTTAACCTGTATTGATTCGTGACACATTAATTGAGTAGCGTTGTTCGCTTTGTATTAGCGCGAATGACCTGATTTATTTAGATAAGGGAACATCATGAAAAAAATCGGCGTGATAGGTGGTATGAGCTGGCAGAGCACACAAACTTATTACCGTGCAATCAATGAAGGGGTAAATGCGAAACTGGGGGGGTTACACAGTGCACAAATGCTGCTTTATAGCGTCGACTTTGCTCCCATAGAGCGGCTCCAGCATGACAACCAATGGGAATTACTAGGTCAACAACTTGCTGAAGCAGGCCAAAGTTTGGAGCGCGCTGGGGCAGACTGCATCATCTTAGCCACTAACACAATGCACAAAGTCGCTGCACAAGTTCAAGCCCAACTGAATATCCCATTTATTCATATTGCCGATGCACTTGCCCAAGAGCTCAAAAAGCAAGAGATTGATACAGTGGGGTTGTTAGGCACTGCGTTTACAATGGAGCAGGATTTTTATCGTCAGCGTCTTATCGACAAGCATGGTATTAATGTACTCATTCCAGATCCAGCTCATCGTCAATTCGTACACGAAGTCATATATACCCAGTTATGTCATGGTCATGTTCACCCAGATTCAAAAGCGGCTTATCTGCGTATTATCAATGACCTGATGTTTGATGGTGCGCAAGGCATTATTCTAGGTTGCACAGAAATTGGTCTATTGGTGCAACAAGCAGATACGGATGTGAAACTGTTCGATACCACCTACATTCACGCGCAAGCTGCGGTTGATTTCGCTTTGGCCATTTGATACTCCCAACTGAATTTAACGACTCGTTTGCCCCAACCAACTTTGTATTGTCATAAGGCTCAACAACACGCTGAGCCCCGTCACTTATCATATTTGCTATATCCTGCGTACCAGCATATTTGGTCTATTCTTAATGAACGAACAGCGAAGGGGGGTATTCCTATGGGCTCCAGTTTATTTGAACGCCTAGGTGGTGAGCAGGGCATTCGCAATATTGCAGATGATGTAGTTGAACTACACAGAAAAAACCCAGTTATCAGTGCGCGCTTTGCTCAAAGCGATGTGGCTGCTTTGAAAGAATCGGTTGCCACCTTTTTTATAGCTGGCAGCGGCGGGCCGCAATTATACACCGGCCCTGATATGCGCAGTGCGCATCAAAGTATGAACATCGCGGACAATGAATACATGGCGGCTGTAGATGATGTTATGCAAGCGCTAAGCAATAATGGGATAGGTGACGCAGAAAAGGCAGAAGTGCTTTATATTTTCTATAATTTGCGACCAGAAGTAGTGGGTGTTTAACTTTCTTTCTTGGTTCAAACTCGGTATTAAACAAAGTTGATGTTCCGATATGAATACTGGTAAGTTAGTAGTCGTGATACTGATGCGAGAAGTGGTGTTGCAGTTCGTTCAGTACCAGGGAAAACATCAATCAACTCATCGCTGTGTTTTAGATTGATGTAGGTTAATTGGCATACTTTAAATGAGCCAGATAATAGTCTTGCTAACAATAAAGTGGAAAAGAGGGACTTCAAGGGATGCAATCCAACCTAGTGCCAGAACGATTTAGCATACGTTTTACCATCGTTTCTTTGTTCATTTTTGTCGTTCTGTTTGTGGCGTTCACAACTATCGCAACGGGTTATTATTTTGATGTAAAACACGCCCGCCAAGCGGCAAACGATCAATTCATTCATATAGCCCATCGCAGCAAAGAAAAAATCGAACATTTGGAGCGAATGGGTACCAGCTTGGTCAAAAGCTTAAAGTACGACACCACAATCACCAGTGCTATCAATGACCAACCGCACGATGTTGTCGTATCGCACTTCACCGAACGCATGAAAAAAGGCGATCATATCTTCTCTTTGTTTGCAGGCCATCGTGATGGCGCTTATATCGAAGTGTCTAATCTAGATGCCACTGATGGGGTGCGAGAGGCATGGCAGGCCAAACCTGATGAACGTTGGGTGGTCAATTACGTCACAGTGCACGACGGAGGTCGTATTCAAAAGAGAGATTATTTGGATAGTGCATTGAATATTACGCGCTCTCAAGTTAACGGCACTGGTTTTGACGTCATAACAAGGCCATGGTTCAACGCCTCAAAGCGAGATGAGGTTACTTCGTCACCGCCCTATGAGTTAGCTATGGTAAAGTTGACTGGATTCAGTTTTACATTAGGGCTAGATGATGATGTTGTAGTAGGGGCAAGTATGTTGCTGTCGTCATTGGATAAGCTATTAGCGAATACACATTATCCGTTAACGTCGCGAGCAATAATTTTTAACAGCAAAGGACTATTGTTAGCGCAAAGTGGAGGGAAGGATCACCGACGCATGCATCCACATCAAGTGTTGGTTGATTTAGCGAATGACCCGAGTAAGTTTCAATCACTGCTTGAAATCAGCATTGACGGGCAAGAATTCTTTGCTTATATCGAGCCACTTAACATGACTGCCAGCAGTAACAGTAATGAATATATTGGCTTAGCCGTTTCTCACTCCGAAGTATTAGCACCTTATACTAAACGATTTACCGTCGCGGTACTTGCAAGCACATTGGTTGCATTTTTTATGTTGCCTATTGTACTGATGGGAGGGCGTTTAATCGTCAACCCCATTCGCGAGTTGGCGAAGCAGAACAATCGGGTACAAAATCGTCAATATCAATCTGTTAAACATATTAAGAGTCGTATCGTTGAAATAAATGATTTATCGGCGTCACTCGTAGATATGTCAGCATCTATCTGCGAGTATCAGAAATCGCAAAAGGATTTATTGGACGCCTTTATCAAACTTATTGCGCAGGCAATTGATGATAAATCGCCGTACACGGGTGGGCATTGTGAGCGTGTGCCAAAAATCGCCATAGCCTTGGCCGAGTCTGCTCAAGCCAGTAAAGACCCAATTTTCCGTAGCATCAACTTCAATAATGAAGAGCAGTGGCGTGAGTTTAAAATAGCGGCGTGGTTACACGATTGTGGCAAAATTACCACGCCAGAGCATATTGTTGATAAAGGCACCAAGTTAGAAGCAATTTACAATCGTATCCATGAGATACGTATGCGCTTCGAAGTATTGTGGCGTGATGCAGAGATTCGCTGCTTGCAAGGGTGTTTGGATGCGCCTCATAAACAGCAAGAATTACAGCAAATGTTAACGCAAGAGCATGCTCAAATTCGAGATGATTTCGCCTTCGTGGCGGCGTGCAATGTAGGCGGCGAATTTATGTCAGACACGCATTTGGCGCGGTTAAAGTCAATTGCAGAGCAAACGTGGATACGTTATCTCGATGACAAGCTTGGCCTTTCACCTATGGAGCATCAAAAGCTTGGGAATGTGGGTATGTCCGCTGATTCTAATAGTCCGCGAATGGAGTATGTGCTAGCAGACAAGGCTGAGCATGTTCGTTTGCGAGAAAATAGCACTAACCGATTTGAAGGGTACGGTTTTACCATGGTAGCCCCCGAGGTGGAGCAAAATCTCGGCGAGATTTATAACTTATCCATTGGCAGAGGCACGCTGACCGCAGAAGACAGATACATCATTCAAGAGCACATATCTTCAACCATAAAAATGCTAGAGACATTACCGCTGCCCCAAGAATTGTCGCGTGTTCCAGAATACGCTGGCGCACATCATGAAAAACTTGATGGAACTGGCTATCCTCGCGGGCTAGATGAATCTCAATTATCGATGCCTGCGCGCATCATGGCATTGGCGGATGTGTTTGAAGCGCTAACTGCTTCAGATAGACCTTATAAAAGCGCCAAAACCTTGTCAGAGTCTTTGAAAATAATGCGTTTCATGGTGCTCGATAAACATCTAGATAAAGATTTATTCAAACTTTTCATTCGTGAAGGTGTGTATCAACAGTACGCACAAGAATTTCTCGCGCCCAATCAATGGGATGAAGTCGATGAAGAGCAGTTGTTGGCAGGGTTGCAATAAAACGTAAAAGCGCCCTAACTGAGGGCGCTGTGTCTTCTTAATTTAATGTGGCTGTGTTGCATTGAGAGTGCTCTTTGCGCCACCGCTCAACTGCGCGGGTGCCGAGTTGATAACCAAGCTCATAATCCTGATTTAAGTTTTGTGCAGTAGAGCCCAGCACCATGGACTCCAAGGGTCTATTAGGGGCAATTTGAATGATGTTAACCCCCTCAGGTGGCGTGTTCATAAACGCCAACGCGTCAGCGTAACGCTCTTGATAGTGATGATACATACTAAACATCCGCGGCGACTGATTTATGCGGTTCATGATAGGCTTTAATCGCTCAAGAACCGGCATTTTTCCATCATCGTCTTGTGGCGCAGTGCGAATTACCCAAATAGTGTTTGCACCTCGTTGATGCGCCCATTTCACTGGAATTGGGTCTGCGACGCCACCATCCATCATACCATCTCCATCAATATCAACACCCGGCTTATAGAGAAATGGGATGGCGCTTGAGGCTTTTAAATGCGTAAACATATTATCGTGCCAAGTATGAAGGTAACGAGCTTCAAATGAATCATAATGGCTTGCGACAGCAAAAAAGTTGGTATCGGGCGTTAACAATCTAGGCTCCGTAGGAAAGCGAACCTTACCATTGTGTTCAACTTGGTGGAAATACCAGTCAAGATCGATGACGTTACCGCCCGTAAAAAATCGCGCAGGGCGAAAAAATTGTTGTTCTGTAGTTAATTCTGAAATAGCAGTTTGCGCGTATTGCTGAGCGCGAGCACAATATGCTGCAAGATTTTGAGCGCCAGCGGAGACTCCAACCTTGAGATTAAATGGGGTAAATTTTTGTGCTAGGAAAGCATCTAATACCCCTGCGGTAAAGATCCCTTTTTGACCACCACCTTCAGCAATTAGCGCAGAGTTTTCGAGTCGTTCCATGTATACCTCTTCTCAATATTGTTGTAATGAAGAGTGACATAGCGCAAGTGAATAGACGCTAAATCAAGAGGTTCTAATCGAGTCTTAAACCATATATGGCGAATCAAACCAGCACCTCAATACTATTAACAATGGGGACTGGTAGCAAAAACACAAGTTAGTCGGTAGTTATCGCGCTAAGTAATTGATTGCCCATCTCGTGCAAAATAGTCTTATTAGGATGTGTAAACGCATAGGTTCGCATGCCGTAAATACCCATGGTGAAGAACCGCGCGAGGGATAAAGCATTGTCATCGCGAATGGCTTCACCCTGGTTTTGCGCCTTTTCAATTTGAACGGCTAACGCATTCTCTACTTGTTTTAGATTGTCTGCGAGCACACCAACAATTTCAGGATCTTGCCCTTCAATTTCGTTCAGTGAACGTGTTAACAAGCACACCTTTACACAGGTGTTTTGCATACATTCTTCAACGGTGTTGTCGACAAATATCGCCAAACTATCCAGTACGGGTTTATCAGCAGCAAATAACTGCGCAAAGGCGATCCGCTTTTGCTCATGGTAGTGACTCACGGCTTCTAGAAACAAACCCTTTTTACTGCCGAAGGCACAATAGATTGACCCTGGGTGAAGACCGGTTGCTTTAGTGAGTTTTTGCATACTGGCTTTTGCATAACCTTGTTCCATAAAGGTTTGCATTGCATTTTGGAGAACTTCAGAACGGTCGAATTCGGCACTACGCATGACAAAAAGAATACAGCTGATAATAAAGATGCATAAGATAGTATCATTAATTTTTTGGTTTTACTTGAATGGTTGTTCAAAAAGATTTAATTTGGCTGCATACAACGATGATACACATAAAAGAGTGAGTCAAAATGCAAGATATTCTGTTCCAACCGTACGCTTTGTCTGCGGACATTGAATTAAGCAATCGAATCCTAATGGCACCGTTAACACGCTGTATGGCGGCAGAGGATTTGGTCCCGACACAAGCGATGGTTGACTACTATGCTCGTCGTGCACGAGCGGGGCTTATTATCAGTGAAGCAACAATCATCCGCCCTGATGCACAAGGATACCCAAATGTACCTGGGATTTTTACTACAGAGCAAATCCAAGGATGGCGTAGGGTTACTGATGCAGTGCATGAAAATGGCGGCAAGATTTTTTGTCAGTTGTGGCACGTAGGTCGTGTTGCGCATCCACACTTCTTTGGTGGTGAAGTGATTGGTGCAAGCGCTATTGGTATTGAGGGCACTGTCCCTCGCATGCGTGAATTAACGTATCAAGTACCACGGGCATTAACAGTTGAGGAAATTGCTCAGCTTGTTGAGGACTATGCAAAAGCTGCCGAAAATGCAATTGAAGCGGGTTTTGATGGTGTCGAAATCCACGGTGCAAACGGTTACTTAATTGACCAGTTTTTACACCACAGTGCTAATCAACGTGGCGATAACTATGGCGGCTCGGCGCAAAATCGTGCACGCTTTGCTCTGGAAGTCGTAGATGCTGTGTCTAATCGCATTGGTGCAGGGCGCACTGCTATACGTGTATCTCCAGGAGCCTATTTTTTATTGGATGCAGGTGATGAACAAGACACGCAAACGTTTGATTACCTCATTTCGGAATTTAACAAGCGCACACTTGCCTATGTACACCTAGGCATTTTTGATGATTCAATGGAATTCGATTACCTCGGTGGTAAGGCATCAACGTATCTGCGTCAGCGTTACCAAGGTAATTTAGTGGGCGTAGGCAGCTATACCCCAGAGCAAGGTGCGAGTGAAATAGCTAAAGAATCGTTTGATCTTATTGCCATAGGTCGACCGTTTATCGCCAACCCTGACTTAGTTGCGAAAGTGAAACACGGCGAAGCACTCACTCCCTACAGTGATGAGATGCTACAAGAGCTTTACTAAACACACCATAGCCCAACACTTTTGTTGGGCTTTTTGCCATATAAACGTCACGTTCCCTTAACCTCTACGCAATACTGGTGTCATTTATTGACGCTTAACTAATGCCTTTCTACTACAAAAATGATGAGAAAGGTTATGAAAAAGACAATGTTAGCGCTCGCACTAGCCGGTGTAATTGGCGGTTGTTCACTTGATGGTGATGACGGGGCCACAGGCGCACAAGGACCGCAAGGTGAACAAGGGCCTCAAGGTGAGCAAGGTCAACAAGGTGAAGTAGTCACAGGTGATGTTGAGCTAACGCTTATTGGCCGCACAGTTCTGAACGTGGAATCACCTGAAGGAGCAGCAGAAATTGTCGCCTTTCACAACCGCACTAACCAAATCTACGCGATAAACAGCTCAGGCGATAAGGCAACGGTGGAGATTATCGCAGCTTCGCAATTTGACAGCGCAGCACTGGCTGCCAACAACGAAGGGGTTATCACCGGCTCGAACTTAGCTATTGAATTGACACTCGATGTATCAGCAAACACACAAGGTGATGCTAATAGCATTGCAATTGATGAAACAAATCAACTGCTTGCTGTTGCTATGGCGGGCGACACGGGTGTTAAAGGGCATATCGCTTTTTATGATATCAGCGGCGCAGAGCCTGTGTTCAAGCACAATGTTGAGGTAGGTTATTTGCCCGATATGGTGGCATTTACACCTGACGGTAGCAAGGTCGTCGTAGCCAATGAAGGTGAACCGGCTGGCGATTACAGTGTAGACCCAGAAGGCTCTATTGCTGTGATTGATATCCTCGATTCAGAGCCCGCAACGACCTCATCACTTGTCAGTTTTAGCCAATTTAATGGCGAGGCTGCTGCGCTTGCTGAGCAAGGTGTGATGTTTGCTAACCCGAAGGGGCGCACGATTAAGGGCAAACTGATTGATACCACTGTCGCCATGGATTTAGAGCCAGAATATGTCGCTATTAGCGCCGACAGCAGCACAGCGTATGTATCACTACAAGAAAACAATGCCCTAGCAGTAGTGAATTTGGCCGATTTAAGCGTTGAAATTCGCGCGTTAGGTTTCAAGGATTGGTCAGATTTGATGATAGACGCGTCGGATAAAGATGGTGGCATTAATTTTAAAAAATACCCTGGTTTATATGGCATGTATCAACCCGACACCATCGCTACATACCAATGGCAAGGTGCGGACTTCGTCGTTTCTGCAAACGAAGGTGATGGTCGTGAATACTTTTTCGACAGTGCAGACGAAGCAAGTTGCCTCGCTGAAGGTGGACTGGATTACGATGAAGATGATGGCTGCTTGGCGTACATTGATGAGTCACGTGCTGAAGATTTAGATTTAGCCGACAACTTTTCGTATGTGAATAACGATGATGACGACATTGGTCGCCTGATTGTAAGTACTGAGCGCGGTGATACGAATGATGATGGTCGCTATGAAGCACTTTATGCTTACGGCGCACGTTCATTTTCAATTTGGGATGCAAACACCGACTTGGTGTTCGACTCGGGTGATGATGTCGGTCGCATTACCGCCGCAGTCCATGGTCAAGCATTTAATAATAACGAAGACGAAAATGAGGGGGATACACGCTCTGATGCCAAAGGTGCTGAGCCAGAAGCGTTGGCTATTGGACAAATAAAAGGTCGTACCTATGCGTTTGTTGGATTAGAGCGTATGGGCGGCATTATGGTGTACGACATTACCAATCCATTCGATGTGCAGTTTAAAAACTATGCGTACAATCGCGGTTTGATTGAAGGTGCAGATATTACAGGCGACTTGGCACCTGAAGGGATGAAGTTCGTCGCAGCAGATAAGAGCCCCAATGGTCAACCTTTGCTCATCGTCGGTAACGAAATCTCCGGCTCGGTCAGTGTTTGGCAAGTGACTCTAAAATAATCATTGCATCAATGTGATTTTAATGACGACTGTCATTAAATTGCAATGCAAGCTGGCTAATATTGTCGCAAGTAATAAAGACTTGTTGCTTTTATTTCTGATTAGACAACCCTGATTTTAGCCACTCAATTGAGTGGCTTTTTTTTGTGTCAGTGCAATGTCGCAGATTGAATACACACTCACGGGCAATCCCGGTCGGCGTTTGTCGCTGATGTTAAACTCATTTTCGTTCGATTCTAGGTCGCATGCTAAAGATGACAGTGCATCTCTGACGATATAGTTATCCATTTCATGGTCTATCGCCGTATACCAGAGTACATAGTCAGTGCCCTTGTACGACAAGCTAATATCTTGCCAAAGCCTATTAGTGTTACTCCCCAAAAGCGGTTCGTGAGAAGTCATTTCTTTGAAACTAAATTGTCCATTAGCGTCTGTGATGACTTGTGACACAAATTTTTGCTGACCGATGGACAGCGTACGCGTGATTTTTACATTAGCGAGACTAATATCACCGATAACGATACGGCCGTTAATGGCGGGGCTTAATGTTTGTCCTTGAATTAACAGGTCCGAGAACATTGGGCGGTGTGGATCAGAACGACTAAAAAATAAAACGAGCGTCGTGAGTACAGCAGCAGTAAATAGACTAATAACAGTGGGTCGCATCCTTTGTGGCCTTGTGATTTTTCATCCATGAAAGGTTGAAAGTTACGTCAGTTATGGGGTTTTTGCAAATAAATGCTGTAAAAAAGAACGCCTAAATTTAGCACCCTAAAGCGAGGTTAAATGCGCTGTGTACTGAAGTAATTGTACAGCTTTTATGCATTAAGTAATTCTTTGTTCTGCCTTAGTAAACAGTGACCTAGAGTAAAGAATAAAAATTGCGTACACTGGGTTTTTATCATTCAAGTCGCAATTTCTGCATGCTGCATATCATTCAATCAAATCGCATGGAATTCTTAAGTGCACAATTGTGTGCCTTGCTCGCAACCCCTAGTAGCGATGATATTTTTTCCAAAGAGTTGGTGTTAGTGCACTCGCCGGGTATGTCACAGTGGTTAAAGTTAGAGCTAACCAAAACACTGGGTGTGTGTGCGCAAATCGATTTTCCGCTACCTTCCAGTTTCATTTGGTCTTTATATCAGCAGTCGTTACCGAATGTGCCTGACGAATCGGCGTTTAACAAACCCAATATGGCATGGAAACTTTATGAATTGTTACCGTCAAAATTGAATGATGAACACTATCGTGCACTGGCCACTTATTTAGAAGATGATGAAGATGGCGCCAAGCGCTTCGCACTATGTGAAAAAATAGCTGACGTATTTGACCATTATTTAATGTATCGCCCGCAATGGCTGGCGACGTGGCAGCAAGGCCAAGATTTTCTCGATGAAGTCGACATCAATCACGCGCCGTGGCAGCCTGATTTATGGCGCGCTTTAGTTGCGCGGGTAGACGCGCTGCAACAAAGCCCTTATCACCGCGCGAATATGCACCAAGCGTTGTTAGATGCATTAGCAGAAGGGACGGTGACGCTGCCGCCGCGGATTTGTCTCTTTGGCATATCCGCGCTGGCGCAAACGCAGTTAGAGATAATCAATGCGCTTGCTGAGCATACCCAAGTCATCATCTTTTTATTTAACCCTAGTGAACATTATTGGGGGGATTTAGTGGATGAAAAAACATTGGCTAAGATTAACAGCCGGTACAAAATAAAACCCCAACTCGACGCCGCGCTCAGTGGCGAACATTACTATATCGTTGGTAATCCGCTGCTGGCATCTTGGGGTAAGCTTGGGCGTGATTACCTTGAGCAGCTCATTGAACTTGATGGAAAGTGGCTTGATAGTTTCGATGCAGACTTCAGCGCGAATTTGTTAGGTCATTTGCAACAAGAGGTGTATGACTTGGCATTCAAAGGCCAAAGTCTAGCGCAAGACCCGAATTGGTTTGTTAGCGACGAAGGAAAAATCGCGTTATCAGAAGATGATAATTCACTGCGTATTGCCAATTGCCATACGCAACTTAGGGAAGTGGAATGTTTACACGACCACCTATTGCGTGAATTTGCCAAAGATCCCAGCCTCACGCCAAAAGATGTCATCGTTATGATGCCAGATGTGGGTCAATACAGCGCCTTCATCGAAGCGGTGTTCGGTGGTGCCAAAGGGGCGCGTCATATTCCTTACGCCATTGCCGATTTATCTATCGCTCAGGAACGGCCATTATTGAACGCTTTGTTGTCATTGTCGCATTTACCTTTCAGCCGCTTTGGTATGAGTGAATTAATGGATCTATTGCACATCGAGGCCATCAGCGACAAGTTCGCACTTTCAGAGCATGAGCTTGAACAATGCCGAGTGTGGTTAGAGCATGTAGGCGTAAAATGGGGGATAGATGGCAACCACAAAGCGCAATTTAATCTGCCAACACTTGAACTAAATACCTGGGAGTTGGGATTAAAGCGGCTGCTTCTCGGGATAGCCACGACAGAGCACGCATATGCAGGGGTCTATCCTGCGGATGCTGTTGAAGGCATGGCGTCAGATATTTTAAGTAAACTATTAACCTTCGTTCAGGCATTAATGAGCGCCAGAGCGTTGCTCGCAGACGATGCCACGCTTGCTCATAAAGTTGAGGTGATGCGCCACGTGGTGGAATCGGTATTTGCCAGTACTGCACTCAATACCAACGATTTATCGACTATCGACCGCTTACTCAGCAACATCGAAAAGCACTACGACAACGGTGACTTTCAAGGCAAGGTATCTCAACGTATCTTTGCCAATTTATTACAACAAGGGGTTGAGGATAAAGGCGTAGGCCAACGTTTCCTGATGGGACAAATAAACTTTTGTACGCTCATGCCAATGCGGGCCGTGCCGTTTAAAAAGGTCTGCATTCTTGGCCTAAACGACGCTGACTATCCACGTAATGTACAACCTATAGGTTTTGACTTAGTGCCTTACAGCCAGCGCCGTAAAGGCGATCGCTCGCGCCGATTGGACGACCGCTACCTATTTTTAGAAGCCATACTCAGTGCCAGAGACAGCGTATATCTCAGTTACATCGGGCGTTCAAGCCGTGACAATAGTGAGCGGGTGCCGTCTGTGCTGGTGAGTGAATTGTGCGAATACATCGACCGTTGTTTTATCATCGACGGCATGCAAGCTCCACCAAGTCAGCATTTTAGCGATTTACACCACTTACAACCCTTTCATTCACAGTACTACGAGGATGGAGGGAAGTGGCAAAGTTTTAACCCCATTTGGGCGTTGGCACAATCTACACCGCAAACCCAAGAAAATGAACCAACAATCCTTGACTCCATTGTTCCTGAAATGGTTGAGTTGGATGCATTGCTCAGTTGTGCCCTCAGAGCGCAACGTTATTTTTATCAACATGTGCTAGCAGTAAAAATTGAAGATGTTGGTGAGCTTAGCGATGACAACGAACATTTTGACGTAGAACCTCTCGCGCGATATCAGTTGCTTGATGAATTATTACAACGGCAAATACACAACACCCAAGTTGATGACGAAGCGTTGTTTCAACGTGGTGTACTGCCTCAAGGTGTGATGGCACCGTTGACACTAGCACAGCTAAAAACACGGGTATCGCCTTTGGCCCACCAAGTAGGGATGCGAATTGGCAACGAACCACCCACACTTGTTGAAGTCGACGTAGTTATTGAAGGCATCCAAATTCAAGGTTGGTTAACGAATATATACGCAGGCCAGCAGGTCTTTTATCGCAGTGCGAGTATTAAGCCAAAAGATAGAATTTTAGGATTTATCAAGCATCTTTTTGCTCAGTTGATGGGTTACCAAGTGACGACCTATGTGATGGGTCTCGATGAGCATGTGAGCTTTGCACCTTTGGACGAGTCATCAGCGCACGCCTTATTAGCGCCTTGGCTGCGCCTTTTTAAAGAGGCGCACCAGCACAGTGTGGCCTTTTTCCCTATAAGTGCATGGGAATGGATAAACACGCAAGACATGAACAAAGCAAACCTCAAATTTGTGGGCAGCCCTTATGTTGGTGTACCTGAACGAATAGACCCCTACATCAGCGCTGATCACGCTGAGCTGTACGCTTGTGAGCACGCGTTTTGTGATTGGGCCACGCAATTATTGCAGCCTATTGCCCAGCAGGGACAGGAGCAAAAATATGCGGATTCTTGAGCCTTTATCACTGCCGTTGGCTGGCCAGCAACTGATTGAAGCCAGTGCGGGTACAGGTAAAACCTACACCATCACCGGTTTGTATTTACGTTACTTGCTTGGTTTGTATCAACACCTAGATGGCAGCCAAGGTGAGCCTCTTACGGTTGAGCAAATATTGGTCGTCACCTTCACGGAAGCGGCTACCAGTGAAATCAAAGACCGAGTCCGTGCGCGTATTACCACAGCAAAAGATAGCTTACTAGGTGAGCTGACCAAGGATCAGTTGATTAATGACATACTGCGGAACATAAGTGAGCCTGAGCATGCTTATCACTTACTTGATGTTGCAGCGAAATCTCTGGATGACAGCGCCATTTTTACCATTCATGGATTTTGCCAACGTATGCTTAAACAACATGCGTTCGAGTCTAATATGGCGTTCAATTTGCAATTTATGCTCGATGAGCGCGAATTACATGAGCAAGCGGTGTTCGATTTTTGGCGTCAGTTCGTGTATCCGTTGCAAGCACATCAGGCTCAAGCTGTGCTTGCTCACTATGCAACGCCGTTTAGTTTACTGAAAACCTTAACGCCACTCATCAACCGCGAACAATTAGCCATTGAGCCAGCAATCAATGACCCTGAAGCAGAATTAACTAGACTGTGGCAAGATCAGCAAGAGTACCTTGAGGCCCTGCCTGAATTTAAGCGTCAATTGCGTGAGGGTGATTTTTTCACTGCGCTGATGGCGAGTGATATCAAGGGTAACGCTAAACCTAAGCACAAAGCGAACGTCACTGGATTACAGGCGTTTTCTGAGTCTGATAACCCAATATTGAAGCTTGGAAGTGCGGGGCACTCGTTCTCGCTTTGGACAACAGAAAGTCTAAACGACCCTAGTATCTACAAGAAAAATGGATCGGTATTTAGCCATCCGCTGGTGGCCAGTTTTGAGCGTATGGCAACACTGAATGCCTCGTTAGGTGAAAGACTGGCTCAGGTTATTTTGAACCTCGCACTGTCACGGGTGCGCTTGCATATTCAAAGCAATAAAAAACGCCAAGCAATCATTAGCCCGGATGACTTACTCAAAGGCCTGTATCACGCGCTGAAAGAGGATGAGCAAGGCACACTGTGTGCGCAAATTCGCAGTCAATTTCCAGTTGCTATGATTGACGAATTTCAAGATACCGATCCCATCCAGTACGGTATTTTTAACACCTTGTATGCCAACAAACTAGGCGAGTTTTCAGGGTTAACCATGATTGGCGACCCGAAACAGGCGATTTACGGTTTTCGCGGTGCAGATATTTTCACCTACATCGATGCTAAACGCCAACTTGCCAATGAACAGTTATACACCCTGGATAAAAACTATCGCTCGAGCAAGGAGTTGGTGCACAGTGTTAATACGCTTTTTAGCGCGCACCCGAAGAGCTTTATTTTTAACGAACAAATCCCGTTTATCGAGGTGGATGCTCAAGGGCAAAGTGAACAATTATGCCTCGATGGTGAGCCACTTTGCGCCATGGAACTCATGTGGTTTGGTGATGAAGAAGAGGTGTTGTCAAAAGAGCAGGGTCATCAAGGGTTGGCTCACGCATTTTCGACTAAAATCCACTATTTACTGGCGATGGCGCAGCAAGGACGTCTGACGCTCGGGGTAAAAACCCCAAGTGCGGGCGACTTTTGTGTCTTGGTTCGAGATAGAAATGAAGCAGCGTTGATGAAGCGTGCTCTAAGTGAAGCCGGTGTTGCCAGTGTCTATTTAGCTCGCGATAGTGTGTTTAAGCAACCCATTGCTGCGCATCTGTATCGCTTACTGTGTGTATTGCATGGCCCGTATGATGAACGCCTATTACGGGGTATGCTCCGTGGCCCATTTTTTAATTATTCGGCGCAGCAAATTCTGTCTTTAGGTGACGACCAGCAGGCATGGCAAGCGCTACTCAACGATTTCGCGCAGTTACGCAAGCTTTGGTACAGCGACGGTGCACTTGCCATGCTAGAGCAACTGATGTGGCAAAATAACCTACCGACAATGTGGCGTAACCTTGGTTGGGATGTTGAGCGAGCGCTGACAGACTATCGCCACTTATGTGAAATACTGCAACACAAACAAATTGAACTTGATGGAACTACGCGGCTATTAACCTACTTCCACCAGCAACTGGCATCACAGAGCAGCGATTCAGACAGTGCCCAGCTGCGCTTAGAAACCGATGCGCATCTGGTTCAAATTGTTACGATGCATGCGTCTAAAGGATTGGAATACCCAATTGTCTTTATGCCTTTTGCATTGAGTTTTAGAGCAACCTCGATGGCTTATTTCCATCAAGACGGCAAGCTCTACCTTGATTTGCAACAACGTGATGAAAACATGATTGCTGCCGAGCGTGAACGCCTCGCGGAAGACCTGCGTCTTCTGTATGTTGCCCTGACCAGAGCTGTGTATCATTGCTCATTAGGCCTGTATTCAGTGGGGCAACGCGGTAAATCCAGCATGCAGCAATGTGCTTTAGGCTACTTGTTATTTGGTGGCACTGATGAAGTGCTTAGCAGTGGGTTTTATGCACGCTTGCGTCAACAATTTAGCGCCCACCCAGCGATCAGTGTCAACGATGCGCAGCAATGTCCGCAATCAGATATCATACTGACCAGCTCAGAACAGCCATCTAGGGTGGTGGCGATCAATGAAGCGCATATTGAGCGCAACTGGCGCGCGACAAGTTTCAGTGCGCTCAGCTACAAGCATCACGACAGCGCCAGTTTCAATATAAGTGGTGCGGATGATGAAGATCACCGTGTAGAGCAATACCTCAGTATGGCGATGTCAGAGCAAGAAGCAACGCTGAGCAGTTATGAATTTCCAAAAGGCCCTGGACCTGGAAGCTGTTTGCACGATATTTTGGAACAAATATCGTTTTGCGGCGTTGCGCAGCGAGTACCGGACGCATTAACACAACTCGATGACGTCATTACAGCCAGCCTAAATAAATATGCGCTGGATGAAAAATGGCATCCATTGTTACTAAACTGGATGCAGGATATTGTTAATTGCCCATTGGATGACACGGGCATGAGCCTTGGGGCATTGAATGATGCTGACTGTTTAGTGGAAATGGAGTTTCATGTTCCGCTAGATGAGTTGGACGCTGCGACCTTCAACCATGCGATGCTCAGTCTCTTTGGTTATGACTTCGGCCTTGATTTTGAGCGCGTAAAAGGCGTATTGAAAGGCTTTATTGATTTAATTTTCTGTTATCAAGGGCGTTACTACGTGCTTGATTACAAATCTAACTTCTTGGGGGATAGTGCTGCTGATTACAGCCATGAGGCGCTCACTCATGCCATGAACTCACACAGTTATCACGTACAAGGGGCAATCTATATGGTTGCGCTACACCGTTTGTTGCAATCACGTTTGCCAAATTATGACCCAGAGCAGCACTTAGGGTCGATGGTTTATACCTTTTTAAGGGCAATGGGGGAGCATCAAGGGGTGTACCAACGAACCTTTACGTTGGCTGAAATCACAGCCCTTGATAGGTTGTTTGCTCAAGGAGCACCTCGCCATGATTGATGTGTTATTAGCACAAAGTAAAGTGCGTACCGTGGATATAGAACTAGCCAAATTGCTGGTAGGCGAGTGCAACAGTGATGGCTTTTACCTTATTCTTTTATTGTTGAAAGCGATGAATTCGCAGCACACATGTTTAGACTTCGATACGGTAGATTGGCAAAACCCCTTTGTGCTGGACTCACGATTAGGTGACGTGGAGGTGTTTTCTTCGTCTTTTTCCTTATCGAGCACGCTCGCCCATTTATCTTGTGTTGGTGACAACAATCCAGTTCGTTTGGTTGATAATCGGTTATATCTGGCGCGCTACAATGACTACGAGTCCCAATTGGCTACACGTTTCACTGAGTTGACGCAGGCACCATTGCATATTGATGAGCAAAAGCTGGCATCACTATTACACCATTATTTCGATACAGGTTTGGAGCAAGAACAGCAACCCAATTGGCAAAAGGTGGCATGTGCTACTGCCGCGACGCATAAATTCAGTGTGATCACCGGAGGCCCCGGTACCGGTAAAACCACTACGGTGACGCGTTTACTGGCTATATTGCAATCTTTGTACGCCAATGCACCTTTACACATAGAGCTTATCGCCCCCACAGGTAAAGCCGCAGCCCGTTTGAGTGAGTCGATAATTGGTGCGAAACAAAGTTTGCCCGACACGCCTCAAGAAATAGTGGCGCTAATTCCGGAGCAAGCACAAACAGTGCATCGCCTACTGGGCACGGTTCCTTACACTAATAAATTCAAACATGATGCCAGTAATCCGGTGCATGCCGACCTTGTAGTGGTTGATGAAGCCTCGATGATAGACATTAGTTTGATGGCGAAGCTAGTGAATGCCTTGGCCCCGCACACCCGCTTGGTGCTTTTGGGAGACAAAGATCAACTAAGCTCAGTGGACACGGGTAACATCATGGCAGACATATGCAGCCAATGTGAACTAGGGCAGCTGCCACATTACAGCGATGCGTGGGCGCAGCGATTAAACAGCCTGTGTTCTCAAGGGCAGTATCACAGTGATCAGCATAACAGCTATGTACTGCGAGACAACGTGGCGTTTTTACAACACAGTTATCGCTTTGCTGGGGGCAGTGGTATTGGTCGACTCGCGTTTGCCGTGAACCGAGGTGAAAATGCACGGGTGCAGGCTTTGCTGAATGAAAAGCTCGCAGATGTCAGTTACTTCAATGTCGAAGAAGGTTTTTACACAGCGTTAATTGAACGAGCAGCGCAGCAGTACAGGTATTATCTCGAGCTCGTGCACAGCGGCGCTGATGTCATGACTGTGCATCAGGCGTTCGCTCAATACCAATTGTTAGGAGCCTTACGAGAGGGACCATTTGGTGTAAACCAGCTTAATCAACGCATTGAATATCGCTTAGCGCAAATGAGTTTGATTGACATCGCTAACAAGTTCTATGTGGGGATGCCGATTATGGTGACCCAGAACGATTATCAATTACGCCTGTTTAATGGCGATATCGGTATTATCATGGCTGATGAACAAGGGGCACTCAAAGCCATGTTTGTTGGCAGTGAAGGAGATATACGGGCGTTTTACCCAGGCCGATTGCCACAGTTTGACAAAGTCTATGCGATGACTATTCACAAATCACAGGGCTCCGAGTTTGCGCACACTGCTATGGTGTTGCCGCCGCTTGGACGCGGTGGTCACAATCTCAATCGACAGTTGGTATACACGGGTATTACCCGAGCTAAAAAGCACATTGAAATCATTTGTGATTGGCGTACGTTAAATTATGCGATTGGTCAGCCTATTAGCAGGGCATCGGGCCTGTATGAACGACTTTTAGGAGCGGACTAAGAACCATGTGGTTGTATGTAGTTTTTGCGTTGATATTGGTTAAAACATCATTATTGGGTTTGGGATTGATCAGTATAGGGTTAAGTTTAGTGGCGTTGTTAGCCGTTAATCTAAATCTTATACGTGTTCATCCATACATAACTCAGCGAGCAAAGCGTATTTATAAAACAGCCTTGTGGTTGCACATTTCGGTGTATGGCCTTTTAGTCGCTAAACTCATTATGATTGAATCGCTTGAGGATATCCCTCTATTCATCGCGGGGCATTTACTGTTTCACCACCTTATGGCCGCTGTCATTGGTGCCACCTTGTTAGTGCTTGTCATTCGTAGTTACTTTGGTTACAAGGCGCTCACCGTTAACGATGTTTTATGACGATAGCCAAGTTAGAGGAATTACTCTAGACTGATTTATTCAATAAAAATAAAAATCGAGAGAGTCCTTATGAAATCGTTACTCACGCAATTGAGTACTTACGCGCTATACCACCGCGACAAGCGAAATATCTACACCCATTTTGTGGGTATTCCTATGATTGTGTACGCACTCATTGTTTTACTTTCTAAACCTTCGTTTAGCGTCGATACGATAACCTTAACTCCAGCACTCATAGTGGTATCTATAGTCTGTGTGTATTATCTGTTTTTATCCATTTCCTTGGGTTTAATAATGACCGTGCTGATGACGTTTGGCTTAGTCGCTGCGGCGCCAATTGCTTCATTGGATACACCATTTTGGTTGGGGTGGGGTGTGGGTCTGTTTGTTGTTGGTTGGGTGTTTCAGTTTATCGGCCATTATTTTGAAGGTAAGAAGCCAGCATTTGTTGACGACTTAATGGGCTTAATCATAGGTCCTTTGTTCGTTGTGGTTGAGTTACTATTTATGTTGGGTTTATACAAAGACTTAGCACATGATGTTGAAGAAATTGCTGGAAAAGTACGTTAAGGAAAAACATGCACAAACTGTTTTCATATGGCACTTTGCAGTTGCCCAAAGTGCAACTTGAGACCTTTGGGCGATTGTTAGAGGGGCACAAAGACACCTTGCTAGGTTACGTACTCAATGAGGTCAAAATCACCGATGCTGACGTAATCAAAACCAGCGGCAAAGAAATTCATCCCATTTTGACGTATTCAGGGAATTGCCAAGACCGTGTCGAGGGCATGGTGTTTTACATCACCGATGAAGAGCTTAGGCAATCTGACGCCTACGAGGTTGACGAATATACGCGAGTTATGGCTGAATTTTTGTCAAAAAATCATGCATGGGTGTATGTGTGCGCGCAGACTGAATCACGCAGGAATACCACTTAAATTGATAGCGGGTTCAAGCGATGTATTTATTTAGGGTAAATTTAAGCGGCTAAATACTCGCAATACAGCAGGCGATTTGATATCAGTATTACCTTAGCCACATCAAGTAATGGTGTTTGGCACACAATGATAAGGGATGATTATGAAGGAACATCAAACAAACGCACACAGTGTTTATCAAGAAATGCAACGCGAAGACGCGTTGATAAAAGAGTTTGCGCGACTGCGACCGAGCAAATGGCGATGGATTTCATATTTGTTGAGTTGTATGGCATTGCTCGGTTTTATCTACTGGCAATATCCGCAGACCATCGAACAGCCCATTATCTACGTACTATTGATCCTTGCTTTAAGTACGGGTGGGTCGATGATCAACGAATGCCAGCGAGTTGATAAGCGAATAGACTTACTTTACAAAATTCTTAAGCAACCGAAATAATCTCCTCTTTGAGCGGTACAGTTGCTATTTAGCCATGCTGTACCGCTGCTTTTAGTAACAATTATGTTAATATAATCAGCGAGTAACCCTACTTAGGTTTTTATATGGCACGGCGTAGTAAAGCAGAAGCAGAGCAGACGAGGGCAGCTATTTTAGATGCTGCGGAACACCAATTTTTCGACAATGGCGTATCCTGCACCACCTTATCTCACATTGCATCACGAGCTGGCGTAACACGCGGTGCTATTTATTGGCATTTTGCCAACAAAACCGATTTGTTTAATGCCATGCTCGAGCGCATCCACTTGCCATTTCGGCAAATGCTGGGGGAACTCGAACAAGCGAACGAGCAAAGCGCACTAGCGCAAATTAAAGATGTGATGAAGCGGGCGATGATCTTGGTTGAACAAGACCCGCAATATTATCGCGTACTCACCATCGTGTTTCACCGCTGTGAATACATGGAAGAGCTGAACCCCGTTGTTGCTCAACAGAATCAATTGAATCAAGAAGTCGTAGACAATCTTACTGTGGCATTCAAACGAGCGTTAGCCAACGGTGAACTGAATGATGCAATCACGCCTTATGACGCAGCCATTGCGCTGAATGCCTTGGTTGGAGGTTTATTGAGTCAATTTTTGCAGCACCCAGGCTTTATTTCCTTAAGCAAGCAACTCGACACATTACTTGATACCTTATTTATTGGATTGGCGAAAAAGCAATAACAAGATAAAAAAGCCGAGATGAACTCGGCTTTAGGTGGCTACTCAATTACTTCCTAACAAACAGTTTTTGCACCACAAGGTAAAACACTGGGACCAAGAAAATCGCTAAGAAGGTGGCCGTAGCCATTCCGCCTAGTACACCAATACCGATAGCGTTGCGACTTGCTGAGCCGGCTCCGGAACTTATCGCCAGTGGCAGAACCCCCAAAGAAAAGGCTAATGAGGTCATGATGATTGGGCGCAAACGCAGGCGAATCGCTTCGAGCGTTGCTTTGATCAGCGTCTAGGCCTTGCTGTTGCAAATCTTTTGCAAATTCAACAATCAAAATGGCATTTTTGGATGCTAAACCCATGGTGGTAAGCAAACCAACTTGGAAATAGACATCGTTTTGTAAGCCGAATAAGAAGGCTGCACTCAATGCACCAACAATACCCAATGGCACCACCAGTATGACCGAGAACGGGATAGACCAACTCTCATACAGGGCAGCCAAACACAGGAATACCACTAAGATTGAGAGTGCATACAAAAATGGCGCCTGCGAGCCAGACATCTTCTCTTGATACGAGGTGCTGGTCCACTCGAAATCAATGCCTTCGGGCAGTTGTGACACCAACTCTGCCACTACGGCCATGGCATCACCAGAACTATAACCCGGGGCGGGTTGGCCAAGGATCTCCATGGCCGAAATTCCGTTGTAGCGCTCCAAGCGTTGTGGGCCAAAGACCCAACGGCTGCTCGCAAAGCTATCGAATGACACCATTTGCCCTTGGTTGTTGCGCACATACCATTTACTCAGGTCTTCAGGGGTCATACGAAATTGTGCATCAGCCTGCACAAACACTTTCTTTACACGACCGCGGTCGACGAAATCATTTACGTAGGTCGAACCCCAACCAATGGACAAGGCTTGATTAATTTCGTTGATTGAAACGCCCAAGGCTTGGGCTTTAAGCTGGTCGATGTCCACTTGCAGCTGCGCGGCATCTTCCATGCCATTAGGGCGAACTGCCATCAGCTCGGGGCGACTGGCGGCCATGCCAAGGAATTGATTTCGAGCTTGCAATAATGCGTCGTGGCCAAGACTGCCACGGTCTTGTAGAAACATATTGAAACCCGTAGCTTGGCCTAATTCCACGATCGGCGGCAGATTAAACGCAAAGATTTGCGCTTCTTTAATGGTAGAGAATTTACCCATGGCACGACCAATAACAGCTTGTACACTTTGACTGTCATCACGCTCACCCCAATCTTTTAAGCGTGTAAACGCCAGCCCCACGTTTTGACCTTGGCCTGCAAAACTGAAACCACTGACCGTGAATACAGAGCTTACGGCTTCTTCAGAACCGTAATGATCGGCTACTAGGGTCATGATTTCCTCTGTTCGTTCTTGGCTGGCGCCACTGGGCAATTGCACCATGGTGAGGAATATACCTTGGTCTTCTTCTGGCAAGAATGAGGACGGTAAGCGCGCAAACATCAGCGCCATGACCGCAACAATAACACCATACAAAGCCATCGAACGCACAGGGCGCTTGAGTAGGCCACCCACGGCTTTACCATATTGCGTATTGCCTTTATCAAAGCTACGGTTAAACCAACCGAAGAAGCCTCCTTTTTGATGGTGATTTCCCGTAACCGGTTTTAAAATCGTCGCACACAGTGCCGGTGTGAAAACAATGGCGACCAATACCGACAGCGCCATTGCTGATACAATCGTGATTGAAAACTGCTTGTAGATAGCGCCCGTTGCGCCACCGAAGAATGCCATCGGCACAAATACTGCGGAAAGCACGAGACCAATACCAACCAGTGCACCGGTGATCTGGGTCATCGATTTACGTGTAGCTTCCACTGGGCCTAAGCCTTCTTCGCTCATTACGCGCTCAACGTTTTCAACCACAACAATGGCATCATCAACAAGTAAGCCGATGGCCAACACCATGCCGAACATGGTCAAGGTGTTTATCGAAAAACCCATTGCGGCCATGATGCCAAAGGTGCCCAGCAGTACCACGGGAATCGCTAGTGTAGGGATTAGTGTTGCGCGGAAGTTCTGCATAAACAGATACATCACCACGAACACAAGTAACACCGCTTCAAATAAGGTCTGTACCACGGAATTAATCGACACTTCGACAAATGGTGTGGTGTCGTAAGGGATGGTGACTTTCAAACCTTCTGGGAAATAAGCGGATAATTCATCAAGGCGATCTTTTACCGCTTGTGCAGTATCTAAGGCGTTGGCGCCTGTTGCTAATTCAATGGCAAACCCCGTTGCTGGCATGCCGTTATAACGACCCATAACCGCATAGTTTTCACCACCTAATTCGATGCGTGCAACGTCGTGTAACAGTACGCGTGAACCGTCAGCGTTGACGCGCAGTAATATCTGACCGAACTCTTCAGTGCTGCTCAAGCGGCTTTGTGCCGTGATAGCCGCATTGTATTGTTGACCAGGTAGAGCAGGGGCACCGCCAAGCTGGCCAGCGGTTACCTGATTGTTCTGCACGCGAATAGCATTAGTAACATCGGTAGGAGTTAACCCATATTCGTTTAACTTATTGGCATCGAGCCAAATACGCATCGCATATTGGCTACCGAACACGGTGACGTTGCCCACACCGGCGGTGCGGCTAATCGGGTCTTTCACGTTAGACACAACATAGTCGGCCAAGTCTTCTCGGCTCATTGAACCATCTTCAGAAATGAAGCCCACTACCATTAAGAAGCTGCCGCTTGATTTAGCGACAGCAACGCCTTGTTGCTGTACTTCCTGAGGTAGCAATGGAATAGCGCGTTGCAGCTTATTTTGTACTTGCACTTGGGCGATATCAGGATCCGTGCCTGTTTCAAACGTCAACGTCAGCGTTACGTTACCGTTTGAATCACTTTGTGCCGACATATACATCAAGTTATCAATACCATTCATAGCTTGTTCTACAACTTGAGTAATCGCATTCTCAGCGGTTTGCGCAGTCGCCCCCGGGTAATTTGCAGTAATTGTCACCGCCGGTGGCGCAACCTGTGGGTATTGTTCAACGGGTAATTGTTTTAGCGAGAGTAACCCCGCTAGCATAATGACAATGGCAATCACCCACGCGAATATGGGGCGATTAATAAAGAAATTCGCCATATTTACGCTCCCTCAGAATTAGCAGCAATTGAAACGAGTGCGCCCGGGCGAATGCGCTGCAGTCCGGAGGTAACCACTACGTCGCCAGCATTGAGTCCTGCAGTAACTAAGAATTCAGAACCAACTTGCTGACCAAGCTCCACGATACGCACTTGGATTTGGTTATTACCATCAACAACCATGACAGTTGCTTCACCTTTTGGCGTACGCACTATTGACTTTTGTGGCACCGCTATGGCGTTTTGTTGTACACCTAAGCCTAACTTGGCGCGCACAAACATCCCAGGAAGAAGTTCGCCATCTGGGTTAGGGAACACGGCGCGCATGGTCACCATAGAGGTTGATGGGTCAACACTGACTTCGGAAAATTGCAATTTACCTGTGTGTTGGTACCACATATCATCGTCAAGCTGCAGTTGCACCGCAGGCGCATCTGCGTTGGCTTTACTGTTTGTGGTAATGGTTTTTCGTAATGAAGCTAACTTAGATGCCGCTTTAGTCATATCAACATAAATAGGATCGAGTTGGCGAATGGTCGCCAAAGCGCTCGTTTGATTGGCTGTGAGCAATGCGCCTTCTGTCACCGCTGAGCGACCAATTTGCCCGCTAATCGGTGCGCGAATCGCTGTGTAATCTAGGTTGATTTGTGCGCTCAATACCGCCGCCTTTGCTGCAGCTAAGTCCGCTTGTGCTTGCAAAGCATTGGCGTGGGCGTCGTCGTAATCTTGTTTACTAACGGAGTTGGTGCCTAATAGGCTTTTAATTCTTTTAGCGCGACTTTCTGTATTTTTCACAGATGCTTGTGCTTTTGCTAATGATGCTTTTGCGCTGGCTAGCGCCGCTTCAAAAGGCGCTGGGTCTATGCGATAAAGTAACTCGCCTTTTTCGACCATTTGCCCTTCATCAAAAAGGCGTGTTTGCAAAATACCACTGACTTGAGGGCGAATTTCTGCCTGTCGAAAATCTACCGTGCGCCCCACTAACTCAGTATGTGTATCCACAGCTTTTGGGGTGAGGGTAATTGCCTCAACGGGAATAGGTTGCGGGGCAGCACTTACTTGAGCTTGTGCGGGTGCGCTGTCACACCCAGTTAAGCTAAAAGCAGCGACAAGACTTAATGCAATCAGCGATTTTGCTTTCATATCATACCTTTTTAAGAACGACGTAAAGATCAATAATGAAGCAATATACATACATGAGTGTATGTAAGCAAGGTAAACAATATCGTTTACATGTAACTATCTGTAATCACGATTGAAATAATTATTTTATTAAACCTGGTATCGGGCTTTATGAAGGAAAAAAGTGGTGAGTAAGTGCAAATAGTTGGGCCACAAATGTGGCCCAACTAAAATGAAAGGAGGGGCTAGCTAATTAGCGTGTGTAGCTCAGGTGTTGATAGAAGCGGGTGTTTATATCTTGGCGCTCAGGGTTTACATGCAGTGAAGCACATAAAGACTTAATGACACTTTCCACTTGATTCATAAAGCGCCCATAACCCATGTCATGTTTGTCTTCGTTACCTGCAACGATTATAAAGTCGATACTTTCTACCAACTTTGAACCGTCATAGATGACGTAGTTTTGCGTTGAGTCCATGCACGGCAAGAAGCTGAGTTTTTCCAGTTCTTCGTTGTGGGCACTGGTATCAATATCACGATGACGGATAAGCGGTGTACGGCCATTGGCTACCATAGCGCGACGCGGTAGTTTCTTACCCTCGCAAGCGCTTAAGAAGCTGTCCTCGATACGGGCATACAGTTTTGAGTAGTCTTCACATTGATTATCCAGCAAGTGAGTTTTGATTTGGCGTGTCAGTGGCAGGGTGAAACGGGCATACGTCAAATCTTTGTGCTCCGGTAACGGGCAACCACGGGCCTCATATCGTGAGTCTAACGCACGTAATTTGTAGCCATAACTTTCTTTGTGGCCTTTGGCGCGAGCGAACAGGTCATAGGTGAGGTGCTGGTGGTCTCGCACTTTAAATTGCAAGCTCCTAACTGGCAATTGCTCTTGGAGCGTGTTGAGGACTTTAGTTACGCGAGAGTGATAATCCGCAGTATTTGCACGAATGTCTTCACCCGTCGCTAAGAACAAAAAGCGAATTTTACGTGCTTTTTGTTCTTCATCACCGTGGACAGAGTGTGCTTCATGGTATCGCGGATTGTAGAAAAACAATTGCTGACGTTTCGTTTCCAAACAGTAAGATTCTTCGTGAAAACGCACGATGGGCAGTTTGTCGTTGATGAGCATGTGCACATTGTACAAGTCCGCTTCGTCACACAGCGCGAAGAGTTGGCGAGCAACGCGTTCATGGGCGCTTATACAGTCGCTAAAGCAGTCATAAAAGGTGTCGTCAGTGTTGAATTCAGCGAGAATATATTGATTCGCGCGTGCATTTGTTGGGATGTATACACGGTGTTGAGTTTGAGAAGCCATAATTATTCCTTGTTCCTTGGTATATTTATGGCGGCAATTTTAGAGTGGTTAAATGTCAACTATGTTGCGCTAGATTAAACTTTTATGACTTTTCCATTAGCGCAACACACAATCTCACAAAATCAGAAGACGTGAGTAATCCTTGAAGCTTTCCATCGTCCACTACGGGCATGCAACCATGGCGATTGGATAAAAAGAATTTGGCGATATCGATAAGCGGTTCGTCGGACATCACAGAAGCGAAATCGGTAGACATAATCTCTGACACGAGGGTTTGCTTTTCCTTTCGCTCTAATGCTGAAGCACCAAACACAGAAATTATCTTCATGACCTGCGCAATCATGACCTTTTGTGTAAGTATGCCAACTAATTTCTTATCATCACTCACAACTGGAATATGGCGAATGTTGTGCTCACGCATTACTTCATGAGCTTGATGTAATGTTGCCTCTGGTGCAATCGTAACCAAGTCGGTTGTCATTATTTCTTTCGCGGTTGCTAGGTGCATAAGGTCATCTCACTATGGGTAAATTCGTTATTTACGCTAACCTTTGAAAATTGATCAGGTATTGTTTTTAATCAAGCAAAGGCAATTTAATGGAATTAAAAGGGTTAGATCACATTGTGTTGCGTACTTCAAACGTAGAGCAGTTATTGGTGTTTTATCAAGGTGTGTTAGGTGCGCAACTAGAACGAGTGCTTGAAAATGAGGGGTTGTATCAGTTGCGTGCAGGTAGCTCATTAATAGATATTATATCGACTCAGGGTTCCTTGGACGATGGCAAAGAGCCAAGGCAAACTCATTCCCCATTGGCGCACTTATGTTTGCAAGTGCGGGCTGCGAATGAGCAAGCTGTGTTTCGCCATCTACGTAAACAGGGAGTGACGCAGCCAATTAGGTTTGAAACTCGCTATGGTGCCACTGGATTTGGTCGTTCTGTGTACATTCTTGACCCAGATGGCAATACCCTTGAATTAAAGCTGGTTTGACCCTACTAAAAGCTGTATGTTAACGGCAGATTTTGTCATAATGGCTTGGTTTAAAGCCACGTAGAATTCAGAGGAAAGTATCCCAATGGCGGAGATTGAAAATCGCCCATCGAACTTTATTCGAAATATTATTGATGCAGACTTGGCGTCGGGTAAACACCAACAAACACATACACGTTTCCCGCCAGAGCCAAATGGTTTTCTGCATATCGGCCACGCAAAATCAATTTGTTTGAACTTTGGTATCGCACAAGACTACCAAGGTTTATGTAATCTGCGTTTTGACGATACTAACCCAGAAAAAGAAGACATTAACTACGTTAATTCTATAAAAGAAGACGTTCAGTGGTTAGGTTTCTCATGGGACGGTGAAATCCAATATTCATCGAACTACTTCGATACGCTGTACGACTATGCTGTTGAGCTAATCAACAAGGGCCTCGCCTATGTATGCTTCTTGTCACCAGAGCAAGCACGTGAGTACCGTGGTACGTTAAAAGAGCCAGGTAAAAACAGCCCTTACCGTGATACACCGGTAGAAGAAAACTTAGCGTTATTTGAAAAAATGAAGAACGGCGAGTTTAAAGAAGGCGAGTGTGTGTTACGTGCCAAAATCGACATGGCCAGCTCATTCATGGTACTTCGCGATCCGATCATTTACCGTATTCGTTTCGCACACCATCACCAAACCGGTGACAAGTGGTGCATTTATCCAATGTACGACTTCACACACTGTATCAGTGATGCATTAGAGGGCATCACGCACTCATTGTGTACCCTTGAATTCCAAGACAACCGTCGTCTTTACGACTGGGTGTTGGATAACATCAGCATTGAGTGTCATCCGCAACAAATCGAGTTCTCTCGCCTAAACCTTGAATACACCATGATGAGTAAGCGAAAGCTTAACCAATTGGTTGTTGATGGTCATGTTGACGGTTGGGACGACCCACGCATGCCAACTATTGCAGGTTTACGTCGTCGCGGTTACACACCAGCATCGGTTCGTGAATTCTGTAAGCGTATCGGCGTGACAAAGCAAGACAACCTTGTTGAAATGGGGATGCTTGAAGCTTGTATTCGTGATGACCTTAATGATAACGCCGCTCGTGCAATGGCAGTGCTTGATCCGGTTCGCATCGTGATTGAAAACTACCCGCAAGATCAGGTTGAAATGTTAGACGCGCCAAATCATCCTAACAAGGAAGAAATGGGCTCACGCCAACTACCATTTACGCGTGAAGTGTTCATCGAACGCGATGACTTCCGTGTTGAAGCGAATAAGAAATTTAAACGCTTGGTGCTTGGCAAAGAAGTGCGTCTACGTAACGCGTATGTAATAAAAGCAGAGCGTATTGAAGAAGACGCTGATGGTAACATCACGACTATTTACTGTACATATGACGCAGATACACTTGGCAAAAACCCAGAAGACGGCCGTAAAGTAAAAGGTGTGATTCATTGGGTAAGTGCAACTCACTGCATTGAAGCAGAAGTACGCGTATATGACCGTCTATTCAACATCCCGAACCCAGGCTCAGCCGAAGATATCGCCGATGCATTAAATCCTGACTCGCTTAAGATTGTAGCCAACGCTAAGTTGGAGCCAAGCTTAGCTGATGCAAAAGCACTAGAGGGTTACCAATTCGAGCGTACGGGTTACTTCTGTCGCGATGACCATTTCGAGCACTTGGTATTCAACCAAACAGTAGGTCTTCGTGATTCATGGGCGAAGATTGAAAATCAGGATTAATCCTTGAATTGACTTTATTTATGAAGAGCATCCTAGTGATGCTCTTTTTTTTTGTGCTAGGTTATAACAATAAAAATAATATAGGAATATGGCCATGCATGAACATCATAACAAACTCAATTACGTTGAGTTTTCAGCACAGGATCTTACCTCCACTAAAGCGTTTTTCGAAAAGGCTTTTTCGTGGAAATTCACTGACTATGGACCCCAATACACAGCCTTTAGCGGTGTAGGGCTTGATGGAGGTTTTTATTACAATGATAAAGCCAGTGTTGCCGAGCAAGGTGGGGCCTTGTTGGTGTTTTACAGCGAAACCTTAGAACAGACATTAGACAAGGTCGAACAAAGTGGTGGGGTCATCAACAAGGCTATATTTTCATTTCCTGGGGGGCGTCGCTTTCACTTTATCGAACCCAGTGGCAATGAATTCGCGGTTTGGTCGGATAAATAACCGACCATCCAAATAACTATTGTTAACGCTGAGTACAAGATACCGTTTCGCCTTCAAATTGCCATTGAGCAAGCGCAGTGTTGCCTTTAAGCCAAAACATTTCATTGCGTCCTTGGTATTTTGCACCACTTGCTGACTCAAGTCGGTGCATCAACCAGCGTAGAGAACCTTTTTTGACCAGGATTTTTTCTGGTGTTGTGCTGAAAAACTGCACGTCGACTCTGTCTTCGCCGCATTGGTAGGTCTGAGTCGAAGTCGGGCTCAATAGGGAATATTCAAGTTGGATTTCATCAATTCGTTGCTGATAACTGTCTCGCGTACATGCCATTAAGTTACTGGCTTTCCAACACTCGTCACGCCCTTTTGCCCACCCTCGTTGGACGGCTTTAAGCGTTGCTGCGTCAGTGTCAACAACACGCTCTAATGCGCGTTTATAAATATCGTTTAATTGATTGTCCAGTGCTGCCAGTTCAGGAGATGCGCAGATTGCTGACTCAACTTGGCTTAGCGGTTCAACACACGCAAAGCTAGGGGCATGGATTTGTTGCTGGGCAATAAAATTACACCATTGCGAAGAGAGCATGGGTGGTTTGTTATTGAGTTCGTTGATGCCAAGTCGGTGTTCAATACTGGATGCCCACTCACTAGAACCTATATCTGGGCCATGACCGTGAGAATCTTGGCTTGATACTTGCCTATCTATTTCAGTGAGTGAAGCGATTGAACAAGTGTCACCGATTGCTGCCGCTGTCTCCTGTATCACCAGATTTTCTGGTTGTTCAGGAAGGGTATGACAAGCGGCAATACCGGCTAATACTGTGAGGAAAACAAGCCTTTTCATTACAACATTAAGGGTTAGCGGAGAAGATTTGCCATATTGTACGAAAAGGCAATTAACCCTTAGTGAACGCATTGCTAAATATTTGCTCAAATAGTGTTCGCTTGTTCAGTTTTGTATCTCATAACGGTAGCACCCGCGTTTTGGATGTGTTTTGATACAAGTTAAAATAATAACAATGGGTTGAATATGTTTAATAATCTCTCTTTACGTAAGAAGATACTGCTTCTCATCGGCGGTACCCTTAGTCTTTTAATGGTCGTAGTAGCGGCATTTTTCATAAATAATATCGCAGACTTATCTCGAAACAGTATAGAGAGAGAAGCGCAAAACTATTTGGAAGCTGAACGATTGTCTATGCAATCTTTCTTTTCTCAATATGGTCGCGTGGTCGAAACATACATTACTAACCCATCACTCATTGCCTTCTTTGAAAACTATGACCAACGTGGCACCAACTTAAGCGCACAAGCAGATTACGGGTTAATTAATAAAGACTTTGAGCGCATCAGTTCCAAAGACAGTAATATTTTGTCGGCATTTTTTGCGTCGGCTAAAACCGGTGAATATTTCAAAGAAAATGAACGAACATCTACCTATGCTGACGGCAAGCCATATTACGCGTACGAGCGTCCTTGGTGGCAAGATGCCATGACTAAAGGTCAGCTTTATGTTGGTGCGATTTCAGTTGATATCAGCACAGGCGATGTCTCTGCGGTGGTACAGCAACCAGTGTACAACGACCAGCGCCAACTTGTCGGTGTTGGCGGCGTAGACCTACAAATTAACGCCATAAAGGACATGGTGGAGAATATTACCTTCCAAGGCCAAGGTTACGGCTTTTTGCTTGACAGTGATTTGAATGTTGTCCACCTATCTAAGTCCACTGGTCATACTTTATCTATTACCGATGAAGGCGGTGGTAAAGATAACCTCAGTGCATTGGAACAACAGTTCAAAGATACTGCCGGATTTGGCGAATTAAATCAGGCTATCTCGAGTCAGGCCGAAGGCATTAGTAAAGTGACTTTAAAAGGCCAGGATTACTATGTGGTATTCAATGCGCTTAACTTAGACAAACCGATGATTGACTGGCACTTAGGTGTACTCATTCCCGTGAGTCTAATTGAACAACCAGTCAATGATGCTGTGATGAGTGCGTCTTTGGCTGTAATCCTTATTCTCGCCATTATTGTTGCAATGATTTTTTGGGTTACGCATCTAGTTGCCAAACCTATCACATCGTTGACGCATATAATGCGAGACATTGCTTCTGGTGAAGGTGATTTGACTCGCAGAATTGAGATTCACAGTAATGATGAAGTCGGCCAGCTTGCCCAGCACGTTAATACCTTTATCGAAAAGCTGCGCACTTTGATGTTGAAAACTGCAGAACAAGCGAAACAATTAAGCGAAGCTGCGAGTTACTTACAACAAGTTTCGAGCGAGACGAACAGCGAAATTCAAAAGGAAAAAATGCAAGTTGATAGCGTCAGCACCGCCGTTACGGAAATGGCCTCAACGGTCACTGAAATCTCACGAAATGCACAGCATACCAATGATGCCGCAGGCTCTGTACAAACAATCAGTGAACAGGGCAGGATGCAATCGAGCGAATCACAAATCGTGATGGGTGAGCTTGCTGCACATATCGGTGAAGCGGCGCAGGTAGTAACAGGGTTGGCTCAAGAAACAAACAATATAGGTGCGGTAATTGATGTAATTAATGGCATTGCTGAGCAAACAAATTTATTGGCGCTCAATGCAGCAATTGAAGCTGCAAGGGCAGGTGAGCAAGGCCGCGGATTTGCTGTCGTAGCCGATGAAGTGAGGTCGCTTGCAAGCAGAACACAAGAATCCACAGACGATATTCGCACCATGATCGATAATCTGCAAAGAATTGCGGAGCAAGCATCAGACATGATGCAGCAAGGTCAATCGCAGGCTCAAAGTTCAGTAACTCAAACTGAAGCGGTAATGGAATCATTGCAGCAGATCAGCGATTCAGTGACCAATGTACTTGACCAAAGTCACCAAATTGCTACTAGCACAGAACAACAAAGCATTGTTGCTGAGGACATTAATACCAGCCTTAACGCAATCAATGAATTGGTCAATAGCACAGCCAATCACGCAGATGTGCTTGCTAAAGAAGCCAGCGATCTGAACGCGTTGGCAACATCACTGAATGCGACGGTGAGCCAGTTCAAACTTTAGTCCTACAGCCCCTCTATATGAGGGGCTTATTTCTCAATTTCCCATGTATTTTATTACCCCCTCGTTTAGTTTGACTTTCCCTACATTGGTACTAAATTTAAATCTGGATATAAATCAGAAACTTTAACTATTTCGAGGACAAGCGTGAAGAAGCATGCGTATGCATTAATTGAGGGGTTATTATGGTTCTTCGCCGTTTCTAGTTTGTTGTATTACTCATCGACATTGTGGGCTAACAACGTTAGAGCAGACAACGCGATTAAGTCATTTGAGCAACGCAATATCACGTCTCAGGCTAACTCATTAACAGCACAAATTGAATATACTCCTGAGCTACCATCCACCGTCACTTTGTGGTCAAAAGAAGCATTGGCTGATTACAACAACGCCGAAAAAACACAAATTCCTCTCGCGCTCATAGCAGTCCCCAGACTACAACTGGAGGTGCCGGTGTTTACTGGTACATCGGAAGCTCAGTTAGACATCGGCGCGGGTTGGTTACCATCGACTGCTGAAGTCACCGACCCGAATGGGAATATCGCGATTGCAGCGCATCGAGACTCATGGTTTAGACCGCTTAAAGATATCCGCAAGGGTGACATCGTATCTGTCACTACTAACTCAGGTCTTGAACAATATACCGTAACCAATATGCAAGTCGTTGAGCCACAAGACACTTCAGTTTTGGCACACAGCAGAGATAAGCAACTGACACTCATTACGTGTTACCCATTTTACTTTGTGGGTAATGCACCATACAGATTTGTAGTAACCGCACGTAAAAACCATAGTTAATACTCAAGGAGAGTAAGATGAGAAAATATATGAAAGCCGCAGCGCTTGGCGCAGCGATTTTGATGTCTCAAGGGGCTGCGTACGCAGCAGAGCAAGGTTGTAGTGATGTAGTTTACGCTGAAGCTGTGACAGACAATTTCCCTGAAATTGCTGATGCCTGTCGCGCTGTTGTTGAACGTAATGGGATGTACTATACAGAAGTTGTTGCTCGTATAGGTAAAAAAGACACCCTTGATTCAGTACGCCTTCAATTGCGTATGAGCGATGACAGTTTGGGGCCAATCCACCATGTTAAAGGCGGCGACAATTTATCAGTCAAAACCAACAGTGGTGACACAATTTCGTGGAATGAATTGGCGCCTTACCAAGATATTTCGGTGTATATTCCAAGCGATCGCTGGGCTTTTGTGAGTGTTGAAGAGCCAGAAGAAGTTGTTGAGATTGCGATTGTTGAAGTGGAAGAAGAGCCTGCTTTGCCTAAAACTGCATCGAATATCCACTATGCGGGTATCGCTGGTGCCATTGCGTTATTACTCGCAATGTTTATGTTTATGCGAAGAAGAAAAGAAGAGTAATTTCTATATTAAAAGACTAATACGGGCTCGCTAAGGGCCCTTTTTATTGGGAGAAGTTTGGTACGACCGAGTGGATTCGAACCACCGACCCCCACCATGTCAAGGTGGTGCTCTAACCAACTGAGCTACGGTCGTACTGAGTTTTTCTTTTTCTTAAATTCATCCATGAAGCAATATCCTGTCGGCGTCCTGCCTCCACCTCGGTAGACTGCGAAGCGTTGCTTCGGTTCAACCTCGCCCAACTGAGCTACGGTCGTACAGAATACGAGATGTATTTTTAAGAATTGGTACGACCGAGTGGATTCGAACCACCGACCCCCACCATGTCAAGGTGGTGCTCTAACCAACTGAGCTACGGTCGTACTGAATTATCAAGGCGCAAATTGCTCCTTAACAACGCCGTGTAATATATAGTGAGACTAAACCCTTAGCAAGCCCAATTAGCTAATTTCATGATTGTTTGCTTTTTTTTTACTCACACAGGTTTTATATCGCACTGTTTGTAGAAATTTTGCCACCAAAGCACGTGGCTTTTGCTAGCGACTTTCAACTGCGCTAACAGGGCCATATGATGGCCTGTGCCAATCAAGTAGCTTTTCGGATTATTCGAGTCAGGCATAAATTGCCATATCTTAGCAAATAGCGGAGTGAATTCTTGTAAATCACCAGCCAAATGGGCCTGATAAGGTTGCAGCTGTTCAATATAAAACATATTAAAAATGTTATGCAGTATGGTCGTCTCACTACTGGCCCGTTTCGGAGGACAAATTTGCTCGCCAATATTTATTGTGTCTAATTCATTGGTTAACGCATTGTTTAGCGCGATCTGGACTCTACTTGAGGTGATTAATTTACGCACATAGTCGTTGTTGTTTAGTAAAGACAAGGCATCAGTCACTACACTGGGGTTAATGTCATTAAATCTTTGTTCGCTGATAGCTTGAGCAATGTTTGCTAAAGTGGCTAGTCCTTCTTTGCTTTGTACTTTTCCAGTTTGATCTTCAAAATTTAACTGAATTGCAGAGAGCGTAGTCAATCTTGCCAGTTCAGCCTCGCGCGCAAGCATATTGTTAAAATAATGCTGTGCCATACGCATTTTTTGCTTTTTTGCAGCGGACAAAGTGCGCTTTAATTCATCATTTAAATGGCGAGTTTTTGGATGCTGTAGACAGGGCTCTACAAGTTGGATAAAGCGAATCTGATATTTAAATAGCTCACTGGGTGTCGCTACTTTACCGAGTTGGTTGTTATGCGATGCAATGTGTCCAGCGAGTTGGCAGTGATTGAGCTGGCCAAGTTGAATAAGGTTAATTGTACTCGCCGGCGCTATTTCTCCGTATTCAAATTGCGGCCAAGGCTCGAGTTGAATGTTTGAAGATGTATTGATAGCTAAAAATTTTGCCAGTCTATAGCGATACTCGTGATGAACCTCAGCAGGTTGCTCAGCGCAACCTACTGCAAAAGTCACAAGGCTAAAAATTAAAAGGGGCTTGAGCAAGTCTTCTCCGTAGCGTGAAAATTAACATCACTGCTGCACAGGATAGTCCAACTATGATACCAAGCCAAAAACCCTGAGGGCCCATAGGCTCGACTATGAGATTGGTTCTGCCCAAAACGTAGCCCAAAGCAAAGCCAATAAGCCAGTATGAGATAAAGGTAATATAAGAAATAGGAGCCGTATGTTTTATGCCACGTAACATGCCGCTGCTTACTACTTGCAAGGCATCAGGTAATTGATAGAAACATGCGAGTACCATAATACTGGTCGCGAGGGCGATAACTTCTGGGTTATCACTGTATAAGCCACTTATTTGATACCTAAATAAATAGGTAATTATCGCGACGAACACAGCAATTGCAATGGCAAGCACGAAGCTGGTACCTAAGCAACGTCGCAAGGCGATAAAATCTTGTTGCCCGTACAAATTACCAAAGCGAATCGCTACGGCCATTGAAAGGCTATAGGGCAACATAAATAATACCGTGGTCACTGAAGCGGCTACCTGGTGCCCGGCAACAGCTATGGGCCCGAGCGTTGCGATAAACAACGGGATACAGGCAAATAAGGTAACCTCAAAAAATATCGCCAATGAAATAGGCACACCGAGTCTTATTTGTACCCCAATTGCTTTGACTTGTGGGTGCGAAAAGCGGCTAAATAAGTCTTTACCATTTAAACGCTTGCTAAACCAACTATAGATGAACAGTGACAGCCCCATTGCGCTCATAACTAATGCTGTAGCAACACCACAACCGGCACCACCTAAAGGTTCTACGCCAAACTTTCCGTAAATGAAAATATAGTTCGCAGGGATGTTAACTAATAAACCTATCACTGATATATACAGTGCGGGAGTCGTGTAGGCTTTACCCTCCGCGACATTACGCAGTAGGGTGTAAATGATAAAGCCAGGAAGACCAAACTGGACATATCCAATGTAGTCCAGGGCAAGTGATTTGACGTGTTTGGTTGTGTCTAAATAATCAATTACAACGTCCGCAAATTGTGCCAGGACAAATCCAGCGGTCAATAGAATTAAAGCGAGGTAGCAGCCTTGTTGAAAGTGGCTGCGAATTTCATGCTCTTGTTTTGCGCCAAAACTGTGCGCAACTAATGAGGTGACGGCTGTGAGAATACCGAGTAATGCAAACACCACTGGATTCCATAGGCCAGTTGCGATAGACAATGCGGCTAAATCGACAGCGCTTACTTGCCCAGCCATGATAGTGTCAACAACGGACATCAATACCAGTGTGACTTGCGCAAAAAATACGGGCGCAGCCAAACGCAAAAGGCGACTCGCTTCCCAAGAACAAAACTTCATATGCTCTAAAACATCAGATAAGATAAACAGCTATTCTATCTTGTTGGTTCCAACATAAAAAGGAAATGCGATGTTTACAGGTATTGTCCAATGTCAGGCGCATGTGGTGGCGATGAAAATGGTTGAGGGGGTCAAGCGTTTGGTTATCTCCGTGAACAAAGACTATTTACAGCATTTGGACTTAGGAGCGAGCATTGCAATTAATGGCTGTTGTCTCACTGTTGTGAAAGTCGAGAGTTCAGTTAGTGATGTGGTTGGGCAAGTGCATTTTGATGTAATCGACGAAACGTTAGCCCTGACCAATTTGGGTCAGTTAGAGGCCGGTCATGCGGTCAATTTTGAACGTTCAGTTACCTTTGGTACTGAATTGGGGGGCATATCGTTTCTGGACATATTCATTGCGTGAGCCAAGTGTTGCAACGAATTGACGAACAAGACAATTGTCGGATTCATCTAAGCTTACCAGAAAAATGGCGAGACTATGTTTTGTACAAAGGTTTTGTGAGCGTAAATGGTGCCAGTTTGACTGTTGGGGAGTTGACCGAACAAGGGTTTTGGTTACACCTGATCCCAGAAACCCTATCAATTACGAACATAGGACAAGCTCAGTTAGGTTCTCAATTCAATATTGAAGTAGACCAACAAACCTACACCATAGTGCAAACTGTACAACGTTACATGCAGCAAAATGGCCGTGTTTAAAAAATCTGTTCGTCGTCTGCGTCAATTCGCAATTGTACAGTGTTAAGTGCTCGGTCGATATGCATATTGACGTGGATAGGATTACAACACGCTGAGCAGTCCTCATAATAATCTTGGTCGCCTGAACTTGTATCAACATCAACAAATGTATGGTGGCCGCAGTGAGGGCAAAGAATTCTTTGTAGACTGTAGTCTTTCATAACTACCTCGTATGACAATCAAATGACATCCCTTAGAGTATAGTTACGTTTAACTGATTCAGCGATTAATTTGTTTCTGTTTTAGGTTCTTTTGGGCGTGAAATTTCGTCACGGCTCTGCCAACGCAATTAAGCTATTTCACGCATCATGATGTCTATCGACTCCTTCGCTTGGGTAAGATAGTGACCAGCGAAAATGTTGGCATGATTCAAAACATGGTAGAGATTATAGATTGATTCGCGAATTTCATAACCATGCTGCAGAGGATAATGAGCTTCATAAGCTTCATAGAACCGCGTTGGAAGGGCGCCAAAGAGTTTGGTCATAGCGATGTCAGCTTCACGGTCACCATAATAACAGGCCGGGTCATATACACAGGGAACGCCTTGATGAAATCCCAGATTACCGCGCCATAAGTCACCATGTAATAGGCTCGGTTTTAAGTGGTGGTGATGTAAAGCTTCTTTAACGAACTCGACACACGCATCAATATCGCACAAATGAAATCCTTTTTCGTGCAAAAGTTGGAGTTGCCAACCAATCCTGTCTTCACTGAAAAATACATCCCATTTTTTATGCCATTGATTGGGTTGTGCAGTCAGCCCTATAAAGTTATCTTGCTCGTTTCCGAACATGCCTTGTTCATGTTTAAGATGCATAAAAGCAAGGTACTCTCCCATCTTCGCCCAATCATTCTCAGCGTTATCATCGAACTCTAGCCACTCCAAGACATTGAAACTGTAGTCCAAAGTTGTGCCCGTTAATATGCAGTCCGGCACCATAAATAGGCTTTCTTTAGTAAGCAATGCGAGATCGTGCGCCTCACATTCGAGCCTTTCTAAAGCGGCGATAGGTGAAACTTTGACAAAGAAATTTTGCACTCCGTCAGATATCTTAAAGAGATGATCCGCGGATGAATTACTGAGTTGTTGCTTATCTTTAATCTCGAAAGGCGTATTGAGAGCATTGCTCAAAGATTGTGCGACGATATTCCACATAACAACAATACATAGATAACTCATAGGTACAACAAGTATGGCAAAGTTATTTATCACTGCAAAATATTGATTGTCGCAGCAGGTATTAGCGCTAAAATATGTGCTTAGTTAATTGAAAAGCTGGAGTTTTACATAGTGAATATGAGTGGTATTACGTCTAGTTTAGCTATGGTGTGCACCTTAGTGGGCTGGTTTTTACAATTTCCTCTACTTACAAGCGTGGGTTTGTTTGCGCTCTCAGGTGCGTTAACGAACTGGCTGGCCATCCATATGTTATTTGAGAAGGTACCTTTTTTATATGGTTCTGGTGTGGTGCAGTTAAAATTTGAAGCATTCAAACACGGTATAAAGGAGTTAATTACGAGTCAGTTTTTAACACCGGAAAATTTAGCGAGAGTAGGGAATGCCCAAGCGCATATCAATTTTGAGCCTGTTATTGATCAACTAGACATGTCGCCTGCATTTGACCGTTTAGTCGATGTCATCGAGCAGTCTCAATTTGGTTCGATGCTCGCAATGTTTGGTGGCTCCGCAGCACTTGAGCCGATGCGTGAACCCTTTGCGCATAAAATGCGTCTAGCCATGAACGACATTATCGCCAATGAACATACGCAAACTTTGCTAGCTCAACATCTAAGCCAAAGCGAATCTCTACAGGAGCAGGTGCTATCCCTTGTTGATGAGCGATTAGCGGAACTGACACCGAAATTAGTAAAGGAAATCATCCAAACCATGATCAGAAAGCACTTAGGCTGGCTTGTAGTTTGGGGGGGCATTTTCGGTGGGGTATTTGGAGCTTTAGCACACTTTATTTAATAAAAAGCCCGCATGCGCGGGCTCTTTGTTTGGATGTACAATAGTTATGACCCTGTTACCGTCGTCAACTTTGTTCCATGAACCATCGCGAGGTCATGAATTGAGGTTTGAGTTAGGGGGGTCATTCGCAGAGTTTGTAAGCTGCGATCGAAACCGTACAGGCTTGCAAATTCTCTCACGCTCAACGAATTACACTGTAGTTTACGTTGAAAGACTTTTGCGCTTATGCCGTTTTCATTCATGACTTTTGACAGTTCATGGCGGTTGTTGGTGCTCACAGCCATACAGAGTTGTGTACCAATTGAATTGTTTGTCGCCACAAACTCGGTTTGTGCTGATGCAGGTACTGATAAAGAACCTAACATAAGGATGGCAGCTGAACTTAACAATGTTGTGCGTTTCATACGAATTTTCCTTGTCGGTGCGTTGGGTGCCAACTAAGTATGCACAAAGTCTTTTGTCATTGAATGAACAGAGTAATTCTAAATGTAAACGGCTATTTCAGCTGTGTATATTATTTATATCATATTGTTTTTAAATGAATTTAATCTACATTTCAGTTACAAAAAGACGATTTTTTTTGACGTGTTTTCTACCTCCACGCTTGGCGCATTTCAATCGCTTGGCTGATGTACGACTTATGTACAAATATGTCTGAACAGTAACACCAGTTAGGTGTTTAAAAACCAAATAAAGTGAAGTGTTCTCACGGTGAACTTAATGTTTTTTAGCATTGATAACTGTAAATGGTGCTTTTGATTTTTAATTACCGTGTTTCGAGGACTGACAAAGGGGACTAAATCGATGGGACAACGAAACACATCATTTATAAAAAAAGACGCGGCGCCCGTGCTATCTTAGCAGAGGCGCCGCGTATTGAATTTTTGCAGGATAGTGTGTCTGCGCGTTATTCGAAGTTAATGTGAACCTGAAACAACAGTGAGTGTATCGCCATGTACTTTTGCTAAGTCATGGATAGATGTTTCAGTTAATGGGGTCATACCTAACCCTTTCAAAGTTCGGTCAAATCCATATAGGCTAGCGAACTGACGAACAGTGAGATCATTGCATTGTAATTTGTTCACTACGACAGTTTTTCTCACATGATGATTCTTCATTTCGTTTCTTAATTTGAGTGGGCTATCTTTTGTAATTGCCATGCAAATTTGTGTGCCAATGGAATCATCCGCAGCAATAAAATTCGACTGAGCTGATGCACTCATAGATAGTGCGCCTAAGATAACAGCGCCAGCAGAGCCTAACAGAGTTGTGCGTTTCATGGGGTATTCTCCTTTACGGTGCGTTGGGTGCTGTCTAAGTATGTACGCTATTTGTTGTTATAGAATGAATAGAATAATTCTAAATGTAAGAAGCTATTTCAATTGTGAACTCATTTCCTCAAGTTACTTATTTCGCTCATTAAATAGCCAGCAATTGTTCACATAAATACCCAAAAGACGTGCGAAATATTTTGAATTTTAATACTTGTACCTCTTTAGTTTGAACGTTATTCACCGCAGGGTAACATTTGCCGCTTTAATCGCTCCAAATGTTACTCACCATGCTGGCTACCGAGTACTTGTTCCCATCTATCCTGATTTACCGTGTATTAACCTATTTTCATCGCAATTGTTTTAGGGATTAGATAAAGTAGACAAAAAAAGGAGTGATGCAAACAATGCTAAAAACAACATCAAGCCTTAGTGTAATAGCCTTGGCTATTGCGCTAACGGGGTGCCAACAAGAAGGTCCTCAAGGCGAACACGTAACAATCAAGAAAAACCCATACCCAAGTACTTATCAACCCATGCCGAACCAGTCTACGTTGTTCACAAATGCAACTGTACTAACGGGTGACGGTGAACGTATTGAAAACGGCGATGTATATGTCGTCGACGGTAAAATCAAGCAAGTCGGTCAAGACCTACAAGTAAGTGCCGACGTCACCATTGATGCGCAAGGCAAGTGGATCACCCCCGGTATCATCGATGTTCACTCGCACTTAGGCGCGTATCCAAGTCCTTCAGTTGCGTCTCACCAAGACGGCAACGAGATGACCAGCCCAGTAACCGCTGAAGTGTGGGTTGAACACTCAATTTGGCCACAAGACCCTGGTTTTAACCGTGCCCGTGAAGGTGGTATTACGACACTACAAATTCTACCTGGTTCAGCCAACTTAATTGGTGGTCGTGGTGTGACGTTGAAAAATGTTCCTGCGCACACAATGCAAGCGATGAAATTCCCAGATGCGCCCTACGGCTTGAAAATGGCGTGTGGTGAAAACCCTAAGCGTGTATATGGCAGCAAAGGTGTTTTACCCTCAACTCGCATGGGTAACATGGCCGGTTACCGTAATGCGTGGATCGACGCGACGGAGTACAAGCGTGCTTGGGAACAATATGATGCAAACTACGCAGCGGGTAAAAATGTCGATGCGCCAGAGCGTGACTTGATGTTAGACACCTTGCGTGGTGTGCTTGATGGTGAAATTCTTATTCACAATCACTGTTATAAAGCCGAAGAAATGGCAATGATGATCGACCTATCAAAAGAGTTCGGTTACCACGCAGGTACTTTCCATCACGGTATTGAAGCCTACAAGATTGCTGACATGTTAGGTGAAAATGGTAACTGTGCTGCGCTATGGCCAGATTGGTGGGGCTTTAAAATGGAAGCCTATGATATGGTTCAAGAGAACGTAGCCATTGTCGACGCAGTGAAAAATTCTTGTGCAATCGTGCACTCAGACTCTGATACAACTATTCAGCGTTTGAACCAAGAGGCAGCGAAAGTGATGTATCGCGCCAATGAAAATGGTTTTGATATCAACGAAGCGCATGCCATTAAGTGGATCACATCAAATGCAGCGAAATCGCTGGGTATCGATGATAAAACGGGTTCACTCGCCTCAAATAAGCAAGCAGACATTGTAATTTGGAACACCAGTCCTTTTAGCGTTTATGCAAAAGCAGAGCAGGTATTCGTAGACGGTGCGAAAGTGTATGACCGTAACGATGAGAAATTCCAAGCTCAAAGTGACTTTATGCTAGGCCAACGTTAAGGAGAATTATAATGAAATTGTTTACGTTAACTTCTGTTGCCACAGCATTGGCGATGAGCTCATCAGTATTTGCGCAAACACTGGCAATTACTAACGCTACTGTACATACAGCGACGGAGCAGGGCACTTTAACGAATGCGTCAGTGGTGATTAAAGACGGTAAAATTGCGGCTATTAATCCACAAGAAATTACCGCAGATGTCACAATCGATGCATCTGGAAAAGTATTAACACCTGGCTTTATTGGTTCGTTAAACCAAATTGGTTTGGTTGAAGTTGGTGCGGTATCTGACTCGCGTGATGGCGCCGATAAAAAAGCATCCATTACTTTTGACCCAAGCTTGGCGTTCAACCCACGCTCTTCACTCATTCCTTACGCTCGTAAAGGCGGTGTCACGCGCGATGTTATCGTACCAAGTGGCAGTGAAGGTATTTTTGATGGCTTAGCGTCTGTGGTATCGCTAAGTGGTGAGTTTGATAGCGTTTCACAAAAGCAGGTCGCCTTAGTGGTTGATCTTGGCGCTAAAGACAAAGGTTCACGCGCACTTTCTTTGCAGGATTTAATTCAAAAGCTTGAAAGATCACAAAAACCGTGAAAAGAAAGATAAAGAAGTGAAAAAGCCTGAAGTAGAGATCCTCGATGGCGTATTTGCAAAAGAAATTCCACTTCTGATCAGTGTTTCTCGCGCCGCAGACATGCTCGAGCTGTTAAAAGTAAAAGCTAAGTATGACCTTAATATGGTGTTTGCTCGTGCTCAAGATGCCGTGTTGATTGCCGATGAACTTGCAGCAAGCAATACGCCAGTTGTGATAAGCGCCATGGACAACTTGCCAGGTAGCTTTGACTCTATGCATGCGAGTTTAGACAACCCAGGTAAGCTTGAAAAAGCTGGCGTGAAAGTAATTCTGACGATCGCTGGCGACAGTGCTCATAACCTATACCAATTACGTTATGACGCTGGTAACGCGGTGTCTTACGGTATGAGCCCTGAAGGTGCACTTGCCGCTATCAGCAGCAATGTCGCCGATGCATTTAACATCGATGCGGGTTCTATTAGCGTAGGTAAACCAGCGGACATCGTACTGTGGAGCGCAGACCCGTTTGAATACAGCACTAAGTTAGAAAAAGTATGGATTGACGGTGTAGAGGTTTCCACTGAATCTCGTCAAGACAAACTACGCGATCGATACATGGCTGAATCAGATATGCCGCGTGCATATAATAAATAGTCGTGGATAACTAAAAAAGGCGCCGATTGGCGCCTTTTTTAATGCTAGATGCAGCGAGCCGGTTTAGGTAAGCCCGCAATCTTTGTTGCTTGTTTCGCAGGTCCTTTGGGAAACAGTTTATACAAATATTTGCTGTTGCCTTTGTCTTCCCCCAGTTTCTTGGCCATGGCTTTAACAAGCATGCGAATTGCTGGGCTAGTTTCAAATTCTTCATAAAAATCACGCACAAACATCACGACTTCCCAATGTGGGTCTGTCAACGTAATGTTCTCACCTGCAGCAATAATAGGTGCTAATTCTTTGCACCATTGGTTACTATCTAAGAGATAGCCCTCTTTATCAGTCTCTAGTTGTTGACCATTGAATTCAATCATTACTCACTCACACATTTAGAAAACTGTAGGGTCAATTCAACCCATTGACTGTCGCTAATGAGCATGGCTTTGCTTGAATGCTCACTGAGTCCGCGGGCTTGCATGTCTCGTTCAAGCGCGTACAAAGGGTGTTGCAACTGAGCAAATGCGGCCCAAGAAAAACAGCCATCACCCCGTAACAAGACTGCGTCAGCATCGTTTAACCTACTCAGCAATGCGGATGTTGAGGCATTGGCTGTGCTTACAATGAATAAAGTACTCATAATTACAGTACCACCACATGATCTGCTTGGTGAATCAAGGTTTGAATTTGCTGCGAATCAGCGCCGTGGGTGTCAATACTCAAGGTATTCAGTGATAGTCCACGCGCCGTTAATGATTTCTCGCATACATACACATCTTCCACGTCGTATATTTCTAGCATGTTGATGGCCTTGGTAAAATCTTTGTGGGCAACAATTTTTGGTTGTTGATCAGGAGCCAAGGCATACACTGCGTCCTCTTCAAGCAACCAAGTAACCTGTTGGTCAATGGCCGCAAATATTAACACCAAATCAAGTGATTCACGTAGACTTTGGCCTGCATAGGGGGCGTTTTTGCTTATGACGAGGATATGCTTCATTTGAATTGAATCCACCTGTCAACTTGCGCTGCTTCCATCGCGAATTCAGCTAGTCCAGAAACAGTAAACCGACTACCTTCACGCACCTCAACACCGCGTTTGCTCGCCGCCGTTACACATACATGTACTGGGATGTTTAAGTCAAAAAGCGTTTGCCACACCAGTGCAGGATTAAATTCATCGCTGGCAAGGTCAAAGTCTGAAAGGGCATGATAAACACCGTTCTGATAGAGAAACACGCATTTTATTTCATGTCCGTTTGCAATCGCCGCATGGGCGAAGCGTTGTAAAGCTTCGAGTGTGCAAGTGTCACTCGCCGCTGAATGTAAGGAAAGTACAAAGCTGGCCAAATTTAGTCCAAAAAAAGCCCCAGTTAATGGGGCTCATTCTAACAAATTTTGCTAATTAGTCATCCGCTGCGCCAAGTAAGTGTAGTAGTGACGTGAATAAGTTATACACGTTCAAATACAAAGACACAGTTGCGCGCACATAGTTTGTTTCACCACCATTGATGATACGGCTTGTGTCAAACAGAATTAGTCCAGACATAATCAGCACAACAGCGGCATTGATCACGGTCATCATCAACGAGCTGCCGATGAAAATGTTCACTACACTCGCAATGATTACAACGATTAGGCCAACCGTTAGGAAGCCGCCCATGAATGAGAAATCTTTCTTAGTCGTTAGTGCGTACGCAGATAAACCAAAGAAGATAAGGGCTGTTGAGCCAAGAGCTTGCATTATAAGCATTGGGCCATTTGGCATCGCTGCGTAGTGGTTCAACAATGGGCCTAGGCCAAAACCCAATATGCCAGTAAACGCAAACACTAATAAAACGCCTGCAGAAGTCTCGGCCTTCTTGTTAATGACAAACAACATGCCAAAAGCGATAAGAGTACATATAAGGCCCGTGAAGTACGGAGGGTTAAGCGCCATGGAAATACCCGCAGTAACCGCACTGAATGCCAATGTCATCGCGAGTAAAAAGTAAGTGTTCTTTAAAACCTTATTAGTCTCAATGGTCGACATCACCGGCTGCGCCGTGCTGTACGAGTTATTAAACGCCATTGTTAAACTCCTTAATATTAATCAATCCTCAGATGCACATTGCATCCAAGTTCAAGACTACCAAGTCTCATTAATATGGGCAAACCTTTACGATTCAATACGCTGTAATTAGCCCTAATCGATTCTAATTTGAACAAAATAGTCAAAAATTAGGCGTTTAAACAAAAAAATAAAAATAACGCTTCACAAATGCAATTCATTTATCTAATATTCGCCCCGCTGCGGAGAGATGGCTGAGCGGTTGAAAGCACCGGTCTTGAAAACCGGCATACGTTAATAGCGTATCTAGGGTTCAAATCCCTATCTCTCCGCCACTAAATTACACTTGGGTGATTATGTCATCTGGGTAACCGCATTGGAGAGATGGCTGAGCGGTTGAAAGCACCGGTCTTGAAAACCGGCATACGTTAATAGCGTATCTAGGGTTCAAATCCCTATCTCTCCGCCAAATAGAAAAGGCCGCAGAATTAGCGGCCTTTTTTACGTCCGAAATAAATGTATCTCGCTTTTATTAGTTTGTGTTATTCGACTAAGGTATCTGTTGGCAGTGTCCTTTTTTTCTGCGACGCTGAATGTCGATATAACAATAAAACTATAAAGTCATGAAACATCGTTTAGCAAAAGCTGTATTTTACTCCTTACTTGCGCCAATCATTGTCGGCGTGACCTTGGGCATTTATTACGCGTTAGGCGCACAAAATAACGGCTCACAAATTTTCTTTAACGTTTTACTCTCGGCTATCGCTAATGCCCATATCGTTGGTCTGTCTATGGCTGTATTTGTTGTCCCAGGCTATCTGTTTATGCATAAGTACAACAAAGTTCATTACAGTGGCGTGCTTACACTGGGCATGCTTGGCGGTGCGCTGTTTAGTTATGTTTTCGGTGCAGGGGCGGGATTTTTACTCGTCGTTAACGCAGTGATGGCAGCGTTAGGTAGCGGGTTGTTTTTGTACGGTTTAAGACGAAATAGTCCCGAACACGCGTAGAGATGTTAATGGAGCTGAGTTAATTTTAAGCAACCAGCTCAATTTAATGTAATCCCACCAATTTTTTCTTGATAAAAGGTTTCATTTGCGCGCCACAAAGAGTACCTTAAACACTGCGTATTCTATGTGAAGTAGTATTTGATGAGCAAAGAAGATTTTTATCGCTCTTTGACGGAACAAGCCAACGCGCTAATTTCCGATGAGCCCAATTTAATTGCTAACTTAGCGAACATCAGTGCCTTGTTATACATGTCGTTAGAAGACATCAACTGGGCGGGTTTTTATTTGTTGGAATCACCACAGCAATTGGTGCTTGGTCCTTTCCAAGGAAAGCCAGCGTGTGTTCGCATAGAAGTTGGTAAGGGCGTATGTGGAACAGCGGTTGCGCTAGATAAAACGCAACTAGTATCTGATGTGCATGCATTCCCTGGTCACATTGCCTGTGACGCGGCATCAAATTCGGAAATTGTTGTTGTGGTAAAGAAAAATGGCGAGGCAATTGGTGTTTTAGATATTGATAGCCCTAGCTTGAACCGTTTCGACGAACAAGACCAGGCTGGAATTGAACAGCTTGTTCGTTGTTTAGAAAAGCACATCGTATGAAAGATTACTAAGCGTTCAGGATTACTTATTTTCGATTGCAGATGTAGGTGATTGGGAAGGAGAAGAAGAATTGGTGTGTGAGCGACTCAACGATCTTATACACCATGCCTGGGAACGCCTTCCTGATGATTTAGGTTGCGATCAAATCGACAGTATCATCACAGGTATTTGGGAACAACTTCGAGGTGATTTGGCATTGATTGATGCTGAACTCGATGAGTTACTAGACTGGGTTGAGCACTATATCGACTCAGCTCAAGACGAGCAGATGTAAATTAAGGTTCAGAAATGGAAACCACAGACAAGCTAAAAGACATAAACGAAGTATTGGCGTTTCTTTACGAAGAATTCCCAAACTGTTTTAAACAAAAAGAGGGCATCAAGCCACTTAAAGTCGGTATCTTTAAAGATATCGCTGAGCGTATTGAAGGCAATGAAAAAGTCAGCAAAACGCAAGTGCGCCAAGCTCTTAGAAAATACACCTCTAACTGGCGCTATCTTGAAGCGGTGGTTAAAAATGAATTCCGCGTTGACCTAGACGGTAACCAAGCAGAAAAAGTTGAGCAAGAGCACGTTGATCATGCTCAAACTGCGCTTGAACAGAGCCGTGCAAAAATGGCGAAGCGTAAAAAGCCAACGCGCGGTCCTAAAGACGGTGACACAAAGGGTTACAAAAAACGTCCTCAAGGGAGTGGCAAACCGAGTCCAAAAGGCGCTAAAGTCAAAAAAGCACCTGCTGAACAACCACGTCGCAGCAATAAAGTTGAACCTTTACCAAGCGAACAGGTCAAGGCTAATACCAAAGTTAAAGTAAAATTAGGTCAAGCACTGGTTAACGGTACTATCACTGAAGTCAACAAAGAAGATATTCACGTTGAGTTAGTGACTGGTATGCAAGTTAAGACTAAAGCAGACAGCTTGTATCTAGTTTAAAAAAGGAGTTGTGCATGAGTAAGACGTTTTCACTCATTCCCCTTGTTGCAGCGTTAGTTGCAACACCTGCCTTAGCATCATTAGATAAGGTAACCATTGCCGATTTGCCAACGTTGCACCAAGAGTCGCAACACAGTACGGCAAGTAAGCGAGTGACAAACCTCTTTACCCGTGCACACTACAAGCCGATTCGATTTAATGACGAATTGTCAGAACAGATGTTTGATTGTTATGTCGAATCGCTTGATTACAATCGCAGTATTTTCCTCGCATCTGACGTTGAACAGTTCGAGCAATTCCGCGATAAGTTCGACAACGCACTTAAATCTGGCAAGTTAGAATTCGCTTACGACTTGTTCAACTTAAGTATGAAGCGTCGCTTCGAACGTTACGAATATTCTTTGTCTTTGCTAGAAGGTGAACCGTTCGACTTTACGAAGGACGATAAATATTACTTTGAACGCGAAGATGCACCTTTTGCGTCCACGGAAGCTGAACTCAATGAGTTGTGGCGTCAAAAAGTTAAATATGACGCGCTGCGATTGAAACTCGCAGGTAAAGATTGGGATGGCATTAAAGAAGTACTAGAAAAGCGTTATACGTACACGCTAAAACGTCTAGTACAAACGAAAAGCGAAGATGCATTCCAAATTATTATGAACGCGTTTGCTCGTTCGATTGAAGCTCACACTTCTTATCTATCACCACGACGTGCAGAACAGTTCAAGATGGATATGGATCTTGAACTAGAAGGCATCGGCGCGGTACTAAGCTACGATGAAGACTACACAGTCATTCGTTCTCTTGTTCCTGGTGGTCCTGCAGATAAAACGGCTACGATCAAACCAGACGACCGTATTATTGGTGTGGCCCAAGGCGAAGATGATTTTGTCGATGTAATTGGCTGGCGTCTTGACGACGTTGTGGATCTCATTAAAGGCCCTAAAGGCACGCTTGTTCGTTTACAGTACCTCAAAGGTAAAGACGACCACGGTAGCCCTAAAATCGTAGAGATAACTCGTGATAAAGTACGTCTTGAAGACAGAGCAGCAAAATCAAGTGTGTTTGATGCTAGCTATTCAGATCTCACGAGTAAAATAGGTGTTATCGAGATCCCAGGCTTTTACAACAATTTGTCTGAAGATGTAAAAGCTGAGCTCGTTAAGTTAAAAGCACAAAAGGTCGATGGCGTCATCATCGACTTGCGCCAAAATGGTGGTGGCTCTTTGTACGAAGCGAATCAGCTGTCGGGCTTGTTTATAGACCAAGGCCCAATCGTGCAAATCCATACTCTAAATGGCAGTGTACAAGAGCAAAAAGACAGTGACGGAGTCACTTATTATGATGGCCCATTGACGGTGCTCGTTGATAGATACAGTGCATCTGCCTCAGAAATTTTTGCCGCAGCGATGCAAGATTATGGTCGTGCAGTGATCATCGGCGAACAAACGTTCGGCAAGGGCACCGTGCAACAACATCGTGGTTTAGGTCGCAATTACGACTTGTACGACAATAAGTTGGGCAGTGTGCAGTACACCATCGCAAAGTTCTATCGTATCGATGGTGGCAGTACACAGCACAAAGGCGTAATCCCTGATATCAAACTGCCTTCGGCGATTGACCCAGCAGAGTGGGGTGAAAGCCAAGAAGACAACGCATTACCTTGGGACAGCATTCCTCGCGCAAAATACGCGACGGTTGACACTTTGGATGACACCATTAGTTATTTGAACAAAGTGCATGATCAACGTGTGGCGACTGAACCCGAATTTAACTACGTGATGCAAGATATCAAAACGTATAAAGAGGAAAAGGATCGTCAATATATTTCGCTGAATGAAAAAGATAGATTAGCGAAAAAAGACGAGCTTGAAGCTTTGGCACTTAAACGTACAAATGAACGATTAGCACGCTTAGGTTTGGAGGCAGTCGCGAAAGTGGATGACGCGCCAGAGGTTCTTGAGGACTTCGATCCTTTCTTAGAAGAAGCAGCGCTTATCACCCAAGACTTTATTAAGCACGGTAGGTTAGCTAAGAATAATAAGTAATCAAATACGTGAGAAAAGGGCGCTTTTAGCGCCCTTTTTGTTGTTTAAACGCTGTTAAATCTTCACGGCTCTGGTACTCTTTGCAGGATAATAAAAATAACCCTTGCGGCGTTGTGTAATTAGCGAGGGCAGGAGAGTCATTTTGACAACAACAAAACAAGCTAAATTCTTAGATGCGATGATCCCGATAACAGTGCTAATCTGTCTTTTGGGTGCCGCAGTGTATTTGTACGGTGATAATTCGTCATCAGGTCCTAACCAAATTGCTCTATTATTCGCTACGTTCACTGCAGCCTTGATCGGGTTGAAAAACGGTTTCACGTGGAAAACCCTCGAAGAAGCGATGATTAAAGGGATCACTATTTCCCTTGGTGCCATTCTTATACTGTTAATGGTCGGCGCCTTAATTGGCACTTGGTTACTCTCAGGTACTGTTCCCACGCTCATCTACTATGGTCTGCAAATAATTAACCCGCATTGGTTTTATGCTGCCAGCTGTATTATTTGTGGTGTTGTGGCTATGAGTATAGGCAGTTCATGGACGACCGCAGCGACTATTGGTGTGGCGTTGCTAGGTGTCGCTAATGGTCTATCACTCGACCCTGTTGTTACTGCAGGTGCGGTGATTTCAGGTGCCTATTTCGGTGATAAATTAAGTCCATTATCAGAAACTACCAACCTCGCTCCAGCAGTCGCTGGTGCAGATTTATTTACGCACATCCACCATATGTTATGGACTACAGTACCTAGCTTTGTGATTGCTGTGATCATCTTCATTGTTATGGGCTTCAATGCAGAGGTTAGCAGTGATGCAACGAGTATCGACGCGATGGTCTCATTGCTCGAGCAAAACTTTAATATCAGTATTTTAAACCTTGTACCATTGGTGGTGCTTTTAACACTGGCTATTCGTAAGATGCCCGCGTTTCCAGCGATATCTATCGGTGCTGTGTTGGGGGCGGTTTGGGCGCTTATTTTCCAAACTGATCTGTTGGCGACCCAAGTTGACATGTCACAAGGTCAGTTAATAGGTTATTTTAAGCTGGTGTGGGCGACCTTCTTTGATGGCTTTAGTATCACGACCGGTGACGCCAAGATGGATGATTTGTTATCGGGTGGCGGTATGTCCGGTATGCTCAATACTACATGGTTAATCATGATGGCATTGATGTTTGGGGCTATCATGGAGAAAACAGGTCTACTCGATGTTTTCGTACGCAGCATTTTAAAAGTTGCCAAGTCAACCGGCTCATTAATAGCGGCGACAATTGGTACATGTATTGGTACAAACCTAGTTGCTGCGGATCAATACATCGCTATTGTCGTCCCCGGGCGAATGTTTAAGGAAGAATATAAGAAACGTGGCTTGAAACCTGTCAACTTGTCTCGCACGCTTGAAGACGGTGGCACAATTACAAGTCCGCTGATCCCTTGGAACACTTGCGGTGCTTATATGCAGAGCGTACTTTTAATAAACCCATTTGATTATGCTATATACGCCTTCTTTAATTTAATTAACCCTATATTGGCCGTTATTTATGCTTATCTGGGTATCAAAATTTTACGTATCGAGCCTAAGCATCTTCAGCCTGAAGTTCAGGCAAAACAAAGCGATTAATATTAAGGGCATCATTTGATGCCCTTGCTACCTCAGGAGACTGTAAGTTTATGAACTCCAACCAGCCAACAGCGCAATACCTCAGCGACTACTTACCACCGGCTTTTTTTATTGAATCTGTGGCACTGAATATTGATTTAGACCCACTTAAAACCAAAGTCGTTGCTAGCTCAAAGGTTTCTCACAACCCAGATAATCCAAGTAAAGAGTTGGTACTCGATGGTATCAATTTAGAATTGCAAAGTGTTGTTATCAACGGTCTACAACATCTTGCTTATAAAGAAGTTGCTCAGCAACTCATCATTTCCGACTTGCCCAGTGATTCGTTTGAAATAGAAATCACCACTCATTGCTCACCACAAACAAACACCTCGTTAGAAGGCTTGTATCTATCTGACGGTGCCTATTGTACTCAGTGTGAAGCGCAGGGCTTCAGAAAGATAACTTATTTCTTAGACCGCCCAGATGTAATGGCAAGCTATACCGTGACAATTATTGCAGACCAAGCGCAATTCCCGCATTTGTTGTCTAACGGTAACAAAATAGAACAAGGCGAATTAGAAAATGGTAAGCACTACGCTGTTTGGCAAGACCCATTTAAAAAACCAAGTTACTTATTCGCATTAGTCGCTGGAGACTTCGACGTTTTACGTGATGATTATACGACGATGTCGGGACGCAAAGTTGCACTAGAGCTCTATGTCGATAAAGGGAATTTGTCTAAAGCGCCTCATGCCATGGCCTCTTTGATTAATGCGATGAAATGGGACGAACAGCGGTTCGAACTGGAATACGATCTTGATGTGTATATGATCGTCGCTGTTGATTTCTTCAACATGGGGGCGATGGAAAATAAAGGCTTGAACATCTTTAATTCTAAATGTGTGTTGGCTAACGAAGAAACTTCGACAGACCGCGATTTTCATCTTATTGAATCAATTGTTGGCCATGAATATTTCCACAACTGGACGGGTAACCGTGTAACGTGTCGCGATTGGTTCCAGTTATCTTTAAAAGAAGGGTTGACGGTTTTTAGAGACCAAGAGTTCAGTAGTGATTTAGGTTCCCGTGCTTTGAACCGGATTGATGCGGTTAAAGTGATGCGAACTCATCAGTTTGCGGAAGACGCAGGGCCAATGGCGCATCCAATCCGCCCAGAAAAAGTGATAGAAATGAATAACTTCTACACAGTAACTGTGTATGACAAGGGGGCTGAGGTCATCCGTATGTTACACACTTTATTGGGTGAGGAGGGTTTCCAGTTGGGAATGAAGCTGTATTTTCAACGACATGATGGTCAAGCTGTTACCTGTGATGATTTCGTCAGCGCGATGGCAGATGCCAATGCAATCGACTTAAAGCACTTTGCAAAATGGTACAGTCAATCAGGTACACCTGTGGTGCAAGTTGCACAAAAGTACAACAGCGAAGCGCAGACATACTCATTGACATTGACACAGGTGCACACGCCAAGCGGCGACCAAACCAACAAAGAAAACCTGGTTATTCCCGTTGCCATTGAATTGCTCAATGATCAAGGTGAACCCGTATCACTGATAATTGAAGGGCAGTCAGTATCAAAAGTATTGCAGTTAAGCGAGTCCACTCAAACCTTTACGTTTGAAGGGATTGTCAGTAAGCCTGTGGCAGTGGTTTTTGAAGACTTTTCTGCGCCGGTTAAGGTTGAGTTTGAACAGCCTTTATCAGAACAGCTACATATCGTTAAGCACGCCAGTAGTGAGTTTAGTCGTTGGGACGCACAACAAAGCGCGTTGACCGATTGTATTGTACAAGCGATATCAAATCAAAGTGAAGAACCGACTTTACCCGCAAGTGTTATTGAGACTCTGCACAGTATAGTAAATAGTGCCGTAAAGGGGGAAGAGCAAGACCTTGCCCTTGTTGCTGAGTTACTTACTCTCCCAAGTTTCGACACACTAAGCGCGCGTTTTTCACAGATTCCTATGGATGACCTAATAGCGGTTACTCAAGTCTTTGAGGTGCAGATAGCAACATCCTTAGAGAAAGCGCTGCTCCATGTTATAGAAACGTTTGCGGACGATAAGCAACAAAACCATCAAAGCGCCGCTATTCGTGCGCTCTTGAATGTTGCTATGTACTACCTTGCTAAGACTAACACAGCGAGCGATTACATCGTGTCACAAGCACAAAAGGGGTCTATGACTACGGCATTAGGCGCGCTGAAAGCGATGGTGTGTGCGCAACATGACGAAGCGCTCACGCAATTAAATGCATTTGAGCAGCGTTGGCAAGACGACGTACTTGTTATGGATAAATGGTTTAATTTGCAGGCGTTGAAGCAAGGTGACCAAGCGCTTAACGCCATTACCGAACACTATGAGCATGCTCATTTTAGTTGGAACAATCCTAATCGAGTTCGCGCGTTATTAGGGCCTTTGACAATGAGTAACCCCGCAGTATTCCACCATCAAAGTGGCGAGGGATATCAAGTACTAGGAGATGCGCTGGTAAAACTAAACGAGATAAATCCACAAACAGCGTCACGTTTAATTACTCCTTTACTGGCTTGGAAACGCTATGACACACCCCGTCAAACTCTGATGAAGGCGCAGTTACGACGTCTACAATCATTACCAAACTTAAGTAAAGATCTATTCGAAAAGGTTGATAAAGCATTAGCTTGATGAATGTTCACTATTTTTATTTTAGTTTGCACTTAACGTATGAGCAGTGCTTGGCCTACTACAAAGGCCGAGTCTCTGCTATACAAGTAATTGATGATGCAGGACTGACAATCCGCTTTCCAGCGACCAAGATTCTGCCTTACATGTCCAGCATAGGTATCCGTGGGCGATTCAGACTTGCCCTAGATGACAACAATAAATTCGTTAGTTTGGAGCGAATATAACCTTTCATAAATTTTGCTAAATCTACACAGATGTAAATTGCATTTGTCGCGAACGTTATTGTCATGTATAAAAATAGTGGTAGGATGTCATACCATTAGCGCATAAAAAGGAAAATAGACGCGACAAACAAGGCTTTAATGTGGACTGTTTGTAAATTTAGCGTATCCTTTCTTATGTACAAGACTACACTAAAAACAATAACTTGATCTAAAAATTACCCGCGCGAAGGGGGAAGCAACAATGATAAGACAGCCACTATTTGCTAAGCATCGACTTGCGCTCAGCATCGGCGCAGCGATGTTAGGCATGAGTAGCGCAGCACACAGTGCTAATTTTACGGTTGGTAACTTTGACGTTAACTTTGACTCAACGTTTTCATACGGTCAAAGCATTCGTACAGAAAACCGTGATTTTGATAAATACATCGGCAAGAGTAACCACCCACGTTTTGACTGGACAGGCTACAACTCTGCACTAAACCCAATTTATTCATCGACTGATGTTTGGAGCCAACCGGGCGCATACTCAAACAACGGCGATGCAGGTAACTTGAATTTCGATAAGGGTGATACCTTCTCGCAACTTCTAAAAGGAACACATGAGCTTGCTATCACAGGCGACTCTTATGGTTTCTTCAGCCGTTTCATGTATTTCTATGACTTCGCTTTGATGGATGGTGATTATGCTTACACCAACCCAGTGTCAGGTGAATATGTCGACCCTTGTGATTACGATGAAACTAAAGTGCAGGTGTGTGCTGATTTCCGTTTATTAGACGCATTCGTGTGGGCTGACTTTGATTTCAACGATGGTATGAATCCGTTGTCAGTGCGACTAGGCCAGCAAGTGGTAAACTGGGGTGAGAGTACCTTAATTTCTCATGGTATCAACGTAAACCCTGTTGATATTGACCGTCTAAAGGCACCTGGCGCTGAACTGAAAGAAGCGTTCATCCCAGTTGGCATGTTATGGGCTTCATTAGGTATTACTGAAAATATTTACCTAGAAGGTTTTTATCAGTATGAATGGCATGAAACCCGTCTTCCAGCGACTGGTAGTTATTTCTCGACCAACGATTTTGCGTCAGAAAACGGTTTCAACCAAAATGTTCAGTTAGGCTTTACATCAAACCCTGATATCGATTTAGCTTTCTTAACAGACAGTTTAAATAACTTAGGCGCTAATTGGCAGGCAGCTGCCGCGGCGCAGGGTATCGACCCGAACTCAGCCGCTGGCCAGCAATTACTCGCTAATATGTACTTGGCATACCCAACGAAAGTTGCTCTAAAAGGCAAGGGTGATCGTGGTAAAGCTGAGCCAGATGATGGCGGTCAGTACGGTCTTCGTTTGGGTATGTTCCTACCAGAACTTAACGACACGGAAGTGGCAGCATATTACATTAACTACCACAGTCGTCGCCCAGTGATTTCTGGTCAAGTCTCTGATTTTACTCAAGCTAGCATCGCGCAAGATTTGCAAATGATCATGACTACTGAAATTAACAGTGACAATGTCAACGATCTTGGCGCATTTACAAAAGCAGTTTTAGCTTACCCAGAAGACATCAAGCTATACGGTTTGAGCTTCAACACGTCGTTAGGTGAAACAGCGTTTGCTGGTGAATTTGCTTTCCGCGAAGATGAGCCATTCCAAATCGATGATGTTGAGCTGCTTTATGCAGGTATGCCTGAGCAACTAGCTGTTGCGGGTATACGTCCAGATTTTGCTGGTATTTCGCAAATGAGCCAGGGTGATGATATTTCAGTTGTTGGTCCAGGTGAAACGGCGCAAGGTTATATCCTTCGTAACACTGCACAACTGCAGTTCACAGCAACGCATTTGTTCGGCCCTTCACTTGGTGCTGACAGCTGGGCTGTTGTGGGTGAGATCGGTGGTGTGCGTATCAATAACATGCCGGCCTACGATGAGTTACGTTTAAACGTTTCAGGTACAGGTCGTAGTGGAATCATGGAAGGTCCATTGTCTGACGATTACTCAGCATTGCACATGGGTCTATCGAATGGTCCAGAGACTAATCCGTTCCCAACTGCATCAGCATGGGGTTATCGTTTAATTGCTAAAGGTGATTACTACGATTTATTCTCAGGTGTGAACTTCTCACCACGTTTTGTTTTCTCACATGATGTGAATGGTATTACTCCAGATCCAATGTTCCTGTTTATTGAAGACAGAAAATCATTGGGCATCAATATGAATTTCAACTATCAAAACACATGGTCATTTGATGTTGGCTACAATTCATTCTGGGGTGGCGGCGCGACGAATACCTTCGCAGATCGTGATTTTGTTTCGTTCAATATTAAATATTCAATTTAAAAGGGTACATGTATGTTAACTAAACCTACCCTCATTGCAGCAGCCTTTTGTGGCCTATTTGCTACTACTGCAGTAAACGCTAAGATTTCGCCGGAGCAGGCTGCACGTTTGGGTGCAGATTTAACACCAATTGGTGCTGTAAAAGCGGCAAATGAAGATGGTTCAATCCCAGCATGGAATGGCGGTATTACTGAAGCACCTGCGGGTTATGAGCCAGGGATGCACCACCCAGACCCGTTTGCTGCGGATCAGGTGTTGTACACTATTGATAAGTCTAACCTTGAGCAATATAAAAATGTATTGAGTCCTGGTCAGATTGCACTGTTCGAAGCGTACCCAGATACTTTCAAAATGAACGTATACCCTACGCGACGCAGCGCTTCATACCCACAGTTTTATTATGACGCGACGAAAAAGTATGCGACTGAAGCTGAGCTGATCGAAGGTGGTAACGGAATTAAGAACACAGCTATTGGTGTGCCTTTCCCAATCCCAGCGAATGGTCTTGAAGCTATCTGGAACCACTTATTACGCTATCGTGGTCTTTCGGTGGCACGTTTTGGCGGTCAGGCGATGCCTACGGCTTCGGGTTCATACAACTTAATCGGTTTTGATGAACAGTTAATGCTGAAGTACTCAAATCCTGACGCGACACCTGAGCAACTTCAAGAATCAAATATCTTGTTCAAGTTCAAACAAAGCGTTACCGAACCTGCGCGTCTAGCTGGTACAGCACTGCTTGTACACGAGACGATGGACCAAATTCTAACGCCTCGTCAGGCATGGACATACAATACAGGTCAACGTCGAGTGCGTCGTGCACCAAACGTAGCGTATGATGCTCCAGGAACTGCGTCTGACAACTTACGTACTACCGATGACTTCGATATGTTCAACGGTTCTCCAAACCGTTATGACTGGGAACTTAAAGGTAAGCAAGAGTTGTTAATCCCTTACAACAGCTACAAGTTACACAGTGACTCTTTGCAGTATGACGATATCCTTAAGCCAGGTCATGTAAACCCTGAACACGTTCGCTATGAAAAGCACCGTGTATGGGTGGTAGAAGCAAACCTGAAAGAAGGTACTCGCCACACGTATAAGAAACGTGTTTTCTACATCGACGAAGACAGCTGGCAAATTTCAGTAGCAGACTTGTATGACAACCGTGACCAGTTATATCGTGTAGCCATGGCTTATGGTCTAAACTACTACGAAGTACCGACGCAGTGGACGACGCTAGAGGTTTATCATGACCTTAACTCGCGCCGTTATCTTGCCATTGGTCTAGATAACCAATCAGAGATGTATGACTTCTCACAGTCGTTCCAAGACAACGAGTTTACATCAAACGCACTACGTCGCGAAGGTCGCCGTTAATCTTCGCACTAACCTAGGCCCACACATGTGGGCCTTGTTCTCTCATTAACATTTCATTTGGGCGCTAATTAATATGAAGTACGTGCTTTGGGCAACGTTGATTATGTCGCTGCAGGCTGTAGCTCAGGTCGAGCCTCAACCCGCGTATCAGGCCGAACAGGCAACACAAACGCTATTTACTGACATCACAGCAACAAAAGACAAAGTTATTGCTGTGGGTCAACACGGCACTATCGTTTTCTCTCAAGATGGCCAGCAATGGCAACAGGCTAATTCGCCGGTGGACATTTTGTTGACTGCTGTCTATTTCATAGATAACAAAAACGGTTGGGCCTGTGGTCACGACGCAACAATTTTAAATTCGCAAGACGGTGGCCAAAGCTGGCAGGTACAGCAGTTTAACCCTGACATCGATAAACCTTGCCTTGATGTGACTTTCTTTGACGCTAATAATGGCGTTGCTGTTGGTGCCTATGGCATGTATTTGCAAACCAAAGATGGTGGAAAAAGCTGGGAAAAGCGTTTTTTAGACAGTCTATTATTTGAAGAAGACCGTGAGTACCTTATGGATTTAAAAGAGAATGATCCCGAAGGTTTTGCAATAGAAAGCGCATCGATTTTGCCACACTTTAATCGCATTGTAGCGACGTCAAAAGGCTTATACATCGCTGGTGAAATGGGTCTCATTGCTCACAGTAGTGACAACGGTGAAACGTGGCAGCGCGATGAAGAAATCTATCCTGGTTCTTTTTTTGATGTTGCACAGTTTCAAGACAATATCGTCGTAGTTGGTTTACGCGGTAATGCCTTCGTATATTCTGAAGACGCAGGTTGGCAACAGCTAGAAACAGAGCAAGAAGCAACCATGAATGGCATTATGACAACCCAAAATAATGGTCTATATATCTTTGGTAACTCAGCTGTTATTTACCATTTAGCCGATATCAACTCGCTGACGCTTCACAGCGAGCAATTGAGTGACGGTAAGGCCATTCTTAATGGTGTAGAGTTTAATGGCCAACTTATTTTGGCCACAGAAGCCGGTATTAAAAGCAAGGAGTTAAATTAATCATGCAAATTATTGTGGAATCATTGGAGCGTAGTTTATTCCGCCATCGCATGTGGGTGATCTTTGCATTTGTGTTAGCGACGGTTGCGCTCGCTTTCCAAGCAACCAAGCTTAAATTAGATGCATCTTTTAATAAGAACATACCTTTGAATCACGAATACATGAAAGTGTATACCAAGCATGAGGCTCAGTTTGGTGGCGCTAACGGTATTCTGATTTCAGTGTGCGATGCGAATGGCGATATCTTTAATGAAGAATTCTTCACGCAGCTGAAATCTGTACACGACCAACTTTATTTCATCCCTGGTGTAAACCGAACACTCGTTAACTCTATTTACTCGCCTAGCGCGCGTTTTGTTGAGGTTGTTGAAGACGGTTTTAGTGGTGGCCCGATTATCCCGGCCAACTTTACTGCTAATAGCCAAGGTTTGGCCAAGGTTAAAGAAAATATCGAAAAAGCCAAGGTAGTAGGGCGTATGATTGCGTCAGATTACTCATGTGCGATGGTGAGTGCTCAGTTGATGGAGTTTGATCCTCAAACTGGCGAAAAACTCGATACACTTTCGATTGCTGAACAACTGGAAACAAAAATTCGCAGTGACTTAAGCACCGACAATGTCAGTATTCATATCATCGGTTTTGCCAAAATGGCAGGTGATATCGCTGATGGTGCAAAAGATGTGGTGGTGTTCTTTGCTATAGCGATTGCGATCACCTTTATTATGGTGTGGTTGTTCTGTCGCAACTTTAAATTGACCTTACTTCCTATCGTTTGTTCATTCATTGCTGTTGTGTGGCAGTTGGGCTTATTGGCTTCTTTAGGTTTTGGTCTCGACCCAATGTCCATTTTAGTGCCGTTCCTAGTGTTCGCGATAGGTGTGAGCCATGGCGTGCAAATGATTAATGACATCGCCAAAAAAGTACAACTTGGTTCTGATACGAAAACCGCTGCTGAGTCTAGTTTCAAAGCATTGATGATACCAGGCGGCATTGCGCTATTGTCTGATACCGTTGGCTTTATGACGTTACTCGCGATAGATATCGGCATCATCCGTGAACTCGCGATCACCGCCAGTTTAGGTGTGGCAGTTATCATCTTTACTAACCTAGTGTTACTGCCTGTTATTGCATCTTACCTTGACGGTAAAGGCATGCATGTAATGACTGCGGATAATAAGAAGAAAGATTCATTATTCGTTGTACGCGAGTTCCTTGTGTCACTTACAGACAGAAAGAATGCGACCATAGTTCTTGTTCTTACTGCAGCGCTCTTTGCATTTGGTTTTTGGCAATCACAGAAAATGCACATTGGCGATTTACATGCAGGTGCTCCCGCGCTTCATGAAGACGCTGTGTATAACCAAGATACCTTCTTAATTTCAGAATCGCTATGCCATCTCGGTTGATATTCTTAAGGTAATTGTTGAGGCGTATCCAGCGGCGTGTACAGAACACGATGTGATGGAACGAATCAGACAATTCCAGTGGCGCATTGACAATGTGCCCGGTGTACAAAGTAGCGTTTCACTTGCAAGTGTCGCTCAAGCAGTCAATGCCGGTTACAACGAAGGCAACTTAAAATGGCAGACGATTCCGCGTAATACGTCATCACTGGTGCAAGCAACCTCTCGTGTAGAGACCAGCTCAGGTTTGTTAAACGGTGATTGTTCAGTTATGCCTGTTATCATCTTTATGGAAGATCATAAAGCGCAAAGCATTGATCAGGTTGTTGCGGCAGTGAAAGAGTTCGGCGACGAATTTGGTAATGATAAAATAGCGTTCCGTTTGGCATCTGGCCCGATCGGGGTCATGGCAGCGACCAATGAATCAGTATCTGAAGCGCAAACGCCGATGATGATTTACGTATATGGTGCCGTGATTATCCTATGCTTATTGAGTTTCCGTTCTTTGCGCGCAACCATAGCGGTTGTATTACCCTTGTATGTTGTATCGACACTCGCACAGGCTTTGATGGTTGGCTTAGAAATCGGTCTGACCGTTTCCACCTTACCTGTTATCGCGCTTGGGGTCGGTATCGGGGTCGATTACGGTATTTACATTCTTTCTTCTAAGATGATCCAGCTTAATCAAGGTTTGACTTTGAGCGCTGCATATCGAAATGCACTCGTCGAACGAGGCAGTGCTGTGTTGTTTACTGGTATCACTTTAGCGGTGGGAGTCAGCACCTGGATTTTCTCAGCGCTAAAATTCCAAGCTGATATGGGCATCCTTTTAACCTTCATGTTCTTAGTAAATATGATCGGTGCCGTTGTCCTAATTCCTGCAATTAGCGCCTTTCTCTGGTCTGACCAGAAAAAATAATGTGAATACTTGTGTACAGAAATGGCCCTAACGGGCCATTTCTATCTATATTTTGTGAATAGAATGCCAACATGCTGAAATCATTGGTCTGATTTGATGAAAAAGGCTTTTTATTAGCTGTAAAAGCGTTAGAATTTACCTGACTCCACGCTATTCAGTCACCCGTTCACAAGGCGGTATAGATTAAGGAACACACAATGACACAAAATGACGGTCACGCTAGCGTTATTCTGAATAACGTCAGCAAGCTTATTAAAAGCAAAGTTCAAGCAGATAAGGTGTCACTGGTCGATAAGTTCGCCCATGCGCTTTACAGCAATATGTCGGCTGAAGACCTTGCACACAGAAATGATAGTGACCTTTACGGAGCAGCACTCAGTCTTTGGAATTCGTTAGAAGCGAACCAAACCGATGACGCTGTTATCCGTGTAATTAATCCCGAAGTAGCAAAACACGGTTGGCAATCCTCTCACACCATCGTAGAAATCATTGCTAAAGACATGCCGTTCTTGGTGGATTCGGTTCGCATGTCGCTAAACCGTGCAAACATCGCTTCACATCTCTTATTGCACTCGCCACTGAAAATTCAGCGCGATGATAAAGGTGCAATTATCAATCTTTCAAACTTGAAAGCAGAGCAAGAATCTTCGTCGACTAAAACCGTGTTCTTTATCGAAATCGACCGCCAAACGGACGAAGCAGAAATTAATGCGTTCAAAGCTGAATTAGAATCCGTCCTTAATGACGTGTCTCTTGCAGTTGAAGATTGGCAACCAATTCGCGGCAAGCTACTTGATGTCATTAAAGAGTTGCCAAAGCGTCCGAGTAAGGTTGACAAGGTAGAGCTGCAAGAAACAATCGAGTTTTTAGAATGGCTTGCCGGTGACAACTTTACCTTCATGGGTTATCGCCAATATGAGCTGACGCCCGTAAAAGGTGACCACCAGCTTAAAGGTGTCAAAGGCACCAGTTTAGGTCTGATGAAAAACTCTGATGAAGAGCAGGTACGTTTACTTTCAGATATGCCAGAGATTGCCCGCAAAGAAGCGCGCAGTAATAACCTGTTGGTATTAACGAAAACAAATTCAGTATCGCGTGTTCACCGTCCTGCGCATACCGACTATATCGGTATCAAGCGTTTTGACAAAGACGGAAACGTAGTAGGTGAAGACCGCTTTATCGGTTTGTTTTCTTCAAGCTTCTACAATAACAGTGCCGCAGACGTTCCTGTATTGAAGTCTAAAATCCGTCGTGTATTAGACATGAGTGATTTTGCAGCTGGTACACACGCGTATAAAGCGGTTCTCAATATTTTAGAAACCTATCCGCGTGACGAACTCGTGCAAGCGCGTGAAAGTGAACTGCTCGATGTTGCTATGGGTGTATTGCACATTCAAGAACGCGATATGTGTCGTTTGTTCGTACGAAAAGATACGTATGGCCGTTTCTTCTCGTGCATGGTGTACGTACCGCGTGAGCGTTACAACACAGCACTTCGCCGTGAAACACAGCAATTACTGGGTGATGCATTGGGCTCGAATGAAAAAGTAGCCTTCACCACTTACTTCTCAGAATCAAATCTTGCACGTACACATTACATCGTGCGTGTGCAAGAAGACAACGTAGATTACGACGTGAAAGAAATCGAAAATAATTTAATTGAAGCGGCCCGTACATGGGAAGACAAGCTTCAATCAGCACTTCTTGCGAATAATGGCGAAGCTCGCGGTAACGAATTAAACCGCAAATACGCGAATGCGTTCGCGAGCGCATACAAAGACCAAGTACTACCAAGTGCTGCGGTTGTTGATATTGAAAAGCTTGAACTGTTGGACGACGAGAACAAGCTAGAAATGTTGTTCTACCGTCCACAAGAAGAAGCTAACTCGAACATCGTTCGTTTATCTTTATTCCATAAAGACGAGCCAATCCACCTTTCAGACGTAATGCCGATGCTAGAAAACTTCGGCTTGCGTGTAATCGGTGAAACACCGTATGCAGTGAAAACTTCGGACGGTCGAGTAAATTGGATCATGGATTTCTCTATGTTGCTAAACAACAAAGAGATTGCTGATTTCGATAAGGTATCGGCGCGTTTTCAAAAAGCGCTTACAGATGTGTGGAACAACCGTTTAGAAGACGATGGTTTCAACCGTCTTGTACTGATGGGCGGTTTAACCGGTCGCGAAGCATCAATTTTACGTGCGTACGCTAAATACATGCGCCAAATCGGCGTGACTTTCTCGCAAAGCTACATTGAAAGCACGTTTGCTAATTACCCAGCGATTGCCTCGCAAATCGTGAAATTATTCGCTAAGAAATTTTCGGTTAAGAGTCCTGGTACAGATAAAGCGTTAGAAAAGCTCGTTGCTCAGGTGTATGAAGCGCTTGAAAATGTAGCAAACCTCGATGACGACCGTATCATCCGTTTGTACGTTGACATGATCAACGCGACGTTACGTACTAACTATTATCAAAAAGCAGAAGATGGCTTGTTCAAGTCGTACATCTCTTTCAAAGTAAAACCAAGCTTAATCCCAGATGTACCACTGCCTTTACCTGCATTTGAAATCTTTGTGTATTCACCACGCGTAGAAGGTGTGCACCTACGTGGTGGTAAGGTTGCTCGTGGTGGCTTACGTTGGTCTGACCGTCGTGAAGACTTCCGTACTGAAGTACTGGGTCTTGTTAAAGCACAACAGGTTAAGAACACTGTAATCGTGCCAGTGGGCTCAAAAGGTGGCTTTGTTTGTAAACAGCTTCCTACAGAGCGTGAAGCCTTCTTCAAAGAAGGACAAGAATGCTACAAGATCTTCATCCGTGGTCTACTCGATATCACAGATAACATTGTTCACGGTGAAATCGTAGCGCCAGTTAATGTTACTCGTCACGATGAGGACGACCCATATCTCGTTGTTGCGGCCGATAAAGGTACTGCAACGTTCTCAGACATTGCCAATGGCATTGCTCAAGAATATGGCTTCTGGCTAGGGGACGCTTTCGCATCGGGTGGCTCAATCGGTTATGACCACAAGAAAATGGGTATCACAGCTAAAGGTGGTTGGGAATCTGTTAAGCGCCATTTCCGTGAAATCGGCATTGATTGTCAAACAACAGATTTTACCGCAGTGGCTATCGGTGATATGGCGGGTGACGTATTTGGTAACGGTATGTTGCTATCGAAACACACGCGCCTTCAAGCTGCGTTTAACCACATGCACATCTTCATCGACCCGACGCCTGATGCGGCGAAGTCTTGGGAAGAACGTAAGCGCATGTTTGAGCTACCACGCTCAAGCTGGGAAGATTACAACAGTGAATTAATATCACAAGGTGGCGGTATTTTTAACCGCAGCGCGAAATCTATCACGCTGACACCAGAAATTAAGAGAATGGTCGGTACGAAGAAAGCGGCAATGACGCCAAATGAGCTGATCAAAGCAATCTTAATGATGCCTGTTGACCTACTTTGGAACGGGGGTATCGGTACCTACATTAAATCTAAGTCAGAAACAGATTCTGACGTAGGGGATCGCGCTAACGATGCGTTGCGTATCAACGGTGGCGAACTAGGTGCTAAAATCTTCGGCGAAGGTGGTAACTTAGGTGCAACTCAACTTGGTCGTATCGAATTCGCTGCTAAAGGCGGTCGTATCAACACTGATTTCATCGACAATGTGGGTGGTGTGGCGTGTTCTGATAATGAAGTGAACATTAAGATCCTTCTAAACTCTCTTGTGGGTGAAGGTGACCTGACTAAGAAGCAGCGCGATGAGTTACTGTATTCGATGACGGATGAAGTTTCGGAGTTAGTGTTAAAGGATTGCTATCGTCAAACGCAAACAATTTCTGTGACTCAGCTCAAAGGCGTCTCTACGCTAAAAGAGAAGATCCGTTTTATTCACGCACTTGAGAAAGACGGTAAGCTTGACCGAGTTATCGAATTCTTACCAAGCGATGAAGAATTAGCAGACAGAGCAGCAGCGGGTAAAGATTTAACTCGTCCAGAGTTATCAGTACTTGTTTCATATGCGAAGATGGTGCTTAAAGAGACACTTGTGACTGACGAAGTATCGACGAATCCATACTACCGCCAGCTGCTAGTGCAGTCGTTCCCAGTACCTTTGCGTGAGCGTTTTAATACTGCAATGGATAACCACCCACTGCGCAGTGAGATCATCGCCACTAAGTTAGCAAACAATATTGTTAACGACATGGGTTTGAACTTTATGGTTCGTATGCATGAAGAAACAGGGGCAACTGATGCTGAAATCGCGTTATGTTACAGCATCGCTCGTGAAATCTTCGCGCTACCAAGCACTTGGTCTGAAATCAGCGCGCTGGATAACCAAATCGATGCAGCAGTTCAAACAGAAATGCTATATCAATTACGTCGAACTGTTCGCCGTGCAACACGTTGGTTCTTGCGCCACCGCAACAAAGCAATGTCTATCGAGCAAAGCATTGAGCACTTCACTCCATGCTTCAAGGACCTCACTGATAACCTACACAATTATATGGTGAGCGGTGAAAGTGAGCAGATACGTCAAAATGCGAAAGAATTAGCTGATAAAGGTGTACCAGCGCAACTTGCTATGCGCATTGTGTCACTATCAAGCTTATTCTCGGCAATGGATTTGGCAGAAGTTGCAGCAGTTAGCAAGCGTCCGACATCACTTGTGTCTAGCACGTACTTCAAGTTAGGTGCACGCATGGGTCTGCATTGGTTCCTTGCACAAATCACCAATCAGCCGGTACAAAACCACTGGCAGGCTCTAGCACGTGCTTCATACCGTGAAGAGTTAGATTGGCAACAACGTACATTGACTGATGTTGTCTTACGCAGCTTCGATGACAAAGAGCAAGATGTTGATGCGCAAATCGACGTGTGGATGAACGCTAACGAAGCACTGCTACAACGTTGGCAACAAATGCTAAGTGAGTTCAAAACGTCACAAAGTCATGACTTTGCGAAGTTCTCAGTTGCATTGCGTGAATTAATGTTGCTTGCGCATAACTGTGATCATCGTAACTAAGGCTTCTGTCTTTGGTTACTGTTAATACGCAGTAAAACTCTGTAGAATACCTCGGCTTTTTGCCGGGGTATTTTTTTAAGGGGAATCCATGTTTTACGATTTAGCTCGCCGTTTTATGTTCACCAAAGATGCTGAGTGGGCGCACGATTTTGCGTTAAAGAATTTGCGTCGTTATGCGAATACGCCGCTATCGATGGCATGGTCTCAAAGTGTTCAGAATAAACCGACAAAATTTTTGGGTCTTGAATTTAAAAACCCAGTAGGCCTTGCTGCAGGTCTGGACAAAAACGCTGAGTGTATCGAAGCGTTTGCACAAATGGGCTTTGGTTTCATTGAAGTGGGTACTGTAACGCCGCGTCCTCAAGCTGGAAACGATAAGCCACGTATTTTCCGACTGCCAGAGCAACATGCCGTAATCAACCGCATGGGATTTAACAACAAAGGTGTTGATAATCTCGTCGCGAATGTAAAAGCCGCGAATTATAACGGCATACTCGGTATTAATATCGGAAAAAACAAAGACACGCCGAACGAGCAGGGCAAAGATGATTACATCCACTGCATGCGTAAAGTGTTCGAGCATGCCTCATACATCACGGTAAATATCTCTTCACCTAACACGCCAGGGTTACGTGATTTACAATATGGCGAAGCATTGGATGATTTACTCTCAAGCTTGAAAAATGAACAACTTGATTTAATTGCGAAACATAATAAACAAGTGCCTATGCTGGTGAAAGTTGCACCTGATCTTGATGCTGTACAAGTCGAACAGGTCACGCAATCACTCGTAAGTAACAACATAGACGGTGTTATTGCGACTAATACAACCTTAGATAGAACGGCTGTTCAGGGGTTACAGTACGCAGATGAAGCTGGTGGTTTATCAGGTCGCCCGGTGCGTGCAAAATCCACGGATGTGATCAAAGAGATCAAACGCATCTCAGAAGGTAAGCTTCCTATTATCGGTGTAGGTGGTATTGACAGTGGTGAAGCCGCGAAAGAAAAGTTCAGTGCTGGCGCGGACTTAGTGCAGGTTTATACCGGTTTTATTTACGAAGGACCAGGCTTAGTAAAACGGATCATTAACGCCTTATAAGGATCCGCTATTTCAGGAAATGATCCCTCGTAAAATATTATTAGAATTTATTTTACAGGGGATCACTTACCGCTATAATCCAAAGTTATAAGCGTTGAATTTACTGGCTTTGCGGATAATAAAATCGAGGAAGGGATGTTACAGGCACAACAATATTGGCAATGGCAATTTTGCGAACAACATAATGTGTTGTTACTCGACATGGGTGACATGCAGTTTGCTACGCCTTTTAAACGCCGCCAATTAACGAATGAAGCCTTCGCTAATCCTAACTTTAATCTTCAAGATGCCGACTTTTATCAACAAGTTTGCCAATATTTAAGTACATTCTCTATCTGGAGCGATGCCCAGATTTGTCAGATCGCACTCAATGCTACTGCGGTAAAACACTACCTCAAACCGATGCTCGCCAAGAGTTGGTTTTTTAATAACTACACTGGCAACGCAGTGAACCAAGAAGCAATAGTGAAATTGACTTCAAAAGTACAACATGGCCAGTTCCTCATTGTTGATTGCGACCAAACCTCGAGCGTCTGTCTGTGCCTAGAACCTCAATTTGCCTTGGATGACAATTTGTCGCTGATGCAATTTGAAGTCATCAAGGTTTTAAACGATAGAATCGAACCTCTTTTCTGTGCTCAAGGGCAACAAAAGCGCGCCTAAAACCAAGGGGCTGTGATACAATCGCGTAGAATTTACGAGATAGGAAAGTCACATTGCAATTTGTCGCTCTTACATCCATTGGCATTGAACAACTGCTACAACAAGAACTCACTGATTTAGGCGCCCAAGTTAATAAACAACGCGTCGGTGCGGTGGAGTTTACGGCCGATAGTTTAACCGCGCAAAAAATATGCTTGTGCTCTCGCTTAGCAACACGTGTGATGTTGGTGTTGCAACATGGCAGTGAAATTGAAGACAAAGATGCGTTGTATCGTTTTGCACGCTTCCAACCATGGCAAGATTTCTTCGGCCCCGACCAATCCTTTGCGGTTGAGTTCAATGGCACTAACCGATTGTTAAAGAATTCACAGTTTGGCGGCCTTGTCGTTAAAGATGCGGTATGCGATTACTTTAACGATTTGTATGAGCGCCGTCCTAACGTGAGTAAAGACACGCCCGACGTACGTATTATTGCGAAACTAAATCGCGATAAGCTGACTTTGTATATCGACTATTCAGGCCCGCGATTGTCCCAACGTGGCTATCGTGCTGCTCAAGGCAAAGCGCCGCTTAAAGAGCATCTCGCTGCGGCGTTGGTGATGCGCAGCGGTTGGCTTGAGGATATGTCAAAGCCTTTATTCGACCCAACGTGCGGCTCAGGAACATTGTTAATTGAAGCGGCCTTAATTGCACAGAATCGCGCCCCGGGCTTAACACGTGAAGGCTTTGCTTTTGAGCGTTTGCCGAGTTTCCGCATCGCCAAATTTAAAGAATTAAAACAAGCTATTAAAGAACAGATTAATGACGATGTTAAACCTTGGTTAATTGGTCATGACATTAACACCCGTGTTATCGAAAAAGCTCAGGAAAATGCACGCAGTGCGGGAGTCGACGGGCTTATTGAATTCAGTGCAGGCGATCTGGCTAATATGAAGGCGCCAGCGAAACGCCCAGGGGTGTTATTAGCAAACTTGCCCTACGGTGAGCGCCTTGGCTCGATGGCTGAGATTGTGTCTTTGTATCGTCAGCTAGGGCATCAGCTAAAACAACATTTTGTGCACTGGCGAGCTGCGTTATTGATCAGCGAAGTTGATATGTTGAAGCTGTTCAAACTCGTTAAGAAAAAGCAATACAAGTTTAAAAATGGTCCACTCGATACCGTGCTTGCGCTGTACGATATTACTGAGCAGCAGACACAGGGCCAGAGCGACACAAAAACGCCGCTGCATTTTGAGCAGTCTACAGCGTTCGCAAACCGCTTGAAGAAAAATGGCCAAGCATTGAAAAAGTGGCTTAAGAGCGACGAAATTAGCGCCTATCGAATCTATGACGCTGACATCCCAGAGTACAACGTCGCGGTGGATGTGTACGGCGACAGTGCGGTTATCTATGAATACGCAGCACCGAAAAATATTGACCCGGCCATTGCGCAAAAACGTCTCCAAGATGTATTAATGTTGACCTGTGAAACGCTCGAGATTCCCCCTGCTAAAGTGGCACTCAAAGAGCGTCGTAAGCAAAAAGGCGACAGCCAATATCAAAGTCAAGGTAGTCAAGGAAAGACGCAAGTCATCAGTGAATACGGTGCCCAATTTGAAGTGAACCTCTTCGATTATCTCGATACCGGCATCTTCCTCGACCACAGACTCGCTCGTAAACGTGTGCGTGAAATGAGTCAAGGCCAACGTGTCCTTAACTTGTTTGCCTATACTGGCACGGCGTCCGTGCAGGCGGCGTTGGGTGGTGCTAAGTCGGTCACCACAGTGGATATGTCGAAGACCTATCTACAATGGGCACAACGAAACTTTGCACTTAACAAATTAAAAAGTCCGCGCTATCGCTTCGAGCAAGGCGACTGTATTGAGTGGTTAAAGCGCACCCGCGGCGAATATGATGTGATCTTCTTAGACCCGCCAACGTTTTCTAACTCAAAACGCATGCGTGAGAGTTTCGATGTTCAGCGCGACCATGTCGGTTTAATTCAACATGCCGTAAAGTTATTAGCAAAGCAGGGCACCTTATTGTTTTCAAACAATAAACGCGGTTTCAAAATGGACACTGATGCGTTAGAGCTCAGCGGCTTGGTGTGTGAAAACATCACTGAGCAGACATTGTCTCCTGATTTTGCTCGAAATAAACAAATCCACAATGCATGGCTAATTCGCCGTGGTTAAGGTGGTGTTGTATCACACTGACGGTTGTCATTTGTGTGAACAAGCACATGCGTTGTTGTCAGCGCATGAGCTTGTAGAGAGCGTTGAGCAAAGAGATATTATTGACGATGCGACTTGGTTAGAAGCCTACCAAGTACGTATCCCAGTATTGACTATTGCTGACATGTCACCGTCAGTTGATTTGGGCTGGCCTTTTGATTATCAATCAGTTACAGAATTTTTGAAGCAGTATGGATCTAATTAGAATTACAAATGGCCAACTTGCGTTTGGTACTCATCCTCTTCTAGACGGTGCTCACGCCGTTATTGAGCACGGTGAACGTGTGTGTGTTGTTGGCAGAAACGGTGCCGGTAAATCAACCTTTCTAAAAGTCCTAAGCGGCGATGTTTTGCTTGATGATGGTGACATCAACCAAGTTAATGAACTGAAAATTGCTCGTCTTGAACAGGACCCACCGCGTAACAGTGAAGGAACTGTGTTTGACTATGTCGCTGACGGCTTACCTACGCTGGCGCGGCTATTAAAAGAGTTTCACGCATTAAATGTATCATTGGCGGAAAATGCCAGTGATGAAAAGTCGCTAAATAGACTTGCCAATCTTTCTGCTGACATAGAAGCGCACGATGGTTGGCGCTTCGAGTCAAAAATCAAACTTGTTCTTGGTCAATTGCAACTTGATGCGGATGCGCTGCTGTCGACGTTATCTGGAGGCTGGCTGCGTAAAGTCGCACTAGCGAAAGCACTAGTAGGTGAACCCGATTTGTTGTTACTCGATGAACCTACCAACCACCTTGATGTGGCGTCGGTACAGTGGTTAGAACAATTCCTTAAAGAATTTAAGGGAGCCATCGTGTTTATCTCGCACGACCGTGCCTTTATTCGTTCATTGGCTACGCGTATTCTTGATTTAGACCGAGGTCAGCTGGTGTCATACCCTGGCGATTACGGAACCTATTTGGAACGAAAAGCCCACGACTTGAAAGTTGAAGAGCAGCAAAATGCTGAATTCGACAAGAAGCTGGCCGAAGAAGAGGCGTGGATCCGCCAAGGTATCAAAGCTCGACGCACCCGTAATGAGGGGCGCGTAAGAGCACTTAAGTCTTTACGCCAAGAGCGCAAGCAACGAATCGACCAAGTCGGTAAAGTTGATCTTAATATCGAAACAGCTGCACGTTCAGGTAAGCTAGTCGCAGAGGCAAAGCATTTGAGCCACGCATTCGGTGAGAAGGTCATCGTCAGCGATTTCTCCACCTTACTCATGCGCGGTGACCGAGTCGGTCTCGTGGGGCCTAATGGTGTCGGTAAAACGACGCTGTTAAAACTGCTGTTTGGTCAATTAAATGCCGATAGCGGTAAGCTGAAGCAAGGCGTAAACCTTGAAATTGCCTATTTTGATCAGTACCGAGCCAAGCTAGATGAAGAGGCCAGTGTTCAAGACAATGTGGCCGATGGTAAACAAGAAGTGCAAATTGGCGGCCGAAGTCGCCATGTATTAGGATACTTGCAAGATTTCTTGTTCCCACCTAAACGTGCGCGCACACCTGTAAAGGCGCTTTCGGGTGGTGAGAAAAACCGCTTGTTACTCGCCAAGATATTTTTAAAGCCTTCAAACGTATTAGTCCTGGATGAACCGACAAACGACTTGGATATTGAAACGCTGGAATTACTTGAAGAAATCGTAAACCAGTATCAAGGCACTGTGTTGATTGTAAGCCATGACCGTGAGTTTATTGACAACACTTGCTCAAGTGTCTGGGGCTTTGACGGAAATGGTAAAATCACCGAAGTGATCGGTGGTTACAGTGATTATGAAGCGTATCGCCAACAATTGTTGGCGCAAAAAGTAAAAGAAGCAGCACCCAAGCCTGCCGTTGAAGTGACTAAGCCGGCCAAAACAAAATCTGGCAACAAGTTATCGTATAAAGACAAACGTGAACTTGAACAACTTCCAGGTTTAGTTGAAGAGTTGGAAGAAGCTATTGACACCTTGCAGCAAGAAGTAAATAGTAGTGACTTTTTTAAGCAAGATAATGAATTAACGACTGCCAAATTGAACCAATTGGCAGAGCTTGAGTCGAAGCTTGAAGTTGCGTTCACCCGCTGGGAAGAACTCGAAGAATTACAAAATCAGTAGTAGGGAAGAAGATGAAAAAATCCTTAGTTGCATTAAGTATCGCTGCTGGCATGAGCGCTGGGGCGAATGCTGCGGTATATCAGCTAGAAGAGCTAAGTACACTTGATACAGCGAAACACCATTACATCACAGACGTAAATAATAACGGCGACGTAATCGGTCAAGCGCGTGGTATCTATAACCTACCAATCGACGTTAGCTACATTGATTTTACTGAAAATGCGATCAAAAACGCATATGATAACTGGGAAGCGTCTCAGTTCGAGCAAATCAATAAAGACATTACTTTTACACTGGATGACATTGCTGCAGGCAATATCAACGCAGATGCGTTGACGTTTATGTTGGCATTTCTATCAAATCAAAATGGTGACTATAACTGGCAAAAACTGTCAGATATCATCGCGGTTGATTTCACGCCAAGCCCAGCAACGGAAGTGGTATTGACTGACGTTGTTTCAACGGAATTGGATGGTCTAACTCGTAGTGTAAACGCATTATATAACGCCATTAGTGAAGACGGAATACGTGTAGGTACTGCGTCAGCTCCTTACAATAAGGTTGAGTTCACACCTGAAGGCGAAGATGAAGCTGAAACTTTCTTCATCCGCGATTTCCGCTCGCGAGGCGTTGTTGTATCTAACACAGGTGAAGTCACAACATTACCTGTCATTGATGATACATATGGTGGTGAAGGCACTGCAACCGATGTGGTCATGCGTCCAGACGGTGGTTATTACGTGGTTGGTAGTAGCTCTATTGGTGTAACAATAGATGCTCAAGAAAACTATGACAATAACTGTGATGGTGAAGATGAACCAGTTGAAGCATGTGTGTGGCGTTATGAGAATTCATCATCATCTAACTTATTAAGCAGTTTTTATAATCGTCGAGCGGTTCAATGGACGCTTGATGCTGATTTAAATGTTGTTGAGACAAAAGATCTAGGACTAGGTCTTGTGCGTGAAGAAGATGAAGAAAATGCCTTCGTGTCAGTTGCACTTGCTGTAAATGCTAACGGTGAGTCAGTTGGATATTCGCATGTACGCCGATATAACAATGAAAACTCAATTCTAACAATGCCTGTTGCCTTTAAAGATGGCGAAGTAATTCAATTGCTTGACCAAGAGGATGATTGGCGCGCAGGTAAAGCCCTAGCAATTACTGACGAAGGTGTTGTTGTGGGTTACGGAACTAAGATTATTGAGGGCCGTACCACAACCAAGTTTTTCTATCACGATTTGAATACCGGCACGACTACGTTCCCAACAGACTACTTCTCAAGTTCTAGTTCGGTTGCACGCGATGTTAATGCGAACGGACTAGTGGTTGGTGAAGGTGAAGTGGATGTTGTTAGCTCATCAAGTCGTCGACGTGAGGCTTTCCTTTACAGCATCGGTGAAGATAAAGTCGCTAACATAAACGACCTTCTTCCATGTTATGACACAGATGGTGAGAGTGACTATCCTTATAATTTCTCAGAAGCAACCGCTGTTGATGACGATGGTAATATCTACGGAGTTGCCACTAAAACAGCACAGAAGCTAAACGCCCGTGGCGAAGTTGAAGTGGATGATTCTGGCAAGGTGCTATACGAAAGTGTGGCGATGCCTGTTATGCTTTCACGTATAGCCGGTGGTGAAGTTGAAGAATGCCCACCTGCAGCCGCGGGGACTTACGAGCGTCAGAGTGGTTCGTTAGGTTGGTTTGCATTACTCGCTCTACCGCTACTTGCTCTTAGACGAAAGTTTACTCGTTAATCGTTTTAGAATATTAAAAAGCCCTGCTATTGCAGGGCTTTTTTGTTGGGGATGAGTGCTTAGAAGTAGGCGCGAATTCCGAGACGGAAATTTCTGCCCGGCAGTGGCGCTTCGTCTTTAATAAAAGACGTGTGAACAAAGCCCAGTTCATCACCTAAGTTTTGAGCTTGAACATAGGCTACACCGTCGAATGACCCTAAAGCAAAATTGTAATTCACTTTGAAATCTACAAGCGTGTAGCTGTCTGTAGTGGTTTCGTAGGCGGTGATTTTATCCTGTTCCAAGTAGTGCGTTGCAATCAACGTAAGGTCCCAATTGTCGTGGGTATAGCTGAGCTGACTACCCAATTTTGCAGCTGGTATACGCGGTAAGTACTCGTCATTCTTTAATTTGGCTGTCACTGAGTCAGCAAAACCTTTAATTTCCAAATTATTGGAAAGAGCATAGTGCATGTCTAGCTCGAAGCCATACAGCTCTGCATTCGCACTTCTATAATGATACACGTCCATGGCATCTTCATCAGCGATACTTTGGTCAATGAAACCAGCATCGTGTTCAAACGCTAAACCAGTATTTTCTTGGTAATAAAAGTTCTCTACGTCATTGTAAAATAGACTCATGTTGAATCCGAAATCACCTACATATTTACGCCAGCTAAAGTCAATGTTGGTTGCTGTTTCTTGTTTGATGTTCTCTGGTTCGAAGTGAGCTTCACCGTCTTCAATGTGATAGCCCAAACCTAACTCGTACGTACCTGTGGCAATATGTACCCCGTTAGACAATAGCTCTCCTGTGAGTGGAGCACGCTCAGACTGTGACACGCTCAACGCCAAAGAGTGACCTTCGTGGTAATGCCATATACCACCCAGTGACACACTGACATTGGTATCATCATATTCATAATGAATAGTTTCATCATGCAGTTCTTCACCTAGGTGATCATCATGCTCTTCTTCATGCTCATGATGTGTGTCAGTAATGTCACTAGTTAGTTGGTAGTTTTCAATACGACCGCCGATTTCAAGCGTGAAATCACCGAACTCACGTTCTTCTAGCAAATAAAGGGCATGTACTTTTGTATCTGTTGCAGGTGTGAACGCTTCTTTACCATCAGCGCGATAGTCACTACTGCTAAAATGGTAGCCCAGAGTACCATGCCAATTACCAAGTCGATGCTTCGCGTTCACGCGCATTTCTCGTGCGGTGTTAGAGAACACGGTGCCAATTTCGCCGTCTTCAATTTCCGCATGTTGGTAATCTGTGTAGCCAGCGCGCATCGTTAGCGTTTCTAGGATACTGTCATGGAAAGAGTAGCTCGCCAGTGCTTGCCATCTGTCTTGTTCCATACGCGCAAATACAGATTCTTCTTCATGTCCTGTTTCTGCTTCGTCATCGTGGTCGAGGTGGTCTTCTTCGTGGTCATGCTCGTCACCATGATCATGATGGTCGTGCGCATGAGCAGGGATTCCATAGTCGCTATCGATGCGACCAAAAGAAAGGCCTAAGGTCCAATGTTCGGCGACGTAACTACTACCAATATTTACTGAGCCGCTGTTAATAAAGGTATTCTCAACTGAATCCAGAGTTTCGGCTTCATCTTCTTCATGTTCTTGGAAGGAGTAGGTGGGGGTTTGGTAATCTTTACCTACGCGATCTGTGCCATCAACATGTACGTTAAATCCGTCATGGCCTGCGGCAAATTTACCAGCATACATATTCGTATTTGATACCGTGTCGTGCGAGTATTCAGCCGCACCTTCATAACCCACGATCACATCAGTTGGGATTCGGTTATCAACTACATTTACGACACCACCAATCGCACCAGATCCATAGAGTAGGGTTGCTGGACCTCGAAGTACTTCAATTTGCTCAGCGGCGATAGATTCCGTACTGACAGCATGATCAGGACCAACGCGTGACGCATCGGCACTGTCTAATCCATTTTGCGTGATTTTTACGCGCGGACCGTCAAGACCACGGATGATAGGACTAGAAGAAACGGGACCGAAATAACTTGCGTTAATTCCTGGCATCCCTTTGAGCGTTTCACCTAGCGTGGGTTGTGCTCGATCTCTTAAGTCATCACCACTTAAAACTGAAACAGGAGACACCATATCTAAGTTATTTTTGTCTAAACCAGACGCATAGACAACAACCGTTTCGATAGAAGATTCATTCAACGTTATACGTAATTGTTCATCTTCAGAGCCAACATCTATACGTTTATCAACATAGTTTTCTTTACTGAAGTGCAGTTGCCCGCTTTGATCCACTTCGATGGTAAATTGACCATTTTTATCGGTTCGGATACTTTGCTTTTTTCCATGGTAGTGGACAGCGACACCGGGTAAAGGTTGATTATTATCATCCGCTACAACGCCTGAAATAGTTCCAGCTAAAGCAGAATGAGAGCCCAAAAGTGCAGCTATTGATACAGAGAGCAGAGTTGGTTTTGTCATTGAGATACTTCCGTTAATAAACAATAGTGATACTATAACATTGTAATTCGCCTAAAAACAATGATGTTATATTATAACTTATTTAAAAGGCTGCATTAGCTGTTTAACGCTATACTAATCAGTGGAAGTTAAAAATATAAGATAGTAGCCATGAGCGATAAAGGACGAGTTTTTAAAGCGCATTTCACCATTATCGACAACGTGCATCATTGTCATTTACACGAGCACTTCACTACTGCACGCAGAGAAACAGAAACGCTACAACACTTCATTATTAGGTTATTAGGCTTTTGCTTATTCGCATACCGGCATGATTTGGTGCTATGTGAGTCTAAAACCAAACCGCAACTTGATATCTTCGCTTCAACCTTATATGACGATTATGAACTGGTTATTGAAGTGTTTAATGACAATATCGATGAACTTACAAAAATTCGAAACCAAAGTAGAGCCTTGTATGTCATTACGGTCACTCCGTTAGACCCTGAATTAGCGCATTGGTTAGAATTGAACAATGGCGTGGAATTGATTGTCGTCGATAACGAAGCCGTCGCGGAGCTTGAAGCTGTGTTATCGCGCACAATGCATTGGGATGTATGTGTTGATAGTGATGAGTTAGCTGTTAGCGCTAATGACACGTATATTCGCTCACCAATTACAATTCGTTGGCCTTAGTCGCTCTCAAGAATGATGTCAGCGTCAGGTACACTGCAACACAGTAGAACTTCGCCTTCTCTGACAAACGCCAGTGGTTCGTGTGTGTAATGTACAGTCCCTTGTTTTAAGGTCGCTCTGCATGCACCGCAATAACCTTCACGGCATTGATAAGCTGGACGTTCGCCTTGCAGTTCAATGTTACGTAGCAATGAGCCATTACGTTCATCGAAGCAAAGCTCTTTGCCGTTGTAGATTATTTTGGTTAGGGATTTAGACACGAGAGGTTACTGTAGTTAAGCAAATGGGTCCCTGATGGGACCCACGTATGACTTATAAGTCAAAGTCACCAAAATCATTGGCATCGACTTGAGAGTCGATTTGGCCAACAAGGTATGAGCTGATTTCAGCTTCTTGCGGTGCAACTTGGACGTTGTCTGACACCAGCCAAGAATTGATCCATGGGATCGGGTTGCTCTGAACTTCAAACTGAGTCGGTAAGCCTACAGCTGCCATGCGCACGTTGGTAATATATTCAACGTATTGGCACAGAATATCTTTATTAAGACCGATCATCGAACCATCTTTAAACAAGTATGCAGCCCATTCTTTCTCTTGCTGTGCAGCATCTACAAACATTTGGATAGCCTGCTCCTTGCACTCAGCAGCAATTTCTGCCATTTGCGGGTCGTCTTTGCCATCTTGCATGATGTTGAGGATGTGTTGCGTACCTGATAGGTGTAGAGCTTCATCACGAGCGATAAGCTTGATGATTTTTGCGTTACCTTCCATTAATTCGCGTTCTGCAAATGCAAATGAACATGCGAATGACACATAGAAACGAATAGCTTCTAATATGTTCACAGACATCATTGCTAGATATAAACGTTTCTTCAATTCATGCAAAGAAACATCAATAACTTCACCATTTACCGTATGTTGGCCTTCACCATATAGGTTATAGAGCGACGTAAGGTGAATCAGATCATCATAGTAACGTGTTACTTCGTCAGCACGCTCGTTGATACGGTCATTGGTCACGATGTCATCAAAGATTACTTCAGGTGATTGGGTCACATTGCGGATAATATGCGTATAAGAACGACTGTGAATCGTTTCACTGAACGCCCATGTCTCAATCCAGGTTTCTAGTTCTGGTAGTGATACGATCGGCAGTAGTGCAACGTTCGGCGAGCGACCTTGAACACTGTCGAGCAATGTTTGGTACTTAAGGTTACTTAAAAAGATATGACGTTCGTGTTCAGGCAACGATTGAAAATCAACGCGGTCTTTGCTCACATCAACTTCTTCTGGACGCCAAAAGAAAGAAAGTTGCTTTTCAATTAACTTTTCAAAAATAGGATATTTTTGTTGGTCATAGCGCGATACGTTCACCGTTTGCCCGAAAAACATCGGTTCTTTTAATTGGTCGTTACGATTACGGCTAAAAGTGGTGTATGACATAGTCGTGGAATCTCGATTCAAAGTACTTAATACAGAGCGAAGCGGCTTTAAAGCCGCTCACTGTTTTTATTATATTTTACAAGCGCCGCCTTCACAGCCGTCATCTGCTTGCGGTGTGAGTTCGTCTTGGACGTCCGAAGCACCATCACGGGTGTTGTGATAGTAAAGCGTTTTCACACCAAGTTTGTACGCGGTTAATAAATCTTTTAACAACAGCTTCATTGGTACTTTACCGCCTTCGAACTTATTTGGATCATAATTGGTGTTCGCAGAGATAGTTTGGTCAACAAATTTCTGCATGATACCAACAAGCTGTAGGTAACCATCATTTGATGGAATATCCCAAAGTAATTCGTACTGCTCTTTAAGCGCTTCGTACTCTGGAACTACTTGTTTCAAGATACCGTCTTTAGACGCTTTTACGCTGATGTGCCCACGCGGTGGCTCGATACCGTTAGTCGCGTTTGAGATTTGTGACGAAGTTTCAGAAGGCATTAACGCAGATAGCGTCGAGTTACGCATACCGTGCGCAACGATGCTTTCTCTTAACGCATCCCAATCAAGGTGAAGAGGCTCATCACATACGCTATCAAGATCTTTCTTGTAGGTATCAATAGGCATGATACCTTTCGCATAGGTGGTTTCATCAAATTTAGGACAAGCGCCTTTTTCTTTCGCCAATTCGTTTGATGCTTTCATCAGGTAATACTGAATTGCTTCGAACGTCTTGTGGGTCAGTCCATTTGCACTGCCATCAGAGTAACGCTTACCATTTTTCGCAAGATAGTAGGCAAAGTTGATAACACCTACACCTAATGTACGACGACCCATAGTTGCATTGAATGCAGCAGGTACTGGGTACTCTTGGTAATCAAGCAGGTTATCCAGTGCACGTACGGCGAGCTCTGCAAGTTCTTCTAGTTCATCTAGCGACTCGATAGCACCTAAGTTAAATGCTGACAGTGTACACAGGGCAATTTCACCTTCTTCGTCATTAACATGGCTAAGAGGCTTAGTCGGCAATGCGATTTCTAAGCAAAGGTTAGATTGGCGAATCGGCGCAACTTTGGCGTCGAACGGGCTGTGAGTATTACAGTGGTCAACGTTTTGCAGATAGATACGACCAGTACTCGCACGCTCTTGTAAGAACATTGAGAATAGTTCAATTGCTTTGATACGCTTCTTGCGAATTGACTCATCTTGTTCGTATTTAACGTACAACTCTTCGAATTTCTCTTGGTCTTCAAAAAACGCATCGTACAAACCTGGCACATCAGATGGGCTGAATAATGTGATAAAGCCATCTTTGATTAGGCGTGTATACATTAATTTATTGAACTGAACGCCGTAATCTAGGTGGCGTACACGGTTATCTTCCACGCCTCGGTTGTTTTTAAGAACTAATAGGTTCTCAACTTCCAAGTGCCACAATGGGTAGAATAGGGTCGCAGCGCCGCCACGTACACCGCCTTGTGAACAGCTTTTTACTGCTGTTTGGAAGTGCTTATAAAATGGGATACAGCCTGTGTGGTATGCTTCGCCGTTGCGAATCGGGCTGCCTAATGCACGGATACGACCTGCGTTAATACCGATACCAGCACGTTGCGATACGTATTTTACAATCGCTGACGAAGTAGCGTTAATTGAATCTAGGCTATCGGCACATTCAATCAATACACACGAGCTGAACTGACGTGTTGGTGTACGTACACCTGACATAATCGGTGTAGGCAGTGAAATCTTAAACAATGACACAGCATCATAGAAACGTTTGATGTAATCAAGACGCGTCTCTTTTGGATAATCTGAGAACAGGCTGGCTGCGACTAAAATGTATAGGAACTGCGCACTTTCATAGATATCACCAGTGACACGGTTTTGAACTAGGTATTTACCTTCTAGTTGTTTAACCGCTGCATAGCTGAAATTTAAGTCACGAGCGTGGTCAATGAACGAGTCCATTTGTTCAAATTCAGACTGCGTGTAATCAGCTAATAGGTGTTGATCGTAGCGTTTATCTTCAACGAGCTTAACAACGTGATCAAACAGTTTCGGCGGCTCAAATTGACCATATGCTTTCTTACGCAAATGGAAAATAGCCAGACGCGCGGCCAAATACTGATAGTCAGGAGTATCTTTAGAGATCAGATCGGCAGCTGATTTAATGATCGTTTCATGAATGTCTTCAGTACGGATCCCGTCATAAAACTGGATGTGAGACTTCAATTCAACCTGTGATACTGAGACATTGTTTAGACCTTCAGCAGCCCAAGCAATAACACGGTGGATCTTATCTAAATCCAACGCTTCCTTTCGTCCGTCACGTTTGCTAACAGATAACTGTTGATTCATTGTCGTAGCCCATAATTATAATTAGTTGTCATAGCGCACAGCTGTCAAAGTGTAACTTTCAGCTCTGTTTGAGGTGAAGAGCAGGGGGCGTGTAAACTCTCACTGCAACGTACCTCAGGTCATAAATGAATATGACTGTTTAACATTTAAACACTAGATATGGTGTTTTTAACTTTGTGACTCACAAGATAGTGGGGTCTTAAACCTTTTGCAAGCGCTGATCACATGAGCAATCTGTGGATAACTAGCGTCTGTTAGTGGTCGTTAACCTTATAGCATTTTTAATGCTGTCAATTGCTGAAAATCAACGTCAAAAAATACAAATTTAATGATTTTTTACTGTGATGATTGAATGATTTTTTTATCATCAATTAGCACATGATTCGCACAACGGATCTTTAGTAAGCACTATATCTGGTGTTTAAATTTTAGCTAAACACCAGATATAGTGTAAGAGGTGTTTACGTAAACACCAAATATTGATTTTGACTCGTTGTTAAGCAAGCTTTTCGAAATGCAAGATGTAATTGACACTTAGGTCATGACCTAATGTGTATTGTTTGGTGATTGGGTTGTAGCTAAGACCTGCACTGTTTCTTACCTTCAGACCTGCCTGCTCGGCCCAATGGATTAATGTAGACGGGCGGATAAATTTACTGTGGTCGTGAGTACCCTCTGGAACCATCTTAAGTAGTTTTTCTGCACCTAGAATTGCAAATAAATAGGCTTTGGTGGTTTTGTTCAATGTTGAGAAATAAACGTGAGCGCCGGGTTTAGCCAGTGCCGCAGCACTTGCGATGATCGATTGTGGATCCGGTACGTGCTCGAGCATTTCCATACAGGTTACAACATCGAATCGTTCAGGGTTTTGTTCTGCGTATTGTTCTGCTGTTATTTGTTGATAAGCAACTTTAACGCCTGTTTCTAGACTGTGGAGTTTCGCAACATTGAGTGGTTCACGACCCATATCGATACCGGTAACCTGCGCACCTAACTTCGCCATGCTCTCTGCCAGTATGCCACCACCACAGCCTATATCTAATGTTTCTTTGTCAGCCAAACCTTGTGCGTATTGGGCAATGAAGTCTAATCGCAGAGGATTGATTTCGTGTAAGGGTTTGAACTCTCCGTCCATGTCCCACCAGCGCTCTGCTATGGCTTCAAATTTAGCAATTTCTGCGCTGTCTACATTTTGATGTTCGGTCATATAAAACTTCCTCGTGTTTCTCAGGCCATTATACGGGGGGATTTTATGAAATCGCAAAAATTTAGCGCCTGTAAAAACAAAAATTATGTGATAGCATGGTTCGAGATAATAACGACAATGGGTCTGCTGGGCTGACGAGGCAAGAAGCTTCGTGATTTAACCCGTAGACGCAAATAAGAAGGAAAGTGATATCAATGACTGATCTCGCCAATGAAGTCCTTCCGGTTAATATTGAAGATGAGTTAAAGAATTCCTACCTTGATTACGCTATGAGTGTAATCGTAGGACGTGCGTTACCCGATGTACGTGACGGCTTGAAGCCTGTGCACCGTCGTGTATTGTTCGCGATGAATGAACTCCGCAATGACTGGAACAAACCATATAAAAAATCAGCACGTGTTGTTGGTGATGTAATCGGTAAATACCACCCGCATGGTGACAGCGCAGTTTACGACACGATCGTTCGTATGGCGCAGCCGTTTTCACTACGTTATATGTTGGTGGACGGCCAAGGTAACTTTGGTTCTGTAGATGGTGACTCAGCCGCTGCGATGCGTTACACCGAAGTGCGCATGTCTAAACTTTCCCAAGAGTTACTCGCCGACTTAGAAAAAGAAACGGTTGATTATGTGCCTAACTACGATGGCACAGAGCAAATACCTGACGTGTTACCAACTAAAGTACCTAACCTCTTGGTGAATGGTTCTTCTGGTATCGCCGTAGGTATGGCAACTAATATTCCTCCGCACAACTTAAACGAAGTTATCAATGGTTGTTTGGCGCTGATTCAAGAGCCAGAAACAACGATTGAAGAACTCATGGAGTACATTCCTGGCCCTGATTTCCCAACTGCTGCAATTATCAACGGCAAAAAGGGCATCGAGCAAGCATACAAAACGGGTCGCGGAAAAGTATATATCCGAGCACGCGCTGAAATCGAAGTCGATGAAAAAACCAGCCGCGAAACGATCATAGTTCATGAAATTCCTTACCAAGTTAACAAAGCACGTCTTATTGAGAAGATAGCTGAACTTGTTAAAGACAAGAAGATTGAAGGCATTAGCGCGCTTCGCGATGAATCAGATAAAGATGGTATGCGCATCGTTATCGAGATTAAGCGTGGTGAAGTAGGCGAAGTAGTACTTAACAATCTGTATGCACAAACTCAGATGCAAACAGTGTTTGGTATGAACATGGTTGCCCTAGACGGTAATCAGCCGAAGTGTTTCAACCTTAAAGAAATGCTTGAAGCGTTTATCTTACACCGTCGTGAAGTAGTTACACGCCGCACTGTGTTTGATCTTCGCAAGGCACGCGAGCGTGCGCACACGCTTGAAGGCTTAGCTATCGCGCTTGCCAATATCGACCCTATCATTGAACTTATCCGCAAATCGCCAACACCAGCAGAAGCTAAGGCAGGCTTGGTTGCTCGCCCATGGGAACTGGGTAATGTAAAAGCAATGCTGGAAAAAGCAGGCGACAACGCCGCGCGTCCAGATTGGCTAGCTGATGACTTGGGTATTCGTGATGGTCAGTACTATTTATCTGAGCAACAAGCACAAGCAATCCTTGAGCTTCGCTTACATAAACTTACTGGCCTTGAGCACGAGAAGATCCTTGATGAGTATCAAGAGCTTCTTGAGCTAATTGCAGAACTACTTCACATTTTGGGTTCGCCAGAGCGCTTGATGGAAGTTATCCGTGATGAATTGGTTACTATCAAAGAAACATACGGTGATGACCGTCGCACTGAGATCAGTGCAGCTGCACACGATATTAGTCTCGAAGATTTGATCACTGAAGAAGACGTTGTTGTAACGCTTTCTCACGAAGGTTATGTGAAGTATCAGCCTCTGAGCGACTACGAAGCACAGCGTCGTGGTGGTAAGGGTAAATCTGCAACCAAGATGAAAGATGAAGACTTCATCGAACGTCTACTTGTGGCCAATACCCACGATACGATTTTATGTTTCTCAACAGCAGGTCGTTTGTACTGGTTGAAAGTGTATCAATTGCCACTTGCGAGCCGCGCGGCGCGTGGTAAGCCAATTGTGAACCTACTGCCACTCGAGGCTGACGAACGTATTACGGCTATTTTGCCAGTGCGTGATTACGAGCAAGACAAATATGTTTTCATGGCAACCGCTCATGGTATCGTTAAGAAGACCCCACTTGTTGATTACTCTCGCCAGCGTGCGAGCGGTATCATTGCGGTCAATCTTAAAGATGGCGATAGTTTAATCGGTGTGGATATCACCGACGGTTCGAATGAAGTGATGCTGTTTACTGACGCTGGTAAGGTTGTACGCTTTAGTGAAGAACACGTTCGTTCTATGGGCCGCACAGCGACAGGTGTTCGTGGTATCAAGATGCCAGACGATGTGTCTGTTGTGTCGCTCATCATTCCTCACACTGATGGCGCAGTCCTGACGGTTACTGAAAACGGTTACGGTAAACGCACTGAATTAGCTGAATACCCAACTAAAGGTCGTGCGACTCAAGGTGTGGTATCAATAAAAGTAAGTGAACGTAATGGTCGCGTTGTGGGTGCTGTTCAAGTCGATGACAACGACGAAATCATCATCATTTCAAATCGTGGTACGCTTGTACGTACGCGTGTGAATGAAGTTTCAATGGTTGGTCGTAACACCCAAGGTGTTATTTTAATTCGTACTGTTGACGGCGAACAGGTAGTTGGTTTACAACGTATCGAAGAGATCGATGAAGATGAATTTCCTGTAGAGCAAGGGGATGAAACGGCCATTGGCGAACAAGCGCCAGAGGTTGTTGCAGACGACCCTGAGCAAGATGCAGAATAATCATATTTAAAGCGGCTTTGGCCGCTTTTTTTATCCCTAATATAAATTTAATTCAATTCAAATAATGCGCGCAGCCGCGTATTGTTTGCCTACGCATAGTGGAATGAGGATGTATTAATGAGCGTATATAACTTTTGTGCCGGGCCGGCGATGTTACCACCGGCAGTGATGAAAAAAGCGCAACAAGAGTTTTTGGATTGGCAGGGACTAGGTGTGTCTGTCATGGAAGTAAGTCACCGCGCAGAGCCTTTCTTAACGATGGCTAAAGATTGTGAAGCGCGATTACGCCGGTTAATGAATATTAGCGACGAATATGCGGTGTTGTTTATGCACGGCGGTGGTCGTGGCCAATTTGCAGCAGTGCCTTTAAACTTGCATCTTGATGATGCTCCTGCTGTTTATGTGAATACGGGTATTTGGTCTGATGGTGCTGCAAAAGAAGCGCAAAAATATACAGACGTTATTGAATTAAATGTGCGTGATGACAAAGACGGTAAATTTGGCGTAAAACCTATTTCCGATTGGCCACTGCCAGAAAAGGCCAGTTACATTCATTATTGCCCGAATGAAACCATTGATGGCGTTGAGTTGTTTGATGTTCCAAGTCACCCAACGGCGCCAATCGTGGCTGATATGTCATCGATGATTTTATCGCGAGAGATTGACGTTAATAAATTTGACGTGATTTATGCCGGCGCGCAGAAGAACATTGGTCCATCGGGCTTATGTATTGTCATCGTGCGTAAAACCTTGCTCGAACGTAAAGGTTTACCACGCCCTGGTATTCTTGACTATGCCACTGAAGCGAAGCAAGAGAGTATGTACAATACACCGCCGACGTTTGCTTGGTACCTTGCCGATGTAGTCTTTAAATTTTTAGAAGAACAAGGTGGTGTGCCTGCAATGCAGCGCCACAACCAGAATAAAGCAGCCATCCTGTACGACTACATTGATAGCTCAGATTTTTACTCAAATAAAGTGGAAAAAGAGTGTCGTTCACTAATGAACGTGCCATTTTGGCTCAATGATGAAAGCCTTAATGACCGTTTCCTTGAGCTGTCAAAACAAGCAGGGTTACTCGCACTTGAGGGGCATCGCTATGTGGGTGGTATGCGAGCCAGTATTTATAACGCAATGCCAGTTGCTGGAATAGAAGCGCTTGTGACCTTTATGGACCAGTTTGCAAAGGAGCATAGTTGATGGACTCTTTGCGTTTACAACCCATAAAGCAAGTCAGTGGTGAGGTCGTTCTACCAGGCTCGAAAAGTTTATCAAATCGTATTTTACTTCTTGCTGCATTGTGTGACGGCCCAACGAAAGTTACTAATCTGTTAGACAGTGACGACATTCGCCACATGCTTGGCGCATTAGCTGCGATGGGCGTAAAGGTTGAATTGAATGACGACAAGACGGTGGCAATGGTTCACGGTCAGGGCGGTCAACTTAAAACGCCTGACGCTGCGTTGTTTCTAGGTAATGCTGGAACGGCATTTCGACCATTAACCGCTGTGCTTGCTGCCACAGAAGGGCAATTCGAATTAACCGGTGAACCTCGAATGGAAGAACGCCCGATAGGTCATTTAGTCGATGCACTAAAAACATTGGGTGCTGATGTTTCTTATCTAAAAAATGACGATTATCCACCATTGGCAATAAAAGGTATGTCCTTGGCTGGTGGGGAAGTGTCAATTGATGGCAGTATTTCAAGTCAGTTTTTGACAGCACTTTTGATGGCAGCGCCTTTGTTCAGCGGTGATACAACTATTCGCATTAAGGGTGAATTGGTATCTAAGCCTTATATCGACATTACTATCGGTGTGATGGCTAAATTCGGTATCTCGGTAACCAATAATAACTATGAAAGTTTTGTTGTTAAAGGCGGCCAGCAGTATGCTTCACCGGGTACAATAATGGTTGAAGGCGATGCCTCTTCTGCCTCTTATTTTGTTGCTGCAGCTGCGATAAATGGCGGTGAAATTACCATTCATGGCGTCGGGTCTGACAGCGTGCAAGGTGATATTGGTTTTGCCAAAGTCATGGAGCAAGTGGGTGCTAATATTGAGTGGCACAGTGACAAGCTAATCGTGAGCAAGGGTGAATTGAATGCGGTCGATATTGATGCCAATGCCATTCCTGATGCTGCCATGACGTTAGCGACAGTGGCTTTGTTTGCTAAAGGCAAGACAGCAATTCGTAACATTTACAATTGGCGTGTGAAAGAGACAGATCGTTTGTATGCGATGGCAACCGAACTTAAAAAGCTCGGTGCACAGGTCGTCGAAGGGCATGATTACATTGAAATCACGCCGGTCGAATCGCTAAAGGACGTGGCAATTGATACTTACAACGACCATCGAATCGCCATGTGCTTTTCTATGGTTGCAGTGGGCGGTTGGCCAGTGACTATCAACGATCCAGGTTGTACCGCAAAAACTTTTCCTACCTACTTCGACACGCTAGCCAGTATTAGCCAAAGCTAATAAAAACGCTTGTATGGACACTGGGCCATACAAGCGTGTTTCTTACTCTGTTACAAAACAATCATAAAAATGTAGCGTGTAAACGGGAATTTACGAAAAAGTTCGCGTATAATAGCGCCGTTTTGAAAAGTTTGCTGTGCATGCAGGAGGTTTAAATGCAGGCATCAATGCCGGTGATCACCGTTGATGGTCCAAGTGGATCAGGAAAAGGGACTGTGTGTCGTTTATTAGCACAAAAGCTGGGCTGGGATGTGCTCGACAGCGGAGCGATATACCGAGTTTTAGCGCTTGCAGCGTTGCACCATCAAATTGCGCTCGATAATGAAGAGGCGCTTGTTCCTCTTGCAGCGAATTTAGATGTGCAGTTTTTATTTGATGCAGATAGTGAAACTAGCAAGATAGTGCTTGAAGGCGAAGAAGTCACCCATGGTATTCGTAACGAAGAAGTCGGTGCGGCAGCATCGAAAGTCGCTGCATTACCTCGTGTACGTGAAGCATTGCTTCGTCGTCAGCGTGCATTTCGTACAGAAGCGGGGCTTATTGCCGATGGTCGTGACATGGGCACGGTGATATTCCCAGACGCAAACGTAAAGATTTTCTTAACGGCGAGCGCAGAAGAGCGCGCACAACGTCGTTTTAAAGAGTTGAAGGCTAAGGGCCTGGATGTTACACTAAGTGGTCTACTTGAGGACATTCAAGCTCGTGACGAGCGCGACATGAATCGTGCAGTTGCGCCACTGGTTCCTGCAGAGGATGCCATAACGCTTGATACCACTGAGCTCGACGCTCAGCAAGTGTTTGTCAAAGTACAAACAATACTCGAAGACGCTGTGCTGGCTGGTAAGCTAGCTAAAGTGAGTATTAGATAAACTATTTTTTACGCATGAGCAGGACGCACGTGCTTTTTTAATAACCCCGCAGAGCAGTGACGCGATGTGGTGAATTTAACTTATAGAGACGTATTAAGTATGTCAGAAAATTTTGCGCAGTTATTTGAAGAAAGCCTACAGGGTTTTGAAGCTCAACAGGGCTCAATCGTTAAAGGTACTGTAATCTCAATCGAGAACAACATCGTTCTTGTAGACGCTGGCCTTAAGTCAGAAAGTGCTATCCCTGCAGAGCAGTTCAAAAATACTGCTGGTGAACTAGAAGTTGCTGTTGGTGACGAAGTAGATGTTGCACTAGATGCAATTGAAGACGGTTTCGGTGAAACTATCCTTTCTCGTGAAAAAGCGAAACGCCACGAAGCGTGGATCCGCCTTGAGAAAGCGTGTGAAGAAAACGAAACTGTTACTGGTGTTATCAATGGTAAGGTTAAAGGTGGTTTCACTGTTGAAGTTGATTCTATCCGTGCCTTCCTTCCTGGTTCACTTGTTGACGTTCGTCCAGTACGTGACACGACTCACCTTGAAGGTAAAGAGCTTGAGTTCAAAGTAATCAAGCTTGACCAGAAGCGTAACAACGTTGTTGTTTCTCGCCGTGCAGTTATCGAATCTGAAAACTCACAAGAGCGTGAAGAACTTCTTCAGAACCTTGTTGAAGGTCAAGAAGTTAAAGGTATCGTTAAGAACCTTACAGACTACGGTGCGTTCGTTGACCTAGGTGGTGTTGACGGTCTACTACACATCACTGACATGGCGTGGAAGCGTGTTAAGCACCCTTCAGAAATCGTGAATGTTGGCGACGAAATCAACGTTAAAGTTCTTAAGTTCGACAAAGATAAGACTCGTGTATCTCTAGGTCTTAAGCAACTTGGCGAAGATCCATGGCAAGAAATTGCTAACCGTTACCCAGAAGGCGCTAAGCTATCTGGTCGTGTAACTAACCTAACTGACTACGGCTGTTTCGTTGAAATCGAAGAAGGCGTAGAAGGTCTAGTACACGTTTCAGAGATGGATTGGACTAACAAAAACATCCACCCATCAAAAGTTGTTTCACTAGGTGACAACGTTGAAGTAATGGTTCTAGAAATCGACGAAGAGCGTCGTCGTATTTCTCTAGGTCTTAAGCAGTGTAAAGCTAACCCGTGGCAAGAATTTGCTCGTCTTCAAAACAAAGGCGACCAAGTTACTGGTAAGATCAAGTCAATCACTGACTTCGGTATCTTCATCGGTCTTGACGGTGGCATCGACGGTCTTGTACACCTTTCTGATATCTCTTGGAACACTCCAGGCGAAGAAGCTGTACGTGAGTACAAGAAAGGCGACGAAATCACTGCAATCGTACTTCAGGTTGACCCAGAGCGTGAGCGTATCTCTCTAGGCGTTAAGCAAATCGAAGCTGATCCTTTCAATAACTACCTAGACGCAAACAAAAAAGGTGCTATTGTTAAAGGTACAGTAACTGCTGTTGACGCGAAAGGCGCAACTGTAGAACTTGCTGAAGGCGTTGAAGGTTACATCCGTGTAGCTGATATCGCACAAGAACGTGTTGAAGATGCAACTGCTGCTGTTTCTGAAGGTCAAGAAATCGAAGCTAAGTTTGTAGGCGTAGATTGTAAGAACCGCGCTATCAGCTTATCTGTTAAAGCGATTTACGAAGCTGAAGAAAAAGAAGCATTAGAAAAACTTAAGGCAGATGAGCCTCAGTTTGAAAATGCTATGGCTGCTGCATTCAAAAATGCACAGAAAGACTAAGAGTTAGTCTAGTCTTAGGAAGGGCGAAAGCCCTTCCTTTGTAAGCCCTAAAGGAAACATTATGACCAAGTCAGAATTAATAGAACAACTTGCTGAAAAACACTCTCATATCCAAGCGCGTGATGTTGAGAATGCCGTTAAAGAAATTCTAGAACAAATGGCCGGTTCATTGTCAGAAGCAGAACGCATCGAAATTCGTGGCTTCGGTAGTTTCTCACTCCATTTCAGAGCTCCACGAACAGGTCGCAACCCGAAAACTGGTGAGACTGTCGAGCTAGATGGAAAATACGTACCTCACTTTAAGCCTGGCAAGGAATTACGCGACCGCGTCAACGCCACTATCTAATTGATCACGGATGGAGTAACCGCTGAGTGAAGGTCATAAAAATCATTCTATTTGTACTGTGTGTTTTTATAGCCTTCGTATTGGGTTCGCAAAATCCACAGTTTGTCCAAGTAAATTACCTCATTGCGAGTGCGAACATCCCGCTTGCTGCGCTGATGAGCGTCTGTTTTGTTATTGGTCTTTTGTTTGGTTGTTTTGTAAGTGTTCGCCTTTTTTCGACATTGAAATGGCAGAACTACCGCTTACAAAAGCGTAATGAGCAATTGTCTCGAACAGCTCAAGAACGCGAACAAAACAAAGCTTTAACACCAGCTAAAGAATACTAGCTATGCTGGAATTGTTGTTTTTACTCTTGCCTGTAGCAGCTGGATACGGCTGGATCATGGGTAAAAACAGTGCCAAGAATCAAGCACATATACACAGTAGAAAAATTACTGCCGAGTACAGTAAAGGGCTAAAGTTTTTACTTGATAGAGAAGATGACCAAGGCCTCGAGCACCTCATCCAATTGCTTGAAGTTTCAGCAGATTCTGTTGAACATTATCTGACTTTGGCTACCTTGTTCCGCAGGCGTGGTGAGCTAGATAGAGCCATTAAAATCCATGAACTGCTCCTTGAACACCCCAACCTCAATGAAGACCAACTTACCGACTCCCGTTTAGAGCTTGCTCAAGATTACATTCTTGCGGGTATGCTAGACAGTGCAGAAGAGCATTTGCTGATTCTCATCAAGCAAAAGCGTAAACAAGCGCTTGAGCCACTTATTGCTCTGTATTCCCAAACTAGGGAATGGCAAAAGGGCATCGCGCTTCATCATCGGTATTCTCACTTATTCATTAATCGTCAACAAAAAATCGCTATTGCAAATTTCTATTGCGAAGCTGCACTATCAGAAAATAAGCCCGAGTTGATGCCACAAGCACTCGGTGTAGGTGAGCCAAGTATCCGGCCTCTTTACGAGCTGGGTCAGCTCGCGTTTAAGCGTGAAGACTATGTTCAAGCAATCCATTACTGGCGCGATTTAATTTTACAATTCACGTCCTGCTCACCGCTGGTATTAGAGCAATTATCTGTCAGTTATCGTCATCTGCATTTAGAGCATCAATTCGAGCACGTGCTGTCTGAGCTTGTTGAAAGTGGCGGGATAGGCATTAAAATTCACTATAGTCAGTACTTGGTACAAGACGGAAAGCGTAAAGAAGCCGTCGACTTCATTACTAAGAGTTTAAAGAAACAACCTAATATTCGCGGCTTTCGTTTTTTGTTACAATTACTTGCTGGGCAAAATGAACAATTAGATGAAGCATTAAACCCCATCGATAAACTTATTCAATCTTACATAGACACCAAGGCCGAATATCAATGTCAGCATTGTGGTTTCCAAAGCCACAGTCACTATTGGTTATGTCCTTCATGCCGCCATTGGGAGTCTATGCAACCGAGCCGTGGGCTTGATGGTTTTTAAACAGGAATAACATGAACGCTGTTGATTCAAAAAAAGTACTTATCGCATTAGATTACGATGACAAAGCGACCGCTTTGAATTTTGTAAAGCAACTTTCACCAGACGCGTGCCGTTTAAAAGTAGGTAAAGAGATGTTTACTTACTTTGGTCCTGAATTTGTAAAAGAATTAGTAGATCTAGGTTTTGATGTATTCCTTGATCTTAAATTTCACGACATCCCAAATACAGTAGCAAAAGCGGTTAAAGCCGCCGCTGATTCTCGGTGTCTGGATGGTTAACGTTCATGCAAGTGGCGGTGTCGAAATGATGCAAAAGGCAAAAGCAATTCTGGCGCCTTATGGTGATAAAGCGCCTCTTTTAATTGCCGTGACTGTACTAACAAGTATGGATGAGCAACAACTTCGTCAACTCGGTATTGATAAAACACCTCAAGAACAAGTGTTATATCTTGCAAACTTAACAAAACTAGCGGGTCTTGATGGGGTTGTGTGTTCCGCTCAAGAAGCACAAGTATTAAAGTCTACCCTCGGTTGCGATTTTAAATTGGTTACTCCTGGTATTCGCCCTGTGGGCAGTGATGCGGGGGATTAAAAAGCGTATAATGACACCAAAACAAGCAGTTGAAAGCGGTAGTGATTACCTTGTGATTGGACGTCCAATTACTCAAGCAGCAGATCCAGTTGCCGTACTTAATGAAATTAATGCAAGCTTAGGAGCTTGATGTGAAATATATCATTCTTATCGCGCTATTGGTTGGTAGTGGTTATTACTACCATAGGTACACAACGACTCAAGACAATGCTAAGGCACTAGGTGTTTTGTTGGAAGAAGTTGAATATGACAGTGTCGATTTGTTTGATTTGAAAGATGCAAACATTAAGCAAATCTATGCGATTTGTGCACAAAACGAAGAAATGTTACTTGGGTCAGGGCGCTCGGTGAGTGCGTGTATGCAGGAGCATGATGTTAAACGCCCAGAGTGTGAGTCTACAATTTTCAGACTTGCCCCGCTTACTATCGAAAGCAAAGCTGAGTTACTTGACTATTCCAAGCGATATTTACGCTGTGCGCTACCGTACAAAGATTTAAGATATCAGTCTTATTAATTAAAAAAACGCGACACTAAGGTCGCGTTTTTAATTTTATTTGTGTGGCTTCGATATCAATGACCCCATCTTTAAACAACCCCCCGATGGCCTTTTTGTAGTTTGCTTTAGAGGTTGAAAACATTCGCTTTATAGCATCTGGAGCAGACTTATCACCTAAGGGTACAATACCGCCTCGTGCATTCAATTCGTCGAGAATTTGTTGCTTTAATGGATCAATTTTAGCCATGCCAGGGGCTTCTAGCACGATATCAACTTTGCCATCTTCACGGCAATTTTGTACAAAAGCACTCAATCGTTGGCCGACAAATAGGTTGCGATGAACTCGATTGTGGAAAATCAAACCCCAATGTAGCTCATCGACTATCACTTTGAAGCCAAGATCGGTCTTACCAGCAACAATAACTTCAACGACATCACCAGATTTATATTCTGGCTTAGCTCGCCCAACAAATTTGTTTAAATTGCTCGATGCACAGATTCGTTTTGACGCGTTATCCAAGTACAGCTTCACAAGGTAGCTGCGTTCTGGCTGCATTCGTGGTTTTTGCTCATTGAAGGGCACTAGCAAGTCTTTCTCTAAACCCCAATCTAAAAATGCGCCAACTTTGTTGACTTGTTTAACTTGAAGCAAAGCAAAATCACCTACTTGAGCGCGCGGTTTTGTGCGCGTAGCGGTAGGGTGGCCCATGCTATCTAAATAAACAAATACACTTAAACTGTCGCCTTCTTCGATTTCATCCGGTGCTTGTTCGGCAGGTAAGAAAACTTCACCCAAATCGGTACTGCGCAAGTAAACACCTTCGCCAGCGACTTCATCAACAAACAATGTTTGCCATTGTCCTAAACTGCTCATTATTCTTCCTCATCCGACATTGGTTTTGGCTTACGTTTTAACGTGCCCATGACATTCGGGTCAAACGGTGCAGCTATAGGCTTTTTAGTCATTTTACCGCGACGTTTGTGTTTAGCTTGTTGATTGCTTTTAATACGTTTAGGTTCCCCAGACTTTGCTTTGTCTGTGGCAGGTTTCTTGGGTTTAGGTTGAGTAAAGCCCTTGAATTTACCTACCAAACCGTCAATTTCGCTAAATGGAAGAGGGCGGCGCATAAACTGGTTAATTGCCAAATAACTCTGCCAATCTTTCGGACCGACAAGGGAGATAGCAAAACCTTTAAAGCCAGCGCGACCGGTGCGGCCGATACGGTGGATATATTCTTCTGCATTCTTTGGCAAATCGAAGTTAATAACGTGAGTAACGTTAAGCAAGTCAAGTCCACGAGATGCAACGTCGGTGGTAATAAGTACTTGATACAAACCACGACTAAAGCTGTCCATGATTTCTAAGCGCTTGTTTTGCGCCATGGTGCCTTCTAAGGCAACCGCTTTAAGGCCATGTGCAGTGACTTTGTCGCACAGACGTTGCGTATCTTCTCGCGTCGCGGTGAAGATAATGCATTGACCTAAGCCTTCTTCATTGCTTAGCAAATGGTCTAATAGCGCTTCTTTGTGATCGAGATGATCAGCTAAATAGAGGCGCTGACTAATATCACTGTGCTCATCTGTCGCAGCGCTTATGCTCACGCCTTTTGGGTTTTTTAATAAATTACGCGATAGTGCACCTACTTGAGCGTGCTCAAGAGTGGCTGAAAACAGCAGACTTTGGCGCAATCTGTGGTCGGCGCTTTTATTGATCAACTCAACTTGTTCACTGAAACCCAAATCGAGTATTCGGTCTGCTTCATCGAAAATAAGCATCTCTAGACCACTTAAATGCAAAGAGCGATCTTCTAAATGGTCTGCTATACGACCAGGCGTACCAACAACAAAATGAGGGTCTTTACGTAATGCTTTGACCTGGTCATTATAATTTTCTCCGCCAAGAATTTTGACTGCGCTCAGTGCTGTTCCGGCAATCAGCAGGCGTAATTGAGCATGAACTTGTGTTGCCAGCTCTCGTGTTGGTGTAACAATCAAAACACGCGGATCGCGCTTTGAAAGCGCCTTTTGTTTGATCACTCGCTGGACGGCAGGCAACAAAAACGCCAAGGTCTTACCTGAGCCAGTTTTAGATTGCGCAAATAAGTCATGTCCAGCCAATGCTAGGGGAATCGCTTGGGCTTGGATATCGGTGGGTGTGGTAATACCTTGGTGTGTCATTTGTGCGCACAAACGAGTATCGATACCCAAATCACTAAATTGCAAATTCACTCTCCAATAAAAAATTACAGTTATTACAGGGGTATTATAACGTATTGCTACCTTAGGCTGGCAGCAAATTTTGCGTTTTTCACCATATTCAGTAAAATACGCGTCCCTAATGCGCCGGATTTGCGATTCGGTTTAGTTAAAAGCACTTAAAAGGTACTTCAATGTCACAACAATACGTCGTGTGTGCGCTGTACAAGTTTGTCGCGCTCCCAAATTTTGAACAAATTCGCCAACCTCTTCTTGATGTTATGCTTGAGCATGACGTACGCGGTACGCTATTGCTAGCGAGTGAGGGTATTAATGGTACAGTCGCTGGTAAGCGTGAAGGTATTGATGCGGTATTAGCATGGCTAGATAAACAGCCTAACCTTGATAACATCGTCACAAAAGAGTCATTCGATGAAGAGTGTCCGTTCTACCGCACTAAGGTAAAACTGAAAAAAGAAATTGTGACCATGGGCGTTGAGGGCATCGATCCTCGTGAAGTCGTTGGTACGTATGTGAAGCCAAAAGATTGGAATGCGCTAATTAGCGATCCAGACGTTGTATTGGTTGATACTCGTAACGATTATGAGATTGAAATCGGCACGTTCAAGAACGCGGTTGACCCGAAGACTAAAACCTTCCGTGAATTCCCAAATTGGGCTGAGCAAAACTTAGACCCTAAAAAGCACAAGAAAGTAGCTATGTTCTGCACTGGCGGTATTCGTTGTGAAAAGTCGACTGCTTATATGAAAGAGCAAGGCTTCGAAGAGGTGTATCACCTTGAAGGCGGTATCTTGAAGTACTTAGAAGAAGTGCCAAAAGAAGAAACCATGTGGGAAGGTGAATGCTTTGTTTTTGATAACCGAGTTGCAGTTGACCACGACCTTAACAAAGGCCAATACGACCAATGCCACGCATGTCGTATGCCAATTACTGAAGATGATAAGCAAAAGCCTGAGTACATGCAGGGCGTTTCTTGTCATCATTGTCACGAAAATGTGACTGATGAGCAGCGCGCACGTTTTGCTGAACGTCAAAAGCAAATCGAGTTGGCGAAAGAGCGCGGTGAAGGCCATATCGGTCATGAAGCGCAAGAGATGCTTCATAAGCGAAAAGAACTCAAGCAGCAGCTTAAAGAGCAACAACGCGCTGCTAACAAATAAGTTATCATCCACAATACGATGAAAGAGGAAGCATTAATTGCTTCCTTTTTTTATACCTACCGCATACCCTTGAACTCAAGGTTAAAGAAACTAGCTAGTTAGAAATAGGGAAATTATGAAAACGACACTGAGTATTGTTAGCATGCTAATGGCGTTGCATGTTAGTGCCAGCTCTATTCCTATGAGTGAGCAGATTGACACATTAATGAATAGTGCTATCACCCCCTCAGCACCCGGCTGTAATTTAGGGATAATACATAACAATGAATTTATTCATAAAGCAGGATATGGATTAGCTAATTTAGAGTTAGGTGTGCCACTCGATGGCAATCAAGTACATCGTATGGCGTCGGTTTCTAAACAGTTCACAGCAATGGCGGTGTTGATCCTTGCCCAGCAAGGTCATATTGACTTAGACAAAGATATTCATACCTATATCCCAGATTTACCGAAATACCAAGCAAAAGTAACGGTGCGCCAAATGCTAGACCATGTTGCGGGCATGGGAGATTACGACCTTATCGCGCCGTCATTTGAGGGTGAGAAAAGCGAGCAAGCTATTGAGTTAAAGTCTGCAGCAGGCGGGCATTTCCGCCTCGGCAATGAAGATTACTTAACGATTGACGAATTTTATGAAGTGGTTAAAACGGTACCGCTCGCTTTGGAGCCAAACACGGAGTTTAGCTACTCAAACCTTGCCTATTTTTTGTTAGCTATGGTGGTAGAAGAAGTATCAGGGAAATCGCTTCGCCAATTTAGCGACGAATTTATGTTCAAACCGCTGGGCATGTCACACACATTCTTCAGTGATAACCCCGTCGAGATTGTTAAAAATCGTGCCTCAGGGTACAAAAAAAATGACAATGGCGAGTATGTTACAGACATGACTAACTTGTTTTGGGTAGGCGATGGCGGTTTACATACAAATTTGGATGACATGCTGCTGTGGAATAAACACTTCAATGAACCACAACTTGGCCAAGACCCAATAGCCCTTATCGCAATGATGAATACCGCTAATGAATCTTTAAAACCGGCCGCCGAAGTCAGCTATGCCAATGGTCAATTTGTAAAACAATACCAAGGGGTTACTGAATATGCTCACTCCGGAGGTTGGCTGGGTACATCTACCTACTTTGCTCGTTATCCAGAACTTAAGTTATCGTTTAGCTTGATGTGTAATGACGTATCAAATGACAAAGTATTCGGTGCTTATAAGGAGATACGAGATTTGGTATTTGCAGAAGTACTCAACAAACAAGGAGAGTCGCGATGATAAGAGCGAGTGTAGTCATATTCTTAATACTGTTGTTAAGCGGTTGCTCAAAACCTTTACCTGAAGATAAAAAGGCTTATGTTGGCTTTTGGACCAGTCCTGAGATGCGTCTATTGATTGTTAGTGACGGCACGGTGGATTACGAACGCATTAAAAATGGCGGTAGAACGACAATCAATGCGCCCTTAAAAGCCTTTGAAGGAGATGACTTCATCGTTGGTATTGGCTTTTTTGATACTCGTTTTGTTGTTAGCCAGACCCCCCAATTAATCGATGGGAAATGGGTAATGACGGTGGATGGCGTAACACTGACAAAGCAAGAATAGGTGCATACAAGGGTCATATTTGGCGCTTATGTATATTGCAAACTACCTTTAGACACTGAAATACATAGTAACTACTTTTTGGAGGTTATATGGAAGCCATTGCAATCATGGGGATGACATTCGGCACGCTAGGCATGACCTTTGGGCTAATCACCTTTTCAAAACTCACCCGTCTAGAGCGCCAACTGCACAACAAAGGGGTGCTAGACAAACCACAAACTTGATTATTGTTGCAACAAACAAACCACTCTTAATTCACTCTCTGCAATCTATCGCACAGTCATGTGATTTGAACGTGCGTATAAATCCAAGCTGATCACAGGCCTGTTACACTACGTATAGTCACAATTGATTTACAAAACTTTTTACGAATTATCTCTACAGGGTGGTGTACATTGCGTTTATTCGTACTTTTATCTTTAACATTCCTCGTCAGTACTCCCATTGCGTCAGCCAAGGCAACGAGTGTGGTTGTTCAGCAGGTGGTAACAGAAAGTAGTCAGCAACAGGTGCAGGCTGTTGGCAGCGCGCAAGCTGTTCGCTCTGTGATGCTCTATCCTGCGGTAGGGGATAGAGTCACCGCTGTGCACTTTACCCCTGGGCAAGAGGTCAAAGAAGGTGACTCTTTGGTTGAATTAGACGCTCGCCAACAAAAAGCGGCACTCGATGAAGCACAAATTCGTTTAGCTGATGCCGAGCGAACCTTAGCCCGTTTAAAAAATAGTTATGACAAAGGCGCTATTCCAAAAAGTGAATTAGACGATGCCCTGACAGCCAGAGACCTAGCCAAAGTATTGGTGGTCAAGGCCCAAGCGGAACTTGAAGATAGAACAGTTAGAGCCCCTTTTAGTGGTGTAATGGGACTCACCGATGTTGAAGTGGGCGACCGAATCACAGAACAAACCGCAATAGCCAGTATTGATGACACTCGTGCGCTATACGTTAATTTTAACGCTCCAGAGGCAGCTCTTGCTATGCTGCGCGGTGGTACACAAGTGAGCGTCGAGCCTTGGCAGGGCGCTGACAAAGTAAGAGCAAGCATCGCCCAGATCGACTCAAGAATAGACCCTCAAAATCGCACCATCCGTGTAAAAGCAAAAATAGATAATCAGGATAATACTGTCCTTCCCGGAATGAGTTTTCGTGTTTATTTGGAAATGAAAGGCGCGCAATATGCTGTCGTGCCAGAGGCGGCGATGTTGTGGGGAGCCACAGGCCCTTACGTTTGGAAGAGCGTCGACAACGTCGCAACACGCGTTGACGTAAACATCGCACAGCGTTTATCTGGGCGATTACTCGTCAGTGGCGACTTAGCGCCAGGAGAATTACTTATTGTTGAGGGAATACAAAGGCTAAGACCTAATCAAGAAGTTGCCTTTGAGCAAATCCAGATTGCTCAGGAGTACTAACAATGAGTGAACAATCATCACAACAAATGCACGATTTGCCATCGATGGCCATTCGTCGACCTGTACTTATTGTTGTGCTCAACTTGCTGATCATCATCGCGGGTATTGCAGCTATTGCAGGCGTTGAAGTGCGTGAATTACCGGATGTTGATCGTCCACGAATTACCGTATCAGCGTCTTTCCCCGGAGGATCCCCCGAAACTGTAGATACTGAGGTGACAAGCAAACTCGAAGGTGCGGTTGCACGAGTCAGCGGCGTTAAATCTATTCGGGCACAAAGCGAAGAAGGCAGTAGCCGTATCGTGGTCGAGTTCCGACCAGGTGTGAATCTCGACGACGCAGCCAATGAGACCCGAGAGTCGGTATCTCGGGTGCAACGCGAGTTACCTGAAGAAGTTGAACGGGTCTCTATTATAAAAGCTGACAACGATGCTGAAGCGGTGGTATCGATGACGGTCAGTAGCGAAACGTTATCACTCGAAGCACTCACTGAGAGGGTTGAAGTTGATTTAGCGCCACAATTTTTGACCATACCTGGTGTGGCTGATGTGCGCCTCAATGGCGATCGTGAGCGTGTGTTAAGAGTGCGCATTGACCCACTCAAACTGAGTAGTTTTAACCTCACTGTACCTGACGTAGCGGATGCGTTGCGACAGGCGCCTTTTGACGTGCCTGCGGGTAGTTTGAAATCAAATGATCAGCAATTGATAGTCAGAGCCGACGCAACATCTATCAACGCTGAGCAAGTCGGCGATATTATCGTCAGAGGTGATACGTACGTTGCTGATATTGCATCAGTGTATTTTGGTCCAGCTGACCCTCGTTCTATGGTGCGACTCGATGGCAAGCCAGTTATTGGGATGGAAGTCATTCGTCAGGCGCAGTCAAACACCATTGAAATCTCAGATGAGGTTTTGATGTTGATGGAGCGCTTGCGCGAACGCTTCCCGGAAATGGAATTTACCCTGACATCAGACGACGCCCAGTTTATTCGCAGCTCAGTGGATGAGGTACTGAATTCTTTAGCGTTAACCATTGTGCTAGTAGTCATCACCCTGTGGGTATTCATTGGTTCATGGCGCGCAACCTTAGTGCCTGCATTTGCAATACCCGTAGCGCTTATTGGTTCCTTAGCGTTGATTTGGGCCTTGGGCTTTTCCATTAATATTCTGACCCTTTTGGCCTTAGTGTTGGCCACCGGTTTGATTGTCGATGATGCCATCGTGGTCAGTGAAAACATCCAACGTCAACGCAGCTTCGGTTTGGGAAGACGTGCTGCTGCAGTTATCGGCACGCGTGAAGTGTTTTTCGCTGTGGTCGCAACAACCGCAGTGCTAGCGGCTGTGTTTGTGCCTATAGCATTCTTACCGTCAACCGCAGGGCGATTATTCCGAGAGTTTGGTGGGGTACTCGCAGGGGCGGTGATTATATCCAGTTTTGTGGCGCTATCGCTGGTGCCTGCACTAACCTCCAAACTGAAGCTCAAATCCGGGGGCAGTCATATTTTTTCGGGGTTAGGGCACACGTTAGCCAACGTATATAAATGGTGTATCACCAAGGTGCTTGACCATGCTTGGATGGTGTTTGCAGCATGCGTGTTAGTGGCGCTCGCCTCAGGTGCTTTATACACGCAACTAGAGAATGAGTTATTGCCTAGCGAGGACCGCGGAAAAATTCGTATCTTTGCCCGTGGGCCAGATGGGGTTGGCCTTAATTTCATGGATAGGCAAGCACAAAAAATGGAAGATATCTTGCTACCCTATGTACAAAGCGGCGAAATAGAATCTATTTACACTGTGGTGGGGCAATGGGACCCGAATATTGTATTTATCACGGTGCCGCTCAAGCATTGGCACGAAAGGCATTTTTCACAGCAAGAAATCATTAATAAAATTCGTGGGCCGCTTGGAGACATTCCTGGCGCACCGGCACGTGCGTTTGGCTCAAATAGTTTAAACCTGCGTGGACAAGGCGGCGGTGTTGAGCTCGCTTTGTTAGGCCAAGACTACAAAGCGATTTTTGCCGCTGCTCAGGATTTTGCTAAAGTCGTGGAAGCTACAATTCCTGAAGTCGCCCCCGTGCGTATTTCCTACCAACCGTCACAACCACAATTGCGAGTCAACATAGACCGCAGACGCGCAAAAGAGCTGGGTGTTTCGCTCAGTGATATAGCAATCACGTTGCGTTCGGCTATCAATGGTGACGATATCGCTGATTTGAACGTAGGCGATCAGTCCATTCCTATTATGTTACAGGCACAAAATCGCGTCATTAACTCACCAACAGATCTAGCTAATCTATACGTGGGTGGTGCAAATGGTATGTTGGTGCCACTAAGCTCTGTGGCGACCATCAGTGAAGAGGGAGTTGCGGCTGAATTGGAACGTCACGCTCAGCGCAGAGCCATCGAAGTGGATATGGAACTTCCACCGAACATGAGCATGGCCGATTTAGTAAGCCAACTACGTGATTTGGCGCAGGACAACTTACCAGCTAGCGTAACTTTGGCATTTAAGGGCGAAGCCCTGACCTTTGAAGAAACCGCAAATGAAGTATTACTCACTTATGTGTTGGCGTTCATCATTGTTTTGTTAGTGTTGGCGGCGCAGTTCGAAAGCGTCAATAGCGCCATCGTGGTGATGATTACAGTACCTTTCGGTATAACCAGTGCAATTCTAGCGCTTTATTTAACGGGTACATCACTCAATATCTTTTCGCAGATTGGTTTGGTGATGCTGATAGGCTTGATAGCCAAAAATGCGATATTACTGGTGGAGTTTGCCGATCAACTCCGTGACCGAGGCCATGCAGTAAGAGAAGCTGTAGAGCAAGCCGCACTTGTTCGCCTTCGACCTATTGCTATGACCTTGGTATCAACTCTGTTAGGCGCCTTACCTTTAATTCTATCAACCGGAGCGGGTGCAGAAGCTCGTAATGCTATTGGTTGGGTTGTATTCGGTGGGTTGGCGTTGGCCGTATTGTTCACCTTATTCTTAACACCAGTTGTGTATCTCGGCCTAGCACGTTTCACTGCCCCCAGAGCTGATGAAAGTAAAAAACTGGCGTCGGAATTGTCCGAAGTAAACTAATCAAGATGTCCGCTAATGTGAGCGGACATTTTTTTTTACTTACTTTTATATTAAGCTTCAATCTATTAGCACTAGTTTAGGGACAACTTCATGCAAGTTGAACAGTTGGAGATAGTGCAATTCCTGAGCGGGCATTCTCCCTTTGATGAATTACCACAAGACGCACTAGTCAATCTTGCTACGCAGGTCGAAGTTGCTTACTACCGTGGTGGCACTGAAATTTTACATTACGGTGAAGACATCGACGACTTGTATGTCATCCGCTCTGGAGCGGTTGAGTCCTATCGGCGTAGCGGTGAACTTTATAATCGTATGGATAGTGGCGGCATATTTGGACAAATGGGCTTATTAATGAACCGTAAGGTTCGCTTTCCTGTTACCGCAATTGAGGATACCTTAGTTTATTGCATCGATGCCGACCTCTTTAGTGAGTACTGTGATAAGCATGAAGCGTTTGCAGACTACTTTGAAGCAGAAGGAAATGTTAGGCTACATCAAGCTGTTGCAGAGCATGCTGACAGCAACGATTTGACGACAGCGAAAGTCAAATCACTGTTACATCGTGATGTCGTCACCGTGACGGTGAACGCCTCAATACAAGCAGTTGCAACGTTAATGACTGAGGAACACACGTCGAGCGTCTTGGTTACCGATCCGGATAAACCAATCAGTAACGATCCAGACGAAGATGATGGCCAAGTCGTCGGAATCATAACAGACCGTGATATCCGTTCTAAGGTCGTTGCACAGGGGAGAACATTGAGCATCACTGCGGGCGAAGTGATGACGACAGAACCGATCTTACTTGACGCTAACAGCTATGTCTTTGAGGCTGTCTTAGCCATGTTGCGCGAAGGCCAACATCATTTACCAATTATCCACAAACGCAAGCCTATTGGTGTTATTACTCTGTCCGACATTTTGCGCTACGAGTCTCAAAGCAGTTTGTTATTAGTTCGTGGCATTTTAGCTCAACAAAGTGTAGAAGACCTCACTCACTATGCTAATCAATTGCCCAATGTTTTTGTACGTATGGTCAATGAAGATGCGAATTCTCATATGGTCGGCACTGCAATGGCAGTCATAGGCAGAACCTTTAAACAAAAGCTTTTAGCGTTGGCACAAGAACAACTTGGTCCGCCGCCCGTTCCGTACTGTTTTATTGCGTTAGGGTCAATGGCGCGCGATGAGCAACTGATTGTCACCGATCAGGACAACGCCCTTATATTAGATGACAGTTATGATGACGCCCAGCACGGTGAATATTTTCAGCAGCTGGCCGATTTTGTGTGTGATGGCCTTGCACAATGCGGTTATGCATATTGTGAAGGTGAGATTATGGCGTCATTTAAAAAATGGCGGTTAACGCGCAGCGAGTGGAAGGAAACATTTGCGTCGTGGATAGCCGAGCCAAAACCCCAAGCATTGCTGCATAGCTCTATATTTTTCGACTTAGATGGCGTTTGGGGTAAAGTAAAATGGGCGGATGAATTGAAAGCGTTTATCGCTACCCAAGGACGTGCGAACAAGCGTTTCCTTGCCAACTTGGCAACAAATGCTCGTAATCGAACGCCACCACTTGGGTTCTTTAAAGGTTTTGTTTTAGAGCACGATGGTGAACACAAACGGTCTATGAATTTAAAGCGCAGAGGAACCGCGCCATTAAGTGATGTCATTCGTGTGCATGCGTTGGCAGTTGGATCTCGCAAACAGAACTCATTTGAACGTTTAGAAGACATCATAGATGCCAATTTGCTCCCGCCGGGCAAAGCGCAAGATTTACGAGACGCACTTGAATACATAGCGATGACTCGAATACGCCATCAAGCCTGGCAAATAGAGCAGGGTGAACAACCCGACAACAGCCTAGACCCAAACCTACTATCACCTTTTGAACAGCGCAACCTAAAAGAGGCGTTTGCGATATTGGAAAAGGCGCAAAGCTTTTTGAAATTCAAATATCAAACTAATACTGGAATCAACTAGTGTTCTCGAAGCCTCAAAATCTAGATTGGCAATCGCGCTATCATGAATTAGCCAAGACTGCGATTAGTCCAGTTCTTAGAGATTTCTATTGTGCCAACAATACAACACCAAACACGGCGGTAAGTGAGGTTCAATTCGTTGCTATGGACTTTGAGACAACAGGGTTAGATAGTCTTAAGGATGACATCGTGAGCATTGGATTGGTGCCATTTAATTGGAGACGTATCTTTTGTAATAACTCACGTCACTGGCTATTAAATCCAACACAAAGATTGGCATCAGAATCTATCGTGATCCATGGTATCACTCATTCTGAAATCGAAGGCGCACCAGATTTGAGCGCGCTCATTCCTGAGCTATTCCAGGCAATTAAAGGTAAAGTGGTTGTTGTTCATTATCAGGAAATCGAACGTCCCTTTTTAGCAAATGCTTTATTAAATCGAATTGGTGAAGGGGTTGAGTTTGCAGTTGTCGATACCATGGAACTGGAACGTCGCGCATTGACCGTGCGCCGCGGATTGTTTGGAAAGCTATTGAGGCAAAAGTTGGGGTCGCTGCGTTTAGGGGATTGCAGAACGCGCTATAACCTACCGAGTTATGGTGCTCATAATGCGATGACCGATGCCTTAGCAACGGCTGAGCTTTTACAGGCACAACTGGCATATCATTATCGAAGTGATACGCCAATCCAACAATTGTGGATTTAGCTAGAAAAAACGCCGCAGAGTGCGGCGCTTTTTGCAATTAAACAAAGGGCTATGTTCTAGGCTCGGTGCGAAGCCCTAATACAAGGCTAATACACATAAGTATCAGTACGATAGTAAAAGGCAAACCAGTAGACACAGCGCCAGCCTGCAGCGCTTCAATTGCTTCTTTACCACCTATCCACAGTAGTGCCGCGGCGATAGCACCTTCAATCGTGGCCCAAAAGATACGTTGTGGCACGGGCGCATCCACTTTACCGCCCGCGGTAATGGAATCGATCACCAACGAACCTGAGTCCGATGAGGTGATAAAGAACACGAGTACCAAAACAATGGCGATAAATGACAAGATGTTTGTCATTGGCAGGGCATCAAACATTCGGAACATTGCTAAAGGTACGTCTGTTAAGCCTTTCTCGCCAAGTGTTCCAACGCCATTTATGATTTGATCAATGGCAATACCACCGTAAATGGACATCCATAAAGCCGTAACCACAGTGGGAATCAATAGCACTGCGATAAGGAATTCACGAATCGTACGTCCCTTAGACACACGAGCGATAAACATACCGACAAACGGTGACCAAGAAATCCACCAAGCCCAATAGAAAACGGTCCAAGCATGCATCCAAGTCTCATCCTCGCGCCCATGTGGGTTACTCAGTGGAATGATATTTTCTACATAACCCATCAAGGTATTGGGGAGGTTGCCAACCGCTGCAGCAAAACCTACTAGCGCGACGAATATTAAAAGTAAAAATGCCAAGCCCATGTTGAGGTTACTCAGGACTTTAACACCACCGTCGATACCACGCACGACAGAAATGATAGCAAGCAGTGTTACACCCGCGATAACGCCAATCTGAAGGCCAATGCCGCCCTGGGTACCAAATACATGATTAAATCCTGCTGATGCTTGTTGCGCGCCCAATCCTAGAGAGGTAGCCAGACCAAATAAGGTCGCCAAAACCGCTAAGATATCGATAATATGGCCTGGCCATCCCCATGCTCTATCACCAAGTAACGGATAAAAAATAGAGCGGATAGATAAGGGTAAGCCTTTGTTATAAGAGAAAAAGGCTAAAGATAATGCGACCACTGCGTATATTGCCCATGGGTGGAGGCCCCAATGAAACATGGTTGCGCCCATCGCTGCTTTGGCTGCTTCAGGGCTATTTGCTTCTACCCCAAGTGGCGTTTCGTACCAGCCTGTAAAATAAGCCACAGGTTCAGCTACACCCCAAAACATTAAGCCGATGCCCATACCGGCCGCAAACAGCATGGCAAGCCAAGAAATGCGTGAGTGTGAAGGAACGGCGTCTTGCCCACCGAGTGTGATCTTTCCCCATGGAGAGACAATAAGCACTAAACAAAACACCACAAATAGATTTGCTGACCACATGAACACAGCATCGAAGTTGTTGATGATATCCCACTTGATACCATCTAGGGCAGCTTTTGCGGTGTCAGGTTCGGTTACCAAAATGGCAACTAAGAAAAGAATTATCAGTGCGGCACTGGTGCCGAATACAGGGTTATGGACATCAAACCCCCATTTTTGAATGTTGTCTTGGCCAACGGTGTAATCCGTATTTTCTATACTGTACTTGTCATGATGCTCACTCATGTATACCTCTAGGTTAGTTGCCATATATTGCAAGAAAGACCTAGTTGAGTTAATCCAACAACAACAAAGAAAAGTTCGTAGACTAACTAAAATAGACCCCGTTATAAGTACAATAGTTTAGAGATTTATACATAAATGTAAATTGCAAACTAAACGATTGCTGAATTTGTGCGCATAATTAGTATATACGAGGCAAAAAAAAGAGACGTTCAAGAACGTCTCTTTAAAATTTAAATTATTTCTAGTGAAACTATTTTACAATGTCCATTTCCTCGATAAGATTCTGGGCATTATCGACATTTTCCATGAGCCACAACATGTAGCGAGTATCTACGTGGATTGAACGATTGAGGCTTGGGTCATAATCCCAATCACCAATAATGCTCTCGCTGACACCGTCAAACAGCAGACCAACCAATTCAGCTCTTCCGTTTAGAGTAGGAGAGCCGGAGTTACCGCCTGTGGTATCAACAGTACTTAGGAAGTTAACGGGTACCGAGTCTAATTCTTTCACTTTGTATGAGCCGTAAACTTTTTCAGCGATTTTCTCCATTTGCGCTTTTGGTGCGTCAAATGGTTCTACCCCTGTGTACTTTTCGCTAATGCCTTCAAGCGTCGTGAATGGGGTGTATGTCACCGCATCACGGGGGGTATAGCCTTTAACCGTACCGTAAGTTACACGCAACGTACTGTTGGCATCGGCATATACAGGCAAGCCTTGCTCTTTATTGTAGGCGATAATCGCGGCCATGTACTGCGGGCGAATCGCACTCAATTCACCACTGAGCATTTTCTTCTCTTGCTCACGCTTTTGGAAATCGTCATACGTCGCGACAGCTAAGGCGATGAATGGGTCGTTACTTTGTTTGAAGTCTTCAACCGATTTTTCCATCCAACCGAGGCGCTGTTCTTCGTTGTTTAGTGAAGTGTTTTCATACATCTTCGCTAAGCGCGCGTGCATGTCGTCTTTGTTGTATTTCTTGTCTAAGCCGAGGGCTTTATCAAGAGAAGCAATTCGGTCGTTTTTGTCTAGCTGCGCATACAAATCAACAAAGTGTGCCAATAATGCCATATCGACTTTGTCATCGTAACGGCGAGAAAGGCTTGTCATGCCAGCTTTAAAGCGTGTCATATCACGGTCTTGGAAGCCAGGCTCACGCTCTGCATCAGGGCGTTGTTGTTCATTGGCAAGACGATATAAACGACTTGCCGTTGACATCATTGCGCTACGACCCATGTAACCTAGGATAAGGTCTAACTCGCTGTCAGCTTGTGATTTCGCAATAAGTGTATCGAGTTCTTTAAGAACGCTTGCATATTGCTTTTTACGCTTCTTGTCAGCATTGATCCAGGTACTCAAATCATTGGCAAGTTTGTCTTTGCGTTCTTGCATGTCCGTTTTTTGGTACGAGTTGATCATGCCGCCATAGTTTTTAGCGTAGTTCGCAAGTCCTGCCAAGGTACTTTCATAAGCGATACGCGCCTTAGAACCTTCTGGTGAATTTTCTTTTATGATATCAATAGATTGTTCGCGATATGCTTTAGCAGTAGGGTAGACACTGGTGAACTGATGCGTCACTTCGCTTGCAGTGCGGTAACGGTTAGTGCGACCAGGGTAACCAGTCACCATGACAAAGTCACCTTCTTCAACACCTTTAGCGCTAACTTTTAAGAAAGAATCTGAGCTAAACGGTACATTGTCTTCACTGTAGGGCGCTGGTTTACCGTCTTTGTTTACGTAAGCGCGATAGAACGAGTAATCACCTGTGTGACGTGGCCACATCCAGTTATCGATGTCGCCGCCGTATTTACCAACACCCAATGCAGGGTTGTACACTAAACGCACGTCCTGAATTTCCAGCGACTTAATGAGGTAGTATTCAAGGCCGCCGTGAAAGGTGTACACGTTACAGCGGTAACCCGCATCTTGTTCACACTCCGCAACAAGTGCTTTCTCAGCATTTTCAACTGCTAGATAGCGCTCGTTACCATTCATATCGTCTGATAAGTTTGCGTTAACCTTGTCAGTTACGTTTTTAACTTCTTCCGTTACATACACACGTGAGCCTGGAGAAGCTGGCAGTTCGTCGTTAAATGTTTTAGCAAGGAAACCATCTTTTAAGATGTTGTTTTCAGGTGTTGAATTATATTGAATCGAGCCATACGCGCAGTGATGATTGGTCACTACCAAGCCCTTTGGAGATACGAACGAAGCAGTACAGCCGCCTAAGCTGATCACTGCGTTCATAGGGAACTCTGTAAGCTTTGAAATATTTTTAGGGTCTATTTCAAGGCCTTTTTCTTTAAGAACGGATTCTAATTCTGGTAGTTGGTGTGGTTGCCACATACCTTCATCTGCAAAAGCAGGAGCGAGAGTAGACGCGAGTAGCGCAGCGCCGATAATAGATAAACGCATAGTTTCTTCCTGATTATTGTTATATCGGGACGCAGTGTCGCGCACACAAAGAGACTGTGCAACTTTTTACCTTTACAGAATGTTTCAGCGTGTAAATTATATTCTACGCTATGAGAGAAAAAGCACAGCGATTGCTGTGCTTTACCGATAATGAATGATTAGGCTTTGTAAGCCGCGTTATGAATGTTTGCAGCGCGCCCAGATGGGTCTGCATTATTTTGAAATGACTCGTCCCACAGCAATGCTTCTGGTGTAGAGCAGGCAACCGACTTACCATGGGGCACGCAACGTGTTGCCGCGCCACCTGGGAAGTGTTGCTCGAAGATGCTGCGATAGAAATACGCCTCTTTGGTTTCAGGCGTGTTCACAGGGAACTTGTAATTGGCGTTTTGCATGTCTCTGTCGCTGACTTGCTGCTCGACATATTCCTTAAGAGAATCTATCCAGTTGTAGCCTACGCCGTCTGAAAATTGCTCTTTTTGACGCCACAATACGTCATCCGGTAGATAACCTTCAAACGCCTGACGCACGATGTGTTTCTCGATACGACCGTCTTTGCACATCTTTGCTTCGGGATTGATTCGCATAGCAACGTCGACAAATTCTTTGTCAAGGAAGGGAACTCGCGCTTCAACACCCCACGCCGCCATTGATTTATTCGCGCGTAGGCAGTCAAACATATGTAATTTAGCGACTTTTCGGTTTAACTCCTCATGGAACTCTTGTGCGTTAGGCGCCTTATGGAAGTACAAATAACCACCGAATAACTCATCAGCCCCTTCACCAGATAGCACCATTTTTATGCCCATCGCCTTTATTTGGCGAGCCATTAAGTACATAGGTGTCGATGCGCGCACGGTTGTGACGTCATAAGTCTCAAGGTGATAAATCACTTCTTTGAGCGCATCAATACCCTGTTGCACAGTAAAATGAATAGGGTGGTGAATAGTACCAATTTGCTCGGCTACTTTTGCCGCAGCGGCTAAATCGGGAGAACCTTCGAGACCGATAGAAAATGAATGTAAGCGCGGCCACCAAGCATCGCTGGCGTCATTGTCTTCAACACGTTTTGCAGCAAATTTTTGTGTGATTGCAGAGATAACGGATGAATCTAGGCCACCTGATAACAAGACACCGTAAGGAACATCACACATTAGCTGGCGTTTTACCGCTGCTTCAAGCCCAGCTTTAACATCCTCTGGGCTGGCGTCGTTATCACGTACTGCATCGAATTGTTGCCAATCTCGTTGGTAGTAACTGACGTATTCGCCTACTTCACTGTCAAGATAATGTCCTGGAGGGAATTCTTCTATGTGATTACAAATAGGAGTGAGCGCTTTTAATTCACTGGCGACATAAAAGTTGCCGTGCTCGTCTCGCCCTGTGTACAAAGGCACAATTCCAATATGGTCGCGACCAATAAGGTATTTATCTTTTTGCTCGTCATACAAGCAAAACGCAAATATGCCATTAAGATCATCTAAAAACTGACTGCCTTTTTGCTCATAAAGGGCAAGAATTACTTCACAGTCACTTTGTGTTTGAAACTCAAAATCGATATCTAAGTCTGCGGCGAGCTGTTTGTGATTATAAATCTCACCGTTTACCGCGAGTACATGGGTCTTTTGTGGATTATAAAGTGGCTGTGCGCCGCTTTGCACACCAACGATAGCCAAGCGCTCATGCACTAAAATGGCGTTGTCGCTGCTGTATACACCTGACCAATCTGGGCCACGGTGGCGCAGCAGTTTTGACATATCAATTGCTTGTTCTCGCAACTGTTCGACGCTGGATTTGATATCCAACACCCCGAAAATTGAACACATACTAGGTTTCCTCATTCCTAATTACTTCACCTCATTTGTAACAGAAAAAATATGCTAAGTCACACGGCTTGCACCGCTTAATTAGGAAAATTTATGCGCCAAGTTGATGCGGCTTAGTGTACGATTGCATCAAATTGGTGCAAGGCGGGGTGGTGAGGCGAAATATTAAACGATAACGGAGGCTAATTGAAGCTAGGTGTGGTGCATCACACTGTGTGTGTGCACCAAAAGGGAACGTGCGGTGGCCAACGTTTACGCCAGTATATGCTCTTGTGCAATCCGTAATCTGTTGAAGTGAGCTTGGTGCTGGTGGTTGAGTTTAACTGCGTCCTCGATTGTTACCGCCTTGAAGGTGAGGGCATCACCCCCGCGATATTGTCCCAAGCGTGGTAAGTCTGCACTAATGACTTGTCCAAGGATGGGATAACCTCCCGTTGTTTGGCAGTCATTGAGTAGCACGATGGGTTCACCACTGGGCGGTACTTGAATGGTACCGGGACACACGGCGGTAGTGCGAATGCTCAAACTATGTTGCAGGCGTTGTTCTACATATTCGGTGGCCAGTCTTAGTCCCATACGATTGCTTTGTGCGGACACCGACCAAGAACCTGTAGTAAAGTGATCTGCAGCGTTCGCTTGGAGCCCGTGCGGGCGAGGGTCGGCAATAAAATGTATAGGCCCTTTGCGTTGGGGGAGGTGTGCCCCCCACGCAGTGCGTGTGCGCGTAGTTTTTTGATAAGGCACGATGTCGTTAGCTTGTAATAATTGACCATTATTGGCGCCAAGCTGCGCCATCATGTCTACGCTTGTGCTGCCAAGCATAAGCTCGCACCCAAATCCGCCCGCTATGGCAAGATAGCAACGCAGTTGTTTTGCCGACGTCGCAAAGGTGATGACTTGCCCAGCACTCGCTTCATAGCACCAACCCACGTCGATACGTTTACCATCTAGATTGGCACTTAAGTCAGCACCACTGAGGGCAAATAACGTAGCTGATTGAAATTCTAATTTGGCCATGCCTAAGGTTATTTCGAGTGCTGGGGCATTTTCGTCATTGCCGACAAGCATATTGGCAATGCGCAGTGCATCACTGTCAATGGCGCCACATTGAGAAATCCCTATATGTCGATGACCGACACGACCGAGGTCTTGAACACTGAGTTGTGGTCCGGGTTTGATGACTGTAAGCATTATCTCTCCTCCACAAAACTGACTGTATCACCAGGAGCGAACAACGACGCAGGGTTTCTGTTGGCATCAAACAGACTGACGTTGGTGTGCCCTATGATATGCCAGCCACCAGGGGAGTTTGCGGGGTAAATTGCGGTTTTGTCACCGGCAATGGCGACACTCCCTTTGGGTACGAGCGTTCTAGGTAAGTCCAAGCGCGGCAATTGAATTTCTTTAGGCAGCCCACTCATATAGGCAAAACCGGGCTGGAATCCGATAAAATCGACATCATATTTAACACTACAGTGAGCCTCGATAATCTGCGATTGGGTGAGTCCACAGTGTTTGGCAACTTTTGGCAAATCCAAAGCGGCATCTGAACCATAAATAATTGGAATGACATGGTGTTGACCAACCACGCTGGTGACGTCACATTGCTGCCAAAGTCTCAGACATTGTCGCTCAACAGCTAAGAGGTCTGCATCGCTATCACAGTAAAGGGTTACGCTTTGATCAGCACTTACCGCATCAATGATGTCCTTGTCAGCCAGCATGTGTTTAGCAACGAAGTTGACCAAACGCTGTTTTTGGATGTGCGCAAGTTCACTTAGGGCACCACAGTCTAATACTAGGCAGGTGTCGTTAAGTGCGTAGAACTCCGGCTTTGGAAATGATGCTGACATGGATGCCTGTTCCTCTGAGCGTTTTTAGTGTTGTTGTGTAATTTATTATTCCACAAGATGCCATGTGTGAAAATACTTTATGCTTCGGGCAGTAGCATTGCGCTAACGGCACCGGCAATGCCCATGACACTGTAAATTAAAATTAATTCTGCATTACTGAGCCAGTTACCCAAAAACCCAAGACTGCCAAAAAGCAGTAAACAAACGCCGATTACAGTGTTACTCACGGCAACGTAATCGGTTCGTTTATTGCCCTCTGCCATATCAACCAAATAAGTTTTGCGCCCTAATCGCACTCCTTGATGGGCGATGGTGAGCAATAAATACATACCCGGCATAAATACTAATGATGCAAGTAGAGTGTTTGCATAAGTCGCCACTAAATACACTACCACGCCATTGACACTCACCATGGATGCAGCAAACACAAGCACATGTTTTGAGGATAAGTCGCTTAAGCGCCCCCAAATTGGCCCAGAAACCAAGGATGCCAACCCTGATAATCCCATAAACAAGGCTAATAAAGAGAAGTTAAAAGCTTGTTCAGATGCAACAATAATATAAAACGGCGCGCTTAATGCTGAGCACAGCAACAAAGCGCGCGTAATGACAAAGTGGGCAAAGCGTTTGTCCTCTTTCAACAAACTGATTTTTTTCAACGCGTGTTTTAAGCCATTGCGTCCGCCTTCAGTGGCGCCGGGGTACTCGTCAATTTTGGCGTAAAATGCCGCGGCTAATAGCCATACCAGTGCACCCGCGCTAAGTGCTAATAACACAGAAATTTTGTCGCCTTGTTGCTGAAAATACCAAAGCCCGAGTCCAAAGGTAATGGTAGCAAGCCCAGCGGCACTCGCAGCGAAGCCCGATAAACTGCCACGTTGCTTCTTAGGAATGACCTTCCCGAGCACGTCCTTCGCGGCTACAGAATTGAATCCCCGCGCAAGTGAAAAAACAATCAGCAGGGCAATAATGGCGTAACCTGCGGTGTTGCCTTGTAAAAAGAGCCCAACAGCCACCATGGCTAAAATACACAACGACTGGACAACCGCACCACATACCCATACCCATTTGCGAACGGCTAATGTGCGCACGTAGTCAGCAATGGCTAGTTGCGGTAACAAGGAACCTGACTCTCGAATCGGCACAAGCCACGCAATAAATGCGCTAGGTACTTGAAGCGCCTGCATCAGCCACGGCAGCGTAACTTTTGGGTTGAGTAGCGCGTCACCAAACTGGCTAAGGATTTGTGAAAATAGCAAGGTCACATAATTACCAGGAACGGCAGTGCAGGCATTTTCATCAATGCCTTTACAGGCACGAGCATCCTCGACATTGGCGAGGCGATTGTATATTTCTTCTAGGCTAAGCTTCTTTTTCATAGGCTCATTCGAATAAATAGTGTGTTTGTACGGTCATCTAAAGAGAGCGGGTATACGTACCTGTATTAGAGTAGTCCATTTTCTCTTCGTTAGTGTAATGAGGTTATTATGTTTAACAAGCTGTTTTTAAGCGTAATTTTTATAGTGTTGGGCACATTGGTTCACGCCCAAAACGCGGACGATTCAAACAAGATGTCTGATGCCACACAACAAATTGTATTGGGCGCGGGGTGTTTTTGGGGGGTAGAAAAGCGCTTTGAAGCCCTCGATGGCGTACTCAATGCACAAGCGGGTTATGCTGATGGTCGCGGTTTTAAACCCACCTACAAAAACATCATTGCCAGTAAACGGCGTTTCGATGACAACAATTATGCAGAGGTTGTAAAAGTCACTTACAACGCGAACGCAATAAGTACGGAGCATATTCTACAGTTTTACTTTGAGCAGCATGATCCGACGCAAATTAATCGCCAGGGTAACGATAAGGGCACTCAATATCGCTCGGTCATTCTCACCACCAGTGATGAGCAACAACACACTGCGCGAAAAGTGAAAGAACAGTATCAAACGTTACTGACACAAGCAGGTTATGGAACAATTGCAACCGTAATTAAACCGCTTGAAAAGTTCCACCTAGCTGAAACCTATCACCAAGATTACTTGAAAAAGAACCCGAATGGTTATTGCCCAGATCACTCAACGGGCGTGCGATTTGCTAAAAACCAAGACGAGAAGGTTGATAATGATGCAATCAAAACAGGCAAACACATTGTGGTGTTAGATGCGCGTGGCTATTGTCCTTATTGTGAGAAATTTAAAAAAGACGTACTCAATAGTTATCAAGGCACAGTGCCGGTCCATCTGCGCTACGCCTCGCAACTAGATGGCCTGCAAATTAGCTCACAAACATTTGCTACGCCCACTGTGTTGTTTTTAGAAAATGGTAAAGAAGTGGCCGGTTACCAAGGCTACATGGAGCCTGCATTGTTTTATCAAGCATTAGGGGCCTTTAAACTCGGTGACTCAGAAGCCTACAGAGTGGCGTTTAATAAAGGCACCGATGGGCGTTTTTGTAAACAGTATGAAATTTTCAAAAATACCCCAGATGGTGTGTTTGTAGATAAGTTATCCGGCGCGCCATTATTCGACACTCGAGACAGGTTTAATTCTGGCACAGGTTGGTTGTCATTTACAAAACCTGTTGCTAACCAAGTGACCCGACATAAGGACAACAGCTATGGAATGCAGCGTGTTGAGATTCGTTCTAAGTCATCTGGCATCCATCTTGGCCATGTATTCGATAATGAAGGCCCTGGTGGCAAACCCCGCTATTGTATTAATGCCACGGTATTAGAGTTTGTAGGTCGTGATGATTTTAACGCGAGTCATGAAGCAGACAAGGGGGCTAAAAAGGTAATGTGGGTGTGTAGGGCACGGTTTATTTAGTGCCCATTTTTTTCTGTTATTTTTCGATATGGAAGGGTTGCTTATACCTGAGCGTGTGGCTTTACCCGATGGTGTAATCGCGGGTGCAACCGCGGGTGCAACCGCGGGTGCAACCCGACCGCAGTCTCATTATTTCTTGAACACGGGTCATCAGCTATCATCGACAAGTACAAGCCGCACAGTGTGATTAATGAACCGGTGCTATCTAGTCACTTGAGTCACTTTTTCACCACATGTTCTACTTATTTTTAATGCACTGTATAAATATACAGTCAAGGTTGGTTGGCGGCCAACGACCCATTACAGCGTACTATTTGGCGTAAAAAATACGTCTAATAACAATGCACAAAAAAGCCACGTAATCACATCGCCATTCTATAACTCAATAATTGCTATATAGTTAGTAGGTATATGCACAGTATTTAGCAGAACTTATATGACAGTAACTAGCTCCGCCGAGACCATCAAAGATGTATCTCAAGAATCTCTAACGGCCATGTTCAATGACTATTTTGCGTTAGCGCAGGGTGCGTTAACGAGTATGGAATTTGTGATGCAGCTGAGCATTGTCGCCTCCATCTATTTGTTTTCCTTTCTCATCGCTAGCCGTTTACGGCGGAAGATCTCGCCTATCAAGGAATCTGCAGAGAATAGCGCTCATTCGTTGCAATCAGTCGTTAATCGTTTTTTAGACGTTGTGTTCCCGATGATGGCCATATCATTTTTAACTTTGGCTACCTTACTAGGCGAACGTTACGACATCGAAACATGGCTAATTAATACCGTACTTATCATCGCTGTTTTGGTCTTTCTCAATACCGTGGTCGGCGCGGTTGTTGAGGGTGAAAATCTCATCGCCTTTATGCGTTGGGTGGTATTACCTTTGGTTTTTTTGCATCTGGTGGGGATTTTGCCGCACATCATCGCGATGTTAGAAACCGTGGCGATAAATATCGGCAATGTTGAGGTGTCGTTCTATGGTATTGGCCGAGTATTGGTATTTGGCATCGTCCTTTTTTGGCTTGGAAGAGCTTTTCGCATGGTTGGGCGTAATCTTATTCGCAATCATAAGAACCTCGATGTAACGACCAAAGAAGTCTTCACCAAAGTGTTTGAAGTCGCTCTGTTTTGTATCGGCTTTTTGGTACTGCTCAACATCATGGGCATTAACCTTACAGCGCTGGCGGTATTCGGTGGTGCATTGGGTGTAGGTTTGGGTTTAGGCTTGCAAACCATCGCCTCAAATTTCATATCTGGGATTATTATTCTGCTTGACCATTCACTCACAATTGGTGATTTTGTTGAGCTTGAAGATGGTAGCAAAGGCTTTGTACGCGAATTTAGGATGCGTTACACCGTGCTTGAAACCTATGACGGAAAAGATATTTTGGTACCGAATGAGAAGTTCATCAATTCGTTACTGACCAACTGGACCCACAAAGACCCGAAACAGCGTTATCGAATCGATTTCAGCGTGGCTTATAAAACCGATATCCGTGCGATGTGCGACATTATCCGTGCTGCCGTTGCTGAACATCCACAGGTAATAAGTGGCGACGATATCCCGTTTGAAGAGCGTCCAGATTGTGAAATCGACTCATTTGGTGATTCTGGTGTCAACATGTTCGTGGAGTTTTGGATGTATGGCGTTGACGATGGTAAAAATCGCGTAGGCGGCGATCTGTTACTCATGGTTTTTGAAACGTTGCGTGAACACAATATCGAAATTCCATTCCCGCAAAGGGAAGTGAGGGTACTCAATGACAAGGAATTGTCAGCGCTAAAAGCCCATACAGCGCGCAAAGTTGATGAATAATCTATGACTAGCTGATCGGCGTGCATTAGGTATCACTGCCAAACAACTTTTTACGCACTAATGCCCGATACTCACTCGGGCTTTGTCCTAATTGTTGGTCAAACAGTTTGTTCAATTGGCTTTGATGATTAAAGCCAAGCTCGAATGCGACATCGTTAATACTTAAATTGGAGTTTGCGAGCAGGTCTTGCGCGCCTTGTACCTTGAGTTTGCGACGATATTGATTGGGACTTAAGCCCGTAGCTTCTTTAAATCGGCGGGTGAGGGTACGCTGGGCTACGTCAAACTGCAACGCGATATCTGCAATCGAAGACTCATCACTTAAATTGTTCTTCATCCAAAATTGAATTTGCGCAATCAATTCATCCGGGTGACGTTCATTCATGCCTTCTAAATAGCGTTGTTGTTCGTAGGGTTTTCTTACTTCGTGAGAAAAGTTACGTTGTACGTGTAAGGCACATTCACGACCATAGACATTTTCTAAGATGTGGACAATGACATCGGCTAGGGCATTGAGACTAGCAACGCTATATAAGCCCTCTGCTTGGGTTATAAAATACTCCGGCTTTAACTCTACTAAGGGGTAATCACGTTTAAATTGGTTTGCATAGTGCCAGTGCGTCGTTGCGGGATGCCCGTCTAATAATTTTGCTTCGGCCAAAAAACAGTTACCTGTTCCAACACCTACCAAAGCGCATTGTTTTGGATCAATCTGCGCCAGCTTTTCTATCAATGCTCTTTGCTCTCGAATTACAGGGCGGGGATTTCGCCAAAGGCTCGGCAGTATAAGTAAATCACAGTGTTCAAGTGCGCTCAGTCCTGTGTTTGAAACAAACGGTAAGCCACTGTGGGCATTGACGGCTTCGTTGTTTTGACTCATTAGTTTGAGCTTTAACTCTGGTGCATTTGCAACATGTCGTTTGGCGAAGGCATACCCAGCATTGAGCATTTCAAACGGCAGCGTCAAGCTGGTGGCTAACATGTTCGGGTACAGTGCAATTAATACATTAAATTTTTTCATATACATCCGACCACTTACTTTTGGCCAAAATAAACAAGTTAGTGGCCATTAAAGCATAAAGTGCTTGTTTGGTTCCACTTACACTAGGGCCAATTTCGTAACGAACATTTCTATGAGTCAAAGGTTTATGAGTGCATTACCTGTAATAGTTGCAATGGGCGGTATCAATGCCGCAGGTCGTACATCGTTTAATCAGGGTTTCCGTCGAGTCGTTTTAGATGCTCTTTCGACCGAGCTTCGCCAAGAAACTTTGCTTGGTTTAGCAAGCTTAATGAATCTAGTGAAACATGCAGATGGTCAGTTAGTCACAGACGCTGGTGAGGTGATCACAGCTGACAACGTTGAAGCGCAATTAGGTGAGCAAATTCTAGCGGGTACACTAATCCGCCGTATTGAGAAAACCTTCTTCGATGTTGATGCTACCCACTGGCAACAAAAAATCTCTGCAAACGCTGGGGCGCCGATTAGCTTCGTGACTAAGGCACGCCAATTGCCAGTGCCGCTGCCAAGTAATTGGGAAGTTACCGAGCTAGAAAAAGGCCAAGTTGAAGTCACTATTTGCGGCGAGTTTGAAATTAAACATGACGCATACCGTGACAATCCAATTAAAGCAGCAGGTCAATTTCCAACAGGGTTCGATCCTGCTGCGCTCTACAACAGTCGTTACCAGCCTCGTGGCTTACAAGCGACGATTTTTGCTGCAAGTGATGCAATTCATGCCAGCGGTTTAGATTGGCAAAAGGTCATGAACTCTGTTGCGCCTGACCAAATCGGTACTTACAGTGCGTCGGTTGCGGGCCAAGTAAACGGTGAAGGTCTAGGTGGTTTGTTTAAAGCGCGCTTATTAGGTGAGCGCGTGAGCACAAAACAACTTGCTCTGGGCCTTAATACCATGTCGACTGACTTCATTAATGCCTATGTAACAGGCAACGTCGGGACAACATTTACGACTTCAGGTGCGTGTGCAACATTCTTGTATAACTTGCGTGCAGCGGTTCAAGATATCAAAGCGGGCCGGACTCGTGTCGCAATCGTAGCGTCGAGCGAATGTGCCATAGAACCAGAAATCATTGAAGGTTTTGGTAACATGAGTGCGCTTGCTAATGATGACAACTTGAAAAAGCTCGATAACAGCGACGAAGTCGATTATCGCCGTACATCACGTCCATTTGGCGAAAACTGCGGCTTCACAATTGGTGAAGGTGCACAAGTCACTATCTTGATGGATGACGCGTTGGCACTTGAATTGGGGGCTGACATTCTCGGCAGCGTACCGGATGTCTATGTCAATGCAGATGGCTTCAAAAAGTCGATCACTGCACCTGGCCCGGGTAACTACATCACGATGGCAAAGGCAGTGGCTTTGGCACAGGCTATTGTTGGTGACGAATCGATTAAAGAGCGTTCGTTTATTCTTGCCCATGGTTCTAGTACACCGCAAAACCGTGTGACTGAATCTGCGATTTATGACCGCATTGCCGCTGCGTACGATATTAAGGATTGGCCTGTTGTTGCACCAAAAGCATTTGTTGGTCACACTATCGCACCAGCAAGTGGCGACCAACTTGCCTTTGCAATTGGCGTATTCTCAGACAACATTATGCCGGGCGTCACTACCATCGATAAAGTTGCTGATGACGTGTACAGTGACCGCCTTAACATTAACTTATCGCATCAAGCGTGTGAGCCTCAGGATGTAGCATTTATTAACTCCAAAGGTTTCGGTGGTAACAACGCCACAGCGCCAGTGCTTAGCCCGAGCATAACCAAGCAGATGCTTAAAGCCCGTCATGGTGAAGCAGCGAATTGCCAACACGCGCAATTGCTTGAAGTCACTAAACAACAACAAGCCGTGTACTTCGAAAATGCGCAAAAAGGTCAATTCAATATTATTTACCGCTTCGGTGAGGGGTTGATTGATGAGAGTGCGATTGCATTTGATACACAGCAAATGCAGATCCCTGGTTTTGATAAACCCATTGCACTGAATATTGATAACCCGTTTGCTGATATGACGAAGTAATCTCCAAACCGCTGAGAACATAATCTCAGCGGTTTTGTTTTCGCTCAACTGGCACTGCCACTGATTCTAACTTCATGTAACCTTGGCAAAGAGTATTTGCTTAAGCAGGTTCTTGTTGGTTACACTACGCGTTTTCCCTAAAATAAGAACATTTTGTGAAACTTCCATTGGAGCGCCGTGCTCTTATCATCTGTATCGCTATTGCATCGCTGGCGTTACTTTGGCCGAGCGCGCTCAAAAATACAGTTCAACCGAGCGTACAAGCAGTTATTTCGACGCTTGGCGGTGGCTTTTTCGTATTTATAAATTTTATTTTGTTGGCATTGTTACTGTTGTGCTTGAGTCCACTTGCGAAAAAGAAAATGGGAGGACAACACGCCAAAATTGAGTTTTCAACGTTTGGTTGGTTGGCGATGTTATTTGCAGCGGGAATGGGGTCAGGTCTTGTTTTTTGGGAGTTGCTGAGCCCGTAATACATAGTATCGAACAACCTCTCAAACACGGACTGTATCCAGACAAAATAGGGGCGTCAATTGCGTTGACCATGCTCAATTGGGGAATTCATGCATGGGCCTTATACGGCGCTTTCGGTTTATTGCTAGGCGGTGTTACCAAAGCGCTCGTTACAACCGATGATATCAGTGCACCAGCTCTTTTTGCACTGCCATCCAGACTACAAGCGCGATTGCATTCACCGCTCAAAAAGACTATCTACCTCGTTGCCATTATTGCCATTTTTTTTGGCGTTGTTGGAACCATAGCTAACGCCAGCATGTTGCTTAATAACGGTGCACAAATGACCCTAACCGATATGGGTTTTGAGATCGACTCAGTCTCTATTGGTGTGTTTGTGCTGGTGGCTATTACGTTGATTTATTTTTTGTCTTCCCAACTTGGTTTACACCGAGGGATACAGACCTTGAGTATTATCAATGTGTATCTTGCATTTGTGATGCTGGTACTGGTGCTTTTAGTGGTTCCTATAGCGCCCATTCTTGAAACAATATTTGTGGCGTTAAAAGACTATGCGCTGCTTGTTGTCTCTGGAGGCTGGCAACTCGAAACGCAGTTGAAGGACCCACAGTGGGCGAACATATGGACGTACAATTACTATTTTTGGTGGCTTGCTTGGGGCCCATTTGTTGGCGTATTTTTAGCGCGTATTTCAAAAGGGCGGCCGTTGTGGCAATACATTTTAGGGGTCGTTTTCGTCCCAAGCTTAATGAGCTTAGTGTGGTTTAGTGTGCTAGGTGGTTCGGCGTTAGCACTGGACAATCTTGCGCATGCTAATGTTATCACAGCGGTGAATGAAGATTACACCAAAGGCGTATTCATCTTCTTTAACCAACTTGGATGGATGGGACATATCCTGACGTGGTTGAGTTTTTTCTTGCTCGTGGTGTTCGTTGCGACGAGTGCAGACTCAGCCTTATTGGTTATACGTCAATTGTGCGGAACCTTGTCACGAAAACGTTCTTTAATAGTGTGGTCAGTTACAATGGCGTTGTTTAGTTTGGGTCTAGTTGTTATCGCGGATGAAAAGCTCAATCGCAATATTGCTGTCATAGGGGCTCTCCCTTTCGCCTTTATTTTTATTTGGCAAGTGGTTGGCTTTATTAAAGCCTTGAGTAAAGAATTACTACAGGATAATGAAGAAAATGCAGCAAACGAATAGGGCGTGTTGACCGTTTAGACTGTCCTATTGGGGGATATTTGCTGCGTTATCACCTGACTAACTTAACGTCACGATGTAAGTTTTGCCTTGCTAATATCCCCAGTGGGCTGCCGAAAAATTACACAACAGAGATCAACATGCCCTGTGGGAATGTGTTATTTATTTAGCGCGTAGCGCGCGCGCATGAAAGGCAAGATGTTGATCAATGAAGCTACTGATAAAAAAGTAGCTATGATCATATCCCGCATGTTCTTTCACGGTTGCACTCACTGACGCTGATTCAAGCGCTTCTTTTAGGCTTGGTAAAAGCAATTGTTCTTCTAAGAAGTTATCCGCTAACCCCTGGCTCACTAAAATTTCTGGACAATTAGGTTCGTTAATGTTTTTTAACAACATGCAACTGTCGTATTGTGCCCACGATTCTTTATCGTCACCTAAATAGCCCGTTAGTGCCTTTTGTCCCCAAGGACAATTAATGGGGTTACCAATAGGAGCAAAGGCACTGATGCTGGCGTAAACATGCGGATTGCGTAAGCCTAAGACTAACGCACCGTGACCGCCCATGGAGTGTCCGCTGATTGCTTGTTTGCCATTCGTAGGGAAGTGTTCATTGATCAACGCAGGCAATTCAGAACACACATAGTCGTACATTTGGTAATGCTTTGCATAGGGTGCTTGAGTCGCATTGACATAAAAGCCCGCACCTAGGCCAAAGTCATAACTCCCTAGCGGGTCATCTGCGACATCGTCCCCGCGTGGGCTAGTGTCCGGTGCAACAATGATGAGTCCAAGTTCAGCCGCCGCTTTAAAGGCTCCTGCTTTTTGCATAAAATTTTCATCTGTGCAGGTGAGACCTGACAGCCAGTAAAGCACAGGCGCTTTACTATTTTCATCTACACCTGGCGGGAGATAAATTGCGAACGTCATGTCGCAATTATTCACACTCGAAGAGTGTGAATAACGTTTATGCCAACCGCCATGAACCTTGTTGTTACTGAGTAACTCTAAGCTCATAACTTTCCCTTACTTGTTGTAGTGGATGACGCTGCGAATACTTTTACCAGAGTGCATCAATTCGAAGGCTTCATTGATGTCTTCCAGTCCCATGGTGTGGGTAATAAAATCATTAAGCGCAAACTCATTATTAAGGTAACGCTCAACAATTTCAGGCAACTCTGAGCGACCTTTAACGCCACCGAAGGCAGTACCTCGCCAAACACGGCCTGTTACCAATTGGAACGGTCTAGTGGAAATTTCTTGGCCTGCACCGGCAACACCGATGATCACCGATTCGCCCCAGCCTTTATGACAACATTCAAGGGCACTGCGCATAACATTAACATTACCAATACACTCAAAAGAGTAATCCACGCCGCCATCGGTCATTTCGACAATCACTTCTTGGATTGGTTTGTCGTAGTCATTGGAGTTGATCAGATCCGTTGCGCCGAGCTTTTTAGCCAACTCAAATTTACTCTCATTGATATCAATACCTATGATGCGACCAGCACCGGCCATTTTCGCACCAATAATTGCAGACAGGCCGATACCCCCCAAACCAAAAATGGCCACGCTATCGCCAGGTTGCACCTTTGCAGTATTTAACACAGCGCCCATGCCTGTGGTAACACCACAACCAAGTAAACACACTTCTTCAAGCGGTGCTTCTTTATTCACTTTAGCCAGTGATATTTCTGGTAATACCGTGTATTCAGAAAAAGTAGACGTGCCCATGTAGTGATAGATTGGCTGACCGTCTTTGTAGAAACGTGTTGTGCCATCTGGCATCAAACCTTTGCCTTGGGTTTCACGAATTTTCTGGCATAGGTTGGTTTTACCCGATGTACAGAATTTACATTCACCACACTCAGGTGTGTAAAGTGGAATAACATGGTCGCCAACGGCGACACTGGTTACACCTTCACCTACCGCTTCGACAACGCCACCACCTTCATGGCCTAGAATTGCTGGGAAAATGCCTTCAGGGTCTTCACCTGATAGCGTAAAAGCATCGGTATGACAAACACCAGTCGCGTGAATCTTGACCAGTACTTCACCGGCTTTTGGCATCATCACATCCACTTCTTCGATAGAAAGTGGTTGTTTTGGACCCCAAGCAATCGCGGCTTTTGATTTAATAAATTCTGCCATGTTTTTGTTCTCGTGTTTTCGAATGAGGTGAAATTATTACACAATATGATAAAGTTTTTCCCAAATTAAATGACTTTTACTCAGGTGTAATAATGCGTTGGCAAGGAATGGTTGAATTTATCGCGGCAGCGCAGGCGCAATCTTTTACCGCAGCAGCCAAACAAATTGGTACATCGGTGGCTCATATCAGCAGAACAATCAATGCATTAGAAGAGTATTACAATACTCAATTGTTTATCCGCAGTACCCGTAAAGTGGTGTTAACACAGCAAGGCGAACTGCTTTTGCATCACGCAAAAAAAGCGCAAAGCGTTTTAGAGCAAGGGGAATGGGCGCTTAAGGAGCAACAGGCTCAACCTAGTGGGCAACTGCGTATTACTGCACCTGTGATGTTTGGTGAGCACTTTATAATGCCACTTGTGCATGAGTTTATGACTTTGCACCCTAAAGTCAGTGTCTCTATGACACTGACCAACCAAACACTGGACCTTATTGGTGAACATATTGACTTGGCAATACGTATTGGCGAAATGCCCGATTCCAGTTTAACTGCTCGCAGACTTGCGTCGCGCGCCGTCATCGTTTGTGCAAACCAAACGTATTTAGCTGAGCACGGTGTACCCTATGCACTCAGTGAATTAAGTCATCATCATTGTTTACTTGGGCATTCGGACTATTGGCGTTTTATAGAGAATCAACGTGTACGCCACGTGAAAATTGGCAAATCACGGCTACGTTGCAACAGTGGCTGGGCGTTGGCTGATGCAGCTATGCGAGGTTTGGGCCTAGTGCAATTACCTGACTACTACGTGCGTACAGCGATTGAGCAAGGTAAGCTTACTGAAGTGTTATTGCCCTTTACTATTCGCAAGGAACCCATTTGGGCAGTGACACCTGCAAAGCTCTATCAAGCCAATGCAACCAAGACGTTATTAGATTACTTAGCGGATAATCTTCAAGGTCAATTGGTTCAAGGTCTCGTCAATTAGCGAAAAAATAGCCATGTAATCTTTGTCTTGTATGGCTACGCATACCCATTATCGATCACCTATGTTAGCATCGAGCAATTGTATTAAACTAGTTAAGCCGTTGATGTATAAGCCTGTCAGTTTATTTATTGGTCTTCGATATTCTCGCTTATCAAAAGGCAGTGCCTTTGTATCATTTGTGTCGTTTTTTTCGATAGCGGGAATTGCATTGGGGATCACAGCCCTGTTTACTGTGATCTCTGTGATGAGTGGGTTCGAGAGCAATCTAAAGAATTCCATGTTGTCGATGATCCCGCATCTTCAATTCGAAATGAGCGAACGCGACAAACAACAACAGCAGCAGTTGATATCCTCTCTTCGAGCACAAAAAGAAGTGACCTCTATTAAGCGTTATCATCAAGCACAAACGATCGTGCAAAGTGCTCAGGATATTCAAGGGATATTACTGCAAGCACCTTATGACTCGCTTCCAACAAGTGTTGCTGACAACATAGAAGTTGGCAGTGAGCAAAGTATTTATGCACAACGATATCAAATTGCTATCAGTCGCTATCTTGCACGTTCACTTAGCGTCGCAATGGGTGATACGTTACGCATCACTGTACCTTCTGTATCAACTTACACGCCCATGGGGCGTATTCCTGCGCAGCGGTTGTTCACAGTCAGTGCGATTTACCGCAGTGGTTCAGAGCTGGACATGTACACCATGTTTACGTCTGGCGAGTCATTGCAACGTGTGATGAGAATCAAAGATGCAGACGCGGCGCCCATAGAAGTCATGCTCAATGATGCATTTGTCAGTGATGATGTCCTCAATCGACTCGATGCTTCACAAAGAGAAGGTGTGACTGATTGGCGACAAAGCCAGGGGAGTCTATTTTCAGCTGTTGCGATGGAAAAGCGTATTATGAGTTTATTGCTTGGACTGATATTTGTCATAGCAGTGTTTAACATCGTGTCATCGTTGACCATGATGGTCCGTGAAAAACAGGGTGAAGTGGCCATTTTGCAAACTTTGGGCTTGAATCACAACCAAGTTGCCCGTGTATTTATGGTGCAAGGTATGTATAACGGCGTGGTAGGCAGTATTACTGGCTCAATTTTAGCTTTGGTAGTGGTCTATAACCTTAATGAAATCCTTCATGCAGTGGGGTTAAACTTGTTTGGACAACAATCTTTGCCCGTTATAATTTCTTTTTCAACATTAAGCATGATCATTCTTGGTGCAATATTAATGAGTTTTATTGCCACTTTGTACCCAGCGAAAAAAGCAGCTGAAGTGCGTCCTGCAGAGGTTTTAAGGTATGAATAATTTGATTTTACATTGTCAGGATTTAGTTAAAGTCTACCAAGACGCAGCTGAACAAGTCGAAGTATTAAAAGGTGTACAATTGGATGTTCAAAAAGGCGAAAGTATTGCTGTTGTAGGGTCCTCTGGTTCGGGTAAGAGTACCTTGCTGCATATCCTCGGCACTCTGGATAAGCCAACCAGTGGGCAAGTGCTAATATGTTCGCAAGACGTTGCGACACTAGACAGAAAGCAACAAGCCGCTTTTAGAAATAAACATCTCGGCTTTATCTATCAATTCCATCACCTGTTAATGGAGTTCACCGCATTAGAAAACGTCGCGATGCCACTACTGATTGCCGGTGTTGATGCTAAAACTGCCAAACAAAAAGCCAAAGTCATGCTTGATAAAGTCGGCTTGTCGCACCGTGAGTCACATAAGCCAGCGAAATTGTCCGGTGGTGAACGTCAACGTGTTGCAATCGCTCGTGCAGTGGTGGGTGAACCCGATTTAGTGCTTGCTGATGAACCAACGGGAAATTTGGATAAAGCAAACGCTCAGCGCATCTATGAGCTCCTCATGGAATTGCAAAATGATTTAGGCACCAGTTTTATTGTCGTGACCCACGATTTGGAGTTAGCGAGCAAATTGACGCGCACAGTGGTACTTGATGAGGGCGTATTGCTTGCGCCTCAACAACAAGGAGAAATGGCTTCATGAAGGCGTTCAAGCTCAGTTATTTGTTGTCTCAGCGCTTTCGTAAGTCACAACGAAACTCGGGCTTGATGGGCTTTATGGCCAAAAGTTCGAGTTTGGGGATTTTACTGGGAGTGGCAGTACTAATCGTCGCTTTGTCTGTTGTAAACGGCTTTCAACAGCAACTGGTAGAAAGACTGTTGGCCTTAGTACCTCATGTTGAATATGTGAGTGCGGATGGTTACATCGATGATTGGCAAGTTAAACAACAACGTTTGCAACAGCAAAGCAATGTCGCTGCCGCAGCGCCATTTATCGGCGTGAATGCGATGGCGCAGTCAAAGGGGCAACTTGAAGCAGCGCAACTGAGAGGCATTGAGCCTAACTTGGAAAACAAGGTCTCCATTGTTAATCAATTTATCGCTGATTTTGACCTTACCAGTTTAAAGTCGGGTGAAGTAATTGTCGGTGCTGAACTCGCCAACAAGCTCAATATTGAGGTAGGAGACACAATTTCACTATTGATGACAGATTTGCATAACATCGATAAAGGGTTGTCTGCACCAGTACGCTATAGTGGCAAACTTGCCGGTTTAATTACCAGTCACGGTCCGCTCGATAAACAGCAGGTATTCATGCGCTTGGATGATATGCAGTCTCTATTTGAATTACGTGAAGACCAAGTAACCGGATTACGTATCACGCTTGACGATGTTTATAGTGCCAATACAGAGGCGATGCGAATAGGCCGCACGTTAGATGACTATGTCTATGTGAATAGCTGGGTGCGAACGCAAGGCAGTTTATATCAGGATATTCAAATGGTACGCACTATCGTGTACTTGAGTGTGTTTTTGATTATTTCAGTGGCCAGTTTTAACATCATTTCGTCGCTGTTTATGGAAGTAAAGGAAAAACAAAGCGCAATTGCCATCCTCAGAACCATGGGGGCGGGGGACTTTATTATAATGCAGACCTTCTTACTGCAAGGTGTAGTGTCAGCCCTTATTGCAATTATACTTGGCAGTGCTTTTGGTTTGCTTTTAGCAATGAATATTACCCATATTTTTGATTGGTGGAGTGCACTTATCGGGCAAAATAAGCTGGCTGGCGTGTATTTTATTGATTTCTTGCCTTCAAAAATTCAATGGCACGATGTTATATGGGTTTCTTCCATCACATTGGCGATTACTGTTGTGGCATCCATCTACCCAGCGTGGCAAGCTGCAAAAGTTGACCCAGCAAAAGTACTGGGAAATTAACTCGTTAAGATAATTAGCGATAAAAACGAAGATACGCCCCCTTGCAAGCGTTGGCGTATCTTCGTAAAGTGTCAGCAAAGATAACAATAAAAGCAGTATTATGTCTGAACAACAAAACCAAGAAGAACAAATCCGCGCGTTTCAACGTGAAACGTTTGAAGCAGCGCAAAAGCACTTAGCCCAAAAAGGCATTATTCCTCAAACAGTCGCTGATAAAGACAGCCGCTTCCTCGCACCATTGTGCGCAGTGTGGAAATTCAAAGCGAGTAACGGTCGCTCTTATTGGGTGGTCAGTGGTAATTTACCTACCGATCATGCTGAGATTAATGCGGCTTCTAACGCGCGTGAAGCAATGCGTTATTTTTCTTTCCAATGGCAAATGAAAGCCGAAGAGATCATGAGTAGCCCGCGTGTTGACAAAACACAACGTGATTTCGCTGAGCTGTTAGTAAGAAGAGCTCATGGTTTATATGAGCTCTACGGTAATGAAAAACTGTGGGCTAATGAACCATCGTAAACGGGCTGCTATCACAATGATCCACTGGGCATTCTAAGCGTTGTCTTGGAATGCCAGCCTCCATAAACACACACCCACACGGCGAAAAGCCTTTTTGTTTGAAGCGCTCAACCTCATGTAATACGCAATTGATGCAGATTGACCGCATCCCGTATTGCGCGGCGTTGCTAAATATATAGCGAATCATTTCGTTGTAGATACCGCGGTTGCGGTGATCTGGAAGCACGGCTATTCGACCCAGTAAACCATCTTCACAAAGTCTTGCTGTTGCAACTGCTTCTCCTTGTTCGGTATAGGCCACGAAGTGTAGGGCACTTGTGTCGCGGCCATCAAACTCTACCGACTTTGGAATATTCAATTCAAAAACAAACACTCTCTCACGAATTTGGCGTATCGGGTTGTCCTGAGACCCCCAGTCGACTTGGTGGATCCGATAGGGCATGTACCCTCCTAATCTGCGTACCAATATCCCTCAGAAATAAGTGTAGACAAGGTTTGTGTGAAAAGTAAACAGTCTGTGTGTGCTAAAAGTTGCTCTGTATCTTGGTATTGCTGGTCGCACAGCGATTTCACCACGCTTAAGTGCTTGCTTGGTAAATTAAAACTGTGTCCTTCTACAGCGAATAATACGCTGTTGTTTTGTTCTATATAAATGCTTCGCAAACCACCGGCTTTGTAGAGTACAGGATATTCACCCAGAAATTCGACCAACTCGCTCTCTTCTAATTTAGGCTCAAGTTGAAGCAGGTCTTTATCGTGTTTAGGTTCACTTAATTGCTCGCTGATAAAGCGTAAAAACGTGTTGTCGTCTTTAATTGCTTCGATCATTAAGCTGCGTAGTTTGTTAATATCAGGCTCAGTGAGTTCGCCTCGACTGCGCTGGATAGTAAGGTCTGCGTCACTGTAGCGTTCTTGGCCCAAGTCAAGGTCGATTAAGTGATCTGCAAAAGCTGAAAGTAAGTCTGTTTGATTTGGTGCTCTAAATCCAACAGAGTAGTTTATAGCTGGCTCTATAGCGTAACCTTCATGGGGAGCACTCGGGGGAATATAGAGAATGTCACCGGGTTCTAAAACTACATCAATCACGGCTTCAAACTTACCAACTTGCAACAGCGACTTGTTAGCACTGAATTGCTGAATGTTTTTATCTACATTACCTACACGCCAATGACGTTTGCCACTGCCTTGAATAATGAACACATCATACTGATCCAAATGAGGACCCACACCGCCGCCTGGAGTAGAATAACTCACCATTAAATCGTCAATGCGCCAATTAGGGATAAAACGAAAAGGCTCAACGAGTTGTGCTGCATCGGGATGCCAATGATCCACGGCTTGTACGAGTAGGGTAGCATTGTCATTGGCGAGCGCTCTGAAATCCTCAAAAGGACCATTGTCACATTGCCAACCGTCATGGTTGGTTACCATACGAGATTCAATACCTTCTTCCATCGCCAATCCAGCTAACTCTTCAGCATCAATCGGGTCGTTGAAGTCTTTAAATCCGCCTTTGATCAGCAAAGGTTTCTTTTGCCAGTATTGATTTAAAAATTCTGTTTCGCTTAACTCATTAATGTGTAGCGTATACATAGGTACTCCAAATAAAAAAGCGAAAGACCATGCTTAAACTGCAGCCTTTCGCTTTTATAAACTATTACCGAAATGGATTATAGATTATCGATAAACTCAACAGCACGGCCGATGTAGTTAGCTGGGCTCAATTCTTTAAGCTGTGCTTTTACTTCTGCTGGTAGTTCAAGCGTGTCGATGAACTCAGCCATTGCCACTTGGTCAACACGTTTACCACGCGTTAGCTCTTTGAGCTTCTCATACGGCTTCTCGATACCGAATTTACGCATTACCGTTTGAATAGGCTCAGCAAGTAATTCCCAGTTTTGGTCAAGTTCGTCAAGAAGGCGCTGCTCATTCACTTCAAGTTTGCTTACGCCTTTAAGTGTTGCCTGATAAGCGATAAGCGCATAACCCATACCAACACCTAGGTTACGAAGAACCGTTGAGTCTGTAAGGTCTCGTTGCCAGCGCGAAATAGGAAGTTTCTGTGCGAGGTGACCAAAAATAGCGTTTGCTAGGCCAAGGTTACCTTCTGAGTTTTCGAAATCGATAGGGTTTACCTTGTGTGGCATGGTTGAAGAACCAATTTCACCCGCAACTGTTTTCTGTTTGAAGTGGTTAAGTGCAATATAACCCCAAACATCACGATCGAAGTCGATTAGTACTGTATTGAAACGTGCAACAGCATCGAACAACTCGGCAATGTAGTCATGTGGTTCGATTTGTGTTGTGAAAGGATTAAACGTAAGACCAAGGCTAGTAACGAACTTTTCTGCGTGTGCGTGCCAATCGTATTGTGGGTAAGCGCTTAGGTGTGCGTTGTAGTTACCAACTGCACCGTTGATCTTACCTAGCATATTTACTTGTGCGACTTGATCACGTTGACGCTTAAGGCGCATATACACGTTAGCAAACTCTTTACCCATAGTTGAAGGTGAAGCAGGTTGACCGTGTGTACGTGTCATCATTGCAACTGTTTTGTACTCAATTGCTTTTTCTTTTACTGCGTCTAGAAGTTGGTCCATGTATGGAAGCAATACTTTGTCGCGCGCTTCAGTTAGCATCAAACCATGTGATAGGTTGTTGATGTCTTCAGACGTACATGCAAAGTGAATGAACTCATTAACTGCGTTTAGCTCTGCGTTGTCAGCTACTTTTTCTTTCAGTAGGTATTCAACCGCTTTTACGTCGTGGTTAGTCGTACGCTCGATGTCTTTAACACGCTGTGCATCTGCTTCGCTAAAATTATCAACGATACTGTCTAGTAGGGCATTCGCTTCGTCACTTAAAGCTGGAACTTCAGCAATATCAGCAGCTTGTGCAAGCGCTTGTAACCAGCGAACTTCAACTTGTACGCGGTATTTGATCAAACCGAATTCACTAAAAATGCTACGTAGTTCTGCAGTTTTGCTACCGTAGCGCCCGTCTACCGGAGAGATCGCGGTTAACGCTGAAAGCTCCATATTAACTCCTAAGTTACGTTGAACGATTATCTTTTAATTTACTCGGTTATTAAGCCAAGTTGGGGTTTAAACTTGTTCTTTGGCGATGGCCAAAATCTTGCGCTTTGCGAACAAGAAGTGACGGCGTTTGCCGCCCATTTGTCGCCATAGCACCGCCGCACGAATACCTGCTAACAGTAGTGCACGAATGCGGTTTTGAATACTTGCTTGCTTTAATAATGCCGGTTGCCCAAACACCTGTATACGTTGCCCCAGTGGGCTAATGATACGTGCGTAGGTATCGGCAAACGCAGCGATGATTGATTCATCGAGTAACTCTAAATGGTCAAGCTTAGCTTTGGTTACATCGATATCACGACCCAAAGCCGAGAGTGCGTCAGGCTTTGATGCTAAGATCCGCTCTAGCTGCACCAAACCACCCACATATTTAACCAACTCGACGTTTTTTTCTGTGCCAGCTGATAATTGGCTGACTAACGCGCGGTAACCACTATTTAAATTACGGCGAGAGCCATAAATTTCGTCGATGTTTTTGGCGTCTGTGGCTAATAAAGACTCAAGTAACGGCTCAATTTCATGCTGCTGAGACTGGCCATACTTCGCTAATTTTTGCACTTGAATGGCAACTTGACACATTGCGGCCAACGCCATTACTTGGTTTGCATTCATATTATATGATCACCGAATCAATGATGCCGCCACCTAAACACACTTCACCATCGTAGAAAACGGCTGACTGACCTGGCGTAACCGCTTTTTGAGGCTCATCGAACAATACACGGGCTACGCCATCTTCACCCACTAATAAAGTACATGAGATATCTTCTTGACGATAACGAGTTTTGACTGACACTCTAGCAGTGCCCTTTGGACCAACTCTATCGACCCAATGTAATTGATTTGCGTATAGGCCATTGCTGTATAGGCGAGGGTTGTCTTTACCTTGTCCGACAACGAGAACATTACGTTCTATATCTTTATCGACAACATACCAGGGCTCACCAGAACCTTCTTTTAGACCACCAATATGCAGACCTTTACGTTGGCCAAGAGTATGATACATCAAGCCTTCGTGTTCACCCACTTCGTTGCCGTCTGTGTCTTCAATAATACCTGGTTGCGCAGGGAGGTAGCGCTGCAAGAAGTCTTTAAACTTACGCTCGCCGATAAAACAGATTCCCGTACTGTCTTTTTTATCGTGGGTTACTAAACCTTGCTGCTCAGCAATTTCGCGTACTTGTGGTTTTGGTAGCTCACCAACTGGGAAAAGTGTTTGACCAATATGTTCATGGCTTAACGTGTACAGGAAATAACTTTGGTCTTTGTTGTCGTCTTCACCGCGTAGCATAGCGAATTTACCATCACGCTCCTCGCGTCGTACATAGTGACCGGTAGCTATGTAATCTGCACCCAAGGCTTCGGCTGCGAACTCAAGAAAGGCTTTGAATTTGATTTCTTTATTACACATGATGTCTGGGTTCGGTGTTCTACCTGCCTTGTATTCTTCAAGGAAGTATTCAAACACGTTGTCCCAATATTCAGCTGCGAAGTTGACGGTATGCAATTCAATACCGAGTTTCTCGCAAACCATTTGAGCGTCTTTTAAATCTTCAGCCGCTGCGCAGTATTCATCGTTGTCGTCTTCTTCCCAGTTTTTCATGAACAGACCTTCAACTTGATAGCCTTGCTCTTTTAACAGGTAAGCGGATACGGATGAATCAACGCCGCCGGACATACCGACGATAACTTTTATTTGGCTGTTGTCGCTCATAAGATTTGAATTTCACATCACTTTGCTTCGAGGGCGCGAATTATATCACGCTTAAGCAAGGGCTTGAAGTGCGCTATTGACTCAAATAATCAAGACTTATCAACGGCCGCGATAATGAATCCTCAATACATTGCAGCACCAAGTGAGAACGCAGCGGAAAATCTCTAATTTCAGCCAAGTTGAGCCAATGCGTGGCGATAATGTCGTTGTCTTGTGGTATGCCGTGCTCAGGTGAGTCTAGCTCCGCATAGAAGCAAAACCGTAAATAATGAACACCGTTTTGTGCATACAAAGAGTATATCCCTACCAATCCTTGGAGCTGTGCACTGAGGCCTGTTTCCTCTTTTAATTCACGTAAACACGCATCAGCAATTGTTTCACCTTGTTCTAGATGCCCAGCCGGTTGGTTAAATACACGTTTTCCTGTGTATTTATCGTATTCTTCAACCAATAAATAGCGGTCATTATGTTTAAGTACGAGAGCGACTGTGACATTTGGCTTATGCATTAGCTGAAATTACCTTGTACTTGCCATTTTCTAAACCATCAAGATGATAGGGGCCGATACTGGCACGTATGAGTCTTAACGTTGGATAGCCTACATGGGCAGTCATCCTGCGTACTTGGCGATTTTTACCTTCACGAATACTGATCTCTAGCCAAGTAGTGGGGATGTTCTTGCGCTCTCGAATCGGCGGGTTACGTGCCCACAACGCAGTTGGCTCAGTAATAATCTTTACTTTAGCGGGCAGGGTGAGTCCGTCTTTCAACTCCACCCCTTTGCACAGCGATTCGATTGCTTCACTCGTTACACCACCTTCAACTTGAACCCAATATGTTTTATATGTCTTCTTTTTAGGATTTGCTAATTTGTGTTGTAGTTGACCACAGTTAGTAAGCAAAAGGAGGCCTTCCGAATCTCGGTCCAAGCGACCTGCAGCGTAGACATTTTTAATATCGATATAATCTGCCAATGTTGCTCGGTCATGATCGTCAGTGAATTGGCACAGCACATCAAATGGCTTATTAAATAGCACGATTTTTACGTCGTTTGGCGTAACACGAGGCTTCGTCGGTTTTCTTTTGTAGTGAGCAGCGCCACTGGGGCGGCGATTGTGACTGGGTTTTGAGTTTTTAGCGTTGTTTTTCATGAGTTCAGAAAATAAAAAAGGCACCCAATCGGATGCCTTTTTTGCAAATCGATACGATTACGCTAGTTTAGCAAGAATCGCATTGAATGTATCGCTAGGGCGCATTGCTTTGAATGCAAGCTCGTCATTTGGCTGATAATAACCGCCGATGTCCATGCTAGGACCTTGCGCATCATTTAATTCAGCAATGATGGTTTGCTCGTTTTCGCGAAGTAGGCTTGCAACCTCAGTGAAACGCGCTTTTAAGTCAGTATCAGCGTCTTGTGCTGCAAGTGCTTCTGCCCAGAATAGCGTAAGGAAGAAGTGACTGCCACGGTTATCAATCTCACCGACTTTACGTGATGGAGATTTATTTTCGTCAAGGAACTTCGCCGTTGCTTGGTCTAGTGTATCTGCAAGAACTTGTGCTTTTGCATTGTTAGTACGTGCACTCAGGTGCTCATATGAAGCCGCTAGCGCTAAGAACTCACCAAGAGAATCCCAACGTAGGTGGTTTTCTTTTTGGAACTGTTGTACGTGCTTAGGAGCACTGCCGCCAGCACCGGTTTCGAATAGGCCGCCGCCGTTCATCAGAGGAACGATTGAAAGCATTTTCGCACTTGTGCCCAGCTCAAGGATAGGGAACAAGTCAGTTAGGTAATCACGAAGTACGTTACCAGTTACTGAAATTGTGTCCTTGCCTTCTTTGATACGCTCAAGTGAATATTTAGTCGCTGCAATTGGGTCTAGAATCAAGATTTCTAGTCCGTCTGTATCATGCTGCGGCAAATAAGCATTTACTTTTTTGATTAGCTGAGCGTCATGCGCACGCTCTTCGTTTAACCAAAAAACTGCTGGTGTGTTCGTGGCGCGAGCACGATTAACAGCAAGCTTAACCCAGTCTTGGATCGGCGCATCTTTAACCTGACACATACGCCAGATGTCACCAGCATCAACATCATGTTCAATTAGTACGTTATCGTTTGCATCAACTACGCGCACTTTACCAGCACTCTTGATTTCAAACGTTTTGTCGTGTGAACCGTATTCTTCAGCTTTTTGTGCCATCAAACCGACGTTTGGTACGCTACCCATAGTGCTTGGGTTGAATGCGCCGTGTTCTTTACAGAATTCAACCGTTGCATCGTATACGCCTGAGTAGCTGCGATCAGGAATAACGAACGCAGTGTCTTGTAGTTGACCATCCGCATTCCACATTTGACCTGAAGAACGAATTGCAGCAGGCATTGATGCGTCGATGATAACGTCGCTTGGAACATGTAGGTTTGTGATACCACGATCTGAATCAACCATAGCAACACGAGGACGGCTCTCATAAACTGCTAGGATATCTGCTTCGATTTCTTTGCGTTTTGCTTCATCTAGGCCTTCGATGCGTGCGTAAACATCACCGATACCGTTATTGACATCAACACCTAGTTCAGCGAATAGCTCACCATGTTTTGCAAAAACGTCTTTGTAAAAAACTTTTACAGCGTGACCGAAGATGATTGGGTCAGACACCTTCATCATGGTCGCTTTCATGTGAAGTGAGAATAGAATGCCTTCTGCTTTAGCTGCATCAATTTGCTCAGCGATAAACGCTTGCAGCTTAGAAACACTCATGCGTGAACCATCGATGATCTCACCAGCAAGTAATTTTACTTCTGGTTTTAAAACGGTAGTCGTGCCAGTTGCATCGACATGTTCAATACGAACGCTCGTTGCACTGTCGACCGTTACCGATTTTTCAGAACCGAAGAAGTCACCGTCTTGCATTGATGATACGCGTGATTTCGAATCTTTGCTCCATGCACCCATTGAATGTGGGTTTTTGCGTGCGTAGGCTTTTACTGACGCTGGCGCACGACGGTCTGAATTACCCTCACGTAGAACTGGGTTTACAGCACTGCCTTTTACTTTGTCATAACGCGCTTTGATATCTTCTTCTTTTTCATCTTTAGGCTCGTCAGGGTAGTTTGGTAGCGCATAGCCTTGTGCTTGAAGCTCTTTGATTGCAGCTTTTAGCTGTGGGATCGAAGCACTGATGTTTGGAAGCTTAATGATGTTTGCTTCTGGCGTCTTAGCAAGTTCACCAAGTTCAGCAAGTGCGTCGCTGATGCGCTGGTCTTCATTTAGAAATTCTGGGAATACTGCGATGATACGGCCCGCGAGAGAAATATCGCGCGTTTCAACATCGATGCCGGCAACGCTTGAGTATGCTTCAATAACAGGAAGCAAGGAATAAGTAGCCAGTGCTGGCGCCTCATCAGTCTTAGTGTAAATGATTTTCGAGGTCATTTTATGTCCTAATTTATCGTTGTGTATTTCAGCGTGCTAGGACGAATCAATCCCAACAAACTGATATTTGCTGTCACTGCCATGCAGTTTACCAAGCAAAAGAGAAAAGCTCCATTCAACCTTAGGTTAGGGCGAGTGTAAAAATTTCAAGTTTAGTTTACAAAAAAGGAGAGAACTTTACGTAGGAATTTAAAATTATGATGAGCTAGATAAATCAAAGCGAGCTAGGTGCTCGCTCTTCGATGTAACAAAAACAGCTAGGCTGTCCTGCTGGTACGCAGTTCATTTTCCGTCAAACGACGTCAGAGCCGTCAGTAGGGGAAATGTTTGTGGCGTGAAGTCCTTTAGGACCCTGTTGCAGTTCGAAGGTTACATCTTGACCAGCTTTGAGTGTTTTGTATCCGTCCATGACTATGGTGGAGTAGTGCGCAAAAATATCATCTTCACTTCCTACTTCTTGGATAAAACCGAACCCTTTGGCGTTGTTGAACCACTTGACTTTTCCACAAGCCATACTTCTACATCCTTCTATAAGTTGACTAATTTAGTTAATCTAAACCTGATAGTTTGTTAGACTGCTCAATAGGTAGACAGCCTTGTTTGACTGTAGTTTATTTAATCAGTCAGTCAAGTGTTTTGTGCATTTTTTTAACAGTTTGTTTATTTTTGATTTCAGGGTTGCTTGAGATCCGTAAAAGAAGACTATATTTAGTTATGAGTGGAATGAAAGATTCAGGTGTTGTAGAGCGTAGCCGTGACGAACAGAGGGAAAAGTTACAGCCACCGCGTAAATACAAGGTGATTTTAAATAACGATGACTACACGCCGATGGATTTTGTTATTGAAGTTTTAATGACTTTCTTCAACATGGACAGTGAAAAGGCAACAGATGTGATGCTCAAGGTTCACCATGAAGGTAGAGCGGTGTGTGGTATCTATCCTGCAGATATTGCCCACACCAAAACTGAGCAAGTAAATCGTTTTGCCAGAGAGCATGAGCATCCACTGCTTTGCAGTTGTGAGCAGGAATAACGAGTATTTTAGTTTTAGGGGGTTGCCGATGCTAAACAAAGATTTAGAAATTACGTTAAATGAAGCGTTTAAAGAAGCCCGCACCCGCCGTCATGAGTTCATGACTGTTGAACATTTGTTGCTGGCATTATTGGATAACCCTTCGGCCAATGAGGCGCTCATTGCCTGTGGCGTTGACTTAAACGTATTACGCTCTGAGTTATCAGAGTTTATTGATGAAACCACTCCGGTAATTTCTGATTTAGAGCAAGAGCGAGAAACACAGCCAACACTTGGCTTTCAGCGCGTGCTTCAACGTGCAGTGTTCCACGTTCAATCTTCTGGTAAAAATGAAGTCACAGGCGTCAATGTGCTCGTGGCCATATTCTCTGAGCAAGAGAGTCAGGCTGTATACCTGCTCAAGAAAAATGATGTAAATCGTCTCGATATCGTTAATTTCATCTCTCATGGCATTTCTAGCACTGATGAAGACAGTGAACATATTGATGATCATGACGAAATTCCTGAAGAATTATCTTCGGAAGGCTCTGAAGAGCAAAACATTCTCGACAAGTACACTACTAACCTGAATATTCAATCTATAAACGGTCAGGTAGACCCGCTTATCGGTCGTGACCAAGAGGTTGAACGTACTATTCAGGTGCTCTGTCGCCGTAAAAAGAATAACCCACTGCTTGTTGGTGAAGCAGGGGTCGGTAAAACGGCGATAGCTGAGGGTTTAGCGTACCGAATTGTTAACAATGAAGTTCCGGAGGTTATAGCCGATGGCGTGGTTTACTCACTTGATATGGGCGCATTGTTAGCAGGTACAAAATATCGCGGCGATTTTGAAAAGCGTTTGAAAAGCTTACTTAAGCAATTGCAACAAGAGCCAGGCGCTATTCTCTTTATTGATGAAATCCATACTATCATTGGTGCAGGTGCCGCATCAGGCGGCGTAATGGATGCGTCAAACCTGATTAAACCATTGCTTTCAAGCGGTCAGTTACGTTGTATGGGCTCAACGACTTACAATGAGTTCAAGAATATTTTCGAAAAAGACAGAGCCTTGGTGCGCCGATTCCAAAAGATTGATATCAATGAGCCGAGTGTCGAAGATACAACCAAGATTCTAAACGGTTTAAAAGAGCGTTACGAAGAGCACCACGGTATTCGCTATACACAAAAAGCATTGCGTGCCGCTGCCGAGCTTAGCGCAAAATACATCAATGAACGACATCTTCCTGATAAGGCGATTGATGTCATTGACGAAGCAGGTGCAAACCAGCGTCTACAACCTGTGTCTAAGCGTAAGAAAACAATTAGCGTGTCTGATATAGAGCAGATCATCGCTAAAATCGCACGTATACCGCAGCAAAGCGTTTCTTCTTCAGATAAAGAAGTGCTCAAGAATCTCGATCGTAATCTAAAAATGCTGGTGTTTGGCCAAGATCAATCCATCGACGCATTGTCCTCAGCCATCCGCTTGTCACGTTCGGGATTAGCGAATGAAGATAAACCGGTAGGTTCTTTCTTGTTTGCTGGTCCAACAGGTGTAGGTAAAACAGAAGTAACCAAGCAACTTGCAAAATGCATGGGGATTGAGTTTTTACGATTTGACATGTCTGAATACATGGAGCGTCACGCTATTAGCCGCTTAATTGGTGCGCCGCCAGGATATGTGGGCTATGAACAAGGTGGGTTGTTGACTGATGCAGTCATTAAACATCCACATGCGGTGGTGCTACTTGATGAAATCGAAAAAGCGCACAGCGATATCTACAACATTCTATTGCAAGTCATGGATCACGGTACGTTAACGGATAACAACGGACGTAAAGCTGATTTTCGTAATGTGGTGCTGGTAATGACAACCAATGCGGGTGTTCAAGAGACTGTTAAAAATGCCATTGGGTTTGTTGATCAAGACACATCACACGATGCCCTTGGTGAGATCAATAAAGTGTTCTCTCCGGAGTTTAGGAACCGACTTGATAACATCATTTGGTTTAATCACTTAGATACCGAAATCATTATGCAAGTCGTTGATAAATTCCTTGTTGAATTACAAGCACAATTGGATAAGAAGTCGGTTAACCTTGAACTAAGTGATGCCGCGCGAAAATGGCTTGCCGATAAGGGCTATGACAAAGCGATGGGGGCACGACCTATGGCCCGCGTGATTCAAGAACAAGTTAAAAAGCCACTGGCTAATGAAATTTTGTTCGGCAGTCTCACAGACGGTGGTGATGTCAGAGTGGATGTCGATAAAAAGACGGACAAGCTCAGTTTTGATTTTGTGACACAGATGAGCCCAGCATAATTGGCTCTCTTGCCAAAAGCTAGATAACAAAAAGCCCAGCACTTGCTGGGCTTTTTGCTAAATCGGCTTAGCGTGCTAACAAATTAACGTGCACGGAAAACGATACGGCCTTTTGACAGATCGTAAGGCGTAAGTTCCACTGTTACTTTGTCGCCAGTTAAAATACGAATGTAGTTTTTACGCATTTTACCGGAAATGTGAGCCACAACAACGTGACCATTCTCAAGCTCTACACGGAACATTGTATTTGGCAAGGTTTCTAAAACCGTACCTTGCATTTCAATTACGTCTTCTTTCGCCATATCTAGCGTAACACCTCTGTGATAGTTAAACGCATGGGATTGTGCCGAAAAGCAAAGGATATGTAAAGCCAAGGCACGGAATTTGTCGATTTTACAGGCAAATTACATCTATCCATCGGTCGTTTTTCAATTGTTGAGCAGGTTGGAACTGCAACTTGTAGCGCATCTTTTTACATTCGTCGATTTGATAACCAAGATAGAGGTACTCTTTATTTGTTTTTTGAGCATGTTCTATTTGCTTCATGATCATGACGCTACCCAAACTCAAATGGGCATAGTCAGGGTCAAAAAATGTGTAAATGGCTGATAGAGCGTTATCCATAACGTCAGTTACTGCAACCGCGATTAATTTATCGCGCTGCCATAATTCTATGAAATGAATATGCATCCAGTTACAAAATAAGAAACTATCGTACTGAGAACGTTCGGGTGGATACATGGTTCCATCGCTGTGGCGCTCATCGATGTAACGCTCGTACAGGGCAAAGTATTCCGGTTTTTCTTTTTGGCTAACACTTACGCGATACTCTTTTGCTTTATTAAGCTTACGCTTTTGAGAGCGAGTAGGGGTAAAATCGTGCGCTAAGACGCGCACTGAAGAACAGGCATTACAGCTCGGGCAATGAGGGCGATAAATTTGCTCGCCACTGCGTCTAAAGCCCTGTTTTAAAAGTACTTCAAATCCTTGAGGACTATAACAGGCTGGGTCTAGGATCACCAGAAGCTGTTCTTCTCTATCACTGATATAGCTACACTGAAAACGCTGACTAAGGCCTATTTTAATAGGTAAATGTTGGGCCATAGGGATTCTCTAACTCACTTTTTTGCCAAAACGACAGGTCATACGCCTGAGTAGTATTATTTTTTAGTTTAGCTAAAAATTCATGCCTTGGTAGCGCTGTAGCACCAAGCTGACAGAGATAGGGGTTCATTAATTGGCAATCGATAAATGCTGCGTTGTGCTGTTTCAGTAATTCGACAAGTGCCCACATGGCAAGCTTTGAGCAATCTGTAACACGATGAAACATTGACTCACCGCAAAATACGCGTGACTGCATAATGCCATATAGGCCACCAGCGAGCTGGTTATCAACCCATACTTCGACACTGTGCGCGAGGCCTTCTTGATGAGCGTTGGTGTAGGCATGTTGCATAGCGTCTGTGATCCATGTGCCTTCTGTTTCCATGCGTTGCTCTTTACAAGAGGCGATAACATCTGCGAAACAGGTATTTACCGTAATACGAGGACGCAGTCGCTTTGCGGATTTACGCAGGCTTTTACTGGCATGGAAATGCTGAAGGTCAATAATGGCGCGCTCGCTAGGAGACCACCACATCAAAGGTTCACCTTCACTGTACCAAGGGAATATACCGTTTTGATAGGCTTGAGAGAGTCTCTGCACCGACAAACATCCACCAATAGCCAATAAGCCGTCTGGTTGCGTCAATGCAGTGTTAGGGTCTGGAAACCCTTCGGCAATAGTGCCAAGGTGATGTAAATATTGAGTCATAAAACAAAAGGGGCGTTACGCCCCTTCTAATTATTTTTGGCTGTCTAAGTAGCGCTCTGCATCAAGTGCCGCCATACAACCTGTACCGGCTGATGTAATTGCTTGACGATAAATGTGGTCAGATACGTCACCTGCCGCAAACACACCCTCAATGCTAGTTTGAGTCGCATTACCATTTAGGCCTGATTGAACAACAAGGTAGCCGTCTTTCATTTCTAACTGACCAACGAACATGTCCGTATTTGGCTTGTGGCCGATTGCAATAAATGCACCAGCTACATCCAACTCTTCAGTTGCACCTGACTGACTGTCTTTAATACGAATGCCTGTCACGCCCATTTCGTCACCGAGAACTTCGTCTAGCTCACGGTTCCAATGAATGGTTACGTTACCATTTTGTGCCTTTTCCATTAAGCGATCAGCAAGGATCTTTTCGCTACGGAAGCTATCACGGCGGTGGATTACATGAACCTCAGACGCAATATTTGAAAGGTATAGCGCTTCTTCAACAGCAGTATTACCGCCACCTACAACAGCAACTTTCTGGTTGCGGTAGAAGAAACCATCACAGGTTGCACAAGCTGATACACCACGACCTTGGAATGCAGTTTCTGATTCAAGACCCAAGTATTTAGCCGAAGCGCCCGTTGCGATGATCAGCGCGTCTGCCGTGTACATACCGCTGTCGCCTTTTAATTCAAATGGGCGAACATTTAAATTAACTTCGTTGATATGGTCAAACACGATTTCAGTTTCAAAACGCTCAGCGTGCTCTTTCATACGTTCCATTAGCGCAGGGCCAGTTAAGCCGTGTGCATCACCAGGCCAGTTTTCAACTTCTGTCGTCGTGGTTAACTGACCACCTTGTTGGATGCCGGTAACTAACACTGGGTTTAGGTTTGCACGTGCTGCATAAACTGCAGCTGTGTAACCCGCAGGACCAGAGCCAAGGATAAGTAATTTACAATGTTTGGCGCTCATAATACGTCTCAATTTATTTCATAGAATTTGGTTATGCGGGTGATTCTAAGAAAAACAACACATAAGTAAATATTTTTCCTAATTTTGAAATTGCACAAATTAGCTAGGTGTCAAAATAACTGTACTGTTTGTTTAAACAGCAAATAGCGACACGATAAACGTTATTTCATGACCTTAGATATTTTTTTTGCTATGTTCTAGGCAATTACAAACTCGTTAGCTGAGATATTCTCGCTGCGAAATAAGAAAAAAGGGCCTTATGTATTTTTGGCAATATCAAGCAGGCTATAGTCTGCAAGAGCAAGATATCGACATACTTCTTGATGCTCAAAGTTACCGTTCAACACTTTTAGAGCTTATTGCTAATGCGACTCATCGTATCTATATCACGGCACTTTATTTACAGGACGATGAAGCTGGGCGTGAAATTCTTGATGCCTTGCATCAAGCTTCGCTAAAAAATCCTGAACTTGATATAAAAGTACTTGTTGATTTTCATCGCGCGCAGCGTGGTTTGATTGGTGAAGCTCAAAGTGAAGGGAATGCTGCGTTATATTTACAGCGTTTGCAGCAGTACCAGAGTAATGTTGAAGTGTATGGCGTCCCTGTAAAAGCCAAGGAATTGTTTGGGGTTTTGCACCTTAAAGGTTTTGTTATTGATGACACCTTACTGTACAGCGGTGCTAGCCTAAACAATGTGTACTTACAATATGAAGAGCGTTATCGCTTAGACCGATATTTTCTTATTCGCCAACCCAAGCTGTGCGATGCCTTTGTTGAATTCACAAAGCAAACGTTAATCGCAAGTGACGCGGTACCGCGTTTAGATACGCGACCCATTCCAAAATATGTCGATATCAAGGGTGCTCATAAACAGCTAGTCAAAGCACTTAAGCGAGCGAGCTATAAAGTCAGTGATGACAAGTCAGAAAGTGGGCTGACTGTTCGCCCGTTCATCGGTCTTGGGCGTCGAAACAACAAACTTAATCGCCTTATCAAACAGCTTTTTGATATTACAGACCATGAGTTGGTTCTTTACACCCCATACTTTAATTTTCCAACACCATTATTGAGAGCACTGCGTCGTTTGTTACGCCAAGGCAAGCAAGTGACTATCGTGGTCGGCGATAAGACAGCAAATGATTTTTACATTCCACCTGAAGAGAAGTTTTCAAAAGTAGGGGCACTGCCGTATCTTTACGAAACGATTCTTGCCAAATTCCTTAAGAATCAACAGCGCTTTGTCGATAAAGGCAATTTAAATGTGTACTTGTGGAAACACGGCAAAAATTCGTTTCATTTAAAAGGCATTTGCTCAGATAACCGCTATCACTTACTCAGTGGCCATAATTTAAACCCGCGTGCATGGGGACTTGATGTTGAAAACGGTATTTTCATCGATGATAAAGCCGGGACGCTTATCGAGTCGATAGACAAAGAAAAGCAAACTATTTTGGACAACTGTATTCGTTTAAATAGTTACCAAGAATTACAGCAAGTCACCGACTATCCAGAGCCAGTGCAGAAGATTCTCGGAAAAGCTAAACGAGTGAAAGTCGATTTTATTATTAAGCGTTTTATTTAACGCTAACAATCACAATAAAAAAACCCGCCATCTAGGCGGGTTTTTCAATAATGAGACACTCGAATTAAAGCGTTTCAACAGCAGTGCGTGGGTCAACATATTCCATGTTGAAAGCTTCTGCTACTTCTTTGTAAGTTACTTTACCCTTGATCACGTTCAGACCTTCAAGGAAGTGCTTGTCTTCTAGAAGCGCTTGCTTGTAGCCTTTGTTCGCTAGTTTGATGATATAAGGCAGTGTTGCGTTGTTTAGTGCAAACGTTGAAGTACGTGGAACCGCTCCTGGCATGTTCGCAACACAGTAGTGAACAACTTCATCCACAATGTAAGTTGGCTCATCGTGAGTTGTCGGCTTAGAAGTAGCGATACAACCACCTTGGTCGATTGCTACGTCTACGATCGCCGCACCTGGCTTCATCCCTTTGATGTGCTCGGCAGTAACAAGCTTAGGCGCCGCTGCACCAGGAATTAATACGCCACCGATAACAAGGTCAGCTTCAAGTACGTGCTTCTCTAGGGCGTCAGCGGTAGAGTAGATTACTTTAGCTTGAGAGCCGAATTGTGCGTTAAGGCTACGTAGCACATCAATATTGCGGTCAAGAATGACAACGTCAGCACCTAGGCCTACAGCCATTTGCGCAGCGTTACGGCCAACCATACCACCACCGATAACCACTACTTTAGCTGGCTCCACACCTGGTACACCACCTAAAAGCATGCCGCGGCCGTGCTTTGATTTCTCAAGCGCTTGCGCACCAGCTTGGATAGACATACGGCCAGCAACTTCTGACATAGGAGCAAGAAGAGGAAGACCGCCTTTCGCGTCAGTCACTGTTTCGTAAGCGATACAGATAGCGCCACTTTTAACTAAGTCTTCAGTTTGTGGAAGATCAGGTGCTAAGTGTAAGTATGTGAATAGGATTTGATCTTCACGAAGCATTGCGCGCTCAACTGCTTGAGGCTCTTTCACTTTGATGATCATTTCTGCTTGAGCGAAAATTTCAGCAGCAGTTGGTAAAATTTTAGCACCAACTTCAATATAGTCTTCGTCCGTAAAACCGATGCCAAGACCCGCGTTTGTTTCAACGATAACTTCATGACCGTGGTTGATTAGCTCACGTGCGCTTGCTGGAATCATACCCACGCGGTATTCGTGGTTTTTAATCTCTTTTGGTACACCGATAATCATAAGTAACTATACCTTAAATTGAACAGGAAAATTTTTCACTATTGTACTCATGGTCAAATAGTGTGTCTCACTGATTTACGATATTCAGATAGTGTATTACACTTTATTAATCTCTAATTCAGTACAAATCACTAATAATCAAAATGCATCAGCAACTCGATAGAATCGACCGTAAAATTTTAGTCGAATTACAACGTGACGGGCGTATTTCCAATGTTGAACTAGCCAAACGTATTGGTCTGAGCGCCACACCGTGCCTAGAACGTGTGAAAAAGCTTGAGCGTGAAGGCTACATACGCGGCTATAAAGCCGTTGTCGACCCAGCAAAGTTAGGACAAGCACTATTAGTGTATGTTGAAGTAACGATTACAAAAACATCGCCTGATGTATTCGATGAGTTTAACCAAGCGGTAAAAAAACACGATGAAATAGTAGAGTGTCACCTAGTCTCCGGTAACTTCGACTTTTTGCTTAAAACACGGGTTACAGACATGTCAGAGTATCGTCAGGTCTTAGGCGATATATTACTTAAGCTACCCAATATTTCTGAGAGTCGAACCTACGTAGTGATGGAAGAGGTAAAAGGCGAAGAAGCGCTGATCATTCGACCACAAGTAACGGAGTAATATATACACACTGTTTTGCATGCATCACTGATTATAAACACAGTGCAAAATTGACAAAGAATTGTTATGGTTAAAGGTATTGCGCTGTAGTACCAAGAAAAATATAAGGATAATGGAATATGCGCCTAAATGGTGTACAAAGACTGCTTGAGACAGGCTTAATTATAAGCACAGCATTTGCCATTTTCATTTTATGTGCGCTCATCAGTTTCGATGCTGCCGATCCATCCTGGTCGCAAACCGGCGAGTTTATGGAAGTCAGTAACATTACAGGCACAGCTGGCGCGTGGTTAGCAGACATTTTACTGTTTAGTTTTGGGTGGTTGGCTTTTTTAGTGCCTGCAGCAATCCAAATGTTCGGTTATTTCGCGTTTAAACGCCCTCACCAGGTACTAAGTCTAGATTATATTACGCTTGCTTTGCGCCTAATCGGCTTAGTGTTATTTGTGCTCAGCGCGTGCGCAATTAGCTCAATCAATTTTGACGATATTTTTTATTTTTCGTCTGGCGGGGTAGTGGGGGACGTCATTGCCAGCGCGATGATGCCTGCGTTTAATTTTACAGGCACATCAATCCTTCTACTGTGCTTCTTTTTCGCAGGTTTAACCTTGTTAACAGGCATTTCGTGGGTGCAGGCCGTTGATACACTAGGTGCCTGGGTAATGAGTGCGGGTCGTTGGGTGTGGCAATGGTTTCACAACAAGCGTGACCAATGGCAAGAAGAAATGGCCGAATCACAAAATACACAGCCAGAGCCTACTAAGTTAGCGAAAATAGAAGACGTTAAAGCCGCATCTGTTACATCAAAGACCCATAGCGATCAGGAAATTTCTTTGGGTGATATAGATGATATAGATACGCCGAAGGACAAAGATAAAGCCTTACTCGCCAAAGCGGCCGCAATGTTTGCCCCTGAAGTGAAAAAGGAAGAGCATTCACACTCTGAACTAGCCGTAACTCAACAAACGAAGCAACATCCCGCATTTGATGATCTAGACGATATCTTCGCTGAAGAAATGAATTTTAGTGCCATTGATGATGACAGCTTTGACACGGTGAGTGCACTCAATGAACTTGATAAATCACAACCGCTACAACCCACAGCGGCAACAGTTCAAGCTAACAACAGTGAACAGATAAATTCTGCTGTGGCGCAAGGTTCTAACGTGTCGCATTTGCCGCAAAAGCCAATGTCTGCCAAAGAAAAGTTTGAACAATTGCTCGAAGAACGACCGCCAATGGACCCGTTGCCTTCGCTCGATTTGCTCGACAGACCAGATAAACACCAAAACCCTATTTCTGAAGAGGAATTAGAAGCCGTTTCACGCTTAGTTGAATCTAAACTACAAGATTTCGGCGTACAGGCTGCCGTTGTAGGTGTATATCCCGGCCCTGTAGTAACGCGATTTGAGTTGGATTTGGCGCCGGGTGTTAAAGTAGCGAAAATTTCTGGGCTAGCGAAAGACTTAGCACGTTCCTTGTCAGCCGTGAGTGTACGTGTTGTTGAGGTGATTCCCGGTAAGACCTATGTGGGTTTAGAGTTACCGAACAAACATCGTGAAGTCGTACGCTTATCTGAAGTAATCAACGCGCCTAAATTCGAACAAAACAAGTCGCCATTAACCATGGTGCTCGGTAAAGATATCGCAGGTCAGCCAGTGGTTGCGGATTTAGGTAAGATGCCACACTTATTGGTTGCGGGTACAACGGGTTCTGGTAAGTCAGTGGGCGTTAATGTCATGATTCTTAAGCTTGTTGTACAAGTCGCCTCCTGAAGACGTACGCATGATCATGATTGACCCGAAAATGCTCGAGCTGTCAGTTTATGAAGGTATTCCACATCTTCTGTGTGAAGTTGTTACGGATATGAAAGAAGCAGCCAATGCGCTGCGTTGGTGTGTAGGCGAGATGGAACGCCGTTATAAGCTAATGTCAGCACTAGGTGTGCGTAACCTCAAGGGTTACAATCAAAAAGTACTGGATGCTAAAGCTGCTGGCCAACCGATTATGGATCCACTGTTTAAGGACACGGACGGCATGGCAGATGGACCACAAGAGTTGGATAAGCTACCGAGCATTGTGGTCGTTATTGATGAATTTGCCGACATGATGATGATTGTTGGCAAAAAGGTTGAAGAATTAATCGCTCGTATCGCACAAAAAGCGCGCGCGGCAGGCATTCATCTTGTGTTAGCAACGCAGCGTCCATCGGTAGATGTTATTACTGGATTGATTAAAGCAAACATTCCAACTCGTATGGCGTTCCAAGTTTCGTCGAAGATTGACTCTCGTACAATCTTGGATCAACAAGGAGCCGAAAACCTGTTAGGTATGGGCGATATGTTGTATTTACCACCAGGGACGAGTGTACCCATTCGTGTTCACGGTGCATTTGTTGATGACCATGAAGTACACGCGGTGGTAAATGATTGGAAAGCCCGTGGTAAGCCAAATTATGTGGATGAAATCCTCAATGGTGACGCAGTAGAGGACGTATTGCTGCCAGGTGAAGTGCCAGAGGGTGAAGACGACGAGTCTGACCCGCTTTATGACGAAGCAGTGGCATTTGTAATTGAAAGCGGTCGTGTGTCAGTATCCAGCGTTCAGCGTAAGTTACGTGTAGGCTATAACCGAGCTGCGCGTTTGGTAGAACAAATGGAACAATCTGGGCTAGTGAGCCCTCCGGGACATAATGGTGCCCGAGAAGTATTGGTGAAGAATAACGCCAGTTAACAGACACCAAATGGAGGTCTAAATGAAAAAGATTTTAACAGCAGCCCTAGTTTCAATTTCTGTGATGACCAGCGCTGTGACATTTGCAAGCGATGCAGATGACTTAAAACATGTGTTGGCAGATTTAACTTCGTTAGACACGGCGTTTAATCAACAGGTGTTCGACCCTCAAGGCGAATTAGTGACAGAAAGTGCCGGACAGCTGCAACTCGAGCAACCGCGCAAAATTCGTTGGCAGCAACAAACGCCCGATGAAACGCTATTCGTCTCTAATGGTACACAAAGTTTTTACTTTGACCCGTTTGCGGAGCAAGTGACCTTGCTCGATACAGAAAAGTTAATTGATAGCTCCCCGTTTATCTTACTTACTACGAGCGATGAGTCACTTTGGCAAAATTTTGCAGTTACGAAAGTGGAAGGCGGATATGCGGTCACACCATTGACAAAAGAGCAAGGGCAAGTTGAGCAGCTGACTCTATTATTCGATGCAGACAACCAAGTTGCAGCTGTTGAAGTAGTTGATCAATCAGGGCAACGCTCGCGCTTTACATTTCAAGATCCAGTATTAAACCAAGATATCAATGATGCTCAATTTGAATTTGCTATTCCTGAGAATGTATTCGTTGATGACCAAAGACAAGTTCCAGGAACGCAGGTAAGTGGCGAATAATTTCACCTTTGATTTTGCACCTGATGTGCGCCCACTCGCGGCGCGCATGCGCCCTCACACTCTGGATGACTATATCGGGCAAACGCACATCCTTGGTAAAGACCAGCCTTTGTATCGCTCGATTATATCGGGCAATTGTCACAGCTCGATTTTATGGGGCCCGCCTGGGGTCGGTAAAACTACGCTCGCACATATCATAGCCAATCATTGCGACGCCCAATTTATTGAGCTTTCAGCCGTTAGCGCAGGTGTAAAAGACATTCGAGAAGCAGTCGAATTGGCGCAATCGAGTTTACAATCAGGCAAACGCAGTTTGTTGTTTGTAGATGAGGTGCATCGATTCAATAAGTCGCAACAAGACGCGTTACTGCCACATGTTGAAAATGGTACTTTTATTTTCATTGGCGCAACCACAGAGAACCCTTCATTTGCTCTTAATAATGCGGTGCTCTCCAGAGCGCGTGTCTACACTTTACAAAAGCTCAACAGCCGCGACTTGGAACAGGTCATCAACCAAGCGCTTGGGCATGATGAAATGTTACGCCAAGCCAATATCAGAATTGAACCGGACAGTTTGCAGCAGTTATGTAAAGGAGCCGGGGGAGATGCGAGAAGCGCACTCAATCTGTTAGAAGTCGCTTCGCAATTGGCGATGGGCGAACAATATAAAGGAGTCATTTCTCAAGAAGTAATGCAACAAGTTGCTCCGCAAATGGTTGCCCGATACGACAAAGGCGGCGACCATTATTATGACTTAATTTCAGCGTTTCATAAGTCAGTAAGGGGTTCCAGTCCAGATGGTGCATTGTATTGGTACTGCCGCATCATAACTGCAGGTGGTGACCCACTGTATGTTGCTAGGAGATTACTTGCCATCGCCACAGAAGACATTGGCAATGCCGACCCTAAAGCGATGGAGGTCGCGCTCAATGCGTGGGATATTTATCATCGTGTTGGTCCAAGCGAAGGTGAGCGCGCCATCGCGCAAGCGACTATTTACCTAGCCAGTGCGCCAAAAAGCAATGCGGTATATAAAGCATTCAACGAAGCGAAGCGTCATGCTATGCAAACAGGGGATCTTGATGTGCCGTTTCACTTGCGCAATGCACCCACTGCGTTAATGAAAGAGCAGGGCTTCGGAGAAGATTACCGCTATGCTCACGATGAACCAGGAGCATATGCAGCAGGTGAATGTTTCTTCCCTCCTGAAATTGCAGATACTCAATATTATCACCCTACTGACAGGGGCTTGGAAAAGCGTATTGCTGATAAACTTGAGTATTTAAAAGAAAGAGATGGCCAAAGCACAAGGAGGCGCTATGAATCCGATTAGCACTTATCTATTGGTCGCGCTAGGCGGTGCATTAGGGGCATGTGCTCGCTTTGGCGTAAACGAATTAGCTTTAAAACTACTGCCAAAGGGATTCCCTTTTGGCACGCTGACAGTTAATATTCTCGGTTCATTGTTAATGGGCGTTTTATATGGCCTTTTGGATCGTGAAATTCTCACAAATCCACACCGCCTAACTCTAGGAATTGGTTTTTTAGGCGCGCTGACAACATTTTCAACATTTTCGCTCGATACCTTACTGCTGATGCAGCAAGGCCAGTGGCTGAAAGTGGCGTTAAACATCCTGCTTAATGTTGGGGTGTGTATTTTTATGGCTGCAATAGGCCTCATGCTAACAACGCAAAAAGGTTAAAAACTCACATGTTAGATTCAAAGTATCTCCGTCAGGACGTAGATCAAACAGCAGCACGTTTAAAGACACGTGGCTTCGAATTAGACGTAGCAACACTTGCTGAATTAGAAGAAAAGCGCAAAGCGCTACAAACAAAAACTCAAGAATTACAAAATGAGCGTAACACGCGCTCTAAAGCAATTGGTCAAGCAAAGGCCAAAGGTGAAGACATTCAACCGTTACTTGATGCGGTTGCCCACCTAGGTGATGAGCTTGAAAATGCTAAGAAAGAACAAGACGAAGTACTTGCCCAGTTAAACGACATTGCTTCTGGCTTGCCTAACTTGCCGGCTAAAGAAGTGCCTATAGGTAATGACGAAGCTGACAATGTTGAAGTGAGCAAGTGGGGCGCGCCTAAATCCTACGACTTTGAAGTAAAAGATTACGTTGATCTTGGCGAGGCACTTGATAAAGGTTTGGATTTTGAAGCGGGTGTAAAACTATCTGGTGCTCGTTTTACGGTAATGCGCGGTCAAATCGCGCGTATGCACCGTGCGCTTGTTCAATTTATGCTTGATACCCACACAGATAAAAATGGCTATACCGAGATGTATGTGCCGTATCTTGTCAACAAAGACAGCTTGTTTGGTACAGGTCAATTGCCAAAGTTCGCAGAAGACTTGTTCCACACCGAAAAACTGGGCGAGCATGATGCAGGGTTTAGCTTAATTCCAACCGCTGAGGTGCCGCTAACAAACTGTGCGCGTGACGAAATCTTCGAAGAGAAAGAACTTCCTGTGCGTATGACTGCGCACACACCATGTTTCCGTAGTGAAGCAGGTAGCTATGGTCGTGATACCCGTGGTCTAATTCGTCAACACCAGTTTGATAAAGTTGAGCTAGTGCAACTCGTTAAGCCGGAAGATTCGATGCAAGCGCTAGAAGAATTAACGGGTCATGCTGAACAAATCCTTCAAGCGTTAGAGTTACCATATCGTAAAGTTGTACTGTGCACTGGTGATATGGGCTTCGGCGCGTCTAAAACATACGATTTAGAAGTATGGTTACCGGCACAAGACACCTACCGCGAGATTTCATCGTGTTCAAACATGGGTGACTTTCAAGCGCGTCGTATGCAAGCGCGCTTCCGCCGTGCAGGTGAGAAAAAGCCAGAGCTTCTTCATACATTAAACGGTTCTGGTCTTGCTGTGGGCCGCACGCTAGTTGCGATCCTTGAGAATTATCAGCAAGCCGATGGTTCGGTAGTGGTACCAAGCGTACTGCGCCCGTATATGGGTGGAGTAGAAGTGATCAGCGCTAAATAATAGACTGATTTTTAAGCTAAAAAAGGCCGCAGTATTCGCGGCCTTTTTTATATCTGAAAAGCCTTCAATTTATTTGTATTTAAAGGATGCAAATAAATTGACTGTTTCCAAAAGCTGTTCTAATTTCGCTGTAAGCTAACTCCGGAAGTGCGTTACAACCACTATAAAACATATGTTAAACAGCGATTTTATTGATTACTCAAAACCATTATCCGTCAACCGAGTGTGGTTGGTGCTGAGCACTCTTTTTTTCGTGTGTTACAACGCGAGCTTGAAGAGCGAGGTGCGCACGTTACTTGGTATGAAGGGTTACTTGTAGCTCAAGGCAGCAAGCCGTTTAGCACCATGTTTTCTGCTCATATAGACAGGCATGGTCTAGTGTGTACAGGTCCAAATGAGTTCCAATATGCCGCGTTTATTGCGGGTAATCGCACGGACTTGCTGAATAACTCCGTTTCCGAAGAATTGATGACAAAAATCACCGAACGCTTCCAGAACGAGCCTGTCTACGCCTATGAGCCATGGTCGGGCGCGTATCGTGGTGGTGGTGTCATAAAAAATGCGTATATCTGTGAATTTAGAAACAACCTCATTTTTGAAATTGATGGCCTCGAAGGTTTGGTTGCAGGTACACCCGTGGCGTTTAAAGACAAGCTTAAGATTGACGACGCTCGACTTACAGGCCAACTAGATAATGTGCTATGCGCCGCGGCCTTGGTACATATGTTTGCTAATGGTTTCCAAGGCACAGCGTTCTTCACAGCCCAAGAAGAGGCGGGTAAAAGTTGGCGTTATTTGCTGGAGTGGTTCCGCCGTTTTGGTGGCTCCACAAACCGATTATTCGTAGTTGATACCAGCCCGTTTCCTGATGTTGCAGCAGCAAACAGTCAACAGCTCGTTCTACGTTATAAAGATGCCAATGCGTCCTTTAACGAAGAAGCGACCAAAATGGTTGAACAGCTTTGTATTAATGAAAATATTAGCTACATGTTCAAAGATAAGTACATGGAGCAAACCAACGCTGAATTAGTTGCACAAGGTGAGGAGCCTAAATCAATTGGGAGTACCGAGCTTGGCCGCATCATTGCAGCATCGAATGGACTCGTAGATGGTACTACGATTCAAATACCTTCAACTGGGTATCACACAATGCAAGAATCCGCAGCGATTGAGTCGGTAGAGAAATTTATATCGGTATTGACTGCATTATCGAAGGAATAGGATAGTTAGTTGGTGGCAGAGCCTAAAAAAGGCTCCGCATCAGCTCACGTTATTTTCTGAACTTCATTTCTTGCAGTAGTGCGGTACTCATGATGGTGCGATATTCCGCACGATTTCCGCTTTCCGCTTGCATTTTTTCCATGCTTTTTTTGCCCAAGCCAAATACTCTTCACGACGCTTTTCATTCTCAGCGACAGACGCCATATTTTCAAACACCCTCACAATGTAGAGGTCTGGTTCGTCATGGCGAGCATGGACATTGCTGATAATGGAATAGCTAATTAACCAACCTTGCTTTACAGCGAAGTCAGAGCTTTTGCGCCACTCTGTAGCTAACCATTTGGAATACTTTAAGCCGGCTCCATCCGCAATTTTAATCCCTGTTACTTCCCAGTAGTTACCACCAATAAAAGGTGGCTCGTGATCATCTGCGTGTACGACTTGAATAGACAACAAACTAAATACACAAAACAACGCGCCCATTAATAAGTTCTTAGCCATAGTAAGCTTCCTTATATCAGGTTGCGATATTGCAACGAGAGCTAATAAAACTAGTCGTCCTTGACCGCGTTGTCGAATCGTTATTGTGTTATATGCAATAATGTATTATTCCGTGCCGATAAAGCCGCCAGTTTGATGGGCCCATAACTGTGCATAAATACCACCAAGCGCTATTAATTCTTGGTGTGTACCTTGCTCAACAATGTGCCCCTTATCCATTACCACTAGGCGGTCCATCTGTGCAATCGTAGACAGTCGATGGGCAATGGCAATCACCGTTTTACCTTGCATTAGCGTATCTAAACTCGCTTGAATAGCCGCTTCGACTTCTGAGTCCAATGCCGATGTTGCTTCGTCTAACACTAAGATTGGTGCATCTTTAAGCAATACACGTGCTATGGCAATACGCTGGCGTTTGACCGCCGGAGAGCTTCACACCACGTTCACCTACTTGAGCGTCTAACCCTTTGTTGCCTTTTGAGTCTTCAAGGTCACAGATAAAATCCCATGCCTTGGCTTGTTTAGCCGCTTCTATAATTTGTTCATCAGTTGCATCGGCTAAGCCATATCCAATATTTTCGCGTACGCTGCGATGCAGTAGGGCGGTATCTTGTGACACCATGGCGATGTGTTGACGTAAACTCTCTTGAGTTACAGCATCAATAGCTTGGTTATCTATCGTGATATGGCCTTGTTCCACATCGTAAAAACGCAATAGCAAGTTGACGAGTGTGGATTTACCGGCACCAGAGCGACCAACTACACCGACTTTCTCACCTGCTTTTATCGCTAGATTCAAAGACGCTAATACTCCAGGTTGGTCTTGGTGTAATTCTTTGCCGTAGTTGAATGAAATGTTATTGAAGTTGATAGCACCTTGGTCGATGAACAATTCATGAGCATTCGGTTTATCTTTAATGGCAATGGGTTTGGTGAGCGTTTCCATACCATCAGCCACAGTGCCAATATTCTCAAACAGTGCACTGACTTCCCACATCATCCATTGCGCCATTCCGTTCAATCGCAAGGCTAAACTAACAGCAATCGCGATAGCACCCACACTTATTAAACTGAATGACCATAAGTAGATGGATAACGCGGCTGTAGCGGCGACGAGGGCGTAGTTCAACACTTGCACACTCACTTGCAAACCAGTCGCCAAGCGCATCTGACGATAAACAGGGTCGAGAAATAACTGCATTGATTCTTGGGCGTATTGCTCTTCTTTTGCAGAATGTGAAAACAACTTAATCGTTGAGATGTTGGTGTAGCTATCTACGATACGCCCGGTCATCTGCGAGCGAGCTTCTGCTTGTTGTTCTGCTACTTGCTTTAAGCGTGGAATAAAATAACGCTGGATGAAAATATAGCCTACCAACCACACAAGCATCGGGATCATCAATCGCCAATCTGCCTGGCCAATGAAGATAAGCATCGCACTAAAATACACGAATATATAAACAGCAACGTCGAGAAGCTTAATTACGGTTTCCCGCACCGCTAGTGAGGTTTGCATTACCTTGGTTGCAATCCGCCCTGCAAAATCGTCCTGATAAAAACTAATACTTTGCCTCAATAAATAGCGGTGTGCCAACCAACGAATCGACATAGGGTAGTTACCCAGTAAGCTTTGATGCAAAATGGATGAATGAACAAACACTAAAATCGGTAGGGCAACCAAGGTTACAAAACCCATAAACCAGAGCGTCTCTGACTCATTGGCAAATAATTGCTCAGGAGTTGTATTGCTCAACCAATCAACGAGTTGCCCCATGAAATTAAACATGGATACTTCGATAATGGCCAGTAGTGCTGCACTGATAGACATGACGACTAATGGCCATTCCATTCCTTGGGTATAATAACGGCAAAATGCCCAAAGCCCTGAAGGAGGCGCTTTGGTTTCGCGTTCGGGGAAGGGGCGTGTTAATTTTTCAAAAAATGCAAACATAGACAACTAATTGATACGTAATTTAATCAATCAGTTTAACGATTAACGCTAGCACTGCATAGCGCCGAGATGATGGTTTTTTTGCAACAAAGCGTGTCTTATATGCCGCATTAAGGATGTTTGACACGAATTAAAATGGGCCCAGTTGGACCCACTTTTGAACTTAAAAGCAGAATTTTAAAGCCTATTAAGACTAATACGACTCCACCTAACAATTCTGCTTTACTCTCAAGCCATGTGCCGCTGCGAGCGCCTACTAGCACACCAATCACACTGAATATCAAAGTGGTGACGCCAATCATAGCGCAAGCAATTAACGGATGAACATCTAACAAGGTTAAGGTGAAACCCGCTGCCATCGCGTCGATACTCGTTGCTATCGCCAGAATTAACATCACTTTATGGGTAATTTGTGCAATATCTTCTTCTATTCCTTCGCTGAGTGCTTCATAAATCATTTTGGCACCGATCAACAACAGTAATCCGAATGCAATCCAGTGCGCATAGTCTTCCACCCAGCCGAGTAGGCCTTTGCCGCCTAGGTAACCAATTAACGGCATCAGCCCTTGAAACAAGCCGAAAATAAATGCCCGCTTTGATAGCCAGTGACTTAGTAGTGTGGGTGTGTTTGGAGCCTAGACCTATTGATACAGCGAATGCATCCATACTTAGCGCTATCGCTAAAATAAGTACTTCTATCATAAAACAAATCTTAAGAGGTGACAGTGGTTAGCCGCTAACAAAATAGTACGGCCAACCAATAAATGAAGATAAATTATTCTTTTGTGTAAGTACGTTGCATGATGTACACGTACGCTGTGGTAAACGCTTGTTCTTGGAATTTCTTCAGGCCCGTTTCTTCAAAGTCAATTGGCAGAGGGTTTCGCTTCAACTGCTCTTTCATCGTTGTTGCGTTAAGTACGCGCACATCCAAATCTGAAATAAGTTGCAGCGCAGCTTCCATTTTGAAACCTACCGCGCCGCCAGCAAATTTACCCTTGTGGGGGCGTCCTTTGATCGCAATTGAATCTACACGGTAATCTTCCATTAACTTTTTAAAATCACGATAAAATTTTTGTACTTGCTCAGTGTCATCAGCATCGTTTAAAACGAAACGAGTTTGTCTTACGTCGCGGATATCGAAGACATCGTTTTCTTTAGATAATAAGCAAAGCAGTACTTCACTGCCTTTAATTTCTACGCCACAGGTATTCATGTTTTAACGCCCTTGTAATCAATGCCCACTAGTATATCAGAGATGATCATAAAAATTACTAACTTAGCCTCTAATTTGTGTGCTTTGCACGCGAAAATAGTGCGCTTGCACAGATACGTCTGTGCTGTTGTATCAATGCAATGCTTGTTGGTATAAGCGTTGATTTAAAATTTTCAATTAAAAACAATTAACTACATGTGGCGCGGCGTAGGTGTCACCACTGTAAAAGGATTAAACATGCCTGTAATTACTCTTCCTGACGGCAGTCAGCGTATCTTTGAAAATCCAGTTTCTACTATGGATGTCGCTAACGACATCGGTCCGGGTCTTGCTAAAGCAACCATCGCAGGGCGTGTTAATGGCTCACGCGTTGATGCCTGTGATTTAATCACCGAAGATGCGCGTTTAGAAATTATCACTGCTAAAGACGAAGATGGTCTAGAGATTATTCGTCACTCTTGTGCACACCTTATCGGCCATGCCATCAAACAACTATACCCTGATGCGAAAATGGCGATTGGTCCTACAATTGACAACGGCTTCTATTATGACGTTGACATGGAGCACTCGTTAACACAAGAAGATCTAGAAGCACTAGAAAAGCGCATGCTGGAGCTTGCAAAAACAAAATACGATGTTGTTAAAAAGGTGGTAAGTTGGCAAGAAGCACGCGATACATTTGAAGCGCGTGGCGAAACCTACAAAATGGAAATCCTAGACGAAAATATCTCAAAAGATGACCGTCCAGGACTTTACCATCACGAAGAGTATGTAGACATGTGTCGTGGTCCTCACGTACCAAATATGTCTTTTTGCCAACACTTTAAACTCATGAAAGTAGCGGGCGCTTATTGGCGCGGTAACTCTGAAAACAAGATGTTGCAGCGTATTTACGGCACAGCATGGGCTGACAAAAAGCAACTTAAAGGCTATTTACAGCGTTTAGAAGAGGCCGAAAAGCGTGACCACCGTAAAATTGGCAAAGCGTTAGATTTATGGCACTGGCAAAGAAGAAGCACCCGGCATGGTGTTTCTGGCACAACGATGGTTGGAGCATTTATCGCGAGCTTGAAGATTTTGTTCGTGAAAAATTACGCGAATACGACTATGAAGAAGTAAAAGGTCCTCTGATGATGGACCGCAGCTTGTGGGAAAAATCAGGTCACTGGGATAAATACGGTGATGCGATGTTTACTACCGAGTCTGAAAAGCGTGAATATGCTATCAAACCGATGAACTGTCCAGGCCACGTTCAAATCTTTAACCAAGGTTTGAAGTCATACCGTGACTTACCACTGCGCATGGCGGAATTTGGTTGCTGTCACCGTAACGAGCCTTCAGGTGCATTGCACGGTTTGATGCGTGTACGTGGCTTTACACAAGACGATGCGCACATTTTCTGTACAGAAGAACAAATTCTTGAAGAAGTTATTTCGTGTATCGACATGGTTTACGACACTTATTCTACGTTCGGTTTTGAAAAAATTGTTGTAAAGCTATCTACACGCCCTGAAAAACGTATCGGTGAAGATGAACTTTGGGAAAAAGCTGAAAAAGCGCTTGCTCAAGCACTGACTGATAAAAATATCGAATTCGAATATTTACCAGGTGAAGGTGCTTTCTACGGTCCAAAAATTGAATTCACACTCTATGACTGCCTAGAGCGTGCATGGCAATGTGGTACTGTACAGCTTGATTTCATGCTGCCTGGACGCTCAAGGTGCAAGTTATGTTGCAGAAGACAACGACCGTCGTACACCTGTTATGATTCACCGTGCGATTCTGGGTTCAATCGAAAGATTCATCGGAATTCTTACTGAAGAATACGCGGGTTTGTTCCCAACGTGGCTAGCACCAAAGCAAGTTGTGATCATGAATATCACCGATAAACAGTCTGATTATGTGCAAGAAGTTGTACAAAAATTAAATAAACTGGGTATTCGTGCCGCAGCTGACTTGAGAAATGAGAAAATTGGCTTTAAAATTCGCGAACATACTTTAAAACGTATACCTTACTTATTAGTAGTTGGCGACAAAGAAGTTGAACAACAGGAAGTCGCAGTAAGGACACGTACGGGTGAAGACCTGGCAAGTTTAAAGTCGACGACTTTATTACAAAAATCGCAGATGAGATTAAAAATAGAATTTAATCTGTGATGGAAAAAGGGTGTGCCAAATACTGACGGTAACACCCTTTTTTATTTTTAATATTCTTGGAGGAACGTACCATTAGAGGCGGAAAAAAGGGTCAACAAACGACTCAAAAAAATCGTATTAACGAAGACATCACGGCAAAAGAAGTTCGACTAATTGGCTTTGACGGTGAGCAAGCAGGCATTGTGTCTTTGAGTGAAGCGTTGTCATTGGCGGAAGAAGCTGGTGTCGATTTCGTTGAGATTAGCCCTAATGCTGAGCCACCTGTTTGTAAGGTTATGGACTACGGTAAGTTCATTTTCGAAAAGAGCAAGGCACAAAAAGAACAGAAGAAGAAGCAAAAGCAAATCCAGATTAAGGAAATTAAATTCCGTCCGGGTACTGACATTGGTGATTACCAAGTTAAATTGCGCAGCCTTCGCAAGTTCTTAGAAGCTGGCGATAAAGCGAAAGTGACTATTCGTTTCCGCGGTCGTGAAATGGCACACCAAGAAATCGGTATCGAACTTTTAAATCGCGTTAAAGATGATTTAGAAGATTTGGCAGTAGTAGAGTCTTTCCCTAAGAAAGTCGAAGGCCGCCAAATGATCATGATGCTAGCGCCAGTGGCTAAAAAATAGTATACTGCGCGACTTAAGATTTAGTGCAGGTTTACAAGCTAATTGGAATACCTCGGTATTTTAAATAGCACCTGTATCTATCCGGTTGAAAGTAGGGGACTTTTATAGTCCCTTCACCGGTTTTGGGAGTAAGTTAGGCCACTAAAGTGTCAACGTAAGTTGGACGCCTGCTTGCTAAATTTAAAGCAATACATATTGGAGTTATTGCAATGGCTTATAAGCTAAAAACACACCGTGGCGCTGCAAAGCGCTTCAAGAAAACTGCTTCAGGCGGTTTCAAGCGTAAACAGGCGCACCTTCGTCACATTCTGACTAAGAAAACTTCTAAGCGTAAGCTTCACCTACGTCCTAAGCTAATGGTTCACAAGAACGACCACGGCTTAGTTTCTCGTATGTTACCATTCGCTTAATAGGGGTATAGAATAATGGCAAGAGTAAAACGCGGTACTATCGCGCGCGCACGTCACAAGAAAGTTTTAAAGCAAGCTAAAGGTTACTACGGTGCACGTTCACGTGTTTACCGCGTAGCTTTCCAAGCGGTTACTAAAGCGGGTCAATACGCTTACCGTGACCGTCGTGCGAAGAAACGTACTTTCCGTCAACTATGGATCGCACGTATCAACGCTGCAGCTCGTCAAAATGGTTTGTCTTACAGCCGTTTCATCAACGGTCTTAAGAAGACTTCTGTAGAGATCGACCGTAAATCCTTGCAGATATCGCTGTTTATGACCAAACTGCATTCGCAGCATTAGTAGCTAAAGCGAAAGAAGGTCTTTCAGCTTAATCTACCTGTGTTAGCAGAAGAAAGGAGCCTATAGGCTCCTTTTTTATTATTTGTGATTTACTTAAACCAACCACTACCTTGATTTCACCAATACCCAATCCATCCAGCTCGTTGGCAAAATGCGTTTCAAAATACCGAATATATACGTCGGCTTTGTCACATAGTAACGCGCTTGCGGATGTTGCGATTCTAATGCATGCACTAGGCGCTTATACACAGCTTCAGGTCCAAGAGTAAAGGGTTGTGGTCCGGTAGCTGATTCAAGCCTGCGCTGCTGCGCAAGGTAATTTTCTCGATGCGCACTGTGATCAATATCGATACCCGATGTCAAAAACGCGTGAAGGGCATTGTCTCTAAACTTTGACGTGATAGGGCCAGGCTCGATAAGAGACACATGTACGCCACTGCCTTGTAGCTCTAATCTAAGGGTGTCGGTAAGACCTTCGAGGGCAAATTTGCTGGCATTGTACGCACCACGATACGGTAGGGTCACTAAACCTAACACGGACGAATTTTGAATAATTCGGCCATGTCCTTGTTTGCGCATTTTTTTACACGCTAGCTGAGTCAAATGGTGCCATCCGAACACATTCGTTTCAAATTGCCTTCTTAGGGCATCTACAGGTAAGTCTTCAACGGCACCCGGTTGACCATAAGCGCCATTGTTAAACAATGCATCCAGTTTGCCACCACTGTAGGCAAGGGCATCTTCTAACCCTTGTTCAATTGAATTAGTATCGGTGTAATCTAATTGCACACAGGTGATCCCCTGTGCATTGAGCTTTTTTACATCTTCAATACGCCGGCAACTAGCAATAACCTCGTAGCCGCGTTTTTGCAATTGCTGAGCACAGTAATAGCCGATACCACTTGAGCAGCCGGTAATTAATATGGTTTTCATAGTTTTATGTATCATCTATGATCAAGATTGTTAGGAAACTAACATTTCATCGCAGTACTCGCCAGTGTTTAGTTAAGCTTGTTATACTCGAGTGTAATAAAAGCAATAACAAGATATAGAAGATGCTTACAAGTCTATTACTCACGGCAGCCTTGGCCAACGACGCGCACTTGCCGCCACTCATTGAATGGCATGGCCAGAGCGAAGAATTAGTCCTATCTCAAGGCCCGCTGGTCACGGATTTTGAAAAATCTGGCGGTGTCGACTCGCCAAACTATGAGCAAACAATGGTATTTTTGCACGCATTACAAAGTGCAAACCCTGCACAATTCACAATTACGACCATAGGCCAAAGTAATGCAGGACGAGATATCAATATGCTCATCGCTACACAAGATGGTGCCGAATCTGCAGATGCCATCTTAGCAAACGGCAAACCAACGTTGCTTATACAAGCAGGTATCCACAGTGGTGAAATAGACGGTAAAGACGCTGGATTTATGATGCTTCGTGATATCGCAAGCGGTAGGCGTAATGACATACTCAAACGCGTTAACTTGCTGTTTATTCCTATCCTTAATGTTGATGGTCACGAGCGCAGCAGTGAATTTAATCGCATCAATCAACGCGGTCCTCGGGTAATGGGGTTTCGTACCAACGGCCAAAACTTAAATCTCAATCGTGACTATACCAAATTAGACACACCGGGAATTCGCGCTATTGCTAATGTCGTCAATGCGTATAAACCGGATTTATACATTGATGTGCATGTAACTGACGGCGCTGATTATCAGTACGACATCACCTATGGCTATAACCCAGTGTTTGTGAGTGTATCTCCAAAGGTAACTCAAGCACTTGATGATTACGTAAAACCGATCATTGACGCAAAACTACACAAACAAGGTCACATTCCGGGTCCATTAGTTTTTGTGATGGACAAAATGGAATTCAAGCACGGCCTCGCAGGGTGGGTTGCCGGACCGCGTTACTCCAATGGGTGGGGTGAGCTTCGCCATTTACCAACAATTCTCGTTGAGAATCACTCGTTAAAGCCATATAAACAGCGCGTGTTAGGCACCTATGTATTCTTAGACGGCGCCATTGATGCGATGGCAAACAATGCTGATAAAATAGCTGCAGCTGTTAAATCGTCTGTTCAAAGCCAACCTGAAGAATTAGTCGTTGAGCTTGGCTATGCAAAAGAGCCTGACTTTGTTGAGTTTAAAGGTGTCGCTTATGAACACTATTTCAGTGACGCGACAAAAACGAAAGAAGTTCGTTATTTAGGCAAGCCACAAAACTATGAAAAGCTGCCTATTTATTGGCAAAAAGACATCAAAACACAGGTAGCAATACCTAAGGCGTTTTATATTCCTGCGCAATATAGACAAATCATTGATACGCTCAAAGTGCAGGGGATAGAGTTGCAAGCTGTTGATGCGATAACCTCGATGAATCTGACTCAGGGCGTTATTGCTGAGCATGAATTTGCTAAATCGCCATTTGAAGGCCGTTTTCGTGTTACACCAACCATGGAGTATAAGACGGGAGCATATACTCTAGATTCTTCATGGCTGAAAGTAGATACACAGCAACGCTTGGGCTTGTTGGCAACGCACATGTTGCATCCTGAGGCGCCGGATTCGCTATTACAATGGGGCTTTATGCATACCCTTTTTCAACGTACAGAGTATGTAGAAAATTATGCGTTAGCACCGCACGCTGAAACTTTGCTAAAACAACACCCTGAATTAGCGAAACAATATGAGAAAAAGTTGAAAGACGAATCATTTGCACAAGATGCAGATTCACGGCGCGCATGGCTTTACGCCAACAGCCCATATTATGATCAACAATATTTACGCTACCCAATTTTAATGCAGTATTAGAGATTTTCATCCATTAATACCTGTTATTGAGGCAGCTAGTCGTGTTTTATACAAGGCAAAGCATGCGTGGTTTAGTGACTGTGTTTGAGCATGAGAAAAAAACCTAAAAAACACGAATAACGCTGCCTAATGGGTTCATCCTATACATTCTGGTCTTTGTTGCAATAGATAGAGCGAGCAAACTCACTTTCGTATCGTGAGACCACAAGGCATTTGATGGACGTAAAATAAACCGAAAGATAAACAAACCATTATATGACTATAAAAATTCATACTATTCCTGTAACACCGTTTATGCAGAATTGCCGCATTATTGAGTGCACAGCCACTCAACAAGCTGTTGTAGTGGATCCAGGAGGCGATACAACAAAAATAGTCGCTAAATTAAATGAACTAGGGCTAAAACCACAAGCTGTTTGGTTGACCCATGGTCACCTTGACCATGTCGGTGCAGCAGACGAATTGGCCACAGCCTATGAAGTAGACATCATCGGTCCTCACGCCGATGAACAGTTTTGGTTTGACGCCCTGCCACAACAGGCGCAGATGTTTGGTTTTGCGCCACGGCCAGCATTTTTGCCAACGAAATGGTTAAGTCATGGCGATGTGTTAACACTGGGCGAAGCGTCATTTGAAGTGCGTTTGTGCCCCGGACATACCCCAGGTCATGTTATTTTGGTTGACCATGACAATAAGGTGACCTTAGTGGGTGATGTTATTTTTAAAGGGTCTATTGGGCGCACCGATTTTCCCAAAGGTGACGGACCAACGTTAATCGCTTCAATAGAGCGAGAAGTCATGTCATTAGCTGACGATTACCGTATATTGAGCGGCCATGGGGAAGACACTTCGGTTGGCCATGAAAGGCTTTCCAACCCTTTTATAAGTGGAAAATTTGGCTAAAAAAGCAAGACGATTTCCGATCCCTTGTGTATAATTTCACCTAATTAACGATAAAAAAAGAAAAAACAATGTCATTGAACCAAGTTGATCGCCAGATATTGGCATTACTACAGCAAGATGCAAGTCTATCGACTGCCGAAATTGCAGACCAAGTTGGTCTGTCTCAATCTCCGTGTTGGCGAAGAATCGCGCGACTCGAGCAAGAAGGTTACATCAAAGGCAAGGTAGCGCTTTTAGATGAGAAAAAGCTAGGGTTTGATATGTTGGTCTATGCCCATGTTCGATTATCAAACCATGGGCGTGATCAGTTAGCGCAATTTGAAGAATTGATCATGAGCTACGACGAAGTCACTGAGTGTTACTCAATGGCTGGCACGATGGACTTTATGTTGCGTATCATTTCTAAAGGTATCGAAGGTTACGAGTTATTCGTTCGCGATAACCTACTTAGCTTACCTTATGTACAGGAAGTGCATTCTAACGTGACCATGACTTGCGTAAAACGATCAACCTCCTTGCCATTGTAATGACATAATTAAAACACATCATTCTGCGCCCACATGTGTGGGCGCTTTTGTTTGCGTAATTGTTAATTTATCCCGTTTTTGCTAGAATTTGCAGCCCTTTCGCAGGTTGTTTCAAATCGCATCGCAAACGAGGAATAAATGTTTAACTTACTCAGCAAAGCACCTAGCTCTGCTAAAAACGATATATTGTCAGGACTTACCGTAGCACTTGCTTTGGTGCCTGAAGCCGTTGCCTTCGCATTCGTTGCGCAGGTTGACCCATTAGTTGGTTTGTACGCCGCGTTTATCGTCGGTTTAATCACGTCCTTAATTGGTGGCCGCCCTGGCATAATCTCTGGCGCAACAGGCGCACTTGCAGTAGTAATGACCTCTTTAGTGGTGACGCATGGGGTAGAGTACCTATTCGCAACCGTGCTATTGATGGGTATCCTGCAAATACTGGCCGGAGTGTTTAAGCTCGGTAAGTTCATCCGTATGGTTCCGCATCCAGTCATGCTGGGCTTTGTAAACGGACTTGCGATAGTTATATTTCTTGCGCAGCTGGGCCAGTTTAAAGTATTGGACAGCGAAGGGCAGATGCAATGGATGCAAGGTAACTTGCTCTACACTATGCTAGGCCTCGTGGCGCTAACCATGGCTATTATTCATTTCTTACCCAAGCTAACCACAGCAATTCCTTCTAGCTTGGCTGCCATCGTTGTTGTTACTGGTCTAGTGCTTGGGTTAGATTTAGAAGCGCGTACAGTTATCGACTTCGTTAAAGATATGACAGGCGACAGCGCTGCGACTATCGCAGGTGGTTTACCAGAATTCCACATTCCTCAAGTCCCGTTTAATCTAGAAACGCTGAAAATTATCCTTCCTTATGCGGTGATCTTAGCGGCAATTGGTCTTATTGAATCGCTTCTTACACTGACCTTGATAGACGAAATCACTGACACCCGTGGTCACAGTAATAAAGAATGTGTTGGACAAGGCGCAGCGAATGTTACCTGTGGTTTCTTCGGTGCCATGGGTGGTTGTGCCATGATAGGTCAGTCGATGATCAATATTAACTCGGGTGGTCGTAGTCGTTTATCCGGTATTACTGCTGCACTGTTATTGCTTGTGTTCATTCTTTTTGCAGCGAGCTATATAGAGATGATCCCTCTTGCAGCTCTGGTTGGTGTAATGTTTATGGTCGTCATCGGCACGTTTGAATGGTCAAGCTTCCGCATCATGCGCAAAGTACCAAAGTCAGATGCTTTTGTGATTTTCCTTGTGAGCGCTGTGACCGTCGCGACCGACCTTGCGATTGCAGTGTGTGTAGGTATTATCGTCTCTGCACTGGTTTTCGCTTGGCAGCACGCTAAACACATTTACACAGAAAGCTACATCGACGAAGAAGGTTCAAAAGTATACGAATTACACGGTCCGCTGTTCTTTGGCTCTGTAAAAAACTTCATTGAACTATTTGATGTAAAGAATGACCCTAAAGACGTTATTGTTGAGTTTAAGCACAGTCGTGTTGCTGATCACAGTGCGATTGAAGCCATAGATACATTGGCAGACAAATACAATAAAGCAGGAAAGACGCTACACCTTCGACATGTCAGTGCGGACTGTAAAGAACTTCTGCACAAAGCGCGAGATTTGGTCGAAATAAACGTAATTGAAGACCCGAAATACCGCGTAGCTTCAGACGAACTAGGATAAGCAACAAGCTTAAAATTAAAAATAAGAGGCCAACATCATGTTGGCCTTTTTTGTTCAGGTGAAATTAACCCCAAAATGACTACACTTTTTGTAGTTTAATTTCGAATGGACCCGTAAATGAAAAAGTTCCTTCCATTACTAGTAGCTTCATCTTTAGCATTTCAACTTCATGCACAAGCTTTACCTGACAAACCGCATATGCAGGTCAATGGTGTGGGTGAGGTATGGGCTACACCGGATCAGGTGACGATAAATGTCAGCGTCAACGAGCAGAACATGGATGTTATGCAGGCCAAACAGGCGGCTGATGGCAAACTCGCCAAGATGATTGTTTTACTCAAAGAGCAGGGCATTGCAGGAAAAGACATACACGCAAGCCAGCTGAATATTCACAGTAAATCTCGCTATAACAGACAAACACAGACCAATGAATTTGATGGTTATGAAGTAAGTCGTTCTGTTAACGTCATTCTAAGAAGCGTGGATAATTACGCTAATGTTTTACAAATATTGGTTCAATCCGGCGCTAACCAAGTAGGCCAATCTCAATTTGGATTGAGTAATTATGATGAGCTATATGCAAAAGCAAGACAGCTAGCCTTCAAAGACGCAAAGGAAAACGCATCTATTTACGCTCATGGCTTTGACGCCAAAGTGGGAAATGTTTACAGCATTAATGCATTAGAACACCAACAGCCAATGCCGTATCCTCGGGTTGAAATGAAAATGATGGCAAGTGACGCTCAGAGTAGCGTAAAAGATGCATACAATGTTGGTGAAATTAAAGTGTCAGCAACCGTAAACGCAGTCTTCTTACTCGATAATTAACTACCGTCCTCTCCTGCGCCGATGTCGAAACGTATTTTTTGTTTCCCATCGGCGCTTTTCTTTTAAATCAATTACCTGTAACGTTTCACAAACTAAATTTTTTTCAGGAACTTTACTGTGATTGTGTCAATTTACGCCGCCATTCTAGCTTTGGTTTACGTACAACTTAGCCTTTATGTCGTTAAAGTACGAACCGAAAAACGTCAATCACTTGGGACTGGCGAGCATGAAGAGCTTAACCGCGCTATCCGTGCACACAGTAACTTTATCGAATACGTGCCTTTTGCATTGATTTTGTTATTCCTCAACGAATATCAAGGAATGGCCAGTCATTATGTGCATATTCTAGGGATTGTGTTTGTGGTAGGGCGCTTATTGCATGCAAGTAATATCGCGCAGATAAACGAAAAGTTAAAAATCCGCGTGCTGAGTATGCTGCTAACATTCAGTGTGATGATCCTAACCGCAATTTCTCTGCTATTAGATGCAACAATAGGAATCTATCTATAAAAGTACAGTATTAAGCTTCGCTTCCACTTTTATATCGTGAAGCCACTTATAGTTGACGCTTTTGAGAAAAGGGTAGCAGTTGCTACCCTTTGTATTTTCAACTAAACATGAAGTTCACAACTGTTTGTTAGTCAGTTAATTATAATTTGGCTGTATCACTTGCGTTTATTGTCTGTTAGCTTTAACTATCTGTTCCTATTAAGGAGTTTGCGATGACAGAGATCCTAATTGTTGCCTGTATTTTTCTAATGTCAGGATTAATTGCGGTGCCCATCGCCACACGCCTAGGCCTGGGCTCGGTGCTTGGATATTTAATCGCAGGCATCGTCATTGCGCCGTTTTTAACAATATTTAATGTCGACATCACAGCAATACAGCATGTGGCCGAGTTTGGCGTCGTCATGATGCTATTTTTGGTCGGTTTAGAGCTGGAACCGAAAAAGCTGTGGTCTATGCGCACACAATTGATAGGGCTAGGTGGCGGCCAAGTTATTATTACGACTTTAATAATTGGCGTTGTCTGTATGTGGATGGGGTTCAGTTGGCAACTATCACTTAGTATCGGACTTATCTTAACCCTTTCTTCAACGGCCATTGTACTGCAAAGTTTGGGGGAAAGAGGGTTACTCAAAACCCAAGGTGGGCAAGCGTCTTTCTCTGTTTTACTAACTCAAGACATCGCTGTTATACCAATTCTTGCATTCCTTCCTCTGTTGGCAGCACCTGAATTAGTGGCCAGTGCACAGAATGTCGCTGACCATAGTAATGTTGGTTTTAATTTAACTGCTGGAATGAATAGCTGGCAAAGTGCACTAGTACGTCTAGTCGTTGTACTCGCAGTCATTATTGGTGGCACCTTTTTAACTGGCCCAATTTTCCGCTTTGTCGCACAAGCTAGGTTACGAGAGTTGTTTACCGTTACCGCTTTATTTTTAGTGATTGGCATAGCACTTCTTATGACTTTAGTGGGCTTATCGCCAGCACTCGGTACTTTTATTGCTGGCGTGGTGCTGGCAAATTCACCTTATCGTCATGAGTTAGAAAGTAATATCGAACCATTTAAAGGCTTGTTGTTAGGTGTCTTCTTTATCACAGTCGGGGCTGGCGTCGATTTTGACTTGCTATTCGCCAATGCTAGTGAAATTTTTGCTGCCACTGGTTTGTTAATATCGCTAAAAATCATTGTGTTACTGATTATTGGCCGAGCGATAGGGTTAAGAAATCAGGCACTGTGGTTGCTCGCATTAGGATTAGCCCAAGCGGGTGAGTTTGGTTTCGTATTGCTGTCATTTTCGGTAACCAATAGCATTATGGCGCAAGATATCGCTGACAAACTACTGCTTATCGTGACCTTGTCTATGCTGGCATCGCCATTGCTGTTCATTATTTATCAAAAATTCATCGCTACACGCTGTGTACAAAGTACGCCACAAATCGAAGAAACATTCCCAGAAGAAAGCCATATAATCATCGCAGGATCGGGAAGGGTCGGCGGTTTAGTCGACCGTATATTGAAAATAGCTGGCTTCAAAGCCACCGTTATAGACCACAATTTCCAAATGCTAGAAACAATGGCGCGGGTGGGGGTTAAGTACTTCTTTGGTGATGCCACTCGGCCGGAAATATTAAGCGCTGCGGGTATAGAGAATGCCAAGTTACTGATCATCGCACTGGACGATAAAGAACAAATTTCTAAACTCACTCATTATGTTGTGCAATCCTATCCACATGTTCACGTAATCGCACGTGGTATAGATAGGCACCATGTATACGATTTATGGTCACTTGGTTGCAGAGATATTATTCGAGAGACTTATGACAGTTCATTACGTATCGGGCGCTCTGCCTATGAAGCACTCGGTATAGAAAGGGATAAAGCTGAACAAGTCATTGCATTGTTTAATGACTACGATAGACAAATGATGCAAGTGACAGCTGAAGCCTACGACCCAAACACACCATTTCAAGATAATGATGAGTACGTCAAACTAGTGCAGGATTACATGCAAGAATATGCGCCGCAATTAAAAGAAACCGCTGCGGCTATTATCAACAATACAGAACTTAACAATACGTCTAAAGAACATGATGTCATGAGTGGTGGCTAGATAATAGGGGACTTGTCTGACTTTTTAATGCTTAGACATAGATGATAAAACGGCATTTGTCCCTTGCAAAGAACCAATGAAGGACTAGAGTTACCCTTATGTAATGTTTAAATATTGTAAATAAAATCAATATTAAGTTAATTAAAAAGGGCGTACTATGAGTAAGGTCATTTTATCCCTCGATGGCGGCGGCATTCGTGGCGCCGCAACCACACAGTTTTTAACACTCATAGAGCAAGAGTTAGCGCACAAACACGGTACATCAATAAGGCAATGCGTTGACTTTTATGCCGGCACTAGCACAGGCAGCATCATTGCATTGGCACTTGCGACTACCGATATGTCGTTGGATGACATAAATAATTTATACGCTCGCACAAGCGCTAAAAAAATCTTTACGGAAAATAAAGGTTGGTTTGATTGGGATGGAGTCAATGCTCCCAAGTATGAAGCCAGTGGCAAGACAAAAGTTCTCAAAGACAACTTTAAATCAGCGACGCTTAATGACGTTAAGACAGGCCAGCACGTATTAGCGATGTCATACGATATCACCAAACGAAGACCCGTTGTATTAAAGTCAACCAATTCAAAGCACCTCGGCCTGAAGTCTTCGGTCGCGGCCGATGTTTCTAGTGCTGCGCCCACGTACTTTCCAACGCTCGAACTAAAAATCGACGGACAAGATCATTGGTTAGTCGACGGTGGTGTAACAGCAAATAATCCAACCATGTGTGCGTTAGCAGAAGCACGAAGAATTTGGCATCTAGAGCCTTGGGATAATTTTAAAGTGCTGTCTGTGGGGACCGGTTATCGGACGCGCAAAATCAATGGCCCTGAATCTCAACGCTGGGGAAAAATTGGTTGGGTCACCAAAGGCGATATTATTGACTTGTTAGCAGATGAAATGGTGGTAGCGTATCAAGCGTTCACCATATTAAAGCCGGGTAATTACATTCGCGTAAATGCCGATATGAAAAAGCAACCGGGATTAATGAATCCGCCTGATGATGCGATGGATGACATTTCAAGTAGTAACATAAAAAAACTCAAAGACATGGGGAAATGGTGGTTTGATGTTTATGGTGAAGCTGTTATCGAATTACTGCTTGGCACATACACAGGTAAGTCGTTAGATAGAATCGATCCACAAACACAAAAGCCAATTCAATAAATACACGAAGAGATAGTGAATAATAGAAAATACACTAATTAAAACGGTGAATTTGTCAGGGCAATGAGGTTAGGTTTATAAATACTTAGCCTATTTAACATAACATAAATTATAGGAAGTGAATGTGTATTCAAATCGACACACCCACATATGTCCAATACTAGACGGTATCGGACATTTTGGTTATTTAATTACAAACTTAGTCTTAATTGCGTAATTACCTGTGCTTTATGTTTGCCCAAACATAGCTTGGTGTTTTATATTTTGAATGTTATTAGCGTATTAACGATATTGAGCAAACACTCCGTATCGCATAGTATTAATTTAAACACGAATAAAAAAGACGCATTATGGAATTTGTTCGTCCCTTAGAGCCGATTCTGATTATCGATGATGATCAGTCCATGCGAAGTTCTTTAGCCGCCATTCTCACAGAGCTTGGTTATGACCAGATATCTGGAAGTGCTGATATCGCAGACGCCAAACCTTTACTTTCACAACTCGATCCAAAAGTTGTATTTGTTGATGTCGCATTACCTGACTGTGACGGTTGTGACATTATTAGTTATTTAACCTCCGCCCATCCTCATTGTCAGATAATATTGTGTGCTGATCACAACTCATTTGAAAATGTTGAACACAATTGGGAATTTGGTGCAAAGGAATACATAAGCAAGCCTTTCAATGCCAATAAAGTCGACATGGTTATGAAACGTTTGGAATTAAACTAGCGCTAATGCAAGAAAAATTAACACAACTGACTCTTGGTCTTGCCGATGTCATCTTCGGCAAAGAACAACAAATCAAACTTGCTCTGTGTGCCATGTTGTCTCGTGGTCATTTACTACTTGAAGACTTACCGGGCATGGGAAAAACCACCTTATCTCATGGTTTGGCACAAGCGCTTGGTATGAGCTATCAACGAATCCAATTTACCAGTGATTTATTACCCGCAGACATTCTCGGCGCGAGTATATTTAACACCAAAGAACAGAAATTTTCATTTCACAAAGGTCCCATATTCAGCCAGGTTGTGCTTGCTGATGAAATTAATCGTGCAGGTCCCAAAACCCAAAGTGCACTGCTTGAAGCAATGGAAGAAGGCCGCGTCAGTATCGATTCACAAAGGTACACGCTCCCTACTCCATTTTTTGTTGTAGCGACGCAAAACCCACAGCATCAATCCGGTACATTTCCACTGCCTGAATCACAATTAGACCGTTTTTTTATGCGTTTAAGTCTCGGTTTCCCTCCTGCAGATGCTGAAAAGCGACTGATTAAAGGTCTTGGACCACAGCGTGATATGGTTAAAGACCCTATCATCACCAGCCATGAGCTAATGACGATGCAGTCACAAGTTGATGCGGTCTCTATCGCTAACACCGTCGTCGATTACATCCTTGCATTGGTCACGCTAACACGCCAAGACAAAGACATTGCCCATCCATTATCGCCAAGAGCGAGTATTGCCATTGCGCAAGGTGCAAAAGCATGGGCGTTTATCGAAGGTCGTGATTTTGTAATGCCTGAAGACGTACAAGCAGTGTTCTCAAGTATTTGCGAGCACCGCATGAATCCACATGACTCCTACAGTCAGTCGAGTGTGTGTGAAGATATTTTACGCCGAGTAAGGGTACCGCTTTAACATGTTTGCCTTTATATCCAAGGCATTTTCTCCCATTCGTACTAGATTTGAATCGCTGCTATTACGTGATAAACATAAACGTTCACGCATTACATTGGGGCACAGTACGTTATACGTCTTACCATCAAAAATGGGGATGTTGTTTTTAGTCGTTGCTATTCTGAACTTTATTTTAGGGGCCAATTATCAGAATAATCTGATTCACGTCACCGCTTACCTTATGTTGATATTACTGCTCATGTCGTTGATCCAGGCTTACAGTAATATGAAGGGCCTCACCATTGTTTTTCAAGATATCCCTGACGTATTTGCCAATCAACCTGTGAGTTGTCGTATCCGAGTGTCAAACGAGCAAAGACGCTCGTACGCGATTTTTTTAACATGGGATAATGTTGATTACTTAATTGATTCTGTTGATCAAAACCCACAAGAAATCGTCATTAACGGGCAAAAGCATGTGCGCGGTAAATATATATCTGCACGACTTAGAATCATGTCTTCCTTTCCTTTTAGCCTTGCCCAAGTTTGGAGTTATCTAGATCCCAAAAAGGTGCATTATGTCTACCCTGCTACCTACGCACACAATCATCCGCTTAGTGTCTATATGACTGATTCCGAAGAGTCAGACAGCACCGCATTGTATAAATCTGGTAATGATGAATTCTCTGGACTAAAAGAACAAAAGCATCAGGTAGATTACCGCCGCATTTCTTGGAAACATTTTGCTAAGCGCGAAGAGCTGTTAGAAAAAGAGTTTGTAACGCAAGCGCAAACTGCAAAAGTCATGGACTTTGAAGCGCTAGTTGGGAGCACCGAGCAACGCTTGAGTATGATGGCGCATACAATAGAAGAAGCAAAGAGGCAAAACCTCCCGATTGCAATTCACGTTCCAGGGAAACACGCAGCAATTGAAGGTGCAACGACAGATTACACCTCGCATCTGAGAACCCTCGCTACATTTGATCAAGGCTCGTCAAGCTAATGGTTAATTTTGCTAGTTTAATTTTGAGTTTGATATACATCGGCATCCTTGCGCTCATTGGTGCTGAGTTCCCACCTATGTTACTTAGTGTGTTGTTACTGTTGTGTTTATGGAACCTTCTGTTATCGAGTAAACGTTCCAAACGACCAGGTCCAATGTTAACGAATATACTTGCCGCTGCATTATTAGCTGTGCTTTTTATAACCATAAACTTAAATCAAAGTGTGCTTTTATTCGTAGCAATGCTGTTACAAGCCTGTATTTTAAAATTCTTACAAGCCCGGACTGAAAAACAATTAAAGACTGTCATTGTGCTATCGTTCTTTTCAATATCGACGGTATTTTTATACAAATTTGATTTAATAAGTACTTTTCTCGTTGGCATTTTCTTTATTGGATTGATAGCGGCACTCTCGTCGGTTAGCGGTGTCCGCTCAGCTAGAGTTTCACTTTTTAAGGCAATGCAAACTATACTAATCGCAGTACCTATCGCATCTATGATGCTTATTTTCATCCCAAAAATCCCAGCATTTTGGAAATTACCAGGTGCAAGTTCAGCAACTACCGGACTAAATGAACGTATTGACCCTTTTGACATCGCAAACCTTGCAAAATCAGGGGAGCTTGTATTTCGAGCAGAATTTGACAATAACGCCCCAAACCCGCCCTATTATTGGCGCGCCCTACTTCATGATGAGTTCGATGGTAAAGCCTGGGTGAGAAGTGAAAGTATATACGCAGCGGCCTCTGCTACAGAGGTTCAAAATTACGAGAATAACGCCACAATTTATCTAGAGAAAAGTGCAAATCCGTGGTTATATACGCTTGGTTATGGTGTAAGTAATTCGCCAAGTATATTAAATCTTCGCCATGGACTAATCAGACGAAAAGACCCTTCCGCATCGTCCTTTCAATACCCCCTGAATTTCTCAGAGCAACCGGATTTAGCTTTAAGTGAATACGAGTATCGATTTTATACCCAGCTACCGGTTACTGGAAATCCTGAATCAAGGAAACTCGCTCGGCAGATAAAGTCCCTAACAAGCAATACGCAAGGATTCATCGAAGCACTGTATAGTCACTACGCCGTGAATGGATTCACTTATACGCTAACCCCAACGCCTATTACTGGCACAGATACGCTCGATATTTTTTTAACACAAACCCAACGTGGATTTTGTGGTCATTATGCCAGCGTGAGCGCCTTTATTATGCGCAGCGCGGGCATACCTGCGCGCTTGGTATCAGGCTATTTAGGTGGTGAGCAAGTGACAGATAAAAATTACCTGGCTGTGTATCAATACGATGCGCATGCTTGGGTGGAATATTACGATGGTGAAAAATGGCAGCGCTTCGATGCAACGTCGGTTGTTGCACCTGAGCGACTGAATGGTTCGTTATCGCAAGTTGAAGAACTACAGCGTGAGTTTTTAGACAACTTAGATTTTGGCCTCATTCAATTTGCTAATTTTGAATCATTACGCTGGTTAAGAATGAAATTAGAAGAACTCGATTACAGCTGGACGAAGTGGGTACTGGGGTTTGACCAACAACAACAAAATAACATGCTCAAAAATCTACTAGGCAATAAGTTTGCTCAGTACAGTATGGTGATTGTTGTATTGTGTCTCGCTATAATCCTTACTGTTATATTGCTCATCAGTTCTAGGCAACACAAAACTCATTTAAGTTACAGTGCTAAACAATTACAACGACTTTTCAAAGCCGCGGATAAATTAGGTTTGCTCAGTAGCGAACAGCTTACACCCGTTAATCAACTGCATTATTTGGCGCGACAAAACCCGCGTATTGAATCATATATTGAGCAAATTAAACGTACATATATTGAGCAAACTTACAAACAAGCTGAAATATCAAAAAATCAGCAAACAGCACTTAAACGTGCAGTAAATAAATCGATTAAAACATTAGGTTAGTAAATGAATGCTGTCGTATTGGGCGTTTTACTCATGCTCATCCTTACCCTTTTTCGCGTCAATGTAATTGTAGCTATGGTTGTGGCGGCAATAACTAGTGGGTTGTTAGCTGGCCTGTCTCTAACCACTACAGTTGAAGCGTTTAATTCTGGTTTATCAGGAGGGGCTGAGATTGCATTGAGTTATGCAATGTTGGGTGCTTTCGCAGTGGCAATAGCTAAGTCTGGGATGACTAACCTACTCGCACAAAAACTACTCAAGATGATGCATCACGAAGGTACATCGGATAGCTATTTATCGTATGCGATAATGGCGGTGATGTTAGCTTGTGCTTTAAGCTCACAAAATATCATCCCCGTGCACATAGCTTTTATTCCGATTCTCATTCCACCTTTATTGGGAATTTTCAATAAATTACAATTAGATAGACGTGCAATAGCCTGTATTCTCACATTTGGTTTAGCAACAGCCTATATGGTACTTCCCTACGGTTTTGGTGGTATATACCTATTTAATATCTTACACCTAAATCTCGTAGAAAATGCATTAGTAATTGATAAAGACTTGGTTCCGCAGGCTATGCTCATTCCTGCCTTGGGTATGTTAGCCGGTCTATGTGTCGCTGTTTTCATTAGTTATCGTGGTAAACGTCAATATAGCGATGTTCATGCCAATGATGAACAACCTCTCACAGTAGACAACCAACATCGCGTGTTGATTGTTGGCACGCTCGCCGTTGTGTTGTCACTCGTGGCTCAGTACATGAGTCAATCTATGATACTAGGCGGATTAGTGGGCGTTGTCGTATTCACGGTATTCGGCGTTGTTAAGTGGCAAGAAAATCAAGACGTATTTTCTCAAGGCGTAGCGATGATGGCCATGATTGGTTTTATAATGATCTCTGCTCAAGGCTTTGCGGAAGTTATGAAAGCCACAGGACATATAACGACGTTAGTTAAGAGCACTGCACACATAATAGGTGACAATAAAGCCCTTGCTGCGATCTTGATATTACTTGTAGGCTTAATGATCACCATGGGGATCGGTAGCTCGTTCTCAACTGTGCCAATTATTGCCGCCTTGTTTGTCCCGCTGTGCATGGAAATCGGCTTTTCCCCCATGGCCACCGTCGCCCTTGTTGGCACAGCAGGAGCTTTAGGCGATGCTGGCTCCCCTGCTTCTGACTCTACCTTGGGACCAACGTCTGGTTTGAATGCAGATGGCCAGCACGATCATATTTGGGATTCTGTGGTTCCCACCTTTGTTCACTTTAATATTCCCTTGGTGATATTTGGTTGGGTAGCAGCAATGGTGTTGTAATTTTCCATACCACAATCGCTAACGATTGAAGATTAACACCAAACATGGTGATTGGTTACAGGAATACTTGTTCACCTTGGTGCTAGATGTGTGGTTACTATGAATAATTACAATTTAGGTGAAATGGAATCACAACATACCCAAATGGTTCCAAAATCACCAAACACTTCAAAACCATTTTTGATTGGTCGCACATATTCAAATTCGCCTAGACTCATTGTTTCAGTATCAGGATCGAAAATCATTCCAATTGATAAATATGAAAATTCGATTGTGATAGGTGATTTATCAGAATTAAAAAAGCGAACATTAACAGAGTCATGGTAGCCATCTTCATGCAAAACAATAATCTTAAGTTCGCTTCTATCTGGTGTTGCTTTGATACTTATTACATTCTTACCGAATAATTGATTCATCTGCACGCTTATAATATTTTCCTCTGTGCCACATATTTGAACGCAATTTACATCACTCATTTTCCATAATACCCTGCAAGCAGTGCTGGACTTGTTCACCTCAGGTAGAAAAAACAAATTCATAATGTGTAATTTCTATTGGATCACTCTTTATGCTGTTAATCATTTGCTCTACAGAAGGCTGATTATCTTTCGAGAATGAAGCGCAAAAATTAATATGGGGTTGCCGTTTACCATCTGATAGGACAGTAAAACAGTCATAGCCTAAAAGGTGGTACCTAGATTCAACAATTGCTTTAATAGTTACCTTGGCATCAAACTCTTGCCACTAACAAGCCGTTACCAATTTTAACAACGGGAATTCCCCAACCTTTATAAATATCAAAATAATTCACTTAAGAGCCTAATTATTCCTATCGATATTGTTATTTCAATCTCTTACATTGTCATTAGTAGACATAGCAACGGCTCTGTTGGGCTAAGCAAGCAAACATCTTCACAGCAATCTCACGTTAACGTGTACTGCTTACCCGATTTCGGCCTGTCGCTTTAGCCTGATACAACGCCGTATCGGCCAGAGCCAAAACATTATCTAAGCTTAGATTGTTATCTTTGAGCTGCGATACACCAATCGACAAGGTGTAAGATATGGTGTGTTGCTCATATGTCACTTTGCTTTGTTCTACTTGTGATCTCAAACGCTCTCCAATATCTTGAGCCTCCTTAAGTGGTGTTTCAGGTAGTAACATAGCGAATTCTTCACCGCCTATTCGTCCTACGACATCAGATTTCCTTAAGGATTGACGTACTAACGCTGATAGAGATTTGAGTACCGTATCGCCAGCCGCGTGTCCAAAAGTATCATTAATCTTCTTGAAGTCATCGATGTCAAATATCAACACACTGTAGGACTTACAGTAACGTACAGCCTGTGAATGCTGATACTCTGCCATTTTGTAGAAAGCTCTGCGATTAGGAAGTTCGGTTAATTCATCTGTTAAAGCGAGTGATTCGGCTCTTTGTATAGCAATTTCAAGTTCTGCTGTACGCGCTTTGACTTGTTGCTCAAGGCTATGATTATATTTTTCTAACTTATCTGCCATTTCCTCTATATCCATCACGTAGTTAGCCTGGCGAATAGCGATTTCAATGTAAGAGGTAACTTCTTTTATTATTTCAATTTCATAGCATGACCAATGTTTAGCTGACGCGCTGTCTATGCAAAATAAGCCCACCACGTTATTTTTTACAATTATGGGCGCATCTAATAAAGCTCTGGTTCTACCCGCAACAAAAGCGTCTTTTAAAGGCATGACGAGTGAATCTTTTTCCACATCATCAATTGCTATTATCTTTTGATTTTTTAGCGCAGCAAGGTATTGAGGTGCGATAGTTAAATCAGCTTGAACATTTTCAATTGAGGGTAAGTTTTCTCTTGGAATACAGCTATGTACAGTTAATATCCCTTTGGCTGAAATTGTTGAGTAGGATACACGATACATCGGGAAGTATTGGCCAATGTCTTCTAGCGCAATGGAGATTATATTTTCTGGTGCTAATTCAGAATTGATACACTTAGCTATTTTATTAATGATATCGGCTCGATTTTTATTGAGTCTAGCAACATGTATCTCTCGTCGATACTGTCTATTTTTGATTATGGCTAGCACCAGTGCCGAAACTAAAACTAGGATTATAAAGGCGACGATTTCCAAGCCCTCGTGCGTTATTTAATTATTACTATGTTAAAACAATAATAGACTATGAATCACTATCACACTGATGTCACGTTGATTTTTAGATAGATTGGTGTCATGTGGTGTTTAAATAGAGGAATTTGCGATTGTCTCCAAGACCCCTTTCATTATTCATGTTGAACGATTTTGAGGTATTGAAGGTTAGTTCTAGCGTTGCTCCAAATATCAACAGAGGAACTCAGAAGTTACGGCCAAATCTTTCCTTAGCACTAAACAACGCGCTTTGCGAGATTGAATCCCCTCTATAAATGCGAGTGTCATTCAGAGCTTTTACTGAATTAATCAATTCACCATCCACCTGATAATGTAACCCGTTAAAAACTATGTGATAGTCGGTTATGAAGACTTCAAAAATATCTTCCTGCTCTGGCATCATTAAAAGTAGTTTATCTGCATTCTCTAAGGTTCCGTTAAACTCTGACGATATACTGCTGGTGAGAATCGTCTTATCTATTAAATCTCTAAGTGCGTAGAAGTCGTCAAATCGCGCATAGACGATAGCACTATCTTCTAGCTTGCTGAGCCAATAAATAGATTTTATATCATCAGAAGTATTTAAATTATATTCATGTAGGTTGTTAGCATATCCATAGTTCGAACAAAGCGTCACCAAAACACAAATTAGGGTTTTGCTCATTGAATAGTTTCCTTTTATTAAATCGAATTTCGTCTTAGTTAATAACTAGCAATGCGGTTAAATATTACAACTATAACCATGTACCCCTTGTATTAATTGTCTATTTAATTATCTCTATAAAAATGCGAAAACGCGTTGTAAACAGCTAAATGTAGCGCGTCACCGTGATTTCTATCCTCCAAAAAATCGAAGCGTAATTTGCTACCTTGGCTATCGATAGCAACAAGCTTTTCGTACAACTGCTTTGCTACACGTTCCATCACCTCTCCTTCATTACCCACTGCAATGTAGATAGAAGTACCTGCCATCAATTTGGGCACGTGTTGTTGAAGTAACTTTTCGTCATCCCACCACAAACTGGGGCTTACAATGACGTAGTTATTGAAAAGCTGTTGTTGGCTAAAGAGAATTTCGGTCGTTACCAGGCCCCCTAGCGACTGGCCGATAAGCGTTTTATGGTTTGTCGTTCTGAATGACCCTTCAATGAAGGGTTGTAATTCTTGTGCAAGAAACGAAATAAAGGCCGCTGATTGGCCAGACGTTGGAAATTCCCTTTGATCAAGCTCATTGTTGGACGGATATGTAAAATCACGTTTGCGGTCCACATTAGCGATACCCACAACGATAGATTCTGGAACAGTTTTAATCCAAGGAAACGACGCAAATTGAACGAGACCAGCAATATGAATAAAGTCTTCATCTTCGGACCCGTCGAGGAGATAAATAACTGGATAGTCTTTTTGTTCTCCATCGTTATAACTGGCTGGAAGATAGACATTGAGAACTCGTTGCTCATCTAAAACTTCTGAAGAAATAGTTAAACTCTTACCTAGTACAAAGTCGGCTTCACTTATTTTTTGCGGCAACGAACTACCATGCGTCACACCGCTTAGCGCTATAAGAATTATAAAAAGTAGTTTGTTCATTATTATTGTTACTACGCATACCATATTCTCGGTAAAATCATTAAAGCGCTTATTTTTAGCAATTTCAAATATGTATCGGCCACGCTTGGTTACCCTATTCTCCTTGTTTCTTTGTTGTTACGGTGCATATGACGACACATTTAGTATGATGTGTTCATTGCATATTCGTTAAAGAGGAGCAAACTGCTCCTCTGCACTATCATGTTATTTTGTATTAAATGCCTTTAAAACCATTTAACATTTTTTCACACACTACCGGTGTTGGACGATGATTTTCATCAACAGCAACAAAAGTGAAGCTACCACAAATAGCTAAATGTTTGTCATCTTTGTGCATAGTCTCTAAGAAGATCTCTACATCTACCTTTAAACTCGTGTTTCCTACGTGCACTACTTTAGACACCAATTCAGCAAAAGTGCCGGCTGGAATAGCTTCTTTAAAATCAACTCTATCTGAAGAAATTGTTACCAAGGGCTTACGACAAAAACGAGTCGCAGCGATAAATGCAACTTCATCCATCCATGCCAATGCATCACCACCAAATAGAGTGTTGTGATGGTTCGTACGACCTGGGAATACAGTTTTGGTGACGTGAGTAATTGAGTCTTTGATTCGTTGTGCTACAACAGCATCTTTATCAAGTGGTTTAGTCATTCGTTTTAGCTTCGCTCGCTAGAGTATCTATCATTAAAATTTGTGGGTCCAAACGGGTATCAAACCAATTTAAACGCCAATCTAAATGGGGGCCTGTAACGCGACCCGTTGCGCCTATTTGACCAATTTGCTCGCCCGTTACGACCTCCTCACCCTGCTCCACAGTAACCTTATGCATATGGATATAAGTTGAAGTAATGCCGTGACCATGGTCAAGAATCAAGGTGCCGCCGGAGTAGTATAAATCTGCGTGTGCGAACACCACTTTGCCTGGCATGGGTGCATAGATTGGCGTGCCGGTTTTGTTGGCAATATCGAAGCCAAAATGTGGACGTTTTGGGGTGCCGTTAAAGTATCGCTGGCTACCGTAGACTCCAGAAATACGTCCACTGGCTGGTCGATACACTGGCGCTAAGAAATCAGTTCTCGTTGATGCGACTGCACGCGCGTTCTTTACCATTACTGCATCATTACGAATTCGTTCGCTTACTTCAGGTGCAGGTGACACGTATTTTTGCTCCACACCTTCAATTTTATCAATTTTGTAGTTGCGCGCCTTTACATCGAACGTCAATTGCTGCCATACACCCGTTTTATCTTGCCATTTTAATACTTGCTTTTGTTCAGCGTCACGGCCAACACCAAATACAAAATGGCCTCGCTCGTCGCGCATTAAATCACGGTCGGCAAATACAACCTTTTGCGCGTCGGGCAACTGGCCAACAAGCATAGCACCTTGCGTCAATTCACCTTTTACTAACGGGTATGGTAGTGCATTATTTTGTTGCGCAACGGACACGCCGCTCCACCCACAAAAAATGAGTAACACGCCTAAGGACTTTAGTTTGTTAAGCATAACTTATCGAACCTTTACCGACCCCTTCATACGCTGTCACTTTAATCGCATTGTCTGGATGCTCACGTTTTAATTCTTGGGCGATGTAGTCAGCGATACACTCTACCGTGGTGTCACATGGTAAAACATCAACACATTGAGCACTGATTGCGAGCTCAAACTCTCCTTGATTTGCGTTGTATTTGCTGCAGATATCGCCTTCTTTAGCATCAATATGTTGCAGCTCAACTGAGCTTACTTTGTCTTCTTCGCTCAATAAGTAAATGTCGCGCCAGCGTTCAGACCACAGTTTTTGTAAGCGCGGCATCTGCATACCATCTAATTCAATGCCAATCGTGCTACGGTGGCCGTGCACAATACGCTGACAGTTGCCATCGTGCTTTTTCAAGCCGTGTGAATAATGGTAGTAAAAACTGTTACTTGGTTCTGGGCGCAAACTAATACCTAGACCAGTGACATTCGCTGGCAGTTCAGGCTGAATTAGTGCTTTTAAATATTCAATAACAGAATGTTCGCTTATTTCAGGCGCATCAATCTTACTGACAGCCTCAAGTGGTGCATACATAGCAAAGTGACAATTATCCGCAAACGTAGCGTCGACCTTACAGTAACCGTCTGCTTCTACGAACTGTAAATCAGCTTGCATCGGAACCGCCAATGAATGGTCAACGGATGCATCAATAATGCGCTTAACTTGTTTTTTTACCAGCGCGAAATCCAACACCATAGACTCGTCGTTTAAATCACCCTCTAGGGTCAAATCAACAATCCAACTTTCGCCAATTGGTCCACGCTTGGTACAAAAATAAGAAAAATCGATAACCGTGAGATTATTAACGAATAGAGTCATGTATTAGCCTTTTACGCTGCAAATATTTATTCCAAATTATACAGAGTATGGCAGCACTTTTCTGCCCTTTTACATACAGAAATAGCAATTATTCTTATCATTACAACGAAAGAACACCACCTTCACATTTTTTACACAAAAATGGCGTAAAAATAGCGCATTAAATCACTGCTCAGAGTTGTTTAGCGTACATGTGTACGCTAAAGTAGCTGCAAATTTTTGAAAACGATAAGTGTGTTATGGAACGTAAGAACAGCTATACAAAAGAAGATTTAGTCATTTGTGGTGAAGGCAAACTATTCGGCGATGAGAACTGCCGTTTACCAAGCGACAACATGTTGATGATGGACCGCATTGTTTCTATCACTGAAGATGGCGGTGAACACGGAAAAGGTCAAATCGTTGCAGAGCTTGATATTGACCCTTCACTTTGGTTCTTCGATTGTCACTTCAAAGGTGACCCTGTAATGCCTGGTTGTCTTGGCCTTGACGCAATGTGGCAGCTAGTTGGATTTTTCTTAGGTTGGTCAGGTGGTCCTGGTCTTGGCCGTGCATTGGGTGTAGGTGAAGTTAAATTCACAGGCCAAATCCTACCTACCGCTAAAAAAGTAACTTATCGCATCGAAATGAAGCGTGTTATCAAACGTAAGTTATTTATGGGCCTAGCTGATGGCACGGTTGAAGTAGACGGCCGAGTTATCTATGAAGCTAAAGATTTAAAAGTTGGTCTTTTCCAAGATACGAGTGCTTTCTAACCCCCCCCCATTAAAAACGCCGCTTATTAGCGGCGTTAATACTTCTTTAGACTTTATACATTGACCTTTCTTCGATGGCTTCTCGCCAGCCACCTAGCCATTGTGAACGTGGATCGAGTTGTTGGTAGGGGCAGTTTTCTTTTGAGCGGCCTGCCATGCCTGCTTTATAACCTTGAGAATGGGCGCGTTCTAGACGATCACGTTTTTGTCTCTTCATAGGTAAAGTCCTCACCATTTTATAGTTTTCGTACTGTGTAGTTTTTATTATCTACACGTAATGAATAGTTAATAAAACTGTCACTTTCAATGTATAAAATTTGTACAGCCGTATTGACATTGTGTAACTGGCTGACAGTTAATTTAATTTAGTTCGAAAAAAATTTTTGGTCGTACCTCTGTTTCTTCGACCGAATTACATGGACTCTTCTGTGTTGTTGGAATACTAACTATGATGGCTTTTGCCTCAAATTCTTAGAACGCCGTACGCTCTATCAGTATTAAAGACAACGCAAGAACGGTTTAAGTTCCCCTTGTCTATAGTTTCAATTTGCGCCCAATTAATTTACTTTTCAACCCCTAATTTGTAATCAATTTGAAATAAAATTCCACGAGGGTTTAAGTCTCTAAATGACTCGGGCATAAGAGTCTTACAATCAGTTTTGAGTGCTCATTTTGATGTTAATTTTTGCATCAACTATGTTTTTTTGGGTTTTTTGATAAGAAGTGGTCGTCTTGCCTAATACACAAGTCGAACTCGCGGGTGTTTTTGTAAGGGAGTTTCATAAAACCTGCAACGCCCACACCCTCTATACTCATTGCGTATTGCATGATTTCATTGAGTAATTCGCTGAATTTCGACTCCTGCGTGGCATCCAGCAGGCGATAATAATGGTGGATCTTTAGACGTTGTGACAAAGATTCAAAAATAATGCACCCAGTGTGATGAATTTTATTTAACTCGAATACGCATTGGATGATTTTTTTTGGAAGTTGTAATTGTTCGTCTGGATCTTTGCCATCTTCGAAATAGGAATGCGGTCGTAACGTTTCGGTGCTCGGGATGTCAATAATGTCATAACTTAACTGTGGCAAGTCTTCAAATACATATGCCCCCGTGGCATCGCGCTCAACTTGTATAGTCTGCCTAGCGTCAAACAAGCAACATTTAAATAAACCTTTTTGTTCAATGCCTTGCGCCAACTTTACAGTGTTATCAACGGCGTCTTGAAAGGCCAATTGGAGTGATTCATCATAAAGGATTAAACTGGACTCAACGAACAAGTTATCTTGTTTCCAATGAAAACTCAGGCCACCAACCACGGGGTATTTGGCTAACCGGCTAATGGAAGCTAGAAATGCTTTTTCTGTGTCACCGGTATCAAATAAGAATTCCCTGTAATAACGCTCCAATTGCGCGTCATTTACATCAACTAAGCGATGCTCGCTGTCTGCTTGTCGAAGGAATTGTTTGCGCGAGCTGTATACAACAGTGTCTGGCAAAGTGTGTGCGTGAGAACTCCAAAATGGGATCAGAGACTTTGTTGCTTCACGCTGTAATTCAGGGATGTATGCTTTAGCCATTGCCGGCATATTGCGCATAAAATAATCGCCTGCTTTATCTCTTATGTCTTTGTCTTTAGACAACATACCGTCAATAACTCGGGCGAATTCCGCCGGTAGGCCCAAAGAGCTTGCCGGGATAACTTGTGCGCCAAACCGGCAGGACTGTGCAGACGCTAAAGCATACAGCGTTGATGCCACGCCTTGTTCATCAAATCTCGGTGACGATTTTTCACCCGACATTTGTTCGTCACCTATAAAATACACATCGCCCATACGCGCATTGGTATTGGTGATATCAGAAGACATCAAGTCCATAACATTCGCGCCAACAGGGTTTCTTCGAGCGTCGAGTTGTGCGTAAACGGAACTTCCCCAGTCCACCAACGACAAATTGCGACTCACTGGATCCCATACAAGATTCGACGGTTTTATATCGCCATGAACCACCGGAGTCGGTGTTATACCATTGCGATGCTCTCGCAGAACGAGTAGCAATGTGTGAAGCTGTAACGCTAGCGCCAATACCTGCTTAGGTTGAATTTTCCCTTGTCGCAGTGAGAAATACTCCAGATCATGGCCTTTAGAGCGGGCCATCATCAAGATCCCTTGCTTTTTAATACGTTCAAACGCGAAGTACTTCGGGATCATCGGATGATTAAAGCGCGACAACATATAGGCTTCATCTTCTAAGCGGTCGCGCACTGACTGAGCTAAGGTTATCCGCGAGAATTTAAACACCCACTGTTGGTATTCGTCATCTATACCTGCAAACACAAACCCAAACGCACCGGAACCAATGAGCTCAACATCACGATAGCCAAGCATGGTCAGTTGCTTTATACAGATATTTAACCATTGCTTGTGCTTTTTCGCATCACGGTGTGAGAGCAAATAGATGGATTGCTCTTCATTGATGTAAAAATTGGTGATTGGCCTTCGTGCCACGGAAACCTCTGATATACCTAACTCTCTGCGCAGTTTACGCTTTTTTTGTTAATCCTGAAATAATAGGAAACAAAATAGACTCAGTGTTTGCTTGTTCAGTGAGCACCTATACAGTATGATTTTTTACATAAATTTAATAAATCAACGAAATGGAGTTCTCATGAAGAAAATCCTACTAGGCGCAGTCGCAATAGGTGCTATCGCAGCTGGCCTTTATTATCAGCAGAGCAATACGAGTGTTGCACACATTAAAATGGCTGAACTCGATTATGTCCCAGCCGATACATTATTTTTTGCCTCGCAATTAACGCCGTTTCCGTACGAAAAATACAGTGCGTTATTGCCACAACTTAGCTCCGCTGAAGAGTTAGGCTCGCAATACGAAGAGATTAAAAAAGCATTTGAAGGGCAAGGAAATGCTAATCCAAGCGCTGCGTTTATGTTGTCACTTTTAGCGAAATATGAACAAGCGACATTAAAACAACAAGGTGCTGAAGTATGGGGCTTGGGCAATGAGCTACGATACTTAACTTATGCGATTGGGTTAATGCCCGTTGTAAAATTGGAGCTTGCAAATCCACAAACATTCATCGACACCGTCAAAGCCTCTGCAGATGAATCAGGGATAAGTTACAGCGACGAAAGTTTGAATAATGTTGCCTACACTCGCGTTAAAATGCCAATTGATGAAACAAACTCAATTGATTTAGTTGTCGCTAAGCAAGGCAATTGGTTAACGCTCACGCTTGATACGGCATTATTGACCAATCAAGATGACCTAGCGATTGCTCTTGGCACTAAAAAGCCAGCAACTGCGCTTTCTGCGACGACACGTTTACAAGATTACACTAACAAATACGAATGGGACGGCAGCTCAGTTAACTTTATTGATAACACTGCGCTTGTATCAGCCTTGGTCAATGATAAGCCATCTCGTTTATCACAAATGATCGATACAATTCTATCTACGAGTGGTAATCCAGATGCCTTAGCGATGATCCGCACACCAGGCTGTAAAGCGGATTTACCGCAAATTGCAGCTAAATTTCCAGCCATTGTATCGGGTACTAAGAAATTAGAAGTCACGGACACGTTCGCGAATATCGACGCTGACCTAGTATTGGAGAGCACCGATGCTGATTTACTCGGTGCCATGGCCTCAATTCGTGGCTTTATCCCTTCACACGTTACGCAATCAGAATCGGCAATGCTGAGCGTTGGTTACGGTATCGACGTAAGCAAAGTAGCAGCGTTCACGAATACCATTTGGCAGTCTTTTACCAAAGCCGAGTTCCAGTGTGAACCATTGATAATGGCACAGCAGCAAGCGAAACAGGCTAACCCCATGGCCATTGCTATGGCAACTGGCATGTTCTCTGGTATTAAAGGCTTCAGTGTTAGCATTAATGATATGAACCTAGATTTGAGTAACCCCGATATGCCTGACCTAAAGGAATTTAACGGCATTGTAACGCTCAGTGCAGACGATCCAATGACGCTGATTAACACAGCCAAGAGCTTCGCTCCTGAGTTAGCGCAAATTGAAATCCCAGATGATGGCACGGCTGTTTCTATCTCTGAATTAGCACAAGGCATGGAATTACCTATCGATGCTAAATTAGCTGTAAACGGTAATCACATCACTTTATACAGTGGTGATAGTGCCGCTAAAACAGCTCAAGCATTAAAAACCGAAGCCCTTGTCGCAAATGGTTTAGTGGGTGTGTCTGTGCAACTTGAACCGTTTATGAAATTGTTGGTTCAAGCGTCTGAGGCATCAGGTGAAGAATTACCGCCTGAATTCAAAGCATTGGCAGAGCAAAATATTAGCAGCTCTGTAACTACAGATATTAATAAACACGGCTTGCAATTGAGTTCGTCATCACATATCCGTAAAAACTAATAAAAAAGGGCGGTTACCATAACCGCCCTTTTTAATCTCTATCGCGTCTATTTAAAGACGAATACCACCATCAATTTCTACTACACGACCCGTGAAGAAGTCGTTTTCAAAAATGTACTTAGCAGTATGTGCAATTTCTTCTGCTTCACCTAAACGACCCACAGGTTTCATTTGCACAAGGCGTTCTTTTGCTTCAGGCTTCATCGCGTCGGTCATTTTGGTGCGGATCACACCCGGTGCAATTGCACCCACACGAATACCGAATCGGCCAAGCTCTTTCGCCCAGCTCGTTGTCATCGCAACAACACCTGATTTCGCCGCAGAATAGTTTGTTTGCCCCATGTTACCGGCACGCGCAACACTACTCATGTTGATGATCACACCACCCTCGCCGCCTTCAACCATGTGCACAGCCGCTTCGCGGCCACAAAGGAAAACGCCCGTTAGGTTTACATCAATAACAGATTGGAATTGTGACAATGACATTTTATCAATCACTTTGCCTTCTTTAGCCTTGATGAAAAGGCCATCACGCAAAATACCGGCGTTGTTGATTAAGCCGTGAATTGCACCGAATTCTTCTGCAATAGCTGCGAAAGTTGATTCTACTTCTTGTTCTACACTGACGTTAGCAACATAGCCACGAACCTTGGCATCTTTGTTGATGTTTTCAGCTTTCAATTGCGCCACCGCTTCATCGAGCAATGCGCTGTCCATATCAATTAACGCGAGTTGCGCACCATGTTGTGCTGTCATTGTCGCCATTGCAAGACCCAAGCCTTGCGCGCCGCCGGTAACCACGATGGTTTTGTTCATTAAATCCATAGTTACTTCTTCTCAAATAAAGTGAAAATAGAACTGAAATCTTGTTTGCCTGCACCTTGGTTTTGCAGCAGGGTGTAAAGGTTCTTGCTCAGCGCACCAAGTGGGGTCGCTGAACCAGAATGTTGCGCTGCTTCCATGGCTAAACCTAAATCCTTAGCCATTAAATCAACCATAAAGCCTGGCTCGTAGTTGTTACTTGAAGGCACTGAATCAATCACACCCGGACATGGGTTATATAATTCCAACGTCCAGTTTCGACCAGAGCTACTGAGCATAATATCCGATAGCACTTTAGGGTCTAAACCATGGTTAATACCCATTTGAATTGCTTCACTGGTGCCAGCCATGAGAATGCTCAGAAGCATGTTGTTGCAGATTTTAGCTACTTGGCCCGCGCCCATCGCACCGGCATGAAAGATGTTCTTGCCCATATTCTCAAGAATCGGTTTAACCGCTTCAAAATGGGCATCATCGCCGCCAACAATGAATGTGAGTGTGCCGGCTGCTGCACCTGCTACACCACCTGATACTGGGGCATCAACAAATGAGATACCTTTGCTCTCGAGCGTTTCACCGACGTGCTTTGCGCTTGCTGCATCTATGGTTGAACAATCAATAACAAGGGTATCCTGACTTAAGCACTCAATCAGGCCATTTTCACCTAAATACAGCTGTTGTACGTGTTTTGCCGCAGGCAGCATGCTAATCACGAATTGCGCATCAACCGTTACATCAACCGCGTTTTTACATGCAGTCGCGCCCTCTTCCGCCAACTGACTTACCACGTGTTGGTTTAGGTCAAATACCTGAACATCATGCCCTGCTTTGATCAGGTTGCGCGCCATCGGTGCGCCCATATTACCTAATCCAATAAATCCAATCTTCGCCATAATTGACTCCTAAACTAAGGTTTCGAGTGGGTTTTCTTCCCACTGAGGCGCAAAAAATTGCTCGATGACTTCCTGCGGTACGCTGTCCAATTTTGGATATTGCCACTTGGGTGTCATGTCTTTGTCGATTAACAACGCACGCACACCCTCTTGGAATTCACCTACTTCACAGCAATGCACAGACATACCCAATTCCATCTTGAAACAGGCTTTAAGGGATAGCCCTTGCGCACGTTTTAACTGTTCAAACACAAGGTGGGCACTCAATGGGCAGCCGTTTTTAAGCGTTTTAATCGCCCGCCCAAGCCACTTATCTTCGGTATCTATTCCACTGAGATAATTAACTTTTTCAGCTAGGGTTTGGTAATCGCCAAGCTTTGCGATGACTGCTTGATGTTTACGTAGCCCGCCTTTTTCCATAGCACGAGAGTCGTTATCGAATTTTTTCAATATTTGCGTGAGTTTGTCATGATTCAGAGCCGCTACTTTGCCCCAACTCTGCGTACCTAAGGTCTCAAGTAATGAGTCAAAACGGTCACTGTCGATGCTATGATCGGCCAGCGCCGCATAGCGAGCATCGTCGGCGTTCATGATTGCGCCTGTAAGGCCAAGGAATAAACCAACATTTTCAGGAGATTTCTGCAAGAAGTAGCTACCACCTACATCGGGATACAGACCGATGGTGATTTCCGGCATAGCTAACTTTGAGTTTTCGGTAACCACGCGGTGACTTGCACCGGCCATAAGCCCCATGCCGCCGCCCATGATAAAGCCATCACCCCAAACGATGATGGGCTTGTCATAGCAATGAATAGCATAATCTAGTCGGTACTCTTCACTAAAGAAGGTTTTGCCATAGTCTTTTGGCTCGCCCGTGGCCATTGCTTTGTGCAGCGATACCACATCACCACCAGCACAAAAAGCCTTGTCACCAGAGCCTTTGATAATGACTAATGCCAACTCTTCATCTTCGGCCCAATGTTTGAGTTGTTTATCTAACAACCGAATCATGTTTAGGTTAAGTGCGTTGAGTGCTTTTGGCACATTCAAGGTCACCAATCCGATTTTGGCGCCGTTAGTACACTGGGCTAACTCAAACACCACCTCTGCATCATTACTGTTTAGAGGGATTATTGATTCCATTAGCCATTCACCCAATTTGCTTTGCGTTTTTCTAAAAACGCATTCACACCTTCTTTTTGGTCTGCGGTATCAAATAATTTAACGAATAGCTCACGCTCAAGTGGCAACGCGCTAGTGATATCGCCATGACGACCTTTTTGAATTAGCTCTTTACAGAAGCTGACAGCAACAGGGCTTTGCTCGCCCACTTGCTCTGCTAGCGCTAATGCCTTATCTAGTGCGGCACCTGTTTCGACAACTTCTTCAACTAAACCAATTTCAAGCGCTTTGTCTGCTTTTAGACGTTCACCACACAAGATCATACGTTTCGCCCAGCCTTCACCGACCAACCAAGACAGGTTCTGTGTGCCACCAGCACACGGTAATAGGCCAACTTTGGCTTCTGGTAACGCCATTTGAGCTTGCTCTTCAGCAATACGGATGTCACACGCAAGTGCCACTTCAAGACCACCGCCCATGGCAAAGCCATTAATGGCAGCGATAGATACACCGCGGAAGTTCGACAATGCTTCGAATGCCGCACCGAATACTTGTGACATTTGCGCCGCAACGCCTTTATCACCGCCGGCAAAAATATTTAAGTCAGCACCCGCAGAGAAGAACTTCTCGCCTTCACCAGTAATAACCAGTGCAAAGATGTTTTTATCAGCATTTAATTCACAAATGATGTTCGTCAAACTTAACAGTGTCTGCTCAGTCCACGTGTTTGCAGGTGGGTTACTCATCGTTAATACAGCGGTGTGACCTTGCATTTGTACTTTTATTTGTGCGCTCATGGTCCCTCCTAAAGAATTTCGTTAACTTCGTCTGCCAAGATACGACGCGCTACGATCAAGCGCATTATTTCGTTCGTACCTTCAAGAATTTGGTGTACACGAACATCACGCAGATGACGCTCAAGTGGGTATTCCTTGATGTAGCCGTAACCACCATGGATTTGCAGTGCGTCATCACAAACTTTTACACCCACGTCCGTGGCAAAGCGTTTTGCCATAGCGCAGTAAGCGGTCTTTTCACTGTCACCTGAGTCTAGTTTAAAGGCTGCCAAACGTACCATTTGGCGCGCTGCAACAAGTTCAGTATTCATGTCGGCTAGTTTAAATTGTAGTGCTTGGAATGCGGCAAGTGGTTTGCCAAATTGCTCACGCTCTTTTAGGTATGCTTTAGCCGTATTAAGCGCTTGTTGCGCAGTACCAATTGAACAAGTTGCAATATTGATGCGACCGCCATCGAGTCCTTGCATCGCAAACTTAAAGCCTTCGCCTTCATTACCGAGTAGATGGTCCGCTGGAATACGTACGTTTTCAAAAGTCACAAGGCGTGTTGGTTGCGCATTCCAACCCATTTTCTCTTCCGCTTTACCGTAAATGATCCCTTGCGCGTCAGCAGGTACTACAAATGCACTAATGCCCTTTGGACCGTCTTGACCTGTGCGTGCCATGACCACAAGCACATCGGTGCTGCCCGCACCCGAGATAAACATTTTAGAACCTGTGATCAGGTAGTCATCACCGTCACGAACAGCTTTGGTTTTAAGTGACGCGGCATCTGAACCACTGCCTGGCTCTGTTAAGCAATATGACGCAAGCTTTTCACCTGTAACCAGCTCCGGACAGTAGATATCTTTTGCTGTTTGCGTACCGAAGCTCGCCACCATCCACGTCGCCATGTTGTGAATCGTCAACATAGCCGTCGTCGCCGTACAGCCTTTAGCTAGCTGTTCAAAAATGATGCTTGAATCTAAACGAGACAGGCCTAAACCGCCCGCTTCTTCTGGTGTATACAAGGCACAAAAGCCGAGCTCACCCGCTTTTTGAATCGTTTCTTTAGGGAAAATGTGCTCTTGGTCCCATTTTGCAGCAAATGGTGCCATCTCTTGAGCCGCAAAGCGCTCTGCCATATCGGCAAAGGCAAGTTGGTCTTCTGATAAATTAAAATCCATAACTTTCTCTCTTGTACTGCAGTTATCAGTGGGTGCCATACGTCACCCACTGCAAGAATTAAATTACTTAAGGTGAATACTCATGTTTGGACCACTTACTACGTCGTCTTCAAACCAACGTGCTGTAATTGTTTTGGTCTCTGTATAGAAACGCACACCTTGTTTACCGTATGTGTGTTGATCACCGTAGAAAGAGCCTTTCCAACCTGTGAACGAGAAGAACGGCAATGGCACGGGAATTGGCACGTTAATACCGACCTGGCCTACTTCGATGTGGTGTTGGAACTTACGCGCCGCGGCACCACTGGCAGTAAAGATGGACGTGCCGTTACCGTACGGGTTGTCATTAATAAGTGCGATTGCCTCGTCTAGCGTATCAACGAACACACAGCAAAGTACTGGACCGAAGATTTCTTCGCGGTAAATCGCCATGTCTTTGGTCACGTTAGTGAATAGCGTTGGGCCAACCCAGTTACCATTTTCATAACCTTCAACAGTGCAATCAGAGCCATCGAGTAAACACTCTGCACCTTCTGCCTTACCTTGAGCGATAAGAGAAAGAATGCGCTCTTTCGCTGCCACTGTCGTTTGTGGGCCGTAAGCAGAATCAGCTTTATCCCACGGGCCTGGTTTAACAACACTCAGTGCTTCTTTAAGCTCGCCCACCCACTGCTGCGCGCTGCCCACGAATACCGCTACCGAGATACCCATACAACGTTGACCTGCAGCACCAACAGAAGAACCTACTAGGTTGTTGATTACGTTTTGCTTGTTGGCGTCAGGCATTACCACTAAGTGGTTCTTTGCACCCACGCAACATTGCACGCGTTTTAAATTCGCTGTGCCCTTGTCATAGATGTATTGACCCACGCCACATGAACCGACGAATGAAATAGCGCGTACGTCTTCGCTTTCAAGAATTTGGTCAACTTGGCCTTTAGTACCATGTACAACTTGAAGTACGCCTTTAGGTGCACCGGCTTCTTCAAACAGTTCGACCAAACGCATTGGCGTTAGAGGGTCTTGCTCTGACGGCTTAAGTACGAAGGTGTTACCGCACACAATCGCCAATGGGAACATCCACAATGGGATCATTGCAGGAAAGTTAAATGGTGTTACACCAGCACACACACCTAACGGTTGAATTAGTGAGTATGTATCAATGTTACGAGCCACGTTTGATACGGTTTCACCCATCATATTAGATGGAGCATTCGCTGCTTGTTCAACAACTTCGATACCACGCCATACATCGCCTTTAGCATCTTCAAACGTTTTACCTAGCTCATGACAGATAATCGTAGCTAACTCGTCATGATGGTCTTTTAGCAACTGTGCGTAACGCATCATAATTCGAGCGCGCTCACTGACTGGCACTTCCTTCCACGTTTGAAATGCTTCTTTGGCAGACGCAATCGCTTCTGATACTTCATTTTCTGTTGCCATTGGCACTTGTGCCAATACTTCTTGGTTAGCCGGATTAACTACGTCTAACCACTGTGATGATTCTGATTGGCGCATTTCGCCGCCGATATATAATGGTACCTTATGCATATTGCATGTCCCCCAGATAAGAAAAGCGCCCAGTCATTATTGTTATGCGGGCGCTTAAGATAATTAAAGTGCTTCGACTGCAAGCGCTACGGCTTCACCACCACCGATACACAGTGATGCGATACCGCGCTGTTTGCCTTGATTACGAAGCGCATGAATAAGTGTCGTTAAAATACGAGCACCACTTGCACCAATTGGGTGGCCTAGTGCACATGCACCGCCATTGACGTTTACCTTGTCTTTATTTAAGCCCATTTCATTAATAGCTAACATGGTAACCATGGCGAATGCTTCGTTGATTTCCCATAAATCAACATCGTTTTTATCCCAGTCCAACTTGCTTAATAACTTCTCCATCGCACCAACGGGTGCAATAGTGAATTCAGCTGGAAGGCGTGAATGCGTGCTATGACCGCTGATCTTGGCGATTGGCGTCATACCTTGTTTTTGTGCTTCTGCGTAGCTCATTACGACTAAAGCTGCGGCACCATCTGAGATAGATGAAGAGTTTGCCGCTGTGATAGTACCGTCTTTTTTGAACGCTGGGCGCAGTGAAGGAATTTTGTCTGGACGCGCGTTGCCTGGCTGCTCGTCAGTATCAACAACTGAATCACCTTTACGTGTGCTGATAGTATGTGCCACCACTTCGTTGGCGAACGCACCTGAAGAAATTGCCTTGTTGGCCTTTTCTAATGACGAAACCGCAAATTCATCCATTTGCTCACGAGTAATTTCATATTGGTCTGCGGTAGCTTGCGCAAAACAACCCATTGCCAAGTTATCATACGCATCTTCAAGACCGTCCATCATCATATGGTCTTTCACTTCGCCGTGACCCATACGCATACCGCCGCGAGCTTTAGGTAATACATAAGGTGAGTTAGTCATGCTTTCCATACCACCGGCAACTACACTATTTACGCTTCCCGCTTTGATGAGGTCATGCGCTAGCATCACAGCTTTCAAACCTGAACCACATACCTTATTGATGGTTGTAGCACCTGTGTGCTTATCCATACCTGCTTTTAGCATTGCTTGGCGTGCAGGTGCTTGACCTAAACCTGCTGGCAATACACAGCCCATGATTACTTCATCGATTTCAGACGGGTTGATGTTGATGCTTTCTAGTGCGCCTTTAATGGCTGTTGCACCTAACTCTGTGGCACTCGCACCACTTAAAGCCCCCATGAAACCGCCCATAGCGGTACGTTTGGCACTAACAATAACAATATCGTTGTCGTTTAGCTGTGAGCTCATATTTCTTTCTCCATAATCAGTTTCACTTGAGCATACATAAAATTTACGTTTACGCCAACGTCAATTAGATGAACCGAAATGATGGCAAATTAGTCACTGTAAACATATCTGACCAACCTGTTTACCAAACTAACAGTTCCTATCAGTCGCGACGAACCCCACTATTTACGCGCTATTAGCCTATAAATACTATAGATAATTAGTTATATAAGAGATTCGAATTCCAGCTTTACCTTTACGTAAACTTCACTTATATTGGTGTTAATATTTTGTAGTAGATAAGACTAAATAATGATGACCGAGCAAAGCCAACAGGAACAGACTTTCTCCATCAGCGACTTGGCGAAAGAATTTGATATTACCACCCGAAGTATTCGTTTTTACGAAGACCAAGGGCTTATCACCCCACGTCGCAATGGCCAGACACGTATTTATTCTAAGCGCGATAAAGTACGTTTGAAACTTATCTTACGTGGTAAACGTTTAGGATTTTCACTTGCTGAAACAGGACGCTTGTTTGAGCTTTACGACGCTGACAAATCCAGTGCCAAGCAGCTGGCCACCATGTTAGATCTTATCGAAGAAAAGAAAGAGCACTTAATACAACAGATGGACGACATCAAAGTGGTATTAATGGAATTAGTTACGGCTGAAAAACGCTGCCGCGAAACACTCTCACATTTACAACAGGATTAATCACTATGAGTACTATCTCGCTTTATAAAGAACTCAACTTCGGCTTAGGTGAAACAGCCGACATGATCCGCTCACACGTCAATAGCTTTGCTAGTGCTGAAATCGCGCCGCTAGCTGAGAAAACAGACGTAGAAAACCAATTTCCAAACGAATTGTGGCCGCAACTAGGTGAAATGGGTTTACTGGGTATGACAGTAGACGAGCAATACGGTGGTGCTGGTCTTGGTTATCTTGAGCACGTGATTGCAATGGAAGAAATCAGCCGCGCGAGTGCGTCAATTGGCTTAAGCTACGGTGCGCACTCTAATCTGTGTGTTAACCAAATTTTCCGAAATGGTAACGAAGAACAAAAACAAAAGTATCTACCAAAACTAGTCAGTGGTGAACACATAGGTGCCCTAGCGATGAGCGAGCCAGGTGCAGGTTCTGACGTTGTATCTATGCGCCTGAAAGCTGAAAAGAAAGGCGATCACTATATTCTTAACGGTAATAAAATGTGGATCACCAATGGTCCAGATGCACACACCTACGTTATCTATGCAAAAACAGATGCTAACGCAGGTCCTAAAGGCATTACCGCTTTCATCGTTGAACGCGACACACCGGGATTCACGCAAGCGCAAAAGCTAGACAAACTTGGAATGCGCGGCTCTAACACATGTGAGTTGGTATTTGAAAACTGTGCGGTACCTGAAGAAAACATCTTAGGTAACCTCAATGAAGGCGTAAAAGTCCTTATGAGCGGCTTAGATTATGAGCGCGTAGTACTTGCCGGTGGCCCTCTGGGGATTATGCAAGCGTGTATGGATGTGGTTGTGCCTTACATTCACGAGCGCAAACAGTTTGATACGCCAATCGGCCAATTCCAGCTTATCCAAGGCAAAGTGGCTGACATGTATACGCAGATGAACGCTGCGCGTTCGTACGTATACACAGTTGCACGTGCATGTGATCGCGGCGAAACCACCCGTAAAGACGCTGCTGGAGTAATTCTTTATGCGGCCGAACTCGCCACTAAAATGGCACTGGATGCAATTCAAATCCTAGGCGGTAACGGTTACATCAATGAGTACTCAACAGGTCGTCTTCTTCGTGATGCCAAGTTATATGAAATTGGTGCAGGTACCTCTGAGATTCGCCGTATGTTAATTGGCCGTGAGCTATTCACTGAAAGCCGATAAGGTGCATTATGACCATATTAACTTCAGCAATTAACCCAAAGGATCCGCAATTTCTCACCAACGATGAGTCAATGCGCGCCCTAGTAAAAGATTTACACGACAAAGCTGCCACCTTGCGTGGCGGCGGTGGCCCAAAATATGTTGAACGCCATCAGAGTCGTGGAAAATTATTCGTACGTGACCGAATTGAGCACCTGCTAGACGAAGGGTCACCTTTTCTAGAGATTGGTCAGTTCGCAGCGTTTGGTGTGTATGAGCAGGATATCCCGTGTGCCGGTGTTGTTGCAGGAATCGGCCGAGTTCAGGGCGTTGAATGCATGATTGTGGGTAATGATGCGACCGTTAAAGGCGGTACTTACTTCCCACTCACTGTTAAAAAGCATTTACGCGCTCAAGAAATCGCAGAGCGCTGTCATCTGCCTTGTATTTACCTTGTAGACTCAGGCGGCGCTAACTTACCAGAGCAAGATGAAGTATTTCCAGACAAGCTGCATTTTGGTCGTATTTTCTTTAACCAAGCACGCATGTCAGCGAAAGGCATTCCCCAAATTGCAGTGGTAATGGGCTTGTGTACCGCTGGCGGTGCTTATGTCCCTGCTATGGCAGATGAGAGCATCATCGTAAAAGAGCAAGGCACGATTTTCTTAGCCGGTCCTCCGCTTGTAAAAGCGGCAACAGGTGAAGAAGTGAGCGCCGAAGATTTAGGTGGTGCGGACGTACACTGTAAAGTATCTGGTGTCGCCGACCACTACGCTGATAACGACGAGCATGCGCTGTCTATTGCCCGTCAATGCATCGCCCGTATTAATCATGTTCGCCCAGTTGCGCCTGTATTAGAGCCCGTTAAGCCGCCACGTTACGATATCCATGAACTCTATGGCATCGTCGGTAGTGACCTCAAAAAGAGCTTCGATGTGCGCGAAGTGATAGCCCGTATCGTTGATGATTCGTCATTTGATGAGTTTAAACGTTACTTTGGCGAAACTTTAGTTACAGGATTTGCCCATATTTATGGACACCCTGTGGGCATTGTTGCTAACAACGGTGTGTTATTCAGCGAATCAGCACAAAAAGGCGCGCATTTCATTCAACTGTGTGCGAAACGCAATATACCTTTAGTCTTTTTGCAAAATATTACTGGCTTTATGGTCGGTCAAAAATACGAAGCCGAAGGGATTGCAAAACACGGGGCAAAAATGGTGACTGCCGTGTCGTGTGCCGAAGTCCCTAAGTTTACCATTTTGATTGGTGGTTCTTATGGTGCAGGTAACTATGGTATGTGTGGCCGTGCCTATGACCCAACTATGATGTGGATGTGGCCAAACGCACGTATCTCGGTAATGGGCGGCGAACAGGCTGCTGGTGTATTGGCACAGGTCAAACAAGATGGTCTTGCCCGTACCGGTGAGTCGATGAATGATGAACAATTAGCGGCATTTAAGAAACCGATTGTTGAGCAATATGAGCGTCAGGGTCACCCTTACTATGCCAGTGCGCGCTTATGGGACGATGGCATCATCGATCCAGCGGATACTCGTTCAGTACTTGGCCTAGCGCTTGAAGCTGCTGCCAATGCACCTCAAAAAGACACCGAGTTCGGTGTGTTCAGAATGTAGAGGTGCGCGATGTCAGTTACTCTTAATATCAGCAAAAGTCGAATTGCGACACTTACCTTGCAACGTGTTGAAAAACACAACGCCTTCGATGACGCGTTGATCAGTGAAATGATCCGTTTAATTGAACATGCAAGTACTCTAGATATACGCGCACTAGTGCTTAACAGCGAGGGCAAGCATTTCTCAGCGGGCGCTGACTTGAACTGGATGAAATCCATGAAAGACAACAGCTTCGATGACAATGTTGCCGATTCACTGGAACTGGCCAAACTCATGCATGTGCTTCACACCTGCCCGCACCCAACTATTTGCTTAGTGCAAGGTGCCGCGTTTGGTGGCGCATTGGGTCTAATAGCGGCATGTGATATTGCCCTAGCTAATCCAACCGCAAAGTTTTGTTTGTCTGAAGTTAAATTGGGTTTAATTCCAGCTGTGATCAGCCCCTACGTAATTAAAGCCATCGGTGAGCGCAACGCCCGTCGTTACTTTCTCACTGCAGAGGTGTTCGACGCAAACAAGGCCGCAGATATGGGTCTAGTCCATGAAGTCTGTGAAGACCTACAAGCCGAATGCGACAAATTCCTCGACATAATCACTGACAATGGCCCAATGGCTGTTAAAGCGGCGAAGAGCTTAATTAATGATGTCGCAGGCAAAGAGATTGATGCCCAGCTACGTCATTTGACCGCAGAGCGCATCGCGGCCATTCGTGTGAGCGATGAAGGCCAAACTGGCTTGAACGCATTTTTCAACAAAGAAGCGCCTGCTTGGCAACAACAAGGATAAACCATGCTTAGACGAATTTTGATAGCTAACCGCGGTGAGATTGCTTGTCGTGTTATCCGCAGTGCCAAGGCACTGGGCATGCATACCATTGCTGTTTACTCAGACGCAGACGCTAACGCCCAACACGTAAAAATGGCTGACAGCGCTTACCATATTGGCCCAGCGCCGAGTAAATCGTCCTATTTGGATATGGACAAGCTGTTTGCTGTGGCAGAAAAGTCAGGTGCAGACTGTATCCACCCAGGCTACGGTTTCTTATCTGAAAACGAAGCATTTGCAGCTTTATGCGAAGACAAAGGCATTACGTTTATTGGTCCTTACGCAAAAAGTATCGAGGCTATGGGTTCAAAGACCCGCGCTAAAGAGATAATGGCCGATGCCAATGTACCACTCGTGCCTGGTTACTATGGTGATAAGCAAGACCCCACTTTCCTGTCAGATGAAGCAGATAAGATCGGTTACCCAGTGCTTATCAAAGCAGCCTATGGCGGTGGCGGGAAAGGCATGCGCGTAGTGCGTGAACCTAAAGACTTTATGAGCGCGCTCGAAGGCGCAAAACGCGAAGCGATTAGTAGCTTTGGTAACGACCTAGTACTCATTGAACGCTACGTCGATAATCCGCGTCATGTGGAAGTGCAAGTTTTTGCCGATAAGCACGGTAACTGTGTTTATCTTGGCGATCGCGACTGTTCATTACAACGTCGTCACCAAAAAGTCATTGAAGAAGCCCCTGCCCCAGGTCTAAGCGATACAATGCGCAAAGCCATGGGTGAAGCGGCAGTTCGCTGTGCCAAAGCCATCGATTATGTCGGCGCGGGTACAGTTGAATTTCTCCTATGCGGTGAAGAATTCTTCTTTATGGAGATGAACACACGATTGCAAGTAGAGCATCCCGTGACTGAAATGGTAACGGGTGTCGACCTCGTTAAATGGCAAATCGCCGTTGCTTCGGGTGCTCAACTGCCGCTTACTCAAGAGCAAGTGGTCATCAGCGGGCACAGCTTTGAAGCCCGTTTGTACGCAGAAGACCCAAGCGAGCAATTCATGCCAAGTAGCGGCACCCTCACTCATTTGAGCTTCCCCACAGCAAGCGACAATGTGCGCATCGATACAGGTGTCACCAGTGGCGACGAAATAAGCTCATTCTATGACCCTATGGTGGCCAAGCTAATCGTTAAAGGCGATGACCGTACTGCGGCACTTTCACTGCTAGAGCGTTCATTGCATGAAACCTATGTCGGTGGTGTAAAAGCGAACATAGGATTCCTTATCGCTCTTTGTCAGGCGCAGCCTTTACAAGATGCGACGATGGACACCCACTTTATCGACAATAATTGCGACGAGCTAACAAAAGAGCCAGCGCCTGACTATCGCAGTATGGCGATGGCCGCCTGGGTGTATTATTGCCACTTACAGGCTAAAGATAAAAAGCAACACTCGCCGTGGACACAACTTTCAGGCTTTAAGCTTAATTCGGTCAATGAAATCAAAGTACCACTGGCTGATCACACTGTTGTTCTACACGCCAATACAAATGGCTTGAAGCTCGACATAGACGGCGACTCTTACTCGTTGGCCGGTGAGCAACTAGATAACAATCGCTACATTGCAGTGGTCAATGGCGAGCGTTTGCGTGCTGATGCGACCATAGATGATGAAATCCTTACGGTGTTATTAGATGGCCTCCAGTACGCATTCACATTGACCTCAAAGCACTATATTGGTGCTGAGCAAGCAGGCAGTGATGCCCTCTCCGCGCCAATGAATGGCACGGTTGTGAAACACCTACTTAAAGTCGGCAGCTCAGTCAAACAAGGTGATGCCATTGTCGTTATGGAAGCAATGAAGATGGAATACACATTAAACGCACCATTTGACGGCGTGTTGAGCAGCTATTGCTATGGTGAAGGTGAGCTTGTAAGCCATGGAGCCTTACTGGCTGTCGTCGAGGAGCAAAGTTAATGGCTGTGCCTACGACTTTCCCAAATAGTGTGCGTATCGTCGAAGTGGGAGCACGGGACGGCTTACAAAACGAAAAGAGTGTCACCACTGAAGATAAGGTGACACTCGTAAACGACCTTATTGATGCAGGGCTTAAACATATCGAAGGCGGCGCTTTTGTGTCACCTAAATGGGTGCCACAAATGGCAGACTCGAGCGACGTGTTTGCAGCAGTCAAACGTTCCGATGAGGTGTTATTCAGCGCACTAACGCCCAACCTAAAAGGTGCTGAGCTGGCCTTGAATGCCAACGTTGGTGAATTTGCAATTTTTACAGCAGCGAGTGAAGCCTTTACGCAAAAGAATATCAATTGCTCTATCGAACAGAGCATTGAACGTTTTCGTCCTGTTGTTGAGCTTGCAAACCAACACGGCATCAAAGTACGTGGCTATGTCAGTTGCGTACTAGGTTGCCCGTATCAAGGTGCAGTGTCGCCAGAGCAAGTGCTTGATGTGTGTAAACAATTATTGGCTCTTGGCTGCTATGAAGTGAGCCTTGGCGACACCATAGGTGTGGGTACGGCCAATGAAGTTGAAGCATTACTGAGTTTGTTGCTTGAGCACATAGATGCACACCAGCTTGCTGTTCATTTCCATGATACCTATGGCCAAGCGATTAGTAATATCTACGCAGCATTAAAAATGGGTATAAGCACTGTCGATAGCGCAGTCGCAGGACTCGGCGGATGCCCCTATGCCAAGGGAGCGTCAGGAAATGTTGCCACTGAAGATGTTGTCTATCTTTTGCAAAAGCTTGGCATCGACACTGGAATTGATTTAAAAACACTGGCCCGCGCTGGCGAGAGAATTTGTAACGCGCTGGGTAAAAAGCCTCAGAGCAAAGTTGCCAATGCCATATTGGCCAGTGAAGAATAAGAACCCAAGGAGTGCTTAGACATGTCCGGATTTAATAAAGTAGTGAATAGTTACGCCGAAGCCATGGCTGGATTAAAAGATGGTGACACCATCATCGCTGGTGGCTTTGGTTTATGTGGTATCCCAGAGGGTTTAATCGCAGAAATTAAACGTATGGGCACCACAGATTTAACGGTTGTTTCAAACAACTGTGGCGTTGATGATTTTGGTTTAGGTATCCTATTACAAGACAAGCAGATCAAAAAAATCATCGCATCATATGTGGGTGAAAACGCGTTGTTTGAAAAGCAAATGCTCGACGGTGAATTGGAAGTTGAATTAACTCCTCAAGGTACCTTGGCTGAAAAAATGCGTGCTGGCGGTGCGGGTATTCCAGCGTTTTACACCGCAACAGGATACGGCACTCCCGTAGCTGAAGGTAAAGAAGTGAAAGAATTCGACGGGCGTCCATATATCCTCGAAGAGTCGATTACCGGAGAGTTCGCGATCGTAAAGGCATGGAAAGCTGATCGCTACGGCAATTTAGTGTTCCGACACACCGCAATGAACTTCAACCCCATGGCAGCAACTGCTGGCAAAATCACCGTTGCTGAAGTGGAAGAAATTGTAGAGCCGGGTGAATTAGAGCCTAGCCAAATTCATACTCCAGGAATTTATGTTAACCGTGTGATCAAAGGCAACTTTGAAAAACGTATTGAACGCGTAACGACGCGCCAAGCTTAAGGAGAGTGATCATGTCATTAAATCGCGAACAAATCGCTCAGCGCGTAGCAAAAGAATTGCAAGACGGCTATTACGTTAATCTGGGTATTGGTATTCCAACATTGGTTGCTAACTATGTACCACAGGGTATTGAAGTGATGTTGCAATCTGAAAACGGCTTATTGGGAATGGGTCCATACCCTACAGAAGATGAGCTTGATGCCGATATGATTAATGCGGGTAAAGAAACCGTTACAGCTGCACAAGGTGCCGCTATATTTAATAGTGCCGATAGCTTTGCCATGATACGTGGAGGTCATGTAGACTTGACCGTCTTAGGTGCATTTGAAGTTGATCAGCACGGCAATATCGCGTCGTGGATGATCCCGAAAAAGTTAATCAAAGGCATGGGTGGCGCGATGGACCTTGTGGCAGGAGCCAAAAACATCATCGTAACCATGACTCATGCTAGTAAACATGGCGATTCAAAGTTACTTGAACAATGCGAGTTACCACTTACTGGTGTAAATTGCGTCAAAAAAATCGTAACTGATTTAGCTGTGTTAGAAGTCAAAGACGGCGCTTTTCATTTGCTAGAGCGCGCTCCGGGTGTTAGTGTTGATGAAATAATCAGCAAAACAGCGGGTAAACTCATCGTCGAAGGCGATGTTCCAGAAATGAGCTTTGACTAAGGGTAAACCTCAATAGGTGCCCACATGTACCGTCCTCATTCCCAGTGCTAGTTGGCACTGTGTTACCCAAAACCCCTCTTTTGAGGGGTTTTTTTTATGCCTTATTGTTACTTCAAACATCCGCGCCTTCGTTGTATTTTCGCTATAAACATTTCGTTACATAGTCGTGACCGTAAGTTATCGCCTTTCAATTCAATTAACGCCTTGTCAATGCTAAATTAACCATGAATTAATGGGAGACCAACAAGTCAAATCAAGGAAATACAATGAAAAAAATGACGCTCAGCGCAATTAGCATGGCTGTAATGTTGTCACTTAGTGGTTGTGCAACAACTTCTGATAGCAATACAACTGCTTCGACAGTACAAGGTAGTAGCCAAGCAGCAAACCTTCCGTTTGTAGACATTAAATACGATTCTTTCACCCTAGATAACGGTTTGACTGTTATCGTTCACACTGACCGCAAAGCACCAATCGTAGCGGTAAACGTTTGGTATGACGTGGGTGCAAAAAATGAGAAAGTCGGTAAAACTGGCTTTGCTCACTTATTTGAACACCTGATGTTCAACGGCACAGAAAACTACGACGACGAGTATTTCGGTCCGTTCGAACGCGCTGGTGCTACTGAGCAAAACGGAACTACTAACTCCGATAGAACCAACTACTTTGAAAACGTCCCTACTCCTGCTCTAGATATGGCATTGTGGATGGAATCAGAGCGCATGGGTCACCTGCTAGGCGCAATCACACAAGAGAAACTTGATGAACAACGTGGTGTAGTGCAAAACGAAAAGCGTCAAGGTGAATCTCAACCATATGGCACAATGTGGGACAATATTTGGAAATACACCTTCCCACAAGGTCACCCATATTCATGGTCAGTTATTGGCTCAATGGAAGATTTAAATGCCGCGTCACTTGAAGACGTGCACCAATGGTTTAAAGATTATTATGGCCCGAATAACGCAGTGCTTGTTCTCGCAGGTGATATTGATGTTGAAACAGCCAAACAAAAAGTAGGCAAGTATTTTGGTGACATCAAACCTGGTAAACCTGTCGGCAAACTTGACAAGTGGATTGCAAAACGTGATGAGCAAACGCGCTTAACTATCCAAGACCGAGTACCTGCTTCTCGTATCGTAAAAGTGTGGAACACCGCTGAAAAAGGCAGTGTTGATGGTGAATACCTGTCATTGCTAAGCGATGTGTTAGCGGGTGGTAAGAATTCACGTCTTTACCAACGTTTAGTATACGATGAACAACTTGCTTCGAGTGTATTTGCATTCAATTATCAACGTAAACTTGCTGGCCAAATCATGATTGGTGCTGATGCGTTAGATAAAGCCAATATCGATAAAATCGAAGCAATCGTTGATGAAGAAGTAGCACGTATCATCGCTGAAGGTCCAACTGCTGATGAGCTTAACCGTATCCGCTTTGCTAATGCAGCAGGCTGGGTTAAGCGTGTTGAAGGTGTAGGTGGTTTCGGTGGTAAATCGGATGTACTCGCATCTGGGGCTGTATACCACGGCGATCCTGCTTTCTATAAAGAAGCGTTCGACATCATGGCAAGTGCCACACCAAGTGATGTAAAGCAAGCCGCACAGCGTTGGTTGAGCGACGGTGACTTTGTACTTACGGTTCACCCATTCGATAAACTAACCGCGAAAGAAGAAGGTGTTGACCGCTCAACAGGTGTACCAAGTGCTGGTGACGTACCGGCTCTTGAACTACCAAGCGTGTCGAGCTTTACCCTAAGCAACGGCCTTGAAGTAGTATTAGCACAACGCACAGATACGCCAGTTGTAAACGTACGTCTTGATATCAGCGCAGGCACAGCGACGGATGCAAATAACCTACCGGGTGTTGCCAATTTCGCTGCAGGTATGATGGACGAAGGTGCTGGTGAATATGATGCACTTCAACTTGCTGGTGAACTAGAAAAACTAGGTGCGTCGATCTCAACCAACGCAAGCCTTGATAGCACGTCTATTTCGATGTCTGCAATGACCGTGAATTGGCAGCCTAGCCTTGAGATCTTTGCTGATATCTTGCAGCGCCCTACTTTCGCAGACAGCGATATTGAGCGCGTACGTAAGCTTATTCTTCAAGGTATCAAGCAGGAAAAAGCGCAACCTGCGAATAACGCTCTACGTGTATTGCCACCATTACTATATGGCGAAAATCACCCATATGGTAAGCCTCTAACAGGTTCAGGTACTGAGGAATCGGTCGCTAAAATCAGTCGTGACGACCTACTGGCTTTCACTAACAAGTGGATCCGTCCAGACCTTGGCCGTTTGGTGGTTGTGGGTGATATTGACCAAGCACAGCTTAAATCTTCTCTTGAATCTGCACTGGCTTCTTGGGAAAAGCCAGCCTCAGCGGCACCTACTTTAGATATTCCAAACGTTGCAGCCGCACAAACTGCTCGCGTATTCGTATTGGATAAGCCAGAGTCTCCTCAGTCTCTGATCATCTCAGGTGTATTAGCGCCTAACTCGAAAGAGCTAAGTGCGCAAGACGAGGTGAATTTAGACATGATGAACACCATTATTGGTGGTAGCTTTACTTCACGTATGAATATGAACCTTCGTGAAGACAAAGGCTGGTCTTATGGCGCGCGTACTATTCTGATGAACACTGACGCGCAGAGCCCATTCTTCGTTTATGCGCCTGTACAAACGGATAAAACTAAAGAGTCTATTCAAGAAATCTTGAAGGAACTGAACGGTTATATCGGTGACAATCCTGCAACTGAAGAAGAATTAGCAAAAGTTGTTTCTAACAAAACGGCTAAACTTCCGGGTCGCTACGAGAAAAAATGGTCGCTACTGAATGCACTTGCTGATGCGTATGACAATGGCCGCGATGTCACTTACTTAGAAAACTACGCAAATCTAGTACGTACACCGGATACAGCAACGATCGCGCAAGAAGCCAAAAAAGTGATTAAGCCAGGCCAATTGACTTGGGTTATCGTTGGCGACGTAGCGAAAATCAAAGACCAAATCGAAAGCTTAAACCTAGGTGAAGTAACCTACCTAGATTAAGATTTGATTTAGTTAATATACATAAAAGCCCCAATTCGTTGGGGCTTTTTTATTGAAAAGCCTATATTAATACCTTTTATCAATTGATTACACTGAAAGGTGTGTGGCAGACTTAAACTCAGACCTCTAAGGCTATGTAAATAACTCGATATCAAATAGGTATACAATTGTATTTTCAATCCATCGTTTTAATATTTTGCTTACTTATTATTAAATGTGCAAATGCGCATAGTGGCAGAACAAATCTTTCAGGATGCCATAACAACAAAAAAACTGGTGGGTATCATTGTCACAATAAAAAACTACCTCACAACTCAGCTAAATCGTATACATCCTTATCGTCAAATTCAAAGTCACCTGTGGCGCAAAATAGCAGTAACGAATTTTCCTGGGCATTAGTAATGCAAATTCAAAAAAAATTAAATCTCCTTGGTTATGACGCCGGCCCAGAAGACGGCAAAATGGGAACAAGAACGAAAAGTGCAATAATGGCATTTGAAAAAGACAACAAAATGGAGGTTCAAGGTTTACCATCAAACTATCTGCTTAATGCCTTATATAACGCCACTATAATGAAAGGCAATTCCAGAACTTTAAAATAAAGATATACGTGGGTGTTAAGAAGTATCAGATGGCTACTTCGTCACCACGGCAACTTGGTCAAATGGATAGGTGACATTGTACTTTGCGAACAGTTGTTTAAGTTCACCATTGGCAACTAATTGACTAAAACGCACATCCCACTGCGCTTTCAACGCACCACCACGCGCGTTATTGTGAAACGCCAGATAAATGGGTTCTTCATGAAATACTTGGCATGTAACTTGTGAATTTAGTTCCAAATCTTTATCGAGCTCAGCAGTGATCTCAGTCAATGCATCAATAAAAAAATCTACCCGCCCCTTTGCCAACATTCTCAAGCCTTTACTTCTATCTTCAACTTCGTAGAAAACACGGATATCAAAGATTTCATTATAGCCATAGTCGACTACCCATGCAGATGTCCCTGATTTCAATTCAGCAACAGTTGGAAAATTATGGCCATTTCGAACACATACGGAAACATAGTCGACATCGATATAGGTCTTCGAGCGTAATACAAACTGGTCGTCAGCAATCTCTGAGTTATAAACACCAAGCATGATATCAGCATCATGGACATCGAATTGGTTAAATGCGCGGGAATACGTAGTCGCTTCAAAAATCACTTTTTCGTCTTTATACGCACTATTTACAATGTCCCAGTACAAGCCTGTACCATTTTCATGGGTAAAATTTGGCCACATTTCACTGACAACATGTATATCACCATTATGACTACGCGCAACGTTTGACGTCACGGCGAGTAATAATGCGAGCAGCGTACGATAAGGCAGGTTCATCATTGTCAATTAAGGATTAGGCCCATGTTAAGTGTAGCTCAACTCTTTATGTTTCAAGGGCATATTATGAGGTAGAAATGCAGATTGCTTTATATAACTCACATCTATATTTAAAAAAATAACACCGACAGTAACAGTACGAACGCAGCAACTATCAGAATTTGCTGTTCTTCTTGATGCCGACAAAAAAAAAACCCGCTACAAAAGCGGGTCTTTTTCAATAAAGCAAAGAGATTACCAACCAGTTTTCTCTTTTAGTGCTTTACCGATATCAGCTAGTGAACGCACTGTTTGCACGCCAGCAGCTTCTAGAGCAGCAAATTTTTCGTCAGCAGTACCTTTACCGCCTGCGATGATTGCGCCTGCGTGGCCCATGCGCTTACCTGGAGGAGCCGTAACACCTGCAATGTAAGAAACAACTGGCTTAGTGACGTTTTCTTTGATGTACGCCGCCGCTTCTTCTTCAGCTGTACCGCCGATCTCACCGATCATTACGATAGCTTCAGTTTGCGGATCTTTCTCGAACATCTCTAGTACGTCGATGAAGTTAGTACCAGGAATTGGGTCACCACCGATACCAACACATGTTGATTGACCGAAGCCAGCGTCAGTAGTTTGCTTAACTGCTTCGTAAGTAAGTGTACCAGAACGAGATACAATACCTACTTTACCAGGCTTGTGGATGTGACCAGGCATGATACCAATCTTAGTTTCACCCGGAGTGATAACACCTGGGCAGTTAGGACCGATCATACGAACACCAGTTTCATCAAGCTTAACTTTAACGTCAACCATGTCTAGTGTTGGGATACCTTCAGTGATACAAACGATTAGCTCGATGCCAGCATCGATTGCTTCAAGGATTGCATCTTTACAGAAAGGTGCTGGTACGTAGATAACAGATGCTGTTGCGCCTGTAGCTTCTACTGCGTCACGTACTGTGTTGAACACAGGTAGACCAAGGTGAGTCTGACCGCCTTTACCTGGTGATACACCACCAACCATCTGCGTTCCGTACTCGATAGCTTGCTCAGAGTGGAAAGTACCCTGGCCACCAGTGAAACCTTGGCAGATTACTTTAGTGTCTTTATTAATTAGTACAGACATTATTTGCCCTCCGCAGCAGCAACAACTTTCTGTGCAGCGTCTGTTAGAGATTCTGCAGCGATGATGTCTAGACCAGAGTTCGCTAGAACGTCACGACCTAGTTCAGCATTAGTACCTTCAAGACGTACAACTACTGGAACGTTTACGCCCACTTCTTTAACTGCACCGATGATACCTTCTGCAATCATGTCACAACGTACGATACCGCCGAAGATGTTAACTAGAACAGCTTTAACGTTGTCGTCAGATAGGATGATCTTGAATGCTTCTGCTACACGCTCTTTCGTCGCGCCGCCACCAACGTCTAGGAAGTTAGCTGGCTTACCACCGTGTAGGTTTACGATGTCCATAGTACCCATCGCTAGGCCTGCACCGTTAACCATACAACCAACGTTACCGTCTAGTGCAACGTAGTTAAGTTCCCACTGTGCTGCGTGAGCTTCACGCTCGTCTTCTTGTGAAGGATCGTGCATCGCGCGGATTTTAGGCTGACGGTATAACGCGTTACCATCAACACCGATTTTGCCGTCTAGACAGTGAAGGTTACCTTCGTCTGTGATAACTAGCGGGTTGATTTCGAGAAGTGCGAAATCGTGATCGTTGAACATGTTCGCAAGACCCATGAAGATCTTAACGAATTGCTTCATTTGCGTTGGGTTAAGACCCAATTTGAAGCCTAGTTCACGAGCTTGGTAAGCTTGAGGACCTACTAGTGGATCAATCTCAGCTTTGTGAATTAGTTCAGGCGTTTCTTCTGCAACTTGTTCAATTTCAACACCGCCTTCAGTTGACGCCATGAAAACAACTTTACGAGAAGCGCGGTCAACAACAGCACCAAGATATAGTTCGTTAGCAATGTCTGTGCAGCTTTCAACAAGAATTTTAGCTACTGGCTGACCATTCTCGTCTGTTTGGTAAGTTACTAGGTTCTTACCTAACCAGTTTTGTGCAAACTCTTTGATTTCTTGTTTGCTGTCAGCAAGTTTTACACCACCTGCTTTACCACGGCCACCCGCGTGAACCTGACATTTAACAACCCATTTGTCACCGCCGATTTTATCAGCAGCTTCAGCAGCTTCTTGAGGTGTGTCACATGCATAACCTTCAGAAACTGGTAAACCATATTCGGCAAAAAGTTGTTTTGCCTGATACTCATGCAAATTCATGATGCTTTATCCAATTTTTTGTACTAAAAGAGCTGAATAAATATGCATTTATTCAACCATCCCAAATTGCGCACCTAGTATAGATCCCAAGCCATTGCTTGAAAACCCTAGTAAGACTAAAGGTGGCAAAAAAAAAGCTGCAACACCGGGTTACAGCTTATTTTTTATGCAAACTTTGACAATTAAACGTCAAGTAGAAGACGGGTAGGATCTTCTAGCATTTCTTTGATAGTTACCAAGAAGCCAACTGACTCTTTACCATCGATTTGACGGTGGTCGTATGACAGCGCTAGGTACATCATAGGTAGGATTTCTACTTTGCCATTTACAGCCATCGGACGGTCTTGGATTTTGTGCATACCCAAGATTGAAGACTGTGGTAAGTTGATGATTGGCGTTGAAAGTAGTGAACCAAATACACCACCATTAGTGATAGTGAAGTTACCACCTGTCATATCTTCAACAGTTAGCTTACCGTCGCGGCCTTTAATTGCTAAATCTTTGATGCCTTTTTCGATTTCAGCAAGTGATAGCTTGTCACAATCACGAAGCACTGGTGTTACTAGACCACGCGGTGTAGATACAGCGATGCTGATGTCGAAGTAATTGTGATAAACAATATCATCACCGTCGATTGACGCATTTACTTCTGGGAAACGCTTAAGTGCTTCAACAACTGCTTTCACGTAGAAAGACATGAAACCAAGACGCGTACCATGACGCTTCTCAAATACTTCTTGATACTGCTTACGAAGATCCATGATTGGCTTCATGTTAACTTCGTTGAACGTAGTCAACATAGCCGTTGAGTTTTTAGCTTCAAGCAGACGGTTCGCAATGGTCTTACGAAGACGCGTCATAGGAACACGCTTCTGCGTACGATTGCCAACTGGAGCTGGCGCTGGAGTTGCAGCAGCTGTGCTTTCTTGCTTAGCTGGCGCACTCTTAAGGAACGCATCAACGTCTTCTTTAGTTACACGACCGTTTTTGCCTGAACCTTTGATTTTTGAAGCATCAAGGCCTTTTTCAGCGATAAGACGACGAACTGAAGGAGTAAGTACGTCAGCTGCGCTGTCATCACCCGCTTCTTGGGCCGCTGGCGCAGACGCTGCAGCAGTTGCACTCGCAGTTGCACCCGCTTTCATTGTGCCGATCACTTGCTCAGCCAAAACAGTGTCACCTTCAGCGTGGATGTGCTCACCCATTACGCCGTCTTCGGGAGCAACAACTTCTAGAACAACTTTGTCAGTTTCGATGTCAACTAGGTTTTGGTCACGGCTAACCGCTTCACCCGGTTGTACGTGCCAAGTAGCGATTGTTGCATCAGCAACAGATTCTGGAAGTACAGGAACTTTGATATCCACGTCTTTACCTTCTTGAGCGCCAGCAGCAGGCGCAGCTTTTGTTTCTTCAGATGATGCTGGTGCAGCCGCACCAGCGTCCGCTGCAGCAGCTTCACCGATGATTGCAATAACTTGCTCGGCTAATACTGTTGCACCTTCTTGTTCTTTGATTTCAGTGATCACACCGTCAGCCGGTGCAACAACTTCTAAAACAACCTTGTCAGTTTCGATGTCAACTAGGTTTTGGTCACGACTTACTTTGTCGCCAACACTCACGTGCCATGTTGCAACTGACGCGTCAGCAACTGACTCAGGAAGAACAGGAACCTTAATTTCTGTGGTCATCTCTTATCCCTTATTTCTTAATGGTAAGCGCGTCAGCGACTAACGCTTGTTGTTCTTTAGTGTGTACAGACATGTAACCACATGCCGGTGATGCAGATGCCTTACGGCCAGCGTATGTTAGATTTGCGCCTTGCGGAATTGAATTCCAGAAGTGGTGTTGAGAACAGTACCAAGCACCTTGGTTCTGTGGCTCTTCTTGACACCATACGAAATCTTTAACATGGCTGTAGCGCTCAATGATCTTTTCCATTTCCTGATGTGGGAATGGGTAAAGCTGTTCAACACGCACGATTGCGATGTTGTTAAGCTCAAGCTTACGGCGCTCTTGCAATAGTTCGTAGTAAACCTTACCGCTACAGAACACGACACGTTCAACGTTCTTCGTATCGATATCATCGATTTCGTCGATCATGTTGTGGAACGTGCCCTCTGACAACTCTTCTAGCGAAGACACAGCTAACGGATGACGCAGTAGCGACTTAGGTGTCATAACAATCAGTGGACGACGCAGTGGACGTACTGATTGACGACGAAGCATGGCATAAACCTGAGCAGGTGTTGATGGAACACACACTTGCATGTTGTGGTCAGCACACAGTTGTAAGAAGCGCTCTAGGCGCGCAGAACTGTGCTCAGGGCCTTGCCCTTCATAGCCGTGCGGAAGAAGACATGTTAGACCGCACAAACGGCCCCACTTCTGCTCACCTGAACTAAGGAATTGGTCGAATACAACCTGCGCACCGTTAGCGAAGTCGCCAAACTGTGCTTCCCACATTACTAACGACGTAGGTTCGGCTGTTGCATAACCATATTCAAATGCAAGTACCGCTTCTTCAGATAACACTGAGTCGAACACTTCAAATTTACCTTGTTCTGCAGAAACATGCTGCAGAGGTAAATATGTTGAAGCATCTGTTTGATTGTGTACGACAGCATGACGGTGGAAGAATGTACCACGTCCAGAGTCCTGACCTGTCAAACGGATGTCAGTACCCTCTTCTACGAGCGTTGCATAGGCAAGCGTTTCCGCCATACCCCAATCAAGCATTTTCTCACCGGAAGCCATCAATTTACGGTCGTCGTAGATCTTTTTAACACGTGATTGTGCTTTGTGGTTTTCTGGATAAGAAGCAACTTTCTCACCAAGTGCTTTTAACTTCTCAACAGGAACGCTCGCGTCATACTGCGTGTCCCAATCATGGCCAACAAACTTTGACCACTCAGATGAGTGCTTGGTGTCTTTTTGAATTTCTTCAACAACACAGTTACCGTCGTCTAGACCTACGCGATAAGAATCAACCAGTTGCTTGATTTCATCTTCGCTGTATAGACCTTCGCTGATTAGTTGCTGTGCATAAATCTCGCGAGGTACTGCGTGTTTTTTAATTTTCTGATACATCAACGGCTGAGTTGCATTTGGCTCATCAGCTTCGTTGTGGCCGTGACGACGGTAACAAACTAGGTCGATAACTACGTCACGTTTAAATTGGTTACGGAAATCTAGCGCGATTTGCGTAACGAACGCCACCGCTTCAGGATCATCCGAGTTCACGTGGAAAATAGGCGCCTGAACCATTTTGGCGATATCAGTACAGTAATCAGTAGAGCGTACGTCGTCTTGATTCGATGTTGTGAAACCAACTTGGTTGTTAACAACAATACGAACGCTTCCGCCCACTTTAAAGGCATTTGTTTGAGACATATTGAATGTCTCTTGCACACAGCCTTGACCGGCGATTGCTGAGTCACCGTGAATGGTGATTGGTAGCGCTTTTGAGCCACTTTCACAGGCTAAACGGTCAAGACGAGCACGAACTGAGCCCATAACTACTGGGTTAACGATTTCTAAGTGTGACGGGTTAAATGCAAGTGCCATATGAACACTTCCGCCTGCCGTTGCGAAATCGGATGAATAACCCATGTGGTATTTAACGTCACCTGAGGCAAGTGTGTCGTTGTGCTTACCTGCGAACTCATCGAACAGTGCCGAAGGGTTCTTACCAAGAACGTTCACTAGCACGTTTAGACGACCGCGGTGCGCCATACCAATAACCGCTTCTTGTTGACCACTTTCACCTGCACGGTGAATCAGCTCTTTAAGCATTGGTACGAGTGCATCACCACCTTCTAGAGAGAAACGTTTTGCACCAGGGAATTTAGCACCCAAGTACTTCTCAAGGCCATCCGCTGCGACTAAGCCTTTTAAGATACGTGTCTTAGTGGTGTTGTCGAATTTAGGGCGTGCTTGTACTGATTCCAAACGCTGTTGTAACCAACGCTTTTCTTCAGTCGATGTGATGTGCATGTATTCCGCACCAATTGAACCACAATACGTAGTTTTCAGTGCGTGATATAAGTCACCCAGTTTCATCATGTCACCGCCAGCAGCGAATGAACCTACATAAAACTCGGTGTCAAAATCTTCTTTCGAAAGGCCGTGGAACTCTAAATCTAAGTCGCGTACGCGCTCACGCTGCCAAAGACCCAATGGATCTAAGTTTGCGTTTTGGTGACCACGGAAGCGGAAAGCGTTGATAAGTTGCAGAACTTTAATTTGTTTAGGATCGCCCTGACCCCCTTCTGCGATTACTACTTCCCGATGTTTGTTTTTTGCCAGCTCGGCGAATTCGGCTTTAACCTGTGAATGCTTAGTTTCAACATCCACGCCTTCCACTTTTGGAAGTTGCTCGAACACTTCACGCCATTGCTCTGGCACTGAAGTCACATCATCAAGATATGCTTCATAAAGCTCCTCAACATACGCAACGTTGCCGCCGTATAGATGAGAAGACTCTAGCCATGCCTTCATCACACCATCGTGCATTTATAAGCCCTTTTATCTAGCGCAGATTTACATTTTAGGCTTACTCATTACTGAGTAAGTGATCAAAGAATGGCCAGACAGACGTCTAGCCATTCTTAGCGTTATTATGCCCTTAAACTGAACGATTAAGAAGCATTGATTTGATTTGGCCAATCGCTTTTGTCGGGTTCAAGCCTTTCGGACAAACGTTGACACAGTTCATGATATTGTGACAACGGAACACGCTGAAAGCGTCATCCAAATCAGCCAAGCGTTCTTCAGTTGCTGTGTCACGGCTATCCGCTAAGAAGCGATAAGCGTGAAGCAAGCCCGCTGGGCCAATAAACTTGTCAGGGTTCCACCAGAAACTCGGACAAGAAGTCGAACAACACGCACACAAGATACATTCGTATAAGCCGTCAAGCTTATCACGTTCTTCGATTGACTGAAGACGCTCACCTGCAGCTGGCGTATCATTAATTAGGTACGGTTTTACTTTTTCGTATTGAGTATAGAACTGAGTCATGTCAATTACGAGGTCACGTACAACCGGTAGACCTGGTAGAGGACGGATCACAATCTTACCTTTACCGTTGCTTTGCAATGCTGAAAGCGGGGTAATACATGCAAGACCGTTTTTACCGTTCATGTTCACGCCATCAGAACCACACACACCTTCACGACAAGAGCGACGGAAAGAAAGTGTTGGGTCTTGCTCTTTAAGAAGAAGCAAAGCGTCAAGCACCATCATGTCACGACCTTCTTCCACTTCTAACGTGTAGTCTTGCATGCGTGGCGCGTTATCCACATCTGGATTGTAACGATAAACAGAAAATTCTAAAGTTGCCATCGTCATCTCTCCTAGTAAGTACGAGCTTTAGGTGGGAATGCTTCACGCAATTTAGGCGCGTAGTTTACGTCACGTTTTGACATCTGCTCTGTCTCAGGATTGTAGATACTGTGACATAACCAGTTGTCATCATCACGCTCTGGGAAGTCAAAGCGAGAGTGTGCACCACGGCTTTCTGTACGGAAGTTTGCAGCAACAGCAGTTGAATAAGCTGTTTCCATTAAGTTGTCTAGCTCAAGACACTCGATACGTTGCGTATTGAAATCGCTTGATTTGTCATCAAGACGAGCAAACTGCAGACGTTCTTTAATTTCTTTAAGCTCTTTAAGACCAGTCGCCATTGAGTCACCTTCACGGAATACCGAGAAGTTAAGCTGCATGCACTGTTGAAGGTCTTTCTTAATTTGTACTGGGTCTTCACCTTGACCAGGTGTCGATGTTTCCCAACGATTGAAACGTGCAAGCGCACCATCAATGTTGTCGCTAGACGCATCACGCTGCGCTTGGTAATCGTTAAGGTAAGTACCCAAGAAGTTACCCGCTGCACGGCCGAATACCACAAGGTCAAGTAGTGAGTTACCACCAAGACGGTTAGCACCGTGTACAGATACACAGGCAATCTCACCTACTGCGAATAAACCTTCTACAAGTTTCTCGTTACCAGCGTCGTCTACGTTCAGCACTTGACCGTTAACGTTTGTCGGTACACCACCCATCATGTAGTGACATGTTGGGATTACTGGAATTGGCTCTTTAGCTGGGTCAACGTGTGCGAATGTTTTCGCAAGATCACATACACCAGGTAGACGTAAATTAAGCGTTTCTTCACCAAGGTGATCGAGCTTAAGTTTGATGTGTGGACCCCAAGGACCTTCACAGCCACGACCTTCACGGATCTCTGTCATCATTGAACGAGCAACAACGTCACGAGACGCTAAATCTTTTGCATTTGGCGCATAACGCTCCATGAAGCGTTCGCCGTCTTTGTTTAGAAGGTAACCACCTTCACCACGACAACCTTCAGTTACAAGTACACCCGCACCTGCGATACCGGTTGGGTGGAACTGCCACATTTCCATGTCTTGCATAGAAACGCCAGCACGTGTTGCCATACCCACACCGTCACCTGTGTTGATGTGTGCGTTAGTAGTCGATGCGAAGATACGACCAGCACCACCCGTTGCAAGTACAACAGCTTTAGATTTGAAGTAAACAACTTCGCCAGTTTCGATGTCGATTGCAGTACAACCAACAACTGCACCATCGTCGTTTTTAACTAGGTCTAGTGCATACCACTCAGAATATACGTTTGTTTGGTTTTTAACGTTCTGTTGGTATAGGCAGTGAAGTAGCGCGTGACCTGTACGGTCTGCTGCCGCAGCTGTACGAGCAGCTTGCTCACCACCGAAGTTTTTAGACTGACCACCAAATGGACGCTGATATACGCGACCGTTCTCAAAACGAGAAAATGGAAGACCCATGTTTTCAAGTTCGGTGATAGCTTCAGGACCTGTTTTACACATGTATTCGATAGCGTCTTGGTCACCGATATAATCAGAACCTTTTACGGTATCGTACATGTGCCATTCCCAGTTATCTTCGTGCGAGTTACCTAGCGCTACGGTGATACCACCTTGAGCTGATACTGTGTGAGAACGAGTTGGGAAAACTTTAGAGATTAGGGCACAAGACTTGCCCGATTCAGTGATTGCTAGTGCTGCACGCATGCCTGCGCCTCCTGCACCGATTACAACCGCATCAAATTCGCGAACTGAATATTTCACTTAAACACCCCATAGAACGAATAGGCCAATTACTACGTAAGTAAGTGCCATTAGGTTTAATACGAAACCAAGGAACGCGCGTAACTTTGCGTTCTTAACATAGTCAGTCAGTACCTGCCAAAGGCCAATACGTGCGTGAACCATGATGCAAGCAAGCGCCACAAGCGTGAACACTTTCATTGCTAGGTTACCAAATAGGCCTGACCATGCGTCGTAGGTTAATGCTGGAGTGCAAAGCAAATAACCAATAATAAATAGTGCGTAAGAGCTAATGACTAGCGCAGTTGCACGAAGAGATACGAAATCCTGAACGCCATTGCGCTTAAGAGATGCTTGATTTAAGACCATAGCCAAACTCCCGCTAAAACAGCAACAATTACCCACAACACAAAACCCGCTTTCGCTGTCGCGTTAGCTGAGTCTAGTTCTTTCCACGGGCCCAAATCTTGGACTAAGTGGCGTACACCTGCGATGAAGTGATACGAAAGAACGGTGAGGGTACCCCAGGCGATAAATTTGGCAACAAACCCGGTTAACAGGCTTTTGACAAATTCAAATCCTTCCGGAGAAGATAAAGACTCAGCCCATGCCCAAATCACAAAGGTCAAGGCAAAGAACATTGCTACACCGGTGACACGGTGAAGAATAGAAGCTTTGGCCGTTGCTGGCATAGAGATGGTCGTTAAATCGAGATTTACAGGTCTTTGCTTTTTCACAGTTACTTGCCCATCTTGCTCACATTGAAAAATAGAGCCATCTACATTGTTTTTATAACCATTTATGTATCACTACATAAATGCGCTCACAGAAATAAACCGCAGACATGCAAAACATTCACTTTATGTATTCGACTTTAAAGCGAATTTTCATCAAGCTGTCATTGACGATTTACTCAAAGACGTTACGGTATTGAACCTCCGACAGTATATAAGTCTGCAGAGGATATTACAATTCTTGTTTAGTGTGAGAGGTTTGCGAATTAGCCATTGGTATAATATTTAATCTACGAGGAATATTTATTATACGAATATGCATTAAAATTGACTTTCTACCCCTCTTGTACGTTAGAATGATCGGAATTTGCTTAACATTAGTATCATGATGACAGCGTCGGCTGTTGTTTTTATTAGGAGATAAATAGATGGCAGATAAGAAAGCCACAGTTCATATCGATGGACACGACCCAATTGAGCTTCCAATTTATGAAGGCACAGCGGGTCAGGACGTTATTGACGTCCGTACCTTGGGTTCACACGGTTATTTCACTTATGACCCAGGTTTCATGTCAACTGGCTCTTGTGACTCATCTATCACCTATATCGACGGTGCTAAAGGTGTACTTCTACACCGTGGTTACCCGATTGATCAATTAGCTGAAAGCTCAAACTATGTAGAACTTTGCTACTTACTTCTTAACGGCGAGTTACCTACTGAAGCTGAACTTGAGAAGTTTTCAAAGTCAATCACGCTAAGCACAATGGTGCACGAAAAAGTGGCAGCCTTCTTCCAAGGTTTCCGAGTTGATGCACACCCAATGGCAATGCTGTGTGGTGTGGTTGGCGCGATGTCTTCTTTCTACCACCAAGACCTTGATATTTCTGACCCAGCACAGCGCAAGCGCAGTGCAATCCGTCTAGTAGCGAAACTGCCTACTATCGCAGCAATGGCTTACAAATATACGATTGGACAACCATTCGTATACCCACGTAACGACTTAAGCTATGCAGAAAACTTCCTACACATGATGTTCTCTGTACCGTCAGAAGAGTACAAAGTAAGTCCAACGCTTGCCAAAGCAATGGACCGTATCTTTATGCTTCACGCTGACCACGAACAAAATGCTTCGACGTCAACAGTGCGTATCGCTGGTTCTTCTGGCGCTAATCCTTACGCGTGTATCGCTGCGGGTATCGCATCACTTTGGGGTCCTGCGCACGGCGGCGCTAACGAAGCATGTTTGAACATGCTCAAGCAAATCGGTTCAGTTGACAACATCGACGAGTACATTGCGAAAGCGAAAGACAAGAACGACCCGTTCCGTCTAATGGGCTTCGGTCACCGTGTTTATAAGAACTTCGACCCTCGTGCTACGGTAATGCGTGAAACATGTCACGAAGTACTAAAAGAATTAAACATCGAAGATCCACTTCTAGATGTAGCAATGCGTCTTGAGCAAATTGCCCTAGAAGACCCATACTTCGTTGAGAAGAAGCTATACCCGAACGTTGACTTCTACTCAGGTATCATTCTTAAGGCAATTGGTATCCCAACAAGCATGTTCACTGTAATCTTTGCAATGGCGCGCACTGTTGGTTGGATCTCACACTGGGATGAAATGCTGTCTCAGCCTGGTCACAAGATCAGCCGTCCACGTCAGTTATACAAAGGCGCGACAAAGCGTGATTACGTATCGACTGACAAGCGTTAATCACGCTTAGAATATTCAAGAAGGCCGCTATTTTAGCGGCCTTTTTTATTGCCATTTCAAAGCAAATCTCTACAATATTCGCCACACTCAGCTCATCTGTATTAGCCCTTAGTTATGTTCGATATCGATACCATTCGCAAAGACTTTCCTGCCCTAGCCCACCATGCCCAAAACCAATTGGTGTATTTGGACTCTGCAGCGACAAGTCAAAAGCCACAATGCGTTATCGACACACTCAACCGCTTTTACAGTGAAGAAAATGCCAATGTACATCGTGGTGCGCACCGCCTAAGCCAATCAGCAACGAGGGCCTATGAAGACGCGAGGACCAAAGTCAGCCGCTTTATTAACTGCAATGCAAATGAGCTGGTGTGGACCAAAGGTGCGACTGAATCCATTAACCTAGTCGCTTATGGATTGACTCCTCATATTGGTAAAGGCGATATCATCCTCATTTCGCACCTTGAGCATCACGCCAATATCGTTCCCTGGCAACAACTAGCCAAGCGCACAGGTGCCGTAGTTAAAGCGTTGCCAATTGACGAAAAAGGCGTGTTAAAAGTCGCTGAATCCATCACATTGATTGAACAATTGAAACCGAAAGTATTGGCAATTAGCCATGCCTCGAACGCTCTGGGTAATATTCAGCCAGTGCGACAATTTATTACAAAGGCAAAACAGCTCGGAACGTTTACTTTAGTTGACGGAGCTCAGTCTCTTTTGCATTTGCGCCCTGATGTTAAAAAGCTAGACTGCGATTTTTTCGTATTTTCTGCGCACAAATGCCTTGGGCCAACGGGCGTCGGTGGTCTTTACGGACGGTATGATATGCTGGAAATGTTGGATGTGTTTCAGTGCGGCGGAGAAATGGTGACCAAGGTCACCATCGAAGAAACCACTTTCAATCCACCACCGAGTAAATTTGAAACTGGCACACCTAATATTGGCGGTATTTTGGGCTTTGCATCTGCAATCGATTACCTCAACGCACTCGATAAAAGTGAATTACTGGCCCATGAACAAGACTTATTTGACCACTTAAAGGTAAAGCTTGCCGGTTTTGAGCAAGTACGATTACTGGGTGACATGGAACATAATATCGGCACAGTCAGCTTCGTTATTGACGGTGAGCATCCTTTCGACCTAGCAACCTTGCTTGATCTGGAAGGTGTTGCCGTGCGTCATGGCCACCACTGTGCTCAGCCGCTCATGGCTGCACTGGGTATCAATGGTACAGTACGCGTCAGTCTGGCGTTTTATAACGATAAAAACGATATCGATATATTTATCAATGCACTCAGTAATACTCTGGAGATGATGGCGTGATTGCAAACAACTATGAATCGTTAAAACAAGAGTTTGTAGCCCTCGGTGCGTGGCAGCAACGTTACCGTGAACTCATGTTACTTGGTAAAAAGTTACCTGTGATGACCAGTGAGCTAAAAGTCGATGATGCTAAAGTCTCCGGCTGTGAGAGTAACGTGTGGATGTATATTGATTTTGACCAAGGTGAAGACAATCTTGTGATCATCGCAGATTCAGACACCCGTATTGTCAAAGGTTTATTGTTTATTATCTTAAGCATGTATCAGGGTAAAACCCCTGCAGAGGTAACAGCCATCAATGCGGAGCAAGAATTTGAAGAGCTAGGTTTGCTCAAACACCTCAGCCCTTCTCGCGGTAACGGCATCAAAGCCATTGTGCAAAAAATCAATCAGTTTGCACAGCAGCACAATTAATTTGTGTGCTGCAATCGAGCTCGCCTATCTAAGTATTTACGCACAGCCTTCGCCGCGGCAAAAAAGCCGAACGTTCCCGTTACCATAGTTGCCGAGCCAAAACCGGTGGCGCAATCCATGTTCATGCTCGAATCTGCGCTTTGTTTAGCTTTGCACACCTGCCCGCGCCCATCGGGATAAACAAGCTGCTCAGTCGAGTAAACGCAATCCACATCGAACTTACGTTTAGGATTTTTACTAAAATTATATTGGTTGCGCAGAATATACCGAACTTTTGCCAACAATGGGTCATGAGTGGTCTTTGCTACGTCGCCAAATTTAATTTCACTCGGGTCAGTCTGACCACCCGCACCGCCTGTGGTGATCACCGGGATTTTATTGCGTTTGCAATGTGCAATCAGCGCCGCCTTTTCTTTTACCGCATCGATGGCATCAATCACGTAGTCAAAGCCTTGAATGTGCTCACGGTAGTTATCCAAGGTAATGAAATCATCAATGACATTGACGATTATTTCAGGGTTAATCAACTCACAACGCGTTTTCATTGCATCAACTTTAGCTTCACCTACGGTTTGTTTGTTGGCGTGAATTTGACGATTGCTATTGGTGACACAGATATCATCTAAGTCAATAAGGGTTAATTGACCAACCCCCGTGCGTGCAAGCGCCTCTGCTACCCAACTGCCAACACCGCCAATGCCAATAACGCAAAAGTGCGCCTCACTTAACCATTGTGTCTGTTGTTGACCATACAGGCGGCCGATACCACCAAATCTAAGTTCATAATCCTGAGTCATATAACTACCAATCTAACTGCCAGGGTTGATTATCACATTGTTGCGCCAATTGCAGAAGATAAGGGCTCATATCCCCCTCAACATTGGCGGCACAAAATTGAAATCGCTGTTGTTTATACTGAAATTCTAATGCATAAGCATGCAAATAGGTACGATCTGCTTCACTTCCACCATAGAGACTATCCCCTAATATTGGGGCAGATAATGACTTCATAGCCACTCTTAGTTGATGGGTTTTACCGCTGTAAGGCTTGAGCACAAAACCCCGCATCTTGGGAGCTAACGAATAAGAATAAAACCGGGTAATGGCGGGGTTTTCGCTGCTTTTTAGCAGCTTATAGGCGCCTCTACGGGCTTTATCCATATCGCCTTTGACCCAACCTTGCTTCTTTTTCGGCTTGGCATCGCTCAGGGCAAGATAAAACTTGTCGACCTGTCGCGCGGCGAACATTTGCGTAAATGTCGCAGCGACATCAGAGCGAGTCGGCAACACTACCAAACCGGAAGTCACTTTATCAAGGCGATGGACTGGGAAAAAGTCGAGCCCAAGTTGCTCAGTAGCAAGTGCAACAAGCCCAGCTTCGCCGTCTTCACTGTGAAAGTTCAAACCCGCTGGCTTGTTGATTACAACGAAATCATCTTCGTGTGCAATGACTTGCAACACACTCATTGCAACGTCGCTATCACACGCTGTAAATCAGCCGGCGTATCCACTCCTGCTGCTGGAACGTGGTGTGCCTGGGCAATTTTTATGGTATAGCCATGATGCAATACACGCAGTTGCTCAAGGGATTCTAACTTTTCTATCGGCGATGGTGTTAGCTCAATATACTGACTAATAAATCCTGCTCGATAGGCGTAAATGCCGATGTGGCGTTGCATATGGCTAATATCAAGCTCACATTGCTTCGCTAGCAATGCGTCGCGATGATAAGGGATGGTTGCGCGTGAAAAATACAGGGCGTTGTTATCTGTATTGCTCACCACTTTCACTGCATTGGGGTTTAATGCTTCTTCAATGTCGATTATGGGTGTCGACAGTGTTGCCATCGGTGCGTCGTTGCCATCAAGTAGTTTCGCTACCTGGCTCACATTCTCTGGTGCTAACAAAGGTTCGTCACCCTGCACATTAACCACCAGCGCGTCATCGCTCAACTGCAATGTTTCCACCACCTCAGCGAGACGCTCTGTGCCCGATTGATGGTCTTCACGAGTCATAACAACCTCAGCGCCAAAACCCACACACACGTCATAAACATCGGGATGATCAGTTGCAATAAAAACGGCTTTCGCACCGGATTCCAAAGCACGTTCATACACATGCTGGATCATCGGCTTGCCGTTTATATCCGCTAAAGGTTTAGCGGGTAGTCGCGTTGACGCGTAACGCGCGGGAATAATGACTACGAATTCCACTTCTCTACCTCTTCGCTGCTCAATTCCCTGGCTTCGTTTTCAAGCAGTACAGGAATATCATCGCGGATTGGGTAAGCAAGTTTCGCTGCTGTACTGATTAGTTCTTGATTCTCTTTGTCAAATTGCAATTTGCCCTTACATACAGGACACGCAATGATTTCAAGCAGCTTGGTATCAAATGCCATTTATAGCACCCCTTTATCTTTCAATAATTTTGTTAGTTGTTGCTCAAGCTGTTCGTTGGGCTTGGCATCAACTCGTAAATAATAACATTGCTCATGCGCAAACGCGCTGCATTTTACCGCATCTTTTTCGGTCATATACACGACCTCGTCTGCTGGAATATCCTCACGAACAAATTTGTGATGATCGCGAAAATGATACGTTTTGGTAACAGCGACCTGATGAGCGCGTAAACTATCGTAAAAGCGTTGTGGATTACCGATTGCACTGAGTGCAACACCGGGCAAAAATGGCGGCACTAACGGCTGTTCGTTAGCAACATTAAATAAACCAGAGACCGCTAGTTGATACGCACAGCCCTCTTGGTGTTCGCCATTAAAAACCACCAAATCAACCTTGTTTAACCGCCACTTGCCTTCACGCAAGGGGCCTGCAGGAATAAGTAAACCATTACCATGTTTTCTTTTTGCATCGATAATACATAACTCGATGTCACGCTCCAGAGCATAGTGCTGCAAACCGTCGTCGCTAAGAATGACATCAATTTGATGCTCGGACACCAAATGTTCGATACTGGCTCTTCTGTTACCACCAATGACAACAGGACAACGCGTACGTTTCGCCAATAATACAGGCTCATCACCACCGACATCAGTAGAGGTGAGTGGGTTTACCTCAAAAGGCGTAACAGGTGGTTGACTACCATAACCGCGAGAAATAACTCCTACCCGTTTACCTTGGCGTTTTAACAATTCAGCTAAATAGATAACCATGGGCGTTTTACCATTGCCGCCCACACTGATATTGCCAATGACAATGACCGGCACGTGGCTGCGATAGCTCTTTTTGATCCCAACACGAAATAGCCATCGATTCATTGCACTGATAAGCCAAAATATGAAGCTCAGTGGCCACATAATAATCGCTAACATTCCCACGGGTTTAAACCATGAAGCCTCTAAACGCTGTGCAACTCCCCTGTGCGTGTTGCTTTGGTCTTGACTCATCCTGCCTCGCCTTGTTGCATTTTTGCAAGTGCGGCGTAGGTACCATCTTGTTCTAAAAGCTGAGTATGTGTGCCCTGCTCAATAATTTGCCCTTTATCCAGCACATAAATACAGTCTGCCTGCTCAATCGTAGATAAACGGTGAGCGATGATGATCGCCGTTTTATCCGCCATCAAAGACTCTAGGGCATTTTGAATGAGCTTTTCAGACTCGGTATCCAAAGCAGAAGTTGCCTCGTCTAGTATTAAAATCGGCGCGTCTTTTACAATTGCACGTGCGATTGCGATACGCTGACGTTGACCACCAGAGAGCATGACACCATCTTCACCTACCGTCGTTTGCAGGCCATCCGGTAACTCTTTTACAAATTCCCAGACATGTGCTTTTTTGGCTACTTCGATTAACTCAGCTTCACTTAACGGCGTTTCTAATCCATACATAATATTGTTAGCGATGGTGTCATTAAACAAAACAACTTGTTGAGAAACGATTGCGAATTGCTGACGTAAGCTTTTAAGCGTATAGGTATCTAGAGGCTCGCCATCGAGCTTTATCGCTTCGCGTTCAGTAACATCATAGTAACGAGGTAACAAGTTCGACAGTGTCGATTTGCCAGAGCCCGAACGCCCTACCAAGGCTATTTTCTCGCCGGCGGCGATTGTCAGGTTGAGCCCTTTTAGTACTGGTTCACTTACACTTGGGTAAGTAAAGTTGAGGTCGAAAACTTCAATACGCCCTTTGGCCTTTTCAATGACCACCGTGCCTGTGTCTTTTTCTACTTCTGTATCGAGCACAGCAAAGATACTTTGTGCCGCTGCAATACCGCGTTGCAATTCACTGTTTACGTTTGACAACTGCTTAAGTGGACGCAACATCAACATCATCGATGAGATAAGGGTTACAAAGGTTCCAGACGTTATGGCATCAATCATTCCAGGCATCGAAATCAACACTAAAATGACGGCCATTGAAGACGCTGCAAGTATTTGTATTACGGATACACTCAACGCTTTTGTGGCATCCATTTTGACTCGTTGGAGACGATTAATATTGTTGACGCGAGCGAAACGTTCTGTTTCTTGTTGTTGACCGTTAAAACCATGGATGACTTTGTGACCAGAGAGCATCTGCTCGGAGCAACGCGTTACATCACCCATGGCGTTTTGTATATTCTTCGAGATTTTACGAAAACGCTTTGAAACTACGCCGACAATCACAGCAACTATAGGTGTAATAACAAGAAATATGAGTGATAACTTCCAACTTGCGCTGAACATAACAACCAGCAAAAACACGACATAAGCACCCTCTCTTACCAGCACCAACAAGGCTTTTGTAATCGCTTGTTGTACTTGTTCTGTATCAAAGGTGATTTTAGAAATAAGTTCGCCGTTAGAATGATTATCATGGAAACTGACGGGCAAATTTAGCATATGTGTGAATAAGTCTTGGCGCAATGAACGCACAACCTGCGAACCGACATAAGCGAGGCAATAGCTTGAAAGAAAGTTAAATGTCCCACGGCCAATGACTAACGCGATAACCACATAAGGCGCCCACGTAAGAACTGTACTATTTCTGTCAGTTAAACCATCGTCGATAAAGGGCTGCATCAACCACACAAAGGTGGCGTCCATTGCTGAATAACCCAACATACCTACCACAGCAACAATTGCTGCGGACTTAAAATCTTTTACATAGCCCAATAGGCGTTTATATGTATTTGTAGCGCTTTCTTGCATAATCTTCTCAAATGAACGCGTTATCGGATATTGTATCTGCGTGGGCTTAAAAACAAAACTTAATCGGTGATAAACCAATATTTTTTCTGTTGTTTTGCACTTTGCACCACAATGTTGTCAGTATAGAACGCCACTTTTATCCCGCCGTGGTGTTTTGTTAACCACTGCTGCGCGTTTTGCTCCTGGTAACGACTAAAAACACTTGGGTGCGGCATTTGCCACCCATAACGGTTGCTACTGGAATGGACAACATGAGTTGCGTTTACAGTCTCTACAAACTGCTCGCTGGAGGACGTTTTGCTACCGTGATGTGGGCTAATTACCACATCTATTTGCGGTAAACTTCCTTGCGCAACGATACGTTGTTCTTCGTGTGCACCAATATCGCCAGGTAACAACACAGAATGAATACCATCTGTAATATACACTACGCAGGAACTTGCGTTGTCCGACTCTTGCCAAGCATCAGGCCACAAAACCTCAACTTGCAACCCATGCCAACGCAGTGATTGCCTCTGACATGGTGGTGCGCTTTGGGGATGAAATAACATTAAGGTCTCGCCAAATCCTGCGTCTATCCAGTGTGTAAAGCCACCACTGTGGTCATTGTCGCTGTGCGAAATGATCGTGTGCTCTACTGTTAAACTCCTTGCTTCGATATGGGGCAACAAGGTGTTTTTTACAATAGAGTACTGGTCAAAATAGCGTGCGCCCAAATCATACACAATTGCCGTTTGATCCGCGCTCACTACAACACTCAAACCATGGCCAACATCCAATACATCCACACGCCATTTTGGTTGACCAAGTGTTGTACATATTCCATAGGTGAACAACAGACTCACTGCATAAACAACGGGAATCAAAGTACGAATATATACACACAACACACTCACAACATATATGACAATTACCCCCCATAAAGGGAGTTGACCGAAGTCCAACCAAATCATCTGTTCCAAAGGTGCCAAAGATTTAAAAATACCGCTTAAACACATATCGACGCAGTTCAATAGGTACACAAACGGCGTTGAAAATCCACAAATGACATTGAGAAGCAATAAGGGCAACAATATAAAACTCACGGCCGGAACCAAAATCAAATTGGCTATCGGCGAGACTATCGAGACGCCGTTAAACGCCCAAAAACTTAACGGCGCCAAAGCAACAAACAAGCTTAATTGCACCAGCAAATAACGTGTAAACACCGTTCGACCTTGCGTGTGCACTAAAGTGACAAAAATGACTGCGACGGCACAAAATGAAAGCCACATACCAACTTCAAGCAACGCAAATGGATTAAATACCAATACGGCGCAAAACGCGACTAGCAGACTTTTAAGCAGGCTATATTGGTTGTGACTGAAGTACATAAAGGTGAACACACTCAACATAATCCAAGCTCGCTGTGCACTCACGGGAAAGTCACATAGAAAAACAAACACACCACACAATATGACAGCCATTAGACTCAAGAAAATGTTTGTATGTTGCTGTTGATATATTCGCTTACACACTAAGTGAGCTAACAAATAGGTGATCGCTTTTAAAATGTAAAAACAAAAACCAAACAACAAGGCTATGTGTAATCCAGAGATGGCAATTAAATGACTTGTGCCCGTATGTTTCAACATCGTGAGATGCTGCAGCGTTATGTCATCACGGTCGCCACTAAGAAGCGCCTTGAACACGCCCGACAGTCTGAACTGTTCCAACTTCTCGTCTAGCCACAACTTGTACCTATCGCGCACATTTTCTCGTTCCATAGCGTCGATTTGTAATGATTTAGGCGTTGACGCTACAAACACTAACCTATGTGTAAAGCCGTAGATGCGAGAGTCTCTCACATCAAAATTGACTCGCCATACCTTTTTTCGGACTCGCGTGGTGAATTTCAATACATCACCGCTGTGCAGCACATGGGTCCCCTGTAGCCCTAAAGAGACACGAAACGTTTGATATGAAGGGACAGTGTAATTGGTAATAGACTTTAACCGTGCGGTGACAAATACCTGATTGTCGAGATTGTTAAATGTTTCTACTACAGCAACGACGTCACGCTCACTATTATCTATTTCAGGACCATGCCAGTGAAAAAAAATATAAAAATAGGCTATTGTGTATACGATTCCCAAAACGCAAAAACGTAAGTAGCCGAATAAATAACCGTTATTGATACGAATAATGACCAATATCACTATTATTGTAAAAAGTGCTAGCGGTGACGGGGTGAAAAGTGACAAAATACAGCCGAATGAAAACCCACTGCACACCGCACTAGATGTACAGGGCCCCATCAAATGGCGAAGAAAACCATTCAACGGTTCTTACCCGATCACAATAAAATAAAGCAGATTAAATCTCTGCGTATTTTTGGGCGACTGTTGCACGATGCCAATCTTTGGCACTTAAATAGACGTTCTGCACGAGGAGCGTTTTCCGTTGGTTTGTTTTTTGCGTTCATCCCTGTTCCTTTTCAAATGCTGCTTTCGGCTGCTGTCGCGATTCCATTTCGCGTAAATTTACCTCTTTCTATTGCGTTGGTTTGGATTACAAATCCGCTTACGATGCCCCCAATTTTCTATTTTTCATATTTAGTCGGCACATGGATTCTTGGCCACCCTCAGCAAGAATTCTATTTTGAACCAAGCTGGCAGTGGCTAAGCGATAGCCTCACAACCATCGGTCCCGCATTTTTGCTCGGCTCAGTCGTGTGTGGTGCTGTTGCCGCACTACTCGGCTTCGTACTAGTGGACGTTTTATGGCGCCGTAGCGTCAGAAAAGCATGGAACGCTCGCCGTTAGTAACCCTCAGTTATTGATGAAATAATATCGTTCTATTTCTTCCTTGTTCTTTTGCTTCATATAGAGCCTTGTCCGCATCTCTCAAGAGCGTGCCTAAATTACATGCTGCCCCTTTTAAACTCGCTAAGCCACAGCTAAATGTCAGCGTAAACTGAATTTGGTCAAACACGATGACTTGTTTCTCAACATGTTGACGCACATTTTCAACAGCTTGCACAGCTTCATAGCAATATGTGTCTGGGAATGCGACTGCGAACTCTTCCCCCCTAACCTTGCAAACAGCGCTCGAGGGCATAATTGCTCTGAAACAATTCTGGCAAATTCTCGAAGTGCATGATCACCTGCGAGATGTCCGTAGTTATCGTTGATAGATTTAAAGTGGTCGATATCGATAATGCCAATACTCAACGGCGTTGTGTACTGTCGACTGCGCTCAACCAGCCACTCCATATCATTGGTAAAGTGATAACGATTCTTTATTTGCGTCAACCCATCGGTGTTGAGCAAATGTTCAGTTTTTCTCTCCAGTTGGACAAGTTCAGACACGTCTCGTATGAAGGTGTAAATGTAGGTTTTGCCGTCTTGTTCAATGGCGTTTATCTGCAAGTCAACATCCAGCTCAGTGTTATCTTTCGTCAAGGCTTTAAGGCGAATGAAGTCGCCGAAAATATTCGACTTGCGTGTATTTAGATACACTTGCTTTGAATGCTTCGCAAAATCGCGATTACTCGGAACAGTCAATAAATCATGAGGATCTTTGCCTTTGACTTCATCAAACTGGAAACCAAACATCCGTTGCGCTGCACTGTTCCAAAAGACAATACCATCATGTAGATCTGCGATGACAACGGCATCACAATTGTTTTCAATTATCGCTTTGAAAATATGCTCGTGCACAACCACCCCGCCATTGGATGACAGATAACATAATGCAAAGAATAGTACCCAAAATATATCTATGACAAATGAGGAACGCGAGATAAAAGCAAAGAGAGTATCGTTATGTGTGAAAAGAATTGGTAGTAACAAGCAAAAAAATCGCCCCACTTGTTAGCGGAGCGACACATTAAAAACCATCACCTGCGTGTCAGATAATGGCTTTCACTTATAGGATATCAAGTAGCTCGATATCAAAGATAAGTGTTGAGTAAGGAGCAATCGCTGCACCCGCACCACGCTCACCGTACGCTAGGTCATGAGGGATGTATAAACGCCATTTAGAACCAGCTGGCATCATTTGTAGCGCTTCTGTCCAACCTTTGATTACGCCGCCAACAGGGAATTCTGCAGGCTGACCGCGCTCATATGAGCTGTCAAATGTTGTGCCGTTGATCAATGTTCCGTGGTAGTGCGTACGGACTGTTGATTCAGCAGTTGGCTTTTCGCCTTCGCCTTGTTCGATAACTTCGAATTGAAGGCCAGACTCAGTAACAGTGACTTCAGCACGCTTCGCATTTTCAGCAAGGAAAGCGTCGCCTTCAGCCGCTAATACTTTTGCTTCTTCTTCACGACGCTTTTGAATTTCAGCGTTAATTTCTTCGAATGCAGCTTGAATTTCTGGGATCTCTACTTGGAAGCTATCACCAGTGAAAGCATCTTTCATGCCTTCGAATACAGAATTAAGGTTCAAACCTTCGAATGGATTAGCTTTAAGTTGCTCACCCATTTGTAAACCAATACCGTAGCTCGCTTTATCAGCGTTAGTCGAAAATTTATCAGACATAAAGTCGTCCATCTTTTATTTAAAATACAAAATTCGCACACAGGGTAACATACTCCCTAGTGAACGTCAGGTTGATGAAGAATTTCAGTAATTAATTTGACTCTTTTGCAGATAATTTGGCCATTTTCTTCGCCAATATAGGCGCAAGCCAAGTAAACACGACCAATGACACGATGAGATAGGCCCATAACCACATCGGCATGTGTGCAAACCAAGGCCATATCATTACACCAAATACAATAACGCCAAAACACCCCGTGAGTAATGCGCATAAAGCCGATAGTTGTGTTTCATATTTCGCTATAAGATGAGCCACTAAGGCATTAAACACTGCGAAGCCGGCCAGAGTGGGAAGCGTGTCGAGCTGGGCATCGATAGCCATCGCATTAATAACATCAAGACTCATCGCGTAAAAAAATGCCAGTGCAAACCAAAAAAAGATACGCATCGGTGCCGCCATTGTACGAACTCCATTGATAGTTAAAAAAGAGACATCACTATAACGAAAAAACCGCCTCGAGGGCGGTTTTTAGAATGAGGTGGCGGAGAGATAGGGATTTGAACCCTAGATACGCTATTAACGTATGCCGGTTTTCAAGACCGGTGCTTTCAACCACTCAGCCATCTCTCCGAATGGCGCGCATGTTAGAGGTTTTCTATGGCAATGTAAAGACCATAAACGCCAATTAATTCAATAATATTGTTTCGGTCGCTTGGCAATGAATGCACAAATAACACAACCAATTAATGCCACGATAGCAAACAAAGCGCTCTGCATAAGCAATTCACCACGATTTTGCTTACTCGCTGGTATGATAACCAAGGTCAATGCTGGCAATACTGAAACACCCAGTACATAGGCCGTTACTTTTAACGCCCGTAAAAAATCATATCGCTTGGAATACATCATCCAGCTGGAAACCACCACAACGACACTCATCGCGCCAAGAGTAATAAATAATGGTGCTTTCGTTGCCATTGCAACGTAAGTGGTGAGCAACGCTCCTAAAACGCCCCAGAATGTCCATAAGCCCCAACGCTCTTTTTCTCTTAAGAACAAGTTACCCATTGATTCTTATCTTCTTATTATTTTGTTGATTACAATTCTGTACAAAACTTACCCTAACAAAATTTGTTCAGTTAAAAAACCACCAAAGCGAAATTAGTGATCAAAAAGATACAATAACAAGGAGGACATTAATCTAGGATGACAAAAAAGCCCCACTTAGGTGAGGCTTTTTAGGCGAGCTATTAAAGAGAGTGGCTAAAGAACTGTGCTATGTCATGTCGACGCTTTTTCGGACAATCAACAGTCGGTGTACCAATGTACAAGAAGCCGATTATTTCGTCGTCTTCAGTTAATCCTAGCGCTTTCTTTACATAAGGAGAAGTCGCATAACTGCCCGTTCGCCAAATCCCACTCAGGCCTTGTGAATATGCCGCTTGTTGCATTGCAAACGTAGCACATGATGCGCTGGCTATCTGCTCTACACGGGGCACTTTCTCATGTGGCTTGTATTTCATGATGCAGACGATGACCATAGGTGCGCGATCCGGTAATGCAGCTGCACGTGACACTGCGCGCTCCCCCATATCCTCGCTGATTGCAGCTTGCTCGAATATTTGGCCGAGCTGACTTCTATTTTCTTCCTCAAGCACGATAAATTGCCACGGTGCTAAGTTTGCGTGGTCAGGCACTCGCAACGCTGCGTTTTGGATTAATTCGAGTTGTTTGGGGTTAGGCCCGGGAAAAGAAAGGTGACTGTCAGATTGTCTGTTGAGCAATAATTCAGTTGCTAGCATTGGGGGAACTTCACTTCGTTACTATGATAGCCAGAGACTATCATAGTAACTCGTTGATCAACACTCGATAATTCAAACTGCACGCCTGCGCGGTTTAAGGAAATAATCAAGACTAACAAAACGCCCGCCGCCAACGAAAAATAACGACGTCAGCATCACAAAATAAATACTCGCAAACTCAATACCATTGTTTAGTATGACAATATTGCCTCTATCGTAGAGATATTGAGGGCGTCCATGTTCAGCAACAATCTCCTTTATGGAGTCCAAACGAACACCTGCTGCTGCAGAATTATCAAGGCTCTCTTGTGCTTGTTCAATACCAATCCAGTTCAATACTTTTGCGGGACTTGTTTGTGTGTCAGTGGGTGTGATGGCGAACCAGCCATAATCCCAATGAACCATCGTAATCGCCACAATCATGGTAATCATCAAGGGTATAGTGACAAGTCGAGTGAATAAACCTAACAATAACAGCCAACCTCCCAAAAACTCTGTCCAACCCGCAGCGAAGGCCAACAGTTCTGAGAAAGGCAGTCCCAGACCCCAGTCTGCATTACCAAACCAAGCAACAACATTGGGGTCAGCCAATATTCGCTCTAGCCAAGGCAGAGAGTCATTACCTAAATTAAGTTTGCTGTAACCTGCGATGATCATCACTGGTGCGAGTATTAATCGCATTAACAAAGACGGAATGCCATCAAGGAATTGTATTCGCTCGAGGGTATTTTCATAAAAACTAGCGGTGCGGTGAAACATAAAAAAGCTCGAATTACATCTATTTACTATTTGTATAGCACATAGACCTAACGAGCCGATTTATTATTTCAGTCAAAAAGAAACAAAAGCCAACTGGCTACATTGAGGTTGTCCAATGGCCAGTTGCAAAGAGGTTAAATTTCTCGTGCTACCATCAAGGCTTCTTTGATAGCGCGCTTGGCATCAATTTCTGACGCAAGCTTTGCTCCACCAATGACATGGACTTTCGTGCTCATGTGCGTTTCTTGTGCTTGTTTAAGTTCAGAGTCGTTCGATGTCTGACCTATGCAACCTATTACTGTATCAACATCTAGGATGCGAGATTCTCCGTTAACAGTAATGTGCAAACCTTGTTCATCAAAACGCGTATATTGGCAACCGGCAATTTGTTCAACACCCTGCATCTTAGCCACTTGGCGGTGGATCCAACCGGTTGTTTTACCAAGCGTACTACCAAATCGTCCTTCACTGCGCTTGAGCATATACAATTTCTTATCAGTGCGATGCGGTTTAGGCGCTTGTTCAATGCCCCACTGCTGCTTAAAGCTTTCGATACTTTGGTCAGTTTCTTCTGTCAAAAATGCAACCATATCGAAGCCAATACCACCAGCGCCAAGAATGGCCACCTTATCGCCGATTTCAACATCACCACGGATCACTTCATCGTAACGATAAACACGCTTACCATCAGCACACTCAAAGTTCGCAATACGCGGAGATACACCGCATGCGAAGACCACATCGTCATACTCTTTTAACATGCTGTGGCTAAATTCCGTGTTCATTTTCAAATCTACGCCTTGACGAACGACTTCATCGCTAAAGTATTTCAGTGCAAGTTTAAAGTCTTCCTTACCTGGCACACGCATCGCTAAATTGAATTGACCACCTAGCGTATCCGAGCGCTCAATTAAGGTTACCTTGTGGCCACGCTTACGCAGATAAATCGCTGCAGCCAAGCCAGCTGGACCACCCCCTACTACAAGCACATTTTTCGTACTGGTTGCAGGCTCAATGGCCAAGTCCAATTCATACGCTGCCAATGGATTCACTAAGCAGGTTGCACGTTGGCCTTTAAATACGTGGTCGAGACACCCCTGATTACAACCGATACAAATGTTGATTTCTTCAGATTTATTGTCGGCGTATTTATTGAAAATATCTGGATCTGCCAGCAAAGGCCGCGCCATTGAGACCATATCTGCTTCGCCAGCTGTAAGTATGTCATTTGCTATTTTTGGTGTGTTAATACGATTTACCGCAATAACAGGTTTTTGAGTCGCTGATTTTAATCTCAACGAAGCTTCCCTGAAGGCACCTGGTGGTACCATGGACGCTATTGTGGGAATACGCGCTTCATGCCAACCGATACCTGTATTGAAGATATCGACACCTGCTTCAGCTAACACTTTAGCTTGCTCTGTGACTTCATCTTTCGTTGAGCCATCAGGCACTAAATCCATCACTGACAAACGGAAAACGATAACGAATTCGTCAGGTACTTTTGCACGAACCGCAGAGACTATTTCTTTGGCAAAACGCATTCTGTTTTCGTTGCTACCACCATATTGATCAGTACGTTTGTTCGTGTGTGGAGCCATGAACTCATTAATGAGATAGCCTTCTGAGCCCATTATTTCTACGCCATCATACCCCGCTTTGTGTGCGAGCAAGGCGCTTTTAGCAAAATCCTTTACTGTATTTTTTATCATTCCCAATGACATTTCTTTAGGTGCATAAGGAGTGATAGGCGATTTAATTGCACTCGGTGCGCAGCTAAAAGGATGATACCCATAGCGACCAGCATGCAATAGTTGAATGCAAATTTTTCCACCGTGTTTATGCACAGCATCGGTGTATTTCTTGTGTTTTACTACATCAAACACAGAATTGAATGATGATGCGAAAGGAGACAGCTTACCCCGCACATTTGGACTGTAACCTCCCGTAATAATGAGACCTACACCGCCTTTCGCTCGTTCTTCATAAAATGCAGCAAGACGTTTTCGATTGTGCCACCCTTCCTCTAGACCGGTGTGCATAGAACCCATCACAAGTCGGTTCCTAATTTCTCCATGCGCCAGTTTTAATGGTTGTTCTAGCATGGCGTTCCCCTTATGGTTAATCTGGTCATACCTGTCTGAGAGTAACTATTTTTCGACTCTCCAGCAAGTATATTCGCTGTCTCTTAGATTGGTTGATAATCGTGCTGTAAATACTTAGTTACTTTTTTCTGTTTAAATTTTTGAAGTCTTTGGGCTAATATGGAAGTCTAACCAGTGTGTAGAGCAGAATCTAAAAGTAAGGGTCTGATTTTGATTAAAAAAGCAGTAAAAGCCACCTGGGATGGTATTAATTTTTCCCGTCGTCTGGTGGTCAATATCATCTTCATCGCAATCATCATTGCTATCATCGCATCCATAAGCAGCGACGAAAATGAAATATTAGTGCCAGATGGCTCAGTGTTAACACTCAACCTAAATGGTTATTTAGTTGAACAAAAACGCTATGTTGACCCACTTGATGCCGCGCTTGCAGAGTCCATGGGCGGTTCAGATGAGCCCGCTGAGATCCTCGTTGATGATGTTGTTTCTGTAATCAAAAAGGCTGCTAAGGATTCGCGCATTGAAGCCATGCTTTTGAATGTACAAAACCTTGGCGGCGCGCACATCAATAAACTCGATGCAATCGCCAAAGCGATTGACGAATTCAAAGCCCAAGGCAAACCTGTTATTGCTTCTGGCTACTACTACACACAGAGTCAATATTATCTTGCAGCACATGCAGATGAAATCAATCTTCACCCTTATGGCGGCGTTTCAATTGAGGGCTTTGGTGTTTACCCAGTTTACTTCAAAGATGCACTGGATAAATTGAAAATTACCCAACATGTATTCCGCGTGGGTACATTTAAGTCGGCGGTTGAACCACTCATTCGCAACGACATGTCACAAGCCGCAAAAGAAGCCAATAAAGAATGGTTGTCACACCTTTGGACTCAGTACAAAAATGAAGTTGCAGCGTTGCGCGGATTCGAAAAAACTAACTTCGACGAAACGCTTGACGGTTACCTTGCGAAACTCGAAACCGTTGACGGTAACAGCGCTGAGTTCGCTCTAAAATATGGTTGGGTAGATGCACTTAAAAACAATCAACAGCTGCGCCAACAGTTAATCGATTCTTGTTGGTTTAGATGAAGAGGGCAAAACGTTCCGTCAAATAGGCTTCAATGACTATCTTGCTTCATTCAAACTGCCTGTTGTATTTGACAACCCAATGACTGAAAAAGTGGCAGTTATCGTTGCCAAAGGCACCATTGTTGATGGTCATCGTAAAGCGGGCGAAATTGGTGGTGACAGTACAGCCGCCCTACTTCGTGAAGCGCGCAATGACGACATGGTTAAAGCGGTGGTATTACGTATCGATTCAGGCGGTGGCAGCATGTTCGCATCGGAGCTTATCCGTCGTGAAGTAATTGCCCTAAAAGAAGCCGGTAAACCAGTAATCGCGTCTATGGGTTCAGTAGCAGCATCTGGTGGTTATTGGATTGCCAGCGCCGCCAATGAAATTTGGGCTGCACCAAGCACAATTACCGGTTCTATCGGTGTATTTGGCACCATCATGACATTCGAAAACAGTGCCGCTCAGTTAGGTGTTCACTCAGACGGTGTGGCAACGACAGAACTTAAAGGTTCTTCAATCCTCCTTGGGCTTAATGACAAGATGGCACAAGCTATCCAAATGAGTGTTGAAAACGCCTACAAGCGCTTCCTAGAAGTTGTGTCTCAATCACGTGGTTTATCTGTTGAAGAAGTTGATGAGATTGCTCAGGGCCGTGTGTGGATTGCAACGCAAGCAAAAGAGTTAGGTCTTGTTGATAAATTAGGTGACAAACAAGCAGCGATTGAAGCAGCTGCGGCCCTTGCCAGCCTTAAACATTACGATGTGAAATTGATTGAGCAACCGCTGTCAGCTCAGGATATCTTCATCCAGAACCTATTTGGCAGTGCCACAGTGCAATCACTAGTCAGTGCCAAAGCGCCACAAAGCGCGACTGTCGGTGCTGCGATGCAATTCGACAATTTAGTTGAACAAGTACAGTCACAAGTTGCAACATTGAAAACCTTTAACGACCCTGAAGGTATCTACGCGCGTTGCTTAGTGTGCGCTGTAACGGATTAATTTTCGTAAATAAAGTGTGTTGCTACGTGAAGTCGTAGCTTCACTCGTTGTATACTTAGCCCGATACTCTCTATCGGGCTTTTTTATGAAACGTAAACGCATTTACATCGCCTACACAGGCGGTACGATCGGCATGAAAAAATCGAGTCAAGGTTATATTCCTGCAGCAGGCTTCCTAACCGAAACGGTTAAAAACAGCGCTGAATTTAACCGTGACGAAATGCCTCTATTCGATATAGAGGAATACTGCCCCCTAATTGATTCATCTGATATGTCTCCAGCGCACTGGCAGATGATTGCCGATGATATCAAAGACAAGTATCACGACTATGACGGCTTTGTCGTTTTACATGGTACAGATACCATGGCCTACACAGCGTCTGCGCTGTCTTTCATGTTCGAAAACCTTACAAAACCGGTCATCGTAACAGGCTCACAAATCCCCCTGTCGCAGTTGCGCTCAGACGGTCAGGTGAATTTACTGAACGCCATGTATCTCGCTGCTAATTACCCTATCGCTGAAGTCAGCCTATTCTTCAACAACCAGTTATTCCGAGGCAATCGCGCTACAAAAATTCACGCAGACGGATTTAACGCCTTCGATTCGCCTAACCTACCACCGCTGGCGAAAGCAGGCATCAACATACGTTTACTTGAGGGCCAACTTAGCCCTTACATTGATAACGACCTGCAAGTGTCACGGATTACACCGCAAGCCATTGCAGTTTTGCACCTATACCCTGGGATCAGCGCTGATGTAGTCGGTTCAATCATTAACGATGATATCAAAGCACTCATCTTACTAAGCTTCGGTGTAGGTAATGCACCACAAAACCATGAATTCTTATGTTTATTAGAAGAAGCCAATGAACGCGGGATAATTATCATTAACCTGACTCAATGTTTGCAGGGCCAAGTCAACATGGGTGGTTATGCCACAGGTAATGCCCTATTGAATGTGGGTGTGATCAGTGGATTCGATATGACACTAGAGGCGTGTTTAACAAAGCTGCATTATTTGTTGAGCAAGAAGGTATCAACACAAAGTATTCGCCACCTAATGCAAGATAACCTTCGTGGAGAATTAAGCCGTTAGCTTGATGCTTGTAAGAGTTAAGTGAATAAAAAAATGCCGCTTGTTAGCGGCATTTTTACTATCTTAAGAAAGAATTAATTATTAACGAACTTTAGCGTCAATGTCAGCCAAATCTGTTAAATGACACACTTCACCACTGTGGGTTTTGATACCATGCTCGCCGAAGTAGTCACGTTGCGCTTGCACAAGATGACCATTACTTGGGGTGCTGAGTGTAGCTAGGTAGTTTTGTGTCGCACTCAATACTGGGAATGCTAGACCCGTTGTTACCGCTGCACCAGTAACACGACGTAGCGCTTTGACTTGGGTATCAAGCGTATCGATAAACTCGACACCTTGTGCGATTTGATCAAGGTAATCAGCGCGGATGATACAACCTGCACGCCAAGTTTGTAGCGTTTTTGCTAAGTCGACCTTCCACTGATGGGCGCGAGATGCACCTTTGATTAGTGCAAGACCTTGGCGATAACACAGCAAACTTGCTAAGTGGAATGCGTCTTTCAATTCGTCTAAGTCCAAATCAACTTTTTCTGTTGCTTTTGGCGCATAAGTCATTTCTTTGGCCGCATGGGTGTCACCCGTGTTAGTAAGATGACGAGCCTGTACAGCGGCAACTAATGACGGAACAGCAATTCCTAACTCTAGAGCATTTTGTGCAGTCCATAGACCCGTGCCTTTCGCGCCCACTTTGTTATCAATTAAATCAACAAGTGGCGTGCCTTCGTGAGACTCAAGCTTAAGAATATGGCTAGAAATAGCGAGAAGATAGCTGTTCAATTCACCTTCAGACCATTGGTCAAAAATAGCCGCTATCTCTTGTGGTGATTTACCCGCACCTAAACGAAGAAGATGGTAAATTTCAGCAATCAGTTGCATCAACGCATACTCAATACCATTGTGCACCATTTTCACAAAGTGGCCACTTGCTGATTGACCTACACGCGCGAAACAAGACTCGCCATTGTAGCTAGCTGCCACCTTTTCCATAGATGACTCGATACGCTCCCAGCCACCTTCTGAACCACTGGCCATCATTGCAGGACCGTGACGTGCACCTTCTGCACCACCTGAGATACCCATAGTGGCAAATTCGAATTTGTTCTGGAACTTAAGTTTACGTGCGATACCGTCTTTGTAGTTACTGTTGCCACAATCAACGATGATGTCGTCTTTGCTCACACCAGCGTCAATAAGATCTTGGCAGACGCGATCTACTAGTTCACCCGCTGGGACTAGCAGTAAAATAGAACGTGGCGCCTTTAAACGACGAACCATATCGTGAAGATCAGAGACTATATGCAAGCGCTCAGCCGTTCCTTGTGTTTTGGCGCAGCTTAGTAATTCTTCACCAGCGTCTGGATTTTTATCATATGCGACAAGCGTGAGCCCTTTCTCGATTAAGTTCAAAGCAAGATTTTTGCCCATCACTCCCAGACCTACTAATGCTACTTGCATTAAGTTTCCTCCTCGGTAAAAACGTATGGCTGGTAAATGATACCGATTGCATCAATATGTGCTGTAATAATTCAACAGAGCATACGCGCTAACGTGATGTTATCCTTCAAGCTTTGAGATAAAATCCACTCTACGAGTGAGCATCTGTGCGCGTGCGTCTGACTACAACTTAATACAATGGGTATAACCTGATTACGGCGGGCATTATAGGCGAAACTATGTGCCATTCAATCCCCGCTCTGGAATTATATCAAATTAACTGAGAATCTTTGCATAAAGATGCCCACTTTAGTTTTGCGACATAATTGACTGCACCTGACACCGGTGTCATAATGCTGACATAGTGTTAACGAATAATAAGGATATGCAAACTCAAGGTCTCATTCATACTAGAGTTTGCTACCATGCTAATAAAGCAATTACGCCTACGGGAGAATTTGATGCTTAGACGTACAAAGATAGTCGCCACCCTTGGACCGGCTACGGACAGAGACAACAACCTAGAAAAAATTATCCGCGCTGGTGCAAACGTTGTACGTTTGAACTTTTCGCATGGTACCCCTGCAGATCACCAAAAACGTGCTGATGATGTACGTGAGATTGCTAATCGTTTAAATGTGCATGTGGCCATTCTAGCTGACTTACAGGGTCCAAAAATTCGTGTTTCTACTTTCAAAGAAGGCAAGGTAAATCTCGCAGTTGGCGCTAAGTTCACTCTTGACGCTGAACTAGGTCTAGGCGAAGGTGATGTCAACGCAGTAGGTATCGACTATAAAGAACTTCCAAATGACGTTACTACAGGTGATTTACTGTTACTAAACGACGGTTTAATCCAGCTGACTGTCGACAGTGTTGCAGGCAATAAAGTCCATTGTATCGTGACTGTTGGCGGTGTTTTATCCAATAACAAAGGCATTAACCGTCTAGGTGGTGGTTTAACAGCACCAGCATTTACTGATAAAGACAAAGAAGACCTAATCACTGCTACGAATATCGGTGTTGACTATATAGCGGTGTCTTTCCCTCGTTCTGGCGAAGACATGCGTTATGTGCGCTCGCTAGCTGAACAAGCAGGTTCTACAGCGCAACTACTCGCGAAAATCGAACGTGCAGAGGCAGTAGAATCTGTTGAAGCTATCGACGATATTATCTTAGCATCTGACGCAGTCATGGTAGCCCGCGGTGACTTAGGCGTTGAGATTGGTGATGCAGCCCTTGTCGGCAAGCAAAAAACCATCATTAGCCGTGCTCGCTCACTTAATCGTGTTGTGATCACCGCAACGCAAATGATGGAGTCAATGATTGACAACCCAATGCCAACACGTGCAGAGGTTATGGATGTTGCTAACGCAGTTCTTGATGGCACAGACGCTGTCATGCTATCAGCTGAAACCGCTGCCGGTGATTACCCAGAGCAAACAGTGCAAACGATGGCTCGCGTATGTGTTGGTGCAGAATCGCAAAAAGAAACACACGTTTCGAAGCATCGCTTAGATAGTATGTTTGCTGATAATGCAGAAACCATTGCTCTTTCAGCGATGTATGCGGCAAACCACTTAGGCACAGTGAAAGCTATTGTTGCCCTAACAGAATCAGGTAACACCTCTAAACTGATGTCACGTATTTCATCAGGTTTACCTATCTATTCATTGTCCCGTCACCCACAGACATTAGGTCAAACTGCGTTGTATCGTGGTGTTTATCCAGTCTATTTCGATACGACCAAGTATCAAAAAGACTTTATCGCTTCAGAAGCCCTCTCTCGCTTAGTTGAGTTGGGTGAATTACACAGCGGTGATACCGTGATTTTGACACACGGTGACATGATGGAAACCGTTGGTGCCACAAATACCTTGAAAATTGTGACGGTTCAATAAATAGTTAACATAGGTTTTAGCAACACAAGCAAAGACTTATGTCTAAACAAAAACGTATCGCAATTATCACGTCCGGGGGCGATGCCCCCGGAATGAATCCCGCCATTCGAGCAATTACCCTCAAAGCTCTGGCAAGTAACTTCCAAGTCATCGGCTACTACTGTGGCTACAATGGTCTCATCGACGAACATTACACTGAACTCACAGCGCGCGATGTAAATGACATCATTCACCGTGGCGGCACAATTATTAAGTCAGCTCGTTGCCCTGCTATGCATAGCGAATCAGGTTTATTGCAAGCGGCGAATAGTTTGCGTAAATGCCATGTAGACGCGCTGATAGTAATTGGCGGTGACGGCAGTTTTAAAGGTGCACAAGCACTTGCAAAACACTGGCCTGGGCAAATCATCGGCATTCCGGGTACTATCGATAACGATATCAAGGGAACTGATGCTACGATCGGTTTTTATACTGCCATCGACACAGCACTTGGCTGTATAGATAAAATCCGTGATACAGCACAAGCGTTCGAACGGACATTTGTAGTCGAAGTGATGGGTCGTGATTGTGGAATTATTGCTATGGAAGCCGGCCTTGCCTGTGGTGCTGAACAAATCATTTGCAAAGAGCTCATCGACAATGAACAACAATTCATCGACAAGCTTAAACAGGATGTCGCTCATTCTTTGGCGAATGACGCGGCTCACAGCTATGTGCTTGTTATGGCTGAGCACTCGCTGAGTATGAGTGCTCAAGAGCTCGCAGAGCAACTTAAAAGCTACACCGGAGTTGACAGTAGAAGTGCGATTTTGGGCTATGTACAACGCGGTGGAGCGCCAGCAGCAGGTGACCGTATCCTTGCAACCCAGTTAGGAGTTGAGGCGGTTAAACACGTTGAACGAGGCGATACAGGTATTATGATTGGCGTAGAGAATGGGCAAGTGACAACGACTTGCTTAGCTGACACATCTGATACGCATGCTCGCAATGTAGACTTCGTTGCAAAACTTAAAGAATATCGCTTATAAGCATTCAGAGGTCGAAACCTTGCGAGTCGACCTCGAGTGTAACTTTACCAGATGTACTAATTCTCCCCATACCAAATTTGGTATTTGTCGCCTTGGTATTTCAATAGCGTAAACAAATAGCCCATGGTCAACATAATGAGGCCACCGGCCAATGCAGCTTCATTAACGAATCCAAGTAAACAGAATCCATATCCAAATAGATGGCTCACCCACTCCACTCGTGTTGCCGTCTTTCGTGTTGAGCGTAATTGCAAAAAGTTAAATGCAAACCAAATTTTTAAAAAAATCGGTAAAGCCTGATAATTATCCGATTGTTTATCTGGCATAAAGTTCTCCTTATTCAACGTTTCAATGTCAATGTTGAGAGCTGCAGCTAGACACTTTTGAGACTCCATACTCGCATTTGCTCCGCTTTCAATGCGCTGGATTGTTCTGACATTTAACCCAGACATTTGCGCAAGTTGCTCTTGCGATAGTCGTCGACTCAACCGTAAGTGCTTTAAATCCATACTGTGCCTACTGCTCACATTTTCAATCGGTTAGGAGAATAGATACATATTAGCATTGTCGTTGCCGAATTTACCCCGACAGTTACCCGACAGACATAAAAACGAAGTCAGATATAAAAAAACGAGGCACTTGGCCTCGTTCTTACAGATGATACATGATGAAATTTTATTAATTTAATTAGCTAATGCGGCTTTAACCTTGTCACGGTAGCTACGACTTACTTTTAATTCCTGACCGTTGCCTAATACGAGCAGATACTCGCCGCTGACTTGCGTCACTAATTTACTGATTTGCTTTGAATTAACAATAGCACTGCGGTGAACACGCACAAAAAGGCTTGGATTTAATTCACGCTCTAGCTCTTTCATCGTTTTGCGAAGAATATGAGTCTGGCCATCACTACAATGTAAACACATGTAATCCCCTGCAGCATCAACCCACTGAATTGTGTTAGTTGGTACGCGAATAATCTCACCTTGTTCTTTGACAGCCAGCGACTCAGGGTATTTCTTCGTTTCTAAGCTGTCACCCGAAGCGAGTTTCTTAAGGATTTCCTCACAATTGTTGCCTGTTATACCAGCTACAAAACTGGCCAGCTTTTTCTTGTGAGCATTATCTTGTTGTGTTTTTAAATGTGATTGCACTTTTTCCACCGCCTGTTTTAGTCTGTCGTCGTCCACAGGTTTGAGTACATAATCTAATGCATGCACCTCAAACGCCTGTACGGCATAGCGATCAAAGGCGGTAACAAAAACGACGAGTGGCTGATGAGACGCAGGTAAATGCGTGAGCGCATCTGCCACCTCGAAGCCATTCATACCCGGCATTTGAATATCTAAAAACACCAAATCAATTTGTTGTTCCTGACACAAAGCCACTGCATCGCTTCCTTGGGCAAATTGACTCACTAGCTCAACTTCTTCAAGTTGCTCTAATCGCACTGCCAAGCCCTTGCGTGCCAATGACTCGTCATCAACAATAATGGTTTTTATGGTATTCACTCTGTTACAGCCTTCTCAAAAGGGATACGAATATTGACCGTTAAACCAGTCGGCGTATTCCCTGATAATACAAATGAATAATTGTTCTCGTAAAGGGTCTTTAGTCTATCTTTGGTATTAGCTAAGCCCACGCCGGACGCCTGCATTAGCTGCCCATCTTTTAATTCAGCACCTGGGCCGTTGTCACTCACTTCAAGTAACAGCTCTTTGGCAAATACTTGCGCGTTGATTTTAATCTCCCCGCCTTGGGTCATCTGCGCAATGGCATACTTCAATGAGTTTTCAATCAGTGGTTGCAAAATTAAGCTCGGCACCATTGCTTGGCGCGCGTCATCACTAATTTGCATATCGACAGTTAATCTGTCATCAAAACGCACTCTTTCAATATCCAAATATAAGCTAAGTGCATGTAATTCTTGTTCTAAGGGCACCTTTCTAATTGGATTGGTGTTGAGTGTATAACGTAAGAAATCACTCAACCTCGAAAGCATCTTATTTGCGTCTTTGTTTTCTTCCACCAAAATAAGCGTGGAAATAGCGTTAAGCGTGTTAAACAAAAAATGCGGGTTCAATTGATAACGCAACATTTTAAGTTTTGCTTCATGGGCCATTGTATTGGCCTTCAACGCTTTTTGACGTTCACCTTGCAATAGTTGGTAGTACTTAATACCGAAATACAAGCCACTCCAACAAAGAATGATGTAGACGGAATCTAAGCCTTGTTCAAAGTAATAAAACCATTCATCTGGACGATAACCATGACGATAAATCTCCCAGAAGTTAAACTTCTTAACGACCGACCACAGCGTTCCTGTTAAATACGAAACACCAAACACAACAATCACTAACACCCATGGGCTAGCGTTCCAAACTCTGCGATATAGATACCGCAATGGGACGGTCATTAAGCAGCCAGCATAGGCGTTCAATAGGATCACGAATACGTAAATATCACGCATCTCGAAAACCTTAGAACCGATATAGTTAACTAACGCGTAGCCAATCCATCCCGCTATTTGCAGAACCCAAAAGAACCGCTGTCGATTGTCAACTAGTTGCTGCCAATTCAAAATTCACTGTACTCCCTGACAACGTAGTTCCATGACACTACATTGCATAATTACCTACTATCATTATTCATAAAGCCCGTGCAAAAGGCACTGTATTTGGTCTTGCTTTACCTTTCCTTTAACGCAAAACGCCGCAACTAAGTGCGGCGTTTATTCAAGTGTTCACAAGTTAGATACTGACACGTTTGTAGTTACGATACTCTGGAAGCCAATAGTTTTTATCAATCGCTTTGATGATATCTTCATCACTCACTTCAAGCGCTTCACCTTGCTCAATCGCTACTTTGGCAACCGCAAAAGCGATGCGCTTAGACAATGCTTCGATTTCAGTGAGAGGTGGAAGCAAACTGCCCTTACCTTCATTTGCCAACGGTGAGCTAGAAGCGAGGGTTTCACTGGCAGCCATAAGCATTTCATCTGTGATGCGTTTCGCTTTGATGGCAATCACGCCCAAGCCAATACCTGGGAAAATATAACTGTTGTTACATTGCGGGATCAGCATTTCTTTATCTTCAAAACTCACTTTGCCAAATGGGCTACCTGTAGCGATGATTGCTTTACCATTTGACCAATTAATCACATCTTGAGGGTGTGCCTCAACCTGCTTTGAAGGATTAGATAATGGGAAGATAATCGGTTGCTCGCAATTTTCAGACATAGTGCGCACTACTTGCTCAGTAAACAATCCCGGTTGGCCGGAGACACCGATCAAGATACCCGGCTCGGCACAATGCATTACATCAAGTAATGAGGCAAAGTCACCACTGTAAGTCCACTGACTTAAAGCGTCTTTTGTTTGCACAAGCGCTTGTTGGAAGTCGCGCAACCCTTCCATACCCTCACTCAATAAACCGAAGCGATCTACCATATAAATCTGACTACGCGCCTGGGCGTCACTGATCCCTTCTGAAACCATTTGGCTGATCACTTGTTCTGCAATACCGCAGCCTGCTGAACCAGCGCCAACAAACACAACTTTCTGCTCACTAAGTTTTGTGCCTTTTACACGACACGCAGCGAGTAATGTGCCTACGGTCACAGCCGCGGTACCTTGAATGTCATCGTTGAAACTACAAATTTCGTCACGGTAACGCTTTAGCAATGGCATTGCATTTGGCTGTGCAAAATCCTCAAACTGCAACATAACATTAGGCCAACGACGTTTTACAGCCTTGATAAATAAATCAAGAAACTCATCGTATTCTTCTTGGCCAATACGCGGGTGACGCGCACCCATATACATAGGATCATTGAGGAGCTTTTCGTTGTTTGTACCCACATCAAGCATCACTGGTAATGTATAGGCTGGGCTGATACCACCACACGCGGTGTAAAGCGAAAGCTTACCGATTGGAATGCCCATACCACCAATACCTTGGTCGCCAAGGCCAAGAATACGCTCACCATCGGTTACTACGATGACTTTTACTTTGCCTTTGGTGGCATTGCGCAAAATATCATCGATGTTGTGTCTGTCTTCGTAGGAGATAAATAAACCGCGCGAGCTACGATAAATATCTGAGAATTGCTCACACGCATCACCCACTGTTGGGGTGTATATAATCGGCATCATTTCATCGATGTGATCACGAACAAGACGGTAGTACAGCGTCTCGTTATTATCTTGAATTGCACGAAGATAAATGTGCTTGTTGAGATTGTCTCTGAAGCTTGAATACTGCTGGTAACAACGCTCAACCTGTTCCTCAATAGTTTCAAAACGAGGTGGAAGTAAACCCGCTAAATTAAAGTTCTGGCGTTCTCTTTGTGTAAACGCACTGCCTTTGTTTAATAGCGGTGTCTCTAATAAGGTCGGACCAGAGTAAGGAATATAAAGATAATTTGGATCGGATGTGTGATTTTCTTTTGCAGATGATTTATCAGTCATGATGCCTACTAAGCGCAGAATACAATTGCCTGATATTATTGCTGCTTAGTATTAAAAAGCAAACCGAAATCGGCAAGTAGGACCAATCTTTGTTGGATTTAGGGCTTGTTTGCAAATAAACAACAAGCCCCTGAAAAAGCATTAACATTTAGGCCAAAGTTATTGGCCTAACGCGATGCCCTCACGACGCGGATCAGCGGCGCCATACAATTTACCGTTAATAACCTCAACGGCATGAATGCCAGAGTTTAGGTCACCTATGTGCACATTATGGCCACGACGCTCAAATTCAGCCTTAAGGTCAGCTAGCGGCGTACCCTGCTCTAACGTAGTTTTGTCATTACGATTGGTAATACGTGGCATATTAATCGCTTCTTGCGCTGTCATGCCCCAATCCAATACGCCAACAATACTCTGTGCCACATAATTAATAATGCGGCTACCACCAGGAGAACCAATAACTAAACGTAGCGTACCATCTTCATTGAACACCATCACAGGTGACATTGAACTACGCGGACGTTTACCTCCTTCAACGCGATTGAGCACGTATTTTCCATTACGTTTTGGTGTGAGTGCAAAATCAGTCAATTGGTTATTTAACAGATAACCATTTGCCATAACTGTTGATCCAAAGGCCATTTCAATCGACGTGGTCATCGACACTGCATTTCCTTTGGCATCGACAATCGAAATATGACTCGTGTTAGGGCGCTCGAAGGCATCATCTTTCGCGTAAGCCACACCTGTCACCGGATTACCATGCGCTTGCTTCTTATCGACATCGCCGATAAGGGCCTCACGACGATCTAAATACTGAGCATCCAATAACGCTTGCGTTGGTACCGGTTGGAAATCTGGGTCAGCCATAAATACTTCGCGGTCAGCAAATGCCAATCGGGAAGCCTGAGTAAAGTAATGAAGTGCTTGCGGATCGTTGGCTTGGTATTTGCCCATGTCCTTATCTTCAAGCAATTTGAGTATTTGTAGTACTGCCATTCCCCCGCTGCTCGGTGGTGCCATAGAGCACACTCGATAAGTATGGTAGCCAACACAAATAGGCGCTCGCTCTTTTGCCTGATACGCATTGATGTCAGCCTCGGTAAGTAAACCTGGATCAATTGGACTACTTTGTACCGCTTTGGCTATTGCCTTAGCGTTTTCACCCGAATAAAAAGCGCTCACGCCCTCTTTTGCTACTTTGCGATACAAATTGGCAAGTTCTGGGTTCTTTTTAATTGTTCCTACAGCGAGTGGCTCACCACCTGGGAAAAAATACTGTTTAGTGGTGGGTATTAATTCCACGCCGGGATTAAGACGACGCGCCAATAAGTTATGAAGTCGAGGTGAGACTTTAAAACCTTGATCAGCGAGTTGTATCGCATCCGTGAATAGTTCGTTCCATGGTAATGTGCCATAACGTTGATGCGCGTCTGCCAGCGCTTTTAGCACCCCAGGCACACCTACAGAACGACCACCTACAACAGCATCAATCCAGCGCACTGCTTTGCCATTGCCATCTAGAAATAACTCAGGTGTCGCGTTTGCTGGTGCTTTTTCTCTACCATCAAACGTAGTCAAGTTTTCGTGTTGTTTATCGTAGTGAAGAATAAAGGCACCACCACCCACGCCGGACGATTGTGGCTCAACAAGTGTCAGCACAAGCTGTACGGCGATAGCCGCATCAATTGCACTACCACCTTTGGCCAGCACGGCTTCACCTGCTCTTACCGCATACGGGTTTGCAGCGGCCACCATATAGCGTTCACCAACAGTTTGCTTTTTCGCAACGATTGCGGTGGTGGCTTCAGGCTCTCTATCAGCCAGAACTTGTGCTGGCGTTGTTGATGATGCTGTTGCTGAGCAGCCTGTGCTGAGAAGAAGAGTGATAGCTAGAGATAAAAATGGTTTTGAGAATGTCATTACTCACTGCTTATTTGTCGTTGTTTGTTTGGCATCTTAAAGTTAAACGGGCACAATATGCAAAGCAAAGTTTCTGTATTCGGTTCACCATGTTGGCATTAATAACAAAAAGAAAAACCCTGTTAGCTCCGTTATTACTCATTATTTTATGCACATTAATCATGCTCTTTCACTTTAACATTGATTTACGTTTTGATAGAAGTGCAATTGTCGACGGGCAATGGTATCGCATTCTTACGAGTAATGTCGTTCACAGCAACACCGCTCACTTGTTAATGAATATGGCTGGTGTAGGCGCACTTTGGCTACTGCATCATCATTTTTATAGTGTGCGTAAGTATTGGCTCCATGTGCTCGTTATCTCTGTTGCATGTACCGGCTTCATATTCCTGTTTAGTCATAACATCGATATCTATGTCGGACTAAGTGGCACCTTGCATGGCTTACTCGCTTATGGTGCTATCAAGGACATTCAGGACAAAGAGAAAACGGGTTATCTGCTTTTGATTGGGGTACTTGGCAAAGTCGGGTATGAGCAATTTATTGGCGCTAGCGCTGACTTGGAACAATTGATTGAATCGCGTGTAGCGATAGAGGCACATTTGTTTGGGATGTTAAGTGGCTTAGCCATTGCCGCAATTGAGTTCTTATTAAATAAAAAACCCAAGCATTAAGCTTGGGTTTTTTATACTCCATTAATTACAGCGTTTCTCCAAACAACTTGTAAATACGGCGGTATTCATCCAGCCAACTTGATGGTTGTACGAAACCGTGTGGTTCCACTGGGAATATCGCAGTTTCAAAGTTCTCTTTCTCAAGCTCAATAAAGCGCTGAACCAGACGCACCACATCTTGGAAGAATACGTTGTCATCAACCATAGGTGCGTTGATCAGCAGACGCTTATTCAACCCTTCTGCAAAGTAAATCGGTGAACTACGCTCATAAGCGATAGGGTCAACATCTGGGTGATTCAAAATGTTTGACGTGTATGGCGCATTGTAATGAGCCCAGTCACTCACTGGACGAAGCGCAGCACCCGCTTGGAATAGCTCTGGCTCAGTGAACAATGCCATAAAGGTCATAAAGCCGCCGTATGAACCACCGTATGTACCAACGCGTTTAACATCAACGTTTGCGTTTTCAGCCATCCAATTTACGCCATCAACCAAATCTTGAGTCTCCGGTGTACCCATTTGACGATAAATCGCTGTACGCCAATCACGGCCGTAACCTTTCGATGCGCGGTAATCCATATCCATTACCACATAGCCTTCGCTAGCAAGCAGTGAGTGGAACATAAACTCGCGGAAATAGCCTGACCAACCAAAATGTGAGTTTTGTAAGTAGCCAGCACCGTGGTTAAATATCACCGCTTTGCGGTTTTTGCCTGTCTCACCTTCTTGGTAATCCGTTGGGTAATAGACTTTGGCATACACAGGTTGTTCACCATGACTCGATGGCACAGCAACAATTTTCGGAGCAACTAACTTAGTGGCAACGAATTGGTCTGACACAGTATGAGTGAGCTGTGTTACTTCACTGTTTGGCGCAGCATCGATAACAAAAAGCTCAGGTGGTGTCATCACGGTAGAGTGCGTTAGCAACACCTTACTCTCATCAGGGCTAAGTACATAATCGGTCATGCCATTGAGATCAGTTAAAGCTTCAACTTGCGAATTCTCAAGGTTTAATCGGTATACCTCATAAGATCCCCGGGTGCTTTTGGTTCGCTTTGTAATAAAGGTAGTTGTCATCCGACGACAAAGTCAGGTTTGATACTTCAAACTTTCCTCTAGTGCGTTGCGTTGCCTTCGCGTTAAGTGGTTTAGTGTAGATATGGCTGTAGCCAGACTCTTCTGAAAGATAATACAAGGTATCTTTATTGTTTAACCAACCAAAGTCGTTAAAAGTGTAATTAACCCATGCGTCATCATGTAGACGATGTTGATTAACTAATTTCTTACCAGCAAAATCAACAGTCGCAATCCAGCGGTCTTTATTGTCCCATGCTTCAAGCATAACAGCGACTTGCGTACCCGCATTATTCCAGACGATAGCACTTTGATCCCAACCCCAATCCATCATAAGGTTGATTTCACGGCGTTTCTTTTCAGACTGATAGGTTTTACCTTCACGCGCATGATTTTCAGCTTTTACCGCGGCTAGAACGTCTTCGTCCCAACCTGGTAGCGTGTTGTAGGTCAACGTTGTTTTTTGCTTATTATTGAGGTCAATATAGACCAATTCAGTTTCTTGCGGCTTGGCGTCCGCTACGCGACGACGTGCAGGTACAGCCGCAATGGTTGCATCGTCAGTTATGTAGTTCGGCATAATATCACCGTCACTTCGCCAACTGCGCGTGTCAGTCAATGCCACAATCAGTTTTGAACCATCCGGTGATAATTGCGCGTCAACAAGGCGCTTGTTGTCACCCAAATAAACATTGGCGTCAACAATCGTTGTATTGGCGTCGTTAAGTGCTTGCTGACGATTGGCTTTGTCTTGCTTATTTTTATGTTGCAAAGCGACGTAATCAATCAGCTTATGCTGCTCTTTGGCGATGTAAGATTTTGGCTCTTCAATCTTTACGGGCGTGTCTTCTAACTTAAGATTCACTAATTCGCTGTGCAAAGAAGTTTGTAGGTCAACGTGCATAAACACGTTACCCACACGATAAACCAAAGAATTATCATTTAAAAACTGCGGTGCAGATTCGAACGCAGACGTCTTGGTGATTTGAATTAAGGTGTTATTAGTTAAATTCTTAAGGAAAATATCACCTTCAAACTCATAGGCTTGTAAGCGATTATCACGGCTAAATACCGCGTCTGCATCACCTAAAGTATGTAAGTTTTTCAGTTCCACTTGCGATGCTTCGCTGGTGTTCAGCTGTTTTATAAAACTGTCACGCAGCACTGTGCCTTGTTGCTTTTGCTGATACACCACTGTATTCGAATCAGCAGTCCAATATGCATTCTCAGGTTGGTTACCCATCCAATCTGGGTCTGCCATAGCTTGTTCGAGCGTAATTGCAACACTACCTGCTTTGGTAGGTGTCTGAACAGCAAGTTGAGATTGTGACGGTGTGTTTGTGACGGGAGCGGACTCGCTCTGCTGGACTGTACTTTGACAACCCGACATTAGTAAGCTCGATGCGATAGTCACAGCGAGTAAAGATTTATGGAACATAGTATTAGAGTTTTTAAATCCAAGGTGTTTGGATTTAAGCAAAATCCTTACGGAATTGACAATCTTTTTAGACAAAACTCGTGCAAAGCAAGTTAGGGGACAAAAAAATGGTCAGCAAGGGTGCTGACCAAAACTCTGCGCTAGCAATAAAACAAGCTCCATGCCTGCTTCATTAACTGGTAGACTACTTTTTGAACATTTAAGTTCAATCAATTTTAGAAATTTTTAAGTCCATCCACACTAACCGATGATCTGAAGAGAGTTTTCGATCACTCACTAGTTGATAGCCATGCTCATTTTCGTGTGGCCAATATACCCCGCCGGCAATCGGGGTTAGCCCTACTTGCGACGGAAGAACATAATCTGCCCGAGCACGCCAGCTTGCGGTGTAATACTGAGCGAATACCGTATCTTCACTGTGTGCTCCACCGTTACTTTTGGGCACAATGCTGGCGTTTACGGCAGGATGTTGTAACACTTGATTAATCGCCGCTGGGCGCGCTTTTGAGCCTTGAGGTGCCGCATTCAAATCACCGACTATCACAAAGCGTGAATTCTGATTCAAGCCCCCCTGTACACCCTTATCATCTATCACATAATCAGGCGTTTGAGTTGAGATGTAGTCCGCTAATAATTTTATCTCCGCGTAGTTTCGGAGCCCATTTCTATCTTCAGGTCCGTCAAAAACCGGTGGTGTGGGATGCGATGCTAATAGATGAATAGTGTCACCATTAACATCTATAGGAATATCCCAAAATGACTTGGAGCTAAGTCTCGCAGCTTGCCACGTTTGCTTGTCATAAAATGGCTGCCCTTCGAGCATGGGCATCGTACTCCCTTCTTGAGTGTGCCACTTCAACTTCATAAAGCTACGTATCGACGATTCATCAATTTTATAGCGACTTAAAACAACCATGCCATATTGACCCGGATAAAAACCGAAGCCATATGCGTCACCCGCCTTTGCGGTCATTTTGCCATCACCGTCAAAGTCATATTCACTAGGCACACCGGTGTTTACCGGTCCGCTAAAACTGTATGTGTATTCGATAGGTTGTAATTGACCATGCGGAACACTAAGAAAATTGCGCTGAAATAATGCGACATTTTCACGCCAGTTAGCCGTGTAATCAAATTCGTTTAGCAAGATAATATCGGGTCTAACCTGCTGAATTATAGTGGCAATATTATGAATTTGTGGGTTTTCACCTTCCTCCAACAGCTGTGGCAATGGCGATGCATCCAAAGACGTAAAATTTTTCTCGTAATTAGAGCCATCCATACTGACGTTGAATGTTGCTACCCGAATAGTTGTATCTTGCTGCACTTCGATATTTCTATCAAAAGTAACATTTGAACAACCACTGGCAGTGACTGTGAAGGCACAAATAGAGGTAACTGCCACAAGAGATATTCGATTCATACTTTTTCCATATTAAGCACTAAAATCCTGAACGCCTTAAGATATCAGTTAACATAATGAATTTATATTATTTATTAGAGTCTGCTGACGTTAATAATGAACGGGCATAAAAAAGCCGAGCGATGCTCGGCTTCTTTATGCATTATTGCGTTAGTTTAAAATCAAACGCTTGGCACATGCACCAACGCCGGGGTAATCATCCTCCGCTAACACCTCTGTTAGCTCAGATAATCGCTCACCCAATGCATGAATCGTTGGTGCGCTCACGTTGATGTGACCCATCTTACGACCCGGTTTAACGCCCTTGCCATACCAATGACTGCGTACCTGTGCTGTTTTCAACACCGTAGTAGGAATTGCTGCTTGTCCCAACACATTGATCATTGCACTAGGTTGGAGCAATTCAGTGTTGCCTAAAGGCAACCCTGCGACTGCACGAACGTGGTTTTCAAATTGACAGCTGTATGCACCCTGCTGTGTCCAATGACCCGAATTGTGAACACGCGGAGCAATTTCATTAACGAGTAATCGGCCATCAACATCAAAGAACTCAATGGCTAACACGCCCACATATTCAAGCTCATTAGCGAGTTTGGTATACGCGTCTATAGCTTGTTGTTGAATGCTATCGGCCACAATACCTGCAACTGACAGGGTCAATACACCATGAGTATGCTCGTTTTCTGTCACAGGATAAATTGCCACATTACCTTGATGGTCACGTGCACCAATCACGGATACTTCACGGTCAAATGGAATCATTTTTTCACAGATAATACTGTGCGCTTCGTCTTTGGCTAGAAATTCTGCCATTTCACCCCAAATACCATCTGCATCAGCGATAGTTTTTAGACGCCATTGACCTTTACCGTCATAACCTGCCTGACAAGTCTTGATAACTAATGGAAGCTCAAGCTGTGCAATTGCTTTGTCTAAGTGGCTACGTTCAGTAACAAGAACATAAGGTGCGCTCGGCACGCCCGCTTTTTCAAGCAACGCTTTTTCTTTTGCTCGGTCACCACCGCATTCAATCGCTTGTTTACCTGGGAAAAATTTACCGCTTTGTTCACACAGTACCAAAACATCGGCTGGGATGTGTTCGAATTCTGCCGTGATACTGTCGCTCTGCGCAATTGCCTGCTCAAGAGTCAGTGCATACACTTCACCTGTAACCGGATGAACAACTTGTTTTGTACCAACATCATAAGCACAAATATGAATATCAAGCGGAGTACCTGCCAACGCCATCATGCGCGCCAATTGACCTGCACCTAACACTAACATTTTCATTTCACTGCAGCCCTTATTCAGCTGGATTTGGATTAGCTAGAACAGTCTCAGTTTGTTCTTTACGGAATACGTCAATTTTTGCTAAAAGTTCAGGTTGCTGACAACCCAAAATTTGCGCCGCGAGTAAACCAGCGTTGGCTGCACCTGGGTCACCAATTGCAAGCGTGCCTACCGCAACACCCTTTGGCATTTGGCAAATAGATAACAAAGAATCAACACCATTGAGTGCTTTAGACTTAACAGGCACACCGAGCACAGGCAAAGATGTGAAGGCTGCCGCCATGCCTGGTAGGTGCGCCGCACCACCTGCACCCGCGATGATCACTTTTATACCACGGTCGGCTGCTGAAGAAGCATAATCAGCTAGCAACTGAGGAGTACGGTGAGCAGAAACAACCTTGGTTTCGTATTCAACACCAAATTTATCTAACATGTCCGCTGCGTGTTGCATTGTGGGCCAGTCAGACTTAGACCCCATGATGATACCTACTTTCATTGCTACTCCTCGGGTATAAACGATACGTAATTAGATGTCTTTGCGCGAAGCACTATTGCCTCAGGGTGTACGCAAAGACCACCGCCACAAATTTATATGGCAACAAATTTGCCGCGCATTATACAAAAAAACAGATGAAAAAGCATGCCAAGAAGCGTAATGATACGACGAAAAAATCCTTCATCATTAAGTGAGTATCTTGCAACGGTAACCCATGAGTTATTTGCCCCTATCAAGGAGCCTATCACTGCACAGCGCAGTATCTTTTATGTACACAAATCACACGGCAATTTTCACCCTATTTTGCATAAGATGGTTGCCTTAAAAGAAGGCCTTAATATATAAATATACCTAATGTTTACCAACATCTGCGCAATATGGCCACTTTAACGAAACGGCCATTGCTTGTTGATTTTATATTATTTTTTATATTCAAAAGAAAAGTGAACGCGCTCAATTTAAATGTGAGCACGCTCACTATTGGAATGTATGGAGTCTCTGTGAGTCACTCTCAATCCCCCAAGAAGCTCGCCACCCGAGCACGTATTTTAGGTAGTGCTTGGACGCTGTTTTTGGCCAACGGCTATACAGCAACCTCCACTCGCGACATTGCCGCCCATGCAAAGATTGGCAACGGCACCTTGTTTTCTCACTTTGAAAACAAAGAGCATCTGCTGCGCGAGCTTATGCTCCAACAACTTTCAGAAGTTATTCAACGCGCCAAAGCCTGCGATGAATTCGAGCAACCTAAGTTAAAAATGCGCCACTACGCCCAACATCTGTACGAGTTTTATTTACAGCACGTAGAATTCTCTAAAACGATACTTCAAGGTCTTATCTGGCAAGGGGATTTCTTCAGTGCGCAAATGGAAGAGTTAAAGACATCGTTATTCATTGACTGTGAGCGCTATGACGAAGTACGCGCTGCAGCAATGATCGATTGTTACTTCATGACGCTGCTAGAAGGGCTCAATAGCGAAGGAATAAAAACATCTCAGCTCGTAAGTCGCTTGAGCTCGAAGTTGGCGTTGTTGTAATGGCGTAAAAACCCGCCACTGCGACACAATCTTCGAAGAGCAACAGGTGTGATGTTTGTACAATGAGCATCGTTACATACTGAACACAAAGTACGGGCTAAAAACCATTGCCATTTATTTATAGAGCTTCATAGTAGTGTTATGCATAGAACGCTCTCACACAACACCGACACTATTTAATAGCTCACAGCTGTTTTCGCCAACGAGTTTCATCTATTCGTGTAAATCCCAATGACAATAACGTGTTGCAGCATCGCGTGTTGCGTTTATCCACCCGCGCCGTTACTACTGATATGTCAGATTCCAAATAATTATTATAGCGTGCTAAAAGATGGCCCACCGCCCACTGCATTAGCCCTTGCCCCCAATAATCTGGGTGCAATTCGAATCCGAGCTCAGCACAGCTGTCCTGAAGATTGTATAGACCTACGGTGCCTATTAAACATTTACGGTGAACTATGGCCAATCGACACCCTGTTTGCTCCAATTGCATTTCTATGTCTCCCTGAATCAGATCGCGCACATCACCTTTACAGGTTAGGGGCGCATAATCATTAAATTGCGCAACGGCCTCAAATGATAAAAGCGTAAATAGAGCCGCTGCGTCTTTATGGCTGATCAATCGAAATTGTAGGTCTGCAAGGTGTTCGACATTCATGAACGTATGAAAGGGGTATTTTGTTTGCAGAATTATTGCCTTAAACTAAGTCTATATTCAAGCACTGGAAGTAATTGTTAAATGCATGAACAGTATGTGAAAGTCCCACCTACAACCACAGTATATTGCCCTGAGCGCGGTGAAGGTTGGACATTAACGGGAATAACCGGTATCGATGAATACACATCAGTGATGTTCGACGGTGTGAGGCACACTATTTCCGCAAAAGAGATTGTCGAGCAGCTATTGCCAAACCAGCAGGCAAGAGAAGTAACTAGTTGAAAAAGGGGCCAATTGGCCCCTTTTTGTTATTTAAGTGCGTTTATACGCGAATCTAATGGTGGGTGTGAAGCGAACAACTCGCCAATTGAGCGACCTGAAGCAATACCAAATGCCATCATTGAACCTTGCAATTGAGATTCATGGTTATGCTTTAAGCGCTCCAGCGCTGCGCGCATTTTATTAGCACCAACGAGCTCTGCTGCACCTTTATCTGCTGCGTATTCGCGTTTACGGCTAAAGTAGGCAACAATCACTGATGCTAAAATGCCGAACAAGATTTGGAAAACCATATCAAAGATAAAGTACGTCCAGCTGCCGCCCTCTTCTTTCATCCCCGTTAAGGAAGTTATCGACAATACCCGCTAAGATCTTTGCGAGAAAAATAACAAAGGTATTTACCACACCTTGAATGAGCGTCAAAGTCACCATGTCACCATTAGCAACGTGCGACACTTCATGAGCAAGAACAGCTTGCGCTTCATCTTTGGTCATGTTGTGTAGAAGGCCGCTACTTACGGCAACTAATGAATTGTTCTTTGATGGCCCCGTCGCGAAGGCGTTAATTTCTGGGCTGTCGTAAATAGCCACTTCTGGCATTTTAATACCGCGCTGCTGCGCTTGTTCAGCAACAGTTGCAACCAACCATTGTTCAGTGTCAGTGCGCGCTTGTTCAATCACGTAGGCACCAGTCGATTTTTTTGCAATCCACTTAGACATGAATAGGGAAATAAATGAACCACCGAAGCCAAACACAGCTGCGATGACGAGGATACCGCCAATGCTTCGTGATGAAATACCTAGCACGGAAAACAAAATTGACAATACCAGACCAAGCACCAGCATCACTGCCAAGTTGGTCAATAAAAACAGCACTACACGCTTCATACTACATTTCTCCAATCGAGTAAGATTATTCATTAGGAGTCAGCAAGGTGACTCATAATGGATAGCATCACTCTAACCTTGAAGTGAACATCTGCGAATTACATGTTATTTGATTGGACAATCAACATGGTGAGAAATTCACAACGGATGGTAGTTGAATATATATAGGCGAAAACCCGTTACTTCAAGTTTTGTGCGACGTGTAAATGTAACTGTGTGTATCAATGGATGATTATTATTCAGCGAAGGCCTAATGTGTCTAATAAAGCACCGTGAATACGTAACTTAGGTGTGCCTTCAGCATAAGGGCTTTCGGCTAGCATCGGTGCAGGTAATCGTGCTTTAAGCGTGGCTAAATTTTCATCATAGCACTGCATTTCAGGATCCACTTGGTTGGCAATCCAACCTGCGACATGAACACCTTGATGTGCCAACACTTCCATAGTGAGTAACGCATGGTTTAAACACCCTAATTTCATACCCACAACTAGAATCACAGGAATTTGTGCAGCACTTACCCACTCGCTCATGAGCTCAGTATCATTAATTGGCAATAGCCAACCACCTGCGCCTTCGGTCAACAACACATCAGCGCCACTGTTTTAATATCTGCGTATGCATCATGCAGTTTTGTGATTGTGACTGTTTCACCCACTTGCTTAGCGGCGATGTGAGGAGCAATTGGCGGTGCATAGATGAAAGGATTAACTTGTTCATAAAGCACATTGGTGTTGCCACTTTCAATTAATGTCAGTGCATTGCTATTAACCAAGCGCAAACCAAATGCTTCTTCTGAGCCTGCAGCGATAGGTTTAAATCCGAGCGCCTTTTTCTTGTGTTGCACAACTAGCTTCAACAGCAAGCTTGTTACATGGGTTTTCCCCGCATCGGTATCGGTTGCGGTAATAAAGAACTGTTTCATTTTACTAATTCCAAAAAGGCGACGTTGTAACTGAGTTTTACCTCGCTACCTTGCTGTTGTAACGCTTTAAGAACGCCAGCATACTCTAATTTTGTAATCGGTTTTTGTTTTTGCGCTGTACTCGTCGCGCCAATAGCGGATAAACTTCTCAACGCCTCAGGGGCACTGGTAAAGTAATCGAACAATACTTTTTGCTGTGCCCAAGCAAGTGTAAAACCGTTACCCCTTGCCATCTGCTGCAGTTCTTCGAGTGAATTGAAGTCATTGATTGCTGTGCGCCCAACACTTGCAAACGCTTGTTTCACTTCATGTAATGAATGTTCTGCAACCACTGCCAAAAATGCTCTTGCGCCTGGCTTCAATACCCGATAAAGCTGTGCCAATGCACCACTCATATCTTCTGACCATTGCATCGCAAAGTTACTAAACACGGTATCTAGCGCTTGATTTTGAATGGGTAGCGCATCCATATCGCCACACACTCTTTCACTGCCATGCGTAATTTGAGCAAGCATTTGCGCAGATAAATCGAGTGCGATGTAACGCTGGCTTTTAGCTTGTAGTGCGTGACTGTTGACGCCTGGCCCTGCCCCCAAGTCCAAACATATACCCAAATTCCGCTTACCGATTTGATTGAGTAATAATGCGCTGCTGCTGGCTTGCACTCGTGCATTGTCTTGATACTGGCAGGCTGCCTTCGAAAACTGACTCTGCGTTCTTAGCTTGAGTGCTGCGCTCATCGACATTGCTCCAATGCTCTCACCAACGAATCAACATCTTCATAAGTGTGCGCTGCACTGAGCGTTATACGCAACCGCGCGGTGTTTTGCGCCACCGTTGGTGGGCGAATCGCACTGAGCCAAATGCCCTTTTTACGCAATGCCTGTTGCATCTCAAGCGCGCTTTCGCTGTCACCCACAATTAAGGGTTGAATGGGCGTTTCCGATGCCATTAAAGCTAAACCGGCCTGGGCGCATTTATCGCGAAAATAAGTAATCAATTGTGCCAAATGTTGACGCTCTTTATTGGCATTAAGGAGCTGCGTAAGTCGCTGTGATGCTACCGCGCACTGCATAGGTGAAACAGCCGTTGAATAAATGTAGTCACGATTTGCTTGCAGCAGTAAATCAATCACTTTGCTTTTGGCCAACACAATGGCACCGTTACATGCCATGGCCTTACCGAAGGTGATCACTAAGATTTCAGGTTTAACCTCTAGGGCACTACCCACTCCGTCGTTCAAAACACCAAAACCATGGGCGTCATCGAGCATAAACCAAGCATGGTGTTGCTCACAGACGGTCTTTATCTCACCTACTGGCGCGCAATCACCATCCATAGAAAACACGCCTTCACTGACGACCAGCTTGTTAGGTGATTTCGACTTAGCTAATCGGGCTTGCAAATGGCTGATATTGTTGTGGTTGAAACGCTGCATTTGCGCATTAGATTGCAATCCGCCATCAATCAAGCTGGCGTGGTTCAGCTTATCTTGAACAATAAACCCCTCAGGGGCTTCGTTGAACAAGGCTTTGAGCACGCTCACATTGGCGCTAAAGCCGCTGGAAAATAGCATGGCGCTCTGGTAACCAAGCAATGTACAAAAACGCTGTTCCAACGCTCGATGACACCCATGATACCCGGTTACCAAAGGTGAACTGTGGGAGCCAGAACGCTCATCTATCGCGGCGAGAGGTTGATCCCCTTAGCCCCAGATAGTCGTTGCTAGCAAAATTCAAATACATTTTGCCCGCCACAGTGATTGTTCGTGCAGTGACGTGTTCAACCGCAACGCGCTGGCGCAACAAATGTTGCGCTCGGCGTTGGCTCAACACGTCATCGATGAAATCAAAGGCCATTTATTTCGCTTCGTAAAATAGCTCTGATTCAGCCTTGTCGGCAATCGCAGACGTCAATGACGCTTCATACGCTTCATCTGAGTAATCGTGTGCTTTCTCTGGGTTCATGCCCAATTTGCGGATCAGATTCATATCCGCGTCGGCTTCTGGGTTTTCTGTGGTGAGCAACTTATCACCGTAGAAAATTGAGTTGGCACCCGCAAAGAAACACATACTTTGCATTTGCTCGTTCATCGCCGTGCGCCCTGCTGACAAACGCACATAACTGTGAGGCATCATGATACGAGCCACGGCAATGGTACGAATAAATTCAAAGTGGTCTAAATCGTCCACATTCTCAAGCGGCGTGCCCTTTACTTTTACGAGCATGTTAATTGGCACACTTTCAGGTTGTTTTGGCAGATTAGCGAGTTGAATAAGTAAGCCGTAACGGTCTTTTGCCTGCTCACCCATACCCACGATACCACCTGAACATACCTTCATTCCGGCGTCACGCACGTTATCTAGCGTGTCTAGTCGGTCTTGATAGGTACGCGTGGTGATAATTTGCTGATAGTACTCAGGCGATGTGTCTAAGTTATGGTTGTAGTAGTCTAGGCCGGCATCGCGTAGTTGGTGTGCTTTGTCGTTATCAAGCATGCCCAGCGTCATACAGGTTTCTAAACCGAGTTCTTTTACTTCGCGCACCATTTTTTCAATGTAGGGCATGTCGCGGTCTTTAGGATCTGACCACGCTGCGCCCATACAAAAACGAGTCGCACCTTTTTGTTTAGCCAAACGCGCCTGCTCGACTACCTTTTCAACTTCCATTAAGCGTTCACGCTCTAGATTCTGTTTTGTAGTGGCCTGACTGTGGGCAGTATTTACAGTCTTCAGGGCAGGCACCGGTTTTGATCGATAACAACGTTGAGATTTGTACTTCGTTCGGATTGAAGTTCTGCCTATGAATGCTCGCCGCTTTAAACAACAAATCGTTAAATGGCATTTCGAAAAGAGCTTTGACTTGCTCGTGGGTCCAGTTATGACGGATTTGGGCCTGTTCCATAGAGTTCTCTTTATTATGGGCACTAAAACAAATTTTGTATCAGTCTACGAGTTGCCTTAGTATTGTCAACGCAAAACCAAAGTTTAAAGTTTACATATGAGCAATAATTGTACAGATAATCACATTGATGTGGAATTTGATCGCGCACACATCTGGCATCCCTACACCTCGATGACCAAACCTTTGCCAAATTACCCAGTGACCCATGCAAGCGGCACTCGCATTCACTTGCAAAGTGGTGAATCTTTGGTTGACGGAATGGCATCTTGGTGGAGTGCATTGCATGGCTACAACCACCCAAAACTCAATGATGCATTGGTGTCACAAACTCAACACATGAGTCATGTCATGTTTGGCGGCATTACGCACAAACCTGCCGTTGATCTATGCAAAAAATTGGTTGAACTGACTCCTAAACCATTAGAAAAAGTGTTTCTTGCGGATGGTGGCTCGGTGAGTGTTGAAGTGGCGATAAAAATGGCTATTCAATATTGGTTTAGTCAGGGAAATCAGCGCAAACACAAACTCATGACGCCGAAAAAGGGTTATCACGGCGATACTTTTGCAGCAATGAGTGTGTGCGACCCTGTGAATTCCATGCACAGCATGTATCAGGGCTTTTTACCGCAACAACTCTTTGTGCCACAGCCAAAAAGCCGCTTTGGTGAATCGTTTGATGTGCGAGAAGCTCATGAATTAAACACTTACTTTGCTGAACATCATCAAGATGCCGCCGCGTTTATTATCGAGCCAATCGTGCAAAATGCCGGTGGCATGAACTTCTATCACCCCCAATACCTCAAAGCAGTGCGCAACTTATGTGACCAATACGATGTGCTATTAATTTGTGATGAAATCGCCACTGGCTTTGGACGCACTGGGAAGCTATTCGCAGTTGAGCATGCGAATATTAGCCCAGACATCATGTGTGTGGGTAAAGCGCTAACAGGTGGTTACATGACGCTTGCAGCGACTTTAACGACAGAGAAAGTCGCAACAGGCATTTGTGAAGGCGAGGCTGGCGTGTTGATGCACGGGCCTACATTTATGGGTAACCCATTGGCCTGTGCTGTTGCCAATGCGAGTTTGAGTCTGCTACTTGAGAATAACTGGCAGCAGCAGGTAAGCAATATTAATCGATGGCTTCAAAGACTTACAAACTGCCTTAGTCTTGATGAAGTGGTTGATGTCAGAGCTCTCGGTGCAATTGGCGTCGTTGAATTAAACGCTGCGGTGGATGTAGCCAAAATTCAAAAGTTCTTTGTTAAGCAAGGTGTATGGATCAGGCCGTTTGGTAAACTCATTTACCTCATGCCCCCTTTCATCTCCACAGAGCAAGACATAAACCAATTGTGCGACGCAATTTATGCTGCAATTGCAGGCAAACATTATTGACATCGCACCTTATTAAGCACGGCTATTGAACATTGGGAGTGTGCCTTCTTTGGCACGCTCTTAGTTAACTACCACTCGAATTGGTACGCCATTTTCGCAATAGTTCGAAGTGCGACGTTATGGGTATTTCGCTGCGCATATAAGTGTTGCATGGCTTTGTCTTTGACTTCACCCACAATAACTTCTTTAACTTGATAATCAAGTGCATGAGCTGCTTCAACGTAAGCCACAAATTCCCACTTTTTGATATTGGTGTTATCAACAATCACCAACGGGATCCCCTCAGCTAATGCCTTAATAAAACGCGCAAGATTAAGGTTATGGAATTGCGGTAATTTGTGTTTATCGAACTGATACCCGCCATCGTCTGAGATGAAGAAATCATCCGTGCTGCAAATAAAGTATTGGCTGGCATCACCAGCGACTAAATCGTCTGCGAGATTTTGTGCATAGTGGGTTTTGCCACTACCCGGCAACCCTCTTAGAATAACAACTTGTTTCATTAACCACTCACTATAGCTAGCGTGAAGCTGACGCTTAAAAACGCCAATGCGACTAAGGATAGTGACGCTAGATGCATCATTTTATTTATCTTTCTGGCTCGTATAATGCCACAAACACAGCATAGACTGCACAGCCCAAGTAAAATTAATGCACAATTTCTTGGTTCAAATAGCCAATGATCTCGTGTTTGCACGTCAAAATAGCGCAAAATACCGTAATCAACTTCTGGCCGAGCGTAGTGTATGAGTATCAACACCACGATAAACATCATCCAGCCGATACCTGCACACCAAGCAACTAATTGAAACGGACCTTTCCTGTCACCACGCAACATTGTCCAATACTCCCATAAATCCTTGTACCCTTTAAGTTTAGGTGAAATATTAAACACTTTTAGGTAATTAACGTAGAAACAGGCCAATTGACAGTTTTTTTCTCACCAAATCGCGGTTAAGATAGGCCTCTTAACTTACATCATAATTAAGGTGCACAGAATTGAATAAGCACCTTTGGCACAAGTAATCATTGGAGTGAAAATGAGCCATACAGCAATCGCCGAGCTATTAAAAGGCGCCGTTGCAGTGGACAGCCAAGTGACCATTAAGGGCTGGCTGCGTACACGTCGCGACTCAAAAGCAGGTATTTCGTTTTTAGCCGTCCATGACGGTTCGAGTTTTGATCCTATCCAAGCAGTCGTGCCGAATTCTCTGAATAATTATGATGAAGTAACGCGTTTAACTGCGGGTTGTTCTCTGTCGGTAACAGGTAAATTGGTCGCTTCACAAGGCCAAGGCCAAGCATATGAGATCCAAGCAGAATCTGTTGAGGTTATCGGTTGGGTAGAGAATCCAGATTCTTACCCTATGGCTGCAAAACGTCATAGCATCGAGTTCCTTCGTGAGCACGCTCACCTGCGCCCACGTACAAACGTGATCGGTGCCGTAACACGCGTTCGTAATTGTTTATCACAAGCGATTCACCGTTTCTTCCATGAACGAGGCTACATGTGGATCAGCACGCCAATCATCACGGCAAGTGACTGTGAAGGTGCGGGTGAAATGTTCCGTGTATCAACACTTGATATGCAAAACTTGCCGCTGACAGACAAAGGCGACATCGACTACAGCGAAGATTTCTTCGGTAAAGAAGCATTCCTTACGGTATCCGGTCAGCTAAACGGTGAGACTTACGCAAGCGCAATGTCGAAAATCTACACGTTTGGTCCTACCTTCCGTGCAGAGAACTCGAACACGTCGCGTCACTTAGCTGAGTTCTGGATGGTTGAACCTGAAGTAGCGTTCGCTGATTTAGAAGACATCGCTAAACTAGCAGAAGACATGTTGAAATACGTGTTTGCTGCAGTACTGGAAGAACGCCGTGATGATATGGAATTCTTCGCTCAGCGTATTGAAAAGACGGCAATCTCTCGCCTAGAAGAATTTGTTAGCAAAGACTTTGCACAAGTTGATTACACAGACGCAATCGAAATTCTTAAAGGTTGTGGCAAGAAATTTGAATTCCCTGTTGAGTGGGGCGTGGATTTACAATCAGAACACGAGCGTTACTTAGCGGAAGAGCACTTCAAATCACCTGTAGTTATCAAAAATTACCCACGTGATATCAAAGCCTTCTACATGCGCCAAAACGAAGATGGCAAAACTGTTGCAGCCATGGACGTAGTAGCGCCAGGCATCGGTGAAATCATCGGTGGTTCTCAGCGTGAAGAACGCTTAGATGTGCTTGATGCACGTCTTGAGGAAATGGGCCTTAACAAAGAAGACTACAGCTGGTATCGCGATCTACGTCGCTACGGTACAGTGCCTCACTCTGGTTTCGGTCTTGGTTTTGAGCGTCTAGTTGCGTATGTGACAGGTATGGGCAACGTTCGTGATGTAATCGCGTTCCCACGTACTAAAGGCAGCGCAACTTATTAAGCCTTTGTCTAATCTATTAAAAACCGCTCTACGAGCGGTTTTTTTATGGCTAGTGGAAAACAAAAAAGCCACTAAATAAAGTGGCTTTTTAAGTCTAATTTTCTGTGATGTTACAGTGCAGCTTCTAGCTCAGGTAACACATCAAATAAATCAGCTACCAAGCCATAATCTGCAACTTGGAAGATAGGCGCATCTGGGTCTTTATTGATAGCAACGATAACCTTTGAGTCTTTCATACCCGCTAAGTGTTGGATAGCACCACTGATACCGACAGCAATATATAAGTTAGGAGCAACGATTTTACCCGTTTGGCCTACTTGCATATCATTTGGTACGAAGCCCGCATCAACCGCAGCACGTGAAGCACCAATTGCAGCACCCAGTTTATCGGCGATACCTTCAAGCAATTTAAAGTTCTCACCGTTTTGCATTCCGCGACCACCAGAGATGATCACATCAGCGGCAGTCAGCTCAGGTCGCTCTGATTCAGTTTGTTCATTAGCAACAAACGCACTGTTTGCAGACTCAACCATATGGTCAACAGTTTCAATCGGTGCGCTGTTGCCCTGCTCTGCGACATCAAACGCGCTTGAACGCACGGTAATGATGTGTTGTGATTCCAACGACTTCACTGTAGCGATGGCATTACCAGCGTAAATTGGACGCTTAAACGTTTGTGCATCAACAACATCGATGATGTCAGAGATTTGCGCTTTGTCTAGCAATGCAGCTACTCGTGGCATCATGTTTTTACCTGTGGTGGTTGCACTTGCAAAAACGTGGCTATAGCCTTCGCTTAAAGCAACAACCAGATCAGCACAGTTTTCTGCTAGCTGGTGCGCATAAATCGCGTTGTCAGCCACCAATACACGGCTAACACCTGCGATGCTACTTACTGCGTTTGCCGCTTCGCCAAGGTTTTCGCCGATGATCAACACATCAATGTCGCCACCTACTTTGCTCGCGGCATGAATTGTTTTTGCGGTTTCAGGCTTTAGTTGGCCGTACTCGTGTTCTGCGATAACTAATGATTTCATGACACCACCTTCGCTTCAGTTTTCAGTTTGTGTACTAGCGTAGCTACGTCTTCTACAATTTCACCTGCCTGACGTTGAGTTGGTTCTTCAACCGTAATCATTTGGATACGCGGAGCAAGATCAACACCCATTTCAGTGGCAACTTTCACATCAAGTGGCTTACGTTTAGCCTTCATGATGTTCGGTAGTGATGCATAGCGAGGCTCATTCAAACGCAAATCGGTGGTTACAATCGCAGGTAGGTTCAATGCTACAGTTTGCAAACCACCGTCGACTTCGCGGGTTACATTTACTTTGCCGTCGTTTAATTCAACTTTCGAAGCGAATGTGCCTTGTGGCCAGCCGCGCAATGCAGCTAACATTTGACCCGTTTGGTTATTATCTGAATCGATGCTCTGCTTGCCCAAAATAACGAGATCGGGTTGTTGCTCATCAATGAGTTTGTTAAGCAGTTTGGCGACGTGCAGTGAATCCAATTTTTCTTCGCTTTCGATATGGATGGCACTGTCTGCACCTAACGCTAATGCGGTTCTTAATTGTTCTTGTGATGTCTTATCACCAATCGTTACCGCTATCACTTCTGTCGCTTTGCCCGCTTCTTTTAAACGAATCGCTTCTTCAATGGCGATTTCACAAAATGGGTTCATCGCCATTTTAACATTTGCGAGATCCACATCGCTGTTGTCAGCCTTAACGCGTACCTTAACGTTGTAATCTATAACGCGTTTAATGGGCACTAATACTTTCATATATGCTCCTAAATGAGACGTAGGATAAGGTGTCTAAACTGCTAAAAGCTGCATGTTATCTATTGCGACACACAAACCTGACGTTAACGTAAACCTATTTATTTTGATGAAATCAGCCTACTTCCTGTTGACGTAAACGTCAACCTAAAATAACCTTGTCACACTATCTTTTGTGTAACGATTAATTTGCATTTCGTAACACTATACCGTCATCAATAGCAGGGGATTATTATGGTAGAACGTGAGACCATGGAGTTTGACGTGGTGATCGTAGGCGCAGGACCTAGCGGTCTTGCCAGCGCCATTAAACTTGCGCAGCTTGCACAAGAACAACAACAAGAATTAATGATATGCGTAGTAGAAAAAGGCTCTGAAAGTCGGCGCGCATATCCTCTCAGGGGCTGTGTTTGAAACCAAGGCACTTGATGAACTATTGCCTAATTGGAAAGAGCTCAATGCGCCGGTAACAACCGCCGTATCGAAAGATGAGATCCTTTGGTTTAGCGACGAACAAAACGCGAAAACCATTCCTCACTTTATGGCACCAAAAACGTTCCACAACGATGGCAATTATATTGTCTCCATGGGTAATGTATGCCGATTCCTTGCTGAGCAAGCAGAACAGTTGGGCATTGAAATTTTCCCTGGATTTGCTGCGCAATCAGTGATCATTGAAGACGATGTTGTCAAAGGCATTATCACAGGTGACATGGGCCTAGATAAAGACGGTAACGAAAAACCGGGCTTCATGCCGGGTATGGAACTGCGTGCGAAATACACTATTTTCGCGGAAGGTTGTCGTGGTCACTTAGGCAAGCAGCTGATCAACCAATTTGCCTTGGATAAAGATTGTTCAGTGCAGCATTACGGCATCGGCTTTAAAGAAATTTGGCAAGTTGACGCTGCAAACCATGAACAAGGTAAAGTAATTCATGGTACGGGCTGGCCACTCAGTGGTGACACCACAGGCGGTGCCTTTATGTATCACTGTGAAGACAATCAAGTTGTTGTCGGTTTGATTGTGGACTTGAACTACTCAAACCCACACCTTAGTCCGTTCGATGAATTCCAACGAATGAAGCACCACCCAGTGTTCTCTAACGTACTCAAAGGCGGCAAACGCTTAGCCTACGGTGCTCGTGCTATCGCAAAAGGTGGTTTACATTCATTACCGAAAATGCATTTTGCTGGTGGTTTACTGGTAGGTTGTGATGCCGGCACTTTGAACTTCGCTAAAATCAAAGGTAACCATACCGCGATGAAGTCTGGCATGCTCGCAGCTGAAAGTATTTTTACAGCGATTAAAGATGGCAAAGAACACACTAATCTCGTGGACTATGCAGAACGTTTCAAAGCCTCTTGGGTATACGATGAACTCTACAGTTCGCGTAACTTTGGCCCTGCGATGCATAAATTGGGTAAATTCTTTGGGGGCGCTTACAACACCATCGACCAAAACCTTTTCGGCGGTAAATTACCTTTTACGTTCGAAGACAACACGCCGGATTACGCAACCCTATTGCCAGCCGAACAAGCTGCAAAAATAGACTATCCGAAGCCAGACGGTGAGCTGAGCTTTGACAAGCTATCATCGGTGTTCTTATCAAACACCAACCATGAAGAATCGCAGCCATGTCACCTGCAACTTAAAGATGCAAGTATTCCGATTGAGGTAAATCTGACTCGCTTCGATGAACCAGCACAACGCTACTGCCCTGCGGGTGTTTATGAGGTAGATAACACAGGTGAAGAAGCAAAGTTTGTGATCAACGCGCAAAACTGTGTGCACTGCAAAACCTGCGACATAAAAGACCCTAGCCAAAACATTACTTGGGTCACTCCAGAAGGTGCTGGCGGGCCAAATTATCCAAACATGTAATGAGCTAAACCTCATTTCCTAAATTGCAACTGGGGCGTAAGCCCCTTTTTTTATGCTTAAATTCAGACATTTACTATACTCAAATCAGTGCGATAAAAATAATAGGAACAAACATGCCACAACAATCTGTGACTTTTCGATTTTTAGCTGAACCCACAGACGTCAACTTTGGCGGCAAAGTCCACGGCGGCGTCGTCATGAAATGGATAGACCAAGCAGGCTATGCCTGTGCGGCGGGTTGGAGTGGTCATTATTGTGTCACCGTTTCCGTAGCTGGCGTTAAATTTCGCCGCCCAGTACTGGTTGGTCAACTCGTCGAAGTACAGGCATCCATCGCTCATACCGGCAGGACCAGTATGCAAATTTTCATTCAGGTTCGTTGTGGCGATCCCAAAACTCAGCATATGGTAGAAACCAACCACTGCGTCATTAGCTTTGTCGCCATGGACCAAGCCGGTTATCCCATTGATGTACCAGAATTCATTGCCAAAACAGACGAACAAAAGCGCCTAGAAAAATATGCAATGAGGATGAAAGAAATTGCCATTGAAACCGAAAACCTTCTACAAGAAACCGAAGATAAAGGTTAGTCATAGTGCAACCCCTGTGCTTGTAATTGCTCGCGGCCGTCGATACACTGCCGCGCAGATTCAAAGCAATAACTTTAAAACGCCGTGAACACACCGATAGAAATTACGCCGATTGGCCATATTCGCTCTCCATATAAACAAAAGTTTGCTATCCCGCGTCAACCTCGCTTGGTGGATACGGCAAAAGCGCAACTGGTTCTCGATGAACCGTTTAACAATGAAGAGTTTATTCGCGGAATAGAGGAATTTAGCCATATTTGGGTGTTGTTTCGCTTCCATGAAACGGCAGATAAAGGCTATTCAGCGCTTGTTCGTCCACCACGCCTCGGCGGCAATGCGCGTAAAGGCGTGTTTGCTACTCGCGCAACATTCAGGCCTAATGCAATTGGCATGAGCGCCGTTGAATTACAAGGTGTGCAATGCAAGGGCCAAAAAGTCGTCTTGCATTTAGGCGGTGTAGACCTGCTCGATGGCACACCGGTACTCGATATTAAGCCGTATCTCCCCTACTCAGATGCAATGACGCACGCATCCGCTGGGTTTGCTGATACTCGACCACAAACACAAATGACGGTGAGTTTCTCCGAATCAGCATTAGCGTTTATTGCTAAGACAGATCCACAATTGGACCTGCACAGATTTATCACCCAAGTACTGCAACAAGACCCCCGTCCGGCCTACAAAAAGAACAAAGACGGTGTTCAGTCTTATGGCATGACCTTGTATGACTTCAACATTCGTTGGTCTGTAGAAGGCGAGCATAATCACGTTGAACAAATTACTGCGCTTTAGCGCTTTGCCGACGCTCGCTGCACTGCTAAACTAGCGCCAATATTTTTGATTAACTAATAACAAAACGGAACCTTCATGCGTACCAGTCAGTATTTACTTGCGACCCTGAAAGAAACACCTTCAGATGCCGAGGTAGTCAGCCACCAGCTTATGCTACGTGCCGGCATGATCCGCAAATTGGCCTCAGGCCTATACACTTGGCTTCCAAGCGGTGTAAAAGTACTAAAAAAAGTCGAAAACATTGTTCGTGAAGAAATGAACAAAGCTGGTGCGATTGAAATGTTGATGCCCATCATCCAGCCTGCCGAATTATGGCAAGAATCTGGCCGTTGGGAACAATATGGCCCAGAACTACTGCGCATTGAAGACAGACACAAGCGTCCGTTTGCACTAGGGCCAACGCACGAAGAAGTGATCACTGATTGTATTCGCCGTGAAGTAAGTAGCTACAAGCAATTACCTATCACTTTGTACCAAATTCAAACGAAAGTGCGCGACGAAATCCGTCCACGCTTTGGTATCATGCGTTCTCGTGAATTCACGATGAAAGATGCGTATTCATTCCACTTAACTGAAGAATGTTTAGCGCAGACCTATGAAAAATTGCACCAAGCCTACTGCAATATCTTTGACCGTTTAGGTCTAGATTATCGTCCAGTGCTTGCCGACACAGGTTCAATCGGTGGTAGTTTCTCACATGAATTCCACGTATTAGCTGAGTCAGGTGAGGATGCTATCGCGTTCAGTGATGGCAGTGATTACGCAGCAAACATCGAAAAAGCAGAGGCTATTGCACCAAATGAAGCACGCCCTGCCCCTAGCAAAGAGCTACAAAAGTTTGACACGCCAAAGGCAAAAACAATTGCTGAACTCAAAGAGCATTATGGTGTTAAACCACACCGTGGTGTGAAAACACTGTTTGTATACGGAGAAGAAAATGAGCAAGGTGAGCGTGGTCTCGTTGCCCTTGTTCTTCGCGGTGATCATGAGTTGAACGAATTAAAGGCTGAAAAGCTACCAGGTGTATTCTCACCACTTGAAATGGCAAAAGAAGAACACATCGTTGCGGTTGTGGGTGCACGACCAGGCTCACTTGGTCCTGTAGGTCTTACTGTGCCGATCATCGTTGACCGCAGTGCTGCAGTCCTTGCTGATTTCGTTGCAGGTGCAAACACCGATGACGTTCATTACAGCGGTATCAACTGGGACCGTGATGTGACAGGTTACCAAGTAGAAGATATCCGTAATGTTGTTGAAGGCGACCCAAGCCCTTGCGGTAAAGGTACGCTCAGCATTAAGCGTGGTATTGAAGTGGGTCATATTTTCCAACTCGGGACAAAATACTCGCAAGCGATGAACGCTGGTGTTCTAGGTGAAGATGGTAAGAACCAAGTGATGACAATGGGTTGTTACGGTATTGGTGTCTCACGTGTGGTTGCTGCTGCAATTGAGCAAAATAATGACAAGTACGGCATCATCTGGCCAAAAAATATTGCGCCGTTTGAAGTAGCCATTGTGCCTATGAATATGCACAAGTCACACCGTATTCCAGATATCGCTGAGCGCATCTATGGTGAACTTCAAAGTGCGGGTGTTGATGTGTTGTTCGATGATCGTAAAGAACGCCCGGGCGTTATGTTCAACGATATGGAATTATTAGGTGTGCCGTACACACTTGTTATTGGTGAGCGTAACCTAGATAACAACGAAGTTGAACTTAAGAACCGCCGCACAGGTGAAAAACTAATGCTAAACATCGATTCAGCGGTTGCTGCAATCGTTGAGCAACTTCAGAACGCGTAACACGCCACAAGCAACAGATAAAAAAGCCAGTCCTAGATGACTGGCTTTTTATTTAGATTCTGGAACCATTATTGATAGTCACGGTAGAACTCCCACACGTCGACTCTCGAGCCATTTTCCAGCTCACAAAAGTACGTCTCCGTTAAAGCACTGCCTTCAGTTACGACTTTTCCACCATGCTGAACACAAAATGCTAAAGCTGGATTCTGCATATCAACGTCCTGTTGAATGACCGTTTCTTCACTTTGATCTTGGCATGCTAGTAAACCAAATACACACAATACTATTACGATTATACGCATAAGCGCCTCCTGCATCTTATACCAATTCATTCAATCAGCTATTCTTTCTTTCAGGATAAATATCACTTTCACAGTGTTGAAATTTTACTCTGTAGAATAACTACCTGTGTAAATTCGCACTTTGATATCCGATGATTTATCCAGCGCTGTCTGTGGTCATACACTCAACAGAATTGGTATTACTCATTCAACTTCTGCTTGCTTGGTTTCACCATCACTGTTTTAACCAACACAAACTGAACCGCCCCTTTATGGGGACATTGCTTTATTCACCGATACGTCTGGTTTCCCCTCTTTAATAAGGATGGACACTCTGTATCTATGACCGCCCTCTTGCGGCACCTTAAGTGTAAACAAATGGCTTATGGGCTCATTACTTTGACGGTAGCTTAGTTGCAACGCTTCACTATTGTAATTTTTCACCGGAAAACCAGTGCCACATTGAGATGCCGCTTCAATGTGATTACAACTGACTTGGCCTCCATGGCCAACAACCTGCAACTTAACCTCAGTTAACGTGCTGTTGGTTTGGTTTAGCAAATCGACTCCAACAATGTTATGAGCATCATCGTTATGACCATCATCCATCTGGGTCTGACACCCAAAGAGTAATAAAGTCGACAGCACAATAGCAGAGTATTTAACTGTCATTGATTGTTCTTTTTTTAGACTTCTTCCTGTCATTACATCTCCCTAGCCTTTTCATTATTACTCTGGGGATTACTGAACATGCAAAACAGCAACACCACCTTTTACCGCGCAGTTTTTATATCAGACGTTCACTTAGGATATAAAGACTGTAAAGCCGCGTACTTATTAGACTTCTTAAACAGCATAAAGTGCGAAACGCTTTATTTAGTCGGCGATATCGTCGATTTATGGTCAATGAAGCGTCGCTTTTATTGGCACCCTAGCCATTATCAAGTACTCGAAGCGCTTAAAGAAAAAGTAGAACAAGGCACCCGAGTAATCTACGTCCCTGGCAATCATGACGAAACATTGCGCCGATACGACCAAGATACGCTTATGGGTGTGGAAGTGCACCGTCAATTTGAGCATATCACCACTGAAGATAAACGCTTCTTGATACTCCATGGTGACGATTTCGACTCCGCTACACGATACAGCAAATTGATCAGTGTGATTGGCGATACCGCATACGATTTTTTATTGTTTTTAAACCGTTGGCACAATCGTGCTAGACGTTTATATGGTGGCCGATATTGGTCCCTAGCGTCCTGGATAAAAGCACGCGTGCACAAAGCACAGGAAGCAATTTTAGCCTTTGAAAATGCTGCTATACATGAAGCAAAAAAGCGCGGATATGATGGCATAGTGTGTGGACATATCCATCAACCGCAATTACGCGTGTGCGACGGCATTGTCTACTGTAACGATGGCGATTGGATAGAAAATTGCACCGCTCTTGTTGAGAACAAAGACGGTAGAATGGAGCTGCTGCATTGGTCCGATACCCAACATGTGCTTGCAACGAACAACTTGCGTCATATAAAGGATAACGCTGCCTAAATTTAACGCTGCAAAGGTGCAACCCAGCGACTCAAGGTTGCATCTGACGCACATTTCACGTACTAATAATTGCTCACTATAACGACAATAATGGAAGTGAATCTATGTCTGATGAGCAAAATGCCGCAAAATCTAATCTAGATACGGCTTTTTTCGGCCATCCTAAGGGATTATCTACCCTATTTTTTACAGAAATGTGGGAGCGCATGAGTTACTACGGTATGCGCGCCATGTTGGTGCTATTTATGACAGCCTCATTGCAAGAGCAAGGGCTGGCCTTTACCGTTGCTTCTGCTGCAGCTATTTATGGTTTATATACCGGTGCTGTTTATTTCCTCGGGCTACCTGGAGGGTGGCTTTCTGATCGCCTCTTCGGGGGTCAGAAAACGGTGTGGTACGGTGGTATCATTATTATGTGCGGACACATAATTCTCGCCATTCCTCATCCAAGTTCATTCTTTATCGGCTTAATTTTCGTTGCCACGGGTACCGGTTTATTAAAGCCAAATATCAGCGCATTGGTCGGTCAGCTCTATTCATCTGAGGACGAGCGTCGTGATAGCGGCTATGCCATCTATTACATGGGTATCAACCTAGGTTCAGTCATTGGTTACATGATCTGTGGTTACTTTATGGAAAATGTCGGTTGGCACTGGGCATTCGGTGCTGCAGCTGTTGGCATGGCGCTAGGCCTTGTCCAGTACCGCATGACCCAAAGCAATATTGCTGGCATCAATGATAAACCAGCAAATCCTTTATCAGATAAAGGTAAATCAATAACTTGGACGCTTATCGCTGCATTTATCACGGGGGTAACACTGACGGTTATCGGAGCGTATCAGGGCTGGTTCGTAATAAACCCTGTCGCCTTGGCAGGGTCAGTCGCTGTCGTATTCACGGTTACTTTCTTTGTATATTTCGGCTACATCTACTTCATGGGTGAACTTAATGATGCAGAGAAAAAGCGAATGTGGGCACTGTTCTTGGTGTGTGTTGCGTCAGCTTGTTTTTGGTCTGGATTTGAGCAAGCAGGCTCGTCGTTAAATTTATTCGCTCGGGACTATACCGATAGAATGTTAGGCTCATTTGAAATACCAACTGCTTGGTTCCAATCTGCAAATGCGTTTTTTATCATCATCCTTTCACCCTTTTTCGCTGCATTGTGGATCAACCTAGCAAAGCGTCTCATCACTCCTTCATACAGTGTGAAATGTGCAATAGGCCTTATCATCATGGCCACAGGTTTCTTAGTCATGTTTTTTGCTGCACAGTACGCTGCAGATGGTCTCAAAGTAGCACCTTATTGGTTAATCACTACCTACTTCCTGCATACGGTCGGTGAACTTTGTTTAAGCCCAGTTGCGCTTAGTGCCGTAAGCCGCTTGTCTCCTGCTCGCTATGTTGGTCAGATGATGGGCGTATTCGTTTTAACTTACTCTATCGGTAATATCATCTCAGGATTGTTAGCTGGAAGCTTTGACCCAGAAAATGTGCAAGAGATACCAGGTCTTTATATGCAGATCGCATTATTCAGTATCGGTGTGGGAATAGTCTTAGTTTTGCTCAACTTCAAAGCTAAATATTGGGAGCGCGCTGGACGCTCAGATGACAATGAAGACTCAGAAGCCACTTTGAGTGAGCAACCTGCGGAACAAAAAGTGTAATCGAGAAATTAAACGCTAATTTTGTAGGCCCCACGTTTTTGGGGCCTTTTTCGTTTTTATGTATATATATTATTCAGCAACTCCTCCGATGATTACATATAAATACACGTAATCACGCATAACTATGAATTAGTTTGGCAAATTAGGTATTATTACGCCGAAATTTATGCAGTTTTCAGGTAGTAGTATATGAGCTCCTCTCACGACACGCTGACCGCCACTTCATCGGCAGCGATCAGTTCATGGAATCGCCATGACACCCAATGGGTTTTAAGTTTATTCGGCACCGCCGTGGGTGCAGGTATTTTATTTTTGCCCATCAACGTTGGTCTTGGCGGATTTTGGCCATTAATCATTATGGCCTTGGCAGCCTTCCCAATGACCTATCCAGCACACCGAGGTTTAGCACGCTTTGTCTTGTCATCAAAACAAAGCGACAGTGACTTCACCGATGTGGTTCAAGAACACTTTGGCCAAGGTGCCGGACGCCTTATCTCACTTCTTTATTTTCTATCGATTTTCCCTATCTTGCTTATTTATGGTGTTGGCCTCACCAATACAGTAAACGATTTCATTGTTAATCAGCTGGGTTTCGCACAGCCTTCGCGTATTGTTCTCTCTGCGTGTTAGTCGCGGCAATGGTAGGCGTGATGCTAGGCGGTGAAAAACTCATGCTACGTGCGTTCGCTTTCTTGGTATACCCTTTGGTCACTGTTCTATTCGCGCTATCTTTATACTTGATCCCGAACTGGCAGATACCAAGTACGGAACTTATTGCTTTACCCGATTTTGCCATAAACCTATGGCTCGCAGTGCCGGTTATTGTATTTTCGTTTAGTCATGCAGCGGCAATATCAAGCTTTGCCAATGCCCAGCGCCGTCACTATGGCGAACAAGCACGTCCTAAGGCAGATGCAATTTTGAAATACACAGCCATTATGTTAATCACATTCGTGTTGCTGTTTGTATTCTCTTGCGTGTTCGCCCTCAGTGCTGAGCAATTACAAGCGGCTAAGGATGCAAACATTTCGGTGCTTTCTTATCTTGCTAACACTTATAACAATCCAATACTTGCCTATGTCGGGCCGTTAGTGGCATTTGTTGCCATTACGTCATCCTTCTTTGGTCATTTCCTAGGTGCTCGTGAAAGCTTTAATGGCTTAGTGGTAAAACACTCAAACCTGACGCATAAAAAAGCGGATAAATTAGGTGTGGCGTTGATGTTTATCGCTATCTGGGTATGTGCGGTTTACAACCCGAGTATCTTAGGAATGATGGAAGCGATATCAGGCCCTATCATTGCGATGATTCTGTTTATTATGCCAATGATTGCCGTTTATAAGGTAGAGAGTATGAAACAGTATCGCGGTAAATTGAGCACCTACTTTATTTTATTGGTGGGTGCACTGGCTGTATCTGCCTTGCTGTATAGCCTACTAACCTAACTTTATATGTAAAGCGTAGGCTGCGATAACACAGCCTACGCTACAAGTAGGATGTGCGATTAATAGCTTCCCAGCATCGCTAGACCACCAACAAATATGAGCCACAATCCCCAAAATGCGATGCTCAAATAGCCCAAGATTAATCCGGCTAATGCCAAACCATCACCCGTCTGATTGCCATTACTCTTTCTAATTTGTGAGCGTGCAATGTGTCCGCAAATAACAGCCGCAATTGAGCCGAAAAAGAATATACCGAGAACCCCTAATACGAGACTCACTATTGCCAAGACTGATGTTTGAGCTTGTTTTGGAGCAACGGAGCGTTGTTGCGCAGCGATGGGCTCCGAATGATAAATATCCGCAGCTGTGTTGTCGCTTGCTACGAAATCGACCGCCATTCCTGCTGCAGGTGATACACTGCTTTTCCAATTATCGAATGAAAAACTATAGCGGTTTCCCTCATCGCAACTGATAACACCTTGCCCGGAATTAAAATCTAAAACTTTCCCCTTCACTTCCCTCGTCCTTCATACTGATTAAATTATTGATTTTATTTCTAACCTAATAAATAGGTATCAGTTCACTATACTGTATAAAAAACAATAAAATAAAGAAAAACTATATAATTTAGTATGTTATGGGTACACTCGGCGTTAAAATTGCTAAGGTCCTATTCACTTAAATCGCCGTTGTGCCAAGTGATACCTACCGACGACAGGACTCTCTGCATCCCGATAGAGTGAGTCACTTTAACTCTGCATCGTTGCTTTGGTTGAGTGCAGCCGATACCAGAGTTTTTATTAACAGTGAAGAGGTTCCTGCGTAGCAAGCAAATGCTCATTATTCGTTGGCTTAATCCCTACGAAACTATGACAACCTATTAATTTGTATGTTTTTCCAACGCATATTATTCTGGGCAGGTTATAACGAGGATGTTCAATATTGCTCTTTGCGATAGCTTTGGCTTGAATGGTGTTAAGTCACTGAAGGGAGATTGTAATTTGACCTTGAATCAACAAGTCACCTAGTGACTAGGAATTATTTGAGCGTTGTACAATTTATTAGTCATTAATAGTTCAATCCATAGCCGAAGCTAGCATTGTATTGTTCTACACTCGCAAAACTCTGAGCGAGCCGCACTGGCCCGCTCATTATTAATTATCTAAATAGCACTTCTTCGCGGTTAAACCAGTATGTACAAAACGCTAGTAATGCGCCTGCAAGCACCACGGTAGCCGCAAATATTAAACCTACTAAGCCCATATCCACAGTCCCTTTGATGATTCTCTTTTATTGCCAAACAAATATTCGTAATTGGGATTAAGGCGGTTTTTGCCGTCAATTCCATGTTCGGCATAATGGCCACGATAATAGGTATAAATACCAAAAACGACAGCGGCGACATGTAGTTCTGTGCTTCTTTAAAACTGCGAGCGTAAATAGATATCGTCAGCGCCAATGAGCCAAAGATAGCTGCGACAGGGATCAGGAGCAACAAAATCAGCAATAAGTCAGTGACCATAACCGTGCCAAATGCTTCTTTGAGCATATCTAGCTCAATGAATTGCCCCGCTAAGGTGATCCACAGTCCAAAACTCAGCACCGTCACCATGGCACTGGTAATGCCGCTGCAAAAGACGGTTAGAAACTTACCTAACACCACTTGAGTACGAGATAAAGGCGTCAGTAACAGCGTTTCTAAAGTGCCTCTTTCCTTCTCTCCCGCTCCTAAATCAATCGCTGGATACATAGCGCCCGTAAGCACTAAAGGTAACAATAGATACGGAATATAGGCGCCTATTTTTTCACCTAGATTCTCTCGTTGGTCTGCGGTGTTTACTTTTTCAAGTGCAATGGGTTGCAACAGCGCCTTTTGCGCATCTGCACTGACACCCAGCTCAATGAGTTTGGCACTTTGCAATTGCTGTGCGTATTTATCAGCCACTTCTTTGAGGTTGGTAAACAAGAAATTGATCGTTTGCGCATCATTGAAAATGATTTGCCACTTACTTTGCTCACCACTATCCAACGCGTCTTTAGCATCACGTGGAATGAATATACCCACATCAATATCGCCTGCTTCCACCGCTGCTTTTAAATCCTCCACACTGGTGTAAGTGTGCTCTTTTTCTAGCGACTTAAAACTCTTATGGAAGAATACTTCTTTTGAAAACGGTTCAGCGTATTGGGCATTAACGATGGCATAAGTGTGCACTTTTTGTTCAGCTTCAATCGCTGCTTTCGATGCCAAAAAGCCGACTAAAGCAAAAATAACAGGGAAAATAAGTAATGGCAGCGCCACAACAAACATGAGTGTTTTCTTGTCGCGTAGTAGTTCTTTAATTTCTTTTAAAAATACTTCAAACATGACGCTGTCCCTCAAGAATATTCAAAAATGCCTGGTTCAACTCTTGGCTTTGTCCTTGCTCTTTAAACGCATCGAGTGTGCCATCGAAGCAACTGATCCCTTGGTCAATGACACAGACGCGGTCACACAACAGTGCCACTTCATCAAGGTGGTGAGTAGAGAACACCACGGGTGTACCTTGCTCTTTTAGACTTTTGATAAAGTTGATTACCGTTTGCGTGGTCATAATATCGAGACCTGTCGTGGGTTCGTCGAGTATCACCACCTTCGGCTTGTGAACCACTGCACGAGCGATATTAGTCTTCTGCTTCATGCCGGTAGACAAGTTATCGGCACGCTTATCTAGAAAGCTATGCATATCAAGCATGGTGAACAACTCGTCACAACGTTGTTTGAGTTCTTCGCCTTTCATTCCATGCAGCTTGGCAAAATACTCGACGTTTTCTTTAGCAGTGAGGCGTCCATATAAACCTGTAGAACCAGACAAAAACCCTATAGCCTTGCGACCTGCCAATGGTTTTTTGACCAAATCCACACCGCCAACTTCAATGCTGCCTACATCAGGTTTTAGTGCCGTAGATAGCATTCGTAAAGTAGTGGTTTTACCGGCACCATTTGGCCCTAACAACCCAAGAACTTCACCTTGTTCGCAATGAAAGCCCACATCGCGCACCGAGTGGAAATAGTCTTTGTCTTCACGCGGGTCTTGCTGAGCTTCCGACACCCCTTTTTTATGATCTTTGGTGAGCTTGAACTTCTTCTTAAGCCCGTTCACTCTTATCATTATTATTCTTCCTTCGTTTTGGCCTAAAGTAGTCCGTGTTGGCATAAAATTCTGGGTTTAGATTGCCATCAAACCAGCCTGGTACACCCAAAAGCGGTAACGGCGATAACGCCGAGTTATCAGCTAACACATCCTGTACAGCTATCATCTCATACAGACGTTCATCTAGGTAGTCGTATTGGGCACGTAAATCTTTACAAAATATATCAGCGGGCACTTTTAGAAACAGCGCCTTACCGGTTAACCCAATAAAAGGCTGTGTGAGCATCTCATAATTGGCATGACCAAATGTGTAAGCACGGATTGATTTATGCCAATGTGCTCGGCGCTCAACAAACACTTCTTGCCACGCGTGTGAGCGAAAAGGTGCTATCCAATCTTCATCCGTCACAGCTAGTACAACAGCACATTCATCGAACAGGGTTAACGCATTTCGCTTTTTGCTGCGTTGGTTGCAAGGCTGTTTTGCCATTTCATCGATATGCAACTGATTCAACAGCGCCTTGGTTTTTGGAAATAATTGCCAGATATAAGCACCGAACAAGTCGTGCCAATTTTCAAAGCGCGTAGGCACCTTCCCTGTCTCAAAAATAAATGTTTCATAATAGCGCCCGTCCGCCTCGAACTCACTATTATCAATGAATTCAATAGCATGGCCATTAACATTAGTGATCTGGTGGTTATTGAGATCCTCAAGCGTCGGCCAATTACTGTAATCAGCAATTGAAAACAACGCATTTAAATCTGCAAATGCGCCCGTTCGCAAACAATAAGACTGCCAGTTTTCAAAGGGGGTAAAACGTTTCATTCTTGTTAGTATTAGCCGTAAATTTTGCGTAGTTTAGCGCAAAAACTGGTGAAATTTCATTGCTATCCTTATACTGGTTCACTCTTTCAAGCAATGAAATGAAAAATTATGAAGCGCTATTTCCCTCTTACGCTTCTCAGCGCAGGCATTTTAGCCGGCTGTGCAAGCACAAAAATAACAAATGACGACGTAATGACCGGCTGGGACAGCATTAATGCTGGCGAACTTGCCGAGCACATTAAAACGCTTGCTTCTGATGAATTTGGCGGCCGCGCACCTTCATCAAAAGGCGAAGAGTTAACGCTAGCTTATTTAACAGAGCAATTTAAAGCCCTTGGTTTTGAGCCAGGTAACGGTGATAGCTTCTTACAAGAAGTACCTTTGGTATCCATTGAAGCTGACCCAAATATGACGCTAGAAATCGGTGGAAAACAATACCAATACAAAAAAGATATGGTAATGGGCACCAGCCGTATTAGCGCAAAAGAAAGCATTAAAGATTCCGAACTTGTGTTCGTAGGTTACGGTGTGAACGCACCTGAGTATAACTGGAACGATTACGAAGGCTTGGACGTTAAGGGTAAAACCGTGGTGATGCTCGTTAATGACCCAGGTTTTGCCACCAAGAACCCAGACCTATTTACTGGCGATGCCATGACCTACTATGGCCGATGGACATACAAATACGAAGAGGCGAGCCGCCAAGGTGCAGCAGGCGCTATCATAGTGCATGAAACTGCGCCTGCATCTTACCCTTGGTCTGTCGTCGAAAACTCGTGGAGTGGCCCTCAGTTTGGCTTCCAAAAAGAGAATAACAACATGGACCGTGTAGCGGTAGAAGGCTGGGTAACTGTAGACGTGGCTAAAGAGCTATTTACTAAAGCAGGTCTAGATTTTGACGCTGCTAAAGCTCGCGCAGCTGAAGGTGCATATCATGTTGATATGGGCGATTTAACAGCCAGTGTCGAAGTCACAAGTGAAATTAAGAAATCTGTGTCTAACAACTTTATCGCCACTCTTCCGGGCAGTGTGAAACCAGATGAGCACATTATCTACTCTGCACACTGGGATCACCTTGGTACTGATAAAACGCGTAAAGGTGATCAAATCTATAACGGCGCGCATGATAACGCGACCGGTACTGCAGGTTTGATTGAAGTGGCAGAAGCATTCACAAAACTGCCACGCAACCCTGATCGTTCCATGACATTCCTAGCGGTAACTGCTGAGGAACAAGGTTTACTCGGAGCAAAATACTACGCAGCAAACCCTGTTATTGCACAAGAAAAAACCGTTGCGAACATCAACATGGATAGCTTAAACCTGCTAGGTAAAGTAAAAGACATCAGTGTTGTGGGTATGGGTAAATCTGAACTCGATAACATGCTTGCAGAAGCAGCTAAATTGCAGGACCGTGTAGTGTCGGGTGACCCTAAACCAAGCTCAGGTGGTTACTACCGCTCAGATCACTTTGCATTTGCGAACATGGGTGTGCCTGCAATGTACGCAGGTGGCGGCAGTGAAGCGCGAAACGAAGAAACCGAGCAGTATCGCAAACGTATGAGCCTCGTATTGCGTGGTTGTTACCATCAACCGTGCGATCGCTACCGCGATGAGTGGGACCTATCAGGTGCAGTTCAAGATTTACAATTGTTCTATAAAGTCGGTTTTGATATTTCCGAACAAGCTCAGTGGCCACAATGGTACCCTAACGCTGAGTTCCAAAGATTTAAATAATATTATTTAGTCGTTGGTTCAAAACTACAGTGTGGCCTAATTTTGAGTCGGGCCACACTGCATTTACCCTACTCTTATTGCCAATAATTCAAAAAGACCTGCGCTCGCCTTTCGCTTCAATCTTGCTTCATTTTGAAAAAAGTATGTCCAGTTGCATGGGAAAGATAAAATACAGTAATTTAATGAATTAGTTAGCATATTTTATATCTTCACTCTGATTTATTAGGCACAAAAAAGGCCCGAATAATCGAGCCTTTTTCAATGCATTAACCGCTCTTATGCAGCTGCTGCTTCGCTACCTAATTCTTTAGGGTTCGGACCGTGGTCGTTGTCACCGTCTTGGCTATCTTGTACAAAGAAGATAATTAGTACAATGAAACCAATAAGCGGTAAGAAGTACAGTAACTGCCACCAACCTGAACGGCCAGTATCGTGAAGACGGCGTGCGCCAATCGCTAAACTAGGGATAAATAGTGCTAGCGAGTAGATTGTGCCAACGAACATTGTGCCCAGTACCATATCGATAACAGTCGCAACGATAGCAAAGATTAGATAAAAAAGAATGAACATCCAGTAGCCTTTGCGGCGAGTACGGCCAGTAAAATCAGCGTATCGCTTTAGCGCATCTGTAAAGTATTCCATAGTAAATCCTATTTGATTATTGTTAATTCCAATTGGCGAATGAGAGTTTGCCGTTTCTGCCTTATGAACAAAGGCTTAACTGATGATAATTCAATCCCTGTATAAAAAAAACCAGCCCAAGCTGGTTTTTTCATATTAGAAACAACTGGTTTGACCAGATCAACTCATCGCCATCAACATTTTTGTAGGCTGTTCTAAGTAATCTTTCCACAAGTTATTGAAGCGTGCGATAGTGCCACCGTCAATTACACGGTGGTCACCAGACCAACTTACTTGCATAATCGCACGTGCTTCAACTTCGCCCTTGGCGTTAAAGCGCGGTAATTGTTGCACTTTACCTAAAGCAACAATAGCCACTTCAGGCTTATTAATAATAGGCGTTGCTGTGGTACCGCCGATTGCACCAATGTTGGAAATTGAGATAGTGCCCGATTTTAAATCTGCGGGTGACACGCGCCCTTCGCGCGCGCTATCAGTCAAACGCGATACTTCGTTTGCCACTTCAACGATTGACTTGTTTTGCACCTGCTTCACGTTTGGTACAAGTAGGCCAAGTTTTGAGTCTACAGCCATGCCAATGTTGTGGTCGTCAAAATATGTCAACTCTGTGCACTCATCATTCACCTGTGAGTTAAGCACAGGGAATTCTTTGATTGCCAGTGACAGTGCCTTGATGAAAAACGGCATCATCGTCAACTTCACACCTTGCTGCTTGTACTGCTCCTTCATCGAGCCACGCAGTGCAATAAGGTCAGTCAAATCGATTTCATCGCTGTATGTGAAATGCGGAATAGTTGAAACCGATGCTACCATTTGTTTTGCCATGGCCGCTTTCATACCCTTGATAGGCTCAACGCGCGTACCACCGCTTACTGGTGCTGATGGTGCCACAGATGTATTACCGGTTGCAGGAGGTGCACTTGTTGTCGCGCCTTTATGAGCAACGAATTTTTCAATATCTTCTTTAAATACACGACCGTTTTTGCCACTGCCAGGGACAGTGCTAATATCGATATCAAGTTCACGAGCGCGACGACGCACCGCTGGCGATGCGAGTGCCTTACCTTGCGCTACAGGTTCGCTCGATGGCTTATCTGCATTCGCTGGTGCCGCTGATTGTACTTCTGTTGCGTTGTCCGCAGTCGCAGCCGCACTCGCACTTACACCAGAGCCTGCAATTTCCATTTGAAACAACGGACTGTGTACTTTAGCGATATCACCCTTTTGATAGTAAAGTTTTATCACTTTACCATCGTACTTCGCAGGAATTTGCACTAACGCCTTGTCAGTCATTACGTCGCAAACTGGCTGGTCTTCTTTGATGTCATCGCCCTCAGCTACAAGCCATTCGACGATTTCACACTCAACAATCCCTTCACCGATGTCGGGTAAAATAAAGTCCTCTAATGCTGAACCTGTTGCTGCTGCTTGTGCAGGAATGGGTTCTTTTGCGGCTGTTGCAGACACATTTGCAGTGGGAGCTTCGCCTTCCACATCCATAGCAAACAAGGGTGCGTGAACTTTGGCAATATCACCTTTAGCGTAGTAAAGCTCGGTGATCACACCATTGTGTACCGCTGGGATCTGAACCAGTGCTTTGTCTGTCATTACATCACAGATTGGCTGGTCTTCTTTGACCTCATCGCCAACAGCAACAAGCCATTCAACCACTTCGCACTCAACGATGCCTTCACCGATATCGGGTAAAATAAAATCTTTAGCCATGTTCGTGCCCCTTAAAACTCAACTGCGTTCTTGATGGCCTCAAATACTTTCAAGGCATCAGGGATGTATTCTTTTTCTAGTGCAAGCGGATAAGGCGTATCCAGACCACACACACGTGCTATTGGTGCTTCTAGGTGCAAGAAACATTCTTGCTGAATCGTCGCTACAATCTCAGCACCAAATCCATTAGTAATAGGCGCTTCATGGCTCACTACCAAGCGGCCTGTTTTCTTCACAGATTGGGCTACGGTTTCAACGTCCCATGGCAAAATGCTACGCAGGTCAATTAATTCAACACTAATGCCCTGTTCTTTAGCTTTTTCAGCGGCCGCACTGATAATTTCCATCTGTGCACCCCAAGCAAGCACAGTAATGTCTTTACCTTCTTGTACAACTTCAGCTTTACCCAATTCGATTGTGTAATCTTCTTCTGGTACTTCGCCTACAGATGCACGGTATAAACGCTTAGGTTCAAAGAATATCACTGGGTTATCGTCTTTAATCGCCGCGCGCAACAAGCCTTTTGCTTGATACGGATCGCGTGGTACAACAATTTTCAGACCAGGGGTATGGGCAAAGTACGCTTCTGGAGATTGCGAGTGGTACAAACCACCGGCAATACCGCCACCATATGGTGTACGAATGGTCAAGTTACCCACGTTGAACTCATTACCACTGCGGTAACGGAACTTGGCAGATTCATTCACGATTTGGTCAAATGCCGGGAAGATATAATCAGCAAATTGAATTTCTGCAATCGCTGGTGCACCAAACGCGGCAAGGCCGTTAGCGAAACCAGCAATACCTTGTTCAGTTAGCGGTGTATTAAACACGCGGTGCTTACCGTATTTTTCTTGCAGACCAGACGTTGCGCGGAATACACCGCCAAAATAACCCACATCTTCACCGAAGATACACGCATGGTCATTTTCGGCCATGGTGATATCCAACGCAGAGTTAATAGCGTGGAGCATGTTCATTGTTTTCATTATTTGATTCTCCCTGCTGTTATCGGATACGCATCTGGGTATTTCTTGATGTGTTCTTTAAGTTGCTCGTATTGGGCTTGCAAGCTTGGAATTGGCGTGTCGTATACGTCACTTACCAACTCTTCAAGAGCAGGCTTAGCCACTTTTTCAGCTACTTTAAGTGCATCAAGAATTTGCTCGCGGATTTTATCCTTTGTTTGCTCGTCTTCTTTTTCGTCTAGCCAGCCTTGTGCTAGCAACCAGTTGCGAAAGCGCTGAACTGGGCAGTTTTCACGGAAGCTTGCTTCTTCATCTTTAGAACGATAACCACTCGGGTCGTCAGATGTAGAGTGCGCACCTAGGCGATATGCAATTGATTCGATAAGCACTGGCTCACCCGTTGTCGTAGCATGTTCACGCGCTGTTTTTGTTGCTGCGTATACAGCAAGCGCATCACCACCGTCTACACGAATGGTCTTAATGCCATAACCCACACCACGTGAAGCGATACCGTCACCAGCAAATTGTTCCTCTGCAGGCGTTGAAATTGCATAACCATTATTACGGGCGAAGAAGATAACAGGAGATTTATGCACAGCTGCCATGTTCATACCAGCGTGAAAATCACCTTCTGACGCAGCGCCTTCACCGAAGTAGCAAATAGTGATGTTATCGATTGTGCTTGCAAGCTCGCCCGTCGATTTATCAATGTGTTTGATCTTCTGGCCATATGCATAACCACTTGCCTGAGGAATTTGTGTACCTAGTGGCGAAGAGATCGTCATGTAATTCAGTTCGCGAGAGCCGTAGTGAATCGGCATTTGACGACCTTTACCCAAATCGAGTTCGTTTGAGAACATCTGATTCATGAATTGTTCGAGTGTAAAACCGCGATAGCGTAGCGCTGCTTGTTCACGGTACTGCGCCATAATCATATCAGCGTCATCCAACGCAGCAGCACTTGCAGTGACAGCTGCTTCCTCACCTAGACATTGCATGTAGAAGCTAACTCGACCTTGACGCTGTGCAGCTTGCATACGCTCATCTAACGCGCGGATAAAACGCATCGTGTCGTAAATTCTAAGTGCGGTAGTTTTATCAATTTCTGGTAATGTTGCGCCTTGTGCCAACTCGCCTTGTTCGTTAAGAACACGGTAAGTTGGAATGTTGAGCGCGTGCGAATCAATAAACGCAAGTTCGTGACTGATGTTCAACGAAACATTATTGGGGTTAGTCATAACCTTCCCTTCTCTTGTTGTCATGTCGCTGGGCGTGGATTTGTTATTGTTACTTTTTGAACACACTTGAATAAGTAATAAACAATCCAATTGTAGCTCATTTGTAGAATAATATTTCTACAGTTCACGCCTAGCTTAAATTATGCTGCCGCCACTTTACGTCAACGTAAAGGCTTATTCAACTAATGATAGCTGAATTATTGCATCATTCATAACCATGGGGTGGCAAGTTGCGTGTACGCCTCGTAACCTATTGAAAATAAATACAATTACGAGGCAAAGTGGTCGGATCAGATGAAATCATCCGTGAGTTTGGTAGGAGTAACTGTGAGCAACGCACGCTGTCCTAGTGCCACGTTAGCATTAGGGAAAATAATTGCTTCACCTTCAACTTCAGCGCGTATTTCTTCACCACCGTCTTGCCCTAGTAATGCGCCTTTCGAAAAGCCTGTGAAGTTAGGTACGTTGTCAGCGAACGTAAATGAGAAGTCTTCATTGGTGCGGTTAATGGTGCGATAAACAGAAAACAATTCTACATCTGATTCGTTAAGCTCTGGATAAACAACGTCATCTTGAGTGACCAATGCAGTTAATGTTTGCTTCGCTTGGGCAAAGCGCGTCATATCGTTCTCACCGAACGGACGTACCTTACCTAATTCAATCGTGAATGCGTCGGCGCCAAAAGTAAAAGAAGAAAAATAACTAAAAGTAGATGCTGGCTCAGCCATTAGTAACACAGTTTGCACACCGCAGCTCAACAAGAACTGCAATTGCTCGCGCTTGTGCGGTTGACCGTGTAAAAACGGATAAACAGCGAATTTCTCATTTTTTGAATCACGAATTGCCGTGTGCAAATCATAATGTGCGCGGTAGCGCCCTTGTCCTTTCGCGCTAAAGAATTGCTCCACGTACTGTTCTAGATTTTTCGCTCTGTCTCGCTCTGGGTTAGTCACGCCACCCAAGCTGTGTTTACCACAGAATAAGCGGTTTAGGTTTTCATCAACAAAACGTTCACCAATATTAATAGACTTTGGATTGCCAAAGATGAACAAAACACGATGTCGTAGCTCTATATCACCTAAGATAATGTCTTTGATTAGCTCGTCACATATTTCGATTGGCGCAGTCTCATTGCCATGCACGGCACTGGAAAACACGAAGTCTTTATTGCCAAATTGTGCGGGCGTGAACTCGATAACCCCAGTGTCAAGGACCTTTACAATAGTGCCATTATCAAGGGTGAACTGCTCTGCAGGCAGATCGAATTCATTTTCTCGGGTAATTGAAAGGAAATCACCAGTGTCTATTAAACGTTGTAAATACATATAATTCCTTTGTGAGAGCGTTAAAACGAAAGAGGAATAAAATAAAGATAGAAAAAAACCAGTCCGCAGACTGGTTTTTATAAATTCAATGCATTAAGCGATGGCGCTATTAACAAGCTCAACTGCCGCTTTTTCAAGTTCATCTAGGTGAGTTTCACCTTTGAATGACTCAAAATAGATCTTATAAATATCTTCAGTGCCTGAAGGTCGCGCTGCAAACCAGCCATTCTCAGTAACAACCTTTAAACCGCCAATTGCCGCACCATTACCCGGTGCATGAGTCAGCTTAGCAATAATCTTATCGCCCGCTAGTTCTGTCGCGGTGATGTCATCGGCGCTAAGTGCTTTAAGCTTGTTCTTTTGCTGTGCATTGGCCGGTGCGTCAATGCGCTTATACAGCGGCGAGCCAAACTTCGCAACCAAGTCTTGATAGTACTGTGAAGGTGATTTACCAGTCACTGCCAATATTTCTGCCGCTAATAGGCCCATGATAAAGCCGTCTTTGTCAGTACACCAGGTTGTGCCATCCATACGTAGGAATGTTGCCCCTGCACTTTCTTCACCACCAAAACAAATACTGTTATCGGCAAGGCCATCTACAAACCACTTCATACCAACAGGTACTTCAACAAGTTCTTTGCCGTGGCTTGCCACCACTTTATCGATAATGGCGCTAGAAACGAGTGTTTTACCCACTTTGACGTCTTTGCCCCAATCTCGATGTGTCGTTAGGTAATCAATCGCCACCGCAAGGAAATGGTTTGGATTCATTAACCCATCTTTAGTAACAATGCCGTGACGGTCAAAATCAGGGTCATTGCCAATACCAATATCAAAACGGTCTTTCAAACCGATAAGATTGGTCATAGCGTAAGGCGAAGAACAGTCCATGCGGATTTTGCCGTCTTTATCCAAAGGCATAAAGGCAAAACGCGGGTCTACTTCATCATTCACCACGGTTAAGTTCAAATCATACTCTTTGGCAATGACTGGCCAAAAGTTGATTCCTGAACCACCAAGCGGGTCGATACCGAGGCTAATGCCCGACTTTGCAATCGCATGCATATCAACAACATTAACTAAATCAACAACATAAGGTGTTTTTAAATCGGCATATTTGATGAAGCCCGAGCGAATCGCTTTGACATACGGAAACAATTCTACTTCGACTAAATCTTCAGTAAGCAGTTTGTTGGCACGGTCTTCAATCCATTTGGTTACATCCGTGTCTGCTGGACCACCATTTGGTGGATTGTATTTGAAACCGCCATCCTCAGGTGGATTGTGAGACGGCGTGATCACAATACCATCTGCTAGCTCGTTGGGATTATCGCGATTATGAGATACCACCGCATGGCTTATCACAGGTGTGGGTGAATAATCGCCCTCTTCTTGGGTAATTACTTGGACTTCGTTCGCAACCAATACTTCAACCGCTGAATTAAAGGCTGCTTCTGATAAAGCATGTGTATCTTTACCTAAAAATAAAGGGCCAAAGATATTGTTTTGTTTACGGTAATCACAAATGGCCTGAGTAATCGCAAGGATATGTGATTCGTTAAACTGCGTATTTAAAGAACACCCACGGTGACCAGATGTACCGAATGCAACTCGGTGCTCTGGATTTTGTTCAACATCAGGTTCATGAAGATAATACGCACTCATCAACTTGGGAATATTCACAAGTTGAGACTGATGTGCTGGTTTTCCTGCGTTTGGGTGTACGGCCATGCATGGCTCCTTATAAATAGTCGCGAATAATCTCTGCTTGTTCTTTTGAGTAACCCAACTCTAAAGCTACCTCGTGCAACATCATTTTCTTGCGCGTCGTATTAGAGTTCGTCATTACCCAATAAGGGCTGTCATCAATGTTCTTAGGATTTAAACTGCTACCACTTGCCTGAAGCTCTTCTTTGCTTGTAGCAAAATAACGGCGGTCACGGCCTTTAATGTTTAACACACTATCAAAGGTATTTTTATGACTACGGTGAAATGCAGCAAGAATAAATAAGAAACGACCCACTACCCCTTTTTGCATCGCCAATTCTTCTTTATTAAGGATGTCGAAAACGAATCCTTGAGATTGCGGTACGGGCTTTGACTGTTCTTGTAACACTGGTACAGATTCTTGTGACTCTTCTTGCACTGGTTGAGGTTCGTCAACCTTTGCAGGGGCAGACACAGAGGCGTCTGCACTTTGCAGATTCAATAAACGACGTAAGATGGTGGAAGCACTTTCGCCAATGCTTTGCGTATTACTGGCGATGTATTGATATAGCTCGTCGTCTATTTCTATTTTTTTCATGATATTCCTGTCGTTACTGCCATGTCTTTCATGCAATGCAGAATTATACCCAAGTTACCTGAATAAGCTAGGGCGTACAACATAAGGGTACAGGTAAAAAGATGAAATTTTTGAGTGTTTAACGCCAGTTGCCAAAAACAGCGTATCTCGGGCACAATTGCCACCTTTATAAGATTATGTCGGCGCTATCAATGTTATTGAATTATCAAATCAGTGGTCTTGAACCTCCTCAAGCGAAAACAGTCATAGTGATTCATGGACTATTTGGCTCACTTGATAACTTAAAAGTGGTTGCCAGGCCACTGAGTGACATGTTTCATGTCATCAATGTCGATGTGCGTAACCATGGTAAATCGTTTCACAGTGACACTATGAATTACGATGTAATGGCTCAAGATATTGTCGCCTTGATGGATGACCTTGGAATAGCAAAAGCCCATTTAGTTGGCCATTCAATGGGCGGAAAAATTGCCATGCAAGTCGCCCTGCACCACCAAGACAGAGTAGATAAGTTAGTGGTTATGGATATCGCGCCAGTCAGCTACCACGCTCGACACGATGCGATAATTAGCGCGCTAAACGCAGTCGCTGCCGCGCACATCACGTCACGTAGTCAAGCTGATGACATCATGAGCCAATTCATAAATGAACCTGGAGTACGCCAATTTCTTGCTAAAAGTTTGGCAAAATCAGCTGATGGAACCTTATTTTGGCTATTTAACCTACCGGTCCTTAGTCAACAATATGGCAATATTCTCGCTCAGCCAACTGTAAATGATTCTTGTTTATGTGATACACTTTTCATTAAAGGCGCTGATTCCGATTATATTCTTAGTGAACATCGTGACGTTATTTCTACTTTGTTCCCTAATGCAAAAGCGAAGGTTATACAAGGTGCAGGTCATTGGCTACATGCTCAAAAACCCGCAGCAGTTAATAAATCCATCGGTGATTTTTTAACACGTTAATCCATATCAATATTTTATAGCGCTGGCAGGGCTATAATGTTGAGGTGCAAAAGCACATTATTGCCTAAATTATTCAGATTTAATGTGCTACACTACGCGCCGTTTTACAAATAGGTAGCAGTAAATGGTCGACCAATTTATCACTGGACTCGATACCCTTGGGTTATATTTTGGCCTTGCTGGAATCTTTTTTTTCATCGGCATGGCAATTCAAGACGTACTGAAAAAAGGCGATGTGCCTAAATTTGGTCGTTATGTAGTTTGGCTAGTGTTGTTTTTAGGTTGCTCCGGTTTTATAGCAAAGGGCCTGATTCAGGTGTTTTGGCAAGGAGCAGGTGTGGGATAACCATGGCCAAGTCAGAGCTAGATAGAACTACACTCGATTTATTCGAGTCTGAGCGACGTCCGGGACGTCCAAAAACAAACCCACTCCCTAGGGAGTTACAGTTAAAAGTTAATAAGCGTAATCAACTCAAGCGTGACAAAGCGCGTGGGTTGAAACGCGTAGAATTTAAAGTTTCATCAGAGTTATATCAGGCGTTGAATGATATGGCGGATGCGCAAAATATTAGCCGTAGTGCGCTGATTGAAACCATTTTGCAAGAACGATTGGCTATTGATACTTAAAAGGTTATTTATTCATGGCAAGTGTAGGTATATTTTTTGGTAGCGACACGGGTAACACTGAACACGTTGCGAAAATGATCCAAAAAGAGCTCGGCAAAAAATTGGTTGCTGTGCACGACATTGCAAAAAGCAGTAAAGAAGAAATTGCAGAATTTGACCTGCTACTGTTTGGTATCCCAACTTGGTACTACGGTGAAGCTCAATGTGATTGGGACGACTTTTTCCCAGAGCTAGAAGAAATCGATTTTGACGGCAAGCTTTGCGCTATTTTTGGTTGTGGTGACCAAGAAGATTATGCCGAATATTTCCTTGATGCCATGGGTATGGTTAACGACATCATCACAGAGCGCGGTGCGATTGTTGTAGGTCACTGGTCTACAGATGGTTATGACTTCGAAGCATCAAAAGGTCTCGCTGATGATGATCACTTTGTTGGTCTAGGTATCGACGAAGATAGACAACCAGAATTAACTGAGCAACGCGTTAAGCAATGGTGTGCACAAATTCACGAAGAAATGTGCCTCTCTGAGCTAGAAGACTAATACTTGAGCGCTCAGGTGTAACTTGCCTTTACACTTGACACTTAAGCACGTTATTCTTAATTTTTAAATGCGTCGAGCGCTCGACTGTAATCGTCGAAGTGCAAAAAAAAATATAATTGAGAACAAGTTGAATGACTGAACATAATCTAGAGCTTAAAAAAGCAGGCCTGAAGGTCACACTTCCACGGATCAAAATACTAGAGATTCTACAGTCACCTGATAACCAACATATCAGTGCTGAAGATGTCTACAAAATCCTGCTTGATAATAGCGAAGAGATCGGTCTTGCAACGGTTTATCGTGTATTGAACCAATTCGATGATGCCGGTATCGTAACGCGCCATCATTTCGAAGGCGGTAAATCAGTATTTGAATTGTCAGGTTCAACGCACCACGACCACCTCGTGTGCTTAAAGTGTGGTCGCGTTATCGAATTCGAAGATGATTTAATTGAACGCCGTCAAATTGAAATTGCTGATACCAATGGTATTAAACTGACAAACCATTCTTTATACCTTTATGGCGAATGTGTGGACGTTGAAGCATGTAAGCAATACGCCTCAGAAAATGGCTAGTCACCTTTAAGAGTTTGATAAAAACCTGCCCAGTGCAGGTTTTTTTATGCCTCCCTATCACCTTTTTAACGTCTCCTGTTACCCTATGTAGACTCCACACTATTCGCCAACAAAATAACGATCACTCAAAAAGCACAAACGCTTATCTCTACTATAATTCACTGTAACTATTATAGTTACTGCTATATTTGATTAAGTGTTTAGCGCGAAAAGGCTGAGGTACATGCAAGAAGATCTACTTAATTCGGTTATTAAACTCACTAAGACGCGTGATGTAAACTCCTTAGAATATTCGCTTGTTACTACGTTACATGAATTCATACAGTGCAAAGAAATTGCCGTATTTAAAGATATGCAAGACTCTGGGCAACGCATCATTGAGCGCAGCTTGGTGTTGCATTTTAGTGATGAAAAGCGCTATCAATGGGAAGACAATTGCTTCGTTCAGGAACCCGAGCCCGAACTTATTTCTTGTTTACAATCTGCCTGTATTATCACGGTGCAAAGCAATGACGGTATCGAACAACGCTGGCTTCCCATATCCATTTTCGATAAACCGATAGTTGCTATCAAAATTGTGAGTAAGCCTCTGAATTCGAGTCAACAAGTGCTACTCAATGCGTTTTGTCGAATCTATGAAAACTACCTTACGATTCTTAACGAAAATGAGCGTGACAAACTAACCGGCCTGTTAAATCGGCAAACTTTTGAAAGTAAATTCAAACAGTTACTTGAAAAGCAGGTGTTAAGTAGAAAGGCAATTGCCAAAGATAAAAATGCGCGTAAACGCCACCCCGAAAGCTGCTCTTGGTTAGCAATGGTAGACATAGATCATTTTAAGCAAGTTAATGATAGCTATGGCCATGTTTGTGGAGACGAAGTGTTACTGATTCTTGCTCAGCAAATGCGCAGCTTCTTTCGCGCGTCGGACCTTATCTTCCGTTTCGGTGGTGAAGAGTTTGTAATGATCTTTGAACCCTGTCTACAGGCAGATATTAAAGAAAAAATGACGACTTTTATGGAGCATATCCGTTCAACACCCTTTCCATTCGTCGATCAGCTTACGGTGAGCGTTGGCATGGCTAAAATTAGCCCCTATGATTTTCCTATCAGTGTGCTCGAAAACGCGGACAAAGCTTTGTATTACGCTAAAAATAATGGTCGAGATCAGATGCACTTTTTTGATGATTTACTCAATGACGGCTTGCTAAACAACATAGATACAGAGGCCGACAATGACAATGTCGACCTCTTTTAAAGTAATGTAGTTTATGAGTAGAGATGTTCGATGTACGCTTGGGCAGCAGCTTTCCATGTATAACGGCTGCTCTTAGCCTCATTACTCAATTGTTGCCATTGTGCTGGCTCATCTTGAGCCATGACGAGGGCTTGTTCTAATTTAGCCAGCATTGCTTCTAATTGCGCATCCACTGAGGCGCCTTCAAAAACAAAGCCATTGTGTTGATCAAACACCGTATCTTTAAGGCCGCCAACACCATGTACTAAACACGCGGTACCACTTCTCATTGCGAGCATTTGGCTTATACCACAAGGCTCGAATGAGCTAGGCATAAAGAACAATTCACCTAATTGGTAAATTGCATCCCCCAACTCTAAAGCAAAGCCATTATAAAATAGGAAGTTGGTATGTTTACCCATCGCCCTATTGAATAACTGTTCGTAATGAGCATCTCCCGAGCCCAACATGACAAAGGTTTTGCCATATTTATTGAGTAATTCCAAGATATGGTCGATAACGAGCTTGCCTTGATAACGCTGGGCTAATAACGCCACTTTTTGGTGGGTAATACGCCCAACAGAGCAAAGCCATGGACTTATGTCTTGCTTATGCCAATTTTGTGATAGCAGATGAGCAATGTAGTGATTGCTCTGCAAAACAGGTTTTGCACTGAACCACTGGATTAACGCTTCCTCACTAAGTTGCCAAAGTGACTCCAAAGTATATTCAGGCAAAGACTTGTCATAATCACAGCCATTTAAGATGCCCACTAGCCGCCCTTGTTGATGGGCTTGCTGCAAGTCCAACTCCAACCCTTCACCACCGATAAACCCTCGCTGGTGATCGCTTGGCTGCATAACTTCTTCAACATAAGTGGGTGAAACCACATGCACTTTGTCACATAACTGCAGTGCTGCGCGCATCGGGTTATAGCAATGAGCAAAATGCCTGTCACAAATTCGCTGACCATCGTAACCCAACCAAGGGTACCAATGTTGTAACGACGAGTCGTCACCACTAAATGGGCGCGTCCCCTGTAGCGCAAGATTGTGCACCGTGTACACAGCTTTTATCGCTTGTAACTTTTGATATTGTGGCGCATACGCTCTTAACACAGCTAAAGACGCCGCATGCCAATCATGTAAGTGAATGACAGATAAATCACCAAATACACCCGTTGAAATCGCTTCGGCCACTGCTAGCGAAAACAGTGCAAATTTACTGGCATCACCCGCGAAAGGACGGCCATCGGTGTCATCAAAGTAAACGCTTTCACTGTTTAACCAAGGGTGACTGATCACGTAATGGGTCACCCCATCACGTTGCAATACGCGAACAACATCTAATCGTAATTCACAGGATGCAAAATTAACGTTGACCTGCGCGCACAATGTTTGTTGTTCGAGTTCTAGGCTTTGATAGTGAGGTAACACCACGTGCACTTCGCTACCCAGAGCGGCAAGTGCTAGCGAAACATCGCCGACAACATCTGCCACTCCACCTACTTTCGCGCCTTTAATGCTGCTACTTTCAGCACTGACAAATAATACTGCACTCATTTGTTATCACGCTCACATCTAAAATGGGTTATCTTTTCTCTGCTAACGCTGTGAGCATATCACGCGTAACCAAAACGATGCCATTTTTCGAAACTCTGAAGCCGTTTGCTCTGTCCTGTTCATGGTCAACACCGATGTGTAACCCTTCTGGTATTTGGCAACTACGGTCGATAATAGCGCGTTTGATAATGCAGTTACGCTGAATCTTCGCACCAGGCAAAATAACTGACTCTTCAATTTCACAGAATGAGTGCACATAGACGTTCGAGAACAACAAAGATTTGCGTACTGTCGAACCAGAGATGATGCAACCACCTGACACCGTAGAGTCTACTGCCATCCCTCGTCTATCTTCATCGTCAAAAATGAATTTTGCAGGGGGTAATTGCTCCTGATACGTCCATATTGGCCATGTTGGGTCGTATAAATCGAGTTTTGGTTCCGGTGATACCAACTCCATATTCGCTTCCCAGAATGAATCTAACGTACCTACATCTCGCCAATATGGCTGTGTATCAGCTGAGTTTTCGACGCCGTTGTGGCTTGGCTCGGTGAACGGGAACGCAAACACTTTATGCTTGTCGATAATTGCCGGAATAATGTCATGACCAAAATCGCGTCCAGAGCCTTCAGTTTGTGCGTCTCGCTTAAGTTGCTCGAAAAGGAACTCTGTATTGAATACATAATTACCCATCGATGCTAAGCAACGCCCTTCCTTTCCGGGGATCTCATTTGGCTGGTCTGGCTTTTCGTCAAAACGGCGTACACGATTCTCTTCATCTACTGTCATAACGCCGAACGCGCCAGCAGCAACGTCGGTATCAACTTCGATACAGCACACTGTCATATCTGCGCCTGTTTCTACGTGTTTCGCAAGTAACGCACCGTAGTCCATTCGATATACGTGGTCACCGGACAGAATCATGACATAACGCGGTAGTTCGTGACGGATGATATCCATGTTTTGGAATACTGCATCCGCGGTGCCACAGTACCAATCGTCACCATAACGCTGAGATGCTGGCAAAATTTCCACCGACTCACCTAGCTCTTTCTTAAAGTGACCCCAAGCACGGTTAACGTGACGAATCAGTGAGTGTGATTTGTATTGGGTTGCCACGCCAACACGCCTAATTCCCGAATTAATACAGTTTGATAGCGGGAAGTCGATAATACGGTGTTTACCGCCGAAGTAGACCGCTGGCTTTGCCCGCCAATCAGTTAATTCATGCAATCTCGAACCACGACCACCAGCCAAAATCAGCGCGTAGGTGTCACGCGTTAAGGTACTGATGTAACGGTTTGCATAACTTGGCATATTATTCTCCTTGGCTGTTCATAGTGTGTTGTAGCTGCCAAATTTCTTGGCTGTATTGAGCAATAGTGCGATCGCTCGAAAATGGTCCAGACGCTGCGGTGTTCAGCACGCTCATTTGCGTCCATTGATTTTTGTCCTGATAGGCTGTTGCGACCTTTTCTTGTGCATCGCAATAAGAAGCAAAGTCGTAACACGTCAGCCAAGGATCTGAATTTGATTTCAAAACGTTGACGATTGGATTGAATATGCCAGGTTCACACAAGTTGAAATGACCGCTTTCAATCAGTGCAATCACCGCGCTTAAGTTTTTATCATTGTTGATGATTTTCATTGCGTCGTAATTTGCGCGAATGGCATCAACTTCGTCCACTTGGGCACCGAACACAAAGAAGTGTTCTCCGCCAAGCGCTTCGAGCATTTCCACATTGGCGCCATCGAGTGTGCCGATCGTCAACGCACCATTCATCATGAACTTCATATTGCCCGTGCCCGAAGCTTCTTTACCGGCGGTTGAGATTTGTTCCGACAAATCTGCAGCGGGGCAAATCGTTTCCATAGCGGTCACGTTGTAGTTGGGCAAAAATGCCACACGTAACCAAGGCTGAGCCTTAGGATCGTCATTAATGGTATGTGCGACGTTGCAAATGAGTTTGATGATCTGCTTAGCCATGTCATAACCCGGCGCAGCTTTACCGCCAATGAGCACACAACGTGGCACCATGCCCTGCGTATCACCATCACAAATACGACGATAAAGGTGAATCACGTGGAGAATATTGAGTAGCTGACGTTTGTATTCGTGTATACGCTTTACTTGCACATCAAACATCATCTCTGGGTCAAAGGTTACGGCACATTGTTTTTCAACCAATTCGCATAACTTTTGCTTATTCTCGTATTTAACTTGAGCCCAGTCCTTTAGTAAGGACTTATCATCGTAATAACGGCGTAACTGGCTGATCTCGGCAAAGTCTTTCACCCAATGATCGCCAATTTTGCTGTTAATCAGCTCAGCTAATTTCGGGTTGCAGTGCGCTAACCAACGTCTTGGCGTAACCCCGTTGGTTTTGTTGTTAAATTTATCAGGCCACAGTTCATAGAAGTCTTTGAATAATTGTTCGCGTAGTAACTGGCTGTGTAATGCCGCAACGCCATTAACAGAATAACTCCCCACAATTGCCAAATAAGCCATGCGTACTTGCGGATAGTCACCCTCTTCTATCAGTGACAAATCGCGTTGCTTGTCGCTGCATCCAGGCCACTTCTTTGCCACTTCGACTAAAAAGCGAGCGTTTATTTCATAGATGATTTCCATCAAACGCGGCAGTAAACGCTGGAACAGAGCTACTGACCAACGTTCGAGCGCTTCTGGCAGCAAAGTATGGTTCGTGTACGCCATGGTTTTAGTCGTAATTTCCCACGCTTTGTCCCAATCGAGCTGATGTTCATCCACCAGCAAACGCATTAACTCCGCTACAGCGATGCTCGGGTGCGTATCATTCAGTTGGAACACGTGATAATCAGCGAACTCACTAAAATCTTCGCCGTTTATCGAAATCCAACGATTAATTCGGTCTTGTAACGATGCACTACACAGGAAGTATTGCTGACGTAAACGCAGCTCTTTACCATTCTCCGACGAATCATTCGGATACAAGACCATGGAGATTTGCTCTGCCAAATTCTTTTTCGCGACGGCTTCGGCGTAGCCACCGGCATTAAATTCGCTCAAATCGAACTCATCGGTCGCTTCACTTTTCCATAAACGAAGCGTGTTAACGACATCATTGCCACACCCAGGTACAGGCACATCGTATGGCACCGCGAAGACATCATGGGTATCAACCCACACACGGTGCAAACGTCCTGCGGGGTCTTTATGCACATCAACATGACCAAAAAATTTAACCCGCACTGTTTTATCTGGTGCTGGCAACTCCCAAGGATGGCCTTCGTGCAGCCAATGATCAGGTTGTTCAATTTGGTAGCCATTTTCGATACGTTGGTTGAACATGCCGTATTCATAGCGAATACCATAACCTGTCACTGGTAACGCCATCGCCGCGCAGCTATCTAAGAAACACGCAGCTAAACGCCCCAAACCACCGTTCCCGAGTCCGGCATCGTGTTCTGCTTCGCCAACACGTTCGAGTTCGGCGCAATAATTTGCAAGGGCTTCTTTTACTTCCGCTTCCATCTCTAAGTTTAAGATGGCGTTGTTTAAACTACGGCCGATCAAAAACTCTAACGACAAATAGGCGACAGAGCGTTTGTTTGCATTTGATTCTCGTGTTTGACGCATGCGCGCTACCAGACGGTCACGGATGGTCAGTGCCAACGCTTGATACAGGTAATGCTGTGATTCCCCAACTTTATCGCGACCTAAGGTGTAGTGAAAATGTCTTGCTAGATCATCTGCTAGCGTTTGTGTGTCCAATAATGGCGCGTCTTGCCAATCTACTGGATGGCATACAGTACGTGTGGTCATCGTTTCTATCCTGTTACTTGGTGCCATTGAACATTACTAAACACCCAACTACTGCATGGGGTCAGTGTGATTGTGTCGCTCGGTTGCAAAGGCGCTTGAGCGGTGCTTGCATGTGTATTGACGGAGTCATCACTGCCTAACAGCAAATGCCAATGGCTAAAGGTTTGCTGTTCTAATTTGGGCAGCGCAATGACTTGAGTTTGGTTAGCGCGATGCAATACCAAACACACATGCTTATTTGTGTGTTTATCAACTATGGTGTGGATCAACGTATGTAATTTTGCATCGTGCCAATCGCTACTTTGCATGGGGGAGCCATCTGGGCGATACCAGCCAAGGTCAAAGCGCGGATCGTCATCGTGCACATACTGATCATATTTAAAGATTGAAAATGCGCTTCTAATACGCTGTAAGTCACTAATAAATAGCGATAATGGGTGATAAGTACTCACATCATTCCAAGATAACCAACTGATGGCGTTGTCTTGGCAATAAGCGTTGTTGTTTCCTCCTTGAGAGTGCGCCATCTCACTGCCAGCGCTGAGCATTGGCACACCTTTAGATAGCAATAAGCTGAGCAACAGATTCTTCTGTGCTTTTACTCTGAGCGATTTAATTTCGAGATCAGAGCTGATGCCCTCCACACCAAAGTTAAAACTGAAATTAGCGTTATGACCATCGCGATTATGCTCGCCATTGGCTTCATTGTGCTTCTGCTCATAACTGACAAGATCCGCCAAGGTATAACCATCATGGCTCACCACAAAGTTAATCGTGCTGCTGGGTGCGCGGGTTTTGAAGATATCTGCAGAGCCGTGTAAGCGTTTGGCCAAGACGCCTAACATATCGTTATCACCACGCCAGAATCGACGCACGACATCACGATATTGGTCATTCCATTCTCGCCAAGGCGCACTAAAACCACCCAGCTGATACCCGCCTGGGCCAATATCCCACGGCTCCGCTATAAGTTTAGCGTTACTTAATACAGGATCTTGAGCAAGGCATTGAAAGAAAGCGTGGCGAGCGTTAAAACCGTGTTTATCGCGCCCCAAGATCGCCCCTAAATCGAAGCGAAATCCATCCACTCCCATAACTTCGTACCAATAACGCAAGCTATCTAGCACCAAGCGCAATACATGAGGATTTTCAATGGCGACGGTGTTGCCACATCCTGTGTCGTTAATGTAATGACCTTGCTTATCTAAGCGGTAGTAACTGGCGTTGTCTATGCCGCGAAAATGACAACTCGGTCCATGCAATGCCCCTTCACAGGTGTGGTTGTAAACCACATCAATGATCACCTCTAAACCATGCTCATGTAATTTGTTGACCATGGTCTTAAACTCGGTGATGACATCCATCGCATGTTCTCTTGAGCTGTATCCTCGGTGCGGTGCGAAGAAACTTAAGGTGTTATAACCCCAGTAATTACTGAGCTGCAAAGGGGCTAAAAATGGCTCGCTGATGAATTCATGCACTGGCATCAGTTCCACGGCAGTCACACCTAAGGCCTTAACATGGCTGATAAATGCCTCACTCCCCAATGCTGCATACGTGCCCCGGTGCACGGTATCAATATCACCATGGCGAGCAGACCAACCTTTGACATGACATTCGTATAGAACAGTATCAGCCCAAGAAATATTAGGCCTTTGCGCACTATATGGGGTGTAATCCGCCACCACAGACTTTGGCATTAAGTGGGCATTATCTAATGGGCATAATTTCCCCATTTCGTCCATCACTTGATGGCGTGAACTGGTTTCAAACTCACCGTGGAGCGCATAGCTATATGGATCAATTAAGAACTTATGAATGTTGTACAAGTGCCCGTCACTCGGCGAAAACTCACCAGCCACTCGGTAGCCATACAACTGCCCTTTTCTAATACCATCAATTTGCACATGCCACAGGCCCGCTTCTGCTTTAAACAAAGCTATACGCGCTATTTCTGAGTGACCACTGTGGTCATACAAACACACATAAACGTGCTGGGCGTGTTGAGCAAACAAACAAAAATTCACGCCCATGTCATTAACCGTAGCGCCCATTTTGCTTGTATGCCCTGCTCTGGCAGTCCAACTACTCACCGTCTTGCTCCCACAGCAAATACACAGATGCCAAAGGAGGAATAGTCAAGACAATAGAGTGCGTTTGCCCATGCCAAGGCTGCGCCTGCGCTTCAATCACACCAGCCTCATCGCCAACAACATGTACGTCACTGCCGCCAAATTGAGCATGATCACTATTAAGCAATACCGTGTATTTGCCTGCATGCGGCACGCCTAAACGATATTCATGGTGGACCGTTGGCGTGAAGTTAACCACTTGAATTACGTGTTGGTTTTGGTCTTTGGAAATACGGGTAAAGCTGTAGATACTGTGCTCAGTATTGTTTCCATCTAACCAATTAAAGCCTTGATCATTCGCATCATTTTCAAACAAAGCGCGATATGTGCGATAGGTGTTGTTCAGCGCCTTCACCCACTTTTGCACACCTTGATGGCTATCAAACTCGAGTAGATGCCAATCTAACGATTGGTCATGATTCCATTCCGCCACCTGAGCAAATTCGCCCCCCATAAAGAGTAATTTCTTACCTGGATGAGCCCACATAAAGCCAAAGTACGCACGTAAGTTTGCGCATTTTTGCCACATGTCGCCGGGCATTTTATTTACCAGTGACCCTTTACCGTGCACCACTTCATCATGACTAAGTGGCAATACATAGTTTTCACTAAATGCATACACTAGTGAGAATGTCATTTCATGATGGTGGTACTTTTTATAAATCGGATCCAGCTGCATGTATTTTAATGAGTCATTCATCCAACCCATATTCCACTTGTAGCCAAAGCCTAACCCGCCGCCATCGACAGGTTGGGTTACACCAGGCCACGCGGTAGACTCTTCCGCAACCATCATCACTCCCTGATTGCGGGCGTAACACACGCTGTTCACTTGCTGCAAACACCCTATCGCCCCCAAGTTTTCTCGGCCGCCGTATTTATTGGGCAGCCACTGGCCACTTTGACGGCTGTAATCGAGATAGAGCATGGATGCCACCGCATCGACGCGTAAACCGTCGACTGCGTACTGCTCAAGCCAATAGTTCGCATTAGAGACCAAGAAAGAGCGCACTTCTTGACGGTCGTAATTATAGATATAGGTATTCCAGTCAGGATGAAAGCCTTGGCGCTTATCTGCGTGTTCATACAGATGTGTGCCATCAAATCGTGCTAAACCGTGCGGGTCGCTTGGGAAATGTCCAGGCACCCAATCTATTAACAAACCGAGTCCGGCATCGCGGCATTGCTGACAAAAATAAGCAAAGTCGTCTGGGGTGCCAAATCGTGCGGTGGGCGCAAATAGGCCTACACACTGGTAACCCCAAGAGCCATCAAATGGAAATTCACACACCGGCATTACTTGAATATGCGTAAAGCCCATGTCTTTTGCATACGGGATCAACTCGTGAGCGAGGTCACGATAACTCAAATACTCGTTGCCCGCTTTGCGACGCCAAGACCCAAGATGCACTTCATAAATACTGATGGCAGCGTCAATGGCATTGCGTTTTTCGCGCTGCGCGTAATCTTGCTGAGTAAGTTCGACTGAGTGTTGTTGATTGACCACGATAGAAGCGGTCGCCGGCGGTCTTTCAGCAGCAAACCCATAAGGGTCGGCCTTTTCCAACACTTCTCCAATCGCACTGACAAGGTGATATTTATAACGACTGCCTGTTTGTACGTCAGGGATAAATATGGCCCATACACCACTGTCATCAAGTCGTGTTAATGGGTGCTGTCTCTTATCCCAGTGATTAAAATCACCGAACACGCTGACCGCTTTAGCATTGGGTGCCCAAACACTAAAGCGCACTCCGGTGATGCCATCAATGGTCATTGGATGCGCACCGAAGTGTTGTTGTGCGTGTTGGTCTTCCCCTTGGCGAAAGTAATACAAGTCATCTGCACTCAATCCCAAGGGCAAACTAAAGGCATCAAAAGTGCGTACTGTGCTGTGGGGATACGTGGCAACTAATTCGTATTGCTTAAATTCTTTTTCCACCGGTAGAACAAAAAGCGCAGTATTCTTATAGCGCTGTGCTTGGTGTAATTGGGTGCCCATGACTATATCTAGCTTTTCAGCCCCGGGCTTAAACGCGAGGATATACCATTGTTCGTCAATACATTGATGTCCAAGTAAATTTCTTGGTTCACCGACTTCTGCGCGTTCCAGCGCCTCAACTGCGTTGTCTAGCGCTGGTTGCTTAATTTTTACTGTTGAAGAATCAACCATTTCTATGCCTATTTAATTCTTTTAATAACTCGCTGTGTCCACTGATTATGCGCTTTGCATGCTGCGATAATTGACGCCGCCAATTTGGATATTCTTTGTCGGTACCAGGGACGTTCAGCGCTACCTGTTGACCATCTAAGTCATCTAATTGCAGCGTAAAGAGGACACACGGTGATTGTGCTAACACACAACACAAAGCTTCATAGATAACGTCACTGCGCGTTTGCAGATTCACGTCGAAACCGTGTTTGTTTAAAAAGGTAATTAATCGCTGCTGCACAACGATACGTTCATCTTTTAGCTGGGTCACTTGAGCCTGAGTTAACAAATTCAGCGCCAAACCTTGGTCAACATCTCCACCCAACCACCAACTCGCGAAAGGCGGTAAATCATGGTTACTAATCATTAGTAGGGTCAGTTGTCTTAGCTGATCGGGCTCAATAAATGCGTCATGGTCTTGGCAAAAGTAATACACCGTATTCGAGGCGATATGACTCTGCGCTAATGCGTCTCGTACTTCATGAGGTACGACACCCAAATCTTCACCAATAATGGCGCACTGATGCTGGTGGCTCAAAATCTTCACAGCGCTCAATAGATGATCGAATGGGTAGTAGACATAACACCCTTGGTTTTCACTGAGGCACCACCACACTCGCCGAAGAGCCATAACGTGGTCGATGCGCAGCGCCCCCACATCCTTCATATTGGCCCCAAGTAAACTGCGAAAATAGGCGAACTGCTTATGGGCAATACGTTTAGGGTGCAATGCGGGCATTCCCCAGTTCTGTCCATGACGTGCAAATGGATCCGGTGGCGCGCCAATTTCAGCTCCCTCAGTGAATTGCGGTGCGAAATTCTCGAACTCACCCGAACTACGGGTCACGCCAACAGCAAGGTCGTTGATTAGCCCTATTTTCATCCCACAACGTAACGCAGTCTCTTGGCAATATTTACGCTGCTGCCAAGCTTGCCATTGTAGATACTGTTCAAAATCACCACTTCCTGTGGGTAATGACGCCAATGCAGTCGCATGCTGGAATTTAAAATGATCGAACTGTTCTCGACGTTGGGCGCTGGCACAGTCACAAAAGTTGCGATATAGCTGCTGCAACAAAGGCCATTTCAACGCATACACTGCGTCGTAATTTAACCAGTGCCCGTAATTTGCATCGCGATATTGCGCATGCGCTTGGCAATGGCGTTCTTTTAAGTCATCGTCACAATCATCACTTAACAACACCGAGATATATAATGGATGAAGCAGTAACCGACTGACTGGGCTGTATGGGCTGACTGCTGCAGTGTCGTCGGTATCCAATAAATGCAAAGGGTTTAGCAACACATAATCAATTCCATCTTTTGCAGCAGTTTGCAGCATAAGCGCAAGGTCTTGAAAATCGCCGATACCCACTCCTTGTTCACTGGCGATGGTGTACAAACCACATGAAATACCCAAGTGCTTTTTATCGGTGAACGGTACGTCGTATGCGTGCTTAGGTACCCACCATAGTTGCGTGTGGGTGGCATGTGTTCCCAACTTTACTCTTGCATCGTAAATGCCAACAGGTAATTCATTGAAATCGATTGCAAATTGAAGTCGCAAATAACGCTGCTCATTAATAACATAATCACCGCTAATCACGCCTTGTGATAGCGGCCATTGCCAACGCTTACTTTTGATCATCGAGTGTCAGCGAAATATTTGCAGACGCATTGTTATAGTCTGACTCACTCACTTTAACGGTCAAAACTGGCATATCTTGTTGTACGAGCGTTATGTCATCTACAAGGCGTGTCCATGGTTGTGCATCAAGTTCAAAATTTAGCGCATTCAACGCTGGAATATCATTTGCGTCGATGGCCATTGCAGCCAATGCTTTACGGCGAACCTCTTCGTCGAAGTGCATCAACTGACCATCGTAGCTCGTGTATTCATAGCCTACTCCCATAAGAAAGCAGGCTTGTGAAAATACATCCATGGCTTCTCACTAACTCGCGAATGTTGATACAACGCTATTGTCGCTGCCAAAACCATTAGCAACATAAGCATCAGCTTTGTGATCGTTATCCCATTGTTCGTCATTAATTAAATAGCGAAAGTGAAATTCGCTGTCTTTAGGTAGGCGTAACTTAGTTCTGAAGGTTTGATCCTTCTTTGAATACTGCATTTCAACAGGTTGCCACTCATTAAACTCAGCAACTAGTTGCACCGCCTGTGCATCTGGGTGTGCATATTCAAATGTTACTTCGGCTTCTTCTTTGGTTTTAAAAAAGCGCTTTTTTAGCATAGTTGGGCTCCAAACAATGGTTGTGTATTTGACCGCCACATCAATGTGCTATGGATACTGCTCAGCAAATCGGTGTGCTTGCAAAGTATTGTGAATAAGCCTAGCAGTGAATTATGGATGCTATATGACAGTGCATTGATTGCTCCAAAATGGTGCAATAAAGTGTCATTTCTCCCTATTTTCATTGGCTTCGGATATCCACTTCAGTTACTCAGCAGGATAAGTGCCAACTTTGACCCCTAAACAGGAACATCAAAGTGGACGGATCACTTACCTTTTGGACTTTATACAGGTACATTTAAACTGTTATAAAGCAATTCAAACTAAAGTCCAAATCTGTGCAGAGCACAAATATTCCTCACCAAAATAGTGCTTGCAATACACTTTAAAATTCAAAAAACACTTTAACTAACTGTTTTTTATTAACTTTAAATAAATGGCATAAAACTTCCTTCTGCTTCTACGCACCCGCAATAGGTCAAAGGAACACAATCATGAAAAATATTCTAGATACCCTCTATTTGCTGTGGCACTTGGACATAGATACCTGGCAAATCCATGAATTTCCCAATCGAGGTGATTACCATGAATGAACTATCGTCCCTATTACCACTGTTATTAACACATAAGATGACAGTGACCGAAGCATCAGAGCGTACGCATTTGTCTAAGCGTTACATTTATAAAACCATTCGTCAGCACGCTAGCAAGAGGCGCTCATTGGCACAAAAACGCAAGAGCCTGCTGGATGAATTGCAGCGAATTGAATTGGCACTCGCTCATCAGGTCACCTGAACAGCGATGTTCTCCATCCTTTTAGACGGACCACACAGAGAAACATATGTCGTATAAAGAAGTAAATTTTGATGGCCTAGTTGGCCCAACTCACAATTATGCGGGCCTATCCTTTGGCAACGTAGCCTCTGCTCGATTTGCAAGCCAACCTTCCAATCCCAAATCTGCGGCCCTGCAGGGTCTAGCAAAAATGAAAATGCTGAGTGACTTGGGTTTACAGCAGGGCGTGATTGCCCCCCATGCCCGCCCAGCACTGCATCTTTTGCGAAATCTGGGGTTTTCTGGCACAGATAGCCAAGTGGTTGAAAAAGCATTCGCATATAACCCAGTATTAGTTAGTAGCAGCTTTTCTTCTTCAGCAATGTGGACAGCAAACGCTGCAACAGTATGTCCATCCACAGATTCTAATGATGGTAAAGTACATTTCACTGCTGCAAACTTAAGTAATAAATTACATCGTTCGATTGAATCAACACTGACATCTAAGATTCTCAAAGCCACCTTTGCAGATGAAGAGTGCTTTAGTCATCATAACGCCCTGCCGATGCATGACTATTTTGCAGATGAAGGCGCTGCAAATCACACTCGTCTTTGCTCACGTCATGGCGATAAAGGTTTGCACTTATTTGTGTACGGGCGAGAAGCATTCAATCTTGATGCTCCAGCACCGAGCAAATATCCAGCACGCCATACCAAAGAAGCATCTGAAGCCGTGGCGCGGTTACATCAAATTGACGTACAACAATCGTTGTTTGTACAGCAAAACCCCGATGTCATAGACCAAGGTGTGTTTCACAATGATGTTATCGCTGTGGGTAATGAACGCATGCTATTTTGCCATGAACAAGCCTTTGTGAATCAAAGCCAGACCCTTAGCCATATCAAAGAAGCGTTCGCAAATGTAAGTCAGGGTGAAGAACTTATTGTCACACAAGTAACAAACGACCAAGTGAGTATTGATGATGCTATCGGCAGCTATTTATTCAATAGCCAACTAATTACCCTCAACAGTGGTGGTTTTGCGCTTATCGCCCCTGGCGAATGCCAACGTATTGACAAGGTCAATCAATACTTACAACACTTGGTCGCACAAAACGTGCTCGAGAAAGTTCATTACGTAGACTTAAAGCAAAGCATGCAAAATGGTGGTGGTCCTGCCTGTCTTCGTCTACGCGCGGTGTTAAATCAAACTGAGCTCGCTAGCGTAAACCCGCAGTGTTTGTTAGATGAGCCATTGTACTTGGCGCTTACAAACTGGGTGGAAAAACACTACAGAGACAGGTTAACGCTGGACGACCTGCGCGACCCACAGCTAATTTGTGAAAGCTATCAAGCGTTGGATGAATTAACACAGATTATGGCGTTAGGTTCAATTTACGATTTTCAGATGTAAAAATTATTCAATTTAACTCATTGAAGAGAAGACAGTTTACATTTATGTACACTGTTTTCTCATCCTATTTTATGAGTTTGTGCTAGTCTTTAACATGGGTCAAAAACCGAGAGGATGCCATGGTAAAGACAATGTCCTTGTTGCTTAGAAATCAAGCCACTGTGGCTATTATCTTGTTGTTTGGCTCCTCCTTTCCCCTATGCGCACAAACCACCGTCTATCATTACCTCAATGAAGACGGGGTGCCTGTATTCACGGATGTAAAACCCAAAGTCAGTGGCTTTGAGATAATCAAATTAAAATGTGACGAATGCGATTTAGAATTAGCAGACTGGCGCCGCACTCCCCTGCATCCTGACAAGTATCATGAACAATTGCGTTCAGCCGCGCTGGAACATGGGATAGATTTGGCTCTACTCAAAGCCATTGTGCATGCGGAGTCGGGATTCAACCCCAAAGCAGAATCTGAAAGAGGCGCCAAAGGGCTCATGCAGTTGATGCCACTGCTCATTAAAGAGTTCAATTTGGATGACCCTTATGAATCCCAGCACCAATATCGCTGCGGGTGCAGCTTATTTGGCATCGCTCTTAAAGCGCTTTAAAGGCAATAGTAAACTCGCTGCCGCTGCATACAATGCTGGCCCCAGTAATGTGGTGTATTACGGGGGTGTTCCTCCATTTAAACAAACAGAAGCATTCGTGCAACGAGTTGATATTTTGCGCGGACGTTACCGCCAGCACATCGAGGATGTAGGTTTAGCGCCCTCGCAATTTATAGCCATCGATGACACACTGGAAACATCAATCACTGTTCCGTAAGTTTTGTTTATGATGTTCAACTTTGTTAGGTGGTGCCGTAACTACCTGAGACTGTCTGTATTTTTTATCGCTGCTTTGGTTGGTCTACAAGTACCCGGATTTAAAAACGATTATGGGCACGCCCTCAGAAGTGCCTATTCTGAAGCACAATTAAACATGGTGCCTTTTGCGCGAGATGCACAGCGATTCTTTGACGGCTCGTTGGAAGAGTTATTGGCGCACTATCAAAAGAGTAGCGACCCGGTTTACGCCAAAGGCGGTGAAAACCTAGCCTTGCTACTTGAGCGTGAAAAGGAACTAGAATCGGCCTTAGAAGACTTTAACCTGCACCCATACATTCATTTAGTGAAATCCCCAATATTGAGTATTTCGAAGCAGGTTTATAACAATTACACCCCACAAATACAGCTTGATTCCGAGGCGTTAATCAGTTCCGTCGTGTTTGCATTGGTAGTCAGTTGGACAATCGAGGCCTTGTTTCTGATGTTATTGTTAACGTTAAGTCGAACAACTAAGTACGTGTTCAAGAGAAACCACGTCACCGAGTGACGTGGCGTGCTGAATTACTGCAAATGATCGTTGAGCCACGCATGCTCTGTGCGGCCAAATTCCGTTTTTTGATCGAGCAGTCTTAGTTGAGTCGCTAATTCATTTTTCACTTTGGCCGCCAACTCATCAGCCTGACTCTTTAGTTTCTGACATTTTCCTACCTCTGGCATGTGTGAAAGTTGATCATCCAAAGACTGGGCGGCGGCTCTGACTAACTCACCTTTTTGATGTTGATATTGCGCCAAATTAGGAAACCATTTTGACCACACCTTTTTAACCTCATCATTTTGACTATCGAGTTTTGGTAAGGTGTATTGCAAATCCAATGTAGTGGTTACTTTATTTACTTCACACACACGTGAGCGGCTACTAAATCTAAATTGATAATCGATCTCATAGGCCGTATTCGCATGCACCACTTTATCGTCTTTTTTAGCGGGTGAAGCCGCATCTAACGCTGCTTTTAAGTCTGTTACGCTATCTGCGATGACAGGATAGCTGCTTGTTTTTTCAGTCACGTCTAGCTCAGCAAATGCGGAAAATGATAAAAGTAATAAAAGAATGTATCGCACTGTTATTCCTTATAGTACGTATTGTTAAGTGCTTAATAATAGATGGCTAAACGGCTTTATACCACGCCGACCAGACACTTTTATTACAACCGCTATTCGTTCTTTGAATTTATTATTCATTAGTTAAGTACATTGTCTGTGCGTGCACTATGCCCATTGGGGTAGACGAAAGTAGTGCTTGTTTCCAATGGAGGAAACTTCGACAATGGCGACGTTAATCAGCTAACATTAGCTTAGATGAACCTGTACCTAGAATTTTTGCTCACTAGTCGTACACATTCCTTTTTACTTTTTTAGGAAGAGTCATTGATAGTTAAAAGAGTCAAACGTGTTTTGCACGTACTGCGAAAACTTTCGCTTTTATTTCCACTAGCATTCACTGCCCATGCCATCAGTGGCGATACCCCCCTAGTAGTTGCGCTCCCAGATTCTGGTTATCCACCTTACGTCATCGTTGATGACACGCACACAACAGGTATTTTGGTCGAGTCGATTAAGCGAGCATCACTTGATCTGGGAATAAAAATTAACTTTGAATTTTTACCTGAAAGACGCTCCCTCAAGGCCTTACAGGAATGTTCCATTGACGCACGTATGGAATCTCACAAATGGAGTGATTCCCCTGATTCTTATCTGTGGTCACACCCCATTGTCGAAATTGAAGACGTTTTAATTGCGAACAAAGGCGACTCTCACACTATTTCTGCGCTCGATGACTTAGTTGGCCACGAGATTATCACTCACATTGGTTATAGTTACCCAACGCTTGAGCGCTACTTTAAAGCAGGCACAGTAGTTCGTTCAGATAGGTACCAAGAAAGTGAAATGCTGCGCGCGTTGCTTCGTCCATCGCCCAACAGTAGAAGGCTTGTAATCATGGATCGCAATGTTGCTTTGAGCTTCATAAACCGTGAGCCGCAGCTAAAGCAAAACCTAGACTTTATTGATTTAGTCATCGCAACAGCGCCGCTGCAGCTGCAATTTTGTAACAATGAACTCAATAGCAAACGCGTCACTTTGCTCAACGAACAACTCAGAGCTTTGGAATCCTCAGGAGAGTTAAGTAATATAAGACAAGTGTTTTTATCTAACCATAACTAGCTGTTCACATTAGAAAAACCCGTCTCTATTGACCCATCCCAGCCTCTCAAATAGAAATCTATTTAATCTAGTCAAAACAGGTGTGAATTATAATTCATCGGTCATTAGAACGTGAGTGCCAAGTTGCCCCTTGAACTATTAATGCTATTTTATTACAATTTATTTTTCCATATTTTTCAATGCATTAACGTACCTTAATTTGAAATTTTTCTAATAAGTACCACCCGCTTGATACCTAATAATAACCAAACAACAAGGAAATAATAATGAAAAAGGCTCTATTGCTAGCGCTGTGTATTTTTAACTTTCAGGCGCTTGCTCTGGGTGGGTTTGATTCCCTTAGTTCTAGCGAGCAACAATTTATAAATTCAGTTATGGACGAGCTAGGGCTCAAAGACTCAGATAGCAGCGCAAAGATGAAAGTGTATGACTCCATATCATATGTTTTCGAAGGTTCATGGGATTCTTATTGGCTCGGGCTAAATGAACTAAGTGCCAGCAAATACAAAGATGGGTTGGAAAAAGGTCTGATTGAGATGTCTATAAACAACTCAAACCACGGCACTATCTTTTTAACGTTCGTTTACAAACCTGAGACAAAGCAAATTATCATATTCAATAAGCAAATCAGGCACGGCTCAAAGAAAACACTCTTGAACGAATTTGAAAAGCGAAAAGCGGATGACAAGTATAAAAAGCAACATGAAAAAGATAATTACGCATTGCTTCAAGAACAAGGCCAAGTTGATTTTGAATATTTCCACGTAACGGGTGACACAGGTTCGTTAGTGTATTCGTCACAGCTTTATATAGACCTGTAACTAACATTTTGTATATAGAAATGCTGCCGATGGAGCTGGACTGTGGTTCTCTCTATCGGCTTTTTTTTACAAATCACCGTCCGCACAACGAATACGTTCAACACAAATTCCAGCCCATATCCCAAGAGTAGCAGCTCAAACTCAGCCCTTATTTACATTTCGAAAGACGATTTTTGTGTTTAGGGCGTGTGTTGTAGCAATTCAATATCCAATAAGCCGTTTAAATACGCTCCCTGTGTGGTTGGTCATTTCTACAAATAGTTATTATCCCATCAATGTGATTGCAAATTCATCAAGCACCTTGGTCTATCGCTGATACATATACTCTTAGGCTACGTCGATGTGTTAGTATGCTGAGGTAAAGTTCTTTGCCAGAAAGATTGCACAATTGAAATTTAATTTAACCGAAAAGCGTTTTTCGTACTCGAATTAACGCCCCGCAATCATCAATCACAATAACAAAAATAACCGGCAACCCAAATTGGCTAAGAGCCCATAATTAAAGGGATAAAAAAAATGGTAGAGCATAGTAATTCTAACAACCAGCCCACCATCTACTGGCACGATTATGAAACTTGGGGCGCAAATCCTCAAAAGGACCGTCCAAGCCAATTTGCCGGTATTCGCACGGATCTAGATTTAAATATCATCGGTGAGCCGCTGATTGAGTATTGCCGTCCTGCGCCAGATTATTTACCGCATCCACAAGCCTGCTTGGTCACGGGTATTACCCCACAACATGCGCTGCGTCATGGTTTATGTGAAGTGGAGTTTATCAGCAAAATCCATGAAGAATTTAGCCAACCTAACACCTGCGTTGCCGGCTATAACAGCATTCGTTTTGATGATGAAGTCAGTCGTTACACCTTTTATCGTAACTTTTTTGACCCCTACGCTCGTGAATGGCAAAACGGCAACAGCCGCTGGGACATTATTGACTTGGTTCGTGCCTGTTATGCACTGCGCCCTGAAGGCATTAATTGGCCTCGAAAAGAAGACGGTAGCGTGAGTTTTCGACTTGAAGATTTGACCAAAGCCAATGGCATTGAACACGCGGACGCGCACGATGCTTTGAGTGACGTGAAAGCCACCATAGCGTTGGCAAAAATCATCAAAGATCAGCAACCTAAGTTGTATAATTTCTTCTTCGGCCTGCGTAACAAAAAGGCGTTATTGCAGCTTGTAGACGTGTTTAATATGACGCCGCTCGTGCATACCTCTTCACGTATTCCTGCAAGCCAAGGTTGCACAACCTGGGTCGCGCCGATGAGCTTTCACCCCACGAACAAAAATGCCGTGGTGTGTTTTAACCTTGCTCAAGACCCACAGCCATTACTGGATTTATCGGTGGAGCAATTAAGAGAATATCTTTATACCCGCCACGACGAACTGCCAGAGGGCCAAGCTCCCATAGGTTTGAAACTGATTCATGTGAACAAGTGCCCTATTTTAGCGCCAGCAAAAACGCTGCTACCTGAAAACGCTGAGCGTTTAGGCATTGACCGCCAGCAGTGTTTAGAACACTTGAAGTTTCTACAAGCGCACCCTGAACTCAGAGACAAAGTCGCTGAGGTGTTTAACGATGAACGTGATTTTGGTGGTACAACGAATCCTGACTACCAACTTTATAGTGGCTTTACGAGCAGCAGCGACAAAGCCAAGTTCGATATTATTCGTAGCACTCAGCCACTTGAGCTAGCAAATTTAGAGTTGGATTTTGAAGACCCTAAATACCATGCCATGCTATTTCGTTATCGCGCCCGTAACTGGCCCGAAACCTTAAGCCCGAGCGAACTTGAATCGTGGCGAAAATACTGTCAAAACAAATTGTTGCATGGAGAAGACAGCCCTTCAATCGGTGCTGAGGACTTTATGTTGAACCTGGAAAACTTAGTTCATGAAAATGAAAGTAATGAGCACAACATGGCTGTGCTTAAAGCGCTCTATCATTACGCCCAAAGCTTATAACAATGGGCGTAATTAAGGCGCGTTGACCTTTACTTAGCTATTCAGGCAAGCCTGAACCTGCGTCGCATCGCTTATTTGCTAGGGTTTAGCTTCTCTAAACGCGCCAACAAGCTTGAGGTGTCATAGCGATTGCCGCCAATCGCTTGCACATCAGCGTAATATTGGTCTACCAAGGCAGTTAATGCCAACGTAGCGCCATTATTACGACCTTCTTGCAGTGCAATGCCTAAGTCTTTACGCATCCAATCTACTGCAAAACCAAACTCGTATTCGCCTTGCCACATAGTTTTATAGCGGTTTTCCATCTGCCAAGAGCCGGCCGCACCTTTTGAGATAGTCTCTATCACTTTTTCGCCATCCAGCCCGGCCTTTTTAGCGAAGTGAAGACCTTCCGCCAGACCTTGCACCACACCGGCAATACAGATTTGGTTGACCATTTTACACAGCTGACCGCTACCAATATCGCCCAGTAACTCACTAAAACGGCTAAACGCCGCCATTACGGGTTGCGCTGCAGCAAACGCATCTGCATTGCCGCCACACATCACAGTTAACACACCATTCTCAGCGCCCGCTTGACCCCCAGATACCGGCGCATCAATAAATGCGATGTTCTTCACTTTGGCAGCTTCACCCAATTCACGGGCTAAATCTGCAGATGTTGTAGTGTGATCAACCAAGAATGCGCCTTCACTCATCCCCGCTAACACGCCATCGTCCCCGTAAATAACGCTGCGTACGTCGTCATCATTCCCAACGCATACAAACACAAACTCTGCATCTTTTGCTGCTTGCGCTGGAGTGGGAGCCCATTGGCCACCGTATTGCTCAGCCCACTTTTGCGCTTTTTCCTGTGTGCGGTTATACACGCACACTTCATGACCTGCTTGTTGAAGATGACCCGCCATTGGGTAACCCATGACACCTAAACCGATAAAGGTACATTTTTTTGACATAATTCTGACCTATTTCCCTGCTAACCTCGATAAAACGCACAAAGTATAACAAAGCCAAGGACTAAAAACGCCTTGTTTAACGCCTCGGAGCACGCCATGGATAGTATTTATCATTTTAATGCCACACAACTAGACGGCCAATCCTATTCATTTAAACAACTACAAGGACGTGTAGTACTGATAGTAAACACGGCAAGTTCGTGTAATTTCACCTATCAATACAGCGCCCTTGAGCGCTTGTATCAAGATTACAAACCGCAAGGGTTTGTGGTGTTGGGGTTTCCGTGTAATCAGTTTGGGCGTAACGAATTGGGCGATAACGACACCATTAAACACTTTTGCCAAAGTACATTTAATGTTACTTTTCCGATGTTTAGTAAGGTAATGGTCAATGGCCCTGACGCTCACCCGCTGTTCAATTATTTAAAAGGACACACGCGGGGAATAGCTCAAAATCGAGCAATAAAATGGAATTTCACTAAATTTCTCATAAACTCTCAGGGACAGTTGGTAAATCGTTATGCCCCAAGAACGAAGCCTGACACGCTACGTTCTGTTATAGAGAGTCAACTCAATGAAATTAGCCCTATTCAGCTCGCAAAGGTATGAACAACACGCATTTGAGCAACATTGCCCTGTAGGCACAGACATACGCTTTTTTGATGTGAGCCTTAATACGCAAACTGCCTCGCTGTGTGAGGGCTATGATGCGGTGTGTGTATTCGTCAACGATGACCTAAATTCACACACAATGGCGTTGTTAGCACGCCAAGGCGTTAAACTTATTTTGCTGCGCTGTGCTGGGTTTAACAATGTCGATCTCAGTGCAGCCAAAGCACATGGGATAGCCGTTGCACGCGTGCCCGCCTACAGCCCAGAAGCGGTTGCCGAGCACTGTGTTGCATTGATGCTCACACTCTCTCGCAAAACCCACAAAGCCTATAACCGTGTTCGTGAAGATAACTTCGACTTAAACGGGCTACTGGGCTTTAACTTACACGGAAAAACGGTGGGCTTGATTGGTTGTGGCAAAATCGGCTTGGCCTTAGTCAGTATTCTCAACGGCTTTGGCGCACGAGTATTAGTGAATGATCCTGCGTCCCCATCGGGTAATTTTGAACTGGTAAGCCAACTTGAGTTACTGCAACGTGCTGATATCATCAGCCTGCACTGCCCTTTGAATGAGCAAACCTACCACATTATTGATGAGACTACGCTTGCGGCGATGAAGCCAGGCGTTATGCTGATTAACACAGGTCGCGGTGCCCTACTCGACAGTCGAGCTTGTATAAACGCACTGAAAACAGGGCACTTGGGCTACCTGGGGCTGGACGTATACGAACAAGAGTCCGAACTCTTCTTTAAAGATAGATCAGAAGAGATCCTCCAAGATGACGTATTCGCTCGCCTACTTACATTTAAAAATGTGTTAATCACAGGCCATCAAGGATTTTTCACCCAAGAAGCGCTCACGGAAATTGTGCAAACGACTTACTTTAACCTCGAACAATTTGCCAAAGGCGAACCGCTAGAGAATGAAGTTAAGTAGTGAATTGGCTTGGCGCATATAGAGAATCGAACACCTACGCTATATCACCCCTGCGTTTGGTTTAGCTTAGATGCGCGTTAAAACTGGCTTTGTAGACCTAGATTTGCTCACTTAGAAGTGGGCGTTGAATCTCCACTATGCTTGCTATTACTCAGACGCACCAGAGCCAGTTATACTGCTTGAAACCGCACTGTCGCCAGCCGTGTTTTTGGCAAACGACTGAACGCGAACGTTATTCTTATCTGATGACCGATAAAACAACCAAATTCCTATCGCCGCCGCAAATGGGATTAACCAAATAATGATAGCCTGCGCTACTTTTTGAAATGTCTCTAAGTCATCTCGTTTGAAGACAAGTATCGTCACCAAAAAGCTTAGCAACAAGTAAACAGCAGATAGTATCCATATCATTTCTATTTTCATAAACGCCTCTTATCCCTTAACGACTTGTTGCTTAGCTAGATAATTCTTTTAAAGTAATTACCTGTTTACGACAATCCTAGCTTATCCAATTTCAAACGACGTCACGCCAAACACACGATTTAAAGCTAAATCAGGAAACGCTTCTGTGTACATTCTGGCGGTTTCAAATGACACCTGCATATTATGTTTCTCAGCCAATGCAACTGCTGCATGATTAGTTTCGGGCGTATCAAGATAGATTACCTCTGATTCACTTACTTGTGCTTTTAAGGCAAGAAAAAGAGACTCGGCAAAATCTGGCGTGTCGGCAAACAGCGGGCCGATTTTATGCCCATTACGGCATTCACGTATGACGCCATAACCCGCCAAATTACCATTGTGGATTATAGCGAGTGCATGGCTATCTGGTTGGTTAACCCATGCTTTGGTAAACCTTGTCCTGTTAACAGGAAAAAATGGTTGCTCGTATGCCTCTATGGTCTCAATAGGTATCGTTGACAGTGCAACAATTTGTGAGTTGTTTGGAGGATTACCACCACCTAAACCTTCAAAGCGAATATTACGATACGCCAAATTGAATCCAGACTTTTTGTAGTTGTCTTGCTGCGCGACTACCCCATCAAGCCCTATATTAAGACCTTGCAAACGTTTGAGCCCAGCATTCCAGATTTCGATTCCATAACCTTTACCACGGTACTGCGGTTTAACAATGTAGAAGCCAATAAACCCAAACGCATTCTGATATTTGACCGCGGAAATGGTGGCGATAGGCTCATCGCCAAGATAACCAACAAGAAACCCCTGTGGATCAGCAGCAAAATAACAATCAGCATCATGCAGGCCTGGATTCCATCCTTCCTCTGCCGCCCAATCAATCATGATATGCATGTCCTCTTTGGACATCGTTTTGATTGTGAAGTTAGTATTTTGCATCTGTTTTCCTTTAGAAATGAAGGCTTCTTTGCTAACGCTTAGCTACGATGCAAAGTTGAAAAAGCGAGGGTCGAGTGAAACGACGAGCTTATTTAACTTTGCCCTAGTTTAGCAATTTGTTAGGTGAAACTTGGCTTTTGAACAGCACAACTAGACTACCTATTGTTTATCAGTTGCAGTTTCACTTTTGACGCATTCAAAGCCTTTTGAATCAAAGTGCTTCACATTATTTTCAGAACCACACTTTTCTAGCGCCATTTTATAATGATTTTTCTCATTAAGATTCTTCGCGATAGCACCTATTGCCAATATCGTAACAACAGAAAATGCAAGTATTGATAATTTTTTATTTCCACTCATGATAATCCCTATTTTTCACATAATACGCCAAAAAAGTGGCTGAAAATTGCTTTCTAAAAGTGTACAGCAAAGCGGAACTGCGCCAAGCTTTAGCAGTCCCAAATAAATTGTTTGTTAGGTTTTTAATACAACGAATTTTTATAACTAGATGTATACCCATGCTTTGTGTTTATATCATTTGGCCATTTATTAATAAGAATACTATTTAAATTTTCTGATATTGAAGTCCATTTTTCGTCATTTTTATAAATCTGAACCCTTATCATTAACGGCAGTGGAATATGTTCAGGTGAATCTCCAACTGCCCAAATTCTTTTGTCTGCATTTATCCATAACCCATCTTTTGAACATAAAGAAACATTAAACATATTTAGCGAATCGTCTCGCCTGATATCCTCAAAAAAGCGGAGCTCTTTTTCAATAGCAAAGTTTTTTAAGGTAATCCTTAATTCTTCCCATTCTGAAGTTTCTAGGTCAAGAACAACTGAATAGTTTGGAGTCCGCCCTATCATATTTTTTGAGAAATCTCCGCCATGACATTCTTCAATATAGCCTTCAGGTGTTTTACGCCCTTCTCCACAACCACAGAGCAAAATGAAAATAGAAATTAGTATGCAGACTCTCATGAAAACCTCACGCCTTACTAATGGGCGCATAAATGCTTGGCTAAACTGTGTAACGAAGGGGAACTAAGCCAAGCGTTAGCAATCTGGCACTTAATCGGCTTGTTATGTGATTTTACTCAAATCGATGCAATTGATATTTTTTGGCAACCAGAATCTTTTAATGTGTCCATGATAACTGGAATCTTTTTGTGCTCGATATTTTTATCAATCATCAAGATTACTTTGCCTCGACAATCAAAGTGTTTTTGAATATATGTCTTAAGATCATCAACTATTTTTTCATCAACAAACAATCCTTCGTTTTTTACTTCAATAATTAAATTATCAAATTCTCTAGCGTTCATAAAATTGGTATTCAATAGTAGAAAGAAAAACAAAACATATTTACGCACACCAAACCTCAGAATCACAAAACGCTTGCCTAACCGGCGCTGAAAAGCAGGCTAAAATTAGCGACGAAGGAGCGCAAGCCTGCTGTTTTTCGTCCTTTACTTTAGACACTTGTTATTTGAACTATTTACCGTGAAAAATAGACCAAAAGGTTTCTCTGGCTTTATGTAGACTCGTTAAATTTTCACCTTTTGAAATACAAAGTGCTGCCCCAGCGAATATTAGGATTAAGGGTAAAATCAAACTGAACATTTTGGCTTCAGCATCATTCCTTTCAACACCATTTAAATTAATGGTTACACCAGGGTCAAATAATGCTTCAAAAGCTGAGTAACCCAAGAGCACTCCTACACATATAAATAAAACACCAATTAGGCATAATGTATTTTTATAAACACTGACTGGTAAGTACACTCAGACCTCAAAGTTCATATAACGCCCCACTAAGGAACGAGTAATAGTTGGCTAAAATGTCTAGCGAAGCGAAACCGAGCCAACTGTTACGAGCCCCGTTTCAGTGGTTTGCTATGTGAAATTACACGTTCTCCATGAAAATTCCACCTGATTTGCATAGTTACTTCAGATATAGGCTGTGAAATAAATTCCTGAACTTTATCACAACGTACTACAACACCATCGGTGCTTAGAGGCACGAGTTGACCAGTCCAAGCTGAGCAATTAGCAATTAGTTTTTTTTCTTCTGTATATGCCTCAAATTCAACCGCCACACTCTTCCAAGTACTGCTACCTTTGTTACTTATAACACCTGAAATCTCTATCACTTCCCCCATATCTTTATAACTTTGAATGCTGAAATATAAATCATGGCTCGGGTCATAATACATATCAGGAATATCGCTTAAAAACAGTTCATCAGAGCTTATTGTCATCGACTCTCTTAACTGCTGCGCTTTTTCCATAGCATCTTCGAAGTCATTCAATCGATTCTTTTTTACTTATGTGATAGTGTGCTTCATCAACAATAGATATTCCCAGACCTAAAAGAACACCAATACCTAAGTATTTAAATACTGACTTCACGAATTTATCCCTTTCACATAACGCCCCGCTAAGGGGCAAATTGAGTGGGCTACACTTGCGCGAAGCGCCAGCCCGCGAAAATTTGTCCCGCCAGCGTAGTTGGCTACCTTGAGCGGCTTGTTAGGTTCGGTAGTCGGATACATCATTAACGTCAAAAAATGTTATCTGTTGTTTGTTTTCGAACACAAACTGTACTTCAGAACCGTAATCAAAAGATTTCACTGTAACTGAACAAATTTTTAGGCCATTAACACCTATTATGTCACCCACTAGAACATTTCTAAAAGTGCTTTCAAACTCAGGCATATCGTAATCAGTTGGGCCTTCATCTGCTTTTCGCCAAAAAATTATTCCACAGTCAAAGTACAACCTGTACCAACTTTCTTCGCACTTGAGGTAAATGGAATTTGCTCGCTCTACATCATTTTCGTTGTATCTACATTCTACACATACCAAATCATCCAGAACTTTGCCTTCCAGATTTGGCCAATCACCATTGACCTCAATTTGTTCAGTATTCATGTAGAACCTAACGCCGTTGTAACCGGCTAATAATAGTTGGCTAAAATTTGAGAGGCACGAACAAAGCCAACTGTTATTTGTCCGCGTTTACAACCTTGTTATAACCCCCATACCTGAGATGCCGAAAGAGCAATAGATAAAACCATGACTACAAAGGACAAGGAATTATAAAGTTTCCAGTGACCCTTTTGTTTTTTTGAAACTTTATAAAAAGTGAAAATAAAGCTAACAATAGAACCAAGTACCAAAAATGCTAATTTTTGCATCATGGGTGACCATGTAACATTTCCAGCACCTATGTGATGATTGAAGAAAGCAGCAAACCACAATAATAAAAGTGCATTGAATAGAATATAGAGTTCTTTAAAGCCAAACCTACTTTGCGATTCGCCGCAGAAAGGGCAAAAATAAGCTGTTGATTTACCAGCACTCACCATTTTAGGTAAAATTTTACTTTTACACTTTTTACAAGTAGTCATAGAACACTCTAACGTCTTCGGGGGTTATAACGCCGCTGACACGCGCTTGTAGCGTGCTCAGCCTTGTTAGAGGCTGTCAGCGTCTGGATTAAAGACGACGAAGTGAGCATCTCCATCGAACCTTTCATATACATCTCCGAGGTGCTCATGCTCCCATTTACTCCCCATCTCATCCATGCCGTCAGCCGACTTAATGAGAAAGGCAGCTATATCCCTAAGCTCCTCTGAGCTGGCCATCAAAGTGATCTCTGCAAGCTCAGATGAGGTCACTGAATCCAGGTCTGAATCTTGTTTTGTATATCCGTACAACTTCAATTGAGGTGCCTCTAACGCCGCAAATAAACGGCTAAAAATAGTTGGCTATAATTTGTGAGGCACGAACAAAGCCAACTGTTTTTTGTCCGCCCTTTTTGATTTGCCTTGTTATACGTTTTTACTACCGATTATTTTATGACAGGCATTAGTAACATCGGTGCGATAATATCGTATTGCTTCTGCCAGCTCCTCGTCTGCTTTTATGAGAAAATCAGTTGAGCAATTAGGACGAACATGCTTTAAAGGTAAATGGTCTGTTTCTGACTCAATAACACCGAATACATGATATTCAGTGTCCCAACATTGCCCATATTTTTTGTTACCAATACGCCAAAGTGCAACTACGTTATCTAAGTAGTTTTCATCGCTTTCAAGCAAAATCTTTGCGATTTTCGTTGCGTCTTCAGACATTTAATTAACACCGAACCATAGAAACGTATAACGCCCGCATAAGCGGCAAGAAACACTTGGCTAAAATTAGCGAAGAACGAGCGCGAGCCAAGTGTTACGCATCCACCCTTAATGCACTTGTTCGCATTCAACGACCAAAAACACCGACAAATGACTCTGTCAAAAACATAACCTTAGACGGAATTAAAATATTTCCATTTTTTATGCTGACTAGCCGATAGTCTGACACTGCTTTCGTTTGTTCTGATTCTTCTATGAAGATTTCACCACTTGCTAGAAATATATAATGCGTAACACCGTTAGATTCTTCAGTCGAAACATGACGTAATGAAAGCGATTCAAGGTTTGTAAAACCGCCTTCTTGCAATTTGAACATTTCAATTAGCATATAAGAAATATACTCTGAGTTAGTAATTTCTTTTAAATCTACTTCGGTTAACCCTTGTTCACTTAGATTTTCGATTAACTCATTTTTTGCTTGTTGAGACAATGTACCCGAGCGTTCTAATTGCGCTATGTTTTGCCACATAGATTGTTCTGGTTTTGAAGTGAGTTTATTGATATCAACGAAGTTTAAAATTGAACCATAGTCATTAGTTAAAACTGCCTTCAAATAACTTCTAGCATGTTCCAGTCCTTCATTGGATTGTGCCATAGTTTTATTGACTCCAAATATCAAAATGCATAGAAGTAGAGTTATTCGCATAGTTTCCTTCTTGAATGCTAACGCCGCCATATGGGGCGCACAAATGCTTGGCTAAAATTAGCGACGAAGGAGCGCAAGCCAAGCGTTTTGCGTCCAATTGCCATGATGGCCTTGTTACTTTCTTTACTAACTTCGACTTTTAAAATGCAATTATTCGATACGTATAAAGCCACTAACTTGCCTGATTTTAAAACGCCACCATTTGAAATTGTTTGGTGGTAGCAAGGCGAATTAACGTAATAATCAATTTCTATTTCTTTGTTAGCTATTTTAATCAAATCGCCAGGAGCATGTCCTTCTTTTGGTTGGGTGCGTAGCACACTAACTTTTCCTCTTATGATCTCAAACTCTTTTGACTGAAAAGACATGTAGGTTGAAACATGATTAATAATGATATAAAGCAAAATAATTGGAGCCATAACTGAAACTGTACCACCCCAAAACATAATAAAACGTCTTTTCGCATAATTTTTATTTTTATATGCATAAAACAGTGTCGCTGGTCCTAACACTGAAAATATTAAAAAGACTTTCACTTGTTCAAAACTAGGTAAAAAAGAAATTTGGTAGACTGTTTCCATACGCTCGATTCGATTAGAAAGCTAACGCCCTGTTAATGGGCAAAATTTAGTTGGCTATAATCTTGAGCGGAGCGAAATCAGCCAACTGAATTTTGTCCACTATTCAACAGCTTGTTAGGCGCTACTTTGTAAACTCGCTTTTCAATAGCTTACCCGTTGCCAGTTCTATATAACATTTAAAGCCAGCAAAGTTGTTAGCGACTACGAAATTGTTAACCAAATCAAAATCAGAGAAATTGACGTACGCATCGGAACTTTGCGTTGTTGGATTTTCCGCAACCCAGGTGACTGAGCCATCTGGGTTTAGACACTGCAAGTTGCGCGCAACAGAGTATTGGTCAAACTCCATATAGTCCAAAATAACATAGATTCTTTGATTCAGTTCCTTGGCATCCAATATTGAGTGCTGTAACTCAATAGTGTTTCCGTTTATCTCGATTCTATTTTTATTAAACTGAATCATCGAGTACGCCTAACGCCGCAATATGGTGCGCACAAAAGCTTGGCTAAAATAGGAACGAAGTGACGCAGCCAAGCTTTTTGCGTCCGTTTAATTATTGCTTTGTTATGTGCGATGTGCACAAACTCTACACTGCATCTTAATAACCATAATTGCTTGGATTTTTAAATATCATAGCAACGGTTTCGACTGCCGCTAAATGAGATAAACCAGTAGCTTCAAGAATTTGTATAGACAGCTCTGTATTTTTTGCCTTAATAGCTTCGTCAAATGCGTTAAGTTTCTTTAACGCAAACAATCGCTCGTTTACGGTCATTCCGTTTAAGTTTTCCATTTAACATTAACCCAACAAAAGCACATAACGCCGCAAATAAACGGCTAAAAATAGTGGGCTATAATTTGTGAGGTACGAACAAAGCCCGCTGTTTTTTGTCCGCACTTTTAATTTGCTTTGTTATATTGCGATTTACACAATACATTTTGATTAGCGCCGCTACCATACAGCTTTAACCTTTCTGTACCACCTGTTTTTTCAAAAAACTCTTGTAATGTAATTTCCTTTTGCTCGTAGCTCATTAGTTGCCAGAGGCCGTAAAAACCTTTGAACCAAAAGTAATAGAACACAGCTCCGACAGCTAACAGTAGATATACAGATTTACCTGCTTTTTGTTTGTACTTTATCCCGCAATAAAAAAACCAAATGCAGCCAAATATCGCCACAATAAAAAATGTAGAGAATGGAGTTATTACATTATAGGAGTTACTCCAAATAGAGCTTAAACAAGTAAAATCTCTGCCTGATACTATTGAGAAGATCAAAGTAATTTTAAAAAAGAAATACAACAGCACGGTAATGAACACCGCATATAAGATACCACTTTCCTTGCTTTCTTTTTTATTCAACGCTTGACCTTATAAAGCAATATAACGCCTTACTAATGGGCGCATAAATGCTTGGCTAAAATTAGCGACGAAGGAGCACAAGCCAAGCGTTTTGCGTCCTTTTGAGTAACTTGTTAGGTGTAAATTACACACCGAACTTAGTTTGCGCACAGGCTTCTGAAATTTGTTTAAGCTGAGGTTGACCTCCACCATGAACTTCAGAATTTGGGTAGCAATGCACCCAGTATTGTTTTGTGGCTTTATTGAAGTAAAGAGTGTCCCAACCAGTTTCGTCGGTTTTGACTTTTTCTAGGTTTGAATTGATATAGCTTTCTATTGCATCAATCCCTGAAATTTCACTCATACTTCCTTTACACCTAACGCCCCAATAAGGGGCTGATAAATGCTTGGCTAAACTTGTGTAGCGAAACGGAACCGAGCCAAGCTTTAGCAGTCCCGCGCTTAATTGGCTTGTTATATACCGCTTATTACAGCGATTAAAAAACTAGTTACAACAGCGCCTAAAAACCAAATTAACATACGTAAAAAGACCCGACCATATATACGCTTACCTTCGGCATCTTTAGGCCCTTTATAAAAGCCATTACTAATATGGACTCCTCGTTTATATTCTCGATGAATCTCTTTACCTATGACAAGATAAAAGATTGTGGGGAAAAATACGAGAGCACTTAACGCCCAAGAAAATGGAAGTGACAATGATTCGATTAGCACTCCGCTAATTACGATAATTCCACCTGCTACAAATGCTGATTTCTTCGATGCTTCCATAGGTATATAACGCTAAGCTAAGCGGAAAAATGCAGTGGGCTATAATGTGCGAGGCACGAGCGCAAGCCAACTGTAATTTTTCCGTTTAAGCGCCTTGTTATATTTTTAATTACACATAACTGACATTGTTATTATCTAGTTTTATGTACTTCTGTTTTTGAAGTTCTTTAATAATTTTATCAACATCAGAGTCAGAAATACCACCTTGAAACTGAAACATTGATTTAATAGAGTTTGTCAAAGACTTAACCTTTACGGGCTTTAACTTTGATAGTCGCTCCGTAACATAAGAAATATTATCTACTTCAGCTTCTTCAACTATTTTTTGAGGTGCTTTCTTTGTAGGAGGCTCTGCTCGTTTTTGAGGGTTAGAATTTTCCTCTTCTTTACGCGCAGTTTGAATTAGTAGCTGAGCAAGTCGGAGTTTATCTCTGTAATCCAATTGCTCACATGCTAACGCAATAACATCGTAGTTCATTAATACTTCCTTTTATTTATACGTGCCAAAATTCGATAAAAATATAACGCCCGCATAAGCGGACCAAAACGCTTGGCTATAATTTGCGAGGAACGAGCACAAGCCAAGCTTTTTGTGTCCGCCTCTTAATGCGCTTGTTAACCCTAAAATGCACTTGTTTTTTTAACCTTTGTTCCACAATACAAGCATGTGTAGTGGCGAGCAGAAACAACTCTATTGCACTTTTCGCACTTATTGGCAGGAGCAAAGGCACCATCTTGTTTCCCATCCCTAAGGTCGATTTCTTTCATTTTTGCAAGAAGTAACTCTTTGCTTATGCCAACTTCTTCGAGCAACTCGCACATCGACATACAAACAAGAGATAGGTGATCAACTTTACTCTGGAGTTGAGTAATATCAGCTTGATTATTAATCGCTTTACTATTTACAGAACTGGTGCGCTCCATCATTTCAGCTTTGTCTTTCTCGATACGAAACTGCTGAAAAATATCAAAAAAATCCATTTACACCTCTTTTAGGGTTAACGCCGCAAGCAAAGGCGAGCGCTTGCGCGAGTCCAGTAGCACGAAGTGCTACGATTTTGGCTTGCCTTGTTAGGCATTTTCTGGCCAAGTAAAATCTACAAACCTCTCAAGATCACGGACATACCCTTTAGGAAGCTTTCCGTAATCTCGCGTATAAATTTTAGCAAGACCTAAAATACTATACCCACCATAAGTTTTCCCTAAACGATCAACTAGCATCCAATCCTCGACACTCTCTAAATCAATACTTAAGCGTTCATAGACATCTTCGGGTACTTCTCCAACCGGATTGGATTCTAGCGACACAATAACATTTCCATCTTTTAATGAGTGTGCCAACCCCCAAACGTGCTCAGTCTCACCGCCGAAATCATAAGGAAATTTTATGTACGCTTCTTTTTTTCCTTCGTCTAATGCCTCAACGAATCTATTCAATTCTGCACGTGATCGGGCTATAAGTTCCTGAATTATCGGGTCATTTATGTCAACAGGAATCACCGATGGATCAGGACGTCCTTTCCAAAAACTAAGCATTATTGAAGGTAAAATAACCCAGCCTAGAATAACTGAAACTATAGCACCTACATTATCATTTAAACCGCAAACTTCGGTAGTAAACATTAAAAATGGGAACAGCGAAATCAAAGAAATAATCGCTACAATTACAAGCTTCATTGTGTTTTTCTCTTTCGCCTAACGCCCTGTTAATGGGCGGATTACGCTTGGCTAAAATTAGCGAAGAATGAGCGCCAGCCAAGCTTTAGACGTCCCATTTATAATTGCCTTGTTAGCTGAATTTTACCAAGGTTCGCCTTTTACTTTAGACATACGATCCCAAACATCTTGAGAAATATTGTTTCTCCACACTCCGGCGAGAAGCTTTTTAAATCTTGGCTGCGTTTTACACAATTCTTCAACCTGTGAAATATATAACTCGCCTCGCATACTTAGTGCGTCTTCTAGTGCTCCCGCGGCTAAAACAGCCAATGCAGTATCTGTTAAATCACGATCGTATGTTCGTATAACAAAATCCCATAATTCTGCGTGGCGTCTATCTAATACCAAATCGATAAGAAAATCATCTGTGTAATGATTTTCTTCTGAGTCTTCCCTGTCTGAATTATTATATTCTATCCAGTCGAGTATAAATTTTTCTGTAATTTCCATATTCTGCTAACGCCGCACTAAGCGGGCTAAAATTGTGGGTTATACTGTGGAGCGAAGCGAAACGTAACCCACTGTTTTAGTTCCGTTTAAGTGCCTTGTTATAAATCTATTACACGATATATGGATTTTCAAACTCAGTATGAAACTTAAAAACATTTCCACCTGAAGCATTTACCTTATAAGCCGTATTTCTTGCGAACACCTGAGGTAATAGTTTTTTAGCAGAGCCAAGTTCTAGTTTTAAGTGATTATCAACATCTAGATATTTAATAGCATCACCTTCAATAGCTTCATTTATTAACCAAGATTCCAATAAAACTACCTTGTCATTTTCATCGTAATTATCGTGATCATTAGCAGGTATTTTTCCTGATTCTTCACTTTTAGTATTAAAATTCCCCTGTAACTTCATAGCTTGTCTGATTTCATGACAAGCAGGGCCCAGCGAAGCTGCTATTTCTGCTTTATCTCTTTCTCCAGAGTATTTTGCAGGGGTAACACCAACTAAATCTGTTGGTATATGTAAATCAACATTGTCTGGCATGACAATAAAACATCTTCGTTTACCCAACTTTCCAATAAACAAGCCCAGCTCAAAAATAACATTATCTCGAACTGTATCACTCACAGTTCCTCGCATTTTAGTTTCATCATCAGGGCTAAAAACAAATATTCCAAAGTCAGACGAGTCAAGTGCTTCAGTTATAGAATCAAGTGGAGTTATTGATAAAGAAAAAACACCTTGGCTCCATATTGTAATATCTGCTTCATGCTGAAGGTTTACTTGCAATGGGTATGCAACATCTAGTCCTTCAACTGACGAAGCAACAAATACTTTTGGTTTCAATTAACACCTCGATTAGACATGATTTATAACGCCCGAATATGGGGCTGATAAAGCTTGGCTAAACTTGTGTAGCGAAGCGGAACCGAGCCAAGCTTTAGCAGTCCCACATAATTTGCTTGTTATATTTCTATTTCACCACTTTAGGCGGTAAATAAATAGTAAATTCATTAATAGGCTCAATAAGTACGCTATGCGCAACTTGCTGCTCTTCAAGAGTTACTAAACCTAATCGATTTAATAAACCAAAATTTGCAGATATAAGGTTTGCGGGAGAAACCTCTAATTGCTTGTGCCAAACGCGATAAGTCCCAAGTTTGCCATCACGACGATGATAAAAACCTGCCAGTGGATGAGTCAAATATACAAGTCCAGTTTCAGGATCAGGAAACCCAGATAACTCTAAAGGAGTGTCTTCAGTTTGAGATAACTCCACACTAGCCGGAGCCCATGTGGCTTCAGTAGTCATTTTATATTTACTGTATATTTGTTGTGATTCATCGAATTCACAATCAAATTTAACCTCACCGCTATACCATGGTAAATTCCAACAATACCTTGGCACTGCAAGTGTCCATGAATCTAAAGTGGTGCCTAAAAACCAAACGCAACGCTCATTTGTTTCTGTATCAACAATATATATTCGGTAATTGGTTTGTCCCATTGTGAACTTAGGAAATGGGAAAACTGCTGACGTAAAGTCAATATCGATAAAAGGAACAACAGAGATTAATGCTTTTTCTTCACCATTAATCATTAAAGTATCTAGTTTAAACCGTTTTGGAAAAAGTCCATCAAACCTCGAAGGGGCTACTGCGTATGTGATGATCGCAAAATGTTGTAATTTACAGAGAACATCAATCCCTTTTGGAGTTGGTCTTGGGTGAAGAAAATCTTTTAACTTTAATGAATCCAACGCTGAGTCTTCCTTGAAATATAACAGCTTATTAGTGCGAATTTCGGATAAAGGAAGTTATCCACAGGCCCAAAACTCTTAACAAATAAGTTTTTTATTTAATAATAGCAATAAGTTATCAAGTGGTTTGTTGTTGAGCAAGCTAATAAACGTTCGATAAAAACGAGCCATTACTTATTCGAGCCATACTAGGCTCGTTAAACTATTCAGTTTCGTAAAAATTTATTTATATAATCAATTAATTACAAATGAGAGCTACATAATCGTGCCAAAATAACTCATCACATAACGTGCCATTTGCTTGCAAAATAGCAGACGACTACATATAACTGTATATATATACAGCACCCATCAAGGAAAGCATAATGGGCCATTCACCATTTATAGAAACAGTCCGAGCGGAGCTCAGGACTCGGCGCTATAGCCTAAAAACTGAAAAGGTGTATCTCAGTTGGATTAGGTCGTTTATTTTATTTAACGATAAAAGACATCCCAATAACATGGGAAACCGAGAGATAGAACGTTTTTTAAACCATTTGGCAATGAATCGACAAGTCAGTCCCGCTACACAAAACCAAGCTTTGTGTGCACTTATATTTCTATATCGCTATGTGATCAAGCAAGAGGTTAAAGGGCTCAATTATTCCCTTACGAAAAAGGAACAAAGTATGCCAACGGTGCTTTCACATCAAGAAGCTGTTCGAGTGCTTGCTAATATGAGTGGGATCCATTGGCTAATCGCATCCATATTATATGGTAGTGGGCTAAGAATAAATGAAGCACTCAGTTTAAGAGTTAAAGATGTAAACCTTTCCAACAATACTGTGTTTGTTTTTAGAGGGAAAGGCCAAAAAGATAGGTACTCAATTTTGCCGAAATCACTCAATGAGCCAATAAAAAGACAGATAGAAAAAGTAAAAGACCTCCATTCTTTTGACTTGAGCCAAGGTTTCGGACTTACCTCATTGCCTCCATCTTTAATGCGCAAATATGGTAATGCGATTAAGGACTTTTCTTGGCAATACCTATTTCCTTCGACAACGCGATGCGTTCACCCATACGATGGCTATATATGTCGTCATCATATTCACGAATCTGCCTTTAGAAAGAATTTGAGAAAAGCAGTTATATCGGCGGATATCCCAAAACGTGTTAAAGCACACACTTTTAGGCATTCGTTTGCGACTGAATTATTATTGCATGGCTGCGATATTAGAACAGATCAAGAGTTGCTAGGGCACACAGATTTAAAAACAACTGAGATATACACTCATGTAGTGGGTTCGAGATTTTGCAACACCATCAGCCCAGTTGATCGAGAAATAATTAAAACCCATTTAGACAATGCCTGAAGATAGTGACTCAATGCCCTGATACGCATCAAAAAGGGCTGTAAAAACAGCCCTTTCTCTTTATTTAGTCAACGTAGTTATTTGATTGCCGCTATTTCATCACCACTATGTGATAGCCACATTAATAAACACAGCGCTCATCAGTATCGGGCACACAATGCGGATGTACCAAAGTAATAGCTTGATACCTTTGTGCTCTGATTGCGCGAGTTTGTTACCTCGATTCCACACCCAACCCAAGGTGAGGAAATAGAAAAGCCCCATCAGCGGCAGTTGGTACTGGGTGAACACTTGAATCACCAAACCAAATAACCAATCGAAGTTGGCGATAATGGTCGCTGAAGCTATAAATACAACCAGCGTTACCAACCAAGTAGATAGCTTACGGCTCAGACCGTGGTTTTCGACTAAAAATGCCACGGGAATTTCAGTGGATGAAATCGTTGAAGTCACTGATGCTATCGACATCAACACGAAAAACGCCAACGCCACAAACAAACCAATAGAACCCATAGCTTCGAATAATTGTGGCAATACAGCGAAAATCAATTGCCCCTCGCCTATCAACTTGCCGTCGGAAAATACCTGCACGCCGTTGTGGTTGGCCACAAATATCGCAGGCACGATTAACAAGCCTGCCAAGAACGCCACAGAGGTATCAAGTGCTGCGACGCTTAGGGTCAACTTGCCCAAGTTTGCACCGGGTTGAAGATAGGAGCCATAAATCATCATACAGCCCACACCGAGCGACAATGAGAAGAACGCTTGGCCCATGGCGGCGATGATCAAGTCTGCATCCCATACTTTGGTGAAATCAGGCTTAAGGTAATTTGCGAAGCCTTCGCTGGCACCATCTAGAGAACCAATATAAAAGATCAGGCCAATTAAAAGTACGAGTAACAAAGGCATCAAACGACGAGACCAGGTTTCAATACCCGACTTCACGCCTTTAAGGATAATGCTGGCCGTGAGCAACAGCATCAATGGCGTAAAAATAAGGTTGCGCGTAGTTGAATCACTACTGAGGAAGTTTGCCGCATCTTGCATCCCCGCTAACTGAGCAATTGGTGCTAAGGCATGCGATAACATCCAACCAGCAACAATGGAGTAGAAGCTGAGCATCACAATCGCCCCAGCCAAACCCAAGTAGCCTGCACCTGCTCCAAGTTTGGGGGCTTTGTCTTGCCAAGCACGCTTAAGGGCCACTACCGGATTCGCCTGTGCACTGTAACCAATGTACAACTCAGTGAAGAGCGCTGGCAGTGCAAGAGCAAATATTACGATAAAGTATACGAGTAAAAAGGCACCACCACCGTGGTTAGCCGCTTGAGTAGGAAAACCCCATATATTTCCAAGGCCTACTGCTGCGCCGGCAGCTGCCAGCACAAATCCAATACGGCTTTGGAAGCCGTCACGCTTAGTCGTCATTAGCAGGAATTTCTGTTATTGTTTTGCGACTATTAAACCACACTTACTGTGAACAAAGTAGTCGCTGCGACGGATATCGAACCAAGATTTTATGCTACATCCAGACTATCAATTTCAACCTTTACCAATCGGTCAAAGTATTAAGAGCCAGTCACTCAAGACCAGCTCCACTTTATTGACCCTGACGCAGGCGAAAGACATGCATAACAGCCATTTGCATGAGAACGAATTAGCCGTGCTAGCGCGTCGAAAACAACCTAAAGCACAGCAAGAATATTTGGTAAGTCGTTGGTGTATCAAAGAATTGGTTAAAATATTAAAGCCAGAATACGCGTCGCTGCCCCACAATCAGTTAGAAACACGCTTTAACGAACAAGTAAAACAGCTTCAGGTCTATGCTAACAACGACCTACTGGATATCAACGTGGTTATTAGCCACTCACATCAGCATGTGGGTGTTGCGGCAACGTTGAATGCCCAAACCGTATTAGGCTTAGACATCGAAAAAATTGACGAGAAGCGCCCATTTCAAAAGCTCGCAGCGCATTTTTATCCAAAGCAGGAAGCAACCGAGATTGGTGATAACGTAGATATTTTCTTTCGCGTATGGACGCTCAAAGAAGCCTATGCCAAAGCGGCTAAGCAAAGTATTAGCACCCTACTTAGCCAACCCATTTTGCCCTTGTTAGAGAACATACACGCGCAGGTGTTATGCGAACAATGGCAGCAATTCGATGTCTCGTTAATCACTGCCACCGAGCGAGTTCAATTTATTGACCTTGCTCCAACAACTGTTGGTGAATCGCTTTAACCACGTCGTCTGATTGCGATTGATCCACCAAGAAGCACAAGTTATGCTTTGACGCACCATGACAAATTAAGCGAATATCAAAGCCAGACAACACTTTCATCAGATTCAACTCGCTTTGGCGTAGCTGAATTTCTGAGCCAATTAACCCTACTAATGCTAAGTTATTTTCAACCGTTACATGGCAGAACTCGCCGAGTCTATCCAGTGCTTCTTGGTCAAGCTCTGGTCGGCTTGCATTAGGCGCATTATCCAACGTTACAGCAACACTGATTTCAGACGTGGTGACCAAATCAACGGAAATCTTATATTCGCTCAAAATAGTGAATACGCGAGCTAAGAAACCACTCGCTAACAGCATTTCAGGGCTTTTTAGTGTTAATAATATTTGATTTTTACGTTGGGTGACCGCTCGTACCCCCGCGATAATCTCTGCACTGGGAACTTTTTCAATCCAGGTACCGCCACCTTGGGGGTCTTTACTTGAACCCACAAATACGCCAATACTGCTGCGTGCTGCTGGTAAGATAGTCGCTGGGTGCAATACTTTGGCGCCAAAGGTCGCCATTTCTGCTGCCTCATCGAACGTGAGATGAGCAATCGGGCGTGCCTTTTCACATACACGTGGGTCAGTGCTGTAAATGCCTACAACGTCTGTCCAAATATAGATAGCATTTGCGCCAGTGGCCTCGGCAATTAAAGCCGCACTGTAGTCTGAACCACCGCGGCCTAGCGTTGTTGTATCGCCGTATTCATCACTACCAATAAAGCCCTGCGTAACAACCACATAATCATTGAGTAGCGGCACCAGCTCAGCTTGAGCGCGGGTGCGTGTTTGCGCTACATCCGGGGATGCTTTGGAAAATTGGCTGTCGGTTTTAAGTACTGAACGAATATCGAAACGCGTCGACGATACGCCCTTATCACGGAGCACTTGCGTAAATAAGTAAGAAGATAAACGCTCACCAAAGCTGAGTAGTTCGTCACGTTGTGCATTTGTTTGAACTGGCTTTAACGCCGCACTGCGAAACGCATTGAGCGTGTTTTCAAAGCCATGCGCTAAATCAGCATCAAGGCTGAGGTATTCGAGGATATTTAATTGAATTGCAACCACACCGTCGACGTGTTGCTCACGTGTTTCGTCATCAATATTACTTTGGCAAAGCGCCACAAGGTGATTTGTAACGCCGGCACTGGCGCTTACGACGACAATACGAACATGGTTATCAGCTGCAATGATATCTGCACAACGCAGCATCGCTTGGTGATCTGCAACTGAAGTGCCGCCAAACTTAGCGACGGAAAATTCCTGATTCATTTTCTCTCCGAGATGAAAAATAGTTTATTTTTCAAATACAATCAGGAGAACTTGGCAAGACGATAAAAGAAGTGTGTCCATTGCCAGAAGCCCTCCACCCAAAACAGGTGACAGTTCCGAGGATTCAGCCTCAAGAACCGAGAGCCATTGCGACGAACAATGCACTCCCTCGGCGATAGTCTCCCTCATAAACGGTCATCGGCATTCGTCTGCCTCGCGTTTACTACCTAGCTATCGCACCTCTTCTGTTGATACCAATACTTTTAAAAGCATTGATACTGCATTCTAGCGAGCATGCGCCAGAACGAGCATGCAATGTAACGTTTGGATGGCTGGATGTCAATTGTGCAAAAGCACTTGTCATGAACTTATTTGTTACGATTTCATAACAGCGAGTCGGGTTATATCTACCGTTTCGCCGCGCTCTAGCTTATGGATGCTCTGAACAATAGCTTGGTTGATTGGAGTGGGCACATTATGCTGAGCGCCAAGTTTAACTACGGCACCATTGAGGAACTCAACTTCTGTTTTCTACCCACTTGAATATCTTCCCACATCGAAGAGCGCGCTTTGGGGTCTATGTCTAGCATCGCCGATGCCACCCGTTTAAATAGCCAATTAGGTAAACTTAAAATCACCGGCACTTTTGCAGGCTTCACCTTGGTAAACTGCGCTAATTCACAATCCATCGCCTTCGCTACTGCAATCCATTCGCGCATCGCGCCTGCAAGCAAGCGGCGAATCGCGTGATTCTCAAGCTCAGCTTTAATCGGCATATCGGCAATAGCGTTGAGCGCATTATTGAGATTTAAAAGCAGCTTGCCGAACACGATAGGTTTCATATCATCATATATATGACAGCCAAAACCACTGTCTTGAAGTGTCTGAGCAATGAATTGCGTGTTATCACTTTGCTCAAAGCAAAACTCGCCTTGCGTTCCTTTATGAAAGTGCGCGCCGTTTTGCAACACGTTAAAGGGGGTAATACCAAACATACACCTACGCTGTGCCATTTGCGTCTCAATAGCATCGAAACAGCCTAACCCATTTTGCATAAAAATAAGTTCTGATTGAGCATGCGTGATACGTAACAACTGCTGTGCTACTTCAGGTAATTGGTGACATTTAACAGTAACAAACACCACATCAAACTGCTGGCCAGTGGTATCAGTCAGCAGGGCGTCAGGCATAATTCGTTTATCGAGCCCTTGATAGTCGGTAATGTGGATGCCGTTGTTTTGCTCAATGGCGCTTTTTATGCGTTCTCTGCACACAATCGACGTTGATAAATTGGCCGCACTGAGTAAAGCGGCTAAGTAACAACCGGTGGAGCCTGCACCAAATACAGCAATTCGCATAATTCAATCTTAATCAACGTGTTAATGGGTATTATAGTGCGTCAATCGCAAAGTCTTATCAATGTGGATACAAGGTAGGATTGTATTAATTTGTGTTGGTTTTATCCCCACAGACAAATCAGGATGGGCAGCAGAGTAATTCACTGACTCTGCTGCAAACAGTAAATTAGTTAGTCAGCGGCACACGGTTTTTGCGCTTGTAGTTCACACAAAGCAGCCGCTTCTTCTAGGGACTCGCCCCCCATGCAAAAATCTAAACGAATTCGCTTGGTTTCAGCACGGTCTTGCCCACCTGTTTGATTTTGCCATTTGAACATATTCACGACTTTTTTCGTCGGCTTAGACATCAGGCGTTTTTTATCCGGAACGGAAGAAACTAAATGGACATGCTCAGTGTGACCTTTATCATCAACTTCAACATCCAATATCGCACAACCTGAGGCGCCAATTTTTGCTAGTTCTAATGGATACAGTGGACTCACTTGCTTTGTACGCACCCAAATCGCGTCTTCTTTGATCGGGTCCAAATGGGTAAGTTTAACGTCGGCATAATTAACTTTAGCTGCGTGCGCACCACTCGTGGCAAGTAAAAGCACGCAACCAAAAAGTAAAGGTCGTTGCATAATCATCCTTAATTTATCACTTATTTTTTATTGAATTTACAATAACAAACAAATGGTTAAATGCAAACTAGGCGAAAAGCGTACTCGGTAGTACCCACAAAAAAGCCACTGAGGAATCAAATCCCAGTGGCTCTTCTATTGCGGGCGACAGAGTATTTTTACACAAATGAACCCATCGCGTACGAGCCTACATACCCGACTGAATAAGCAATCAGCAAGTAAAAGGTATTACGTAAGTAGCTGCCGAATGTAAGGTCGCGAACTTTACTCATTGCGATAATACCCGCGGCAGAACCAATAACCAGCATCGACCCACCCACACCTGTCGCGTAAGTAAACGCAAGCCAGTTTTGCGTATCCATTTGGATGTCGGCTTTAAGCAAAGCGGCTGTCAAAGGTACATTATCGACCGCAGCGGATAGAATCCCCATTAAGTAGTTTGCTTGATTCGGTGCCAACACTTCATACAAATGGGTAAATTGCGCCAGCACACCCACTTCTTTTAGCGCACCAACAAGTAACAACACGCCTACAAAGAACAATAAGGTGTCGTATTCAATCTCACGAATGAAGTCGATGATCTTCTTATTGACGTCCTTTTTGCGCATCAAAAACTGCGCTGTTAAGAACATGAGTGATAAACCAAATAAAAACGTCAGTAACGGCGGTATTTGATACAGCACACTGAGGGTCAGTGTGCCGACGATGGTCGATAAGAAAATCGTAGCAATGGTGATGTCCGTTTTCTCAATGCGCTTTTTCTCACCCAGAGCAAAAGTAACAGTGCCTTTCATCTTCATTGACAGTAAAGTCGCCAAAATAATTACACTAAATGCAGCCGGGGCAACCAGTAACAACAAGTTGCCAATGGTGACTTTATCTGCGAGGAAAATCATCAAGGTTGTTACATCACCGGTGATCAACGACACACCACCTGAGTTGACCGCAAAAATAATCAGTGTGGCGTATTTAACCAGCTTTCTACCATCCAATTTTAATGACATTACAACGGCTAAAGACACCAGCGTTGCCGTGATATTGTCTGAAATTGACGAGAATAAGAAAGCGAAGCCAGCAATAAGGAACATAAGCTTACGCTCACTGATTGCGCTTGGAAGTACACGCTGCACCAAGTTTTGAATAAAGCCTTTTGAGTTGAGGTAGGCAACAAAAGTCATTGCCGCCATTAAAAACAGCCACAAGGTCGCTATTTCTAATATGTTTTCATTCAATTCATGCTTGATGTGGTCAACAGAATGACCGTGGAGCGGCGAGATAAAGAGGATAATCCAGCACAGAGTACCGAAAAACAGCGTGGTTTTGGCTTTATTTACATGGATGACGTCTTCCACAACAATAAGCACGAATGCCACGGCAATGAGCGTCAATATGAGCGCACTGACCATTTTGGGTTAAATTCCTTGCGACGAGCGAACTAAAAATGTACAGCTAAGTTTATTGACCGCACCCGAACACACACAGGTGTACAAATAACAAACTTAGTGGCACCATGAGTTATTAACAGACCGTTACAGCCTGCAAGCGGCGCGAATTCTATCACCACATGGTCTTCGCGGCTATTACCCATTCGTGGTAAATGACATTTTTTTTACATTTAAAGTGTAAAGCTCAGGCAACAACTGAAAAGCTATTTTACCACCTTGTCCCTTTCGTTATAATCGTGCCCTATTGCCAAGCACAAAGAACTAACATAATGATAATAGCGAAACGCGTGCTTAATACCCTCAACGAGCTGTGGCCAGTGTTGGAAACACTGATGAAACGCTTCAAAATGGGGGATTTCAGCATCAAGGAAGTGCAAAGCGTAATTAAACAGCATTTTCCGCATTATTCTGGCGCCCAAATCTACAAAGAAACCAATCGCCTCATGAACCAAGATATTTTGGTTCCCCTTGCGAAATCGTCACAATTAGAGATAAACCGTGCAATCAGTGATTTTGCCGCTTACCTACTTCAAGATGAAAGTTTAGGAGTTGCTGGTGAGATAAATGTGCTGGTAGACGACTTAGACCGCTTGAGCAACAAGCTCGAAGACGCCGTTGTCGATAACGACTATGGCGATATCAGTCGTTACAGCCGCATTATGGATGAACGGGTGCGTAAAATCGTTAAGCTTTATCAGCACAACGAAAACGCCATTTATAACTTGGTCGAGCAAGCTAAATCGAACAACTCCAGTATGTCACTGGCTAAACGTTATAAGGCTGTCATTGAGGCATTCGATGAATATATTGAGCCCATGTTGGAGATGCTGGCAATTAATGGCGCGTTTCAAGTGTGCTTTGATAGCATCGAGGCTCGCCTCACTGAACATCTGATTGAGCTTAAACAAACGGGCCGCAGTAGCACCACCATTCGCATGCTTGAGCAGCTACGCACACGTATTTTGGATATGCACCATATTGGCCGCGAAAGCTTACGCCAAAGCGCCGACATGCTCATGCCGCTGCGAGAAGAGCTAAGACAAAACACCCTCATTACTCGCCAAGCAGCGAAAGTGTTGAGCTTAATACGCAAACGCGGCTTGGATAACGTGATGAGCACGCATCAGCCCTTCTTTGTCTCTGAGCCACAGCACCACCAACTTGGCAGCAATGCTCAACTTGTGTCTTATATGGCGGGATTAAGTGAATTTGAAGAACATGAATTTGAAATGCCGGATGCCGATGCAGCTGTGCCATATCACGCGCCGCATATTCCAAGCTTTAAAGATGTTCGCGCACTATTTAAACCACGCAAAGCCAAGGATAAAGCCGCGAAGCAGCAAGTCATTGACGTGCTCAATGACCACTACCCTGACCTTGAATCAGATGAGTTATTGTATCTCTATCAAAAACTTATTAATGACCCAACAATGACCTTGTCACAAAGTGACGCACCAGAGTATAAAACCCTCGCTGGTAAACGCTTCTCCTTGTATCCCTTCGTTGATGCCAGTGACAATAAACAAAATAAGAGTGACAACGCGCTATGAGCACAATCGATTTAACTCAGCTCACGCAGCTGCAATACATCAATAAAAAACTAGTTAGCGGCTATCACATTAGTGAGCAAGATAACCTTGCATGGCAGGAATTGGATCAGCATCAAGAGCAATACGACGCTCTATTCAGCGCAATGGGAAATACCTTGGTGCATGACGCCCGCGGCTTTTTCTATTTTGCCACCGACGAGGGTACGGCGAATATGGGGAAAATTTCCCGCGCTATCGCTTTATTCATTTACACCCTTATCGAGCACTACGCGAATAAGGGCCAAGACCCAATGCGCGCTTTGTTCGACAAAGACGTTGATTTAGAAATTTGCCAAGAGCTGGTGCTCAATAACAAAGCCTTGTTTGATCAACTAGAAATTTTCTCAGGCTCCGACCTGCGTAAAGATGTGCTGATGCGTATGGTGCGTTTGGGTATGGCTAAAGCCAAGGATAAAGACAGTGTGTTCCGCCTTCTTGCGCCGATTCATCGCTATTTAGACGCACTACTTGAAGTAAACGACGACGCTTTTGAAAGCGCGGAGGAAGTATAAATGCAACAGTTACATGGACTGAGTAAGCTCGCGCTATTAAACACTGCAGGCTATGCCAAATGTGTGATCCCGCTTGATAAAAGCAGCTCGATTTGTGCGCCGAATAACACCGGCAAAAGCTCGGTGATTAATGCCCTGCAATTTCCGCTGATCAATGACTTACGTCTTACCGAATGGGATGGCCATGATTTAGAAGAAACGCGCAAGTTTTACTTCAATTCTGACCAGTCTTACATCTTGCTTGAAGCAGACTTACCTCACGGTAAGGTGGTAATTGGGGTTGCTGGATTGGGCAAAATTGCCGGTTACGGCCACCAGTTCTTTTGTTACAACGGCGCGTTAAATCTCGACGATTACACCGACAACAAGCGTATTGTTAAATTCACTCGCTTGTTTAACCACCTTAAAGACAAAGGCTTCAACCCAATTGAGCTCAAAGCGCAAGAACTCAATGCCCTACTCATTGGCGGTGCAACGCCATTTGATGGCGATATTAATTTGCGCATGATCCCGCTCAACAACGTGAGCGATGCACCTACCTATAAAGAAATTTTTCGACGCATGTTGAACCTGCATAAGCTCGGTGCACCGGATGTAAAACGCTTTATGTTGCGCGTGTTTGAGCGCCACATGTCCAATGCCAACGTTGATTTCTATGAAGTGTGGCAACGTGCGTTTGATAAGGTTAATCGTGCACGCCGTGAACTCAATGCCCTAGAAACCATGCAAGAGCCCATCGCCGCACTTGAGAGCATGCTAGAGCACCAAAGTGCACTCAAAGGCAAGCTTGGCGCATTTGCGCCGAAAATCGACTTGGCGCTGGCCGATTTCGACGCTTATTACGATGACCAAAATGCGACGCTTAACGAGCATCTAGAAGAGATAAGCGCTGAGAAAGAAGAATTTGAACAAAAACAACGTTTGTATGTGCAGCAATCTCGCGACATTGAACGCAAACTAACTGAGCTCAATGCGTGGTTTGCGGATTATGATGCCCTGCATCATGAGTTTGAACTTGCCGATTCAGCGACATTGCAAAGTGAACTCAAAGCGCTTAAACATGAATACGAAACGCTGACGCACTCACTCAAAAGTGCGGAAGGGCAAAGTCTGCATACCCTTGATTTTCGAATCAAAGAAACGCAAAAGCAGATCAAGAGCCTCAAACTGCAATTGAAGAACCTAGAGTACAATCTCTTCACGCGTATGCGCGAAGATTTGTCGCTCAAGGAAGTAGAAGAAATTTCCCGAATTCTCAATCCTGATTTACTGTCATTTGCGACCACCAGCGGCGGTGAAATTACTATCGACGATGAAGATGCCTTTGGTGATTTCCTCTCTTTGCTTAGCCAAGCGGTTCGCGGTGCCGAGTTGGTGCTGCCAGGTGCCACCATCTCGTTAAAGAAATTGCCTGTGGTGCAAATGCAAAGCGGCGCAGATAAGGCGCAACTGAGCGAGCAATTGCAGTCGCTCGAGCGTTCATTAGCGGACTTAAAAGCGCAGCGTGATGTGGCGGCTGATGTGGCTGGCAAGCAAGCTGAGCGTGACGCCTTGTATGACCAATTAATGAGCCAAGAAGCGGCGTTGAAACGCTTTGAGCAATATCAGGTGATGCAACGCAGTGTTGAAGCTCAGCAAGCCCTGCAAGAATCGCTTGTGGGCGAACAAGAAGAAGTGGACGCGCACCTGAATGAAGTGCAACAAAATGCCGCTGGCATTGCTGACAGACGTGCAATCATCAACTCTAAAAAGGATGCATTAGAGCGCCAAAAAGCCCGTCTAGCGCAGGTGAAGAGCGAGCGTTTGGACCACACGCTCGATTTCATCTCAGGCAAGGTGACGCCGTATCTTATCGATATCAATGTCGATCTGGATGCCCTAGCTGACACCATTCACAGCTTTAATAAAGACTGCCAAGAGTTGCGTAATTTCGATATCAACGTCCGCAATACCTATTTGCATATCTACAATGCGGGTATTACCAAGTTTGATAATGAAAACGATGAACTCAGCAAATACCAGAAGCTTATCAGCGCATACCACAACATTGATAACGAGCGCGAGGCGGTTAACCGTCAAGCGCGTGTGGCATTGACCGATGTTGCCGCGACCATCAAGGGCTTACGCCAAGATTTAAACCGCCTAACCTCAGAAATGCGCCTCTTTAACAATGGCATTGGTGAGCATAAAATCTCTAACTTACAAGGCTTTAAAATTGATGTTGTGCCACGCCATATGTTGGTGCAAAGCATTGATACCATCTTGGCTACGTCTGATTTATATGAGCAAGGCGACTCGCTTGATTTGCTCGCCGAGCAAGACGTGCGTGAAAGCGAAGTCAATGAGGCCAAAGATCAGTTAATTAAATTAGCCTCTGAAAAAGCAGGCTTAACCCTCAGCGATCTATTCGATATTCGCTTTGAGGTTATAAACCGTGCTGGCGAAACGGAATATTTCGACAAAATCGACTCTGCTGGCTCCAATGGCACGCGTATCACCATTAAACTACTGTGTGGCATGTTGTTTATTCGCCATTTGCTATCCGACAAAGAAAAGAGCCAGTACCGCGTGCCGCTGTACATCGATGAAGCGGCTGATATCGACCCACAAAACCAACAAGCGATTATCGAAACCGCATTGAGCTTTGGTTTTGTGCCGATATTTGCCTCGGTGAAGCCACAAATTAGCTGTGATTACATCGTACCGATTCGCACGCTTGGCGATGGTAAACAAAACTGGGTGGATGAAAAAGACTGGATCCGCGTCGAGAACGAAGAGCTGGTTTAACCCCCTGACCTAGTTAGTTATGAATTGAGCCGTGAATACTCTTCACGGCTTTTTTATTGCTAATTACCCGCATTGTGGTTTGTGTTCACTCTTTTGTTTCATGTCATCGCAGTCGTTATTTAACTGTGAATGAAAGACCTTTCCAACAAAAAACAACTGAGCAAATAAGCCTGTTGTGCGTGCTCAAATGCAGATGTTCCCAATCACCCATTGAGCATGCCTGACACATATTTGCACATAGAAATTTGCATTTCTTTACTGTTTTATATCTCGATATTGTTTCCAAGATTGCGCATACTGGTTCCTAATATAGAAATAAGGAGTTAGCCAATGAATAAGTCTCTTTCTAAACCAACCATTATTCTGCACTGGCTTACAGGGCTGTTGTTTATTGGCGTTTTGGCATTTGGGTTGTATGTCGAAGAAATGCCTCGCGGACCCGAGAAATTTGAAATGTTGGCGCTGCATAAGTCATTTGGTTTTACGGTGTTAATGATTGCGATCGTGCGGCTGTTTTGGCGATTATTCGAAGGCGAAATTTCCCACGTTGCTAAATTAACGCCATGGCAAGACATCCTCGCCAAAGGCACGCATATGCTCTTACTTATCGGCACCTTACTGATGCCTATTTCGGGAATTATGATGAGCGTAGGAGGTGGCCATGGCTTGTCAGTATTTGGATTTGAAGTATTCGTTAAAGCAGACAAAATTGAGTGGATGGGCAATCTAGGCCACGATATTCATGGACCCGCTGCGTGGGTGTTAATTGCAGCCTTGCTGTTGCATGTTATCGGTGCATTGAAACATCAGTTTTTAGACAAAGATGGTACCCTCAGTCGTATGCTAGGCGCAAAAGTAAAATCTGATTAATAATTTGCCGCTTCATTCAAAGTTTAATGTGTAACAAGGGAGCCTACAGGCTCCCTTTTCGATTCCATTGTTATGGCTGTGCTAATTGACGCTTAACCTCCTCAGAGTCATCACGAGTGTAGTTTTGGCTACTCAAACCCAAAAACTGCGGCAAGGTTGCACTAATAAAAATGGATGACCACGTACCCACCAACACACCAGTAAATAAGGTAATCGCAAAACCACGCAACGGTGCGCCTGCAAGCCACCAGATACTGACAATCGTGCCTAAGGTTGTTAAGGAAGTAATGAGGGTTCTGCTCATAGATGCGGCAATGGCCTCATTGATCATCTGCGCCACTTTACGACTCGGATGAGCTTGAATGAGTTCACGAATCTTGTCACCAATGACGATTGAATCATTCAGTGAATACCCTATTATCGCCAGCACAGCAGCAAGCACAGTGAGGGTGAATTCAATATCGAAAAAGCTCAACACCGCAAGCGTTAACAACACATCGTGAACAAGTGCCACGGTTGCAGCAATGCTTAGTCGCCATTCAAAACGCACCGCAAGATAGAGCATCACCGCGATGGTTGCGAACAACAAAGCCAAACTGCCCTGTTCGATGAGTTCGTCTCCTGCCGCTGCGCCTAAAAAACTGCTGTCGAGTTTAATAGCCTCTGATTGCGCCAACCATTGTGCAAACCAATCTGCGTCTGCCAGACCATTTTCGGGGGTTTGGTATACTTGCCATTGATTTTGGCTACGCTCACTCAAACTATAGGGATGATGAATATAATCATTAAGTTGCGCCGTAAGTTCATCGTGGCCTATGGGCTGTGTCACTGTGAATTCACTAACGTAGCCACCCGTAAAATCTTGCCCAAGGTTTACACCATCAACGGCAATGACTCCTGCACTGACGAGCATGATCAAGGCACTGATAGCCAGACCGACACGGCGCACTATATTCATTGAATTACGCATGACGCACCTCCTTGTTTGTTTTGTAAAACCAAGAAGAGAGATAAGACGATACAATCACACCGCTAAAAACACTGGTCATGATCCCAAGTGCGAGGGTAATAGCAAACCCCTTCACTGGGCCATAACCGATACCAATGAGGACCAAAGCACATATAAATGTGGTTAGGTTTGCATCAATAATGCTGCTCATTGCTTGTTGGTAGCCCTGTTGCAACGCGTGTGTTCGTGAGCGACCTAATCGAATCTCATCTTTCACACGCTCAAAAATGATCACATTGGTATCCACCGCCATGCCTATGGTCAACACCAAGCCAGCAATGCCAGGTAAGGTCAACACCACTCCAGGTAATAAAGACATTAAACCGACTAAACATATCAAATTCACAGCTAACGCTATGTTAGCCACCACACCTAACCGGCGATACCAAAGCAACATAAAACCAAGGGTCATGCCCAATCCTAACAACAAGGCTTGAAATCCATTGGTGATATTTTGCGCACCCAGAGTCGGTGTTATGGTCTGCTCTTTATTAATTTTAATTGGCGCTTCAAGAGAGCCAGCACGTAACACCAAAGCAAGATCTTGCGCACGCTGCCAATTGCCTAAGCCTGTGATACTGAAACGTGTGCCCAACGCTTCGTTGATAGTCGCAACTGATATCACTTCCTCGCGCATTTGTACTGCGCCAGTGGCATCCGCCACGTACTCGCTGTACAAAGTCGCTATGGGTTGACCAATATGGCTGCGCGAAAAGCGATTTATTTTCTCACCACCAGATTGAGACAACTGTAATTGCACCATAGGCTGACCCATTTCATCGCGACCAGCCTGCGCCCCTGTAATATCATTGCCTGTAAAGATGGCTTTGGCATCAATGTTAACCACCCCACCATCTTCATTTGCAACTCGCTTGCCCCCAATTTCAGCCAAACCGTGAAATGATAAACGTGCGGTCGCACCAATAATACGTTTGGCTTCGCTCGGGTCTTGTACACCGGGTAGTTCGATGCGAATGCCAAATTCGCCTTGGCGCTGTACTAACGCTTCAGTGATCCCAAGCTCTTCGATTCGCTGTCTAAGTGTTGATATGGCTTGTTCCATATCCGCTTTGGCGAAATGCGTTTGCTGCTGGGTGTTATAGAAAAAACGCTGCTGATATAAGGCACTGTTTGACTCAGCGACCACAGAGACTTGTGGAAAAAGTGTCGCTAATTCGTTACTTAGCTTAGTCGCATTATCCTCAAAAGCCTTTTGAGCACGAACAATCACGCCTCCTTGCTCTTTGTGTACAGTTACACCGCGTAAGCGCTTTTCAATGCGTAAGCTGTTTACTTGCTCATACACCGCGTTAATTCGATGCTCCATTGCCTTTTGCGTGTCCACTTGCAACACAAACAGTACGCCACCACCAAGATCCAGTCCTAAATCGATGGGTGCAATCGCTAAGCGCTGCATCCAAAGAGGCGTCGTAGCGTGTTTGCTTACTTTCACCTCGGCAAGTGGATAATTCTGTCTCAGCAAGCTGGCCGCGGGTGCACTCAGTGCAGGACGTTCAAGTTGCACTTTCATCTCGGCAGCACCGGTGTCCACAATCTGGCTGACCTCATATCCGCTTGCTAATAATGTGTGTCGCACGTTAGCAACACTAATCTGGCTATCACTCAATGACAAAGTGATGACATTGGTATTGGGGTATAGATTACCGAGCGCACTGATGGACAGTACGAAGATAAGCACTATCACGCTACATAACTTAATCAACGAGCTAGCACTGCGTCTGGCACGCTTGTCCTTAGGTGTGGGTGACGCGCTCAGGGGCGTCAGATTTATTTTGTTATTCATAATTCCTACTCAGCGCTCGCCTACACGAGCGCGTAAATCGCGCCAATCACAACAAGGTGTTGGCAAAAAACTTACGATGTGCGAAAAGTCACTAACAGGTTTGTAAAGTGACGTGACTAAGCAGGAAGGTGCTCGTAGAGCAATCGGCTTCGATAAGTGAGATTGGCAGGTTTATAGTTGTCGACTAACCCCGAATTGGGCTGAGCGTTAACCATAAACCAAGGGACATGCACAATAGATTGCTCATGCACCCAGGTTCGCGCATACAAAGGCGCATCTTGCGCAAGTGTGTAAGCTAGCAAATAGAGCGCTTGTTGCTGTGGATGCAAGAAATAACTAGGGTGCGAGCGCATCGCCCGTTCTGGCATGTATACAGGTGTGGGTGTAGGGGCATGGTGTTTTTGTGCAACCTGTACGCTTGTGTCTATTAGCAAACAATTCAATTTCTTAATTGAATCTTGTGTATGACACACTTGCGCATTCGCCTTGCTCGAATTTGGCACATGGGCACTCGCACTACCACACAGTAGAGTGAACGCAGCCACCAAAACTACAAGCCAAAATCGCACTAAACCCATCCCCAAATAGAAATTAACAACAGCAAAAGTGTAAATTTTGCACTTTGCCGCCTAGTCTATATGCGTACAAAAATCGAAATTTCAATTCGCTACGTAATAAATATTTCAAATAGCAGTGATTTCTCCCTACAACCTAACGTCGATATCGAAAGGAGGATAAATGAGTAGCGCAGTGTTTGAAGACGCCGTTTCGCGCCTAACACGTATTGGCGAACAAACCGGATGTTCAAAATTGGTGATTGACGCACTTTGTCACGCTAATGCGATGCTAAACGTGCATGTTGAAGTACGCATGGATGATGGCCATACCCGTTATTTCCCAGGTTACCGTTGCCAACACAATAATATTCTTGGCCCGACCAAAGGGGGGATTCGCTTTCACCCCGATGTTGGCGCCCAAGAGGTGCAAGCACTGGCACTGTGGATGACATTGAAATGCGCCGTGGTGGATATTCCTTTTGGCGGTGCTAAAGGCGGCGTGAGTGTTGACCCAAAAGCACTGTCGCCGATGGAATTAGAGCGATTAAGTAGAGCATACGTACGCGCCATGGCAGATTTTATTGGCCCTGAACGAGATATTCCTGCACCGGATGTGTACACCAACGCCCGAATCATGGGGTGGATGATGGACGAGTATGAAAAGATTACTCGAGTGAAAAATCCGGCGGTGATCACCGGTAAACCCATCGCTCTTGGAGGCAGTTTAGGTCGTGATGATGCCACAGGCCGCGGCGCCTATTTGTGTATTAAAGCGCTCGAGCAACGGGACTGCCTGACACCTGAAGAAACCACTGTTGCTGTTCAGGGCTTTGGTAACGGCGGCTATCATGTAGCACGACTGCTGGCAGAAGACGGCTATAAGGTGGTAGCAATCAGCGATTCCCAAGGCGGTATTTATCGTCAACAAGGACTAGATGTAAAAAGCGTCTATCAACAAAAACAAGAGCATAAAGAACTCAAAGCTGTCTACTGCGACGGCTCAGTTTGTGAATCGGTTGAGCACGACACTTTGTCCAATGCAGAATTACTGACCCTTGATGTCGATATTCTCATTCCCGCGGCGCTTGATAGTGTCATCACCCAAGACAACGCCACAAAGATACAAGCGCGCTACATAATCGAAATCGCCAACGGGCCGGTCACCAGCGATGCGGATGCCATTTTGAAAGACCTCGGTGTGATTGTGATACCCGATATCCTCGCCAATGCAGGCGGTGTGACAGTGAGTTATTTCGAATGGGTGCAAAATAGGACGGGCTATCACTGGAATCAAACAAAAGTGCACGAAGAGTTGAAAGACGTAATGACGAAGGCATTTAAACGCGCTAACACACTGGTTCAAGAAAAAGGGTTAGATTTTCGTGATGCGGTATATGCCGTTGCTTTAGCACGCTTAAGTAGCGCCATTGAAGCGCACGGCACACCTGATTACTTTAATGGCGGTTGAGTGAACAAGCGACTCGTTAGCTCAACAAGTTGATCGAGCTTTTCTTTTTCAGCGGGTTGTTGCCATTTGATCAGCTGCTCCCAAAACGCCAGCTTTTTCAAACTACCGAAGAATACGGTAGCTGCAATGTCAGCAGGAATGTCATGCAACGCGCCCGCGGCCTGAGCTTGATCAAACCAATCGTTAATGCCCTGCTCGCAGTTTTTAAAGCGCTCTTCGAGCAAACCCGCACGTTTTTTAGAGCGCAATGACTCAATGATGATAATACGCGAAAGCGTTAAGTAGTCTTTGTCTTGCGTCAGCTTGAGTGACGTGTCGGCAAGTTTTTGTAACTGTTCTTTGATTGGTGTTGTCGGACAATACGAATTGTCATGCAGCGGCCGAATACGCTCAAGCAATAAATCCACCACCCCATCAAATAGTTGCTCTTTAGCACTGTAATATTTGTATAAGGTGCGCTTGGATACTTTTGCTTTAGTCGCAACGGCTTCCATCGTTGTACCTGCTAAGCCGCGTTGGGCAAACAGGGCGATTGCCGCGGCCATAATTGCTTGTTGTTTAGAACTACTCATTTCTTGCCTCTTTGCTAACACGATGAAGTATAACGAAAGTCAAAAAAAATGACACGAGGTAAACGAAAAAGTATACCTAAATTAAAAAAAAGTATACACTGTCGTTTACTCAGTGACAGTTGGGTTACATTGATTACAGTTACCCACCTTCCTAACCACACTGAGTCTTGTAATCTATACTAGAGCGTGTTGATTTATGTGGAATTCACTGTGAATAACGCACAGATCTTCAGGCCCTTAAACAAGCACGGCTACCACCCAAGATCATTAGCAGGGTCAGCCGTTATGGCTACAATACGACTTAATTAGCTCAGGGAAACGCTTATATTATGCGCCGTAACTTATTTAACTTGTCTTCTCGCACTACCATGTTCACCTTAATGGGTGTACTTACTTTGAGTGCGTGTTCCGAGCAAGCACCTCAGCAGGGTCACTCAATGCCCCCTGCGCAAGTAGAAATCCTCGAAGCAACACCTGTTGACGCTCCGTTTGTAATTTCATTACCAGCAACAGTGTCTGGTTCGAAAGAAGTTGAGATCCGCGCCCGAGTCAGCGGTGTGATGGAATCTCGCAACTTCTCTGAAGGCCAAAAAGTAGCAGCGGGTGAATCATTATTCACGATTGATTTTGCTCCGTATAAACTGGCTTATGAGCAAGCTCAAGCAGCTGTCGAAGCTGCGCAAGCACGATTAGAGCAAGCCCAACGTGAAAGCAAACGTCTAGCAAAACTTCGTGAAGACAGATCTGTATCACAACGTGATTATGACAATGCCCTATCCAGTGTAGATATTGCCAAAGCTGATTTAAGCGCTAGTCAATCACAACTGCGTGAAGCCAAGCTGAACTTGGATTACGCGCAAGTTAAAGCGCCTGTTAGCGGCATCATGGGTCGTGAGCAAGTTTCAGAAGGTACGTATGTATCAGGACCAGAAGTATTGCTTACGCAAATGACTGCGTTTGACCCAGTACGCGTGCGCTTTGGCTTATCAGAGCGTGAGCAACTGACTATGCGCCAAGAGCAAAAGCGTGGTTTATTAACGCTGCCAGCCGATGGTAAATGGCAAACACAACTTCGCCTACAAGATGGCACGGCTTATGAGCATGTCGGCGAGGTAAACTTCACCGATGTACGCATTAATGCCAACACAGGTACCTCCGAGTTCCAGGCAATCGTACCAAACCCTGACTTTAGCCTGCGCCCAGGACAATTTGTGCAAGTTGAGCTAATTGGTGCAGTGCGCAAAGGAACATTTGCCGTTCCTCAACGCGCAGTATTGGACAATGGTACTGGCAAATTTGTGTATGTGATTGGTCAAAATGAGCAAGGCATGACCATTGCCCGACCAGCGCCTGTTGAAGTAGGTGAATGGTACCGTAAACAAGATGGCGACAAGGTTGAAAATTTATGGATCATCCGCAGCGGACTTAATCAAGGCGATCAAGTTATTGTTGAAGGCATGGCGCGTATTTTCTTCCCAGGAATGCCTGTCACCGTGAACAACGCGAAGGGATAAGCGCATTATGTTTTCTCGCTATTTTATAGACAGACCAATTTTCGCGTTTGTGATCTCAATTGTGATTGTGCTCGCAGGCCTTGCAGCAATGCGTGCCCTGCCGATTGCACAATACCCTGAGATTGCACCGCCGGTGGTTCAAGTAACGGCAAACTACCCTGGTGCATCTGCACAGGTACTTGAACAAACCGTTGCAGCACCACTTGAAAACGCAATCACGGGTGTTGAAGGCATGATGTACATGTCTTCAACCTCAAGCAGCGCAGGTTCGACAACTATCGAAGTCACATTCGAAATTGGTACCGATGCCGACCAAGCTGCTGTGGATGTGAATAACCGTGTTAAACAAGTAGAAGCACGTTTACCTGAAGAAACACGTCGCCAAGGTGTCGTGGTTCAAAAAGGCTCTTCAAGCTTTCTGCAAGTACACGCTTTTTACTCTCCTGATGGCACACGCTCTGCACTGTGGACGTCAAACTACGTGACGTTAAACATCCTAGACCGTATTAAACGCATTCCGGGTACCACCAACGTGCAAATTTTTGGTGCAAAAGATTACGCCATGCGTATTTGGCTGCGCCCTGATTTGATGAGCCAATTGGGTGTCACAGTTGATGAAATTACCAGTGCGATTCGCGAGCAAAACTCGCAATATGCGGCCGGTAACATTGGTGCAACACCGACACTAGAGTCGCCTCAGTCATTAGTTTACAGCGTCACTGCTCGTGGCCGTATGTCTGAGCCAGAAGAGTTTCAGAATATCATTATCCGCGCAAATGCTGATGGCAGCTCATTGCGACTTAAAGATGTAGCTCGCGTTGAACTGGGTTCACAAAACTACAACTTTGAAGGTAGCTTTAACGGCAAAGAAGCTGTGCTGATGGGTATTTTCCTGCAGCCAGGTGCTAACGCACTGGAAGTAGCTGAAGAAGTTGGTGCCGTGATGGATGAGTTTAAACCTCAGTTCCCTGCAGGTTTAGAACACGTTGTTTCTTACGATACAACGCGTTTTGTTGAGGTATCAATTCGCGAAGTACTGATCACCCTCGGCGAAGCTATGGTGTTGGTATTCCTGGTAGTCTACTTATTCTTGCAAAACTGGCGTGCAACGCTTATTCCTACGCTTGCGGTACCAGTATCACTGCTGGGCACATTCGCCGGCATGTATATGCTTGGTTACTCAATCAATACTCTCACCCTGTTCGGTATGGTGTTGTCCATTGGTATTGTCGTCGATGACGCCATCGTGGTACTCGAGAACGTCGAGCGTATCATGCATGAAGAACACGTGAGTGCCCGCGAAGCAGCGATTAAGGCCATGGAAGAAGTGTCAGGCCCTGTAGTCGCAATTGTACTGGTGCTGTGTTCTGTGTTCGTACCAATCGCGTTCTTAGGGGGTCTAACGGGTGAACTATTCCGTCAATTTGCTATTACGATTTCGATTGCGGTGAGCCTATCGGGTGTTGTTGCCCTCACCATGACACCTGCGTTGTGTGTGATGATTCTGAAACATGAGCACAAGCAAACAGCCCGCTTCTTTGTATGGTTCAACAAGTTCTTCGAAGCAATCACCTACAAATACGTGGGTGCAGTGGGCTTTATAGTGCGCCGCGGTGCATTGGGCCTGATCTTAATGATCGCAATGGTCAGCGCCACAGTGGGTATTTGGCAAAAGACACCTAGTTCACTCGTCCCTGACGAAGACCAAGGTTTCTACATCACGGCTATTTTCTTACCGGATGGTGCTTCCCTTGAGCGTACAGCAGAAGTGGTGGACGAAGTGGTTGCTGCGGTTAAATCAAACCCTGCGAACGAAGCCGTTGCTGCTTTTACGGGTTTTGATTTCATCGGCGGTGGCTTCAAAAACAACGCTGCAACCTTGTTCGTAACGCAAAAGCATTGGGATGAACGTGAAGTTGACACCAAAGCACTTGTTGGCGAGCTATTTGGTAAAACTGCGCATATCAATGAAGCATTAGTATTGGCATTCAACCCACCCGCTATCTTTGGTTTAGGCAGCACAGGTGGATTTGAATTCTATATTCAGAACAAAGGCGCTGGTGGCCCTGAAAAGCTACAACAAGGTATGCAGTTGGTCATGGCCGAAGCACAAAAGAGCCCGATTGTTGGTAGCGTACAAACACTTTGGCGACCAGATGCACCGCAGTTAAAGGTTGATATTGACCGTGAACAAGCACGGGCTATGGGCGTAAACATTAACGATGCGTTCAACACGCTTGCGGGTACTTTAGGCACCTACTATGTGAACGACTTCAATAAGTTCGGTCGTGCATGGCAAGTACTGATGTCTGCTGAAGCACAATATCGCATGCAGCCGCAAGATATTGGTCGTATCTATGTGAAAAGCAGCACCGGTGAAATGGTGCCCATGTCAGCATTCACCACTGTTGAGTTTACCCGTGGCCCTGACAGCCTCTCGCGTTACAACAATTTGCCAGCGGTAAAATTGTTAGGCGAAGCAGCGCCAGGCTATAGCTCAGGTCAAGCAATTGCCGAAATCGAGCGTATCGCCAAGCAAGTACTGCCAGCGGATATGACGTACGATTGGACAGGTACTGCGTTCCAAGAAAAACGTAGCTCAGGTACCACGGGTATGGCATTGGGTCTTGCTGTAATCATGGTATTTTTGATCCTCGCTGCGCTATACGAGCGGTGGTCTTTGCCATTATCTGTGATGTTGGCGCTGCCATTTGGTACGTTCGGTGCGCTTATTTCAATCTGGATTGCAGGGATGACCAATGACGTCTACTTCCAAATTGGTTTGGTTACCCTACTGGGCCTTGCTGGTAAAAATGCTATCTTGATTGTTGAATATGCGCTACTCAAACACCAACAAGGTTGGAGTGCGGCTACAGCAGCTCTTGAGGCGGCACGCTTACGTTTTCGTCCCATTATCATGACCTCACTTGCGTTTATTCTTGGCGTAGTACCTCTGGTATTGAGCTCGGGTGCAGGTGCAGGTGCACGTCACAGTGTGGGCACGGGTGTCATGGGCGGCATGATGGCGGCGACTTTCTTAGCCGTGTTCTTTGTGCCTCTATTTTTCTATTGGCTAACGCAACGACGTCTGGGTGAATCTCGCTCACGTAAAGAGCTTGCCGATGAAATCGCAGAGCATCACAAGAAAGAAAACGTCGATTGCAAAGAAGGGATTGTGTGATTCACAGCCAAGCAATCTGCAAGTAAAAAAGGCGCCTTCGGCGCCTTTTTTGTACCCGCTAAAAAGCCCAAAATCCTTTTAAAATCAGAAGATGACAGCTAATATTGAGAAATCAGCGGTTTACGAGATGGTTATGGCTAGGAACAAAGAAGAGTTATTCGGTGAATTTTTTCAAATCCAAGAAAGAATTAGTGTCGTTGTAGAACCCGTCTCTAAAGATGATGTTCCTGCTAGCGCTGAGGAGCTGGAACGCGATATTCCAGCGCTTTATAAACTTGCTAACGAAGTAAACACGCTCGAGCAAAGTGCGCTTAGGCCTCTGCGCCTATTGGGCGAGACAGCCGGAGAACTTGCCCACTATTTATCGTTGCAATCACGCAAGATTGACCTGATCCTAAGTCATATACTCATGCAGGAAAACACCGACCAACCCACCGAGAAAACGCAAAGTTATGGTGGTTCAGGCTTTACGCTGAAGCGCGAACAAGCGATGGATAAAGGTGACTTTGTGCGTTGTAAATTATTCCTGCAACAAGAAGCCGCTGCCATTTATTGCTACGCAGAGGTAATCGACGTCACCGCCAAAGATGAACATTACAGTCATAAATTATTGTTTTCTGTGCTTCGCGATCAAGACCAAGAATTATTGGTGCGTTCGAGTTTACATGCGCAAACCCGTCAGCTTAAAAAGCGTCATGAAAAGCAGCAAGACGAGGACAGTACCACCTAAGGTCATGCTTCTTAAAAAATCACGGTGCAGACATTAAAGCAGGCATATTTAGCTGACATTCAATTCATAAATGCTAAACTAGCGGCTTGTTTTTCAGTGATTATCTGCGATGACTTTTAGATTACTTCCAGAGTGGCATCAACAAGATGCCGTGATGCTAACATGGCCTCACAAAGACACCGATTGGGCGCCTAATTTAAGTGCTGTTGAAGACGTTTACGTTGAATTAAGCCAGCATATTAGCAAACGCCAAAAGCTTGTTATCGTTGCCGACAATGAAGCGCTTAAACACGCAATCAAAGAGCGCTTAGCGAAACACGAAGCAAATTTAGACAACATCATTTTTGTAGATGCACCGTGTAACGATACATGGGCAAGAGACCATGGCCCACTGACTTTAAGTGACGGTGAGCAACTAAAAGCCCTCGATTGCCAATTCACGGCGTGGGGCGGTAAATACCAAGCAGATAAAGACAACGCCATAAACGGCCATTTGTTCGCCCAAGCATTAAACAAACGTGCCCTCACGGCGCAAAGTGACTTTATTCTTGAAGGTGGTGCCATTGAAATCAATGAGCATGGGGTTTTGTTAAGTACACGTGCCTGCGTTCACAACAAAAATCGTAATAATGAACTCAGTGCTGCCGAGATTGACGCAACACTGGCATCCTTGTTGGGTGCTGAAAAAATCTTGTGGTTGAATCACGGTTATCTTGCAGGTGACGACACTGATTCTCATATCGACACTTTAGTGCGTTTTGCACCAAACAACACGCTCGTGTATGTACGTTGTGATGATCCAGACGATGAGCACTACCACGAACTTGGTAGAATGGCCGAGGAGTTGGTTACACTTCGCGGCACACAAGATGAAGCCTATGAGCTTATCGCCTTGCCTTGGCCAAAAGCGGTGTTTAATGATGAAGGTGACCGCCTTCCTGCAACGTATGCCAACTATTTGATTATCAATGATGCTGTTCTAGTGCCTACTTACAATGACGAACATGATCACGTTGCGTTAAAGCAAGTAGCCAAGGCCTACCCAGGACGCGAAATCATCGGTGTTGATTGCCGTGCACTTATTGAACAATTTGGTAGTTTACATTGTATCACCATGCAGTTGCCTCACGGTTTTTTGGAGAATTAATCATGTCTGCAAACACATCCCTTCCAGTTGCATTAGTGCAGCAAAAAAATACAGACGATCGCGAATACAACCTCGCAAATTCAATTAAGGGCATTCGTGATGCCGTGGCCAAGGGGGCGAAACTGGTTGTGTTGCAGGAGCTACACACTGGCTTGTACTTTTGCCAAAGTGAAGATGTGAATCAATTTGATTTGGCAGAGACAATCCCTGGGCCAAGCACCGACACGCTGGGCGCATTGGCAAAAGAATTAAATATTGTGATCGTGGCATCATTATTCGAGCGCCGCGCTGCTGGTTTGTACCACAATACCGCTGTTGTGCTGGAGTGTGACGGCAGCATTGCCGGTAAATACCGTAAGATGCACATTCCAGATGACCCTGGATTTTATGAGAAATTTTACTTCACTCCAGGCGATATTGGCTTTGAACCAATCAAAACCTCAGTGGGTACGTTGGGCGTTTTGGTATGTTGGGATCAATGGTTCCCTGAAGCGGCTCGCCTTATGGCAACCAAGGGCGCAGAAATCCTGATTTACCCAACCGCTATCGGCTGGGATCCTAATGATGATGCTGATGAACAAGCTCGCCAACAAGATGCGTGGGTGATTTCGCAACGTGCACACGCTGTGGCGAATGGCGTGTACGTGATCAGTGCTAACCGCACCGGCTTTGAAGCCGATCCAACAGGTCACAGCGCTGGGATTCAGTTCTGGGGCCATTCATTTATTGCCGGTCCACAAGGTGAATTTCTGGCAAAGGCAAGCAATGATGAAGTGGAAGTGCTAAGCGCGACGCTTGATTTAGCACGAGGTGAAAATGTACGCAGAATTTGGCCGTACCTACGTGACCGTCGTATCGACCACTACGGTGATTTAACTAAACTTTATCGCGATTAAAACGGAGAGTTCCATGCAGTTAGCGCAGTTCCTTGAATTGCCTTGGGTAAAGACGCAACAAGATAAAATTAAGTGGGGCCAACTGAGCGGCAGTGCAATGACACTCGCCGTTGGCGAGGCAGTTAACCAGCATCAACAACTGGTTGTGTTGGTCACGCCCGATACCCCAAGCGCACTCAAGCTTGAACATGAACTTCATGCGCTACTGCCGCGTAAAGATGTGATGGTGTTTCCTGACTGGGAAACACTGCCATATGATCACTTCTCCCCGCATCAAGACATCGTCTCCACACGTTTAAGTACCCTGAGTCGCTTAAAAGATTCGCAACACGGCGTACTCATCGTCCCTGTGGCCACGCTGATGTTACGCGCCGCACCTAAGCAATTTATCTATGGTAATGCCATTGTTTACAGTGTTGGCGACACGCTCAATATCGATAAACTGCGTAAACAGCTTGATGACGCGGGTTACATTCACACCCAGCAAGTTATGGCGCATGGCGAGTATGCTGTGCGCGGCTCTGTTGTCGACTTATTTGCCATGGGACAAAATGCCCCGGTGAGATTTGACTTGTTCGATGACGAAATCGACACAATGAGTCACTTCGACGTTGATAGCCAACGTTCCACTGACAAAATCGAGCAAATCAATCTGCTACCCGCCCATGAATTTGGCACTACAGATACAGACATTGAGCGCTTTCGTATTCAATATCGTGAAGTCTTTGGCGCATCCAGCGAACAAGATTCGATTTATATGCAGGTGAGCAAAGGCTCTTTACCTCCGGGTATCGAGTATTATTTACCGCTGTTTTTTGACACCCTCGACACGCTATTTGATTACCTGCCGCAAGATGCCGTGTTTATGAATATCGGTGACTTACAACACAGCGCCCAGCGCTTTTTGGATGACGTACATACACGTTATGAAAATCGCCGAGTTGACCCTTTACGACCACTACTGGAACCCAATCGCCTTTATTTACCAATCGAAGAGCTTAACAGCCACTTCAAGCATTATCCGCGTATTGAATTGTCGCAAGCGACCTTGCCAACCAAGGCCGGACACCACAATCTTGCCTGCGAGTTACTGCCAGAGGTGCGCATTGACCATGCGAAGCAACCACCATTTGATGCGTTTTTGGCGTATGCGTTGGAGCAAAAGCAACAACATGCGCGAATCGTTCTCAGTGTTGAGTCTGATGGTCGCCGAGAAGCTTTGTTAACCTTGCTCAAACCCAGTGGTTTGAAAATTACGCAGTTTGACAACCTCGACCAAGTCCTCGGCGGTTCCGCGGATATCGGTCTCATCGTTGCGCCATTTGAACAAAGCGTGGTGTTAACAGCCAAAGGACGCGTGAGCCTTATCACCGAGCAAGAGTTACTCGGTATTCGTGTTTCACAGCGTCGGCGTAGGAAGCACAAACACCAAGCAAGTAGCGATGCCCTCATTCGTAACCTAGCTGAGCTTAAAGAGGGCCAGCCGATTGTGCATTTGGATCATGGTGTCGGTCGCTACATCGGCTTGGAAACACTTGATGCTGCGGGCGTCGCCACCGAGTTTGTCACCATTATGTACGCCAACGAGGCGAAACTTTATGTGCCAGTGGCGGCACTGCACATGCTCAGCCGCTACTCGGGGGCGGAAGAAGCAAGCGCACCACTGCACAAGTTAGGCTCTGACGCGTGGGAAAAAGCGAAAAAACGCGCTGCAGAAAAAGTTAGGGATGTAGCCGCAGAGCTACTCGATATCTATGCCAAACGCCAAGCAAAACCGGGTTATAAATTTGCCATGGATGATGCGGGTTATCGCCAGTTTAGCGACCATTTTGTGTTTGAAGAAACGGAAGACCAGCAAAACGCGATTAATGCTGTACTCTTTGATATGCAAAGTAAAAACGCCATGGATCGTTTGGTGTGTGGTGATGTCGGCTTCGGTAAAACAGAAGTTGCTATGCGTGCTGCGTATGTGGCTGTGGCTGATGGCAAGCAGGTAGCAGTACTGGTGCCTACCACCCTGCTCGCGCAACAACATTTTGAAAACTTCCGCGACCGTTTTGCTGATTTCCCAGTGACTGTAGATGTGCTATCTCGATTTAAATCAACCAAAGAGCAAAATCAGACGCTGGCACAAATTAAGGAAGGCCAAGTCGATATCGTCATTGGTACGCATAAACTTCTTCAAGAAAATATCGAATTTTCTGATTTAGGCCTGCTTATCGTCGATGAGGAACACCGCTTTGGGGTGCGCCAAAAAGAGAAGATAAAATCGCTGCGCGCAGACGTCGATATCCTTACGCTCACCGCGACCCCGATTCCACGTACCTTGAATATGGCCATGAGTGGCATGCGCGATTTATCCATCATCGCCACACCGCCAGCAAAGCGTCTCGCGGTGAAAACCTTCGTGCGCCAACGTGACGACGACATGATCCGTGAAGCCGTGTTGCGTGAAATCAAACGCGGGGGTCAAGTATACTTCTTACATAACAATGTTGAGACCATTGAGCGCACAGCTGAAGATATTCGTGCGATAGTACCTGAAGCAACCGTTGCTGTGGCCCATGGGCAGATGCGTGAACGAGATCTTGAAAGTTTGATGAGTGATTTTTATCATCAACGATTCAACGTTTTGGTGTGTACTACGATTATCGAAACCGGTATCGACATCCCCAGTGCCAACACCATCATCATGGACAGAGCAGACAGACTTGGCCTTGCACAGCTCCACCAGTTGCGTGGTCGAGTTGGCCGAAGCCATCACCAAGCCTATGCCTACTTACTAACGCCTGGGCCTAAGGCAATGTCCAAAGATGCTCAAAAACGCCTTGAAGCCATTGAATCTCTTGAAGATTTAGGTGCAGGCTTTACCCTTGCAACGCACGACCTTGAAATTCGTGGAGCCGGTGAATTGCTCGGTGACGAGCAAAGCGGACAAATCCAAACAATCGGCTTTAGCATGTATATGGACATGCTTGAACAAGCTGTTGAAGCACTCAAAAATGGCCAAGAGCCCACGCTTGATAAACTGCTGAAATCACACACAGAGGTCGACCTCAAGTTACCTGCCCTACTACCTAATGATTACATCAATGATGTCAATCTTCGCCTTGGGCTGTACAAACGAATTGCCAGCGCCAATGATTTTGAAACATTGGATGAACTCCAAGTCGAATTGATAGACCGCTTTGGGCTGTTACCCGATGCCACCAAACACCTTTTTGCACTACAACAATTGAAAATTAGGGCCGGAGCGATTGGCATCGCTAAAATCGAAGCGAACCCTAAGGGTGGCTACTTTGAATTTAGTGAAACCACGAAAGTCAGTCCTATGTTTATTATCGGGCTTATTCAAGCAGACCCACAACACTATAGAATGGAAGGCGCGAATCGGTTACGCTTTATGATAAGTGAAGCCAATGGAAAAGAGCGCTTGAAACTCGTGACTGCAATGATCAAAGAATTCGAAACCAAGGTAGGAAGTTAATGATAAGAACAATATTAGTCATGTTGGCAGCAGCAATGAGTTGCAACAGTTACGCCGATGGACGATGGTTTGAGATTGAAGTGATCGTGTTCAATCAACCTGCTGATGGTTCCACAGAAACATTACGTAATGAAGAGACGGATTTAAGCAAATACGACTATACAAAAGATTTGCTGACCTCCGCTTATTTATCAACTTACACAGAACGTTGTTTAAATGGAGAAATCACGGCGCCAAAAACAGAGTCATCAGGTATTTTCTCGGACAATACAATTCCTCACTCAAACACCTGTGACTTCTCCGTGTCTGATTTAGCACAACAATCGCGTTTACCAATAGAAGTTAACGTGCCAGAGCAAGAACACACCGATGCTCCTTATCTACTCAGCCCGAGTCAATTGCAATTCACCGATAAACGCGCCGAACTCGCTCGCAATGGTAGAAAAGTAATACTTCATACGGGGTGGCGATTCCCAGGCGAATCAAAGCGTAACGCGCCAAGTTACCGACTTTTTGGCGGCAATTCAGTCGCTCTCAGCGCGCAGCCTGATGACGCACTAGAATCAAATGTGTCTGAACAAACCAATGAATTTAGTGTTGCTGATGTATTTAATTCTCAAAATACCTTTTTTGAAAACAAACAAACCACGTATAATCCTGTGTGGGAGCTCGATGGTTTCTTGAAGGTGCATCTAAACCACTATTTGTACATTACATCAAACCTAATCACTCGGCACTCTGGAGACACAGATACAGAGGTTAGCGCTGAGTTTTCTCAATTTCGTCGTGTAATTTCAGGCGAAATCCACTATTTTGACCACCCGCAAATAGGCATGCTGGTGCAAATTAGACGGTTTAACCACTAACGGAATAATAAAATATGAAAAAGTCACTATTTATTGGAATTGCTGCGGCACTTACTTTAACTGCTTGTTCTAAAGTTACTTTAGAAAACTATCAACAGCTGGAAGTCGGCATGGACCGAACAGAAGTTGAAGCGTTACTAGGCAGCCCTTCAGCATGTGAAGAAAAAACCCTTCATACTAACTGCGTATGGGGATCAGACAGCAAGAATATCCAAGTAACGTTAGTGTCGGACAAAGTTACGCTCTATTCTGAAAAAGGTTTATAACCAAACAAAAGGGTAAGCTCTGTGCTTACCCTTTTGTTTATGTGTACACCGATTCGAGTCCTTAGCTTCACCAAAAGCCTACAACTGTTGCACTTCGCCTATTGGCTCCAAAGCCACAATTTGTGAACGATTAAGCGTGATTTTGTAGCGCTGTGCACTTTTAACACCTGCTGTTGTATGACTCACTAATACAACGTTAATTTGATAGCGTCGCTCCACACTGTGTTTACGTATTTTTTTACCTGTGTACTCATAAACCCTTCCTTCACCCTTGCGCAGATAACGAACCATAGGCGCCATACTGATGCTATTGGTCTGATTCAGAGCGTCGTATCCAGGTAAAAAGGCATTCACAGACACCTCATTATCAAACATTAAATGCAACCACTGAGCGGCCTGTTTATTTTGTTGTCGGCGCTTAGAGAATATTGCAGCTATATCTTTTGGTATTCTCCTCGGGAGATATACTCAAGCCATATTTTTTCTTTTGCTACTCGAGTACGCGTAGTGGCATTAGAATAAACGTGTTGCCACTTTGCGCGCCCACGAATAATTCTCCGCCAAATAAAACGTGTAATATCTTCTTTAAATATTTCCCGCAATCCATAAATCGTACCCAGCAAGGCAACAAGCCCTATGGTAACTTGCGTGAAATTAGTGCGCGCATTGAGCACTAAAACCATCACAAAAGCCATAATAACGGCAGTGACTAATCCTTTTACAAAGCGTTTTAATACGCTATTGAGGTTTTTACTGTCTTTCTTTAGCACTACACCATATTCGATAAGGCGTTGTAATAAGTGCATTTTATTAGCAAGGCGATTCGGATCTTCCAATGTGGATGATGAGTTATAACGTTTGTTTTGGCGATGGGTACTTTCACTTTCGCAAAATTGTAATAGCTGAGTGCGCTCGAGCGAAAAACTTGTCGATTTAGGTGCCTTGTCGAGTAAACGCAATATGCCTTGCTCTATATGCCAGCTTAAAAAGTTATCGGCATTTTGGTAGAAAGATAATAGCTTCTCTTGTTTTGGTTTATAACGACGCAACCGCTTTAATAATCGCTGCGCTTCATGCATTAACGCTAAAGCACGAATATAAAATTCGTCATCGGCTTTTATTTGTTGCGCTTCTGCTATATCAGCATCCATCGCCAAGCGCACTTGATAACAATACAAATTAAGATTCTGGCGATATTCTTGTTCGTTGCCACGTACTTTGCTCACGTAACGACTGCGTACTAAAGGTAAGTGGATACCGCTAGCATTGTAAGCCAATCGACTTTTTATATGGTTAAAGTAAAAGTGTTCTTCAGATAATGTATTTGGGTTAATTCCCATCTCGTTGGGAATGCAAAAGTACATTTCAGTGCGGGTGTGAGATTTGGGTAAGAGAGACTGGCTCAATGCCAATCGTAAGCCTTCGTCTATTTTGAGCGTGGCAATTTCGTGCAAAAATGATGTCCTATATTTTGTTGATAATAAAAGTATAACTCATTCGTTGCGATAAAAAAAAAAGCCCATCAGTAAACTGATGGGCTTTTAACACTTTTGCTAAAGCATAACTTAGAACTTAACGTTCACGCCTGCGAAGAAGCGACGACCAAGTACATCGTATGTGTACGGGTCAGTGTTTGAGTCGTTGTTACCTGAGTAGTAAGGAGGCTGCTTGTCGAACAAGTTGTTCACACCACCAGTCAATGACACTGCGTCATTGATGATGTAAGAGCCGCTTAGGTCATGGTAAACAACGCTTGGCGTTGTAGGAGCAAGACAGCTAGTTTTGCCGATACAGTTGTAGCTATCCATACCTGCGATGTAACGCGCTTGGTACTGTGCATCCCACTTCTCGCCAGCAACATTTAGCGTGAAGTTAGACTTGATATCAGCGTAACCACCGATACCAGCTGTGATAAGACCTGAGTAATCAGTTGTGTTGTCTAGTACAGTTACTACGTACTCATCTAGGTAAGTAGTATCAAGACCTGCTCTCCAGTTTAGGCCAGCAGCTTCGAATGTGTATGATAAGTTGATATCAACACCTGAAGTTTGCTCAGCACCAATGTTTTGAAGCTGGTTGTTGAACTTGATACGGCCTGTTGTGTCCATGCTGATGTTAGCTGATTGACATAGAACTGAACCTGAGTTTGCTGAAGTAGCAAGACACTGGTCAACAATGTACTGCTCGTTTACAGAAGCAATCGCGTTCTCGATTTCGATGTCGTAGTAGTCAACTGTCATGCTGAAACCTTCAAACCACTCTGGCTCGTATACGATACCAGCAGTGAACGTGTCAGCTTCTTCTGGAGTAAGAAGTTGGTTACCACCAACAGTTACTTCTGCTTGGTCTTGTGCACCAGGGAAAGTAACTTGCTCGAATGATGGTGAGTTACCTGAGTAAAGCTCATCAACAGTTGGCGCACGGAACGCAGTTGACACTACGCTACGGAACATTAGTTCGTCGTTTGCTTTCCAAGTAAGACCTACTTTCCACGTCTCGTCTGAACCGAATGTGCTGTAGTCAAATGCACGGATTGCAGCGCTTAGGTCTACGTTTTGTGCAAATGGCGCGTCAGCTAGTAGAGGAATTGCGAATTCTACATATGCTTCGTTTACGTCGAAGCCGCCTGATGTAGGTTCAACTTTAGGGTCGTTTGCAAGACCTTGAGCTGTTAGTGAATCAGGAATGTACCATGCTTTTTCTTGACGACGCTCGATACCTACCGCGAAACCTGCATAACCAGCTGGCATTTCGAACATTTCACCAGATAGTGAAGCTGCAAGAATGAATAGTTGGCTACCACCTGAGTTTTGTTCAGTGTATAGGTACTCTTGCATGTTGTCGTACTGCCAAGAAGACTGAGCTACTGGATTGAAGTTACCAGCAGTAATTGCATCTTGGATTGAACCCATGTTGTGTAGGTTTTCAAGGCGGTCTACAGAGTCGTTACGACCGAAGTTTGCAGATACGTCCCATGCGTAGTCGCCTACGAAACCTTCAACACCGATAACTGCACGTACTGTATCAACAGTTTGTGAGAAGTTACGAGTACCAGTGTCAGTCATACGACGACCGTATGAGATTGCATCACCGTAAGCGTAGTTTACAGTTTCAGTTTGAACGAAGTTGCCATCAGCATCTAGATCAACGTAACCGTCACCATCTACGTCAACACCTCGGTCATAAGTTTGGCTCAATAGTGAAGAGTCCATGCCGTCAGTGTATGTGAAATCGAACCATACAGGCTGTGGAGCCATCTGCTGCTCTGACCAACGCTTAGTGTACGTGAATTCAGAGAACAAGTTTGTATTGTTGTTGATTTCGAAGTTAGCAAGACCAGTTAGGTTGATACGCTCCATTGGAGTGAATAGGTAACTAGTTTCTGCGTAGTTGTAACGATCAGCGTTAGTGAAACGGTGATAATCGCCGCCTAGACCTGAAATACCGCCGTCAACAGCAAGACCCGTTGTTGATTCTTCACCGTCAACAAGTACTTTACCTGTGTTAGCGTTCCAGATGTGGCCGCCTGCAGAGTATGCAGAACCCGCACAGTAAAGGCCGTTTGCACCTTCAGCTAGAGGACATTTTGAGAATTCACGGTCTGCTTGAGAAGCATCGCCACGGTCAGTGTACTGAAGACCAATAACTACGTTACCACGGTCAAAAGAACTACCAAGAGTGATGTCGAATGAACTTTCTTCTGCATCACCTTCGCCAGACATTGCCGTGTTAACGTTCATGTCTAGACCTTCGAAATCATCTTTAAGGATGATGTTAACAACACCTGCAACAGCGTCAGTACCGTAAACAGCTGATGCGCCGTCTTTAAGTACTTCAACCTGTTTGATCATAGAAACAGGGATAGTGTTAAGGTCAACTGTTGCTGCTGCACCAGTACCTGAGTTGATCATACGACGGCCGTTAACTAGTACAAGCGTACGCTGAGCACCAAGACCACGAAGGTCGATACGCGCGTTACCGCCAGAACCGTTATTGATACCAGGGTTGGTCATCGCACCGCCAGTGGCAGTCATTTTTTGTAGAACGCTGTCGATACTTGTTGCGCCCATCGCTTTGATGTCGTCTGCACCGATCAAAGTTACTGGGCTTGCAGTTTCCATGTCTGCACGCTTGATGCGTGAACCAGTTACTTGAATTTTTTCAATCGCTTCAGCTGAAGAATCTGCAGCGATTGCTTGAACACTTGAGAACATAGGCAATGCTGCTAATACAGCTAGCCCTAGTTGTGTCTTTTTCATAATAAACCCTACTTGTTGAATTTTTACCCTATTTAGGTAGGTATGCAGGTCATTTTTATATGAAGCTTCTGCATAACGAGCAGCAACTTAGGCGGAATTAACTGAATGAAAACTGAATGGTAGATTAAAATTAAAACACCACATAGCTTCACTGAATATATAGCTGAGCTATGTAAATAAATGTAATAAATGTATCTGTCTGCAACACGCATAAATAGCGACTATGGAAACATAAAATGTCACACAAATTGATACATGAAACCATAGTGTCGATATTTGTAATCAAACGTAATCAAGCGTTAGAGGATTTACTTAAACTAAAATTTACAACTTATACACAGGCGGTTAGTGATACATTTAAAAATACACAGGATAAATTAATAGGTTATGGCTGTGTCGATGTTCACACCACGGAAAAGAAACACGAAGTTGAGATTAATTAATAATCAATTTGATGAATTTATATTCGGCACTGTGCACCGAATACTCTTTGAGGTAATTGAGCTCTAAACAGAGCAAAAGAACAAAACGAACATGCGTATGTGCAGCCCCCCCTGCGGGTAGTCTGCTATTCAAATTAGGCGTGTGTTAGTTAATACACTGCAAATGAAGGATGTTTATAGAGGGTGCGTAACAGTAATAGGGTAAATATAATGGGAAAGGATACCTTCTTGGACAACATCAACATCTAGATGCCAAATCATCGTCGGCTCGGAGCAAGCACCCACCATGATTTGAGCAACCCATTTAGTTTGAGATTGCTTTTCAAACACCACTGGAATTGAGCCCATATACATCGTCACTCCGCTCATGCTCGCGCTAACTACTTGCGCTCCCTCTGCTATCGATATCGACACGAAGAAAGGTGACTCTGGATGAATTGTTTGTCTACTCAGAGCAAACTCTGCATTTTCATCATGTTGAGGGTAGTAACTGCAACACGCATCGACCATATTATCGTCTATACTCATGGCTGCGTCGTCACATGCAGTTAGCAAAAACGCCGCTGTTAAATAAGGTAAGGATTTAACGGCCAAGCGAGTATGTTTGAAATGTAACATGTTTGATTATTGAGCGTTTAGTGAACGTCGATCTTAACGGATGGCTGGATAGCTGGCTAGGCATTAGTTAAAAAATCTCCAACTTCGGCTGATAATTTGATTGAAGTCATTATTTTAGCCATTTGCGCTATCTTTTTAAGGTCAAAAATTTTATCATTTCGACCGCAAATAATAAGAGTGTATGGAGTTTGCTTTCTGAAACGCTTAGTCATATGAGAGTTTTAGGTAGCCGGCTTTTACACCATCAGTAGGCCCTATTCGCAAGGATAGGTATTTCATTTCTAATCGCATAATAATGCAGCGGAAACCTGACAATGAGCCAAACAGTAGCATCACAAACTGAGTACAACTATAAAGTTGTTCGCCAATTCGCTATTATGACAGTGATTTGGGGCATCGTTGGCATGAGTGTTGGTGTTTTGATTGCTGCCCAGCTAGCCTGGCCAGCATTGAACTTCGATACCCCATGGCTAACTTACTCTCGACTACGTCCGTTACACACGAACGCAGTTATCTTCGCATTCGGTACTAGTGCCTTATTTGCAACGTCTTACTACGTTGTACAGCGCACCTGCCAAACGCGCCTTTTCTCCGATAAACTTGCAGCATTCACCTTCTGGGGCTGGCAGCTTGTTATCGTTTTAGCAGCTATTACTCTGCCTATGGGTATCACTACCTCAAAAGAATATGCAGAGCTAGAGTGGCCAATCGATATCTTAATCGCCGTCGTATGGGTTTCTTACGCTGTAGTATTCTTTGGCACATTGATTAAACGTAAAGTGTCGCACATCTACGTAGCAAACTGGTTCTACGCGGGCTTCATCATTACCGTTGCTGTTCTGCACATTGTAAACAGCATGGCGGTGCCTGTATCGATGACCAAGTCTTACTCTATCTACGCGGGCGCGGTTGATGCGATGGTTCAGTGGTGGTATGGCCACAACGCGGTAGGTTTCCTACTTACAGCGGGTTTCCTTGGGATGATGTACTACTTCGTACCGAAACAAGCAGGTCGTCCGGTTTATTCATACCGTTTATCAGTCGTTCACTTCTGGGCGCTTGTTTCTCTTTATATCTGGGCTGGTCCTCACCACCTACACTACACAGCTCTACCTGACTGGACTCAGTCACTAGGTATGGTTATGTCAGTGATTCTATTCGTACCTTCTTGGGGTGGTATGATCAACGGTATCATGACGCTATCTGGCGCATGGCACAAACTACGTACTGATCCAGTACTTCGTTTCCTAGTTGTATCACTGTCTTTCTACGGTATGTCTACGTTCGAAGGCCCGATGATGGCTATCAAGTCAGTAAATGCGCTTTCACACTACACTGACTGGACTGTGGGTCACGTACACTCAGGTGCACTAGGTTGGGTTGCAATGATTTCTATCGGTGCGACATACCACTTAATCCCTGCACTATTCGGTCACAGCCGTATGTACAGCGTTAAACTTGTTAACACACACTTCTGGTTACACACAGTGGGTGTTGTTCTGTACATCGTAGCTATGTGGATTTCTGGTGTTATGCAAGGTCTAATGTGGCGTGCAGTAAACGAAGACGGTACGTTAATGTACAGCTTCGTACAGTCACTAGAAGCTTCACATCCTTTCTATATCATGCGTTTCCTAGGCGGTGTATTCATCGTAGCGGGTATGCTTGTAATGGCTTACAACACCTATCGCACTATTGCAGCTAAAAAAGGCTCAATTGCTGACGATGCACAAGCACAAGTAGCGTAAGGAGTAGGATGATGAGTAATAATAACTCTACTAACAAACACGAAATTGTTGAAAAGAACGTTGGCCTAATGGCTATTCTAACTGTGTTCGCTATTAGCTTCGGTGCACTTGTGGAAATCACACCTTTGATGTTCCAAAAAGACACCACTGAGCCAGTAGACGGCTTACGCCCACTTACAGCGTTAGAACTTGAAGGTCGCGACATCTATGTGCGCGAAGGTTGTTATAACTGTCACTCACAAATGATTCGTCCTTTCCGTGACGAAGTTGAGCGTTACGGCCACTACTCTGTAGCGGGTGAAAGCGTATGGGATCACCCATTCCAGTGGGGTTCTAAGCGTACAGGTCCTGACCTAGCTCGTGTTGGCGAACGTTATTCTGACGATTGGCATTACGCTCACTTAATGGACCCACGTGCAGTGGTTCCAGAGTCAAACATGCCAGCTTTTCCTTGGTTGGATGAAAACGTACTTGATGGCGAGTTAACTGCTAAGAAAATGGAAGTCTTCCGCGACTTCGGCGTACCTTACACGGATGAACAAATCCAAGGCGCCCAAGAGTCGGTTAAAGGTAAGACTGAAATGCAAGCGCTTATCGCTTACTTGCAGCAACTTGGTACACACTTGAAGTAATTATTATGGATTACGGCACATTCAGAGGCATTTTGACTCTGGTAATAATGGTACTTTTTATCGTGATTGTGTTGTGGGCTTTTAGTAAGCGTAGCAAAAAGCGCTTCGACGATGCCGCAAACGCAGTGTTTGAAGACGAAAATAAACACCAAAACACAATCACTAATGAGGAAAAGGAGTCTGAGAAATGACTAGCTTTTGGAGTATTTGGGTCATCGTCTTAACTTTGGCCTGTCTAGTTCTAATCTTCGGCCTACTAATGTGGAACTTAAAGAACTACGTTGGTGTTAAAGAAGGCGAGAGCTGTGGCCACGAGTTCGATGGCATTGAAGAAGTTAACAACCCACTACCTAAGTGGTGGACATACATGTTCCTAGCAACGTTTGTTTGGGCTGTATACTACCTTGCCATGTATCCTGGCTTAGGTAACTTTGAAGGGTTTTTAAAATGGAAGAGCTCTAACCAAGGTGTAACATCTTTGGAAGAGTCTAAAAAAGCAGTTGAAGACATGCATGCAAACGGTTACCGCATCCAATTAGATGGCGAGTACCGCGCGGCAGACGAAAAGTTTGGTCCAATCTTTGAGTCATTTGCGAAGCGTGACGTGCTAGACCTAGCGTCAGACGAACAAGCGCTTGAAATTGGTCAACGTTTGTTCCTGCAAAACTGTGCGCAATGTCACGGCTCAGATGCACGTGGTGGTGATGGCTTCCCTAACCTAACTGATAAAGACTGGTTGTACGGTGGTACACCAGACAAAATCAAGGAAACATTACTTCATGGTCGTATCGCGGCGATGCCTAGCTGGGAAGCTGCTTTAGGCGACCAAGGTATCAAAGAGATGACAGCTTATGTACTAAGTTTATCTGGTCGTACTGTTAACCAACGTGATGCCGAAGCAGGTAAAGCTAAGTTTGCGATGTGTGCAGCGTGTCACGGTATGGATGGTAAAGGTTCACTGGCTCACAACCTACCATTCGGTGCACCTAACCTAACTGATAACACGTGGTTATACGGCAGTGGTTCAGCTCGTGCGGTTGAAGAAACGCTACGTAATGGACGTGCTGGTGTGATGCCAGCGTGGAAAGACATCTTAGGTGAAGACAAAGTTCACCTACTGACTGCGTACGTTTACAGCCTGTCTCAAGACAAGTAATCGCTCGATATTAATCGAAATCAAAAAAGCCTCCTATTTGGAGGCTTTTTTTTAGGTTTTTGTTCCTCAATGCCGTAAAATGTCGCCCACACTACGGCAATTTAATTGGTATTATGAACGCAACTCCCTGGTATAAGCAGTTTTGGCCCTGGTTTCTTCTCTTCTTTCCTTTGGCAACTATCATTGCCTGTGTCGGTTTAATCACCTTAGCCGTGGGCAATGGCCCAGACATGGTCGTCGACGACTATTACAAAAAAGGTAAAGCCATCAATCTCGAACTGACCAAATTCGATAAAGCGAAAGCGCTGTATCTACACGGCGACTTAGATATTTCCGACGAGCGAATTACGTTTACATTCACTAAAGGCGATGCGTCTGCAGTTGCAGCCCTAAACATTGGCTTATATCACCGTACCATCAGCGACAAAGACATCGCATTTCGCTTAACTAAAAATGCCCGCGGACAGTTCACTACCCTGCTTGATCAGCCTGTGCCTGTGGGAGCATATACCGTATTCATTACTCCGTTTGATGACACATGGAAGTTAAAAGAAAACATTCAGCTTCCGCTTTCTAGTCTGGTAAAAGTGAGTCCTGAGTATAAATAAATGAGCAATAAGCAGTGCTTTCATTGTTTGGAGCCAGTCCCTACTGGCTTCAATGAAATTGTAGAATTTAACAACAACGCGCAACCCGTATGCTGCATCGGCTGCCAAGCGGTCGCTGAAACTATCATTGCTCAAGGCATGAGCGACTACTACAAATATCGCACCGAATCCGCTGGCAAGGTACAGCAACTCGTTCCTGAACAACTCGCATTAATCAAAAGTTACGACAACGAGACGATCCAGCAAGAATTTATCTCCCACCATGGCGAAGACAAAGAAGTGTTGCTGAGCGTTGAAGGGATCAGTTGCGCTGCGTGTGCTTGGCTCATTGAAAAGCAGCTCCTCGCTCATGCAGGCGTTAAACGTGTTGATGTAAATACTTCCACGCATCGCGCCATGATTGTCTGGGATGACGCACAGGTTAAACTCAGTGCACTTATTCAAAGTTTGGCAGAAATAGGCTACAAGAGCTATCCATTCCAAGCGGACAACGAAGCAGCGCAAAAGCAAGTCCAAGCAAAAAGTTTCATCCGTCGTTTGGGTGTTGCCGGCTTGATGACTATGCAGGTCATGATGTTTGCATTTGCCATGTACTTTGGCATGTTTTCGGGGATGGAAGAGGGATTTGAGGAATACTTCAGATGGATCAGTCTCACCCTCGCAACACCTGTGATTTTCTACTCAGCACTGCCCTTTCTAAGTAACGCCATAACAGGGCTAAAAGCCAAGCAGTTAAACATGGATGTGCCCGTGTCTTTGGCTATTTTCGGCGCCTACTTTGCAAGTTGTTATGCCACGCTGACAGGTACCGGCGAGGTATATTTTGAATCCATTTGTATGTTTACCTTTTTGTTATTACTCGGTAAGTATTTGGAATTCAGAGCCCGCCTAAAAGCGAGTGAATTTACTGCAAACTTACAACAACTGCTGCCACTCACTGCTCGCGTGGTGAACGATGGCGAAGAGCAGCTGATCAGCGCTAAATTACTAAAACTTGACGATGTGGTGCGGATCAAAGCGGGAGAAACAATCGCAGCAGACGGTGAAGTGATTGAGGGTCGCTCAAGCGTTGATGAATCAATGATGACGGGTGAACACCACCCAGTTGGCAAAGTCGTTGGCTCACAAGTTCATGCCGGCACAGTCAACCATGATGGCGTACTCACTATACGTGTTAACAAAGTTGGCCAGAATACCTTAGTAAATCAAATTATTCGCCTACAACATAACGCGTTGAGTAAACGCCCACGCATCGCACAAATCACCGACAAAGTCGCGCAGTGGTTCGTTGCCTGCTTATTAGTTTTTGCATCTATTACCGCCCTGTCCTGGTATCAAATTGACCCAGAGCATGCATTCTGGATCACCATAGCTGTGCTTGTGGCTACCTGTCCTTGTGCGCTGAGTTTGGCGATCCCTACCGCGCTTACATGTGCTGTTGCGAATCTCACTAAACGCGGCGTACTGATCAAAGAAGCACACGTACTGGAGACAGCAACCAAACTCACCACCGTTGGTTTTGATAAAACTGGGACCTTGACACTCGGTCGCTTCGCTATCAGTAACAAAGAACTGCTCAATGATGACTTTGACATCGAGCAAATGACCAGCCTTGCTGCAAGTCTAGAGCGCTACTCGGAACACCCTATCGCCAAAGCATTTTCGAATATCACGCAAATTCATCCATTGCCTGAGAATGTCGAAGTGATCACAGGGTTTGGCGTTATTGGTACGTGGCAAAATCACACTGTACACATTGGCAAAGCAAATTGGTTTGCCAATGATTTGAACCTCAATGCCCAAGCTGTTTTATTTATCGATGAAAAGCCTGTCTGTGCGTTCTATTTGCAAGACCAAGTTCGCGACCATGCCCAAGAACTCCAAACATCGTTACACTCTCAAGGTCTAAAACGCATCATGTTAACGGGCGATCCGTCTCAGGCTGGTGAAAAGCTTGCTGGAGAACTCTCACTTGATGCGTGTCACACCGCGCTGCTTCCTCAGGACAAACTCCACTTGATGCAACAGTGGCATGACCAAGGTGAAGTGTGTGCCATGGTCGGTGATGGTGTTAATGACAGCCCAGTATTTAACGCTGCACACTTGTCAATCGCCATGGACAGTGGCGCTGATATTTCAAAGAACACAGCCGATGTGGTCCTCCTTAACAGCGATTTACGCTCCGTATCGCAGTTGATCATCGTAGCCAAACAAACTCGTCGTATCATTCGCCAAAACTTAGCGTTATCCTTATGCTATAACGGTGCAATTTTACCATTGGCAGCAATGGGTTGGGTCGCACCTTGGATGGCGGTAATTGGTATGTCTGCCAGTTCTATCATCGTTATTACGAATTCATTAAGGTTGTTACGCATATGAGTATCATCTTTGTTCTGATCCCAATTGCTATTTTGTTTGTGCTGATAGCCATTGGCATCTTTTTTTGGGCAGTACGTAGCGAGCAGTTTTCTGATTTAGAAAAGCAAGGACACAGCATTCTCTTTGAAGATGACAAAGAGGAACATGACAAGAGCAATGAACGAGATTAATTTTGTCGCTGCCTTGTTAATGGGTCTAGCTGGTAGTGGGCATTGCGTTGCCATGTGTGGAGGTATTGCTGGTAGTTTCCAACTCGCCAGTAAAGAGCTCTCTCCTATTGGTGGTGCCTTTGCATATAATATTGGTCGTCTAAGCAGTTATGTCGCTGCGGGCGCGTTGGTGGGCGGTCTCAGTGCCGTTTTCGCCAAGCAAAGTACAATGATCAGCCAAATTTTAAGTGTTGTCAGCGCAGTGTTTATGGTGCTGGTAGGACTATACGTCATGCGGGTTTTCAATACCCTAGCTAAAGTAGAGAAGCTCGGAAACTGGGCTATCTGGCGACACTTAGTAAAACTAAATAAGCACGTAATGCCAGTCAACTCCTACCCCAAAGCTCTGCTATACGGCGCTTTATGGGGTTGGTTACCATGTGGGCTTGTATACAGTGCATTAACGTGGTCTATATTAAGCCAAAGTGCTGCTCAAGGTGCCCTATTTATGGCATTATTCGCTGTGGGAACGATGCCGGCATTGCTCGCTTTAGGACTGGGTGTCAATGCAGTTAAACGTACGATGAACTATCCATGGGTCAGGCTTGTGCTCGGCAATCTATTACTTTGGTATGGTCTGTATAGTTTAGTTATTGCAACTGTATCCCTAAACACGTAGATTTAACCCCATTCATTGCTTACCTTGGAATGTACGATGGACGTAAAAACAAAACTTTCTGGTAAATTTGCAGGCAAATCAAATTGCACTATCAGCTGTACCAACTGCTCTATCTCTCAGTTGTGCCTGCCTTACAGCTTAAATGGCGATGAAATGGACCGCCTTGATGAAATCATTGAACGAAAAAAGCCTCTGCATAAAGGTGATTACCTATTCGAATCAGGTAACAAACTGAAATCAATTTTCGCAGTTCGCAGTGGTTCATTTAAGTCCTTCACTTTATCTGAACAAGGTGAAGAACAGATCACGGGCTTTCATCTTGCAGGCGATTTGGTTGGCTTTGACGGTATTCACAATTTTCAACATCAGAGCTTTGCGCAAGCGATGGAAACGTCGATGGTGTGTGAAATTCCATTCGAAACACTTGATGAACTTGCTGGTCGCCTACCTAAATTGCGCCAACAAATCATGCGATTAATGAGTAACGAGATTAACTACGATCAAGAAATGTTACTGTTATTGAATAAAAAAACGGCCGAGCAGCGATTGGCTTCATTCTTATTCTCACTTTCTCGTCGCTTCAGTGAGCGTGGCTTCTCATCACGTGAGTTCCGTCTTACCATGACGCGTGGAGAGATAGGTAATTACTTAGGTTTGACTGTTGAAACCATCAGCCGTCTATTGAGCCGCTTCCAAAAAGCTGGGTTTATTAGTGTTGATGGTAAATTCATCACGATTAATAACCACGAAGAGCTTGCTCAAGCAGCGGCGATGTCTTTGCCAACCTCTTGATCTCACTCAAACTTTAATTAAATGCGCCTTTAAGTATCAAAGATATAGGTTACACTCAAATGTGTAATCTATACTCTCACTAAAGGTATCATGGAGGCGCATCATGGATAAAATTAAACGAATACTCGCTGTTATTGACCCATCCGCAGAGGAACAGCAAAGTCTCTCTCGCGCTATTGAAATAGCAAAAGCGACGGGCGCGAAAATTACCGCGTTTCTATCCATTTATGACTTTTCATATGAAATGACGACCATGCTCAGTGCCGACGAGCGTGAAGCAATGCGTAATGCGGTCTTGGCCGATAAAGAAAAATGGTTAACCTCCTTGGCGAAGAGTTCAGATAACATCGAATTTGACACTAAGGTGGTGTGGCACAACCGTCCATTTGAAGCAATTATTCGCGAAGTGCTCACCGATAAATATGACATAGTCATTAAAGGTACTCATCAACATGATACGTTGAAGTCTGTCATCTTTACCCCTACAGATTGGCACCTTATTCGCAAATGCCCTACACCACTATTATTAGTCAAAGACCATAAATGGTTAGAAGGTGGCGCAATCATCGCGGCAGTGAATGCCTCCAGTGATGATGAACAACATCAAGCACTCAGCCAACGCATTATCAAAGATGCTAAGTTTATTGCGAATATGGCACATGGCGACTTACATTTAGTGAATGCCTACCCTGCAACGCCCGTGAACATTGCGATTGAGATACCCGAGTTCAACCCCACTCAGTACAATGAGACGGTGCGAGATCACCACATTACTTCCACACACCAGTTAAGTGAACAATTTGGCATAGATCATGACCACCTCCACGTAGAAGAAGGCCTGCCGGAAGACGTACTACCCCGAATCGCAAAAAAACTTGATAGTGAACTGGTCGTCATTGGCACAGTTGGACGTACAGGCCTAAGCGCGGCATTGATGGGTAATACCGCTGAGCATGTTATAGACCGTTTGGATTGTGATGTGTTGGCGCTCAAGCCAGATGGCTATAAGAGCCCTCTCGATAACTAACGTATCAATTGTAGATAAACAGAACCAAGGCAGCCTTCGCTGCCTTTTTCTTGATGCTATTAGCATGTACGCCTATAATACGCGCCTTTAATTTAGCCGCAACATAGGTGCACAGGTGTCGCATTCAGTCCAAGCCAAAGCGCAATACAACTTCAATAAACTGCAAAAGCGTTTACGCCGTAGCACGGGTCAAGCCATTGCCGATTTTAGCATGATTGAAGAAGGCGACCGTATCATGGTGTGCTTATCGGGTGGCAAAGACAGCTATACCATGCTCGATATTTTGCAAAACCTTCAACGTTCTGCGCCTGTGAATTTTGAGCTATTTGCTGTTAACTTGGACCAAAAGCAGCCAGGATTCCCTGAGCATATTCTTCCTCAGTATTTAGATACGCTGGGCATCGAATACAAGATTGTTGAAGAAGATACCTACTCTATCGTTAAAGATAAAATTCCTGAGGGTAAAACGACATGCTCGTTGTGTTCACGTTTACGCCGAGGCATATTGTATCGTACAGCAAAAGAAATGGGCGCAACGAAAATCGCGCTAGGTCACCATCGCGATGACATGATTGAAACCATGTTTCTAAACATGTTCCACGGTGGCAAGCTTAAAGGCATGCCTGCCAAGCTAATGAGTGATGATGGTCAACACATGGTTATTCGCCCGCTTGCCTACTGCAAAGAAGTTGATATCGAAGCATATGCCATGCAAAAAGAATTTCCTATCATTCCGTGTAACCTGTGCGGGTCTCAGGAAAACCTTCAACGTCAAAACGTGAAGGCGATGCTACAACAATGGCACAAACTACACCCGGGTCGAATCGAAAGTATTTTTACTGCTATGCAGAACGTAGTCCCATCACACCTTGCAGACACACAGATTTTTAACTTTGCAGACTTGCAAACAGGAGAAGTGATCGACGGTGGTGATATCGCGATGGAATCAACCAGAGTTCGACACGCCTGTACTGGAGTCGCAAGATGACGACAATGTAGTCAACATCCAAGCAATTGAGTTGAACTAAATTTAATTGAATCGAAAAAGGCGCCAATAGGCGCCTTTTTCTATAATTGTAATCGTTTTATTTGGCTATCCAAGGCGTGATGCGAGCCAGCTTATTGCCATCGACCAGCTTGCTGTCGTTCACTGGCCAATTATCGTCAATTTTTACTTTACAGCGCATCTCAACACACTGCCAGTCAGACGGAACATCTATCGGTACTGCAGTGTTAAAATGCAGTTGAATACCTTCTTGATCAGGCAATAAAAACGACATCAACTTGCCAACAAAGAAACCTGAAAGATCAGGGAGCAACTCTTCAAATTCTTGATGCACTTTATACAGCTGAGCAGCTGTGATTGGCTGCTGTGGCATTTTTGCTTCTATTTGCATACTGAGTTGACAGCCAGCAGCTGATTTAGGCGTAGCAACCACCACTGCTTTGTGCGTATCTAATTCCTTGTCAAAGGGTAAAAACAACTGCCCATGCTCATTATAAGTCAACGGGTACGTTTGCTTTTCGGTCATGATTTTGCCACTTTCAAGCGGACAGTCCTTTGCACCTTCAAAGGTTTTTAAATAAAAACCAACACGCGCGTATTGGTACTCGCCATCGTTGATAACCTCCATGCGGTCATAAAAACCGTCGTATGACATCACCACTGGTTCAGCAACTACGCTTAACGGAAGGCTCAATGCCATCAATGCAAAAAATTTACTCTTCAAAATAGGCCTCATTATGATCCATCATTGCATGCAATTCTTCTATATACGCTTCTCCGCGCTCTGAATAAGACATCAAACCATACGCCAATTCTTTAGCACTCAAAGGTTGTTGTGCTTCTCGCAACGACGCTCGGATATCACGTAATTCGCGATACGCATTGTGGGTATTAATGTTATAGAAATACGAATCAACCGCTTCTTGTACAGACTGATACACTGCCACCTCATGTTTTGCACCGTCATTTCTTCTATTCGGTACAAGACCACACCCTTCGCTAAAGCACCATTGCCCGAAGAAGTTTAGGCCGATGCGAGCAAAACGAGATGTCCCCCACGCAGACTCATTTGCTGCTTGCATCATGACCAGCTCTTTTGGAATAACATCAACACGGCGCAGTGCATGCATCAGAGACAGTTCACTGATCTCCTCGTCTTCGAGCCCATATGCTGCAAAAATGTCTGTCACTTTGTCTTCTTGTGTTTGTGACAAAGGCTGTTGATATTGCAGCATCATCTGCGCAATTTCTAAACTCGCACGTTGGTCCCTTACCCGCGCATTAGCGCGTTCTACCGGTCCGCGAATAAAATCAAAGAAACGACTTTTCTTCTCTTTCACATCTTTAATTTTTGCAAATTGTGGAAGATTTACATTGTGCAAAGGCTTCTCAACAACCTGCTTTTTAACCGGTAACTTCTTTGCTATTTCAGGTGTTTCCTCTACATCACCTTGGCCCCACATAAAGGGGTAAAGTAACCCGGCTACACTTAGGACGACAACAAACAACAGTCCTAATTTTTTCATCATAATGCCTCCACCAGAACACTTGGCAGTCAAATAAACGGGGTATTATATCGCGAACAAGTCGCTTTGAAAAATGACTTGTTCCTAATTCAATCCTCGCTGACAAGACAATGATTTATTTATTGTTTACACTGAGAGGAGCGCAATGTGGAAGGTAAGCAGTTTATGAGTAATATCTGGCAACAACGACGTACTGGTGAAGACAAATTCAGACCTAATGACAATCGTTCTTCATGGCAAATTGACCGCTCCAGAATTATTCATGCCGCCGCATTCAGGCGCCTACAAGCAAAAACACAAATTATGGGGATCGGTCTCAATGATTTTCACCGAACTCGCCTCACTCATTCTCTTGAGGTCTCTCAAATCGGCAGTGGCTTACTGCGCCATTTACTAAGGCAACATCCGGAAGTAAATTGCCTACCTGATGAATCATTATTAGAGACCTTGTGTCTCGCGCACGATATTGGCCATCCGCCTTTTGGACACGGAGGTGAAATCGCGCTGAACTATATGATGCGTGAACATGGTGGCTTTGAAGGCAATGCCCAGACACTGCGAATAGTCGCCAAGTTAGAACCTTATACCCATGGCTTCGGCATGAACTTAACTCGACGTACGTTACTTGGCTTTATTAAATACCCGGCGATGCTTGATGAGTTGTGGCACACAAAACCTTCTGTTCCGGCGCAACAAAGATACATTCGAGCTAATGAATGGCGCCCTGCTAAGGGCTTATATGATGATGATCGCAGCCTAGTTGACTGGATCATGGAGCCTTTGAGTGATGCTGACCGAATATTATTCCAAAGTTATCAAAGCTACGACAGCTTTCGTTCAAAAACACGATTCAAATCCGTTGACGCGTCAATTATGGAATTGGCGGACGACATTGCTTATGCCGTTCATGACCTTGAAGACGCTATCGCTACTGAACAAATAACGATCCATGATTGGCAGTCGCACGCAGAGCCAATGTTAGTGCAATTGCAGTGTCCATGGTTACAACACGCGGATATGGCGAATCGATTATTCTTCAAAAGCGAAGCAGACCGAAAAGATATCATCGGCGAGCTTGTTAACCTCTTTATTACTCAGACTCAATTGACGGCGACAGACCCGCAATTCGAGTGCGATATATTACGCTATCAAGTAGTGTTACCTACTCCGTATCAAGAGCTTCTCGATGTACTCAAAGGTTTTATCTATAACCGCCTTATTCGCGCGCCACACATGCAACAAATCGAGTTCAATGGTCAAAAGCTCATTATTGAGCTGTTCGAGGCATTTGCCAGTGATCCGCTGAGGTTACTTCCGGAAACAACAGCAGTTGCCTTGCGTGAAGCAGAACACAATGGACATAGCACTTATCGCGTATTATGTGATTATCTAAGTGGCATGACCGATGAATATGCGTATCGCACGCATCAACGTCTATTTAGCAGCAATGCGTATTAATTATGAACCTAAAACCTATACAAAATCTGGACGCTGTTGTGTAAAATCAACGTACCAACAGATATAACACCAAACTGGTGACACTCTTCGGCGAGACCTTCAAAAGGACTGTTGTACGCTGTTTCTTGGTATCGGTCATGTCATCGACTATGTTTAAGAATGAATGACCTAAATTGTTTTTAAATTCAACATATGTGCAAAGGAAATTCATATGCCCGCTGTGTATTTAACTCTATTTTTATCTCTACTATTTAGTGCCTGCGCTATTAGCCAATCCTCGTCCACTTTGTATGAGAACGAACGTGATGTTTTGATCAAAGCCAACGACGAGTTTGATTGGTTACGCTTGACTTCAGGTGAGTGGTTGAAAGGCGAGTTCAAAGCCATGTATGACAAAAATGTCGAGTTTGAAAGTGATATACTCGACACCTTGTTCATCGACAGAGATGACGTACAGATGCTGATATCTAAAAAAGTGTTAAGTATTCGCTTTAACGATGGCACTGTACGCGAAGGCAACTTGATGATTGGCCCAGAAACAGTGTCCATCTCAGATAATAAAACCGATTTTATTCCAAATGATATTGTTTCTATCGCACCTAGCGCCAAAGACGAAGGTGGCGCATGGTACGCCAAAGTAGGGCTCGGTGCCAATCTGAGTAGGGGAAACACGGAACAAACTGAATATTCTGCGACGGTGGATATTAAAAGACGAACAGCGACCAATCGATTGTTAATCAACGCCCTAGCTGCACGCACTTCCAATGATGAAGAAGTTACAGAGAATAATATCCGTGCTAACGGTACTTTTGACTGGTTTTATACGCAAAGATTGTATTTTCGCCCAGTATTCTTCGAATATTATCGCGACCCATTTCAAAACATCGCCAATAAATACACACTCGGTGCAGGTCTGGGTTATTACGTAATTGATACCGACAAACTTGAATGGGACGTAGGTGCGGGCCCTGCTTATCAACGCACTGACTTTGACACAGTCGCACCGGGTGAAGACGATACCAATTCATCGGTCTCTTTTTACATTGCTTCTAATTTAGATTATGAGCTCACATCAGACATCGACCTGACATTCGATTACCGATTCACTTTCGCGCAAGAAGAAGCTGGGGGCAATGCTCAACATGCCCTGGCAGGCGCCTCAATAGATATCACCAAAGACATAGACTTTGATATCTCATTAGTCTGGGATTACTTAGAGTCACCTGTCGCGAACGCAGATGGCACTGTTCCCAAACAAGACGACTATAAGATGATCTTCTCTTTTGGCGTTGAATTGTAAAGACACAAATAAAAAAGCCTTCTAGATGAAGGCTTTTTTATATCTATTCACACACTATGTTTATGTGAACATATTTAGTAGCAATACAAGCTTAGCGTCATTACTTCGCTGATTGACCGTACTGCTCTACAAATTTTTGTACTGGCTGACCGTTGCATTTAAGGTCAGAAACGCGTTTGCCGTGAAACGCTAAACGAGCTAGGCCTTTTTCAGCAGCATCAATACATAGCTGTGTATCATGCGCCGCGTTTTTAGCGTAGAGGTTTACTTTCGGAGCTTGCTCAACCACTTTTACAACTTCAACTTTCTTTGCAATGTCACGGATATCCTGACCATTACAATATAAGCTCGAAGAAATTCGGCTGATGTTAATTCCGTGCTTCTTACCTTCAACTTTCGCGGCCAATAAACCACTGTTCGCTGCAGTAACACATAATTGAGATTCAATAGAATCATTCTTAGCAAAATATTGGTTTGCTGTGCCAGCCATTGCAGATGACGCGAAAACAACTGGTAATAAAACAGTAGCGAATTTTAACATGGGACTACTCCACTAATTGAACGGGTGGTTAAAAAACGATCTGCATTTTATAGACGGAAACCACCTTGTCAAATGCATTTTCTATGCATTACAAAATAAATTTTTAGGTTAACAATTCAAAAACTCACTACTATTACTATTTACAGATAGTTTAATAATTTACCTTTTTTAGCCCCAAGGAAGACGCACCGATTAAGGTGATTTTTTCAACGTAATCACTACCTCATGGAGAGATATTTCTGTGCATTTATATCCTGCTCTCTTTTACTTTATCGTTAGGTTGATATACTGCGCCAATCCGCACAAGAAAGTCTGCAAAGGGACTAGAACAATGAAAATCATCTCTTTTAACATCAATGGTATTCGTGCTCGCTTGCACCAACTACAAGCGCTAATTGAAAAACATCAACCTGATGTTATTGGCCTACAAGAAATAAAAGTACATGACGAAATGTTCCCTGTTGCCGATGTAGAAGCAATGGGCTACAACGTTTATTTTCATGGCCAAAAGGCTCATTACGGTGTGGCCATGCTCACCAAGCAGCCTGCAAAAATGGTTAAAAAAGGGTTCTCAACAGACAACGAAGAACATCAAAAGCGCATGATTGCCGTCACGATTGAAAATGACACAGGCGAAGATATCACGGTACTTAACGGCTATTTCCCACAAGGCGATAACATCAGTCATGAGTTTAAATTTCCATACAAACGCCAATTTTACGCAGACTTGATGACTGAGCTCACTAACGAGTACAACTCAGAGTCCAAGTTAGTGGTTATGGGTGATATCAACATATCACCTATTGACGCTGATATTGGTATTGGTGAGCCGAACATGAAACGCTGGTTGAAAACGGGCAAATGTTCATTTCAACCCGAAGAGCGTGAATGGTTGGCTAAGCTACTGGATTGGGGATTTGTCGACACGTTTAGGCAAGCGTATCCAGATGTAGACGACCAATTCTCGTGGTTTGACTACCGCTCCAAAGGTTTTGATGATAACAGAGGCCTAAGAATTGATGTTATCTTGGCGACCAAGTTACTCGCTGAAACACTTGAAGACAGCGGCATTGATTACGAACTAAGAGGCATTGAAAAACCCTCGGATCACGCTCCGGTATGGAGCACATTCAAAGGTTAAACCATGTTGCCCAGTTATATTGTCCTCGTAGTTATCTTAGCACTGACAATCAATAAATCGACGCTGATTGGATTAGTAGCACGACCCGCACGTCAAACTGGGCTCTTCGCTTGTGCACTTGTATTAGCGTTACTTTGGCGAATAAAAGCAGGTATCTTTGCTGGGTTAGACATACATATTTTAGGGGTGACCGCCATCACCCTAATTCTAGGTTGGAGATTGGCGTCTTTGGCTGCAGTGCTCGCGACAGTCTTACTTGCAAGCTTTTCTATTATCAGTTGGGAGCAAAGCGCGGTGTATATACTCACCACTGCACTCATCCCTATTTACTTTAGTTACGCCGTATTTAGCATTGTTTACTATACCTTGCCTAGGCACCTATTCGTCTACGTGTTTATTTGTAGTTTCCTCTGCGCGGCGTTAGCTAATTGCTTAAAAATAGTGGTAACGGCCACCTATTTTTGGGCAATTGGTAGTTATGACTGGACTACTTTGTTAGATAATTACATCATCTTGTGTGCGCTAATTTGGTTCCCTGAAGCGATGCTCAGCGGTATGGCCATGACCATTTTAGTTATATATCGCCCCCACTGGGTGCGCACGTTTTACGATAAGGAATACCTCGCCCAATGAGTGCTTATTGCTGCCCATTATGTCAAAGCCCATTACAAGCCAAAGACACCAGCTTGTTTTGCCAACAAGGTCACCAATTCGATTACGCCAAAGAAGGCTATATCAATTTATTACCGGTGCAATTTAAGAAATCGAAACAACCAGGTGATAACCAAGATATGGTGCAAGCGCGGCGCAGATTCTTAAGTGCTGATCATTATGCCTTTTTACGAGACGCATTAGCCCTCAAAGTATCAACATTGCACCAAGATGCCACACAAATCGTTGATATGGGCTGCGGTGAGGGTTACTACACGAGCGAACTAGCCAAAAAACTCACCCATTCTGGCCAAGTATTTGGTATTGATATCGCTAAACCGGCCATTCGCTATGCAGCCAAACGCTACCCAGAATGTGAGTTTGCGGTAGCATCAAGCAAACAGATCCCTTTGGCGCCACAATGTGCTTCAGTCGTAACGAGTGTTTTCGCTCCTGTGTTTGCGCAAGAAAGTAGCCGATTGCTGATTGATGATGGCTATCTGGTCGTAGTTTCGCCTGGCCCATTACATCTCAAAGAACTCAAAGAAATTATCTACAAAGACGTCAAAGAACACCAACAAACTGAGGTGCCAGAGGGCTTTGAGCTAGTCTCACACGAGTTATTAACAAAAGAGCTGATATTAGCTGGCGAAACAGCGAAAGATTTAAGCCTGATGACGCCATTTGCATGGAAGTTCAATGAAGAGCAGCTCACAGCGCTATCTCAAAACAAGGCTTTCACAGTACAAGCACAATTCTATATGAGCGTGTTTCAGAAAAGATCCTGACGAAAAGCCTTATCCATCTTTTCAAACATGTCTTTTAGAAGGTGAGCCAATTCTAGGTATCTGGGTTTGGCTTTTGCTGGCGCGCCTTGATACCCCTTCGCTACCATCTTGCTATACAGCTCTTTGTACCATGTCGCCATTGACGGCGGTAATTCAGAAGACGCACGCTTACCCAGCCACAATAAACCTTGCGCGGGGAGCGACAGAATCAATAACGCAAACGCTAACGCGGGTGCCGCATAGTCGGACCCTAAATACTGCAATTGAATCACTAGACTGGTAATAGCCACAGCTGGCATCACTTTGACAGCAAAAAGCGTTGCACTGGTCACTCTGTTTTCTACGAACAAAGGTGCAAGTTCACGACGGGCAGGCCACAGCTTGGCGTAACTGTAGCCTCGCTGCATTTGTGAAATAAGACTTTTTTGCATTTACGCCCCTTACAACTAACCATCTGTCGAAATTTAAGGTAAAATATACAGACCCTTACAATTATACCTTAGTCTATTTTTACACATCGTTCATGACCAAGTATGGGCAATGAACACTGCGTTAGCCTTGGTATACATGGGGTCTCGAACTTTGATATTCAACCACAGGTCCACCAAATGTCTGTACAACACGTCCTTGTATTAAATTGCGGCAGCTCCAGCCTTAAATTTGCAGTTATGAATGCCGAAACCGGCGAAGAATTACTCAGTGGCTTAGCTGAGCGTTTGCTCAACGATGATGCCACCATTAAGTATAAAATCGCTGGCTCAAAACATCAAAACGCATTACCTAGCAACGCCGATCACAAAGTTGCAATTGATACGCTTGTCGCCCTTATCAACGAACGTGCTTTGGCAGACAATATCATTGCGGTTGGTCACCGCGTGGTCCATGGTGGAGAGCATTTCACCGGCTCTCAAGTGATCACCTCTGACGTATTAGCCGCAATTAAACATACGGCTCAGTTAGCACCATTGCACAATCCTGCTAATTTAACGGGCATTGAAGCGGCGCAGGCTGCATTCCCAGCACTACCGCAAGTGGCGGTATTCGATACCGCATTCCATCAAACTATGCCAAAGCAAGCATATTTGTACGCCCTTCCGTATTCCTTGTACAAAGAACATGGCGTGCGCCGTTACGGCTTTCACGGCACCAGCCACAACTTTGTATCGGCACAGGCAGTGAAGGCATTAGCATTAAATGCGCACGATCATCGCATTATCACCGCCCACTTAGGCAATGGTTGTTCGGTCTGTGCCATTAAGAATGGCGCCAGTGTGGATACCAGCATGGGCTTGACACCACTCGAAGGTGTGGTGATGGGAACTCGCAGTGGCGATATTGACCCAGGCTTGTTTGATTACCTCACAGTGCAGTTGGGTTACAGCGCACAAGATGTCAGTACCATGCTGAATAAAGAAAGTGGCTTGCTTGGTATTAGTGAGCTATCGAATGACTGTCGTACTATCGAAGAAGCGTACCTTGAAGGCCATGAACAAGCGACTCTCGCTCTTGATATTTTCTGCTACCGTCTCGCCAAACAAATCGCTGCGTATCTTGTGCCTTTGAGCGGTTTAGACGCGCTCGTGTTTACCGGTGGCATTGGCGAAAACTCTGACATCATTCGTGGCAAAGTGCTCGCTCACCTAAGTTTCTTAGGCTGGCAAGTTGACCCACAAAGAAATACCGATGCACGCTTTGGTAAAGAAGGCATCATTACAACAGATTCGAGCCCAATTACCGCGCTGGTCATGCCAACCAATGAAGAATGGATGATTTGCCAAGACGCGGCGCGTTTGGCGCAGGAGGTATAATCATGTCACGTCGCATAATGTTAATTCCTGTGTCTACAGGCGTGGGGTTAACGTCGGTTTCTGTAGGTTTAGTTCGCGCGCTTGAGCAAAAAGCATTAAAAGTGAATTTTTTCAAACCGATTGCTCAGCCTCGTCGTGGGGAATCTGGCCCAGAAAAATCCACTGCAATCGTTAAAATTGGTTCAGGCATTAATCCGCCAGAACCATTTTCATTATCCTATGCAGAAAACATGATCGGTACGGGCCGAGGTAACACACTATTAGAAGAAATTGTTGAGCGCTTCGAAAGTGGTATTAAGGACGAAGAAATCGCCATTATCGAAGGCATGGTCCCGACCAGAAACCAGCCTTACGCTGGCCGTGTTAATCGCGAAATAGCGCAAACCCTTGGCGCAGACATCATTTTCGTAGTCACACCAAGTAACGACACAGTAGAAGAACTAGAAGACAAGTTAGAAATTGCCGCAGGTAACTATGGTGGCGTTGCTCACCCTCGTGTGCTTGGCTGTATTTTTAACAAAGTGAATGCGCCGTTGGATGAGCAAGGTCGAGCCCGCGCTGATTTGGTTGAACAGTACAATCCAGATATGCTTGAAAACGAAATCAACAGACTCGCGTCAATGCCACTGTTTCGTAAGCACCCTTTCCAATTACTCGGCACCATTCCTTGGGACTTTGAATTAGTCGCACCGCGAGGCATCGACTTGGCCAAGTACCTAGGTGCTCGTGTTATCCACCAAGGTGACTTACTGCACCGCCGACTTCGCCGCGTTACTTTTTGTGCGCGTACCGTATCAAACTTATTGAATCACATTTCTCCTGGGGTGTTATTAGTGACACCGGGAGATCGTTCTGATGTATTGGTTGCAGGCTGCTTATCAGCAATGAACGGTACGAAAATCGGGGCAATTTTGCTTACCGGTGGAATTGAGCCAGAGCCACGTATCATGGAGTTATGCCATCAAGCGATGGAGCAAACAGGCCTGCCTATTCTGGCGACCGAACACGATACGTGGCGCACGTCCTTATTACTGCACAACTTCAACTTAGAAGTGCCCTGTGATGACGAACAACGCGTCGACAAAGTAAAATCTCACCAAGCTACGTTTATTGACTCTGATTGGTTAGACTCGCTTGCTGAACAGTCGCAGAAAACGCGTAAACTCTCGCCACCAGCATTTCGTTATTTACTAACAGACAAAGCCCGCAAAGCGCACAAAACAATTGTATTACCTGAAGGTGAGGAGCCTCGCACTATCAAAGCAGCTGCGATATGCGGCGAGCGTGGCATTGCAAATACGGTGCTGTTGGGCGACCCGAGTGAGATCACCCGAATTGCCGAGCAGCAAGGTGTCGAACTCAACGAGCACATGCGTTTAGTCGACCCTGAAAAAATCAGGCATCAATACGTTGCGCCTATGGTTGAGTTGCGAAAGAGCAAAGGCTTGACCGAGGTTATCGCCGAAGAAATGCTGCAAGACAACGTGGTGCTTGGCACCATGATGCTCGCCGTCAACGAAGTTGATGGTCTCGTATCTGGTGCGGTGAATACGACTGCTAATACCATTCGTCCGCCATTGCAATTAATTAAAACTGCGCCAGGTTCATCCTTGGTATCGTCTGTATTCTTTATGTTATTACCCGATCAAGTGCTGGTCTATGGCGACTGTGCCATCAATCCTGATCCAAGCGCTGAGCAACTTGCCGATATCGCGATTCAATCCGCAGACTCTGCGGCAGCCTTTGGCATCGAACCTCGCGTTGCAATGATAAGCTACAGCACAGGTAGCTCTGGCGCAGGCGCAGACGTTGAGAAAGTAAGACAGGCGACAGAGTTAGCACAACAAAAGCGCCCAGATCTCATCATTGATGGGCCACTGCAATATGATGCGGCAATTATGGAGAATGTGGCCCGTAAGAAGGCACCGAACAGCCCAGTCGCGGGCCAAGCAACGGTATTCATATTCCCGGACCTCAATACAGGCAATACTACATACAAAGCAGTACAGCGCAGTGCTGAGCTTGTCAGTATCGGACCTATGCTGCAAGGTATGAGAAAGCCTGTAAATGATTTAAGCCGAGGCGCCTTAGTTGACGACATCGTCTACACCATTGCGCTAACCGCTATTCAGGCTGACGCTCAGTAGCGCATCCCTATTTTCAAAAGGCACGTGCTCAAATCGTGCCTTTTTTGTTTCTGCAGGTGCAACAATCAGCCTCATGCTGATCAATAAACAATCAAAGCTTAATTTCTTATAAATTTCATAGCATTACAAACAACTAACCATGCTACCCCCAAACTTATCCACAGCAAATGTGAGCAACTTACAGTGGATAAGTGCCTAGAATTTAGGTATAACAGATTTAGAACAAAGGGGATTTGAATGGCCAAACAAACGCTACAGTTGCTCCCGCACGATTTCACCATTCATAGCTTCGATAGTTTGTCAGACATCCCTTCGGCAATCTTTAGAAGCGAAGTGTATTTTGTTGGTAAAACCGCTGAAGAATTATCCATCGTCTGCAACAGCGACATTAAACTCGACAGTCTTGAGCAAGAGCCTGGCTGGGTGGCGTTTGAAGTACTCGGGCCATTGGGGTTTTCATTAACGGGGATCTTGTCTAATATTTCCGGTGTACTCGCGGCAGCAAATATTCCTATATTTGCTATCTCTACCTTTGATACAGATTATATCTTGGTGAAACGTAAAGAAGCTAAAAACGCCATGACCTCACTAAAAAAAGAAGGATACACAGTTCGCTCATGAACTTACCCGCTGAATTTTGTGTTGCCAGTGACCTTCCCAAAAGCCAAACCATCTATTCTCCTGTTAGTGGCAGTGTTTCCCCGTTAGACGCTGCACCTATAGCACTTATGTCACTCGGTTTGTTAGGCTCAGGCGTGTGTGTACAAATGCGCGGCCATCGTCTCGTCGCGCCGTGTGATGGTCAGCTCGTGGATGTGTGCCAAGGTGCTAAGCAATGGCGTTTTAAAGCCAGTAACGGGTTACATATCATGGTACATTTGTATCTTGAAGAACACACCATCACCAACAAAGCAAAACTAAGTTACATCAATGCGACGCGCGTCAAACAGGGAGAAGAAATTGCGTATTTCGACCTAAGGCAGTTTAATTCAACACCGACCGTCGCTATCATTGTCACAAATTCATCGGCGTCAAAACGCATCTACTTCTGCCACAAGCAAGTTGAAGCAAATGACCCACTTTTATTCGTCAGTTAAGTATTCTAATTATTATGACCATTACTCTTTTCGGTATCAGCAACTGCGACACCATCAAAAAAGCTAAAAAGCATCTTGAAAACAATAACCTTGAATTCGTCTTCCACGATTACCGCAAGCAAGGGTTAGACCTTGAGTTACTCACTAAACTAGAGAGTATTTTCGGCTGGGAAGCGATGCTCAACAAACGCGGTACTACTTTTCGCCAACTAAGCGATGAACAAAAGCAACACATCGATAAAAACTCAGCTTTGGCAATTATGCTTGAGTCTCCAGCGATTATTAAGCGCCCTATTCTTCTTAGTAATGATCAATCGTTAATCGGCTATAAAGCAGCTGATTATGACGCCCTAAGCGCATAGGACTATTGATGAGTGATGTCATCACGCTAGCCAAAGAGCTAATTCGCCGCCCATCAGTAACACCCGATGACGCCGGCTGCCAACATGTAATTTCAGAGCGCCTCGCCAAAGTAGGCTTTAAAAACGAACCCATGTTTTTTGTCGACACGCTCAATACATGGTCTCGACGTGGCAATACACAACCAAACGTTTGCTTTGCTGGGCACACCGATGTAGTCCCCACAGGGGATGAGTCGAAATGGCATTTCCCACCGTTTGCAGCTACAGAACATGAAGGCTACTTGCATGGGCGTGGCGCTGCAGACATGAAAGGCTCTTTGGCTGCTATGGTGGTTGCAACCGAGCGTTTCGTCACTAAACACCCAGATCACAAAGGGTCTATTTCGTTTCTCATTACCTCAGATGAAGAAGGGCCGTTTATTAATGGCACTACCCGCGTCATTGACACGCTTGAAGCGCGCGATGAAAAAATAGACATGTGCATTGTCGGTGAACCCTCATCCACTGACAAACTTGCCGATGTGGTTAAGAACGGCCGCAGAGGCTCACTCACAGCTTATCTCACGGTTAAAGGCAAACAAGGTCATGTTGCCTATCCGCACCTTGCAAACAACCCAGTGCATCAAGCCAGCGGTTTCTTGCAGGCGCTTTGCCAAGAGCAATGGGATGAAGGCAATGCGTTTTTCCCTGCCACCAGCATGCAGATCTCCAATATCAACGCAGGTACTGGCGCCGGTAATGTCATCCCCGGCGAGTTGGAAGTACAATTTAATTTTCGTTACAGCACTGAGTTAACCGCTGAGCAAATTAAAGATCGCGTGGTTGCTTTGCTTGCACAGCACCATGTTACCTATGATTTAAAATGGATTCACAACGGCCAGCCGTTCATTACTGAGCCAGGGGAATTGGTTAATGCGGTGCAAACAGCTATTCGCAATGAACTGGGCTATGAGGCCGAGTTACAAACTAGTGGCGGCACCTCAGATGGTCGCTTTATCGCACCCACCGGTGCCAAAGTGATTGAACTAGGTCCGCGCAATGCAACCATACACCAAGTAGATGAATGCGTAAGTTGTGAAGACCTTGATAAACTTGCAGCCATTTACGAAGGGATTTTGACGCAATTACTAACATGAATTTAGCTTTGTGTGCCACTGGACGCAGCGACGCCCACTTAGCATCGGTGAACCATCATTTACTGCACCAAGGCGCAGTAAATGATTTTTTGCGCATGCAACAACGCGCGCACGCTGATGGTATAAATCTCACTATTGCCTCATCATTTCGCTCTTTTGAGCGTCAAGCGATGATTTGGAACAATAAGTTCTCTGGGCTGCGTCCTGTCTATGATCTTGAACAAAATGTGGTTGATATATCGTCTTTAAGTGATATTGCCCGCATTGAAGCTATCATGCTTTTCTCCGCGTTACCTGGGGCGAGCCGTCATCATTTTGGTTCAGATATGGATGTGTGGGACCCAAGCGCTGTATCTGTGGGGTATGACTTACAACTTATTGAAGAAGAATACGCTGTAAACGGGCCATTTTCTGCGCTCACACACTGGCTTGATGAAAATATGGCTGAGTTTGGTTTTTTTAGACCCTATGACCACTATCAAGGAGGTGTTGCTGCCGAGCCTTGGCACCTGAGCCACCTTGAAAGCGCCTCGCACATGCTCAAATGGCAGAGTGTTGCGGCCATCGCCGATGCTATCACCGATGCCAAAATCGGTGGTCTCGACAGCATATTGACTGATTCGAGCGCTTACACGCCAAGTTCATTACCAATATTTGCCCGCCTTTAGACTGACACCCCGCAGCCCTAGTTGCGATAACGCAACAGTGTAAAGGCCAAGATGGCGCCAAGTAACGTCGCACAGAGTAACATCGTTTCTGGGCTCAAACGTTCGTGCAACAACACGGCACCTAGCACAAGCGCAATGGGTGGCACACTGAGCTGCATAATGGATGCTTGGCTGGTTTTCACACGAGCAACAACGACATACCACACACTGTAACCAAGCGCTGAAGTAATAGCGCCTGACGTAACAGCGAGCAGCAGCCCTTTTTCTGTCCACACAATGTGTTTTGACACTAAAAATGCGAACAGTGCTATTGGCGTCATGATAATAGCTGCACGTGTAAAATGGATACGCGTTGCAGTGCGAGGCTCAACACCACGACCTAAAACACTGTAAACTCCCCATGCTGCACCGGCAACAATCATCAAAGCAGCACCGCCTAACGCCACGGCGTTATTAGTTGGACGAACAAGTGCTAAAAAAGCGGCTGCGGCTAGCAATAGCATCAGCCATTGCCAGACAGAAAAGCGCTCGTTAGCAGAAAATAGTGCGTAGGCAATCATGGTAAACTGAACAGCACTGAACAACAGCAATGCGCCTATCCCTGCATCAAGTCGCACATACGCTAATGAAAAGCCGAGCATATAGGTACTGAGGGCAATCGCGCCCCACCAGCTATAAGCTTGTGTGGTGTGTGCTGGAGTCCGCTGCACTGGAATTATCTTATCGACAATCAACAGCATCAGTGCACCACTGACAGTGCGAACCAGCGCGAAGCTCCATGAATCGAAATGCATACCGACAAGGGCTTCGCGATTTAATAGCGAGTTGAGGGCGAAAGCGACCATAGCTAAAGCCGCACACAGCCACGTTAACACAGTGTGCCCTCTCCAGATTTCACGAGGTAGTTAAGCTTGCTTATAGCGGTCAAAAAATCGCCCTATTCGCTGCATAGCAGGCGCTAGCTCATCTTTATGTGGTAAAAACACGATTCTGAAGTGGTCAGGTTCAGGCCAATTAAAACCACGACCATGAACAAGCAAAATTTTCTCTTGCTTAAGTAAGTCCAGAACCATGGTTTCATCATTGGTAATGTTGAATCGTTGGGTATCGACCTTAGCAAAACCATATAAGGCACCTTTTGGCTTGACGCAACTAATGCCCTCAATGTCATTTAGCCCTTTCCAAGCGATGTTTCGTTGTTCATACAGCCGCCCGCCGGGTTGAATTAATGCATCAATGGACTGCACGCCACCTAGCGCCTGTTGCACTGCGTACTGTGACGGCACGTTTGCACATAGGCGCATGGATGCCAACATGTCCAAACCTTGAATGAGATCACTCATGCGGTTAGTTGGCCCACTCAAGACCATCCAGCCGATACGTAACCCCGCAGCTCGGTATGTTTTCGCCAGGCCATTGAAGGTGATCACGGGCACATCATCGCACAACGAGGCTATCGAGCAATGCGGGGTGTCGTCATAAAGAATTTTTTCGTAGATTTCGTCACTTAGCAGCAATAAGTTGTGCTCACGGGCAAGCGTAATAAGCTCATGCAGCAGCGCCGTGCTGTATACCGCTCCGGTCGGGTTGTTTGGGTTAATAAGCACCAGAGCTTTGGTTCGAGACGTAATTTTACTGCGAATATCGTCGATATCAGGAAACCAATCTTGTTCTTCATCACAACGATAATGAACCGCTTTGCCACCAGCGAGTGTGACACAGGCACTCCACAACGGGTAGTCAGGGGAAGGGATCAGAATTTCATCATCATTATTTACCAGCGCTTGTGTCACCATTTGGATAAGCTCACTCACACCGTTACCGATAAAGATGTTGTCGATGCTTAAATTGTGCAGACCGCGTTGTTGGTAATGTTGATATACAGCTACTCGTGCTGAATACAGGCCTTTTGAATCACAATAACCTTGTGCGGAACTAAGGTTGCGGATGATGTCTTTGTGCATGTCTTCTGGCATATCAAAGCCGAAGGCGGCAGGGTTACCGATATTCAGTTTGAGAACCTTTTGGCCCTCGTCTTCCATTGCTTTGGCCGCGCGAAGAACTGGCCCACGAATATCGTAACAAACGCCGTGCAACTTCTGGCTTTTGAGTATTTCTGACATGCTTTAACCCTTGTGATTGTTGTTCCGCTAGATTATCGGTCCAAGGGCAAAAATGCTATACACAACGAACGGTTATCAATGAATTTATTTCAACTTTGTTGTTGCCATTGCTTCATGCGCTCGATGCTCATTTCTATTGTTGCTGGCAAGGCGTCAATAAACGGTTTTAGATGTTGGTGCTCACCTTTGCTAAGACCTAGTTCAATTTCCCGCGCTGTGTCTGCAAGTGTTGTTGCACCAAATTGTGCTGCATTAGATTTCAAACTGTGAACACTTCTTATCGCTTCACTTTGATCGCTATCTAAACTTTGTTCAAATGCATTGTGTAATCGTGAAAACTCGCTGAAGCAAAACTCCAATGTATCTTCAAACTGATCACCCAGTAATCCTTGCATCGCTTCCAATGCCGAACCATCAATTTTAATTTCCATACAGAGCACTTCCTACGTTCATTTATTCACTTGTATTTATTGAGAATAGCAAATGGATACCTTGGAGCAAATAACTAAAACCATTACAATGTACTACACCATGCAATAATCTAGGCTCAATCCATGGCTCGCCCACTTTGTTCACAGTGCCAGTACCCAATTACCTGCTGTGTATGTCGTTTTGTTCAGAGTGTGAACAACCAAATTAGTGTTTGGATTCTGCAGCACCCTCACGAAGTATCTCAGGCTAAAAGTACCACGCCTTTATTACAACTTGCGTTAAAAAATGCGCATATTTGTATTGGCGAAATGCCGAACGACTTTAGCCAAGTTACTGCCTTAGACGCTTCACAATGCGCGGTGTTGTATCCAAGCCAAACCGCCCAACATATAGAAACTTTGAACCAAAGTGAGAAGTCGAACATTAAGCATATAATTGTCTTAGATGGTACATGGAGCAAAGTACACAAGTTATGGCAACAGAATCCTTGGCTCCATGCGTTAACAGCGATTAGCTTCGAGCATGCACCGCAAAGTCGCTATCGTATTCGCAAAGCCAATAGAGAAAACAGCTTGTCCACGTTAGAAGCCACCGCATACTGCCTACATCAGCTTGAGGCATTGGACACCAAGCCACTGTTCAAATTACTCGATGGCTTTGTTGAAGTGCAAACTCAGCACATGCCTGAGCATGTTAAAAGTCGTTATGAGCTATGACAGGTTTAATGGCCGATAAATATCGCAAGGGCCCTGATTATCGTTTCGGGGTCGATGCGGATTTCTCAGAGGTACGCGCCACCTTTGGCCTCAAAGCAATTAGTGTGGGTAAATGGGTTAATACTGAAGAACGTCAGCGCGCTGCGAATCTGATCTATGATGCACTTGCAGACTTAACGCAAATTTTAGCAATCCCCCCTGAGGTGATTGGTTTACGACAAACCCTGACTCTTGCGTTCGGTCAAGGCGGTCAGTTGGGTGTGCAAGCCCACTATCACGGTGCTACGCGTACTTTGGCACTTGCTAAGCACGCTGGCAGCGGCGCCTTAGCCCATGAATGGTGGCATGCATTTGATCACTACATTTGCCCGTTTTTATTTACGGGAAAAGTGCGTTCCAAAGATTTCGCGAGCAAATTGTGGTTAACGCGCAATGATGTTAACGAACACCCAGTCAACCAACCTTTGCTGACACTCTTTGCTAAATTGTTTTTAGACTCCTCGCTGGCCCAACCTTCAGAATTTGTCAGGCGCTGTTCAAAGTTAGACGCGGGTGCAAAGCAGTTTTACTTTGCCATGCCAGAGGAATTAAGTGCGCGTGCGTTTGAGCATTATGTTCAAAGTCAAACAATCAAAAATCAATACTTGGTCAGTGGCACCAAACAAAGTGAATTGGCGAAGCTAGGCGCATATCCCAACGCCCTTGAAGCACAGGAAATGGCCAAGTGTTTTAACCAATATTTTTCGACTTTAGGACGCTCAATAAGCCAAAGTCGTGGTCCAAATTGACCCAATCATAATAATCTTCCACCGGCATAGGCTTGGCAAAATAGTAACCTTGTCCTAGCTGACAACCGTAACCCGCCATATATTGAGCCTCGACAACATTTTCTATCCCTTCAGCAACAACCGTCGCTTGTAGGCTTTGGGCGAGCTCACAAGTAGACTGACAAATCGACTGATCTTTGGGTGAATTAGCAATATTACTAACGAACTGCTTATCAATTTTCAGCTCATTAAAACCAAGGTAACTGAGATACGCCAAGGATGAATAACCTGTACCAAAATCGTCAATGGCGATTTGCACCCCAACCTGCCTAAATTCATTTAATATACTAATCGCGCTCTTCTTCCCCTCGATCGTAGACGATTCAGTAAGTTCGAGCATAATGCTACTCGGTGGCACACCATATTCTTGCAGCACACTAAGAATATGAGAAGGCAAAGAGTGGCTGGAAAGATCACGCCCGGAAATGTTAATTGACATCATATGTGATTGACGATGTTCCAGTATACGAGATTGCGTTTTGACGGCCTCAGTAATAACCCATTCGGTGATTTCTGTAATCAAACCAGCAGACTCAGCAATGGGTATAAATTCTACAGGGCTAATCATGCCTTTGTCTGGGTGCTTCCAACGGATTAATACTTCGGCACCAAAGACCTTTTGCGATGACAGTTCTATTTGAGGTTGAAGGTAAATTTCAAATTGTTCTTGATCTAATGCAACACGCAAGTCTGACGCTAAACTCAATCTTTTTTGTGAGCGAATACAATCTTCTGGCGAGTACATATGCCAACGCTGACTATTATTTTTATCTCGGTAAAGTGCTTGCATTGCAAATCGCACAAGCTGTTGCTTAGAGCTGGTATGGATTGGAATGTTGGCAACGCCAAAATCAACTTGGTCGATAAGGTGGGTATTATCAATAGATACACCTTCATTAAATGCTGCATTTATGACGCAAACAGTTTGCTCAATCGTGCTAATCTCCAGCTCACCATCAAGAGCTAATGCGAAGATATCATCACTGAATCGACAAATTACATGCTCTTGTGTGAGAGCCACAACAGGTAAACCTTCGAGCATTGTTTCGGTTTGGCAAATCAATTTCATTATGTAAGTGTCAGAATGTTCGATGCCAAAATTTGCTCTCGCTTCTACCAACCCCTTGGGTTTAAACATAATTAGAGTAAGACTCTGAGGTTGGATTGTATGCAACGCCTTGTAAAAGAGCTGCTTATTCGGTAACCCCGTCCCTTTATCCCAATATACCTGCTTTCTATGTTTGTTCAGTGCTCTGCGCTCACGAATGGTGAAATCAATACCAATAAGAATGCAATTTGCCATTGTCGCCGCTGCAAACATGGCATGTATATAAATGCCGTAGGCGTAAGGTGCAGCTAACAACCACATCATTGCTGCGTATGCAGCAATGTATGGGAACCAACTAAAAAATAGAAACCAATCTCGATGCTCGTCGTACTTGCTCTTGGCGCTTAACGTAATAGCGACAAGGAGGATAACCCCTACCAGAACGCGCATCGCTCCCATTTGCATGGAAATGGGAATGAACAGAGAACTAACCGCAAATAAGCAACAACCAATCAGTAAGCCTTTAACGATGTGGAAGTAGGTTCGATGGTGGCGCTCGATACGTAAAACGCGAGATAAAAACAACAGGATAGAAACACCGGCTAAACTCCCTAACAAGCCAATATACTGCAGCAAGAACGAGTGCAACATATAGGGAAAAATGAGCTTGGTTACCCCCGTTTGCACAAGTAACAATAGCGAAGAGCTTGCTATATAAAGCGCGAAGAAGCCATAGACGGAAGCCCGATAAGCAATACACATCGCCGCGCAATAAATTAAAAACCCAGACATCAAGCCCACAAATGCAAACCACAGTAACCATTGCTCTTGCTGTCTTGCGTGAAACGCTAAGTCATCTAAGTAGTCAAAACTAAAATAGGCCATGCGTTCACTGCGAATATTGACGTACACGGTGAGCGTTTCGTTACCTGTTATCGGCATCGAGGCGCCCAAATGACGTAGAGATTCTGCAGACATACTTCCACTTGCAGAATCAGACACGAGCTGGTTATTTAAGAAAGCATAATAGTTGACGTGTAACAAAGATGGATTGAGAGATTGGATATAACATACTTGGCCTTGGCATTGACTCGGCTTAAGCTCGATTTTGAACCAATATTCTGAGTCAGGGTGCAGCAGCATAACGTCATTTTGCTGCAAGATTGGTGAAAAGGAAAAGTCTTTTTGAACGGCGTCTGCGAGCCCAATGCGTTGAGGACTCGAAAACAAGTGTGCAGTAACAGGTGATTGTTCATTGGCGAAGGTGTGTGTGCCAAGCAAAACGCTTACACACACAAACATTATCAAGATAAGTTGAAAATAGTCTGGCCTTCGTCCAAACAGCTGCATCCGGCAACCTCCTTTAGAGTTTCCTAAAGTATGGGGGAGCTAGATAGTTTGTCCAATAATGTTCCCTATAAAGGGTCTTTTATTGCTCGCCTTCGTCGCCTATTCGACTGGCTAATGCACTATTTTGACCTTTGTATTTCGCATCAACACGGGCGTTGTAAGGTTTCTCAGCAGGACTAGACAAGGTCTCAAAGCTCAGAGCGCCAATTTTCATATTTGGACGCAATGCCAATGGCAATTTACCAGAATTGTAAAATTCCAGTACGATATTACCGGACCAACCTGGGTCGATTCGGTGCGCTGTTACATGCACCATCAAACCTAATCTTGCTAAGGAAGAGCGACCATCCAACCAGCCAACAATATCTGCTGGCAGCGTTACCGACTCATAGGTCATTGCCAGAGCCAGTTCGCCAGGGTGCAGGAAAAAGGCGTCACCGTCGGCGATTACAATTTCATCGCTCATGATTGATTCCATCGCGGCGTTAAGTTGCTCTTTAGGGCCGCTCAGGTCAACGTATGGCGCACAATGATCTTGGAATACCCGAAACTTGTCACCTAATCGCAAGTCAACACTGACACCAGAAATCATTTGCTCACTGGGTTCTGGGGTAATAACAATGCGCTGTGAGCGTAAGTATTCTTTTATATGGGTATCTGATAAACGCATGATTAATCGTCCGTAAAAATGATTTCAACGCTTTGAGTAGCGCTGTATTGATAATAAATTTGACTGGCGCACAACCGTGCTGCCTGGGCAAAGTGTTCTGCGATATGAGGGTGTTGGTTATGAAGATCACTGCCTTGTTCAGAACTTATCCTGATTTCCATAGAAAGCGGTAATTCAGCCAAAATAGGCACGCCATAACGTTGTGATAACTTCATTGCACCATCTTGTCCGAAAATAGGGCTAGATTGATGACAATGAGGACATTCAAATTGGCTCATGTTTTCTATCAAACCAATAATAGGCACGTTCACCTTATTAAACATCGCAACACCCTTTTGGGCGTCTGCAAGCGCTAAATCTTGTGGCGTGGTGATAATCACCGCGCCTGATGCCGGTACTTTTTGCGACATAGTCAGTTGAATATCGCCCGTTCCTGGTGGCATGTCTACAATGAGGTAATCCAATTCGCCCCATTGGGTTTCATTTAATAGTTGCATCAAAGCTTGTGATGCCATCGGCCCACGCCATACCGTGGCATCCTCAGGGTCAACTAAAAAGCCGATAGATTGCGCACTTAATTCATTCGCTTGCATTGGCATCAAGGTGTTGTCATCAAGCGCCTGAGGTCTTTGTCCTTGCAACCCAAGTAGTAAAGGAATTGAGGGACCATAGATGTCCGCGTCTAAAATACCCACTTTGGCGCCTTCATGACGCAGTGCATAAGCCAGATTCACCGCACACGTTGATTTGCCGACGCCACCTTTACCAGAGGCTACTAGAATAATGTGCTTAACGTGGCCAAATCGAGGGGTTTCATTGATAGCCACATCGATTGTGACACTGACTTCACGGCCCAGTTTCTGGGAAAGATAAGCGCTAATACTGGGCGCTTCTTGCGCACAAGCAAATGGCATCAGTAAATGACATTCAGACTCAGAACTTGTTGCCTGTACGGCGCTTTGCGGCACACCTACGGGCAATGCGGCACTGCGATATTGAAGCAGTTGCTGTTGAAACTGAACCTGCCATTTTTCAGAAGTTTGTTTTGAAAACAAAGACGGTTTTTTACCTGAGCCAAATCCAAACATAGTAACTGCGTAAATAATTAAAGAAGCGTAATGAAATGTGCCGCCAAATTATGTAACATTCGGGGCATTAACACCAGTCTATTCACCCAAGGTAAGTAAACTTCGCAGTGAATTCACGTGCTGAGTTTAGTTATTCGGGAAATCCTATCTGAGATGGAATGAGCACTTTATGGCTAAGAGAAAAATTCTCATAACAAGCGCATTGCCTTATGCAAATGGCCCAACACATCTAGGTCACTTACTTGAATATATTCAAACGGATATATGGGCACGCTTTCAAAAATCGCAGGGTAATGAAGCTTACTATGTTTGCGCCGATGACGCGCATGGCACGCCAATCATGCTTAACGCCCAAAAACAAGGCATTACACCTGAACAAATGGTCGCCAATGTAAGTGTTGAGCGCCAGCGCGATTTTGCTGATTTCAACATTGAGTTCGACAACTACCACAGCACTCACTCTGATGAAAATAAAGCACTCAGTGAACTGATCTACAATCGCCTTAACGACGGCGGTTACATCAAAAAGCGCACAATTTCGCAGTTGTTCGACCCGGAAAAAGAAATTTTCTTACCGGATCGCTTCGTGACAGGTACGTGCCCAAGCTGTGGTGCTGAAGATCAAAATGGTGACAGCTGTGACGTCTGCGGTGCGACCTACTCACCTACTGAGCTAAAGTCGCCGCGTTCTGCGATGTCAGGAGCAACCCCTGTATTACGTGATTCAGAGCACTACTTCTTCGACTTGCCTGCATTTGAAGGCATGCTTAAAGAGTGGCTACGTTCAGGCTCAATCCAAGAAGAGATGGCAAATAAGCTAGACGAATGGTTTGCAGACGGTCTACAACAATGGGATATCAGCCGCGATGCGCCGTATTTTGGTTTTGAAATTCCAGGTGCCCCAGGCAAATATTTCTATGTGTGGCTAGATGCGCCAATCGGCTACATGGCGAGCTTCAAAAATTTATGTGACAAGTCTGGCATCGATTTCGATGCGTTTTGGTCACAGGATTCTGATGCGGAGCTTTATCATTTTATCGGTAAAGATATCATCTACTTCCACAGCCTATTTTGGCCAGCCATGCTTGAAGGCGCCGGATTTAGAAAGCCCACGAATGTATTTGCCCATGGCTTCGTGACTGTAAACGGCGCTAAAATGTCAAAGTCTAAAGGCACCTTTATTAAAGCGCGCACTTACCTTGAGCACTTAAACCCTGAGTACCTTCGCTACTACTTTGCAGCGAAGTTAAACAGTGGCATTACTGATTTAGATTTAAACCTCGAAGACTTTGCTCAACGAGTGAATTCAGACCTTGTGGGTAAAGTGGTTAATATCGCCAGCCGTTGTGCAGGCTTTATCACAAAGAAATTTGACGGCAAGCTAAGTACCATCAATGCTGAGCCTGAGCTGATATCTGAGTTCGCAGCGGCGCGCGATAGCATTGCTACGCACTACGAAAACCGAGAATATTCTCGTGCAGTGCGTGAGATCATGGCCCTTGCCGATAAAGCAAACCAATACATTGACGCCAAAGCACCTTGGGTACTCGCTAAAGACGAAAGCACGCTAGAGCAAGCGCATCAAGTGTGCAGTGTGGGCCTAAATCTATTTAAAGTGTTAATGACCTATCTTCGCCCTATTCTTCCGGGTATGGCTGCAAACGTAAGTGAGTTTTTAAACGACGAGCTTGCGTGGAATACAGTGGCGACGCCTTTACTTGGCCACCCAATCAATAAATTCAAAGCGCTAATGCAGCGTGTTGAAATGGATAAAGTGAACGCGATGCTCGAAGAATCTAAAGAGAGTCTTGCGCCACAAAGCCAAGCTGTTGCTGTAGAATCCAATGGTGAATTAGAAAAGATCCAATTGCAGATGAAATCGAATTCGACGATTTTGCCAAGGTTGATCTGCGCGTTGCCAAAATCATTAACGCAGAGCACGTTGAAAAAGCAGACAAGCTATTAAAGCTGACACTGGACCTCGGTGGTTCACAACGTCAAGTGTTTGCAGGTATCAAATCAGCGTACTCACCAGAGCAGCTTATCGGTAAACACACTGTAATGGTTGCAAACCTTAAACCACGTAAGATGCGCTTTGGATTATCTGAAGGCATGGTACTGGCTGCGGGTCCTGGCAAAGACGAAATTTACATCCTTGAGCCAAATGAAGGCGCTAAGCCTGGCATGCGAGTCATGTAAACACATTGATAAAGGCCAGCAAATGCTGGCCTTTTTTTTGCCTGTTTGCTATCAAATAACACTAAAGTGTACAAGTAAGTTGCAAAGACTAAGCACCATGTCTTTGCAACACCTTGCTATGCGCATAAGGGAATAAAGATGGCAATCACACTCTCAGGTGGGCTGGTTCATGACATGCCCGCCGATTTAGCCGATGAACTTACAGACAAAAATCTCATTGATAACTGGGAGTCACTGACTGCCATTAGCCGAAATGAATACATTTGCTGGATTGACAACGCCAAACAAGAAAAGACACGGATTAAGCGTATCGGCAGGACAAGCGAAGATTTGCTCAGAGGCAAAAAACGTCCTTGTTGTTGGCCGGGCTGCATTCACCGCACTGACAAAAAGCCAAGCCAATGGCAACAAAGCGTCTTAATTGATAAAAACGCTACGTAAATTCAACTGTTTTAACAAGTGTTCCTAGGCACTGTATCGATGTATGCAAACCCGAGGTACTTGTGTGCAAACTTAATCATGGGTCAAAATGACTTTGCCTATATTGTCATTATTTTCCAAGCGTTGATGCGCTTGCTCTGCCTGCTGCCAAGGGAACACAGAATCAATCACAGGTTGTAAGTGACCCTGTTTTATGTGCTCACCCATTTGCGATTGCAACTGCCTAACCAATTCTGACTTGTAAGCATGGCTGCGATTTCTCAACGTTGAGCCAATCAAATGCACGCGCTTAAGCAACAGCTTAGCGGTGTCGAACTGTTCACTAAAACGACCGCCCAGCATAGCCAAGACAACAATTCGTCCATCTTTAGCAATAACGTTTAAATCGCGATTCAAATATTCACCGGCAATGGGGTCGATAATCACGTCCGCAGAGATGCCTGCTTCACGCATAACATCAACCCAGTCGTGAGTTCGGTAATTCACCACCAAATCTGCACCCAATTGCTCACAAGCCTTGCGCTTAACTTCAGAGCCAACAGTGGCAACAACCTTAGCTCCAAGTGCCTTGGCAAGTGTAATCGCGGCTGTGCCAACACCACTGGCACCGGCGTGAACAAGTAAGGTATGTTGTGCGCCAAAATTAGGATATTGCAGCAGCGCATCATAGGCTGTAAAAAATACCTCACAAAAGCCAGCCCCTTGAATAAAAGAATAACTTTCTGGTATTTCAATACAGTGACCAACATCAACACTTACATACTCACTGTATCCACCACCTGCGCACAAGGCCATCACCCGTTTCCCAACCCAGTCTTGGCTCACACCTTCGCCGGTTTCTTCAACAACCCCCGCGACTTCCAAACCAAGAATATCACTGTCACCCGCTGGTGCAGGATATTGTCCTTTTCGTTGCAATAAATCAGCACGATTGACGCCACTGGCGTACACTTTTATCAGTAAATGTGAGGGTTTAACTTTAGTTTTTTGCGTTTGAACAATAACTAGTTGTTTATTTTCATTTAAATCAATTGTTAGCATTGTGTGAGCCCGATTTAACGTAGTATGATAGAAACAGCACCTTTAGGGACAAAACTACAACTAAAATAGTACTTATTAGCTGCTACCCATTAAACAGCTCGAATTTTTTTATTAGAAAAGCTGTTCACTGGCAGTTTTAATGCTATCCTAAATATCTGTTGGGAGGATAGGTTGATGGCTCAGTATAGTGAGATTAAGGCGATCTGTGATGAACTTCACAGAGCGGGAACACCAATTACGCTAGAAAAAATTCTACAGCGTTATGATGGCGATCGCTCGCAAGTCCTTGAGCATTATCGATTATGGCGAAGTGAAGATAGATCAGTTCGCCCCCAAGAAGCACCTCAACCTGCTCCTACACAACAAGCTGCACCACCCCCAACTCAGGGCAGCTTTGCACCACCTCCTAATCCTGGCGCTGGATTCCAACCTAATCCAGATATGCAGTTCTCTGATCAATTCATGGATGCCTTCAAAGCGCAAAGTGAAGCCTATGCAAGAGCACAATTAGAGCCTGTACAAGCTCATTTACAAAAAGTTATTCAAGCTGAACATGTCGCCGTTAAAAACCTTGAAGATCTTCAAGAAAAATACGATGCGATTGTGCAGCAAAACCAAGAACTATTAGAGCGTGTTGAAGCACGCCAAACGCAAATCGACACGCAAGCTGAGCAGCTTCAAGAACAGCAAGCAAACTTATCTAATGCTCAAGAACTCGTAGCCAACGCCAAAGCAGAAAGTGAAAGTAAAACCGCTGACCTGTCGCAAAAATGTGAACAGTTAGAAGAGCAAAATAAAGCGCTCAGTGAACAGGTAAATAAAACTGAGCAACAACTTTCAGCGCAAGAGCAAGAGTTAGAACAGCGCCAACAACAGCTTGAAACCGCACAACAACAGTTAGAAACGGCCCTTGCCGACAGCGACGATAAAGCAACTCAATTGCAACAGCAATGTTCTGAACTTGCAGAGCAAAAGCATGAGTTAGCCAATCAAGTTACGCAATCACAACAACTTCTCGAAAATCAAGAACGAGAATTAGAACAACAACGCCAACAACTTGATGACACCAAACAACAGCTTGAAAACGCGCTTGCCAACAGCGACACCCAAGTGGCTGCATTGCAGCAGCAATGTGATGAATTAGCAGCCCAAAACGAAACGCTTAACAAGCAAATTAATGAATCCCAGCAACAACTTACTGCACAAGCACAAGAGTTAGAGCAACGTCAACAAGAATTGACGGCTGCTAAAGACCAACTTGTTACCGCCCTTGCGGAAAGCGAATTAAAGACTGCTTCTTTGCAACAACAATGTGAGCAGTTGAGCACTCAAAACCTCACGCTTAACCAACAAATGAGTGAATCACAACTCAAAATTGTCGGTCAGACTGAACAGTTGGAACAGCAACAACAACAGCTCTCCACGCTAAAAGAGCAGCTAGACAAAGCATTGAGTGACGGCAGCGAACAAAGCGCAGCATTGCAACAACAGTGCAATGAACTCGTTGCACAAAACCAATCCCTGAATGAAAAAATCAGTGCAGCTCAACATCAGTTAGAGCAACAAACCCAGCTGCTCAGAGAGCAAGAGCAAGCACTTGCAGCCTCTAGTAAACAACTTGAAGATGCATTGTCAGATAGCGGCGCGAAAACAGCCGAATTACAGCAAAAATGCAATGAGCTCACGGAACACAATCAGTCTCTTAGTGAACAGGTTACGAGTGCCAATGAGCAAATCAAGCTCCAGGCTGAGCAATTAGAAACGCAGCAAAATTTACTTGAGCAAACACAAGCTGATGCCCAACAGGCCCTTGCACAAAGCAACGATAAAGCGGCAAAGCTCGAACAGCAATGCAATGAATTTGAGCTGAAAAATCAGTCCCTGAACGATCAAGTTGCTAGCTCTACAGAGCAGATCCAGGCCCAAGCCGAGCAAATAGAACAGCAGCAGCAACAGCTCGCTGAGGCTCAAGCAGAAGTCCAAAGTGCCCTTGCAGACAGCGATGAAAAAACGGCTCGATTACAGCTGCAGTGCAACCAGTATGACGAACAAAATCAATCGCTAAAAGCACAAGTTGCCAACGCGAATGAACAACTGCAAACGCAAGCTAAGCAATTACAAGATCAGCAGCAGCAACTTGAGCAAACCCAGCAAGCCGCAGAACAACAGCAAAGCCAAAGTGCCGAGCAAATCACCGAGCTAAACGCACAATGTGAACAGCTGACATCACAAAACCAAACTCTTAGCGAGCGTATCGAAGGTTTTGAGAGTCATATCAATTCACAAACCCAAGAATTGGCCACGTTACAGCAACAGCTTGAATCTGCACAACAGCAAGCACAAGAAGCAATGGCGTCGGGTGATAGCAAGGCGGCCGAGTTACAGCAGCAATGTGAATTGTTAACTCAGCAAAACGCACAAGCGAACGCTGCAATAGAGACATCTCAGCAGCAGATTGATGAGCTAAATGCGCAATTAGTCAATCAACAACAGTTGTTAGCCGAGGCCCAAGAACAACTCAGCGAAGTACAGACCCAAGCACAACAACAAGCTGAGCTACTACAGCAGGAAACACAGCAACTTGGCCAGCAAAACGCGCAACTGAGTGACGACATTAACGCCAAACAAGCCTTAATTGACGAACAAACAGCAACAATTGAACAACAACTGCATCAATTACAAAGCGCAAAAGAACGTCTAGAGCGTGCGCAGTCTAATGTTGATGAGCAAGTTGCGTCATTGCAGCTCGCCAACACTGAGTTAGACGACCAAAACCAAGATTTGCGCTCACAAGTAACTGCTCGTCAAAAACAAATTGATGAGCAAAGTCAAAAGTTAGAACAGCAACAAGCAGAATTAGCGACTGCGAAAGAACAACTCAGTGGTGTACAAGCCCAATTAGATGAGCAAGTCTCAACGCTACAGCAGCAAAACGCTAAATTAAGCGAGCAAAACAAAGAACTCACAGACAATGTGATAGCTCGGCAGAAGTTGATTGATCAGCACACACAAAAGCTCGAACAACAACAAGTAGAATTGACAGCAGCTCAAGAGCAATTGCAACGAGCACAATCTAATGTTGATGAACAAGTTGCAAGCTTACAGCAAGAGAACACGCAACTTAGTGAACAAAATCAAGGTCTAACAAGTGAAGTTGCGGCCAATAAACAGCTGATAGAAGAGCAAACTACACAGCTTGCACAGCAACAAGAGCTTTTAACACAAACTCAAACTCAGCTTGATAACGCCCAAGCAGATGCAGATAAACGCACAGAAACACTGCAGCAAGAGCAGCAAAAATTAACTGCTCAAACTCTGCAGCTCAGTGAAGATATCGTCGCAAAACAAAAACATATCGATACTCAAGCAGCAGAGTTAGCAAGTAATCAAAAAGCGCTTGAAAAAGCACAAAAGCAAGTTGAGTTGTTGCAATCGGGTAGTGATGAACAAGTGGCAGCACTGCAACATCGCATCGATAATTTTGACCAAGAAATCGCGGCTATCGTGCAAGAGCGCGATGCAATGACGCAAAAGCATGACGCGTTGACCATACAGCACAACGAAATGCAGCAAGCTAAGGCTGAACTCGAAGTTAAGATTGAGCGAGTGCAACAACAATTGCAAGAGCAGCAACCTTTGGTTGATAGGCTCAAAAATGAAAACATGATGCTCAAAGAGCAAAGTACCGTTGCTGCACGTCACCAAGAAACGCAACGTGAAGACTTACGCCAAATGCGTGAACAGAGTAAAATTCAAACCGAGGCACTTGAAGCTGCAAAAGCCGAACAAGCGCAAGCACAGCAAGCCAGTGATAAATTAATGGAGCAAGTACGTTTCTTGAAAAATAACTCTGCTTCAACCATTGAGCGCTTAACTTCAAGCAACGAGCAGTTACAACAAAAGATTAAAGAGCTTCAAGAGCAACTGACCGCACCTGCACCTCAAGCAACAGCACAACCTGAAAATACAGACAATGGCGACAGCGAGCGTTTGCAAGAGCAAATTGACGAAAACAAACGTCTAAGAGAACAAATTACCTTCTTGAAACAAAACTCAAGCGCGACACTTGAACGACTATCGAAAAGTGCAACATTGGCACAAAACCGCCTCAGCGAACTTGAAACAACGTTAGCTGAAACCACCGCTGAGTTAGAGCGTCTAAGAGCGCAAGAGGATGGTAACCGCGTAAAAAAGCCCATGGATGATGGCTTCAACGAGGCCCAATCTGCATAAAGAAAGGCGCTCATTAGCGCCTTTTTTTATTCAAGTGATTCTAAACGCCGCCAAATTTCATATTCAATGAGCTTACCTTGTTCGTATAGTCTGTGATGCCATTCATCGCCCACCAATTCAAAATCGAATGCTAAGCGTTTACCAAGCAAAGTTGGAATATTGCCATAGTCAATGTATTCAACGAATTGCGTGTCGATGATTTGATAGCGACCACCTGCTGCATAGTGAAATTGGTCATGTTTAAGGGTGACGTAATTAAAGTGTCCTCCTGCTATCACTTTTGTTGAGGTAATTTCTGGCGCCTTGGCTTTAAAATTACCCGATGCAGTAAAGTACTCACCTGAAACAAACTGCCAACTCCCTTCGAGAGGATGGGACCAAGCCTGCTGCGCACAAATCAACATGGCTAGAACTGCCAGTTTAGTCAATAAACCCATATTTATAGCTCCTTTTTGGCAATAGCATACGTGTGAATTTGGTCGATTTAAATTGAAAATAGTTCACTATTAACTGTGCCTATTATCGTTATTTAGCAAGGAGTTAGCTTTATCAAAAGAGCTGAGATACATTAGGTGTAAAGAGTATAAGTTGTGAGTCCTTATGAACTTACGTCAAGTTGACTTAAATCTGTTGGTCTATTTACACGTGCTACTTGAAGAGCGAAGTGTTTCGCATGCTGCGAACCGACTCGCACTCACTCAAAGCGCCATGAGTAACGCATTGAAACGCCTTAGGGACTTGTTTTGTGACCCCCTTTTAGTGCGAAGCGGAAGTAGTATGATGTGTACAGAAAAGGCGTTAGCATTAAAGCCACAGCTAGAGCACTTCCTGAGTGTGGCCCAAGCTATCACTATTCAAGAAACGACGTTTGACCCACAAACCTCGCAACATACCTTCCGAATTATGGCCAATGAATTTCTCGTTGCGCCATTATTAGTGGATTTTTTGCGTGACGTCGCAGTCCATTATCCTGGCATCAAAGTGGATTTAATTCATCCTAGTGATGTGAACTTAAGTGAACTAGAACAGGGTCAGGTGGATATCGCGATTGATCGTTTTACCCGAATGCCTGCATCTTTTCATCAATCAACCTTGTGGCGAGATAATTACTGTTGCCTTGCTAGAGAAAGTCACCCTCTTCATCAACAGTTAGATATTGAAACCTACCTAGCTCACTCCCATATTTGGCTGAATCGCAGTGGCTTTGGCCCAGAACCCGTTATTAAGAATCGAGAACCACAAAAGTTAGGATGGGTTGACCAAGCGCTTATCCAACTCGGCCACAAGCGAAATATCGCAGTGTATGCACGGCATCACAGCCTTATTGCAGACTTATGTTCAGAAACAGACTTGCTGGCTACGTTACCTCGACGCCTTGCAGAGCATATAATTTCCCACAACAGTGCAAACCTAGCACTTTGCCCTGTGCCCTTTCCCATTGTCCCAATCAGCGTATCTATGCTGTGGAGTCCGTTAGTACATCACAGCCCCGCACACCTATGGTTAAGACAGAAACTACAGCAATACACCTAGAATATTTATAGTGTAAATACTAATTATCGATTTCATCCATTTCATAAATAGCATGATTGAGCATAAGGTATATGTAAGACAATAAGACGCCACTGGAGGCACTCATGCTATCACGTCAATACAAACACTATGATTGCATTCATATCAACGCAGAACTAGACACATTTATTCAAACCCAACTTCAGGCATGCGGCTCGACATTAAGCCTGAAAGATTTCTATGAGGCTTTAGCTCAATTAAACGACGAATTTGGTAGTTACTGCCGCGCGTGTGGTGATACCGCGATTACTCTAGATGCCTTGCGTGAACATTACCCTAATGCTGCGTTAGTGACGACAAACCAAGCTGATATTCTCGATGAAAACAACTGCCCGGTCCCGGTCAAGATGCTATTTACTATGCTCGATGAGCTAGGTTTGGCGCCTAATTTAGGGAGTCAAGAGCCCTCACGCATCAGAGCTCGCGAGTTACTGCAAGGCGCAATCGCTGCATAACGGTTATCTATCTGGCATGGGTATCGCCGCTTCAATAGCGGCGATAATATTGCGTGTCGTTACACCTTGATTAAGGCTCTCTCGGGTATCGAGTTGGAAGAGCGCATCGTGCGCATTTATTACGTCTTTTAAAGCGCGCCAAAGCATCAAGGCGGCATTGTTCATCCCTAGATGTTGCAACATTAACACCCCAGCCCACACCGTGGCACTAGGATTCGCTAAACCGCTTCCGGCAATCCGTCTAAAGGGACCATGACTAGGTTCAAACAAAGCCATATCATTATTACAGTTCACACTGGGTACAATACCCACACCGCCCACCAGCGACGTTGCGAGGTCCGAAATCAAATCACCAGCGAGATTGTTGCATATCAGAACATCAAATTGCTGCGGTTGCAGGGCAAGGCGCTGCATTACTTGGTCTAACATCATTTGTTCTACCAAAATTTCTGTTCCATCAGGATTTAGAAGGTATTGCTCACCACTTTCGTGTTTCTTTAGTTCATAATGTTGGGCGATATAATCGCTAGCCCAACGTTGAAACTGCCCATCAGTAAGCTGCCATGCGTTACTCTTGTGCACTATAGTAATCTTAAGGCGATTATGTGATAGCGCGTAATCGACTGCTCTTTGGACCAATCGCTCTGTCGCTGATTTTGAGCAATTTTTTATCGCCAACGCACAGTCATCAACAAAACGCAGACGATAATATCCGAGCTCTTGTTCTAATACTTCAATTAATCGCTGCGCATCAGGCGTGTTTGCGCCAAGCTCTATACTCGCAAAGCTATCCTCGCTACATTCGCGAAAGACAACTAAATCAATACCTTCAGCGTTGCTCAGGGGCGATGGAAGACCCGCCAAGGATTTGATAACTCGCATATTACAGAACAAATCTAGTTCTTCACGCAAGGCGATATTCAATGAGCGAAATCCCCCACCTATGGCGCTACTCATTGGTCCTTTTAGGGCAACTTTCAGCTCTCGCAAAGCACTAACTGTACTTTGTGGGAACCACTCGCCATCACCAGTCATCGCCGCTTGTTCGCCCAATAATAAAGGTCGCCACGTAATACTGTGCTCACCCTGATAACACACATCCACAACATGGTTTATCAGATCACGTACTAACGGCAGAACTTCAGGCCCTATGCCATCGCCCTCGATAAATCCAACCGTGTGGGTATATTTCATAGTCATCAGTGACTTCCAATTGTAACGACACTAATTATTGTTATATCAGCCGACTTGCGCGGGCTCAAATTTTACTGCGCTGTGGTTAGTATTCATAAGGGTGATACGGATATAAATATTGAATAGAGGTGGGCGATGAGTAAGAAAAAATAGCGTGTTGTGCGGTGGCAAGCACCGCACAACTGCATGTTACTACTGACGGATGCCTTCAATTGACAGTTCCAAGTCAACATGCGTTGATGCTGGGCCAAGGTTATAGTCGATACCATAATCCTTTAAGGCAATACTTGTTGTACCGACAAAACCCACACGATAACCGCCCCATGGGTCATCGCCTTCCCCTACTTTCTGAATATCAAAACTGATTGATTTCGAGACACCATTAAGAGTGAAGTCACCGGTAACCACCGCGTTATCGGCATCAGAAAATTTGATTGTTGTACTTTCAAACGTCGCCTTTGGGTTCTTTTCGACGTTTAGGAAGTCGCTTCCACGCAAATGCTTGTCTCGCTCTGCATGATTTGAGTCAACACTGGCGGTGTCGATCACAACCTTAATTTTCGACGCATCGGCATTGGCTGCATCGTAACTGAATTCACCAGAGAAAGTATTAAAGCGTCCGTACAACCAGCTATAGCCTAAGTGTTTGATTTTAAAATTTACAAATGCGTGAGCACCTTGAGTATCAATCACATAATCGGCGGCACTGACACTATAGCTCGATGTGACAAGTGCGCCTGCAATGGCAAGTTGAGCAAATAACTTTTTCATAATTAATTTCCTTTGGTTACTTTAAGCATGCGCACCAAGGTGCGATCCCGATTGATGAAATGGTGTTTTAACGCTGCTAGGGCATGAACTGCAGCAGTAAGGACTACTGTCCAAGCAAGGTAAAAATGAACTTTTCCTGCTATGTCTTCTTGGTTGTTTATGAATGAGCCCAAAGCTGGCACGTGAAACAAACCGAATACCTCAATAGCACGCCCATCTGCGGTAGAAATAAGGTAACCCGTGACAATGAGCAACACTAAAACAATGTAGAGCAGCACATGAACAGCAGAGGCAGCCCGCTTTTGCATTTTACTGTGGGTGAGTGCTTCTGGTTGAGGTTGGCTCAAACGCCACGCTAAGCGTATAAGAAGAACAATCGCAACAATAACTCCTACGCTTTTGTGCAAATCAAGCGAGCCTTTATACCAGGCATCGTAATAGGTCAGTTCGACCATATATAAGCCAAGGGCAAACATGCCAATTACGGCAATCGCCATCAGCCAATGCATTGAGATAGTCACCCAGCCGTAATGGTGTTTGGAATTTTTAAGCATTGAAATGTCCACTAAGAAGTATGGACATGATGATAAGCGTTTAAGATAAAAAGAAATATGACAGAACAGCACCTATTACTGTGCGTATGTGCACAACTCAAAACACCAATCGTTTACTTCTTCTCCATTAATAACGTAGCCTGAGCTACGGGTGGGCAATTGAATAAAGTCACAATTAATCAGTAACTTTCTTGAAGCTTCATTCCCTTGCGTGACTGTCGCAGTAAAACGAGTAATATTATGGCTTTGTGACGTACCACCAACTACCGTATTAAGCGCTTCGGACGCATAGCCACAACCTTGGTAGCGCGGTAGCAGCATGTAACCCAGCTCAGCGTGTGAAGTATTAACCAAGTCATATCCAATCACACCCAACACCGCGGAGGTTTGTTTGCAGGTGATTGCCCAACAAAATTTATGAGTGTGGTGTGAGTTGCCACCTACACGCTGCTCAAAACGCACTCTTATATGCTCTTCAGACTGCATATCTGCCACATAATGCATGACGCTTTGGTCTTGGTGAAGCGCCAAAAACACGGGCCAATGTTCTAGAGATAGTGGCATCAAAAGCAACCGCTGAGATTCAAAATGCAAACTTAACTCCGTGAACATAGATTAAAAAATGAAAAAGCCGGCTACGAGCCGGCTCATTAAATGCGTAATCACGTATTATTTATAGCTTTTTAATACCCATGTTGTACAGAGTAAAGCCATAGATATCAGCATATTGCTCAATGATTTTTGAGGTCGGTGTACCTGCACCATGACCCGCATTCGTTTCAATGCGGATCATCACAGGATTTTCACCACCGTCTTTGGCCTGAAGTTCCGCCGCAAATTTATACGAGTGTGCAGGAACCACACGGTCATCATGATCCCCTGTTGTTACAAGCGTTGCAGGATAGTTCACACCACTTTTAACATTGTGCACAGGTGAATAGCCCTTAAGGTATTCAAACATCTCTTTACTGTCTTGCGCTGTGCCGTAGTCATACGCCCAGCCTGCACCCGCAGTGAAGGTGTGATAACGCAACATGTCTAATACGCCAACCGCTGGAAGTGCGACTTTAAATAGGTCTGGACGCTGAGTCATTACAGCTCCCACAAGTAGACCGCCATTTGAGCCACCACGCACTGCAAGGAAATCGCTAGAGGTGTATTTGTTTTCGATAAGGTACTCGGCCGCGGCAATAAAGTCATCAAACACATTTTGTTTTTGCATTTGTGTGCCCGCTTTGTGCCATTTCTTACCATATTCACCACCGCCACGAAGGTTAGGCACTGCGTACACGCCACCTTGCTCAAGCCAGGCTGCTGTCGTTGCCGAATAGCGAGGAGTTAGGCTGACGTTAAAGCCACCATATCCGTATAGGATCGTTGGGTTAGTACCGTCAAGTTCAATGCCTTTCTTGTAAGTCAGGATCATTGGCACTTTAGTACCGTCTTTTGAGGTATAGAATACTTGCTTTGAATCATACAAAGATGGGTCGAATTTCGCACCCGACTCGTTGTATACCTTTGATTCACCCGAATTGACATCAAAACTGAAAATAGTGCCTGGCGTTTTGTAGTTGGTGAAACTGTAGTAAAGGGTCGATTGCTCTTTCTTACCACCAAAGCCTGAGGCCGTGCCCACGCCAGGTAACTGGATTTCACGAACTAGCTTGCCCGACTTATCAAACTGCTTCACTTGTGAGATTGCATCAACCATATAGCGCGCAAAGAAATAGTTGCCGCCTTTTGAGATATTCAACACATTTTCTGTTTCTGGGATAAGATTTATCCAGTTCTCAGCGGTCGGTTGACTTGCATTTACGGTCACAACACGTTTGTTTGGTGCATCTTTATTCGTCACGATAAACAGCGTGTCACCTTCGTTGTCGAGAATGTCACTGTCATAAGCAATATCATCAATAACCGTTACAAGTGGGCTGTTTTCCTTAGTTAAGTCTTTGATGAACAACTTGTTGCCTGACGTAGAAACGGCTGCAGAAATAATTAAGAAGCGTTGATCATTAGTAACCGCACCACCCACGTAACGGTGTTTTTGCTCATCACTACCACCGAAGACAAGCTGATCATCCTGTTGGGCTGTGCCCAATTTGTGATAATAAAGTTTATGCTGATCAGTTTTTGCTGAAAGCTCGCTGCCTTTTGGTTTGTCATAGCTCGAGTAATAGAAACCATCATTACCCAACCAAGCGATGCCACTGAACTTCACATCCACCAATGTTTCGCCTACCGGCTTCATAGTATTGGTATCAAGCACAATAACTTTTCGCCAGTCACTGCCGCCTTCGGAAATCTGATAAGCAGCTAAAGAGCCGTCTTCACTGAAGCTTACGCCAGCTAGGGACGTCGTACCGTCTTCACTGAATGTATTGGGATCGAGGAAAACTTCCGCTTCAGCATCACCCTTTTGACGATAAAGGACATATTGGTTCTGTAAGCCATCATTCTTGTAGAAATAGGTGTACTCACCTTCTTGAAATGGCGCGCTCACCTTTTCGTAATCCATCAGATTTTTGAGGCTCTTTTTCAGCTCATCGCGGTATGGGATTTGTTGAAGGTAGTCGAATGTTACTTTGTTTTGCGACTCCACCCAGCTTGCAGTCTCCGTGCTCATATCGTCTTCTAACCAACGATAAGGGTCGGCAATCGCTTGCTCAAAATACGTATCTACTACGTCACCTTGGCGTGTTGTTGGGTATTCAAAACCTTTTTTTGCCACTGCGTTATCAGTTACTTGCGTTTGTTGTTCTGCAACTGGCGTCTGTGTCGATTTGTCTGCTGGTTTATCATTGCAACCTGTTAGCGCAACACAAACCGCAACTGCGAGTGTTCGTTTTAGCATAATATTTTTCATCTTGTTGTTATAAGCGGACCCACGTTAGCGTCACAGGTACTATTTGTCTAGCTTTGTGCGAGCAAAGACGCTAGCGTCAGAGGTATTTTAAGAGAGGCATAAGAAAACCAACTCGCTAAGCTAAAGTTGGTTATCTGGTAAGGCTGGAAACCATTAACTAATTATTAACTCAAAGTGGACACCTTGTCTCTATTGTTTCGTTATATAGCCTAATCCACTTAGACCATTGTGTAATTTACAATAAAAGGTACACAAACTGTAATGATGTCATTGGGTGATTACACCACTGCATTTGAATGGACGTTGGCGTGTTTAATTACTCTCTTTGCCACTTTTTAATGTTAGCTTATCACGCAGGTCCAACATTTTAGTGACACCCGCTCCGAGACGCATTAGCGTAGATAATTTCTCAGGACTCAACCGTTGCAATTCAGATGCCCACTCAGTGATCATTTCAAGTAGGTCATGTATTTCTAACATTCGTGTTTGTGCGTACGCTTCACTTTGATTATTTGGTTCATCTAGTAAACCGTCTCTGAGAAGACTTAGCGTCGGGTCTATTTCGCGCTTACGACGCTGCTCGAATACCCTGTTGGCCATCTGCCAAATGCTTCCAGCTGGCTGATAATATTCCTTTCTATCACCTGGTTTGTGTTTGGTGGCAATCAACTGCCAAGAATTAAGCTCTTTAATTCCCATACTGACATTGCCACGAGAGATATGCAGAGTCTGCGACAGCTCATTTGCACTAAGCGGCTCTTCACTGATCAATAGCAAAGCATACATTTGTCCAATGGTTCTGTTGAATCCCCAACGACTCCCCATTTCTCCACAGTGCATTACAAATGCTTCCATCTTTTCAGTGAGTTCCATAGCAACCTTTCTTGTTTCAATTTTTTCTGAAATTATCGCAATCTAATTTAAATCTAGCAAATAACTTCCTTTAAGCACAGACAAGCGTATTAATGGCCTATATTTACCTTTTTTCACCACTATAATGCTTTACAATAAGGACATTATGATTAAAATCTCGCCATAAGTGACATAGGAGCATGTATGTATAACTATTCGTGTGCCAGTGGCTCATATCAACTGTCGTTAGACGGTTCGGTCATTATCGGTGAGTTCAGCGGCGCAATAAACGATCGCATGATTGCGACGTTTGCCCTCCAGCTTGAGGCTTTGGTTAGCGAACATCAACTTAACAGCTGGGCCTATGTTGGTAATTCAATTGATGTACCAGCAGCAACTCCAGAAGCACAACAGCGCATGGTGAGTATCGCTCAGCACATGTATGCGCATGGCTGTAAAGCGATAGCGTTCGTGGTAGATTCTGCTATCGCCATCAATCAACTTGACCAAATCCGCAAACAACTCGGTAAAGAAAACAAAACGAGTGAGATCATCTTCTCGGAGCTTGATGACGCGCTTGCTTACGTCAAAAAGTTTCTTTAAATAGCGTTACTCGTTCCCTTTGTATCTCACGATACAATGATATTCTGCCATCTGTATCGGTTGACAATCGATGCAAAGACTCTAAGCTGCGCCTAAACACTTGTTGAGTAGGAAGGGTAATGAGTAACGAAACTTATCCAATAGGTGTTCCCGGCCAGCCTTGGGCCGAGGAACACAAAGAAGCTTGGTTCCAAACACAAGCTAAACAGCGTAGTTATAACGATGAAGTACGCAGTAAGATTGATCAACTTAGTACCAACTACGACATCATTGAATATGGCCAGTTAGAATATGAGCAAACGTTTGCCTTATTCGCTTTGAAACACAAAAACTGGCAAAAGGGTCGCCCAATTGCTTTGGTAACAGGTGGAGTTCATGGCTACGAAACGAGTGGCGTACACGGTGCACTGGCATTTGCCGATGCGGTAACCCGCGCCCACTGTGACACCTTCAATATTTTAGTAGTGCCGTGTGTTAGTCCTTGGGGATACGAAACGATTAACCGCTGGAATCCACACGCTATTGATCCTAACCGTTCATTCTATGAAGGCTCTGATGCGCAAGAAGCGCAGTTGCTGTTAGATTTCATCGCTCCATATAGCTCGGATGTGTTGGTCCATATCGATTTACATGAGACCACGGATACAGATAACTCTCAATTTCGCCCAGCACTTGCGGCAAGAGACGGTGTTACTAACCACAACTGGAATATTCCAGATGGCTTCTATTTGGTAGCTGACACAGAGCGCCCACAGCCATTATTCCAACAGGCCATTATTGAACATGTAGAATCGGTCACTCACATAGCGCCAGCAGATGAAAACAACCAACTGATTGGTGTTGAGTTACAGCAACGCGGTGTTATTGAGTATGCAGGTAAGAAGCTCGGATTGTGTATGGGCCTCACCAACGCACCTTATGTGACGACAACCGAGGTGTATCCTGATAGTCCAAAAGTCGATGACCAGAATTGTATTGATGCGCAGGTCGCTGCGGTAACATCAGCACTGGATTTTGTCGCTCAGTTGTAAAATATGTAAAGCCCAACTCGTCGTACAGTTGGGCTTTTGATCTGCTACCTATAAAAACGAGATTCTTTTTCTATTACTGCTTCGCTATTACCCACTGCCTGTATAGTGAATCTAAACGGTGTGACCTTTTGCGTGAGGTGAACTTCATCTACACTCACAGTGACAGGTATTTCTTTTTGCTCTGCACCAACAAAATGTAAATCTCCATGCACAGACAAACTAGCCCCATCGATGCCCACAATATGCAATTGATAGGTATGCGGCTGCTGGGATTTATTGATAATTGATATCCGATAAGGGTTTTCCACAATACCTCGATAATCTGTACGCGACAGCTCTCCTCTATCACGAGTAACATAGGCTTCAATCGGCACGCGACCTTGCAACCAGATAGCCATAACACCAAATACGAGGACTGTCATGACTGCATAGCCCACCAGCTTTAACCGCCAAATTGAAGTATGACCTCCTTGTTGTTGACGCTCGCTCTGATAACTAATTAACCCTTTAGGATAAGCAAACTTTTCCATCGTTTCGTCGCACGCATCAATACACAAACCGCAGTTAATACACTCATATTGCAAGCCGTTGCGAATATCTATGCCCGCAGGGCACACCTCCACACACAACTTACAGTCTACACAATCTCCTAAACCAAGTTCTTTGTGGTCGACTTTACGCTTGCGCGGGCCCCGACTTTCACCCCGAGTGTGATCATAAGTAACGACCAAGGTGTCCTTATCGAACATAACCGACTGAAAACGAGAATATGGGCACATATAAATACACATTTTTTCTCTCAGCCAGCCCGCATTGCCATAAGTACAAAGTGCAAAAAGAAACACCCAAAAAGTTGTGATCCCCCCCCAAGACAAAACCAACAAATCCATATACAGTTCTTTCGCGGGAATGAAGTAACTCATAAAGGTGGTTGCTGTGAAAAACGCGAGGCTAATCCAAATCGCATGCTTTGCGCCTTTTCGTAACCATTTTTTCGCGTGCCACGCCTGCTTATCTAGCTTGATGCGCTGATTGCGTGTGCCTTCAACACGATGCTCTACCCAGGTAAACAGTAACATCCACACTGTTTGTGGGCACAAATACCCACACCAAACACGGCCTAACCAGTTAGTGATAAAGAATAAGGCAAACGCGCCTGCCATAAACAACCATGCCACTAGCATGAAGTCCTGAGGGAAGAAAGTGGCGCCAAAAATGCGAAACTGTTGGTTGGCAACGTCAAACAACACAGCCTGTTGCCCTTGATAACTAATCCAAGGTAAGGCGATAAAGGCAAACATTAGACACCAGCTAAGAACTCTGCGTATTTTTTGGAATTTACCTTTTTGTTCACGAATATAGATTGGCCCTGACTGTTTATAGGGCTTAATGATGAGATCTTCTTCTTTAATATCAAACTTCATAAGGACGCTTTTGATTGCTACATTAACGCCCTTATATGGCAATTGCTGTGCCAGCATTTACCACGCGTAACTCATTGATAATATTAAATTAAATTAATTTAGATAAAACAAAAACAACGACATTTCGTTCCCAATGGCGATATATCGTTGTTAACGAATTATTCTCGCTCAATATTGAGCTTTTTCATTTTCGAACGCAGCGTGCTTGGCGCCAAATCCAATAACTGGGCAGCACCGTTAGGGCCATTAATTTTGCCATGACATTGACTTAAAATACGTGCGATATGACTGCGTTCGCATTCAGCCAGTGTGTGTATTGGCTGCTCAGCTTGACCGTCACTCTCACCGAAACGTTCAATGTTAAGCACGCTACCTTGGGTCAGAATCGCTGCGCGTTCAAGCGTATTTTGCAATTCACGGATATTCCCCGGCCAATCATAACTTTTCAGTAACGAAAGACTTCTATTGGATATAGAGTCAAATTTCCTTCCTAATTTTTGCGACAATTTGGCTAAGAGTTGGCTTGCCAACAGTTCGATATCATCTATTCGCTCTTTAAGGGCAGGCACACGCAATGGGAACACATTCAAGCGGTAATATAGGTCCATTCTGAAAGTCCCTTGCTGAACCATATCCCATAAATCTCGGTTAGTGGCCGCAATAAGGCGGATGTTAACCTTAATGGTTTGTTGCCCACCTAAACGTTCAAACTCGTGCTCTTGTAATACTCTGAGCAACTTACCCTGAGCAGGTAGAGGTAATTCACCAATCTCATCGAGAAACAAGGTGCCACCATCAGCTAACTCGAAGCGCCCTTTACGTCTTTGTGTTGCGCCTGTAAAGGCACCTTTTTCATGACCAAAGAGTTCAGACTCCAAAAGACTTTGCGCAAATACAGCACAGTTCACCTTAACCAGCGGCGCCTCTTTTCTCATGCTTTGCGCATGGATATGTCGCGCTACCAACTCTTTACCCGTGCCATTCTCACCGAGGATAAGCACGGTTGCATCTGTGTTGGCGACTAATTGCAGTTGCTGCATCATGTTACGAAATGGCTGCGAAAGCCCAACGAGCTCGCCATGTTGCCAATCTGCATTGATCTCTTCTAACAGATAAGTATTTTCCGCTTGCAGTTGCTCACTTAGCTGACTGACACGTTGCAGCGCATCGCGCAACGCTTGCTCAGTACTGCGCTGCGTTGATACATCACGAAATATCGCTACTGCCCCGATTAGCTGATTATCTTTGTAGATAGGTGTGGATGTATATTCAACGGGAAACTGGCTGCCATCTTTTCGCCAAAACACCTCATTGCTTATTTTCCGCGTTTGACCATCAAACATGGTCCGATAGATATGGCACTCATCAGCCGGGTATTCACTGCCATCAGCATGGCTGTGATGGTGAAATTGATGGATACGTTTACCCAGAAGTTCACTGGCCTTCCAGCCAGTCATGCGTTCTGCTGCAGGATTGATAAACACAGCGTTACCGTCGAGGTCAAAGCCATAGATGCCTTCCCCCGCAGCGTCGAGTAATAAACGTGGGTCGTGTAGGTATTGCTTTAGAGAAGAATCCATAGCGGCTGCATTAGTAAGATAACGATATATCGTTATCTTACAGAGAACTCATGCAACCGCGCAAGTATTGTCGTTACAGACCTGAAGTTAGCGTTATAACGCCAGGTTGCACATCAAGCGCCAATTTGAAACGCGATAATAGTGCCTGACGCGGATCTTGTTGGTTTAATGTATAAACAGGATATTGGCTCAGAGTTTGCGTTAAAAGCTCCTGCACCTCTTGTGACAGTGGTGCTAATTTACCGCGATAGCCCATTGCATCTATATCAGCGTTCAATACCTTGAAGTCTTGTAAATAAATAGAGTCGTCATTGGCATTAAATACCGGGATTGCAGCGATATTCAATCGCACGCGCACAGGTACTTTAATTGCCAATGCTTGCATCATCACCGTGTTATCCAGCGCTAACTCAATCCCTTTAGGGCTTTGTTGACCGCCAATCACCACACCGATGTCGTTAACCTGCAGGTCCATCGGCACACCCAGTACCGAGCCTGAAGTATGATACTTGTCGCTTTGTTTTAATAAGTTCTGCTCTAATTCACCGCTACTAAGTGAAAAAATACTCAGAGGCGCTGTTGACGCACAACCTGTGACAACTGTCGCGAACAATATGAATACCGAGGCTTTAATCCATTGCATCATGAGGACACCATTTTTTCTAGGACCGCTATTACACGCTGACACTGACCTGCATACTCGCCATCTACTTTGCCATCAGCCACTATGCTTTGTTGTAGCCACGCTTTGAGCAATACCTCTGTTGAATGGGTCACACCATGGTGTTTTTCATCCAACATAGTAACTTGCTCTTGCATACGTAGTTGGGCATCACTGGCTGGGCTATCAACATTTTCGGCAATTTCTAAACGAACCACCAACTGCTCTGCACTTAAGCCTAGCTGTGTATTGCTTAACCATAGATGATTTACCGCTGCATCTTCGCGCAAGCTCGTTTGCAGCTTCACTAAGTGTTCGCTTTGTGCAGCCTTTGTGAGCTTCTCGATGGAGTTTTGTACATCAGCGATTAGAGTTTGCTTTGCTTGATGTAATTCTTTAACCACATTCAGTGTAGCGATTTCCGCAGCCAATTTTTGCAATTGAGCTAGCGTGTCGCATTGTGAAAATACTTGTGAAAATGTATCAAGTTGAGCGGATTGTTCAGCTTTTTGTGCATCAAACTCTTCTTGCTGGACCGCTTTAGCTTCATCACGCTGCTTAAACACCTCATCGTTAATTCGTCTAAACGCTTGCCAAAGCTTGCGTTCTTTACCTTTGCCAGCAAAGCCAATTTTTTGCCATTGCTGCTGCAAATTTTTCAATTCATTTGTAGCCGCAAAGACGTTTTCTAGTTGTACCTGTTGTGCTTGCGCTAACAATGCTTCCTTGGCTGTTGCGTTGTCCTTGTAATAACACTCGATAATATTCGCTACATCAGCTTGAGCTTGTGTAAAACGCTTATGGAACTTGTTGTATATCTTGCTCTCGAGTCGTTTAGCATCACGCCATTGTTTGACGATAACATTAAATGATCGCTCGATATTTATGATGTCTAATTGCTCCCGCTGTTCAGACAATTTCTGCATGTCGATAATAATTTGCTCGCGCTGAGCAACAGCCTGCTCTTTTTGTTCTTGCTGATGAGCAAAATGAATACGGCATGGTTCGAATGCTAATTCTATAGCCTGTTCGAACTGTTCTTTTGCTTGAGCATCCACTTCAGGTCCAAGTAGCTGCCAACTCTTGCGTAGGCGCTTAACTTGCTCCAATCGAGCATTGGCGTCTTCACATGGCAAACTGCAAAGCTCCTTTGCCGCAGTTACCAACTGCTCTTGTTGCGCTTCACCGGCATACTGATGCCAATCTTTTGCTTCATTAAGCATGTTTTCGATAGTTTCGTATTCTCGAACAATCTGTTGTTGGAAGTGCATGGTAAGTTGCTCATACACTTCGCGTAATCCATTAAATACGCCAAATGCCACACGGTATCGCCCTTGGCTAGTCAAACGGCGTAGATCTCTGGCTTTCTTTTTCGCGGTTTCTAACAGTTTGCTTTGCTCTTCAGTCAATGGCTTAACCTGAGCTTGCCACTGATTTTGAGTTGCTTTGAATTGTTGGTGCCAGTGACCCGCAAGCTCTTTTGGTAGCACCTTGATAGCCTCACGAACACGGACCCGCAATTGCGTTTCTTTCGTCATCGCATCATCCAGCTCATCTGTTGTCGAAGGAACACTGTGCGCTTGATACTCGACGAGCTCGCTGCGCACGTGCGCGACATCCTGTTCATATGCTGCCAATTGTTCAACTTGCTTAAACAGACGTTCTAATTCAGCGCGTTGACTATTGAGTTCCTGACCCGGCTGCAAGTCTTCGTTTTGCAACATGTCTTGTGCTTGTTCAACTTTTGCATGCAACCAATCGGTCTGAATCTGTTCATTGCCATCAAAGCGCAGTGACATTGCATGGGCTATTTCCTCAGCTAATGCGCTGAGATTCGCCAGTGCAAGGACGCTTCGCTGTCGAGCCTGCTGTTTTGATAATTCCAGATCATAGTCGCCTTTAAGCCTATCAATGTGATTATTGAGCTTAATAACTAATTCACTGTGTTTTTGTTCACACTGTTCGCGTTGCACATCACCAAGCCAGGAGAGCTCTAACTGCTCGAATTGATTATTGAGCACAGTGAACTGCGTGCTTACAAGCTGATAATCTGATTTTTCACGAAGAGCATTGAGCTTGGCCAATAACAACTTTGACTGTTGCTCAACTTCTATGGGCATGTCTTGCGCACGTTGCTGCTGCTGTAAATATTCGTTGAGTTGGCTTTTCGCATCACCCTTGGCAAATTTTTGCAGCTTGGTGGCTAATTCTTGATTAATAACCATCTCACAAAGCTGTTGTTGCAGCACTTCATCAGCGCTTCGAAAAACCTGTTCAAGTAATTGTGGTTTATGAAGGCGTTTAAGCAGTTTAATTTTAACTGCGTTAGTCTTTTCTTGTAGAGCCAATTGCTCTAGCAACTTCTCTGGCGCAAACCTATCGATATAAAGCTCTTTGTCGCTATCGGAGAGTGTCTGCGTCGATTCAAGTATGGCTTGACCCACTTTTTGATTCGCTAAACGCTTGATACTTGGCTCTGCATCTTGTTGACATGCTTGCCACCACAAACTTACATCATTGAGTTTTTTCAATGCAGCTGCACGCACATTAGAACTGGGGTCACTACTGGCTAACTCTCGGATAATTTGTTCGTCTTGTTGTGAATCCATTGCTGACAACGCGCCAAGACGTGTTGTTTCCTTTGGGTGTTTCCATTTAGGTTGAAAAAACTGCTTAAAGATCATTTTCACTAAACCTAGCTATCTCGTTTTCTGATTTAAATTGTTGTTTTAGTTCTTGCTTTGATTTTTGTACTAACTGTCCATCCGCACCAACGGTAAATTGTTCGTCGCTTTTGAGCACTTTCGCTTGATACAACATCACTAATTGCATTGTTTGTTCTTTTTGTGCATCGGTTAAGGCTGTGCCATCGGGCCACTTACCAGTCGATGCGCCATATTGAAGACGTTCAAATACTTCAGGGGTTATTGACTGGACTAACTGCTCTATATTCATAATTTCTTTCTTTTCAAAAACACTAAACGAACACGGTTAACTAAGTACCACACTACCCCAACGGCTATCGCTACATAACAAGCAGTTTGCTGCCACGAGCCAGGAACAGGATGTTGCCAATAAAGCACTAAGAAGCCACCAAGGAAAATAATCAGGGCTACAAATGACTGATTCATCAGAGATTGATGCTGTTGTAATTTGGTGCGCGCAGCAAGACGTTGTTTAGTTTGTTGATCCATGTCGCCGAGGGCCGCGTTGCAGTGAGGACAAGCCTTGTGCTTATCAGATATCGACTTTTGGCATTGCGGACAAGAAATGATTGCCATGCGTACTCCTTAGTGCAATTGCACGCCATAAAAAAAGGCGCTCTATGGCGCCTCATTGTACTGGTTTTATTTGTCGATGTCTTTTTTGAATTTGCGCCAATTGTCTATATAAGTAAACGACATTGGATTCAAACTCTGATCAACAAACCAAAATGTAATTATTCCGGTGTTTGCGTCTTTTTAGCCAGACGCTTTTCCCAAAACGTTGCGTTTTTGATACCCAATTTCACGGGGTCGAAAGTAATTTCACCACCTGCTTTTTTCTGGTCTTCATAATCACGCAAACACGTTAGTGCTGGTTTAGCGACAAAGAAAATAGCCAAGATACCTACAATGTTGATCCACGCCATTAAACCTACGCCGATGTCACCAATGTTCCAGATATAACCTGAACTATTCACCATGCCGTATGACACCATAAACATAATCACGATTTTCACAATGACCAGTGGGATACTGCCTTTAACATAGCGATTTAAGTAGGCTACGTTCGTCTCTGCGATGTAGTAATAGGCCAGAATAGTTGTGAACGCGAAGAAGAATAATGCGATACCTACGAACGCTTCACCAAAACCACCGAACACTTTGAAAAGTGCCATTTGTGTGAATGCTGCTGAGCCAATTTCAGTCGCTGCATCAACGTTTTGAACAATGAATTGTCCTGCAGGAAGCTCACCTACCACATTGTATTGCTGCGTGATTAGGATCATCAGTGCTGTTGCAGTACAAACAAATATCGTATCTACATACACAGAGAAAGCTTGGACTAGACCTTGCTGTGCAGGGTGGTCAACTTCGGCCGCTGCAGCAGCATGAGGACCTGTACCCTGACCTGCCTCGTTGGAGTAAATACCCCGTTTTACACCCCAACCAATAGCCGCACCAAAGCCAGCTTGCGCGGTAAATGCATCAGAAATGATTAACGAAAAGATACTGGGTACTTTATCAAGGTTTAAGAACACTACAATCAACGCCAAGACAATGTAGCCCAAAGCCATGAAGGGTACGACGATTTGCGTGAAATTCGCGATGCGCTTAATGCCACCGAAAATGATAAACGCTAACACCATTAAGATGATTGCCAACGCAACGAGCTTGAAGCTACCTACTTCACCAAAACTGGTTGTGACCATCTCACCGTTACCAAATACTTGGGTAAAGGCATTACCAACAGCATTTGCTTGAACGCCTGGTAAGAACACACCACAGGCAATAATGGCGGATACAGCAAACAAAATCGCAAGCCATTTTTGCTGTAAACAACGGTCAAAATAATAGGCAGGACCACCACGATACTGGCCGTCTTCTTCTTCTTTGTAGATTTGACCTAGCGTTGATTCAGCGTATGCAGTACTGGCGCCTAGGAAGGCTACAATCCACATCCAAAAAATAGCACCCGGGCCACCGAATCCAATGGCTGCAGCAACGCCTGCAATATTACCCACGCCCACGCGACCAGACAGCGAAACTGCGAGTGCTTGGAACGATGAAATACCTTTGTCTGAATCGTTAGAGCTAAGAAGCAACTTACACATTTCTTTGAAATGTCTAACTTGAGCGAAACGGGTTAATACGGAATAAAATAGACCTGCACCTAGACATAGGTAAATGAGTGCGCTACTCCACACTACGTCGTTAACGGCGCTTACAAAAGCTTCCATGGGTATCCTCTATAATTATATTTCTTATTTTTAGTTACGATACATTGCTAATAGGCATGCGTAACATAAGGCAGTGAGAATTAAGCAAGCTAAGAGACTTACTGCTTTTCAACTTAATGAATATTAACTTATACCACCTCAGTTTGTTAACAGTTAATTTTCAAAGTAACTGCACAATGGTAACCACCTAAGCTTAACCCAGCAATCTTCTTTGTTAGATGCAAATGCGTTTAATCAACAGGATTTTCATGTGAGCGGCCTACGCTTGATATACAAAAAAGGCATTGGCTGAAATTTACAACCAATGCCTTTGTAATTATCACGGTTAAGCAAGACCCTTGCCTAGTGCAAATAGGGTTTATCTTAGCTTATCAACCACAGCTAAAATTGCGCCTAATGTGTCTTGTCCGAACTGATATGAACGACGGTCAGACCAACCATAATCTACATCTGGCAGATTAGCGTTGTCTTTAAACGGCATTTCCACCGTATAAGCGAGCGCTTTAAACTCTTCACCTACCGCACATGAAGCAACGGTTAGGTTCGCTTGCCCTGGAGCATCTTTGTCGTAACCAAATTCGTCTTGGAATTCAGGGGTGATAGTCAACAGTGCCTGTTTGAAGCTATTTTCAAGGCCCTCAAGGCGTGCATCATAGCTAGGAATACCTTCACTACCTGCAACGAAGTTGTAAGGCAGCGCTTCATCACCGTGGATATCCAGATACATGTCTAGACCCACTTCACGCATCTTATTAAGTACTAAGAACACTTCTGGGCTCTTTTCCATACTTGGTGTAGCCCACTCACGGTTGAGGTTAATACCTGCTGCATTAGTGCGTAAATGGCCACGCACACTGCCATCGGGGTTCATGTTTGGCACAATGTAGAAAACAGCTTTTGATAGTAACGCTGCTGCATGTGGGTCTTCGTCATCCAGTAGTTTGTGCAGTAGACCTTCTACGTACCACTCGGCCATTGTTTCACCTGGGTGCTGACGGGCGGTGATCCACACTACTTTCTTATCATCACTTGGCTCGCCGATACGTAATACCGTCATATCACGGCCATCAAGCGTTAATCCCAAGTTTTGAGCGTGACAGATATCGTGGCTTTGCGCCCAATAAATTAAATCAAGGTGACGGTCATAGCTATATGGCGCGAAATAGGCAAAAAATACCTGTGAACACTCAGGTTCGAAATCGATAACTAACGCATCATCTTCAACACGACTGGGTACACGGAACCAAGTTTGACGGTCATAAGAAGCAACTGCATGATAATCATCCCAACCTTGTGGATACGCAGACTCAGCCAATTTGTTGATGTGAAGACGGTGCTCAACAAACGGAGAGGTTTCTAGGCGAAAATGGAACCATTGATAAAAATCAGACTGGTTGTCCTTGTTGATCTCAAGTTGAATATCCATCGGGTTTTCACAAGCGATAACCTTGATGTTACCACTGTCGAAATTACTCGTGATGTTCATGGTTGCTCCTAAAATTAAAGCGCGAAATAAATATCTAAATGGCGTCACAAACGTTGTTAGCGAGAAGTGGTACTTCTGCTCAACATCGCTTGCGAACAATTTTAGCAATAAAAAAGCCGACACTCAGTGCCGGCTATTAAAGTAGTTTTGTTGCTTAGCGCGGTAGACTTGGGTGAGTACACTCAGCCATGTCTTGCATACAACGAACTACCTGGCAGCTGTAGCCGAATTCGTTATCGTACCATACGTAAAGTACAACACGTTCACCATCAACGATTGTTGCTTGTGAATCTACAACACCTGCATAGCGGCTGCCTACAAGGTCAGTAGAAACGATTTCAGTTGACGCTGTGTAGTCGATTTGATCGCGAAGATCTGAGTAAAGCGCAGTTTCACGTAGGAAAGCGTTAAGCTCTTCTACTGACGTCGCTTTCTCAAGATTTAGATTCAAAATCGCCATTGATACGTTTGGTGTAGGAACACGGATAGCGTTACCAGTTAGTTTACCTTCAAGCTCTGGAAGCGCTTTAGATACAGCTTTGGCCGCACCTGTTGAAGTGATAACCATGTTCAATGCTGCTGCACGACCACGACGCTCAGCGCTGTGGTAGTTGTCGATAAGGTTTTGGTCATTAGTGTACGAGTGAACCGTTTCAACGTGACCATTGCGGATACCAAACTTGTCATTCAACGCTTTCAACGTTGGCGTGATAGCATTTGTAGTACAGCTCGCCGCACACACAATCTTGTCTTCAGGCTTAATATCTTGGTTGTTCACACCATAGACGATATTTTTGATGCTGCCTTTAGCTGGAGCAGTAAGAAGTACTTTAGCTGCACCTTTTGCCTCTAGGTGTTGACCTAGGCCTGCTTCATCTTTCCAGATACCTGTGTTGTCAACGATAAGCGCGTTGTCGATACCGTACGCAGTGTAATCAACTTCGCTTGGAGAGTTAGCGTAGATAACTTGGATGTAGCTACCGTTTGCTTTGATTGCGTTGCGCTCTTTATCAACAGTAATAGAACCATTGAATGGGCCGTGGATTGAATCACGACGTAGTAAGCTTGCACGCTTTTCTAGGTCACCATCTTTACCACCACGAACAACGATTGCGCGAAGGCGAAGGTCTGCGTAAGGACCTGATTTTTCAATAAGTAGACGAGCAAGTAGACGGCCGATACGTCCAAAACCGTAAAGAACAACATCACGTGGTTCTTTTGCATCACCCGCATTGGTGATTTCTGCTAACTCATCATTAAGATATTCTTCTACAGAACGACCGTTTGCGCCATCTTTATATAGGTAGTTATAAGCAAGCTTACCGATATCGATGCGTGCAGAGTTAAGCTCCATTTTGCCGATAGCTTCTAAGAACGGGAAGCTTTCACGTAAACGAAGTTTTGATTCTTCAAATTGAGCAACGGTTTTGTGCGCTTTGATGATATCAATAGTGCTGGCGCTGACTAGTGGACGGCCATACACTGCAATTTCGATACCACGGTTGCGGTACAATCTACCGATGATTGGTTGCATACTTTCAGCGAAGTCTTGGCGTTCCTGCCAACTGTTCAAGTATTCTTGCTCGTGAGATGAGGTCATTGTTTCTGCCTTTGAAATTTATTTGAACGGATATCAAACCGACGTGTGAGCTGTCCATCACAAAGTGAGAGCGTGATACAGGACAATTTACCGCATGTCGGGCGGCCATATTCTAATGCAAAGTTTTGATAATAACCACCTCTATGCACCCCATTAGCCCTAGCCGTTTGTTTTTACGACAGATAGTTATTTATTGTTGCGGATCAATATACCCTAGGTACAAGCTGTAAGTGCACCCCTGCATGGACTACACTAGCTGTTAGAAACTGTTTAAAAGGGTAAATTATGCGATTACTAGTTGGCGTGATGTTTATTGGTGCTATTGCTGGCTGTGACTCCGAGCCAACTATCCGTGAGGTGTGTGAAAGCCATGCGATGTTATGTGAAGATCTCAATACCGATAGCCATTGCCGATACGAGCGCGCCGACGTGATTATGGCCAGACTTGATGAAACGAATAAGCCAGACCTAGAAAATAAGTATCAGCTACTCAAACATTTCGAAAAATACAGTAAATGTGTGGAATTAGCAGCACAGATTCAGCACATCAAGCTAAAGGAAAAAACCACTTCTCGATATACGGGTTACCACACCGCCCAAAAAGAAATAAATCGCCTGTTGTTTGAAACCAAAGGCACCAATCATCCCGGACTTCTATTTTATCATTGGTCGAGAAACAATGATCAGGATGCGATTAGGCGCTTATTAGCAATGGAGAAAGACCCTAAGGTCACTAACTCGCAGGATGCGCAATTTTATCTGGCAAGCTATTACATGAAAGTCGATACAGACAAAACCTTGCAGCATTTATATCGTAACTTAGAGCTAAATCAACCAGACACAGTACCAAATCCAGAAGTACTGACCTCATTGGTGAATATCCATTACCAAAGGCATGATTACAACTTGGCCTATACCTTTGCGAGAATTGCTACCCTCGCGGGGATAGAGAATATCGACTACAACGCATTAACTACTTATACCAAAGAAGCCGGTCATGACACGGACAGATTAGACGACTTAGCACAAACGACCTACGACCAAATAGTCTCGGGGACGTTCCACTCGCCTAAGTCTTAATGAGGCTAGGAAGTAAAAAAGCAGCCAAAAGGCTGCTTTTCTTATTTTAGCTTACTGGTACCGACTTCTACTCGGGTTTTCAGTTTTTGACCGGGTCTAAATGTGACCACGCGACGCGCCGAAATAGGAATATCTTCCCCAGTTTTCGGGTTGCGACCTGGTCGCTCTTTTTTATCGCGAAGATCAAAATTGCCAAAGCCGGACAGCTTAATCTGCTCCCCATTTTCTAGAGCTGAGCGGATTTCTTCAAAAAACGCTTCAACTAGTTCTTTGGCATCCTTTTTATTGATCCCCAACTTCTCAAATAGGTGTTCAGCTATGTCGGCTTTAGTAAGCGCCATATCTAGTCCCTCAACGATGCGTTAAACTCTTTAGCCAGTGTGGCTACGACGTTGTCGACAACTAAGTTGATATCTTTCTCTTCGAGCGTTCTATCAACCGCTTGTAGTGTTAGAGCAATTGCCAAACTCTTATAATCTGGCTCAATTCCTGTACCCTTATACACATCGAATAAGTTTAGGTCAACCAATTGATTTCCGCCAACTTTTTCTATCGCTGCTAAAACATCGCCTGCTTTTACGTCATCTTTGACCAAAATAGCGATATCACGGCGGTTTGAAGGGAACTTAGAAATCCCTACCGCTTTTGGTAACAAACGACTTGAAATAGATTCAACTTCTACTTCAAAGACATACGCCGTACCGTTGATACCAAGCTGCTTCTGCAATTGCGGGTGTACGGCACCGATGAAACCTACACATTCGTCGCCAGCATAAATTGCGGCACTTTGACCTGGGTGAAGGCCGTCACATTGCTGAGCTTTAAAACTGAAACGCGCATTGTCATTACACAATGCAAGTAACGCTTCAACATCACCTTTTACGTCAAAGAAATCCGCTGGACGAGATTGTAAGTCCCAATGTTCGCCATAACAGCTCCCCGTAACTACCCCACCAATGACGGCCTTTTGAAGCACACCATTTTCAGCGCTTTCATCAGCAATGAACTTTAAGCCATGCTCGAAGAAACGGATACGTGGTTGTTGACGGTTTTGGTTATATACCAATGTACTTAACATACCTGGAATAAGTGATTTACGCATAACCGACATTTCAATTGAGATCGGATGCGGCAATACCAAGCTATTTTCTTCACCGTGAATCGCGTTTTGTACTTTAGGGTCGACAAAACTATACGTAATTGCCTCTTGGTAACCACGAGTCACCAAAGTATCGCGCATACGCTTAACTGATACAGTTGCTTCGTTGTGCTGCGTCATGTTCAACTTAGCAAGTGGTGCTTCATTTGGAATATTGTTGTAACCAAATACACGTGCCACTTCCTCGATGAGGTCTTCCTCAATGCTAATGTCGAAACGATAGCTAGGTACATCAGCCTGCCAGGTATTGTTTTCGAATTGCACATCAAGGCCTAAACGACGAAGGATATTCGTCACTGTTTCATCATTGATATGGTAACCAATGACACGGTCGAGGCGTTCACGACGTAATTGTACAGCCGTAACTTTTGGTAATTGTTCTGGTGCAACTGCTTCAACAACAGGACCTGCTTGTCCACCAACAATCTCTAGTAGGAGTGCTGTTGCACGCTCTATGGCATCGCGTTGCAATGCGAAATCAACACCACGCTCATAACGATGTGAAGCGTCTGTGTGTAAACCATAGCTGCGTGCTTGACCTGCAATGGCAACTGGGTTGAAAAACGCACTTTCTAACAAGATATCAGCAGTACTCTCTGTCACACCTGATTTCTCACCGCCAAAAATACCGGCCATTGCCAGCGCTTTGTTGTGATCTGCAATGACGAGTGTTGATTCGTTCAATTTTGCTGTGTTGCCATCAAGTAAGACTAATTCTTCACCTGGATTAGCGTTGCGTACTTTGATGCCCCCTTCGATTGCATTCAAGTCAAATGCATGCATAGGGTGACCCAGCTCTATAAGTACATAGTTAGTTACATCGACAACTGGATCGATTGAGCGAATCCCACTGCGACGCAGCTTTTCGACCATCCATAGCGGTGTTTGCGCGTCTAGGTTAATACCCTTAATAACACGACCAAGATAGCGAGGACATGCCTGCTCGTTCACAAGTTCAATGGTGATAGCATCATCAATTGTTGGCGCTACACCTGGGATTTCTAGCTCGTTGACATCGAGGCTATTTAGTACACCGACTTCACGAGCAAGGCCTTTAATACCCAAACAATCACTGCGGTTAGGGGTTAAATCAACGTCGATAATGTTGTCATCGAGTGCCAAGTATTCGCGTAAATCCTGACCGATTGGCGCATCAGCTGGCAATTCCATGATGCCGTCACCTTCTTCACTGATACCCAATTCAACGAACGCACAAAGCATGCCGTGAGATGGCTGACCACGAAGTTTGGCTTTTTTAATTTTGAAGTCACCCGGTAATACCGCGCCGACTTTGGCAACCGCTACTTTAAGACCTTGGCGACAGTTTGGCGCACCACACACGATATCTAATAGCTCGTCTTGGCCAACATTCACTTTGGTTACACGTAATTTGTCTGCGTCAGGGTGCTGGCCACATTCAACCACTTCACCAACAACCACACCACTGAATTCGCCTGCCGCAGCATCAACGCTGTCTACTTCAAGACCAGCCATTGAAAGTTGCTCTGCCAGTTCGTTCGCGTCGATAGCTGGGTTAACCCACTCGCGTAACCACTTTTCACTGAATTTCATTTCTGTCGACCTCTTAACGGAACTGGTTTAGGAATTTCATATCATTTTCGAAGAATGCGCGTAAGTCTGTCACGCCATAGCGAAGCATGGTTAAACGTTCAACGCCCATACCAAAGGCAAAGCCAGTGTACTTTTCTGGGTCGATATTGACTGAGCGAAGTACATTTGGGTGCACCATGCCACAACCAAGAACCTCTAACCATTTACCATCTTTACCTTTTACATCTACTTCCGCTGAAGGCTCCGTGAAAGGGAAGTAAGATGGGCGGAAACGAATTTCCATGTCTTCTTCGAAGAAGTTGCGTAAGAAATCGTGCAAAATACCTTTTAACTCTGTGAAGCTCACATCGGTATCAACCATCAAGCCTTCAACTTGATGGAACATTGGCGTGTGCGTCTGATCGTAATCGTTACGGTAAACTCGGCCCGGAGAAATAATTCTTAGTGGTGGTTGCTCAGTTTCCATAGTACGGATCTGCACACCACTGGTTTGCGTACGAAGTACCAATTTCGGATTGAAATAAAATGTATCGTGATCTGCTCGAGCTGGGTGATGCGCAGGGATATTCAACGCATCGAAGTTATGAAAGTCATCTTCTACTTCAGGGCCAGATTTCACTGCAAAGCCGAGTTCACCAAAGAACGACTCAATACGTTCAATAGTGCGTGTTACTGGGTGTACACCACCCGAGGCCATTTTGCGACCAGGAAGCGTCACATCAACTGTTTCGGCAGCTAGTTTTGCTTCCAATGCTGCAGCACTTAACACTTCACGCTTGGTGTTAATTGCTTCGGTAACTTGTTGTTTAGCTTCGTTAATTACTTGACCTGCGCTCTTACGCTCTTCTGGCGCCATTTGACCAAGTGTTTTAAGTAATCCTGTTATTTCACCTTTCTTACCAAGGTAATTTACGCGCACATCTTCTAAGTGCGCGATTTCGCTGGCTGTTTCTACCGCCTTCAAGGCGTCAGCCAAAATCGCTTCTAAGTTCATCGGATACCTGACTAGGGTGATAATTTAAAGTGTTTATTTAACTACTTATGATAACTAAAGGGCCGCATGTATTCTAGCCCTCTAGGCCTGTTTCTACAGCTTAAGTGTGGCTTTTATGAATGGAATTGTCAGTTTGCGTTGCGCTGCCATTGACGCATGGTCCAGCTTGTCTAATACATCCAACAATGCGCGCATATCTCGGCTTAATCGGGTTAACAAAAATCGTGCGCACTCGTTAGACAATTCTAATCCACGCATTTTCGCACGGTTAGTGAGGGCATGCGCTTTGTCATCGTCACTCATCGAGCGAATCTGCAAGGTGGTACCCCATTTCAACCTAGACTCCAAATCAGGTAATGCGATGTGCAGCATATCTGGCAGTAAGTCTGCGGAGATTAATAACAGTTTTCCGGGTTCATTAAATCGGTTGAAAAAGTTGAACAGTGCTTTTTCCCACGCTTCGTCATTTGCAATAACATGCAAATCATCAATACATACCACGTCCAGCGCATCAAGCCCTTCAAGTACTTGAGGCCCATACTGTTGAACTTCGCTCAATGAAATCAGCATACTTGAAAGACCCAGCTCATGAGCGTGCACACAGGTTGCGTAAAGTAAGTGAGATTTACCTGAGTCTCCCAATCCACACAGATATGTGTAGTGGAATTGCTCATTCAAATGATCAAACGCCGCTTTGAGATGATTAACCTCAAGTGAATCTTCACCACCGAAATAGCTCGAATATGTTTCATCATCGGGCAAGGTGACTGGCAATGCCAGTTGTGAACTATGCATCATTCGTTATTGCCACGCGTACTCAAGATCATCATTATTATCAGAATAATAGAATTTTTTAGGATCACGATAATCAACAAAATAAGAATCTAAAGTTAGGGCCTTTTTCAGATCCTCGACATCCCCAGTATGGCTAACGGTAATATCAACCCGTCCTTTGGTGATATGGCTAACGGTTGCGTCGGTCACTACACTAAGACTACGAAGGCGGCGCAATGCATATTCAACATCAACAAAGCTACGAGTGTTATACAGTTTAAGTGTTTGTTGTTGGGTATCGTAGCCAGAACTCGCATCAACAGCATATTCATTGGCTAACTCGCTGGCAAGGGAGTCGACCATGTCCAAAATAACTTGCTGCTGGTCACCTTTGTGTTTGATTGCCTCAAATTGATCTTCATTGGTAAAACGCCATTCGAGCGTCCAAGCATCAGAATTTGGATCTGAGTACAAGCGCGCAGATACAACCCTTTCAGCCATATAACGCTGTGAGGCAGCATCAAGAGATTCACTAAAATTACCCCACACATCAGCAACTGATACACGCCGATGATCTTCCAAATCAAGTAATGGTGTCACAACAGGGAGACCTCGGCGTGTCGCTCTGTCTGCCAGTAGCGCCTGAACTTGTGGATGTGAGTCGGGAGTCAATAAATCTCGCTGCCAACCATCTTCAATTGCCATCCAAATAACTACAAGTGGTCGACGATTGCCCCACAAAGGTAACCCTGCGTCTCTAACGAGCGCGTTGACTTTACTGCTATCAAACTGAACTACTAAGTAAGACTGGCCTTTGTTGTCAGCGTATTCGTACTTAGTCATATAGTTAGAAATATCAGATAGAGCCCCACGTACAGCGCTGTTTGAAGCCGAGTTTTTGTCGCCAGTAACCTTAACAATCACATTCAGCAACGCATTTTTACTGGCCGTAGCACGACTCTCTCTTGTCTTGTCTTCCACAGGCTGACGATACTGGTAGAGGCCTTTTACTTCAATTGCTTGAGTGCTGTAGGCAGTTAACGCAAAGATAAGTAATAATAAATTTCGAATCACTTCGTTCTTAACCTTAGTGAGAATGTCCTGATCCTAAAACAAACTCAGGCACAAAGCAAAAGGTAAGCAGCGATTAAAACACTCTATGAAGCATGGCTTAATCCTTTGGATTTTATTGAAAATATTTTGCTTTAGGGGTTACCATGACAGTGGCGTGAGTATGATGTATTTTGGGCCTTTTCGGTAATATGCTCCTGCAGTGCGCTACTACCGTCTGTCATGTCGGCCTAAAGACCGACCTGCAGTTGCAGCAAGCTCGAGGTTATTCAATAGAGCTTAACCCCCAAACACAAAAAAACCCGCTGCATTGCTGCAACGGGTTTCTTTAATTAGGAGCCTGGTGATGACCTACTTTCACATGGCAAATGCCACACTATCATCGGCGCAGTTCCGTTTCACTTCTGAGTTCGGCATGGGGTCAGGTGGGTCCAGAACGCTATTATCACCAAGCAAAGTTGGTTACTAATCGCTATTGCAATCAGTATTAATTCGGAAAGCTTTATAAGTAAACGTCTACTTCAGTCTTTAATTTCTAACTTCTAACTTAACAGTCTCACACCATTTTGGCGTTGTATGGTTAAGCCTCACGGGTAATTAGTACAGGTTAGCTTAACGCCTCACAGCGCTTCCACATCCTGCCTATCAACGTTGTAGTCTTCAACGGCCCTTTAGTGGAGTCGAACTCCAAGTGAGAACTCATCTCGAGGCTCGCTTCCCGCTTAGATGCTTTCAGCGGTTATCGATTCCGAACGTAGCTACCGGGCAGTGCCATTGGCATGACAACCCGAACACCAGCGGTTCGTCCACTCCGGTCCTCTCGTACTAGGAGCAGCCCCTCTCAATTCTCAAACGCCCACGGCAGATAGGGACCGAACTGTCTCACGACGTTCTAAACCCAGCTCGCGTACCACTTTAAATGGCGAACAGCCATACCCTTGGGACCGACTTCAGCCCCAGGATGTGATGAGCCGACATCGAGGTGCCAAACACCGCCGTCGATATGAACTCTTGGGCGGTATCAGCCTGTTATCCCCGGAGTACCTTTTATCCGTTGAGCGATGGCCCTTCCATTCAGAACCACCGGATCACTATGACCTACTTTCGTACCTGCTCGACGTGTCTGTCTCGCAGTTAAGCTGGCTTCTACCATTACACTAACCGTACGATGTCCGACCGTACTTAGCCAACCTTCGTGCTCCTCCGTTACTCTTTGGGAGGAGACCGCCCCAGTCAAACTACCCACCAGGCACTGTCCGCAACCCCGATTCAGGGGCCAACGTTAGAACATCAAACATACAAGGGTGGTATTTCAAGGATGGCTCCACGGTAACTGGCGTCACCGCTTCAAAGCCTCCCACCTATCCTACACATGTAGGCTCAATGTTCAGTGCCAAGCTGTAGTAAAGGTTCACGGGGTCTTTCCGTCTAGCCGCGGGTACACAGCATCTTCACTGCGATTTCAATTTCACTGAGTCTCGGGTGGAGACAGCGTGGCCATGGTTACACCATTCGTGCAGGTCGGAACTTACCCGACAAGGAATTTCGCTACCTTAGGACCGTTATAGTTACGGCCGCCGTTTACCGGGGCTTCGATCAAGAGCTTCGTCCGAAGACTAACCCCATCAATTAACCTTCCGGCACCGGGCAGGTGTCACACCGTATACGTCATCTCGCGATTTAGCACAGTGCTGTGTTTTTAATAAACAGTCCCAGCCACCTGGTCACTGCGACTCTCAAGTGCTTACGGAGCAAGTCCTTCACACTCAAGAGCGTACCTTCTCCCGAAGTTACGGTACTATTTTGCCTAGTTCCTTCACCCGAGTTCTCTCAAGCGCCTTAGTATTCTCTACCTGACCACCTGTGTCGGTTTGGGGTACGATTCGATATAAACTGAAGCTTAGAGGCTTTTCCTGGAAGTATGGCACCAACAGCTTCCACTCCGTAGAGTGTCGTCTCGTATCTCAGCCTTAAAGAATCCCGGATTTTCCTAAGATTCAAGCCTACATACTTTCACACGGACAACCAACGCCGTGCCTGCCTAGCCTTCTCCGTCCCCCCATCGCATTTATACCAAGTACGGGAATATTAACCCGTTTCCCATCGACTACGCCTTTCGGCCTCGCCTTAGGGGTCGACTCACCCTACCCTGATTAACATGGGATAGGAACCCTTGGTCTTCCGGCGTGCGGGTTTTTCACCCGCATTGTCGTTACTCATGTCAGCATTCGCACTTGTGATATGTCCAGCATGCCTCCCGGCACACCTTCAGCCACTTACACAACGCTCCCCTACCCCGCGAGCAAAGCTCGCAGCCGCAGCTTCGGTGGTATGTTTAGCCCCGTTACATCTTCCGCGCAGGCCGACTCGACTAGTGAGCTATTACGCTTTCTTTAAAGGGTGGCTGCTTCTAAGCCAACCTCCTAGCTGTTTTAGCCTTCCCACATCGTTTCCCACTTAACATACACTTTGGGACCTTAGCTGGCGGTCTGGGTTGTTTCCCTCTCCACGACGGACGTTAGCACCCGCCGTGTGTCTCCCGGATAGTACTCATTGGTATTCGGAGTTTGCATGGGGTTGGTAAGTCGGGATGACCCCCTAGCCCAAACAGTGCTCTACCCCCAATGGTATTCGTCCGAGGCTCTACCTAAATAGATTTCGGGGAGAACCAGCTATCTCCCGGTTTGATTAGCCTTTCACTCCTAGCCACAGGTCATCCCCTAACTTTTCAACGTTAGTGGGTTCGGTCCTCCAGTTGATGTTACTCAACCTTCAACCTGCCCATGGCTAGATCACCGGGTTTCGGGTCTATACCTTGCAAC